>CAWEVE010000016.1:0-208815 GCA_963812465.1 Terriglobia bacterium
GGAGAGTGATCAGTTCCGGCTGCGGTCCCGTTTCGGTTCCACTGAAATCTCAAGCGAGCAAGATTGACCATCTCTCAAATCAGCAATGTTGAATAATGTTGTTGTGAAACCCGGGAAACTCACGTTGGGACAGATATTGTCCGTCCGCTGCCCCATGTGCGGAGCCAAGCCCAAAGAGCGGTGCAAGCTCAGCACAGGACATCCCTCGACCAAGACTCATCTCAATCGCGAGCTGTCTGCCGCCAAAGTTGCCCGCGCGGAAAACGCCGGCGAGGCGATCATGCGAATGCTGAGGGCGGCGATGAGTAACCTTCGCGTCCTCTTCCAACATAAGTAGATGCGATGCTGGAAGCGCGAAACGCTCAGCCCGTCGCCCTGCCACGAGGCAGTCCTTAAGCAATCCTGCGACCGCTCACCAGGTTGATGACCAGGAATATCAACGCCACAACCAGTAGTAGGTGGATCAGTCCGCCGCCCACGTGCAGGCTGAAACCTAAGAGCCACATCACCAGAATCACAACGAAAATTGTCCAAAGCATGGTGTATCTCCATTTGCGCACTTGCGCGAAACCTTTGCGTTTTCAACCCGCCCACAATGACATAGAACCCCCAGCCATGATGTACAACATTGCTCAAATCCACCCGGGAAACAGCAGTCCCGAAAAAGGACTATCACTCCCGACTGTGCGCGAGGCCGGGGGCAAGTGAGCAATTCAGACCAGCTATTCCTTCAGGCCTGAGCGATCATGATGGTGGAGACGAGCACTTCTTCTCTCTCTTTCAGGTCCTCTGAACTAAGTCAGCCCATCTGAAGTTTTCTCCTCTTAGTTCCGCAATCTGAAAGGAACAATTCATGAAAAAGACAATTTCACTGCTGTTGATGGGCTTGATGGGTCTGGCTGGAACCTACGCGTTGGCGGGCTCGGCCCGCGAAGATACGGTGGACCGCCTGCAATAGTCCGTCGACGTTCTGCACGCCGATCATGGCGACCCCCGACAAAGGCATCCCGGAAGAAGTGTTGAGCAATGCAAAGTGCATCCTGGTGGTGCCCGACCTGATCAAGGGCGGCTTCATTTTCGGCGGCAAGCACGGACGCGGCGTGGCTTCCTGCCGTACGGCTGAGGGCTGGAGCGCGCCGGCATTTGTTTCGGTTGGCGGCGGGAGTTGGGGATTGCAGATCGGAGTCGAAGGCGTGGACCTGGTCATGCTGGTCATGAACGATCAGGGATTCCAGCATCTGCTCTCCAGCAAGTTCGAACTCACCGGCGAAGGATCGGTTGCGGCGGGCCCGGTTGGCCGTCATGCTTCCGCCGGAACCGACTGGAAGATGAACACGGAAATGCTGACCTACTCGCGCTCCAAGGGCGTGTTCGCCGGCTTGACCCTGGAAGGCGCAGTCGTGGAGCAGGATAACGACTCCACGCGCGCCATCTACGGCAAGCACATGATGTTCCGCAACATTCTTTCGGGCAAAGTGTCAACACCCCGAAGCGCGGACGCATTCATGAAGGCCGTGTCGGACGCAGGCCAGCAGCGCACGATCGCGGAAGTAACGAAGACAACAAGTAATTGCGTCAAACAGTTGTCAGCGAGCCAGATTCGTGGCCGGCCGGGACTGCCATCGCAGTTCCGGCCGGCGCTACTGTGACTTTTAACCACGGGCCTCGATACTGACTTGATGGATCGTCCGGAGAAATGGACATATATGAAAGTCAGAATAGGGAAGCCCTGTTTAATTTTATTGGCCGTTCTCAGCCTCTGGCCCACTCTGCTATCAGCTCAGGCCAAGGATCCAGTGCAGGCTGCTCCGGCACAGACTGAAGCTGCGCCCAAGGTTCCCGCACACAACGACCCCGCACACAACGATCCTGCGCACAACGAGTCCGCGCAGAACCTCTCGGCCTGCAACGCCGGGCGCGAAACCTGCAATCACTCCATCCTGACCGCAGCGCAAGCCGCCGAGGTTGCTCGCTCCGTCCACGAGCGCAATGTTGTGAATTGCAGGAACGGTATCGAACCTTGCGACCGCTCGAAACTTACCCTGCGGGAAACGACTGCATTGGCCGTAGCTGATCATCAGCGCAATGTCTCGGAGTGTAAGGATGGCCTGCACTCCTGCGACAAATCCAAACTGACGCAGTCGGAAGCGCACGATTCGTCCCTGGCGGAGCGGCAGCGCAACCTCGCCGACTGCAAGGACGGAGTCGGGGCATGCGATCCCTCCAAGCTGACCCCGGCCGAAGCCACGGAAGCGAACCTGGCTAGGCAACAGCTCAACACATCCGACTGTAAGAATGGTTCCGGGCTATGCGATCATTCCAAGCTGACTGCCGTGGAAACGAACGAAGTGACCACCGCAGAGCACCGGCGCAACGCCCAGCATTGTCAGAATGGCTCGAACGAGTGCGACCATTCCAAGCTCACTCCGCTGGAAGCCGCCCAAGCTGCAGCAGCTGAACATCAGCGTAATATTTCTGAGTGCAAGAGCGGCGGGGAGACTTGTGACTACTCAAAGTTGACCCCCTCCGAAACCAAAATGCTGGCTGACAGTGAACAGCAGCGGAACTACCGGGCTTGTCTGAAGGGTTACGGTTATTGCGATCGCTCTCGCCTGACGCCAGCGGAAGCTCTGGCGATTCCGGCCGAGCGCAAGCCGCCGACAGAATAGCCGCTCGACGGTGAACCAGGGAGAATCCGTGATATGAAGATGCACCGGCTCATTGTTCTGCCATTTGCAGTCGCCGTACTCGCCACCCTTGCACGGCCGGCCCAGGCGCAATCGCCAGCTTATTCCGAAGCCTCCCCGACCCCGGCTGCTGGCTCGGCAACTCCGTCACTCCCGTATCCAAATCGTACCTACACTCGCCCGACGGAGAAGACCAAGCTGCGCAACTATTTTGTCGACGCTTTCGGTCCATATCCCCTCGTGGGCGCCGCGGTAGTGGCCGGCGTCAACCAGGCGCAGAGTGCCCCGCCGGAGTGGGGACAGGGCGCATCGGGCTTCGGCAAGCGATTCGGGTCAAATATTGCGATCGCGACTGTAGCCACCACGACGCGCTACGCCCTCGCCGAAGCTTTTCGCGAGGACACAATTTACTACCGCTGCGAGTGCAAGGGATTTTTTCCGCGCTTGAGCCATGCCGTGGTTTCGAGCGTCACAGCGCGCAGCGGCGACGATGGCCATCGCGTCTTCTCTTTTCCCGCGGTGGTGGCCCCTTATGCCGGCACGATGACCGCTGTCTATGGATGGTATCCCGGCCGCTATGGCTGGAAGGACGGCTTTCGCATGGGCAACTATGTGATGCTGGGATACGTGGGCCAGAATGTTGCGCTGGAATTCCTCTACGGGCCCCACTCCTTGTTGTCCCGCCTGCATCTCCACCCCGGGCACGACTCACAAAGCTCGGACCCGCAGTCGCATAAGTGAAGTCGGCATAAGCGGCGCAAGCCTTGTCACTTGGAGACAGGGTTCACGCGAGCGAAGTCGATGTACCCGTGCTGGACATCGGTCCGCATCAGCTTGACCCGCAACTTGTCTCCCACGTCGACTCCTTGGCTCTGGAGCAGCAAGCCTTCGACGTGCGGCTGTCAGTACCCGCACAAACGTTCCCCGCGGCGTAACCCCGGTGACGATCGCGTCAAATGTTTCTCCGATCCTGCGGCTCATCGCAACCGCGGCGATGCCGTTTCGACATTTCCCGCTCCACCTTGCGGGCGGCATCTTCCTTTCACCGTGCAGTTGCTGGCGATGCCCGCCAGTTCGTCGTCGGAGTAGGGAGCTGGCCTGGCCGGCAAGCTGCGCCTTGATCAGCCGCTGCGTGACGAGATCTGCGAAGCGCCGGTTGGGCGCGGTGGAGTGGGTGTAATCCTGAACCGCCAGGCCGAAGTGGCCCTGCTCCGGGATCTCCGGGACGCTCCAAAACATATTCGCCCGGCCCGATCAGCTTGATCACCGCCAGCGACAGATCGGCAAAATGGTCCGGGTCGGCGGCCTTGCGTTTGAGCAGGAAATCATTCAGGGCCTTGGAGTCAGGCTGTGCCGGAAGCTTTTCGTTTTGCGCGGCGGCCAGTTGCACGATGCGGTCCCAGCGCTCGGGCGTCTTGACGATGCGCCGCAGGGACGAGACTTTCTCCAGCAGTGCGCGCCACTACGCCATTGGCGGCGATCATGAAGTCTTCGATCAGTTCGGTGGCGTGGTTCTTCTGCTGATTCACCAGGTCAACGACCTGCTGATTGAGCACGACCGGGCTCACTTCGCTGGTTTCGATGTTCAATGCGCCCTGCCGGTAGCGTTGATTCCTCAGCGCCTGCGCGGCTTCATCCTGCAGTTTGAGTTGCGCTTGCAAAGTAGTTGAGGCTGCGACCTTTGGCGGCGCGGGTCCTTTATTTTCAAGCCAGGCCCCGACCGCGTTATAAGCAAGCTGCGCCTGGTTGCGAACAAGGCCCGATAGACCTGGCTGGAATTCACGCCGCCATCCGGGCTCACCACGAACTCGATCACGACCGCCAGCCTGTCCTGATTTTCCAGCAGGGAGGAAGCGCCGGTGCTAAGGTCCTCCGGCAACATCGGAAAGATTCTGATGCCGGTGTAGACCGAGGTAGTTTCCTTCGCGGCGTGGTCATCAATGGGCGATGCCTTTGGGCACGAAGAGCGTCCACATCGGCGATTCCCACCAGCACCTGATCCCGCCATCAGGCAAACGCTCGGCCACCTCGACCTGGTCGAGATCGCGTGAGGTGTCATTGTCGATCGAGGACCAGAGCAGTTGCCGCAGATCCCGAATATCGCCGCCCGCCGCGACTCGCAGGCGGATGAGCCTTCAGTTGCGCGAGTTGCTGCGGAGACTGCGGCAGGGAAGTCCGGCTCGAATCCATTCGCCAGCATGACTTGTTTCGCGGCGGCTTGCAGATCAAAGTGGGGGGCATGATCGTCGTTCATGAGTCTCCGAGGTTCGAGGAAAAAAGGTAGTGGCTCAGTTCGAGTTTCTGCGCTTGGATGGCTCATCCTGAGCTTGCGAAGGATCCAGCGGCAGCGGATATGCGCCTCCTGCCAAATGGCGCTGCGCGCGAGATCCTCGGGACTGAAGTCCTCAGGATGACGCCAGCATAGTGGAGCTTTCCGAACTAGGCCACTACCAGAAAAGAGGCATAATCATGACACATCGCAGATGGCCTGACTCGGAGAACGTTGGTCGCAGGGGAAGATGCCAGGTTTGGGAGCTGGGCTCGCCCGCACTCTGGATTAATTTGAATGTATGGTAAGGTGATCGCGGTCAAGCCTGTTCGCCTCGATGCTTTCCGGCCGGCTTGATGATTATTTCCTACGAAAGCTCAGCCTCTTGGAACCTGCCAAGCCGCGGCGACTGCTCGGAGTGTTTGACGCCACCATGATCGTCATGGGCGGCATTGTCGGCTCCGGCATTTTCATTAATCCATACGTGGTCGCGCTACGAGTGCACACTCCTTTTCTGATTCTCGGGGTCTGGCTTCTGGGCGGCGGCTTGGCGCTGCTGGGCGCCTTATCTGGGCGGAGCTGGCGTCCCGCCTGCCGGGCGCGGGCGGACAATATCTTTATTTACGCGAGGCCTATCACCCCTCCGTGGCTTTCATCTACGGATGGGTCCTGCTGCTGGTGACGCAGACCGGAGGCATGGCCGCCGTAGCTGTCACCTTCAGCCACTACTATCGCGAGATCACCGGCCTCTCCGCCGGGGATGGACCGATTGCCGCGGCAACCCTGCTGGGCCTGACCGCAATTAATTGTTTTGGAGTGCGCGCCGGAAGCAACGTGCAAAGCGCCCTCATGCTGCTGAAAGCCGCGGCCATCGCCGCGATGGTGGTGGCGGGAATCGCCTGGGGCGGAGGCGCGATGCATCCCCTGCCACTGCTCGACCGTCCGGTTTCTCTGGGGCTTGGCAGCGCGATCGGCGCGGCCATGATTCCGGTCGCATTCGCTTATGGCGGATGGCAAACCGCGAGCTTTGTGGCCGGCGAGATGCGTGATCCCCGGCGCGATCTGTCTCGTGGATTGGTCATGGGCGTGATCGGTGTCGTGGTCCTCTATCTTGCCGTCAACTTTGTTTGTGTGCGCGTCCTCGGTCCAGAAGGTCTGGCCGCTACCCGGATTCCCGCATCCTCGGTGATGCGCAAAGCCCTGGGAGAGCGCGGGGCGCGGTGGATCGCCTTCGGCATCGCCGTTTCCACGCTGGGCTTTCTCAGCCAGGGAATTCTGACCGCGCCGCGCGTGTACTACGCCATGGCTCGCGACGGTCTTTTCTTCAAAAGCGTAGGCTGGCTGTCGCCCAAGACCGCAGTGCCAGTCGTGGCTATCGTTCTTCAGGGCGTAACCGCGACCGTGATTGCGCTCTCGGGGCGATATGAGCAGATTCTGAACTACGTGATCTCCGTCGATTTCATCTCCTTTGGCCTGACCGCGGCATCGCTCTTTGTTTTCCGGCGGAGACAGCCGATCTCGACTCCGGAGACTTTATCTGGCGCCCGGTCACCCTTACACCACAGCTCTTTTTGTCCTGGCCTGCGCCGCTATCGTCATTACCACGATAGCTACTTTTCCGGCGAACTCCGCCATCGGTCTGATTATTCTGCTGGCCGGCATCCCGGTATATTTGTATTGGAGCCGCAGTGCGCGGCCGATTCCGGCGCAACCCGACCTATGAGACATCGATATTCCGATTACATGCACTGGGCGAAAATGCACAGCCACGCGAGATTTAATCTCGCCACCAGCGGCGTGGCTTCGTTTCCCTTGCGCGATCTTCCGGTCACCATCGAACAGTTGGAAATCAACGGCGACAGCGCCTATGGCTACGCTCCCTTGCAACAGGCCATCGCGAATAAGTGCGCAGTCGATCCAGACTGCGTGGTGGCCGCTGCCGGCACGTCCATGGCGAATCATCTGGCGATGGCCACCCTGCTCGATCCGGGTGATGAGGTACTTCTCGAGGAGCCGACGTATGAGTTGCTCACTTCCACGCTCTTATATCTGGGGGCGACAATAAAGCGCTTTGCCAGAAGCGAAGAGAGCGGATATGCGCTCAACCCCGCTGAGGTTCGTCGCGTAATAACGCCTAAAACGAAACTGATCGTCCTTACCAATCTCCACAATCCCAGCAGCGTCCTGGCCCCAGAGTCGGTGCTGCGTGAAGTCGGCGATCTGGCGCGAAGCGTGCGCGCGCACGTCCTGGTGGACGAAGTCTATCTCGACGCGGTCTACACCGACACGCCGAGAAGTTCTTACCATCTCGGTCCGGAGTTTGTCGTCACAGCCAGTTTGACCAAGGTGTACGGCCTGAGCGGTCTTCGTTGCGGATGGATTCTGGCCCAGCCCGACCTGGCGCGCACCATGTGGCGGCTGAATGATCTGTTTGCCTCCATCCCCGCACACCCAGCCGAATTGCTGAGCGTGGTGGCATTTCAGAATTTGGACAGGATTCGCGAGCGAGGCCCGCAAGATCGTTGAGGCGGACCGCGTGTTGCTCAACGACTTTCTCGACCATCAGAAAAGGGTTTCGGCGCCCCGGACCAAATTCGGCACGACCGCGATCGTGCGCTTGATGGATGGCGTGGTCGAGCCCTTTCTGGCCCGACTCCGCGCAGAGTATGAAACCACAGCAGTACCCGGACGCTTTTTCGACCTGCCAAATCATTTTCGCATCGGCATGGGCGTGGACACCGACATGTTCCGCGAGGGCCTGCAGAGAATTGCACGGGCACTGGAATCGTGAGTACGGTGCGGAAGAAAAAAGAGACGTTGCAAGCAACGTCTCTACGCCTAACTTATTTGGCGCTAACGTAGAGACGCAGCTTGCTGCGTCTGGCAGCGCCTATAGCTCCCTAGCGCGCCGAATACTCTTTACTTTTCTGCGTGCGGGAATTAAAAACTGCAAAGCCTCCATCCGGTCGCGCCGTCAATTTCAGATAGTTGCCTGCATCCGGACCGTCGGGATTGGCAATGAATTCCTCAGCAACGTTGTGCGCGGGGCCGCCTTCCTCGGAATAGTGCAATTGCCAGAAGATCCTCCAGGTGAGGCGATTTGCTGATGATGTCCCATACTGACGGCGTGCCGCCCTTTTTCGCTCCATTGTCCATGATCGCTATCCGCGGCTCGATGCCGTAGACGAGCGCCGGACTGCTGCTCTGTACCCAGCCGTGATGCGAAACAATGTAAATATCAATCTTGCCCAGCTTGTTGACCGGACACATCAACTTCATTTCCTGATCGCGAGTGAGATCGCCAAGATCCAGGATTCGCAATTTGCCGAAGGTGATGAGCGTGCCCAGGGAGCGCACGTTTTCCGTCTGGTCGGCAGGATATTGTTCCGCATTCTTGCAATTCGCGTTCTCCTGTCCCGCCCCCGGCAGCGGCTTGCTGATTAGTTCGCCATCCGAACTTATGACCGTGGCCTGCATACCCTTTACCGGAAGCGTGTCTCCGGGTTTGGCAACCAGGTGCCCAAATTTTCCCGAGGCCAGGACTTTTTGATACGCCTGCCAGACATCGACCGTGGCCGCGTCCGTGGTTTCACGGTTCGGACCGTGGTCGATAAACGTCCCCACCGGAATCCGCGCCGTCAATTGGGGAATTCCGCCGCCGTGGTCGGTATGGAAGTGGGTAATCAGCACGTAGTCGATCTTGCTGATCCCGGCGTCCTTCGCCGCCGCAACGATCCGATCCGCATCGCGGCCGTTATTGTCCGGCCAGCCCGTGTCGATCAGAAGCGATTGATTTGCCGGCGTAACGAACAGCGTCGCCTGTCCGCCTTCGACGTCGACGAAGTAGATTCGCAGTTCGCTGTGGTCGGCGGCCGCCGACGCACTCGAAAGAACGCACAGCAGCAGAATGCAGAGCAACACACAACTGCCCAACGCTGCTCCTAACCGCCGCGCGCGAGAATTAACCTTCCAGTCCAAATGCAACAGAGTCCGCATGATTAGGGCTCCTGAATTCCTTCGCTGTCCATGACTGCGACCAGGATCATCAAGCCTGACGCCTGCTTCGGTCAAGGCCGATTCCAGAAACTCCCCAGCGAAAATCTGAGGCGGACCCTGCCGGTTTCGTCGATCGCCAGAATCAATCCGGTTATGCCCAGGGGCGTTGGCATCAGAATGCCGGCCGAGGTGCTCTGATGCGTCTGCCAGCCCTGCGACCCAAGATCCAGGCGCGCGCCTTCATACCAGCTTGCGAGATAAGGGCGGAACGAGGCATTCGAAGGATTCAGTCCGCGATAAATCAGGCCTGCTCCCGCAGCCAGCGCAGTGTTGGCATGAAATTCGTGATAGCGATAAGCGTCCAGCTGACCCAACCCGCCGAGCGCGAATTGGTCGTAGAAGGTAAGCTTCCGCCCGAAACTGCTGTCCACTTCGCCCAGAGTGAAAGCGGAAAACTTCTTGGTGATCGGCTGAAAATGGTCGAAGTTCGTCGTCATGTACGGATAGGAATGGTTGCGGAAGCTCCAACCCGCCGACCCGTTGATGCGCGTCCCCCGATTGGGTAGCTCTCCGGAATCCTCCGAGTTAAGGATCAGCACGGCCTCCGGATTGATGAACGGTGTATTGTTTGCGGTGACGCCGTCCACGGTCAAACGCTTACTGTAACTATCGAAGCCTGTCTGCATGCCCACCCGCAATTGAACGAACCGCCAGGTTCCGGTACCCACGTAGAAAGTGCCGCCCACCCGGTCACGGGCAAAATCAGTGCGGGTCGATCCCTCGTAGAGCGAACTGTGCTGGCGTTGCACCAGGAATCCCGGAGCGATGAAGAGGGGGCTGCCGTCGAAGGGATGGTAGTACTCAAAGCGCGCGCCGGGATCGTATCCGATAAAGAAGTCAGTAAGGAATCTGGACTTGTAAGCGTCCTTTGAAATACTGGTTGTGTTGAGCCGCAGGGTCGCGCGACCCGGTTCGCCCTGTGAGATCTGATAAAAAGCTGACGGCCGGAACAGCAATTCGTGGTCGGGCCGGGATTCGAGTTCAACCCGAAAGCCGGGCTGCTGCGGATCATTATTCCAGGTATAAAACGCTCCCGGCAGGCCGGCGGCGGCTGTCAAGCCAGTCAGGTTGGTTTCAAGCTTGTCTTCCGAAACCGGCCCGCCCGAAAGTTTGTGCTCAAGTTCGTGAGTCGCGCTTTTCTGGATTGAGGGTTGGGACGAACGAACCGCAACCAGATTGCCGGTGTCGGGGACCAGGTGCCGCCGGGCATTCTTGTCCTGCACATATTCGTCCCACTCCTGCGGTGTAAGTGACAGCTTTTCGAGCGCCTCGGCGCTCTTTTCCGCCGCCTTGTATCCGATTTGAATGACCTTCTCGGTCTCATCAAAATCCAGCAGCCCGACGTCCATCGCAGGGACATTGACGACGATATCCGCGAGCTTCGTGTTGCGACGTTCATTCTGAAGCACCGCAACACTTACCGATTGCCTCAGGATATTGCCAATGGTGGTCAACTGTTTGGCCTTGACGGGAGCGCTCTCGAGTACGACTGCGATAACCACCTCCGCCCCCATCTCGCGCACGACATCAGTCGGCAGGTTATCGACGAGTCCGCCGTCAATGAGCACGCGCCCGTTCCAGTTCACCGGCGTGAAGATGGCGGGAAGGGCCATCGAGGCGCGCATGGCTTTCGCCAGAGATCCTTCCTTGAGGACAAAAGCGTCAGCGGACACCAGGTCGGTGGCCACGCAACGAAATGGAATGGGCAAATTGTCGAAACCGTGAATGCCCGAGTATCCAATTGTTTCCCGGCTCAACAAGAGCGCGAGTTGCTGGCCCGGATTGATTCCAGCCGGCAGGGAGAGGCGCTTGCCGAATCGAAAAGTAAACTCGCCGGTGATCCGGTTCCACTCCTGCTTTTCGGCGACCGGGCGATCGGAGAATTTCGGGGACGAGCGCAGAAAATCAGCCCAGGGTGCGGTGTTGGCGATTTTCTCCAGTTCGGCGGGAGTGCGACCCGTGGCATAGAGACCTCCCACCAGCCCTCCCATGCTGGTGCCGGCAATTTCGTCGACTGGAATGTGATGCTCCTCCAGAAATCGAAGTACTCCGATATGAGCCAGCCCGAGCGCACCTCCTCCACCGAGCGCCAGACCCACTTGCGGCCGGCGCTTTGGCGGCGCCTCTTGAGCTAGCCCCAAAGTTGAGAAGGAGAGAAAGATTAAGCTGGCGACGAACAATAAACGAAAAAGTCTGATTTGCATTTCGTGAAATCCAGAATTCATCCTCATATTGTCATGGATGCAGGGAAGCCCGGAGATGGAATTTGCTTCTTAGTCACCTTTTCGGGACGCGAACCCAAGCAGGTTCGAGGCCGACAGGAGCACATTTATATAAAATGGATTGCCTCGAGGAGTTTTCTCATGAAGGCCGCCGTTCTGACCTCGCCGGAGAATATTTCCAGGCGCCCTCTTCGGATTGAGCAAGTTCCACAACCTTCCGGCAAGACCGGGCAAGTAGTTCTGCGGGTGCGTGCCTGTGGCGTCTGCCGGACCGACCTGCATATCGTGGAAGGTGAACTGCCGCCCCTTCGCGAAAAACTTATTCCTGGCCATCAAATTGTGGGTGAGATCGTCGAAGGAGCCACGACGGAACTCCCGATAGGCACGCGCGTTGGCGTTTCCTGGATTGGAGGCATCGATGGGACCTGCTGGTATTGCCGGCATGGCCTCGAAAACCTCTGCGACTCGGCGACTTTTACGGGTTACACCGTGAATGGCGGATATGCTGAATACGCGCTGGCGCGGACTGACTTCGTTTTCCCGCTTCCGCAAGCGCTGGATGATTTGCATGCGGCCCCGCTTTTGTGCGCCGGGATCATCGGCTTTCGCAGTCTTCGGGTAGCGGGAGTGGAGCAGGGTGAGCGTGTCGGTTTGTTCGGTTTCGGAGCGTCGGCACATCTCGCCATCGCAGTCCTGCGCTCCTGGCAGTGTGAGGTGTACGTCTCGACTCGCGGCGCCTCTCATCGGCGACTCGCCGAATCGCTCGGCGCAACCTGGGTGGGGGATGAGACCGAGAAGCCGCCCGTCCAGTTGGACCGAGCCGTAACTTTTGCGCCCAGCGGCGATGTAGTGGTGGCCGCTCTGGGCAGTTTGAGAAAAGGCGGCGTAGTTGCGATCAACGCAATTCACCTGGACCGCATTCCCGAGTTTGACTATGACCGCTTGCTTTGGGGAGAACGCCAGATTCGCAGCGTCGCCAACATGACCCGCTCCGATGCCCGGGATTTTCTTCAAATCGCGTCTGAAATAGGCCTTCGCCCGAAGGTGACAACCTTTCCTCTCGACCAGGCCAACGAAGCTCTGGCCGCGATAGAGGCTGACGCGATCGACGGGGCAGCTGTGATCGTCCCGTAAACTGGCCGCGAACATGACTCCCGTGTCCGCAAGTGACGATCTCTGCTGCCTTTGGTGCCTCCGTATTGTCATCCAATTTGACTTCGTGCCTCAAGAGTCCAGTCACGAGGGCGCAGTTTCAAACGCGGTAAGGACAGCGTAGAATTTGTGCCAATTCCACGGAGCGAAGAACAATGCGCCGGTACCATCACATCGGAATTCCCACTACTGAAGCGAAGCCTGGCGAGACCCACTTGAAACACCTGAAGCTCTTTGTCGTCAGCCACGAGAAAAGCGAATTTGGCGTGGAGTGGATGCGTTTCGAAGCGGACGCGGCGGTCCCTGATCTCGTCCGGCAAGTTCCCCACGTCGCGTTTGAAGTGGCTGATCTCGCCTCCGAGCTTGCTGGCCGCGAAATCCTGATTCCTCCCAACAGCCCATCCGACGGCGTCCGCGTCGCGTTCATAGTCGAAAACGGCGCGCCCATCGAACTGCTCGAATTCACCGACCCCAACCATCCTGCTCGCCGCCATCATTAAGAGAGAACATGCCAAAACTCAGAACAGTGATTTCAGTCATGTTTTGGATTCCAACGCACTGCCAATGAACAAAGACTCAAATCGGATAATCAACTAAATAACCGAAGCGGAATGAGTTGAATGGTGCCCGGGATCGGAATCGAACCGATACGTCTCTTTCGAGACCCGGGATTTTAAGTCCCGTGCGTCTGCCAGTTTCGCCACCCGGGCGGGGTGTGGATCTGTACGAATGCGCGGGTTAGATTCGCGCGGCTCTCAAGATTAGCATCGCGAGAAACATTGATGCTAGTTGAAAGCCTCCCGCAAGCGAAGCGTGCTGGGGAATCCCATCGCCAATGCGAATTACCCCGGACTCCTCGACTGGTGCCGCCCACTGATCCAGTACCACACTCTGCCTACGGCTGGCCGGCATACCTTGGCTAACCAAACTGTTGATCGCCTAACCATACGGTTAGCGCGAATAGTCCGGCCGTTCACGCTGTCGCCTTCAGGCCGTCTCATCCTCTGCATCGTCGCTCCGCAGAATCAGCGGGTTGCCAGCAGACAATCATTCATCGAGATCAATTGATGGTTTGGCCCGATATGTGCACTACCACGGCTGGCATAGGCCGCTCGGGCTTCTGCTCTTAAATTCTGGTTCGGAGCCGTCCTCCTCGAAGTCGGGGCGTGAGTGAGGTGAACCGTGAAAACGCAAAGTTACATCCAAAAGCTAAGTCGACATTTCAATCCAAGCAGCCGTTTGTGGCTGGTGTTTGCATTCGTTGCCGCCTTTGGGCTGATGTGCCAGCCGGCTTCCGCCCAGGACTGTCCGCAATGTGCGACCTACGCGGGGACGGACAATCCTCTGTCCACGGGCGAGTGGCTGCTGACCAAGCAAGTGAACGAAGTCAACGTGCTTTTTGTGGCTACCCGCAAGGGCAAACCGGTAAGCGGCCTTTCCAGGAACGATATTTCCGTTCGCGACGACCACAAGCCGCCCACCACCATTTTGGGCTTTCGCCCTGAGGCGTCCTTGCCGCTGCGCGTGGGCGTGGCCATCGATACCAGCAACTCCGTGACCTCGCGCTTCCACTTCGAGCAGGCTGCAGCCAGCGCGTTTTTTCGCCAGGCGGTGAATCGGGACGGCGATCTCGGCTTCGTCATGGGATTCGAAAATTATCCGACGATCACTCAGGATTTTGCCGGCGATGCGAACCTCTTGGCACAAGGCGTGGATCGATTAAAGATCGGAGGAGGGACCGCGCTCTACGACGCCGTTTATGCGGCTTGCCAGAAACTTCTGCACCGGTCGGAAGAGGATACCGTTGCGCGCGTGCTGGTTGTGGTATCCGATGGCCAGAATAATGCCGGCACCGTCAGCCTGGAGCGCGCAGTTGACGCTGCCCAGGAAGCCGAAGTGACCATCTATGCCATCAGCACGAACTACCGAACGGGTAATACGACTGATCTGGACATCGGCCACGGGAATTCAAACCTTCGCAAGTTGGCAGATCAGACCGGCGGGCGCGTGCTCTTTCCCGAGAGCCCCAAAGACGTAGCCAAAGCTTTCGCGAAAGTAGAGAGTGAATTGCGCAGCCGGTACGTTGTCTCCTACAAGCCCGCGGATTTCATGCCCGACGGCCGCTACCGAGCCATCAAAATCGAGGCGCGAAGCACCGGAGAAAAGCTGGAGATTCGGGCACGAAAAGGATATTACGCCCGAGCGGTCTCCTGGCTCAGTTCCGATCCGCCGGAAGAAGTTCGCACGTCGTCCCTGCGCTAAGGCCAGGTCGAGGCGGCGGAAGATCGAGGTTTTCTAGAATCCGATCGCCGCCGCCGCTGCCGTGGGATGCAGTCCAACCACCTGACCGACATTCGTCATCTTTAAAACATTCTCGACATGTCCGGTCGCCCCCGCCACTCGCAGCTCCCCTCCGGCCTGTTTCAATTGGCCGGCACACATCATGATGATCCCGATCCCGGTGCTGTCAAGCTGGGTTACGTGGGACAGGTCAACGATGATTTTCTTTTCGTTGTCACGCAGCAGGCCTTCGGTAGTCCATTCCAGATGTTTACACTCGCGTCCTAACGTGATTCGGCCAGTGATCTCCAAAACTACGATGTCGGGGGAAACGCGCTTGGTTTGGATCTCCATGTCCTTGGCTCCTTTCTCAATCGTCTTGCACCAAGAAACGGAAATTTACCTGTTCGCCACCCGGGCGGGCAGGGAATTTGTGGGGAACAATATATCAGGTCTCAGTAGATTGCTTTGTCCTGGCTCGGCTACGGGGCAGGGGTGAATGCAAACGACTGCACATACAGGTAGCGAGTGACGCCGTCAGTCGCAATTCCCCCAAACGACTTGGAGTTGGTGCCCCATAGATTGATCAGCACCGCGGCTGGCGCGGAAGGAATGTGTTCGGTGTGGGTCGAGACCAGATTTCCGTCAAGATAGAAGTCGATCCTGGCTGCGCTCCACACAAATTTGTATTCGTGGAAGTTGCCATCCGCGTTGGGCACAGGGGTTGAAGTGCTCTGGCTCTTGGACACGGTCGAGTAGTTTGTCATCTCCAGCGTTGAGGGAGTCTGACCCTGATATTCGAAGTCAATTTCCGACTCGCTATCGTTGATGAAGTTGAAGACATCGGTGACTGAACCCGACGCCGCCGAACCGGCTGCCGTAGGCGTGGCTGCAGTCGATGCAGCTCGAGCCATCCACACATAGGTTCCGTAGCCGAACAGTTGCTTCGATCGAATCTCCGCTCCCACCGAGGTCGCCAGTGTGCCGGCCACGCTCTGAGTCAGGGTCAGCCGCAACATGCCGGTAGAAAGATCGACGTGTTCGGCGCTGAGCGTGCCCTTATTCACTCCGGCAATATTTCCCGGAGCCTGCCCGGTATCGACGAACCATTTGGTCGGATCAAGCGTCTTGCCGGAAAACGTGTCGCTAAATGTGGGCCCGTTTGCAGGCTCGCTGGCGGCGACTGCATCGCCCAGGTCGTCCGCCGGCTCTGGAGCGGGCCCGGTTGCGCCATGAACAATAGATGAGGTAACACTGAAAATCAGGAAAAGCAGGACAGCGATGCGGAGCATTCGATAGGCCCTTGAATGGAAGCTTGAGTGGATATTGAGAGGGTGCAAAACCTGTTTGGAAGCCACAAAACAAAACGTCCCAGACTCGTTTGAGTCGTGGGACGCTCGTCGAACAACCCCTCCCCCGAAAGTTTGTTCAAGAACATCCTAGCGATGCCGCCCCTACCTGTGAATGGCCCGAATGGGCTACTCGGATGTTCAATGTTTATGCGGGTTTCCGCGTTTTCCACTTCCTTGCCGTGCAAGTCAGGAAATTACTCGGACCCCGAGAACCTGCTTGGCCACGTTGTAGCCTTCCACACGAACCGCAAGGGAACTGGGTCCGGTGCCGGGGCTTTGAAACGTGGCCTCGATGGTCCGCGTCTCGTGAGGGAAAACGGTTACGTAGTTGTCATCGTAGATAATCGGCAGAATCTCTCCACTGTCCGAATTCTCGCCCGAACCCTGTGTGACTTCCGCGCGCACAAAGAACGCCACATGGTTGCCGGGATTTGCCAGCGTGATCGTCACCTGCTTTTCGCCGTTCGATTCTCCAGCGTGGCTGGAAGCAGAAACATTCAGGTCGCTCCGCGGCATAGTGTTCAAGGCTGACAGGTCCGCCCACTTCGCCAGGGTCGTCTTGAACTGCTCATCGTTCTTGGCCTCGCCCAGGTCGTCATCGGTGGTGGATTCCCAATAGACGTTTTCGGCGAGCACCTTGTCTTTATCAGCCGCATCTTCATCAGCCGAACCCATCAGGACGCGCGAACCAGGTAGGTAGGATCGAGATTCGGGATTCGGGGAACCGTCATGGCTTCGCGGGAAGTATTCGGCCCGATGCTGAAGTTGCTGATCTCGGTAAAGTACTTTCGCGTCCCATCCAGG
This sequence comes from Terriglobia bacterium, assembly GCA_963812465.1. Taxonomy (GTDB): domain Bacteria; phylum Acidobacteriota; class Terriglobia; order Terriglobales; family Acidobacteriaceae; genus JAIQFF01. The sequence continues at coordinate 16,823 of CAWEVE010000016.1, forward strand.
TTGAAGAATTCCACGGCTACTTTCAGTTTGCTTCTCGCCTCGTGCGGTCTGGTTTACGACATACAATTTCGCTTTGCTGCGGTCTCCGCTGGCGTAGTAATCCCACACCACGTTTATCGGACGCAGCCCCTTCTTGGCTCCAAAATACCCTCCACCCTGTTTGTAATAGTCGTCGAACAGATGCCCGAAGAACGATGGCCAGGGATTGTTCATCATCCAGTGAATCATCATCTTGCGATTGGCCCAGTGCGTGGCATAGGTTTCGTATTGCGCGCGGACATCTTCGTAGTGAGCCAGTTGCGCCTTCCTGGAAAACTCCTCCGCGCTGCTGCGATGGCCCGTAGCGCTTGTCGATCACGCGCTGAATATTTTCCAGAGTATTATTTCCTTCGTTGGCTCCGGAGTGGAAGTACCAGTACTCGTTGATCGGCCACAACTTGTCTGCTGGAATGAATTTCTTGATGCTTTCCAGCGGCGGAATGGTCTCGTTGTCGCCCTCTTCCGCCGACGAGCCCGCGAGCCGGACCATACTTGTCGCTGAACCAATAGTAAGGCGGCCGCCACACATAAGGACCGGCCATATGAATGCCGCTCCAGGAACGATTCACATGCGAAACCGTATCAACCACAGCGTTTTGCCAATGTTCTTCCTTGAGAATCTGGTGATAGTCGTTCAGGACCGGATCTGGCGGCAGCCCGTCGCTTCCGTTGGCCCAGATGACGACCGAGGGATGAGAGCGAAGTTCGCGGATGCGCGCCCGCAGGCTGGCTCGCGCCACCCACTGGTCTTCCGCGTTCCACAGGTCCCAATGCTCCCACTGCGCGCAGCACATAAACCCCAGCATGACCGGCATGCCTTCTCGATCGGCCCGCTCGATCATGGTGTCGTCGGCGATCTTCAGCTCCCAGCGCAGCAGATTGAGACCCAGATCCTTGGCGTAGCGCATGATGGTGGCATCGCGCTCCGGATCGTTTCTGAAGAGCAGATCAGGCGAGTAAACGCCTCCGCGGATCAGGTAGTCCTTGCCATTTACTTTCAGGTAAAAGTTTCCGCCAGTGCCGATTTCCGGAAAAGTGCTGTCTGAGTCGCGTCCCTGGGTAATCTTGCGAATGCCGAAATCAATCGCCTGGGAATCGGACATCTCGTTCGCGTCGTCAACCTTGAATTCGAGCTTCAGGTGATACAGCTTCGGCTCTCCCCACTGATAGGGCCACCACAGGTCGGGATCGGCCACGGTAAGTTGGCGATACTCAGCCGGCGTGAACGCTATTTCCTTGGTCTGATTTCGGAACAGTTGGACGTTCTGCTGGAACTTGATAGTCGGTTTGCCAGGCCGTGAAATTTCTCCCGACAACGTCCCCGAGACCGGCTTGGAAGTGTTGTTGCTCAGGTCGCAGTAGACGGTCAGGGAGGCAGGGTTTGTCGCCGGAAGCGGCAGGTCGGTCGCGACGTACGGATTTCGAATCGTCACCGCACCGGTGCTGCTGAGAAATACTCGCTTCCACACGCCCGCATTCCGGTCCGGCACAAACGAAATGTCCAGATGCTTCTGCGGGATCGTGATATCCGAGATATTTCCAGTTGATCCAATCCAGCCAGCTGTCGCCGAGTTCAATGCCATTCTCGCCTTCAAGGCTCTGCTCCGGAGTGATCTTTACCGCCAAAACATTCGATCCGCCCCTTGCGATAAATTCCGTAACATTGAATTCAAACTCGCCGTACATTCCGACGGCGGTCGCGCGATTCGCCACTTTGTGGCCGTTGAGCCAGATGTCAGCCCGGTAGTTGATTCCTTTAAAGATGAGCGAGTAAATTTCTCGCCCAGCCGGAGCGGTAAACGTCGTTCGATACCACCAATCCTGTTTCCACAATTCGCCCGGAGTGGCAAGGTTCATGCCGAAATACAGGTTCTTGTAAACTCCGTTCTCCTGCAGGATCTGCAATACGGTCGCGGGCATGTGTTGCGCCGCGTACCACTGGGAAGCGTCGAAGCTCGGACTGGGAAACCTGCGAATCGTCAACGCTGACATTCTTGGCGGAGGTCATGCGCCATCCACTTTTCAGTTCGGTGAGATTCGGAGACTCTGGAGCTGCAGATGCCAGAGGCGGCGTAAGAGCAGATAACAGGCAGACCACAAACAGCGCATCGACAGAACTCGGCATCTCATGAGGCTTACCATTCTATAGAATGCGGTTGCACGGAGCAGTGCTTCCGCTCTGCACGGAAGTCCCTGTCGCAAGGCCGCTTCGCGGCCCGTCCGACCCGGCCGGTGAGACCTAAAACGAGACTTTCAGGGCCAACTGAATCTGACGCGGATCGCGAGCCGCAGTCAGGAATCCGAATTGAGGCGTGCCGAAAGTCGTCGTGTCAATCGAGTTTTGCGGGCCCGGACTTGGCAAACTGCAGATTGGGATGATTGAACACGTTAAAGAACTCGGCGCGAAATTCCAGCTTGGTGCGTTCGGTGATGGAGAAATTTTTGAACAGGGAGAAGTCCCATATCTGGTAGCCCGGCCCTTGAACGCTGTTGCGGCTTACGTCGCCGAACGAACCTTGCGCCGGATCGGTAAACGCGCAGGTATTGAAAAATGTTCCTGGCACGCAGGGCGTCGCGTGCGGGTCACCGATCAGGTCAGGACGTTGCTGGCCATCCGAGTTGGCGACGCCGTTTGCGTCGAGGATCGTGAACCAGTTGCCCGATGGAGACCGACGTAATCCCGCCCACCTGCCAGCCGCCAATGATCTGGTTGAGTACGCCGCTGGCATCGCCCAGCAGGCGCTTGCCATGGCCGATCGGCAACTCATACAGATAACTGAAGACAAAGCGGTTGCGGACATCAAAATCCGAATTGGCGTACTCCGCCTGGGGATCTTTGAAGTAGCGGAAGTCGCCGCCATTCTGCGCCCCCAGGTCGGCGTTCGAAGCGATATCGAGCGCGTGCGCCCAGGTGTAAGAGGCGAGAAACGTCAGCCCGTGGGAGAATCGCTTCTCGGCGCGCACCTGCAGCGAGTTGTAATTTGACTGTCCCGCCGAACGGAACCATCCGATGAATCCATCAAGCTGTGGCAGAGGACGGCGATCCGCAAGCGGCAAATTAGGATCGGGATTCGGCGCGGCCTGGTTGCCATTCAGATAGATGTACTGCTTCAAGCCCCTCGATCCTGCATAGGTGACTTCAAACACCGTGTTCGACGGCAACTCATACTGCGTGGAGAGGTGCCACTGCTGCATGTAGGGCGTGACCAGCTTGGGATCGAGCGAGAAGAAAAGTGGGGGAGGCTCGGGATCCGTCAACGAGTTTGCCGGGAAGCCGCTGGCCAGCGTGGGTATGCCGGAGCAAGGAACAGTCCACCGTCGCCGGATTCGCGGAGGCGCGCCGCAGGGCTGGTTGAAATTCTTGCTGACAAAGAACGGCGGATTAAACCCCATGCTCGGATTGGAATACGGCCCGGCTTCATCGCCGCCGTAGAAAATTCCGTACCCGGCGCGTACGACCAGCTTGTTGGTCGCCTGGTAGGCCAAGCCAATGCGCGGGGCAAAGTTGTTCGAGGTCAGGTGAAATCAGCCCGGGCGTTGCCAGTTGCTTCTACCGGAACTATCGCGGCCAACATCGGAGTAAGCTGCGCGGTCACGCCTTTGGGCACGATCAGCGTTCCGGTGGAAAGATCAAAAGTGCCTTGCTCGTTGTTCCGCTCCTTGATGGTGGTGAACAGTTCGTAACGCAGTCCCAAATTCAGCGTGAGTTTTGGAGTGACCCGCCAGTCATCCTGCCCGTAAAACGCATACACCTGATGGTGATAGTCGATATTGTGCAGGTTATTGATGCTGCCGCCGTCGCTCAGGCCCACCAGAAAGGACGCAAATCCGGAGCCGCCGGTGAATTGCGCCGCCGGATTATCGGTAAGTCCCGGACCAAAGTCGAGCGTGCCGCGGGCCGCCGCCGGTTGAAAAATGGTGAACTCTTCAGTACGAATATCGGTTCCGAATTTGAAGGAGTGATTGCCGCGCACCCAGCTCAAATTTTCCGAGAGGCCATAAGTGTTCTGTACCTCGTGCGAAGGGAGGAAAGTCGGGCTGCCGATCTGGGAAATATCGTTGAAGGTAAATTGCGGGAGGCCGCCGTTTCCCGGGCACATTCGGAATTCCCGGGAAGCCGCCCGGAAAGTTAAGCAGTTCTTCGCTGGTCTTGTCCGCGTTGATCTGCTGAGCGCTGTGAATTGACCCGGTTGTAGCCGAGCCGAAACTCATTGGTCAGATTGTTCCGGAACAGGTGAGTCCAGCTGGTGGCGAAACTGCGATAGGCATTGTCTTCCACGCCGCTGAAGAAACCGCCACCGTCTCCTCCGGTGCTGTTGAAAGGTCCGGGAATCACGCTGGGCTGATCTTCGTAGCTGAAGCGGAAAAAGCCGTAGTCGTTCTCCGTATATTTCTCGTCGATGCGAACGTCGAAATTGTTGCGGGTTTCGCTGCGTACCGGGTTGGAGAGAAAGTTAAATCCGTTGCCATTGACGTTGGGCGCGGGTAAAGCTTGGTGATGGCCAATGCCAGAGGATCAAGTTGACCCTGAGGAATGATATTCGTCGGATTGCCGCTGGCGTCATATCCGCCGAGGGCGACGCCGCAAAGTCCGCTGGCATAGAGCCCGCTGTTCTGCGTCTGCCGTGCGTTGAAAATTTCTCCGGCGTAAGTCGCATGCCCGGCGCAATCTAACGCCGGAATCATGCTGACTCCGTCCGCCGCCAACGCCTGCTGTGGGCTGGTCAAGTCAAGCTGATCGGAGAAATTTCCGCCCCGCTGCGCAGCCGTCGGAACAAAAGAAGTCACGGTTTGCGCCTGGCGGATTCGCAGACCTTCGTAGTCGGCAAAGAAAAAAGTGCGATTGTGGACAATCGGTCCGCCGATGGTAAAGCCGAACTGGTTTTGCTTATAGGGAGCGATCGGGCTATTGGGATCGTCAAAGAAATTCTTGGCATCCAGCTTCTCGTTACGCAGGAATTCATACGCGCTGCCGTGGAACTGGTTGGTGCCGGATTTGATGGTGGCATTGATGATGGCGCCATTGCCGCGCCCGAATTCGGCGCTGTAGGCATTGGTTTGAACCTTGAACTCCTCCAGCGCTTCCACCGAGGGCTGAATGACGTAATTGGTTTCGTTCAGCAAATCCGGAAGATTGGAATTGTTGTCCACGCCATCGAGCAGGAAATTGTTCTGCAGCGAACGCGCGCCGTTGGCTGAGAAGCCAAAGCCGCCTTCATCGCGCGCGCCCGGTTCGCTGGGCGCCGTGCCTGCCGTCAGCAATGCGAGCTGAGCGAAGTTGCGGCCGTTAAGGGGCAGGTTGACCATCCGCTTGTTGTCCACGACCTGGCCGAGTTCGGAAGTCTCTGTTTCGAGCAGAGGAGCGACGCCCGTGACTTCGACGGACTCTGAAATTTGTCCCACCTGCAGCGAAACATCCATCGCGATACGCTGCTGCACATCCAAACTCACCGGAACGGTAACTGCCCTCTTGAATCCCGCGTGCTCCACCGAAACCGTGTAGCGGCCGACCGGCAGCGGGCTGGCCACGTATTCGCCGGAATCGTTGGTCGTGGTCTCAAGTGAGTGCCGCGCTCCACATCGCTGACACGGTGACTTTGGCGTGAGCCACAATGGCTCCGGTCTGATCTTTCACGGTGCCGACGATGCTGCCGGCATCCTTCTGCGCCCAGCGGCGGCAACGATAAGACACATAGCAGACCAGAGCGTAACGATAACAAAGTGCGTAACAACGAAAGGCGGAAACTGACCAGGTGCGACATGGCAATCCTCCTTGAACCAACCACTCCCAAGTCGACCGGCCTGGCGGGCCAAGGAGAACAATTCTGTTTCGCAAGCCGATGGTGGTGAATTGTTACGAACGCTTACTTTTACTTTCGTTCTGCGTCTTTTGTCAAGGTAAAAGTCGGATTCGAATGGCCATCAAAAGGTGAATGTGGATGATTCAAAGCTTCGCTTCAAGCCATGAAAGCAAAGTATGCAAGAGAATGGAGAAGCATGCGGAATGCAACGAGCTGCCGGGCGCATTACGCGGCGAAGAAAGGAAAGCAATCGAAAGCGTAAACGTTGACTGAAGGCTGACAACTCGGGGTCAGTCTTGCGATGGTTCGGATAGATCCTTCGTCGAGAATCCACGACCCGGCTCAGATTGCGCGGGTTGTCCGGATCCAATCCTTTTTTCAATCCGGTGTACAGTCCCACAAGTTGGCCGGCAAAGACGAAAGGTGCCAAGCGCGCCAGTTCTGGCAAGTCAAAGTCGAACTCGACCAGAAGATCTGATGCGCCTCGAGCCCGTTCATCGGCTCGATTGGCAATGGTCAGCGTTGTTCCCCCGAGACTTTTGACTTCCTGCAGCACTCCGCACTCGGCATCATATCCCTGTTCTGACAGCAGGAAGATGATAAGGGTTTCCGGCGCCTACAATCGATTTTGGCCCGTGGCGGAATTCCAAAGTATGAAAACTCTGCGCATACGATACCGACATCTCCGTGATCTTGAGCGCCGTCTCGCATGCCAAGCCATAGAAGGGGCCTTGTCCCAGGCAAACGTAGTCGGCGAATGGCCGGGAGGCGACAAACTCCTGCACTTGCGGCTGCACGCTGTCCAGCGACTTTCGCAGCCAAGGCCGGCAGCTTGCCCAGGGATTTCGCGAACGTCCGGTCTTCCGCCTGGCATGCCGCCAGATATTGCAGGCCCAGCAGCATGGTGGTGAATGATCGCGTCATTACCGTGCTTCTGTTCATCGCAGGGAAGAAACGGAAGAGTGGCGGTGGCGATCTTCTCCAGCGGCTGGCCGACAGTTCCTGGTGACCGCGAGGGTGCGAATGTTTTTCTCGTGCTCCAGCAACTCCGCGGCGCGCAAGGCCTCCGAGGTTCGCCCGGAGCGGGAAATGACCACCGCCGCGATCCTCGCTGAACCCGCTAGGACTAGCTCGGGGAAGAGCAACAACTCGGAGGCTGGAATCGCGCGGGCTCGCATTCCAGTAATCATGCTCCACGATGCCGCTGCCGCCAGCGCAATGTAGTAGCTCGAACCGCAACCGACGAAAAGCCATTCGTTGCGCGAACTGAAAAGGCCTCCGAATGTCAGCCAGGATCTCCGCGCCGTTCCAGAATCCTGCAGGGATTTCTTCCAGAAACTCGGCTGGGAAAGAATCTCGGCGAGAGAGTGCGGCTCCGAAAGCGTCAGGCAAGCGTCACCTCAATCCCGGCCTTCTTGAGCGCCCGCAAATCGGACTTGGGAATGCCGTGATCAGTAATAACTTCCTGTAAAGCTGCAGGCGGAACGATCAGCGACAAACTGCGTCGCCCAAACTTGCTCGAGTCGCAGACCGCCACCGTTCGCTTCGCGATTCCTACCATCACCCGGTTCACTTTCGCTTCCAGAAGATTGGGCGTACTCAATCCATAGTGCACATCGAACCCATCCACGCCGAGAAAAAGAATGTCCGCATTCAGTCCGCGCAGCGTCTCCTCCGCGATCGGGCCCACCAGCGAAAATGAGTTCTTGCGCAGACTGCCGCCGGTGAGGATCACTTCCACCGGGGCGCCGGTTAGTTCGGCTGCGATATTCAGCGCATTGGTGATAATCGTAATGTTATGAAAGCTCCGCAAGCGCGCGCGCGATGGCGGTAGTGGTGGTGCCGGAGTCGAGAATCACCACCTGCCCTTCCTTCACCAGGCCAGCCGCAGTCGCGGCGATGCGCATTTTCTCCTTGCGGTGCAGTTTCTCTTTCTCTCGCAGTGATGGGATCTTCGAGCGCGCCCTCGCGGGCGGGCAATGCGCCCCCATGAGTGCGGTGTACCAGTCCGTGGGCGTGCAGAACCTCCAGATCCTTCCGGATGGTGACCTGGGAGGTATCGAATTTCCGGGCCATATCCGTGACCAGAACGCGGCCATCGTGGTCCAGGATTTCAATAATGGCGCGGCGGCGTTCTTCGTTGAGCACGTTTCCTCGGAGCATGAATCGCGGCAAGTACGCAGTGAGCAGCTTATGATTGCGCTTTCTTTTTATATCGTTTGCTTTCGGTTGTCCAGCGCAAAAGAGGCTACTCCGCGCCATTGACCGGAAAATGGGATGAGCGAACCGGTCGCACGGGCTAAAATTCGATCCCGAGACGAAGGCCGTAACTGCGTGGTGGCCCGACGCCGGTTCCGGAGAAAAGGCCGGCGAAGTTTATAAGGTTGAGGCGGTTGTTGAAGTTCTGGATGTCGGCCTGCAGGTGCACCAGCAGGTGCTCTCTTCTGATCAGGTCCGTGCCCAGCGATGCTCCCAGCGATAGCGAAGGCCGTACCCGGCCCCGGGCGAAGTCCACCCGATCGACAATCTGTTGCCCGAATTGCTGAATCGCGTCCTGAATGGTGCCATCGAACTCAGTCGGCAATCCGCTGCCGTAAGCCCCGCCAAAAGCTACCCACGCGCGAGACACCACCTGATATCGAAAGCGAGTGCTCACTGTGTTGCGCTGATCCTGCGAAATCGGGAAGCGGCCAGTGTTGGCCAGCGCGTTCGAAGCGTCATCCCCCAGAAACAATCCGCCAGTGACGGGCGTGTAGCCGAAGCCCACCATGTTGGAGTAGCTCAATTGGCCCGAAAGGCGTCCCCACGTCGGCAGATCCAGTTTCGCCTCGGTGCCGTAAATTGTTCCCCGGCGGAATGCTATGGGAAAACTTACGCCGGTGTTCAGCAGAAGATCGTCGTCGGCATAGTTGTCGAATGTGCGGTAGTACGAATTCACATCCAGCTTCACCTTCCCCAGGAAGCCCTTCGCGATACCCGCCTCGTAGAAATTTCCGTGGGAAGGTTCGACCGGCAGGCGCAGCACCTCCGGATTGAGCGAAGCAACTGCCGCAGAACTCGCGAGCAGAAGATTTTCAGCCGCGGGAGTCTGGAAGACTCGATCATAGGACCCATGAAAAACCAGATCGGCTCGCGGCCAGTACCACGCGATTCCAAGGCGAGGACTGAATGCGTTGCGATCGACGACCAATGAGTAGTGATCCCACCGCAGGCCCGCGCTGAGCGTCCATCGGCCGAGGCGCATCAAGTCCTGTACATACAACGCCTGTTCCCGATCCAGTCCATGACCTGAAAAATTGAAGTGGGTTGGCGTGTCCGGGTCGAACTGGCTGGGATCAGTGATGGTGTCGCTGAATTGCTCGTGAATAGAGGCGTAATCCAGGTCCGCACCTGCCTTGAACTCATGAATCCCGTGGTGAACCGAGATGTTGCCTTTTACGTACAGTTCCCGAAAGTTGCGTTGCTGGGCCGCAATAATTGGAGTGGAAAGATCGTTCGAAGAAAGGCCGGCCGAGTCGTCTCTCGACATGACCCGGAAATCCCCCAGCGTATTGGGTGAAAACACGTGCTGCAGAGAGAAAATGCCGATGGTTTCGTCGCTGCTTCGGTCCTGGCGCTGACCCGCCGATTGCTGCAAAAACTCGTTCGGAACCTGAAACACAGTCTGTTCGTGCCGCACGATAAATCCAACGCGGTCACGATCACTGAGGTCCCTCTCGTAGTGCGATGCAAAACTGCTGGTAGTAGCTCGATTGGTGTAGTTGTTGAGCACCGGAGGATCGAGATAACGGTCGGTGAGCGCCCCTTCGGCGCTGATTCCCAGCGTGTTCTTCCCCCAGCCCTGCTGCATCATCAGGTATCCGTCCGCTGTATCGAAACTGCCGCCCGACGCGACGAACTTGCCATGGAAACCCTGGCGGGCATCTCGAGCTGTGGTGATCTCGACCACACCGCCAAGTTTCCTTCCGTACTCGGCGGGAAAATTTGCGGTAAGGATGGTCATCGATTGCGCGTCATCGGCTTCAATCTCGGGGGCAAACGACGGCGAACGGTTGTCGGTCAGCGGCACTCCGTCGACCACATATTGAGTCTGGTATTCCGAGCCTCGCGGATGCAACACTCCATTCGACTCGAGCAGCCAACCCGGCTGCGAGTTCACCAGGTCGATGATGGAGCGGCCCGGCAATGAAGTGCTTCGATGCTCCATCATGTCCGCCCCAATACGGTTGATTGTCCCGGTACGATGCGGATCCACCAGCGTGTCCGAATCGCTGACATCGACGGCAGTCTGGGCAGGCGCAACCGATAATTGGATTCGCACTTCGGCAGGAATCGCCGAGCGGACTTCAACCACCTTGGAGCTAACGGCAAAGCCCGGACGTTTTATTTCCAGGCGATAGACGCCGAAGGGAAGATTTCTGGCGGCCAAATTACCCGCGTCGTCGGTCGAATAAGTCTGTCGGAATTGATTTGCTTCCGAGACCAGGCTGACCGAACTTCGCAAACCTAACCCTGCGGGATCCACGACTTTTAAACGAAGTCCACCTGAATTGCTCTGGCCAAAGAGCTGGACGGCGACCAGCAAAACAAACAGGTATCTCTTCATTTTTCAACCATCATCCAGGGATGCAACAATGTCTCTTAAAAGCAGGATTGGCAATGACTTATCTGTTGCAATGCCAAATTGCAGCACTGGGTTCGCTCAGGCAGGAGCCGTCACCAAAGCAGCGTTCCCGACGTTGGCAAGTATTCTACAGCGGTCAACGGTTCCGGGAACCCGGTTTTCGGGTTAGGACGGGCTGGAGTGTTAATGGGTTGCGTCGAATCAGAGGAAATTCAGAACTTTTTTCTTCAGCGTTCGCAGATTCTCCAGAGCGATCTCGATCTCATGCCGTTCCGCGTGACCGTCGGAGCCATTAATCAAGGCTTCCCGGCGATCGAGCAGAGCGGCTTCGGCAATCTCGACACGCTTGAACAATGCCGGTCTGTCGGTTTCCTGCAAGACAGCTTCGTACTCGCGCCGCCATCGTGGAGTGTCCGAAGCGGAGGTTGGGGATGGAGGCGGCTGCGAAGCCATGCACGATCTCCCGGCCACGAATGTCACCAGCGATTGGGAGCCACTGGTCTTAGCGTCACATCGTAGGCAGAGAAACGAAAAGCGTCTGTCCGCTGACGCACATATGTTGGTGCGCCATTGAATAATACGGCTCGCAGTGGAGCGCATCGAAACCCGTCACAGCTTCCGGCAGCGTTGATTTGACCGCCCCGAACTACTAGAATGGCGAAGCTTTACGTGGGATGTGCGACCGTCGAAGAATGATTGTCCGGCGCCACCGCGACTTCTTAAACCTTCGGGAGGAATATGAAACCACCGTTCAAGAACCTGTGGCCGATAAGCGCCCCGGCACTCGTCGCCGCTCTTCTGCTTGTCGTTGTACCTTCCTTCGTACCCGTCAGAGCCGAAGATACGGCGGCCGGCGCCAGCGTGTTCAAAGCGAAATGTTCAACCTGCCATGGGCCGGATGGAAGCGGCAATACTCCCGTCGGCAAGAGCCTGCAGACCGCGGATTTGCGATCGCCCGAAGTTCAGAAGAAATCTGACGCCGAGCTCACTGAATCGGTATCGGAAGGCAAAGGGAATATGCCAGCCTTCAAGACCATCCTCACCGAAGATGAAATCCATGCCGTGCTGAAATATGTTCGCACTTTTGCGTCGAAGGCTGCTCCTCCCAACAAGAAATAGGCCAACTCACTTGCGCTCAGGCGCGATGCTTTCATTGCCCCGGGTCGGCGTGCTTGTTTTGTGCGGCGGTGACAACCGGATTTCCTCCCAATTGGTCACCCAGGCCGCGCCCCGATCCGTAGGGGGTGACGCAACCGCCAATCTCGGCACCGGAAAACCTGTAATAAAGTATTAGCAGGGAAAACTTGTGCCAGCGCAAGACCGGCGGTTTCCGGGCGCGGAAATTCTCGAACTCTTGAGTTTCGAGTCAAGGAGTTTCGGAGTGCCGGAGTTTCAGAGCTCCTGAGTTTCGATGAAACGCAACTTTCTCATCGCGGTGATGTGGCTGGCGCTCCCGCTCCTGGCGGTGGCGCAGGACTCTACGAAGATCATCGCCATGGAAAATCTCTGGAACCGGGCAGAGCTCAACAATGATGCCCCGGCCGTACAACTCCTGCTGGCCGATGATTTCGTGATGACCGTCGCTGAAGGGACCACCTACAACAAGTCTCAGATTGTCGCCTCCGTCGCCGACAAGTCTTACCGTCCAGAGGTTCTGCAGTCGAGCGACCTGGTGGTTCATTACTATGGCAACACCGCGGTCGTGACCGGCTCTTACTATGAAAAGGGAATCGATAAGGGTAAGCCATGGGAGCGCCGCGGTCGCTTCACCGATACCTGGATGAATCTAAGTGGAAGATGGCAGTGCATTGCCAGTCACTTCAGCGTCAAGCCGAAATGAACTCATCGCGGAGAAGTCAGGATCCGAAACGCCGGGTAAACCGCGGCGCGAAAGCGTAGTTCAGCTGCACCAGAACAATAAGGCCATGCTCCAGTAGGTGCTGAAAATGCACAGCAAGGCGCCCAACACATAGAACCCTTGCGCGATCGCGATGCGGCGCTGGATCGCGGATGTAGTCTCTGGCGGTACGTCATCCTTTACCAACCCGCTTTTCGTGGCGCACATCCAGCTAAAGTAAAGCGCACTCCCCAGCAGCGCAATATTGAGCCAGTAGGCGACCAGGGCGATCCGGTACTCGGGAAATTCAGCCAACAGAGTGGTCGAGAACGGCGTGAGTGAAACCGCGAACAGGAATGCGATATGAATCCAGGAAAGACTTCGTTCCGAGCGGGCCAGGTGATTGAGTTGTGTCTGCTGGCCTACCCAGAAAATTCCCAGCGTTAAAAAGCTCATCATGTACATCAGAAGCCGAGGGGACAGCGCCAGCAGCGCATGCCACAAGTCATGTTCGTTGCGTATAGCCTCCGTGGCGGGAACTCGCAGATCGAGCACGAGCAATGTCATCGCCACCGCGAACACACCATCGCTTAACGCGGCCAGGCGTTCCACGCTTTGTCCCGCGATCCGGTTGTAGGTCAGCGGCATCCTAAGTGCCCCACATCTTGGCTGCCCACGCAGTCAGCGCGCCAAACAAGAGTCCGGTCCCCAGAACCCCAACGTAGGATTCCAGGGCAAAAGCGTCGGGAAGGCTTATCAGCAAGCCCACAATCGCGCCCGCCAGTATGGGATGAACGGGAAGAGTTACGGTCGCGGCCAGCACACCGATCGCGAATCGGCTGGAAAAAGCCTGCAGCAACATCGTGGTTGTGGTGCCGGGATGTTTCCCCAAAACCGTGATGAGGACGTCGACAACGCCAAACCCAATGCCGCACAGAACACCGAGCATCAAGCGATTCATGGCAGAGTTTGTACACCAGCGACGCTCTATAGCCGCAAGGCGAGCCTCGCATGTCTTGAGACGGGCGCATCCGTGATCTGCGTGTTTCATTACACAACCGGCGTTACTATGGAAGAAGCGACCGTGACCAAGTCCGCCCAATACTGGATCGACAAACTAGGCCTCATCGCTCACCCCGAAGGTGGGTACTATCGCGAGACCTATCGCGCCGGCCTCTCCATTCCTAAGCGAGGCTTTGCCGCCGGAATTCACCGGCGCCCGCCTGGTTTCGACGGCCATCTATTTCCTGCTCGAAGGAGAAGACTTTTCCGCCTTCCATCGCCTGCGCTCCGACGAGCTCTGGCATTTTTACGCGGGCGGAGCGCTCGTCGTGCATGTCATCGAAGAGAACGGTCATTATTGGCAAATGTCGATTGGCAGCGATCCCGAAGCCAACCAGCAAATGCAGGCTGTGGTCAAAGCGGGCTGCTGGTTTGCGTCGCGTGCGCAAGATCCCGGATCGTTTGCCCTGGTGGGATGTACGGTGGCGCCCGGTTTCGATTTCGAGGACTTCGAGCTAGCGAAACGGTCGGAACTGATCGCCGCTATCCGCAACACCGAAAGCTGATTGAACAACTTACCCGGAGCTGATGTTTTCGCGATCATGGAACATCTCCTGCAGGCAGCCGGCCACGCTGGCGGACGTCTGCGGACGCTGCGCGGACGAGCTGGCGTGCTGGCGGAGGGTTGTGTGAACAGGACCGCGTCCCGGAGGGACGGCTGATGGTAGCCCGGCGTTTCAACGCCGGGTACGCCGGCACAAATAATTTCCGTCCGGTAGGGACGGCTGAAACCTCTCACATGACGTTGAGGGAAGTAGGTCCATTGGCTGAAATGAATATGAATTCCGGTTATCCTTATCCAGATCCTGAACAATCAGGGAAATCAAATGACCGGTAAACCCAAAGGCTTGCTCTCAAATTACGACGACATCTGGCTCCTCGATGGAGTGCGCACTCCGTTCGCGGACTACAACACAGTTCTGGGGCTGGTCTCGCCCATTGACCTCGGGATCAAAGTGGCCCGCGAAGTCCTTCGACGCTCCGGTGTCTCCCCGTCCGAAATAGACACCGTGATCGCCGGCAATATGGCGCAGGCTTCTTTCGATGCCTACATGCTTCCCCGTCATATCAGCATTTATTCCGGAGTGCCGATTGAAGTGCCGTCGCACCTGGTCCAAAGAGTATGCGGAACCGGGATCGAAGTAATTCTGCAAGCCGCAGATTTGATCAAGCTGGGCAAAGCCGACCTGGCGCTGGGCGTAGGCGCCGAATCCATGAGCCGAAATCCCGTTGCGGCTTACACGCACCGTGGTGGATTTCGTATGGGGCAAGTGGAGTTCAAGGATTTTCTGTGGGAGTCACTGCTTGATCCCAGTTGCAATTTCACCATGGGTGGCACCGCGGAAAATCTGGCCAAGCAGCACAAGATCTCGCGCGAGGAAGTCGACAGTTTTGCCGCGGACAGCTTTGCCCGCGCCGTGGCGGCCCAGAAGAGCTGCTTCCTGAGCGGTGAAATTGTTCCGGTCATCAATGAGACTTTCGAATGCGAGGGATACGCTCCGCGCGGTATTAGACTGCCTCGCCCGGTGGAGTCTTTTAGTGAAGACAGCCACGTCCGGCCTTCCCCGATCGAGGTGCTGGCCAAAATCCGTCCGGCGTTTGGAGGAGTGCAGACCGGCGGCAACAGTTCCGCGGTGGTGGATGGAGCCGCGGCCACGCTGGTGGCATCGGGCGCGTCTGCGAGGAAGCGCGACAAGAATCCGCTGGCGAAAGTCGTTGCCGGCGCCGCGGTTGGTGTTCCCCCGGAAATCATGGGCATTGGTCCGGTCGCCGCCATTCGGGCGGTGCTCGATCACACAGGTTTGCGCCTGGATCAGATCGACCGTTTCGAAATCAATGAAGCCTTTGGCGCCCAGGTCCTGGCGTGTGAGCGCGAACTCGGGATCGATCACGCCCGGCTTAATGTGAACGGCGGCGCCATCGCCATCGGCCATCCGTTGGGCGCAACCGGCGTTCGCTTAGCCATCACCTTGGCTCGCGAACTAAAACGCTCCGGCGGAAAATACGGAATCGCGTCCGCCTGCATAGGTGGCGGGCAGGGAATCGCCCTGCTGCTGGAAAATGCCGCGATCTCGAATGCGTAATAGTAGCGCCGGCGTCCCGCCGGCTGTCCGGACGGCATCTTGCCGTCCGCGCAGTCGATAAACAAGCCGTACGACATGCGGTTTACTCCGGCCAAATCCCCAAAGCCGTGCGGGACAAAATCTGCTGCTTTAGCTTCCTCGCTCAACGGCAACGCCCTGAAATCATCAAGATTATTCTTGATCTCCCGAACCCCCGGGCTAGGCCAGTCGGTACCGAACAATGTCTTCGCCGCGATTTCCTCCAGCCGCGGAAAATATTTGAGCAGCGTCTTCGGCGGTATGCCGCTGATGTCCAAAAATACGTTGGGATGCCTTCGCAGCAGAAAGAACGCGGTCTCCATCCAGAGCGGCCGCCCGCCATGCGCCATCAGGATTTTGAGCTTGGGAAAATCCACGGCGACATCGTCGAGGTGAATCGGGTCCCCATACTTGTTGCGTGCGCCGTGGAAAACCGAAGTGCCGGTGTGGAACATGATCGGAACGCCATTGGCTTCCGCCGCCCGGTAAATAATCTCCAGCTCTTTCACTCCATGCAGGTAGTCGTTGGGAAACAGTAACTGATGGGGCGGATGAATCTTGATCATCCGAATCTTCAGTCGCAGAATCTGTTCCACATCCGCCATGATGTTAGGCGAATGCCGCGGGTGAAGCCCACCGCAGGAGAGCAGCCGCCTGGGATCTGTGCTGGTATAGTCGGCCACCCACTGATTGACTTCCGAAGTCAGTCCGATCACCTCGGGCGCAACATAGTTAATCAAAACCGCGCGCTCCACCCCGGAGGAATCCAGATATTTAAGGAATGCCTTGGGCGAACGGCAGAGTTCCATGATCTGCTCGACATTGGCAGGTTTTCTCTTTATGAGCGCCAACGCCTCAGGCTTCAACATCTCCATGGGCTGAATATGGATGTGGCAATCGGTGATCGGCTCATTCGCCATAGGGAACGCACATTATAGTTCGCAAGTCCAAAGCACGCGTTTTCTTGAATTGATCGCCGCACGCTAGCTGCTCTTCAACTTCTCAATCTCTTCGCTGGCGATGTGAAATCCCGTGTTGGCTGCGGGAACTCCGGCATAGATCGCCGTCTGCAGGAGCGTTTCCTTCAGATCGCAAGGCTCGAGTTCATGCCTCAAGCCGGTGCGAACGTGCAGGCCAAACTCCTCCCAGCGTCCCAGGGCGGCAGAGATGGCAAGGGTCAGCAGTCGCCGCGTGCGCCGGTTCAAGCCCGGCCGCGTCCAGATCGTTCCCCAGGCATAGCGCGTGATCATATCCTGGAAATCGCGCGTGAAATCGGTGGCCGTCGCCATGGACCGATCGACGTGCGCATCGCCCAGCACCGCGCGGCGCACGGTAAACCCTTCCTCCAGCGGATCCACAACCGATTTAGCCTCTGGCAGCAGAAAATCGAGCAGCGCCGCGGTAAAAGACCGCGGACATTCCAGGTTCGATAGGTGCGCCGCGTCCAATCGCAGAACCTGAGCGCCAGGAATTTCCTTAGCCAGGATCTCGCCGTGCCCTTCCCAGGGAGTGGAGACATCGCGGTTACCCGCAATCACCAGCGTCGGGACCCGAATATTTCCCAGCGACTGCGTACCATCAAAGTCCCGAAGAACGGCACAGCACCCGAGATATCCGACAGGATTAGTGCCGAGCAATACTGACCTGACCCCGTTTGCATAGGCGTCACTTCGAGCCACGTTTTCGGATGAGAAAAATCGCTGCATCGCCGTATCAGCAATTCCCGCCATGCCCTTTTCCGACACGGTGCGGATGCGAGTTTCCCAATTTGCGCGCGGCCCGAAATGCGGAGAAGTGTTGGCCAGCACCAGGGCGGTCAGCCGATCGGGAGCGTTGATCGCCAGCCACTGGCCTATGGCGCCGCCCAGCGAGAGGCCGCAAAACGCGAATTTGGAAATCTTGAGTTCATCGGCCAATCCGATCACGTCACGCCCCAGCCGCTCAATCGAGTATTCGCCCGGCGGGCGCGTCGGATGCGCCGTGTCCGCGAGTGTCGTAGCGCAGAACCTGAAAATGGGCAGCAGATCGTCCATCTGCGGCGCCCACATGCCGTGATCCGTGCCGATCGAATGGGACAAGATCAGCACCGGCCGGTCGGCTTTGCCTTCAAGGCGATAGAAGAGACGAATATTATCAACAGTGGCGAACGGCAAGGTGATTACTCCTTTTCGTTCTTGGAATCTTTTTGCGGGTTGAGCAGGCGCTTTCGGAAAGCGTCCGCGCTGCCGAGATATTCTTCCGGACGTTCAAGCTTCTGCAAAGTCGCAGGATCGAGGTGACGTGTGACTTCCGGCATCTCACTCAGCACCTCGACGAGATGTCGTCCCTGTGCAACGCTCTGGCGAGTAGCCTGATCCAGCAGCTTATGCGCGACGTCGCGGCCGAGTTTTTCTCCCAGCAGCATCATGGCGCGTTCGGCGAAGATGACGCCGCGGGTGGCGTCGATATTCGCGCGCATGCGCGCCTCATCCACCGAAAGCCCTTCCGCCACTTCGCGCCATGGACGCCGCGGCCACGCCCGTGGCCTGCATCAGGGCCGCGACCGTCGGCCACTCCGCCTGCCAGCTGCCTACACCACGCTCGTGCTCCTGCACCATCCCTGAAAGAAAGCTCGCTACCAGGCCCGGAACGCGATTCGCGGCGGCCAGGGCGACCACGCAACCGCTCGGATTGCGCTTGTGCGGCATGGTCGAAGAACCGCCGCGGCCCGGGCCGCTGGGCTCGGCGACTTCACCGACTTCGGTTTGCATCAGCAGGCTGATGTCGCGCGCCATTTTTCCCAAGCGCGCCGGTCAAGAACTCCGCAGGCGCAGACCAACGCCGCCAGCCGATCCCGGTGCGTGTGCCAGGGCGCGTCCGGGAAACCAAGCTGGAGTTCCTTCGCCAACTCGCTTCCCACTGCGGTTCCGTGTTCGCCGAGCGATGCCAGCGTGCCGGTAGCGCC
The DNA here is from genome assembly GCA_963812465.1 of Terriglobia bacterium. Lineage (GTDB taxonomy): Bacteria > Acidobacteriota > Terriglobia > Terriglobales > Acidobacteriaceae > JAIQFF01. The sequence continues at coordinate 35,232 of CAWEVE010000016.1, forward strand.
GCCGAATTGCACCATCAGGCTTTCAGCAAATGCAGATGTGAGCCTCACTCTGCAGCGACGAATCGAGCCCAGCCAGCCCGCGGCCTTGAGTCCGAACGTTGTCGGCGGCGCTGCTTGCAACAGAGTGCGCCCCAGCATCACAGTATTCGCGTGGGTCTCGGCGAGCCGCCGCAAACGCGTTTTCCAGACGGGCGAGATCTGATTCCAGAAGAGGGCGCGCCCGCTTTAGCAGGAGGACCAGTGCGGTGTCGGCCACATCCTGACTGGTCGCGCCCCAGTGAACGAATCCTGCAGCGGCGGAATCTTTCGCGCGCACGCTTTCGGTCAACGCTTTTACCAGCGGGATCGGCAAGGCGCCGGCCAGCAGCGCGTCCTTCGCGAGCTTCGCGGCGTCGAACAGTTCCGGCTTGGCTACCGCGGCGATTGCATCCGCTGCAGCGCTGGGCACAAGCCCAACCTTGGCCTCCGCGCGCGCCAGCCCGACTTCGAAATCCAGCATGGCTTGCAGCACTGATGCGTCCGAAAAAAGCTCGGCGAGTGCGTCAGTGGTTGCCAGACTCTCGATCAGCCGTCCCGCCATGCACACCTCATCCTGCGTTAGACATTGCAGAGATTAACACTCTACTCGTGACTTTGGGAAAGACGGCGCCGCATCAGACGTCGAAGAAGACAGTTTCATCTTCGCCCTGCAGCCGAACGTCGAAGCGCCAGCCGCCGGGGCGGGCGGAATCGGGGTGCGCCATGAGAGTTTCGCGGCGCTCCGCCGGCACCAGCGCCAGAACCGGATCTTCCAGGTTCGCGGGATCGCCGGCAAAATAAATTCGCGTGTAGAGTTGCTTGAGCATGCCGCGAGCGAACACCGCCACATTCAGATGCGGCGCCTGCGGAGTATTTCCCGGGCCCGGCACGCGTCCTGGCCGGATGGTTTCAAATTCGCAGATTCCATCTCTCCGATGTCCCCATGCGCCCGAAACCGAGGAACTCCGGATCAACCTTCTTCTGTTGCCAGTCGTCCGGATGATTGTATTTACCCTCAGAATCGGCCTGCCATATTTCGATCATGGCGTCGGGCAGTCCCTCGCCGTTGCCATCGACCACGCGAATGGTGAGCCAGACGCGCTCGCCTTTCACTTGCGGACCGGCAATACAGCGCAACGCAATTCTTGTCCGTCGTCAGGCAGAAATGAAAAAAAGGGCCAACGGTTTGCGACGGAGTCGGAACCAGGTCTATATCCATATCAGGTCTCAAAAGGCGTTGCCTCTGGACCGCGCAACACGATATCGAACTTGTAGCCGGTCGCCCACTGCGGCTGCGTCGTCTCCAGATCGAATCTGGAGATCATGCGCTGCCGCGCCTTTTCATCCGGGATCGATTGATAGATCGGATCAAAGGCGAACAGCGGATCTCCGGGAAAATACATTTGCGTGACCAGGCGCGAAAGAAAGGCCCTGCCAAAAATTGAGAAATGAATGTGCGCGGGCCGCCACGCGTTGTAGTGATTGAGCCAGGGATACGGGCCCGGCTTGATGGTCACAAAGCGATATGCGCCATTCTCGTCCGTCAGAGTGCGGCCGGTTCCGGTGAAATTCGGATCGAGCGGCGCGGGGTGCTGGTCGCTGCGATGAACGTAGCGGCCGGCGGAGTTCGCCTGCCACATCTCAATCAGTGCGCGGGGCACAGGGCGGCCGTTGCTATCCAACACCCGGCCGGTGACGATGATGCGCTCGCCCAGGGGTTCGCCGGAATGCTGCCGGGTGAGATCGTTGTCGGTGTCGCCGATCTCCCCATGCCCGTAGACCGGCCCAGTCACTTCCGACAAAGTGTGCGGAAGAAGAATAAGCGGCTGCGAGGGCGCGCGCCGCACCGACGACCGATACGGTTCCCATAGCGAACTCGGTTGGCTGCCGGCTTCACACCGGCGATATGGCGTAATCCGCGACCGTTCGTCGATGCGCTCGCCCATGATTGAACCGTTGCCGCCTCAAATTATAAATACTCAGCCCGTGTGGGCGCGAGCGTCCCGCTCGTGCTTTATCGCGAGCGCCGTCTTCTGCGGCACATTACTTGTCGAAATTTCGCCAGTGACGCCCATCGCGCTCGAGCAAATCATCCGACTCCTTCGGTCCCCACGTGCCCGACGCATAATTCGGAAAATTGCGCGGCGGCAACGCCTTCCACAAATCCAGCACCGGACTCACCACCTTCCACCCGGCCTCGACCATGTCCGCCCGCTGGAAAAGCGTAGCGTCTCCCACCATGCAATCGTGCAGCAGCCGCTCGTAGCCCGTGCTGGGCTGCTTGCCGAAATAGTCGGCGTATTCAAAATCCATGTCCACCGTGCCCAGGCGCATCACCGGACCCGGCGTTTTGGCCGCAAAGCGCAGCGCAATTCCTTCTTCCGGCTGAATATGCAGCACCAGTTGGTTCGGCATGAGTTTTTCCACTTCGGTATCGCGAAAGAGCACGAAGGGCGCGCGCCTGAACTGGATCACAATGTCGGTAGCCCGAGAGGCCATTCGTTTCCCCGTACGCAGGTAAAACGGCACGCCCGCCCACCGCCAGTTGTCCACCTGCAGTTTCATGGCGACAAAAGTTTCGGTGCGCGAATCAGGAGGCACTCCGGGCTCAGAACGATAGGCAGGCACATGCTGGCCTTCGATTTCGCCTTCGCCATATTGGCCTCGCACCGTTCGAGTCAGCACATCTTCGGAAACTGAGAGGCTGCACCGCGTGCAATATTTTTGCCTGCTCATCGCGCACCGCGTCGGCCTGGAAGGAAATCGGCGGCTCCATGGCAGTCAGGCTGATGAGCTGCATGATGTGGTTGGGCACCATGTCGCGCAGCGCGCCGGCCTGATCGTAATATCCTCCGCGCAGTTCGACGCCCACGGTTTCGCCCACGGAAATCTGCACATGATCGACGTAGCGCCGGTTCCAGATCGGTTCGAAAATCCCGTTGGCAAAGCGGAAGGCCAGGATATTCTGAACCGTCTCCTTGCCCAGGTAATGATCGATGCGGTAAATCTGCTTTTCATCGACCACCTTGAGTAGCTGCTGATTCAGCGCCTTCGCCGAATCCAGGTCCCGGCCAAACGGCTTTTCTACGATCACTCTTCGCCACTGATGGTTCTCTTCGGTCATCAGGCCGTTGGCGGCGAGTTTTTCAACAATGGGCGCAAAAAAATCAGCCGCAGTCGCCAGATAGAAGAAGTAATTGCCATGAGTGGAGAAGTCCTTATCCACTTTCTGCAGCATGTTCTTTCAGATGCTGGTATGTGCTTTGATCCGCAAATTCGCCGGTGATATAGAACACGCGCTGCTCAAACCACTTCTGCAACTCGGGATCGATCGGGCCGCCCAGGAATTCCTTGAGATCCTGCGCCAGCTTGGCGCGAAATTCGTCAGTGGACATCGGATTCCGCGCAATGCCGATGACCGCAAAGTCGCGAGACAGCAGGTGATATTTCGCCAGGTTATAAAGGGAGGGAATCAACTTGCGCTGGGTAAGATCGCCGGCAGCGCCGAAAATGACCATCGCGCAGGGATCGCCAGGCCGCCCGATTTGCTCTGTCTCAACCTCTGTTGCCGCTTGCGACATGCTCTTCACTCCCTTTTCGTGCGAGTTTAACAACTCTTTGGGCGTTTAGGTTTCCTGTCTATCCGATACTCGCAAGGCAGCCGATTGTACGTCGGATGCGAGGCGAGAGCCACTGCAGCATGGTGCAGCTTGTCGAAATACGTCGTAATGTTGTTGTCATGCCGAGCCGTCTTGCCGCGCGAAGAACATACGGGTCTGCCATTCGCACAACAACAGATTCCGTGCGCGACAATGCCGCGCTACGGAATGACAACGGCTTCGGTAGCCAGGCGTGGGCGTCACACAACCGCCCATCGGGCCGCCGTAGACGGCGGCGCTGGGCTGGACGACGCGGAGGATGGACATCGCTCATGTCATTCTCCCTGAGTCAGTCTCCAGTAAAAGCCGTCCGTGGGTTCGTGTTAAGCAGCCTCGGCGCCGACTTGAGTTGGAATCTCACCTTCAGCTTTTCACCCAGCCTGGCGAATCCTTCCAGCCACGCCTGTGCTTCAGCATCTCCATGCTCGGCGCGCTCCTGAACCTGGCCGGCATAGTCTCGCATCAGGCTGTAATAGGTGTTTTGCGCCTCCCACAGACGGACTTCGAAGGGCAGACTGAGAACCAGGTCAATCGTTTGCTCCAGGCGTTGCAGCAAACCCGGCTCCATGGGATTGGCCACAAATCGCGCGAACAGGCGCTCGATGGTTCGGCGCAGGGCAAATTCCAGGGTGACGGCGTCGGGCTTGACTCCGGTTCGCTGAATCTCCTCGAGGATTGCTCTCGACTTGTTCAAGTCCACTTCATCCGCCGAGAACGCGTCGAGCAGCTCTGAATTCAAGGTGAAATCCACCGCCAGCCGAAATCGCCTGGGCAACGGCACTCCCAGGTCGGTAACAAAGCGAATCAGGTGGGCATGTTCGTCGTGAAAATTGCGGTACAGAGCGCGAGCCTCGTTGGTCGCTTCTTCCAGAATGAGGCCAAGTATTTTTCTCTGCTCGTCACGGAAGAGGGATCGCAGGGTGTACGTACTGGAGCCGAAATTTTTCTCGACCAGCCGGACCAGTTCCGCCAGGTCTCCGCTGCCGACGGCTTTTTCAACTTCCTGATCGAGGACTCGATAGGCATTCCTCTCCCTGAAATTGTCGCACTCCGCCGATCACGCTGTGGTCCGCAAGATGCAGCACGCCGAAGGTGATCTGGTCCGACTCCCACGTGATTTCCGATACTACATTGGCCTGTCCCAATACCACCCGCAGTTTCCCTTGACGCGAGGACCGGTATTCCATCCGCTCGACGTCATAGCAATAGATGCGCGTGTTTTGTCCGTATTCTTCGAACAGGGAACTGACCGCGTAGTGAGCGCCAACTTTTTCCAGATCCACCATCGCGGGTTGAACATAGCGCTCGTATATGGATCGCCCATCGCCCTGTTCCGGAAGGTTGCTCCTGGCCTGGGCCAGCAGGTCGAGGAAGGGCGTGGCAAAATCATCAGGGAACAACTGTCCCGCCAGTTGCAGCGCCCGCCCCGCGTACTGAATTACCTGGACCGTTTCAATTCCGGAAAGGTCGTCAAAAAACCATCCGCAGCTGGTGTACATCAGCATCAGATAGCGCTGCAATTCGAGCAGCTTCAGGCCGTTCACGATCTCCTCGTGGGAAAGCTCTCGCTTCGCCTGCCCGTTCATGAAGCTCACTACGTTCTCGCGCGAACGGTTGAGCACCACATCGATGTAAGCGTCCCGCGTTTCCCAGGGATGCTCGAAGAGTTTTCTGGCTTCGGTTTCATAGCGCGGAGCCACGGTTTCGCGCAACCAGTCGAAGGCCTGCCGCAGCGGCGCCCGCCATTGCTGGTTCCATCCGGAATGGCCTCCGGAGTTGCAACCGCAATCGCTCCTCCAGCGTTCCACGCCGTGCACGCAGCTCCACGAACTGTTGCCGATGACCTTGGCTTCCTGGGTCGGCGGATGCTTCTCCAGATATTCGGCGTAGTTGGTAAGCCGCGCCAGTTTGCTGGACTCGATGTAGTTCAGAGCGAAGGCCAATGCCATATCGCCGTACGCGCGATGATGTCCGTAAGTCTCGCCGTCCGTGGCAATGTGAACCAGTTGGGGCCAGGTGCGTGCATCGGAGAACGCGCCCAGCAGCCGGTCGGAAAAGCGCTTGCCGTCGGCCAGCAGATCCTCAAAAGCGATGGCGCGAGAGATCGGTCCATCGTAGAAAAACACATTCATGGTTGCTCCGGATGCAACCCGGACCGCATAGGCCATCGAGGGATCGATTCTGCCTCCGTCCACTTTCCGCCAGGCCCGCCCACCGAGCGGTCGCACCCGGCCTGCCTGGTAAGGAGAAAGAATCGTGAACTTGATTCCCAGTTCGGCCAGAACTTCCAGAGTCTGCAAGTCCACCGCGGTCTCCGGCAACCACATTCCTTCCGGATGCCGGCCAAACCGGCTTTCAAAATCTCGAATCCCCCATAGAATTTGCGTGTACTTGTCCTGCCGGTTGGCCAGCGGAAGAATCATGTGGTTGTACGCTTGCGCCACCGCCGAGCCGTGGCCGGAGAAAAGCCGCTGGCTCTCGCGATCGGCCGCCAGGATCGCCTGGTAAACGGCGGGACTCTTCTGCTCCATCCAGGAAAGCAGCGTGGGACCAAAATTGAAACTGATCTTGGAATAGTTATTGACGATCTGCAAAATGCGCCCGTCGCCATCCAGAATCCGCGAGGCGCTGTTGGGCGCGTAACATTCCGCTGTCACCCGTTCGTTCCAATCGTGATAGGGATAGGCGGAGTCCTGTAGTTCCACCGCCTCCAGCCAGGCATTTTCTCGCGGCGGCTGGTAAAAGTGCGCATGAATACAGATATAACGTTCCATCAAGTCTCCCTGGGATGTTCCTAAGTTAAGATAGGTTACCAGCAAGCGGTGCGAGTCGCGCGACTAACCCTACAGCATCCGGCCAGACGACGCTCCACCCGATCCAAGCATCTGAGCACAACCGAGGGCACGGCATTGAAGAACCGAGCTCCAGGAGAACCGGCGTATGTCCCTTGCGCGACTTATCGTCTCCAGTTGAATTTGGCGTTCACTTTTCGCCAGGCTGCCTCGGTCGTGGATTATCTGCACGATCTGGGAATTACAGACTGCTACACCTCTCCCTTTTTGATGGCGCATCCCGGCAGCCTGCACGGCTACGACGTCACCGACCACACCCGCTTCAATCCCGAAATCGGCTCTGAAGAAGAGTTCACCGCGTTTGCCGAACGGCTGAAGCAGCGCGCCATGGGACTGGTCGTCGACGTCGTTCCCAACCACATGTGCATCACCCATCCTTCGAATCTCTGGTGGTGGGATGTCCTCGAAAATGGACCCAGCTCGGACTACTCCGCTTATTTCGATATCGACTGGAACCCTCCCAAGGCAGAACTGGCCAACAAGGTTTTGCTGCCTTTTCTGCCCGACCAGTTCGGCCTGGTGTTGGAGAGCCAGTTGATCCGAGCGGTATACGACGCAGGAATCTTTTGCCCTGGACTCTCAGGGCACTCTCTATCCGCTGGCCCCGCGCTCCTGGGCGTTGCTTCTGGAACGAGTTCTGCAAAGAGTGAAGGAACAACTCCCGGCAGCAGACGACCACCTGCTGGAACTGGAGAGCATACTCACCGCGCTATTTCTCACCTGCCGCTGCGGGAAGAAACCGATCTGGCCAAGGTGAGGGAGCGCCAGCGCGAGAAGGAAGTTATCAAGCGCCGGCTTGGCGCCCTGGTGGAGGGCAGCGACAGTCACTAGAGCCGCGCTCAACGAAGTGCTCGACCGCGATCAATGGCAGCAAAGGCGATCCGCACAGTTTCGATCAACTGGAAAAGCTGCTCGACGATCAGGCTTATCGACTGAGCTTCTGGCGGGTCGCGTCCGATGAAATCAACTACCGCCGTTTTTTCGATATCAACGATCTGGCCGCCATCCGCGTGGAGAATCCTGAAGTATTCGCCACCGTTCACCGCATCCCATTCGCCCTGATCCAAAAAGGCCTGGTTTCCGGAATTCGCGTTGACCATCCCGACGGATTGTTCGATCCCGCTCAAGTATTTCGAGGATCTGCAGGCGCAGGCCCCGCTTCCGGGAGACGGTGCCGCGACCGCCAGCGGCAACGGCAATCGCCGGCGCCTCTACGTGGCCGCGGAAAAGATTCTGGTGAAGAACGAGGACTTGCGTCCGGGATGGGCCATCGAGGGGACCACCGGCTATGGGTTCCTGAATCTGCTCAACGGGCTGTTCGTGGATGGCTCGCGGAAGCGGGTCTTCCAGCGCCTTTACCGCCAGTTCACCGGATGGTCGCAAAGCTATGCCGACCTCATCTACGAGAGCAAACGCCTGGTCATGCAAGTCTCGATGTCCAGCGAATTGAACGTGCTCTCCCGCCGCCTGGACCGTATTTCCGAGCAGCATCGCCGCTCTCGCGACTTTACCCTGGAAAGCCTGCGCGATGCGTTGCGCGAAGTCATTGCCTGTTTTCCGGTATACCGAACTTACATCCGCATCGACACGCAACATCCCGACGAACAGGACGAGCGCTACATCCGCAGCCGCCATCAAGACTGCAAAGCGCCGCAATCCGGCGACCAGCGCATCAGTCTTCGATTTCATCCAGGATCTGCTCCTGCTCAAAGATCCGGACAGCATCGGCGAAGCCGAGACGCGCCGAGCGCCGGCTGTTCGTCATGCGCTTCCAGCAACTCACCGGCCCGGTGATGGCGAAAGGTCTGGAAGACACCGCCTTCTATCGCTACTGCCCCCTGCTTTCGCTGAACGAGGTCGGAGGCTCTCCCGAAACCTTCGGAGTCGCACTGGCCTACTTCCACGGGAAGAATGCGGCTCGCCGCACTTCCTGGCGCAACGCCATGCTGGCCAGTTCCACGCACGACACCAAGCGAAGCGAAGACGTCCGGGCGCGCATCAATGTGCTTTCCGAAATCCCCGCGGAATGGTACCGCGCCATCCGCGCCTGGCAGCGCTTGAACCAGGACAAGAAGATCCTGGTCAATGGCGAAGCCGTTCCCAGCGCGAACGAGGAATACTTTCTCTATCAAACCCTGGTGGGCGCGTGGCCGCTGGATCCGATGAACAGCGAGGAGTATCGCGGAATTCGTCGGCAGAATTCACAGCTACATGGAAAAGGCTCTGCGCGAGGCGAAGGTCAATACCAGTTGGATCAATCCGAATGCGGAGTATGAAACCGCCTTTCACAGTTTTCTCGACGCCATCCTCGATCGCTCCGTCGGGCAAAGCCTTTCCTCGATGATTTCGCGCCGTTCCAGGCGAAGATCGCCAGAGCCGGAATCTTCAACTCGCTTTCCCAGACCTTGCTGAAGATCGCCTCGCCCGGCCTGCCCGATTTTTATCAGGGCAGCGGAGATCTGGAACTTCAGTCTTGCCGACCCGGACAATCGCCGGCCGGTGAACTACGATCGGCTGCAAACTCTTGCTGGCTCGTCTGCGTGCCGCCGAGTCAGAGAATCCCGCCGCTCTCGTCGATCGTCTCGTCGCCGAGCCCAGCGATGGCAGCCTGAAGCTTTATGTCACGCGCTGCGGCGCTGCGGTTCCGCAGAGATCACCGCGAGTTGTTCGCCAAGGGCAGTTACCTGCCATTGCGCGCAGTGGGAAGCAAGCACAAGCATGTAATCGCATTCGCCCGCTCACTCCGGGGAACCACCGTCCTGGTGCTGGCCGGACGTTTCTTCGGTCAGCTCGACGCCCAAATCCGCCTTCCGATCGGCGAGGAAGCCTGGGGTGATACCGAGATCGTCCTCCGCAAGCAGCTTCCCGCAGGCGCTGTATCGAGAAGTGTTCACCGGGCAGACGGTCTCTGCGGTTGGCGCGGACGGCAGATCTCGTCTTGCCCGTGTCCCAGGCCTTTTCGCACCTCCCCATCGCACTCCTGATCGTACAGATGGAAAGAAGGACGGCCAAGCGGATGCCGGATAGCCTGAACCGAAGGCGCATGGCAGCTTCGATTCGGCGCAAACCTGCGCGCTGACGGCGCTGTCGAGTTTCGGGTCTGGGCGCCAAACCTTACGAATCTGGCAGTTCGCATTCTGGGAGAAAACCCTAAAACCATTTCCATGACCCGCACTGCGGAATCGGAATTTGTGGCCACGGTTCCAAATACCGGCGCCGGCTCCGAATATTTCTATGTTCTCGATGGCGAACGCGAGCGCCCCGATCCGGTTTCGCGCTGGCAACCCCGCGGCGTAAACGGTCCTTCTCGCGTCCTCGATCCCGACTCTTTCCGCTGGTCCGATCAAGGCTGGTCCGGCATTCCGCTGAAAGACTTCATCATCTACGAACTCCACACCGGCACCTTCACGCCCGAGGGCACATTTGAGAGCGTCATTCCGCGGCTTCCGTATCTTCGCGATCTCGGTATCACCGCAGTTGAGATCATGCCGGTCGCGGAGTTTCCCGGAAATCGCAACTGGGGATACGACGGCGCCAGCCTGTACCCTCCACAATCTTCCTACGGCGGCCCCACCGGCCTGAAGAAACTTGTCGATGCCTGCCATGCTGCACGGACTCGCGGTGGTGATGGACGTGGTTTACAACCACCTCGGTCCGGAAGGGAATTATCTTCCCGAGTTTGCTCCCTGCTTCACCGACGCTTATCACACGCCCTGGGGCAAGGCCATCAACTTTGATGGGCCCGAGAGCGATGGCGTCCGCCGCTGGGTCATCGACAACGCCTTGTACTGGCTGACCGAATATCACGTGGATGCGCTTCGCCTTGACGCCATTCACGGCATTTACGATTTCAGCGCTCATCACATACTCGACGAATTGTCGGAAGCATTTCAGAAACAGGCGCTGCGGCTCAAGCGCCAGGCCTGGATCATCGCCGAGAGCGATCTCGAAGATGTCCGCATCATCAATCCTCGCTCCGTCGGCGGCTATGCTCTGGACGCGCAGTGGCACGACGACTTCCACCACGCTCTCTACGCGCTGCTTACCGGAGAGCGGGAAGGCTTCCTGATGGATTTCGGCGCGCTGGCCGATCTGGCTAAATCCATCCGCGAAGGATTCGTTTTTGACCGGAAGTACTCGCAATACCGGCGGCGTCACTACGGCAGCTCTTCCAAGGATCGGCCGGGAGAGCAGTTCGTCGGCTTCATTCAGAATCACGATCAGGTCGCCAATACCAGCCGGGGCAAACGCCTCTCCAGCCTGGTTTCCTCGGAAGCGCAGAAACTCGCCGCGGCGCTCACTTTGTGTTCGCCCTTCCTGCCCATGCTTTTCATGGGAGAGGAATATGGCGAGACCGCGCCTTTCCTGTTCTTCACCAGCTTCGAGAATCCTGATCTGGTCAACGCCGTGCGTGAAGGGCGCAAGAGGGAATTGGGCGCCCACTACTCCGAGAGTGATTTCGCTGATCCGCAAGCCCCGAGCACTTTCGAACGATGCAAGCTGGACTGGTCGCGACCCGAGCTTCCTCCTCATGCCAGAGATCTTGCGTCTTTACCGCGATCTGATCGCCCTGCGAAAGCAACACCCCAGCCTGGGAAACTGCCGCAAGGATCTGACCAGATCCGGTTTGACGAGAAGGCAAAGTTTCTCGTGATGCAGAAGATCAGACCCATCGGGCAGCGCCGCCCTGATCGTCTGTAACTTCTCCAAAAATGGCGCAAAGCATTCCCGTCACTGCGGAGACTCAAGCCTGGCGCCTGGCTCTCTGGACTGGTGACGCGGCCTATGGCGGCACTTCCGGGTCGGGACCGGCGAAGGTGCTGACCGCAGGCGCAAATTCCGAAGTGTCGCTCTCCGCGTTCGAGGCCGCAATCTATTTGCGATGAAGCCGCGTCCTTTCGCCGCCCTGAGGCCGGTTATCTCATCTGAGTCACCATGTCCAAGCGATTGTCGGCTGCCGTACGCTCCGCCACTGCCTGTGATAAATTTCAAAATAGGCCAAATAAATCAATAGTTTTCACCGTCGGCGCGCCCCTGAACGTGTCTCCGGTCTGAACCTGTCTATCGTGAAATGGCTCGAACACTGAACTCTGGGAGGCCGGTACTGGCGGTGAATAGCGGACAAATGGCGGGCAGTGAAAACGAGCTCATCAAGCCTGCGTCTCCCAAGAGAGTGGTCATTGAAAATGTTCGGCCCGAAGTCGATTGCGGCCGTTTCCCCATCAAGCGCACCATTGGCGAGCGCGTCGAAGTCACGGCTGACATCTTCGCCGACGGCCACGAGGTTCTGTACGCCGTCCTGCGCCATCGCCCTGCCTCCCAGCCGAGTGGGAGGAAGTCCCCATGCAGCTCTGGAGAATGACCGTTGGCAGGGCGAGTTCCGGGTCACCGCCGAGGGCCGGCATCTCTACACCTTGCAGGCTTGGACGGATCGCTTTCAGTCCTGGACGCGGCGATCTGGTGAAAAAGTTCGCGGCGGCGCAGGACCTCTCCGTCGATATCCTGATTGGAGTGCAACTGATCGAGGCCGCGGCTTTGCGTGTCAGCCGGAAGGACCGAGGTGTCCTCGCCACTCGAGCCGAAGAGATCAGAAAGCTGGCTGCACAAGACATGCCCGCAGCGGTAAAGATGGCATCCAGTCCCGAGTTGACAAGCCTCGATGATCCGCCACGCCGATCGCCGCACGGGCAACCACATACGGCAGGGAACTGGCGGTCGTAGTGGATCGCGAAAAGGCCCGCTTCAGCGCCTGGTATGAGATGTTTCCGCGCTCCAGTTCGAGCCTTCCCGGACCGTCACGGAACTCTGCAGGACTGCCGCCAAGCGACTGGACTACGTGGCCGGGATGGGATTTGACGTTATCTACCTTCCTCCCATTCACCCCATCGGCCGGGTGAATCGCAAGGGCAAAAACAATATCGAAAAAGCCGCGCCCGATGACCTGGGCAGCCCCTGGGCGATCGGAGCACGCGAAGGCGGGCACAAGGCCATTCATCCGCAGTTGGGCGCGCTCGAAGATTTCAAGCAGCTGCTGGCGCGGGCAAAGCAGTTGGGACTGGAAGTCGCTCTCGACCTCGCCTACCAGTGCGCGCCCGATCATCCTTACGTGAAAGACTCATAAGGATTGGTTCCGCAGCGCGTCCCGACGGCACGCGTGCAATATGCGGAGAACCCGCCCAAGAAGTACCAGGACATTTATCCGCTTCGACTTTGAGACCGAGCAAAGCCAGGCGCTGTGGGAAGAGCTGCGAAGCGTCGTGCTGTACTGGATCGAACAGGGCGTGCGCATCTTCCGCGTCGACAATCCCCACACCAAGCCCTTCGACTTCTGGGAGTGGCTGATCACCGACATCAAGAGCCGCTATCCCGACGTGCTGTTTCTCGCCGAGGCTTTCACTCGCCCCAAGGTGATGTACGAATTGGCCAAGCTCGGCTTCACCCAGTCCTACACTTATTTTGCCTGGCGCAATACCAAGCCGGAGCTCACTGAATTACTTTAACGAACTTACGCAAACTGATGTCCGCGAATACTTTCACGGCAATCTGTGGCCCAATACGCCCGACATTCTCACGGATTTTCTGCAGCACGGCGGGCGCCCGGCTTTCATGATCCGCCTGGTTCTGGCGGCAACGCTGGGCGCAAATTATGGAATTTACGGGCCCGCTTTTGAGCTCTGCGAAAACCGCGCGGTTCGTGCCGGGCAGCGAAGAATATCTTGACTCGGAGAAATATCAGATTCGCAACTGGGACCTGGAAAGTCCCGACAGCCTGGCCCAATTGATCGCGAAGGTGAACCAGATACGCCGCGAAAACCTGGCCCTGCATGGCGACTGGAGCCTGCAGTTTCATCCCGCAGACAACGACCAGATCATCGTGTACAGCAAGATGACGGACGACCTGCTGAACATCATCGTCGTGGTGGTGAATCTGGATCCGTATCGCACGCAGTCGGCGTGGGTCGATCTGCCGCTGGACGGTGTTCCACCTCGACCCGCGCCAGCCCTATCAGATGCACGATCTGCTGACCGACGCCCGCTACGTCTGGCGAGGGCCGCGAAATTACGTCGAACTCAATCCGCAGCGCTTGCCGGCCCACATTTTTTGCATTCGGCGGCGGGTGCGGACCGAAAACGGCGTCGACTATTTTGTCTGAAGAATCGGTTTCCTGAAAGCGGTAAACGAGGAGAAGGGAACTTGCCATCGCCTCAGGACGATGCTCTGGTACAAGGACGCCGATCATCTACCAGGTCCACGTCCGCACTTTTTTTGACACCAACGGCGACGGCATCGGCGATTTCCGTGGCCTGGCCCAGAAACTCGATTACCTGCAGGAATTGGGAGTGAACGCCGTCTGGCTGATGCCGTTCTTCCCCTCGCCGCTGCGCGACGACGGCTACGACATCGCCGACTACACCTCCGTCCATCCCAACTACGGCAATCTCGACGACTTCAAGCTCTTTCTCCAGGCCGCCCATGAGCGCGGCATCCGTGTGATCGTCGAAATGGTGCTCAACCACACCTCCGATCAGCATCCCTGGTTTCAGGAGTCGCGAAGTTCGCGCGACAACCCGCGCCGCGACTGGTACGTCTGGAGCGATACCGACACCAAGTATCAAGGGAGTCCGCATCATTTTCGTGGACACCGAACTCTCCAACTGGGCCTGGGATCCGGTCTCCAAGGCCTATTACTGGCATCGCTTCTTCAGCCACCAGCCCGATCTCAACTACGACAATCCCGCCGTCCGCGAAGAAATGTGGAAGGTGATGCAGTTCTGGGTGGAGCTGGGCGTGGACGGATTCCGCCTGGACGCGGTCCCGTACCTTGTGGAGCGCGAAGGACGTCCTGCGAGAATCTGCCCGAGACTCACGCCGTCCTCAAAGAACTTCGCGCCAAGCTGGACAAATATTATCCCGGCAAAATGCTGCTGGCCGAGGCCAATCAGTGGCCCGCCGACTTGCGCGCCTACTTCGGCGATGGCGACGAATTTCACATGGCATTCCATTTTCCGCTGATGCCCAGAATGTTCATGGGGCTGAAGCTGGAAGACCGCAAGCCGATCACCGAAATTCTCAAGCAGACTCCGCAGATTCCACCGCCCTGCCAATGGTGCCTGTTCCTGCGCAACCACGACGAGCTCACTCTCGAGATGGTCACCGACATGGAGCGGGACTACATGTACGACCAGTACGCCCGCGACCGGCACATGCGGATCAACGTCGGCATCCGCCGCCGCCTGGCGCCGCTGCTGGACAACGACCGCCGCCGCATCGAACTGATGAACGGAATGCTCATGTCGCTCCCCGGCACCCCGATCATTTATTACGGCGACGAAATCGGTATGGGCGACAATATTTACCTCGGCGATCGCAACGGCGTCCGCACTCCCATGCAGTGGGATGGCGGCTGGAACGGCGGCTTCTCCACCGCCGATCCGGAAAGCCTGTACTCGCCGCTCATGCTCAATCCGGTCTATGGCTACCAGGCGGTCAACGTTCAATCGCAGAAGCGCTTCGACCACTCGCTGCTTTCCTGGATGAAGCGCATCATCAAGGTGCGAAAGTCCACTCCGGTATTCGGCCGCGGATCTATTGAATTTCTCTATCCCGCAAATCACCGGATTCTGGCCTACGTGCGCCAGCTGGAAAAAGAGTCCATCCTGGTGGTGAACAATCTTTCCAACTCCGCTCAGGCAGTGGAACTCGATCTCGCCGCTTCAAGGGCAACATCCTGATCGAGATGTTCGGCAGAAACATTTTTCCCCGGGTAGGAGACTTGCCCTACCTGTTAACCCTGGGTCCTTATCAGTTCTACTGGTTCCGCCTGCGCAAGATTTGATAACTGGGAACTGAGAACTGAGATCTGAAAACTGGTACTCTGAAGTCATCGTAGCGAGGCGAAGATTTGGCCGAGGAAAGCATTCTGACCGATGAGTTTCTTCGCCAGCTGATCAACGTCGGCGAGGCGGACATCCTCGTCGGCGTGCCTACTTACAACAATGCCGCGACCATCGGCCATGTCGTGCAAACCATCCGTGCCGGACTGTTGAAGTATTTCCCGCGCGAGCGCGCTGTGATCGTCAACGCCGATGGCGGCTCGCGCGATCAGACTCCGGACCTGGTTCGCGGCGCCTCGATCAACGACGCTCCAGGTCTCTTCTGACCTTCAGGCTCTGCGTACCCTGCACAGCATCAGCGCCGAATATCCCGGAGAACCATCGACCGGCACGGCGCTGCGCACCATCCTGGCCTCCGCCGAACTGCTGCGCGCCTCCGCCTGCGCCGTGGTCTCGCCCGAATCCACCACCATCGAGCCCGACTGGATCGAGCGCCTGCTGCGCCCGGTCTACCAGGGAACTTACGATTTCGTCACCCCGCTCTACCGCCGCCACAAATTCGACGGCCTGCTGATGCGCAACCTGGTCTATCCCATGACCCGCGCCTTCTACGGCAAGCGGGTCAAGGAACCCTATGCCTCGGAATTCGCCTTCTCCGGCCCGCTCGGCAATCACTTTCTCGGCCAGGAAATCTGGACCCACGAAGCCGGCCGCACCGGCACCGAAATCTCCCTCACCATCTCCGCCATCACCGGAGGCTTCCGCCTGGCCCAGACATTCCTCGGCGTCAAACCCCACCTGGACGCGCGTTCCGCCGACCTGGTCGCCGCCATGCGGCAAACCGTGGGCGCGTTGTTCTGGTCGCTCGAACCCAATTTTGCGCTTTGGAGCACCAACACACGATTCGCAGACCATCCCCACGCTGAACCCCGGCGAGGAAGTAACTCTCGAGCCGCTGCGCATCAACCGCAAGCGCCTGCTGGGAATGTTTCACTCCGGCGTCGCCGAACTGGAGCCGGTGCTCAATCAGATTCTTTCTCCGCCCAACGCTCTCCGAGCTGCAACGAATCGCCACGCTCGCCGAAGACGATTTTTCCTACGGCGACGAACTCTGGGCTCGCACCGTCTACGAATTCGCCGCTTCGTATCACAAATCGGTCATCAGCCGCGACCACATCGTCCAGGCCCTGGCCCCGCTTTATCGCGGAAGGGCATTCACGTTTCCTGGTCGAGAACCGCGATTCCTCCGGCGAGGAAATGGAGCAGAACGTGGAAAACTTTTGCCTGACGTGCGAACGTCTGAAACCGTCCCTGGTCGAACTATGGAACGGAAGGAAGTGAGGTCACGATGCGGGAAATGATTGTGAACGAATTGACTCAGGCCACGCAGGAATTGATCCGCGAATTCGCGCGCTTCCTGCCTCGCCTCATGGTGATGCTGATCGTCGTGCTGGTGGGCTGGTTGATCGCCTACCTGGTCAAATGGATCCTGCGCAGCATTCTGCGCCTGATAAAGTTCGACAAGCTTTCCGAGGGCGCCGGCGCCGCTCAACTGCTCAACAAGGCCGCCTGCCGTCCTCCACCGAACTGGTCAGCCGCTTCGCCTTCTGGGTGGCCTGGCTCGGATTCGTTCTGCTGGGCATCAGCGCGCTGGGCATCCTGGGCATGCAGGAATATGTAACCCGCTTTTTCATTTTCCTGCCGCGCCTGATCGTCGCCCTGTTCTTCCTGTTCTTCGGATTGCTCGCCGCCAGCTTCTTCTCCCGCGCCGCGCTTCTCTGGGCGGTCAACACCGACATGCCGTCGCCGCGCCTGCTGAGTTCCGCGGCCCGGGTACTGATCACTATCTTCACCGCGTCGGCCGTCTTCGAGGAACTGGGCCTGGCCGACTCCACCATGCTTCTGGCTTTCGCGATCGTCATGGGAGCCGTGATGTTAGGCCTGGCCATCGCATTTGGCATCGGCGGTCAACACCTGGCCAGAAGATTCCTGGAATCCCGCTTCGCCCCCGAGAAAGAAAGAAGACAAAAGAAGGCGAGAGACGAACTGTCTCCGCTGTAGCTGGTGTGGCGCGGGCGCCCTCGCCCGCGAAACCCGCAATCGGCAAGAAGTTAGAGAGCAAGTTGACCCGAGCAACGCTAGGCAGCCCAGCCATCAACGATCTTGTCATCCCGAGCGAAGTCGAGGGACCTTGTGTCCTGCCACGGACCCCTACTTTGTAAACTCAGTTGCCTTAACTCGACCAATGTCCTCTAATTGTCGGCATGCGCCTAAAGGCCGCCTCGCTCTTGATCTTCTGCGCACTTCTCTCCGCCACCACTTGGGCATCCGCCGCCGAAGTTCACGGCCTCTGGGTCTGGAAAAGCCAATCGGTTCTGGAAGCTCCGCGCGCCGCCGAAGCCCTTCGCGATTTCTGCCAGTCCCAGGGCATCAACGAAGTCTACGTCTCGGTCTCCACCCGCAACACCGCATCGGACGACAATCACCTGGCTCGCCTCATCGCCGTGCTCCATCGTTCCAACATCCGGGCCGAGGCCCTGCTCTCCAGCGAAAACGCCGACGAAGGCGGCAAGCATCTCGACAAGTTGCTCGATCACGTCCGCCAGATCATTCAGTTCAACCAGCACCAGCCGGACCGCTTCGACGGCATTCACCTCGACATCGAGCCCCAGCAACGCCCCGAAAACAAGGGCCCCGGCAATCTCCGCTTCCTGCCCGGCCTCGTCGACGCCTACCGCGCCAATCCCCACTACGCCGGATGGGCCCGCCACTCCTACGACGACTATCTGAAGCAGTCGCGAATCAGATAGAAGGGGACGGGTGGCCCACTCAAGCCCGCTTTTGGCTTGAGTGGGGCAGTTCTACCGCTGGACAAAGTCTTCCCGCCGCTCGTTCGCGTTTTCGAGCCGTCCATTCCGACTCGATCTCGACCCGTCCCTCACAGCCGGTTGCGTAGTGGCGAAAACTGCTCCACTCCCA
The DNA here is from genome assembly GCA_963812465.1 of Terriglobia bacterium. GTDB lineage: Bacteria > Acidobacteriota > Terriglobia > Terriglobales > Acidobacteriaceae > JAIQFF01. Next base: position 53,575 of record CAWEVE010000016.1, read on the forward strand.
GTCCTCCGGACGTTCGCACAACCCAGCCTTCACTGGATTTCGATGAATATAGCGAAGCTTCTCCACAAACTGCGCGTAATTGCGAATGTTGAAATCGTAGTACCTCTTTTGCCAGAAATGCTCCGCATCGCCAATCAAACGCCGCGACACTCCTTGCTTCAACGACTTCAGCGCATCGGCCAAAGTATCCTGTTGTGGTTCGCCAAGCCCGACGGGTGGCCCATTCAAGCCCGCTTTTGGCTTGAGTGGGGCAGTTCCCAGTCGCGGTTCGCTGAGCAGGAGATGGACATGCTCCGGCATCACCACATACCCGTAAACCTGAAGTCTGTAAACCCGCCGCGCCCGCTCCAAAGCTGACTCGAAGATTCGTCGTCTTTCGTCCGTGATAAATAACCGGCGGCGATGGTAGCAGCAGAAAGTGACGAAATGACTCTGCCCGCTGTCGTGAAAGCGCGTCAGTCCCCATGGCATGAGGACAATCTAGTTTGATCGTTGGCCCAAGTCTGTGACGTGTGAACATCCCCACTCAAGCCAAAACCGGGCTTGAGTGGGCCACCCGCCGTGCTATTTCTCTGGTTAGTCCGTCGTGAGGCCACGATGCCGTCGAATTTAGATCGCTGCAAGAAGGATCTTGATTCCTTGATCGACAAGGTCGAGGAACTATTTAACGCGATGCAGGCAGAGTGCTTTCCCAAGCAGTTCAAGACCGAGATCGAGAAGTTAGGCGGGTGGCCCATTCAAGCCCGGTTTTGGCTTGAGTGGGCCTATTCAATCTGTGGTTAGATCCCCACGGCAGCAAAAAAGGCTCCCGCTTCGAATCCTACCGCGAAGCCTGGAGCCTGTTAGCGCCGACCCTGAAAGAATTGCGCGAACGACGGCCGATTTAGCATTTTGCGATCCTGCGGGGCGGTTCATCGCAGCGTTTGGCCAGAGACCACCCCACAGGACCGTCTTGCTACGAAGCCAGCGCGTAGCGGGGATCGGCGCTGCCTAGCAGCGCCATCATTTCATCGAGCGATGCAATCTTGAACTCTGACATGGAGTTTGTGTGCTCCAGCTTTTCGCGTACCGCTCTCGAGGGATTGAACAGCTTGAACCGGATGTCGTGATCCTGTGCCCAGCGCTGCAGAAAAACCAGCATTCCAATCGCGCCGCCGCCGATGGCATACATCTCGGTAAGATCGACGATGACGGTGCGGGCATTGCTTCGCGACGTGACTGCATCTCGCAATTTGAACGCATCTTCGCTGCGAACAAATCTGCCTTCACACTCCACCACAGCCATATCGCCTACGTTATCAATATGAATGTTGGGCATGATTTCCTCCTTGGGTCTCGCTATCTCTAGAGCAAGGGAAGGGCCATGCCTGAAGCCCTCACGTTTTGTGTCAGATACGCGACTGCGAAGAAAAAGACGAGCAATTTCGGCGAGTCGTTGGGCAAATCCGCGCTACAGAGAATGCTGTACGAAAAGTGAGCCAAAGGCCTGCCGAGCTTCGCTCGGCCTGGACGGGCGAGGGCGCCCGTCCCCACACAGCTCGTGCCACTACACCAGCCAGTGCCCATGCCACGTGGTGCACAAAAGCAAAAGCCCCGCTCAAAAGAACGGGGCTTAGGTTTCAAGCTAGAAGCTAATAGCTAAAAGCTAGAAGCTGTCTTTAGTACATGCCTTCCATGCCGCCGCCGTGTCCGCCGCCGGCTGGAGCTCCCTTTTTCTCTTCCGGGATCTCCGCTACCAGGGCTTCGGTGGTCAGCATCAGCGACGCGATCGAACCGGCGTTCTGCAGTGCGGTGCGCACTACTTTGGTCGGATCGAGCACGCCCGCCTTGACCAGATCTTCGTACTCGCCGGTCAGGGCGTTGTAGCCGAAGTTCGTGTCCTTGGCATCGTTGACTTTGCCCAGAACGATTGCGCCTTCTTCGCCGGCATTCTCGGCGATCTGACGCAAGGGCTCAACCAGGGCGCGCTTCACGATGTTGACACCGATCTGCTCATCGCCCTCAAGCTTCAGCTTGTCGAGCGCGGCTACCGAACGGGCCAGAGCTACGCCGCCGCCGGGGACAATGCCTTCTTCCACGGCCGCACGGGTTGCGTGCATGGCGTCTTCGACACGAGCCTTCTTCTCTTTCATTTCGGTCTCGGTCGCAGCGCCGACTTTGATCACAGCCACGCCGCCAACCAGCTTCGCCAGCCGCTCCTGCAACTTCTCGCGGTCGTAGTCGCTGGTGGTCTTGTCGATCTGGCTGCGAATTTCCTTCACCCGGCCTTCGATGTCGGAGTGCTTGCCTTTGCCTTCGACGATCGTGGTGTTGTCCTTGTCGACCGTGATCTTCTTGGCCTGGCCGAGGTCGCCAATCTGGACGTTCTCCAGCTTGATGCCCAGGTCTTCGGTGATGGCCTTGCCGCCGGTGAGGGTGGCAATGTCCTGCAGCATAGCCTTGCGGCGATCGCCGAAGCCGGGAGCCTTGACGGCCGCGACTTGCAACGTGCCACGCAGCTTGTTGACGACGAGGGTAGCGAGCGCTTCGCCTTCGACGTCTTCAGCCACGATCAGGAGCGGCTTGCCGCTCTTCGCGATCTGCTCCAGCAGGGGCAGCAGGTCTTTCATCGAGCTGATTTTCTTTTCGTTGATCAGGATGTACGCGTTCTCGAGCGAAACTTCCATGCGCTCGGGATCGGTCACGAAGTAAGGAGAGAGGTATCCGCGGTCGAACTGCATGCCTTCGACAACATCCAACTGGGTCTCAAGCGTCTTGGCTTCCTCGACAGTGATGACGCCATCCTTGCCCACCTTCTTCATAGCCTGAGCAATGATGTTCCCAATAGTTTCGTCGTTGTTTGCGGAAATTGTGCCGACTTGCGCGATCATGTCGCCGGTGACGGGCTTGGAGAATTTGTCCAGCTCGCCCTTGACGCGGTTGCCTTCCTTGTCGATGCTGCCGCAGATGGCGGTGATTGCCTTCTCGATGCCGCGCTTCATGGCCATCGGGTTGGCGCCGGCTGCGACGGTCTTCACGCCTTCGCGGTAGATCGCCTGGGCCAGAACGGTGGCGGTGGTGGTGCCGTCGCCGGCAACATCCGAGGTCTTCGAAGCCACTTCGCGCACCATCTGTGCGCCCATGTTTTCGAGCGAGTCTTTGAGTTCGATTTCCTTCGCGACGGTGACGCCGTCCTTGGTGATGGTCGGTGAACCGAATTTCTTTTCGATGACCACGTTGCGGCCCTTGGGGCCGAGAGTGACTTTTACCGCGTCAGCCAGTAAGTTGACGCCGCGGAGAATCGCCTGTCGCGACTCCTCGCCATGTACGATCTGCTTTGCCATATCTGAAATCTCCTATCGGTGTATTGGCAGGTCTGGCCTGCGACGAAGGTTCACTAGGAAAACCACGTTGCTCACGCACCGTCTTCTCAGTTCCTTCGTGTTTTAGTGGTGCTCGCTCAGGATGACAACGAAACAGTTAGCGGCGTGATCCGGCTAATTCTTTCTTGGCGGCGCCGGTCAGGATGCCCAGGACTTCTTCTTCGCGCATGATGATGAAATCTTCACCATCGAGCTTGATTTCGGTGCCGGAGTACTTGCCGAAAAGGATGCGGTCGCCCTCTTTGACTGCCAGGGGGAACACTTTGCCCTCATCGTTGCTCTTGCCTTTGCCTACGGAGATGACTTCTCCCTCCTGAGGCTTTTCTTTGGCGCTGTCGGGGATGATGATGCCACCACGGGTGGTCTCGCCTTCTTCAATGCGGCGGACTAGAATGCGGTCATGTAGCGGGGTGAACTTAGCCATACTTGCAGACTCCTTTCATTCGGTTTGAGTTGAAACTCATGGTTAGATAGCAGGGAACTCGCCAAAATTCTGATTGTTAGCACTCATTGTTGGCGAGTGCTAATTGTAAGGGATGCCTGGGCTGGTTGTCAAATTATAGAACGATAATTGTGCGTAAGTATTTACTTTTAATGACTTGCATGGGTCGCACTTGGGAGCTGTTTGCCATGACAAAGGATCTTACTCGGGTTGATCGTCGCCCTCTTTTTCGCCTCCCTGGTGCTGGCTCAGGATGACAGCGCAGTTTTAAACTTTGTGGTCTTGCGGGATTACAACGGCAAACCGGTGCGAAATGCCAGCGTGGTGATGCACCCGGTGCAAAAGAATGGAAAGCAAGCCAAGGGCGGCCTGCAGATCAAGACGGATGCCGATGGCAAAGCCAGCTTCGATGGCGCACCCTACGGCAAATTGCGGGTTCAGGTGCTGGCGCAAGGTTTTCAAACCTTCGGCGCCGACTATGACATCGACAAGCCGACCGTCGAAATCACGGTTAAAATGAAGCGCCCTGCGGGGCAGTACTCCATATACGAGGAGCACCCGGGCGACAAGAAAGACGACCGAGAGCAAAAGCCGCCGGAGCAGCAGACAAGCCGCAGTAAGGCATTGCAGATTTCAGATTGCAGATTTCAGATTTTCACCCGGAACATCGCAACTAGAATCTAGAATAGAATTAAATTTTTATGGACTATCTACTCAAAACCGAGCCATCCGTATATTCGTTTGCCAATCTGGAGAAGGAAAAGAGCACCGTGTGGGACGGGGTGACAAACCCGGTCGCGGTGAGGCACCTGCGTGAGATGAAGCCGGGAGACCGGTTAGTGATCTATCACACCGGCGATGAAAAGAGCGCGGTCGGGACGGCGTCGGTAGTCTCCGTGGATGCCTCCGATGCTAAAACGCCTCTGGTCAAGATCAAGGTCGGCAAGGCGCTGGGGAAGGCGGTGACGCTGGCAGAAGTGAAAGCCAACAAGCTTTTTGCCGATTCGCCGCTGGTGCGACAGGGAAGACTGAGCGTGGTGCCTTTGAGCGCAGCGCAGTTTAAGTTTCTTACCGGGGAGTGAGGCGCTTCCCCATCCGGCCCGCCTACCTAGCTGGCCAGTTTGCGCAGGAATTCGCGCTCGTCCATGTGGTACTTGAAGGCTTTGTGACCGTCGATGAAGACCACCGGCACCTCGTCGGTGAAGCGGCGGCGCAATTCGTCATCGCTCTCTACGTCGATTTCGCGCCAGGCGAAGCCGCCGCGGCGATGCAGCTTGGTCAGGGTTTCCTTAACGATTTCACAAAGATGGCAACCTTTGCGCGAGTAAACCACGACTTCGCGAAGGTCTGCCATGGGCGGAGTTTAGCTCGAAGAAAAGCATTTAGCAATTGGCAGTTGGCAATTGGCTGAACCCGGTCGCTTCTCAGTCCCTCAAGAGGAAAGAGGAAAGATCCGAGGTCCGACAGATGGCCAATTGCCAAGTGCTGCTTCCAAGTTCTGCCTATCAATTACAATCCCTCGCATGGATCAAGGTCACGGCAAACCGCTCGCGGGCAAGGCTGCGCTGATTACCGGCGGGGCGCGGCGCTTAGGGCGGGCGATCGCGCTGGCGCTGGCGGAGGCGGGCGCCGACGTGGCCATCACCTTTCGGAACTCCGCGCAAGAGGCGCAGCACACCGTAATCGACGTGGGAAGTTTTGGCGGACGGGTGGTGGCGTTGCGGTGCGACATCACCGAGGAAAAGAGCGTCAGGTCCGCGATCAAGGAAACGGCGAAAGAATTGGGTGGGATCGATATCCTGGTCAACAATGCGGCCAACTACGAAACCGCCGAATTTGACCAGATCACGCTCAAGCAGTGGGACGCCATCTTTGCTTCCAACACGCGCGGCCCGTTTCTGGTTTCCCGCGAAGCGCTGAAGCATCTGCGGGAGCGCAAGGGAAGAATCATCAATATGGGGTCACTGGGCGGACTGCGTCCCTGGGCGAGTCACGCGCACTACTGTTCTTCAAAGGCAGCGGTTCACATGCTGACCAAAGTGATGGCAAAGGCGCTGGCGCCGGATGTTGCGGTCAACTGCGTTGCGCCGGGCATGATCGACCTGGGAGAAAAGGCCGCCGCTGCGTTCATGAAGAAGATGGCGCGGCAGACGCCGATGCGAAGAAATGGCCGGGGCGAGGAGATCGCGGCGGCCGTTCTATTTTTCGCGACCGCACCCAGGTTTATTACCGGGCAGATACTGGCTGTGGATGGGGGATTGGGTCTGTAGGTTCAATGTGGTCGCCAGCGATCCTTGGTTTGTCATGCGCATGAAGTTTGCTGTATCGTGACCAGTCTTGCCCCTCTATTACCCAGGTTCGAGAGCCTGATGAAGAAATTTTCCGGGATGTTCCTGCTGGCCGTTATTCCGCTGCTCTGCACCTCGCTAACCTGGGCCCAGGCGCGGGTAGAGGATGGCGGTCACGAGGTTCAGCTCTGGACTGGCGGCGGCTATTCGGTTCCGGGCGGAACGTCGAATACCGGGGTCTGGAACGCCGGGTTGCGCTATGGGTGGATTCTCACCCGGCCGCATCTTCCCGGCTTCCTGAAAGGAAGATTCGAGTACGCGCTGGACGCGGTGCCGGTGTTTGTGGTCTTCCAGCCTGCCAACACAGCCTACGGCGCCGGTTTCAACCCGCTCAATCTGAAGTGGAACTTCGCCACCCGGGGGCGGATTGTGCCCTACCTCGAACTCAGCGGCGGAACCCTTTTTACCAACCACGACGTTCCGACCGGGACCAACTCCGTCAATTTCACCTCGGCCGCGGCTCTAGGCACGCACTTCCTGGGAGATTCGCGGAACTGGAGCGTCGAAGTGCGGTATATGCACATCTCCAACGCGGGCCTGGGTGATCGCAATTCCGGCATCAACACGGTGCAGGTGCGATTGGGGATCGGGAAGTTTTTCGGGAACAACAAAGCGAGCAAACAATAACCGATGAGGAGTTTGTGTGAATCGCAAGATCGTCCTGAGTAAGATCATCCTGAGCAAGATCGCCCTGAGTCTCGCCGCTGTAGCCTTGACCGTGGCCGCCTGGTCGCAAGAAGCTTCCACCGACTGGATCGCCGCCAGCAATAAGTACACCAACATGCTGCTGGCGGTCGAGATGAAACACCATCCCGAAGTGGGTTCGAACCAGGGCTTGAGCGAGTACGACACCAAAGTATCCCAGCCGACCCTGGCTGATGAAGACCAGGAGCGGCAGGAGACGGAGGCTGTGCTCTCCACTTTCAAGGCGGCCATGGGAGCAACAGAAACAGAAGCAAGTGGCGCAGGATTTGCAGATCGTCATCCGCCGCATCGAATTGCAATTCAAAGAAGATGATTTTGAACGCGCCCACCGGGTTGAATTTCTGAATGCCAGCGAGAGAGTGTTCCGCGGGCTGCACGTGTTACTGGATGAACAGACCCCTGCCGAGCGCCGGCCTGCCGCTGTTGTCCGGATCCGCGAATATGCGGGGTTGGAGCCTGGGTATAAGCCGCTGACTGAGATTCTCAAACAGCGGGTGATGGAGCAGATGGCCAAGCCGGGCGTGGTCTATCCCGCGCGCACCGAGATTGAGACCGAACTTGCGCGTAACAACAACTACATCGAGGGTATCGCCACGCTGCTGCAAAAGTACAAGCTGACCGGATGGCAGGAACCATACGGCAAGCTGAAGACGCAGCTGGCCGATTACGATGCGTGGACACGCGCGAACGTGCTGCCCAAGGCCCGTGCCGACTTTCGTCTTCCGCCGGAAGAATACGCGCTGAGGCTGGAGGACTATGGCATCGACATTCCGCCCGGCGAGGTGGCGGCAATGGCTCACCAGGCCTTCAGCGATATTCAGGCGGAGATGAAGCCGATCGCCGCCCAGATCGCGAAGAACAGGAATCTGCCCTCGAGCGACTATCGGGACGTGATGCGGGAATTGAAAAAACAGCAACTGGTGGGCGAATCCATTTTGCCGTTCTACCAGGAGCGCCTGAAACAGATCGAAAAGATTATTGTCGACAAGCAGATTGTCAGCCTGCCGGATCGTCCGGCGCGGATCCGGATTGCCACGGCGGCCGAGACGGCAGAGCAGCCGGCGCCGCACATGTCGGCTCCGCCGTTTGTTCACAACACAGGGCAAAAGGGAGAGTTTGTGTTGCCGCTGAATATTCCGGCGGGACCGGGGCAGACGGCTTCCGAACAGTACGACGACTTCACCTTCGACGCGGCCGCCTGGACGCTTACCGCGCACGAAGCTCGTCCGGGACACGAATTGCAGTTCGACTCCATGCTGGAACATGGAGTTTCGCTGGCGCGTGTACGCTACGCTTTCAACAGTACCAACGTTGAGGGCTGGGGACTTTATTCGGAATATCTCATCCGGCCCCACATGCCGCTGGAAGGTCAACTGGTTTCGCTCGACTACCGGCTGATGCGGGCGGCGCGAGCCTTTCTTGATCCCGAGTTGCAATCTGGAAAGATCCAGCCGGAGGAGGCGTTCCGCGTTTTGGAGCAGGACGTGGTGCAGTCCCACGCCTTTGCCCAGGAAGAAGTGGAGCGCTACACCTATCGCGCGCCCGGCCAGGCGAACAGTTATTTCTATGGCTACACCAAGTTGATCGCGCTGCGGAAAGAGACCGAAGCCACGCTGGGCCCCAAGTTCAATCAAAAGAAATTTCACGACTTCATTCTGGCGCAGGGATTGCTTCCCCCCGACCTGATGCGGAAGGCTGTGCTGGAGGATTTCGTTCCGAAACAGTGACTGTCATCCTGAGGAAGCGGAGCCCGGCGCGTAGCGCAGGGCTCCCGACGAAGGACCTGATGCACGTTTGGAGTCCCTCGACCTCTCGAACTTTTCCCCTGACTTCAGGTAAGGACCGCGAGGAATGACATAGGTCCTTCGCTTGCTTTCGTCCCGCTTTGCGGGACGAAAGCTGCGCTCAGGATGACAGGCCGCTACGTGCGGTAAATGATATTCTTTCCCGCGTATGTCCACTCTTGTCGAATGTGTTCCCAATTTTTCCGAAGGCCGCGATAAGGCCAAGGTCGATGCAATTGTTGACGCCATGAAAGTCGAGGGCGTTTACCTGCTCGATCGCGAGATGGACGCCGACCATAACCGCTGCGTGATCACCCTGGTGGGGGAGCGGGAACCGATTCAGGAAGCCGCCATCCGCGGAGTGGGCAAGGCCGCGGAGTTGATCGACCTGACTAAACATCAGGGGGCACATCCGCGGATGGGCGCGGCCGACGTTGTGCCTTTCATTCCCATTGACGGCGTCACCATCGAAGATTGTGTGGCCATGGCGCGGCACGTTGGTGAGGAGATTTGGAAGCGCTATCAGATTCCTGTTTATCTCTACGAGGCGGCCGCCACTACGCCGGAGCGGCAGAATCTGGAGAACATTCGGCGCGGACAATTTGAGGGCATCAGGGCCGACATCGCAACCAACCCGGCGCGCAAGCCGGACTTCGGAGAGGCGCGGGTGCATCCCACGGCAGGCGCGACGGTGGTGGGGGCGCGGAAGTTTCTGATCGCCTACAACGTCTTTCTCAATACTCCGGATGTCGAGATCGCCAAAAAGATTGCCAAGGCTGTGCGCTTTTCAAGCGGCGGAATGCGTTACGTCAAGGGCGCGGGATTCCTGGTGCGCGGACTGGCGCAGGTTTCGATGAACCTTACCGACTTTGAGCAGACGCCGGTGCACCGCGTGTTTGAGGTGGTGAAGCGGGAGGCGGCCCGGTATGGCGTCACGGCGGTAAGCAGCGAGATTGTCGGCCTGATTCCGAAGAAGGCATTGGAGTCGGCGGCGGAGTGGTTTCTGCAGGTGGAGAATTTCGATTCGTCGTTGATTCTTGAGAACCGCTTGAGTGCAGTGATGAGCGGTAAGGTTGCGGTCGGCGGCTTGCGTGCCGGGGTAGAGCCATTTATCGAACAACTCGCCGCGCCCACTGCGACTCCCGGAGGCGGCAGTGCGGCCGCGGCCAGCGGAGCCATGGCGGCGGGCCTGGCCAACATGGTGGCTTCGATGTCGCGCGGCAAGAAGGCCTACCTTCGGCACGAGCGGGAGTTAAGCGAGGCCATCGCGCGTCTGACGCAACTTCGCGAAGAATTGAAGGCTGCCATCGATGGCGATGCCGAGTCTTACGACGCGGTCATGAAGGCCTACAAGGCGGCGAAGGATTCAGCCGGGGCGGACGGCACGGTTGAGGCGGCATTGAAACTTGCGACCAGCGTTCCGCTGAGCGTTGCGGAGCGGGCGAGGGAAGTGGCCGGGATCGCGGAGTGGCTGAAGCCGATCACGAATCCGAACATGAAATCAGACCTTACGGTTGCTCTGGCCCTCTCGCGGGCGGCGATCGAGGGGGCGCTGGCCAATGTGGAGATCAACCTGGAGTCGCTGCAGGATAAAGACGCCAGGTTTGTCTCGGAAACCCGCAAAAAGGCTGCGTTCCTGCAGACCTGAGCGGGTCCCGGCCATGCACCTTCCTTGCTACACGACCTTGCCCTTTCGTTTCGCTGTTTCCCCTCCAGGTTGACATACAATAAGGACATACACCGCATCTAACCGGACATATTCTTTCGAGGTTGTGATCATGATGAAGACAATTAAGAGTGGTATTTGTGTTTTGCTGCTGCTGAGCGCGGTCGCGTGGTCCATGCCGCTGGGCAGCTCCGCCCGCGCCGTGATTCCTTCCGACATCCAGCAGATCATTTCGGTGGACTACCGCGCGCTCAAGAACTCGGACACGGCGATGGCGTTGAAAGAGCAGGTTTTGCCGCCCAGTCTCAAGGAATTCGAAGGCGCCCTGCGAGGCGTGGGGATCGATCCCGATAAGGACGTGGAACAGCTTACGTTCGCCTCATATCGCAGCGGCAAACAGGGCGTGCGCGTGGTCGGCGTGGCGCAAGGGCAGTTTTCGACGGCTGCGGTGCTGAAGAAGATGCGGTTGCAGAAAGTGAAGCCGATCAAGCTGCGGAATTCGGATATCTATCCCATGTCCTCCGGCATGCAGATGACTTTTCTGGATGACAGCACGCTGTTGTTCGGGGACAGGGGCGCTGCGTGGGGCGCTGGACGCGCGCGATGGCTATGCCTACACTCTCGACGCCAACAATCAGATCGCGGACATGATTGGATCGGTTGAACAGGGCATGGTGTGGAGCGTTCTCGATCAGCAGGGAACGCAGAACATGCTGCATTCGGCTCTGGGCGATGCCGCCGGGCTGGCCGACTATGACACCATCAAGAAGCGCATTCTGGGCTCGCGCTACACCATGAATTTCCAGAGTGGCGTGAATTTCGATCTGGACGTGGTCACGTCCGATTCGATGACCGCCACAACGCTGTCTTCGCTGCTCAAAGCCGGCATGCTCTACAAGAAAATGTCTGCCACCCCGACCGAGAAGCTGGCGCTGGACAACGTGACCGTCAACTCGGACAGCTCCAATCTTCAGATGCACTTCAAAGCGGATGACAAGCAGTTCCAGGGATTGATGCACTCGCCATTGTTCGCGGCGGTGTCGAAGTAGACGGCAGTTGGCATGATTAGCACTTAGCAATCAGCCGTTACCTCCGCGCCCAAGAACGCGGAAGAAACGTTTTGGGTTTCTTTGCGCTCTTTGCGGTCAAAGCTTTTAACCGCAAAGGTCGCAGAGGACGCAAAGAAGGGCTTTGGCCAAGTGCTAAGTTGCTAATTGCTAATGCCGCACCCTGCTACTTGGCTTTCTGCGCTTTTGCTTTCTCTCTTTTTTCCTTGGCCCAGCCTTCTTTCACGATCTGGCGCGCCCGGCCCAGGGCCAGGGAATCTGGCGGGACGTCTTCGGTGACCGTGGTGGCGGCGGCCACGTATGCCCCTTTTCCGATGCGGACGGGGGCAATCAATATGCTGTCGCTTCCGACGAAGACGCCATCTTCGATGATGGTCTTGTGTTTGTTCACGCCGTCATAGTTGCAGGTGATGGTTCCTGCGCCCACGTTGACCCGCTCTCCGATTTCGCTGTCCCCGAGATAGGTAAGGTGGTTGGCCTTTGAGCCTTTGCCCAGGCGGCTTTTCTTCAGTTCCACGAAATTTCCCACGTGCGCGTCTTCGCAGATTTCGCAACCGGGGCGCAGATGGCTGTAGGGTCCCATCGAAGCTCGCGCCCTGATCGTCGAATGTTCAAGCACACAGCCGGTCTGGACCAGGACCTGATCTCCAATCTCGCAGTTGATGATCACACTGTAGGATCCGATGCGGGCGTCGCTGCCGATGCGGGTTGCGCCTCGCAACTGGACGAAGGGCTCAATCACGGTGTCGGCGCCGATCTCGACATCGCTATCGATCACGCAGGTTTGGGGATAGAGAATGGTGACGCCGTCGGCCATGAGCTGCTGGCACTTGGCCAGGCGCATGTGCTGGTCGATTTCGGAGAGTTCGGCGCGGGTGTTTCCGCCCAGAACTTCATAAGCATTGCTGGCCTGCACGGCCACCACGCGCTGTTTCGCCTTGCTCAGAATCGCGGCCATGTCGGTGAGATAGAACTCGCCATGATGATTGTTCGCGCTCAGTTGGTCGATGTGCCCGAATAGCGGCTGAGCCTCGAAGGCATAAAACCCGGAGTTGATCTCGTGGATTTTCTGCTGGGCCGGCGAAAGATGTTTCTGCTCAACGATGGCGAGTACGTCGTCGCTGCCCGCTTTCTTGCGGACGATCCTTCCGTAGCCGGTGGGATTTTTCAATTCGCGCCGTGAGCACGGTCATCGCGGCTTTTTTTGCGGTATGGAAATCGCGCAACTTCTCGATGGTCTCAGAGGTAATGAGGGGCGCGTCACCGTAGAGGACGATGATCAAGTCGTAAGGCGCAAGGGCCTGGCGGGCGACCATCAGCGCGTGGCCTGTGCCGCGCTGTTCGCTCTGGAGCACGAATCCGATGCCGGTCGCGGCAACCGCCTGCCGGACCCGGTCCGCTTCATGCCCGATGATGGCGTAGATATCGCTGGCGCGGAACGATTTTGGCCGCGGCCGCAATGACGTGGGCCAGCAGCGGCTTGCCGCCGACTTCGTGCAGCACTTTGGGATGCTTGGATTTCAGCCGCGTGCCTTTGCCGGCGGCCAGAATGGCGATGGCCGTGCGCGGAACGCGACCGTCATTCTTTGGTTTCGACATTCGATCCAATATACCGCGAGAAGTTCGAGACGGGCAGGGGTTGGTTACCGTCGTTACTGGGTTGATGCTCTTGCGCGGTCAAGAGGTACCGGTTGCCGAGCTTTGCTCGGCTGGGCAGGTGGGACACCGGCCCCTACGTAGTTCGTGGTGCGGGCTGGTTCTACGGGGTGGCGGCGCGGGTTCCGCCGGGGGCCTGCGTGGCCAATTCCATCAGGTCGGCGGCAACTTGCTGGGTTCGGTGGCGGGCCACCATGCCCGGCTCCAGGTAGTCTCCCAGGACCGGGATTACGCCCAGTTCTTCGATCGCGTCCAGATCGGCGACGATCTGGTTGGCGCCTTCGAGCGCGTACTTCGCCTTCAATTCGGAGGGAGCCGGGGTGCGATTGATGAGGGCAAAATCGAAAATGCGTTTGACCTGGGCATGGCGATTCAGGGCGCGAATGTGGTCGGAAGCCGTCAGCCCCAGGCTCTCGTTGGCCTGGGTCATCAAATTTCCAACATAAACTTTTACCGCGGCGGAATTCACGATGGCCTGAGCGATCCCGCGGACCAGCAGGTTGGGGATCAGGCTGGTAAAAAGCGATCCCGGACCGATCGTAATCAGGTCAGCGCGCGCCAGCGCCTCGAGAGTTTGCGGCAAGGGCTGGACATCAGGGGGATCGAGAAAAAGTTCCTTGATCCGGCCTTTGCTGGCGGTGATCTTGGTCTCGCCGCGAATCCTGGTCCCGTCATCCATCAGGGCCTCGAGCTCGACGTGAGAAGTGGTGGCCGGATAGATGTGTCCGCGAGTAAGCAGGATTTCCGAAGAAAGGCGGACCGCTTCGCCGAAGTCGCTGGTGATGGAGGTCAGCGCGGCCAGAAACAGATTGCCGAAGCTGTGACCTTCCAGGCCCGATCCCTTTACAAAGCGATGCTGAAACAGGCGGGAGAGCAGGGCCTCATCTTCCGAGAGCGCGACAATGCAATTGCGCACGTCGCCGGGAGGCAGCATGTTGAGTTCTTTGCGCAGGCGGCCGCTGGAGCCGCCGTCATCGCTGACCGTAACCACGGCGCAGAGATCGTCGATTTCGGCAGGACCGCGTCTTTGGGGAGAGCCGGGACGGGTGACGTAACGTTTGAGCCCTTTGAGCAGCGTGGAAAGGCCGGTACCGCCGCCGATGGCGACCACACTGAGGCTGCGACCGGAGGACATCTTGCCCCGCAAGGATCGCCGCGAACCCGGTTCTGGATCTGCCACGGCTAGACGTCGTCCTCTGGAGTCGCCGGTTCCGGCGGAAACTCAGCGCCCTGGGTCGGGATACAGCAGCTCGGTAAAGCGGGGATCCTCGGCCAGGTTCTGGAAATCGGAATCATTCCGCGCCTGGAAACGAAGCGCGGCATTCACCTGGATCGCGGCATCCAGATGGCGCAGCGAATCTTCCAAATGACCGGTCAGGCAGTCGAGCGCGGCCAGGCCGTAAGCACATAGTCGGCCTTGGGCACTTGCTTGGAGAGCTTTTCCAGATGCTCGCGAGCGGTGACGTAGTCGCCCACATTCATCAGCGAAACCGCGTAGTCGTAGTGCTCTTCCGGGCTCTTGAACTGGTTCGCGGATCGTTCCAGATGCTGATTGCAGGTGTTGAGGTGAACGGAGACGCGATCCGCCAGTTCCTTGCTGGCGCCGGCCACAGCCTTCTGCAAGTGGCCCTTGGCCTTGTCAAACTTGTGCTCCTGCATGGCGCGCAGGCCGGCCTCGTAGTTTTGCACAGCCTGTGCAAAACGCGGATCTTCGTTCACCGGTTTCTTGGCGGTAGTTTTCTGGGCCATCCGCAAAACTCTTCCTGAACTCTTCGTAAGTTCTCCTTTTTAATAGACTTGGAGGAAACCGGCTCAATCGCTCTGGCCGGTCTTCGCGCGATTTCGGCCGGCAGTTGTGTGACTGCCGGTCAAGGAGTCCTAAATATCGCCTGTGGAAAAACCTACCCTATCCCGAATCAACAGGTTATACGCGCATTCGCGCATCCGTCAACTTGGCCTGCCGGTGATGCTCGTGCTGGATGGAAGACTTCCGCGCTATTAAGGATTTTGCTTCAGATCACTGCGCGACCGGAAGTCGAGCCTTTCCAGTCATCCCGAGACGAAGTCCTTTTAAAGCCTGGCTAGTTGATGGACGCGGCCGTCTGCAGGTCGATCTGCTTCCATTCACCCTTCATGATCCCTTGACGAATCTGGGCGGCGGTCTTTTTCTTCTGGTGCATGGAGTACGAGTAGTAAAGCTCCTTCAGGCAAACCGAGCACTGGGCGCCGTGGGTGCCCTCGAAGCAGCTATGCAGGCTGTTATGTCCCATGCCCCGGTCGCAATAGCAATAGCAGGGCTGCTGATGCAACACCGCCGGAATCTTAGCCGCCAATTCGTAGGCATGGGTCTGAAACGGATACTGGGCATTCTCGCCCCAGAGTTGCTCTTTGCCGAGAATGGGAGGCAGCGTTGCGCCTTTGGCCGGGGGGCCGCATTGTATGCCGGCACCGCGCCCTCCTGCTGGGATGTGGCCCAGGGAGTGGATACAGCCAGCGATCATCAAGCCAGAAAGGCGAGGGTGAGTCCGCGTTTGACACTTCAGTCGATTGGCCTCGAAGATTGTCCTCAACTTGAACATGGTTCGACATCCTTGATGGGTATTCATTATTGTAACCCGAATTCGGCGGCGGCGGCAGTAGCCCGAGGGTAACCACGCTCGCGCCAGGAGATCCAGGACGAGCTTCAACCGGACTGGCCTGACCCGTATAATAGAAGCAACATGCCGGAACAAGTCACGTCCAGCGGAATCTGCGTCCCAGCAACGACAGGATTCGTGCTCCGGCTCCGCCTCGCACTCTTCCCGTGCTCTCGGTCTGGCTTCGCGACCTGATCATCTCGCTGGCGATTTCCGCATTCATCATCATTTTTCTTTACCAGCCGGTGAAAGTGGAAGGCACCAGCATGATGCCTTCGCTCGACGACCAGGAGCGCATCTTCGTCAACAAGTACGTGTACCGGCTGGAGCCGATTCAGCGCGGCGACATCGTGGTGTTCCGCTATCCCCGCGACCCTTCGAAAAGCTTTATCAAGCGGGTGATCGGGCTGGCGGGAGACCGTATCCGCATCGAAGCCGGAGAGGTATTCGTCAACGGCGAGGCGCTGGAAGAAGACTACGTTCCTCCCGCCTACGCCGACCAGCGCTCTTATGCCGAGATGGTGGTTCCGCCGCACAGCTACTTCGTGCTGGGCGATCATCGCACCATGTCGAACGACAGCCGCGACTTTGGCCCGGTGGATATCGGCTACATCTACGGCAAGGCGGTATTCGGGTACTGGCCGATGGACAAGATGGGAAGGGTGCGGTGAGAGTTTCTTTGCAGCTTTGCGAGTTCTCAGCGTCTTTCCAGCTCAAAGTCATGATCGCAGAGGATCTGCAAAGTTCGCAAAGAAAATCAGTCTGATCGAAATCATTTGTTTCGCGATTCCGGCATCCCTGCTAAAATCTCTAAAATCCACTCCCTGGAGCAGGAATGCAAGCTACGCTTGCGCTCGAAGACGGCAGAGTCTTCCGAGGCAAAGGCTACGGCGCCAAAGGCGAATGTTACGGCGAAGTCGTTTTTAATACTTCCATCACTGGCTATCAGGAAATTTTCACCGATCCTTCCTACTGCGGCCAGATTGTAGTTCTCACCAATCCTGAAATCGGCAACTACGGGACCAACGCCGAAGACAACGAAGCCACGCGTCCGTATATCGAGGGGCTGATCGTGCGCGAGTTTTCCAGGGTCAGCTCCAACTGGCGCTCGCAGCAGGTCGCCGAAGAATATCTCGAACAATTCAAGATTCCGGTGCTGGCGGAGATCGATTCGCGCGCGCTGGTGCGGCATCTGCGCGACCACGGCGTGATGCGCGGCGTGGTTTCGACGCTGGAAGACGACGCCGACAAGCTGGTGGCCAAGGCGCGCTCGATTCCGAAGATGGATGGGACCGACCTGGCGAAAGTGGTCAGCACCAAGAGCACTTACGTCTGGGAAACCGGCGAGCGCTCGCATCTGCCGGACGAAGTGGTCGGCGTGAAAGACGAGCCGGCGCGCTTTCACGTGGTGGCTTACGACTACGGAATCAAGCAGAACATCCTGCGCAAGCTGCGCGGCGAGGGCTGCAAGGTCACGGTGGTGCCGGCGCAGACGCTGGCGGAAGATGTGCTGGCGCTGAAGCCGGACGGCGTGTTTCCTGTCGAACGGGCCCGGCGATCCGGAGCCATGCACCTACGCCGTGGACAACATTCGCCGGCTGATGGGGCGGCAGCCGATTTTCGGGATTTGCCTGGGGCATCAGCTGACCGGGATTGCGCTGGGCGGGAAAACTTTCAAGCTGAAGTTTGGACATCACGGCGGCAATCATCCGGTGAAGCAGTTGCAGTCGGGCAAGATCGAGATCACGGCGCACAACCATAATTTTGCCGTGGATCCGGATTCGCTGCCGCAGAGCGAAGTCGAGCTGACGCACATCGATTTGAACGACAACACGCTGGAAGGGATTGCGGCACCGGAATTTGCCGCTGTTCTGCGTGCAATATCATCCCGAGGCGTCGCCGGGGCCGCATGATTCGCATTATCTGTTCAAGGATTTCGTGAAGATGATGGAGGAGTGGAAGGGGTAGTGGTGCTGGCGAGGAAAAGCAGGTCCCTCCACTCGCGCAGTTGCTTCGCTGCGAATCAACTGTCGGTCGGGATGACAGAGTGTATAAAGGTCGGATGACAGAGTTATTAGAAAATAGACTAAATGCCCAAACGCACTGACATCTCGAAAATCCTGATCATCGGCTCTGGCCCCATCATCATTGGCCAGTCGGCGGAGTTTGATTACTCCGGGACGCAGGCTTGCAAGGCGCTCAAGTCCGAGGGATTTGAAGTGGTGCTGGCCAATTCCAATCCGGCCACCATCATGACCGATCCGGAGATCGCGGACCGCACTTATATCGAGCCGCTCACGCGCGAGTATCTGGAAGAAATTATTCGCATCGAGCGCGAGATGTCGCCCGGGCAAGGGATTCGCCATCCTGCCGACCGTGGGCGGGCAGACCGCGCTCAATCTGGCGATTGAACTTTCTGACGGCGGCGTGCTCGAGAAGTACAACGTGCAGCTCATCGGCGCCAACGTGGCTGCGATCAAGAAGGCGGAAGACCGGCTCTACTTCAAAGACGCGATGCAGAAGATCGGCCTCGACGTTCCCAAGTCGGCGCTGGTGAACAATCTGAAAGACGGGCTGGAGTTTGCCGGCAAGATCGGCTTTCCCGTGATTGTGCGGCCGTCGTTCACGCTGGGCGGCAGCGGCGGCGGCATCGCCTACAACCGCGAAGAGCTGCTGGAAGTGCTGGCCCGCGGGCTTGATTTCTCGCCGGTCCACGAAGCGCTGATCGAAGAGTCGGTGCTGGGATGGAAGGAATACGAACTCGAGGTGATGCGCGATCTGCGGGATAACGTCATCATCATCTGCTCGATCGAGAACTTCGATCCCATGGGCGTGCATACCGGCGATTCGATTACCGTCGCGCCGGCGCAGACCCTCAGCGACCGCGAGTATCAGGCGATGCGCGATGCGGCGATTGCGGTGATTCGCGAGATTGGCGTGGAGACCGGCGGATCGAATATTCAGTTCGGCGTGCATCCTACGACCGGCCGCATGGTCGTGATCGAGATGAATCCGCGCGTGTCGCGGTCTTCGGCGCTGGCGTCGAAGGCGACCGGATTTCCGATCGCCAAGATTGCCGCCAAGCTTGCGGTGGGTTACACGCTGGATGAAATTCCCAACGACATCACGCGCAAGACGCCGGCCTGCTTTGAGCCGACGCTCGATTACGTGGTGGTGAAAATTCCCAAGTGGCAGTTCGAAAAATTTCCCGGCGCGGACGAAAGCCTGGGGCCGCAGATGAAATCGGTGGGCGAAGTGATGGCCATCGGGCGCACCTTCAAAGAGGCGCTGCTCAAGGGCGTGCGCGCGCTCGATACCGGCAAGAAGGTCGGCTCGGAGAAGATCGAGCCGAAGATTCTTACCCAGCGCCTGGTCACGCCGCATCCCGAGCGGCTTTCCTATGTCCGCTATGCGTTGCGTCAGGGCCACACCGTCAAGCAACTGGCGAAGATGACGTCGATCGATCCCTGGTTCCTGTACCAGCTCAAAGAGATTAACGACATGCAGCTGGAAGCTGGAGAAGCATCCGATGGAGTCGATTCCCACCGAGGTGCTGCGCGAGGCCAAGCGCATGGGCTTCTCCGACGGACGGCTGGCGGGGGTCTGGCGGCTGGACGGCAAAGGGGCGCAGGAAAAAGTTCGGCATCTGCGCAAGAAGCACGGCAGTCATGCCGGTCTACAAGCGAGTGGACACCTGCGCGGCGGAATTCGAAAGCTTCACGCCCTATCTTTACTCGACCTACGAGGAAGAAGACGAAGCCACGCCGACCGCGAAGAAGAAAGTCATCATCCTGGGCAGCGGGCCCAATCGCATCGGGCAGGGAATTGAGTTCGATTACTGCTGCTGCCACGCCGCCTTTGCTCTGCGCGATGACGGCTACGAGACCATCATGATCAATTGCAATCCGGAGACGGTCTCGACCGATTACGACACCAGCGATCGTCTGTACTTCGAGCCGCTGACTCTGGAAGACGTATTCGCCATTTGCGAGCACGAAGCGTCGGCGGGCGCGCCCGGTGGGAGTGATCGTGCAGTTTGGCGGGCAGACGCCGTTGAATCTGGCGCTGCCGCTGAAGGCAGCGGGCGTGAACATCATTGGCACCTCGCCGGAGTCGATCGACCTGGCGGAAGATCGCAAGCGCTTCGGCAAATTGCTCGACGAACTGGAAATTCCGCAGGCGCCTGGCGCGATGGCGGCTTCGGTCGAAGAGGCGATTGAAGGCGCGAAGCGGGTGGGATATCCGGTGCTGGTGCGGCCTTCGTACGTGCTGGGCGGGCGCGCCATGGTGATCGCCTACGATGAAGAGATGGTCGTCCGCTACATGAAAGAAGCGGTCGAGTATTCGCAGGATCGTCCGGTGCTGATCGATCACTTTCTCGAAGACGCGATCGAAGTGGACGTGGACGCGCTTTCGGACGGCGAAGACGTGGTGATTGGCGGCATCATGCAGCACATCGAAGAGGCCGGCATTCACTCCGGCGATTCTTCCTGCGTGCTGCCGGCGGTGGATATTCCCGAAGCGCTGCTGGCGCGAATGCGCGACTACACGTTCAAGCTGGCGCGGGCGTTGAAAGTTGTGGGGCTGATGAACATTCAGTTTGCGATTCCGCGGGCGAGCGTTTCTGGCGGGTCTTCGACCCACGCGAGACCGTGATGGCGCCAAGGTTTATGTCCTGGAAGTGAATCCGCGGGCTTCGCGCACTGTGCCGTTCGTTTCGAAAGCCACCGGCGTGCCCATGGCGAAAATTGCGGCCCGCCTGATGACCGGGCGCAAGCTGCGCGAATTCCTGCCGGAGTTTATCGAACGCGGCGCTGATCTCGACACCGGGCGCTGCTACTACGTGAAGTCGCCGGTCTTTCCCTGGAACAAATTTCCCGGGGTCGATACCGTGCTGGGTCCGGAGATGAAATCGACCGGTGAAGTGATGGGCGTGGCCGACAACTTTGGCGAAGCTTTCGCCAAGGCCCAGACCGCGGCCGGCCAGAAGCTGCCGACGCAGGGTACGGTTTTCATCAGCGTGACCGATCATGACAAGCCGAACGTGACCGAAGTCTCGCGCAAGTTCGTGGACATGGGTTTCAAGCTGGTGGCGACAGCCGGCACCGCCGACGTGCTCGAAGCCGCGGGCATGACCGTGGAGCGCGTTTACAAAGTAAAAGAGGGCCGGCCCAATGTCGGTCGATCTGATCAAGGGCGAGCGCATTCATTTGATCGTCAATACCCCGCACGGGGTTGATCCCTGGTTTGACGAGCAGGCCATCCGGCGGGCGGCGGTGATGGCGCGGATTCCGACGATCACGACGCTTTCGGCCGCTCGCGCTGCCGCGGAAGGGATCGCGTTTCTGCAGCGCGGGGAAGTGCACGTGCAGGCATTGCAGCACTTGCACGCGGAGCGTACAGTGGGAGGCCGAAGCGGCTAACCTGGCCGCGGAGGTGTGGTATGGCGCAAGAAAATAGCTCGTTGATCCGGCGCTGGTTTGAAGAGGTATGGAACAAGGGGCGCATGGAAGCAATCGACGAGATGGCGTCTCCCGACGTGGTCGGTCATGGGCAGGCCCAGCATGCGACCGACATTGGTCTTAAGGAGTTCAAACCTTTTGCGCGCGCTTTGCGTAGCGCGTTTCCGGACATGAAAGTGACCATCGATTACGTCATTGAGCAAGGCGACAAAGTGGTCGCTCGCTGGACGGCGACCATGACCCACAAAGGCGAGTTCCTGGGATTCGCGCCGACTGGCAAGAAGGTGACCGTCACCGGCACCACCACGCAGCGCATTTCCGGCGGCAAGATCGTCGAGGGCTGGGACAACTGGGATCAGTTGGGTCTGCTGGTGCAGATTGGAGCCGTTCCTGCGGCGCATTTTGTAGCGCCGGCGGAAAAGCTCTCGGCTTAGGCGGTCGCGCGCTCACGAGGAGAGGTACCGTGCAGACAGAGATCCTTCGACTTCGCTGAGCTTCGCAGAGCGAAGCTCGGTGCGTCAATGCGGCTGCTAGTGATGACGACTTGCTGCTTCACACGCCATGATGCGTTAACACGACACACTGGGATTTGATAAGCTTTACTGCCGACGACTTCGGCGCTACAGGCTGAATCCCATGTTACTTCAAGGTATTTTTCCTCCCATCACGACGCCCTTTTATCCTGACGGCAATATCTACTTCAAGAAGCTCGAGCATAACGTCGAGCGTTACTCCAAGACTCCGGTTGCGGGCCTGACGGTCTTGGGTTCGACTGGTGAGGCGGTCATGCTTTCGGATGAGGAGCGGCGCGCAGTGCTGAAAGCTGCGCGGGAAGCCGCGGCGCCCGACAAGGTGCTGATCGCGGGGACGGGCATCGAGTCGGCGATCGAGACCTTGCGGCTAACCGACTATGCGGCCGAACTCGGTTACGACGCGGCCCTGATCCGCACGCCGCATTTCTACAAGAAGGTGATGCACCCGGCGAACATGCTGGCCTTTTATCGCACCGTGGCCGATCGCTCGCCGCTGCCGGTCATGATCTACAACGTTCCCGGGTTCACCGGATACGACATTCCCGCCGAGGTGGTGATCGAGTTGGCGGACCATCCCAATATCATCGGGATGAAGGAATCGGGCGGCGACGTGGAGAAAATCCGCAAGATGGTGGATCGAACGCGGCACGTCAAACGTTCGGCTACGGTGACCGAGACTTTCGATGCGGTAACTCCGCGCATGCTCAAGTCGTCCACCGGCAGCAACGGACAGGGCGGGGAACTGGTGCAGGTCGCGGCGCTGGGCGGCGCCAAATCGTCGTCGGCCGCGGTGAGCGTAGTCAGTGGGATAAAAACGCGCCAGAAGGAAGTCGGCTTCCAGGTCCTGGTGGGTCTGGCGCAGAAGCTGGAGCCGTCGCTGCAGGCTGGAGCGGTGGGGGGCATTCTTGCCTTCGCCGATGCCGCTCCGACTGCTTGCTACGAGATCTATGCTGCCTGGAAGGAAGGCGATTCCGAGTTGGCCCGCCTGAAGCAGGAGCGAATCGCGAAGGCGACCGAGCGGGTTTCGGGCGAACTTGGCATTCCGGGCTTGAAGTATGGAATGGATCTGAACGGCTACTTCGGCGGTCCGTCGCGCTTGCCGCTTTTGCCGCTTGACGGCTGCGTTGAAGGCCGAAGTGGAAGCGCTGCTGGCGGATATTCGGAACTAGATCTCCAACACCGAGATAACCACCAAGGACACGAACGTGACACGAAGGACATCCCAGTCAGGCTTGCATGACTGGCTGAGCGACGGGTTATTATTTGAACGAACGTTCGAACTATGGCCAGCGCTTCTCCCATCAGCTCGCAGCTGCAAGGACGACGCCGGGAACTGGATCCGGGACCGCGTCTGGAGACTCGTTTCGACCGGCGCCTGGCCAAGATACTCGTCCATGCCACCAATGTTTTCTGCGAGAAGGGCTATGCGGCCGCATCGATGCGTGATCTCTCGCGGGCCAGCGGGGTTTCACTTTCCGAACCTTTACTACTATTTCGAATCCAAAGAAGAACTTCTGTACCTGATCCAGAAAGACACTTTCACCACGATTGTGGCGCGGCTGCGCGAGCGGCTCGACGAAATCGACGATCCGGCAGAAAGAATCCGCGCTTTCATCCTGAACCATCTGGAGTATTTTCTTGCCAATCAGAAAGCCATGAAGGTGCTCTCCCATGAAGATGAGGTGCTGAAGAACGGCTTCGGCAGCGAGATCGCGGCCATCAAGCGCGAGTATTACCGCATCTGCGTGGAATTGCTGGACAACTATAAACATGCAAGAGGACTAGAATTCTCCAGTCGGACAGCGGTGCTCAGCCTGTTTGGGATGATGAACTGGATCTACACCTGGTACAACCCGCGGGTGGATGCGGACGCCCGCGAACTGGCGCGCGAGATGGGAGATATTTTTCTGCAGGGGATTGGCGCTGCGTCAGGCAACGGAATCACGTAAGAAGAAAACTGCATTCTCGAAGCGAAACGACACATTACGATTGCGAAAAGGAGTTTGACCATGGCAACTACAGTGCAGCCGGCCAGCGGCGAGACTACGAAACAGTTGATCAACTACCGCGTCGATGGCGGCGTGGCCGTCATCGAGTTGTCCGATCCTCCGGCGAATACCTACACCTACGAGATGAACCGGCAACTGGACGAGGCGATTCTCAAAGCGCGCATGGACAACGACGTGCACGTGATCGTGCTCACCGGCGCGGGCGACAAGTTTTTTTCCGCCGGCGCCAATATCAAGATGCTGGCCAGCGTCGATCCCACCTTCAAGTACTACTTCTGTCTGCACGCCAACGAAACCTTGCTGCGGCTGGAGCACACTCCCAAACTGGTGATTGCGGCGCTGAACGGTCACTGCGTGGGCGGCGGACTGGAAATTGCCATGGCTGCCGACATCCGCATCGCGCGTCAGGATGCCGGGCAAGATCGGGCTGCCGGAAGTGAATCTCGGCGTTCTTCCGGGCACTGGCGGCACGCAACGGCTGTCACGCATGGTGGGCAAGAGCAAGGCGATCGAGCTGATGGTCACCGGGAATACGTTCTCCTTCGAAGAAGCGAAAGAGACTGGGAATCATCAACGACATTTATGAGCGCGACAATTTCATGGAGAACATCATGGAATATGCGCGCCAGTTCTGCCCGCCAAATAAGGCCTCCAAGGCAGTGGGACGCATCAAGCGCGCGGTGCAGACGGGATGGGAGATTCCGATGGAATCCGCGCTGGCGGTGGAGCGGGAAAATCAGCAGCTGCTTTTCCAGAGTGAAGATGCCAAAGAAGGTTTGGCGGCGTACGTGGAGAAGCGGCCGGCGACGTTTAAGGCGAAGTAGTTCAAAGCAAATGCAGCAACCACTAAGGACACGAAGTTACACGAAGGATTTCAATCATGTCGTTCCTTGGTGATACTTCGTGTCCTTGGTGGTTAAAAAGGTTTGGAAATTATGCCGGGTAAAGTCGCAAAGATCGGAACGTTTAGTGATTGGGTTGGACTCTTCGACGATTGGCGCAAAGATATCGGCGTCAATCACGACGAAATTGCCAACTTCAAGTTCGACACGCTGTTCGGCGCGATCGAGACCGAGGAAATCCAGTTCGGTCACTTCAAGGGCCGCCGCAAGTGGGAGAACCTGCGCCAGGTGCCCACGCAGCAGATGCGCGACGCCATGATGAACATGATCGTCTATCAGGGCGACACGGAATTCGCCAGCGTGGAGCAGCAGCGCTACCTCTTTGAGAGCGCGCCCACCGACTGGGATCGCCGCGCCATCACCCGGGTGATGATCGAAGAGATGCGGCACGGCTGGCAGATGTGCGCGCTGCTGGTTGACCACTTCGGCTATTCCGGCAAGGTTGAAGCTCAGAAGATGCTGGAGCGGCGGGCATTTGAAAACAAGCGTCTGCTGGGCGCGTTTAATGTCGACGTCGACAACTGGATGGATTTCTTCACCTACACCGACTTCGTCGATCGTGACGGCAAATTTCAGTTGCAGATGTTCAAGTATTCCGCCTTCGCGCCGCTGGGCCGGTCGATGTCCTACATGCTGCGCGAAGAGGCGTTTCACATGGGGACCGGAAACGACGGCCTCCGCCGCATCGTGCAGGCGGGAGTGATTCCCGGCTGGCTGATCCAGAAATATCTCAACAAGTGGATTTCGAGTTCCTATGATCTGTTCGGGACCGACCACTCTTCGTCCGCGCATTGGGCTTACGTCTGGGGCATCAAGGGCCGGTATGACGAGCCGAAAAATGAGCAGGCGGCGGATCTCGACGAGCTGAACGACTACAATCGACACCTTTATCGCGATGAAGTGGCGGGCCTGATTGAGCGCTTCAATAGCGTATTAACCGCAGGGCAGCCAAAGCTTTACGCGCCACACATCAAGTTCAACCGCAACATCGGGCGCTGGGCGGGGCAGAAGTTCCATGCCCTGACCGGCGAGGCAGTGGACGACGCTAATTACGACGAACACCTTAAAGAATACATGCCGTCGCCAGAGGACAAGAAGCTGTTGCTGGACATTATCAGCAGCGAGAAGAAATGGATTGCGCCGAAAGAGGGAGCGCGCGATCCGCTGGCTTCGATTGGCGAGGTTCGCAAGTCGGCGATCAATTTGTGAGTTTGTAGTGGGCCGTCCGCCTGGGCGGCAGCGTTTTTTGGTAAAGACCCAGTTCCCAGTTACTAGTTCCCGGTTTTCAGTTGATTATGGGGATGACGCGTGCGGCGGGTGATGCGATTTCGGCGCCTTACACTCTGGGCGAGCTCATGGTGGCCAGCGCGGCGCGCGAAATCCATGACGGCGAAGTGGTCTTTGTCGGGATGCGTCTGCCGCTGATTGCGTTCGTGGTGGCGAAGAAAACGCACGCTCCCAATGCCGTTGGCCTGTTCGAGAATGGCGTGATCCGGACGACGCCCGCTCCGGAACTGATCTACACCATGGCCGATCCTCCCAACATTCTGGGAGCAACTCAATGTCTGGATATGCTGGGAGTGATGAGCCTGCTGCAATCAGGGCGGGTGCATCTGGGTTTTCTCGGCGCCGCTGAAGTAGATCGTTTCGGCAATTTGAATTCGACTGAAGTGCGCGGGCCCAAGGGGCTGATCCGGTTGCCGGGATCAGGCGGGGCCTGCGATATCGCTTCGCTGGCGCAGCGGTTCGTGGTTTTGCTGGAGCACAGCAAAGAACGTTTGCCGGAACGGGTCGCGTATGTCACCAGTCCTGGGAACGGAGACGGTCCGGGCTGGCGGCAGCGAGTAGGACTGGCTCGTGGCGGCCCTGCGGCTGTGATTACTACGAAAGCCGTTTTGCGTTTCGGCGAGGATGGAGAGGCTTTCCTCTCGTCGATCCATCCGGGCGTGGAAGTTGAAGATGTGGTGCGCAATACCGGATGGAAGCTGCGGGTCGCCGACGAATTGAGTTCGACGCCACAGCCAAGCTGCGGAGGAGTTGAAGGCGATCCGCGAATACGATAAAGACGGCTTCTGGACAAAATAGAATGGCGATCGAAGCAGCCACGAAGTTTTCGCGAATAACACTGGATATCCGCCCGCCCGCGGCGCGCATTTCTCTGCAAAATCCGCCGCTGAATGTCATCGACACTCCGATGCTGGAACAATTGGCGAGTGGCGCTGGCGGAGATCGAGGGGCGCGCCGATCTTTCCATCGCTTGTGCTGAGCGGTTCGAGCAAAGCGTTTTCCGTAGGCGTGGACGTCGCGGATCACACTCCAGACAAAATCACGGGCATGCTGGAGAAGTTTCATGCCGTGGTTCGCGCCGTGATCAACTCCCGAAAGGTGACCATCGCGGCCGTGCATGGCCATTGTCTGGGCGGAGGAGCCGAGCTGGCGATGGTCTGTGACCTGGTTTACGCCGCTGACAATTCGACGTGGGCGTTTCCGGAAATCAAGCTGGGATGTTATCCGCCGGTGGCGGTCACGGCGTTGGCGGCTTTGGTCGGACAGAAGCACGCTGCGGATTTGATTCTGACTGGACGCAGCATCAGTGGTCAGGAAGCGGCGCAGATCGGCCTGGCCAATCGCGCGGTTCCCGAGGCGGAAGTGGAGGCCGCGGTCGAGGAATCCGTGCGGCAACTTGCGGCTCTGAGTCCGGCTACCCTTGCCATCACCAAGAAGGCGATCTATGCCTGGGACTCGATGCATTTCGACAAGGGACTGGCCCGCGCGGAAAAGATTTATCTCGACGAGTTGATGAAGACTGAAGACGTCCATGAGGGAATCGCGCTTTCCTGGAGAAGCGCGCCCCGGCGTGGAAGGGAAAGTAATGCGGGATAAGCGATGTCGAAACTGATCTCAATGCGCGAAGCCATTGCCGAGTTTGTGCCGGACGGCGCTTCGGTTGCGCTTGGTTTGCAGATGGAACAGATGATTCCGTTCGCCGCCGGTCACGAGATCGTTCGACAAAATAAGCGCGGGCTCACGCTGATTGGGCCGATCTCCGACATTCTGTTTGATCAGATGATTGCGGCTGGATGTGTCGAAAGGGTGATTGCCGCGTGGGTGGGGAATGTGATGATGGGATCGGCCTACAACTTTCGCCGGTCCGTCGAACAAGGCGAAGTGAAGGTCGTCAACATGACTAATCTGACCTTGGCATTGGCACTGCAGGCGGCGGCCATGGGAGTGCCGTTTCTGCCGACGCGAAGCGCTCTGGGCAGTGACGTGGTACGGAATAATACTTTCTTCGCCGAGATCGAATCACCGTTTGCAGACGGGCGAGAACTGGCCGGAACCCTGTGAAACTGCATGCGGTGCGGGCTTTGTCTCCCGACATTGCCATCGTGCATTTGCAACGCGCCGACCGCGAGGGCAACGCTCATTGTTGGGGAAATTTTGGCGTGATGATTGAGGCTGTCCGCGCCGCCAAGCGAGTGATCGTCGTGGCTGAAGAAATCGTCGAGGCTGGCGTGATCGCCAGCGATCCCAACCGCACCGTGATTCCAGGGTTTCTGGTGAGTGCGGTGGTGGAGTGCCGATACGGGGCGCATCCTTCGCCGGTGCAGGGATACTACAAACGCGACGACGCTTTCTTCCGCCAGTATCACGAGCAGACGAAAACCAAGGCTGATAGCGAGGCGTGGCTGCAACGCTGGATTCACAACGTCGCCGATCGCCGCGCTTACATGAACCAGTTAGGTGCGTGCCGCGTCGAAGAATTAGGCGTGAAGCAACATGCCTACGCGGCGCAGACGGATTTTGGGTATTGAAAGCTAGAGGCTAGAAGCCAGAAGCTAGAAGTGACGAGCTGCTTTATGGACTTTGAAATCAGCGCTGGACAAGTAAAAGCCCTGCTCAAGCAAGGCGAAGCCATCACGTTGCTGGACGTGCGCGAGCCCTGGGAGTTGCAGAAGGCGAGTCTTGAGGGAAGCAAGAATATTCCCATGGGCGAAGTCCCCAGCCGGGCTCATCAGGAACTCGACCCGGAAGAGCATATCGTCGTGATCTGCCACCACGGCTTGCGTTCGTTGAGCGTCACCAATTGGCTGCGCCAGCAAGGCTTCGAAAAAGTGCAGTCCATGCGCGGCGGAATCGATGGCTGGGCCCGGACGCTGGATCCGAAGGTGCCGCTGTATTGAGCTTTTGGCTGTTAGCTCTTGGCTTTTAGCCAGAAGCTAGGAGCCGCACTACCGCGATGTAAACAGGTGTCCGAGCTTTTCCTTTTTCGTCTTGAGGTAATCTTCGGAATGGGCTGAGGGCGCGACTTCGCAGGGTACGCGTTCGGTTACGGTGATGCCGCCCTTCTCGAGCGCGGCTACCTTGTCGGGATTGTTGGAAAGCAGACGCACCCTGGAAACGCCCAGTGCCTTCAGCATCTCCGCCGGCAGTGCAAACTCGCGGTGGTCGGCCTTGAAGCCGAGGCGTTCATTGGCTTCCACCGTGTCCAGTCCCTGGTCCTGCAGTTCATAGGCCTGCAACTTGGCCATCAGGCCGATGCCGCGGCCTTCCTGCTGTTCATAAATCAAAATGCCCGCGCCTTCCTGGGAGATCATTGCCAGCGCCATTTCCAGTTGCGCGCGGCAGTCGCAGCGCAGCGATCCAAAGACGTCTCCGGTAAGGCACTGCGAGTGTATGCGTACCAGGGGCGGCGCGGAATGAATGTCGCCCATGACGAGAGCGACCGCGTCTTCCTCCCGCGGCTGCTTGTCGGCGGCGAAGGTTCCCCGAAAGCCAAAGATACGGAACTGGCCCCAGCGGGTGGGGAAGTCGGCGGACGCAACCTGATGAACGGTATGAGAAGCCACAAAGCATTATAGCGGCAGGCACGAAACGGCTGCACGGCTGCGCAGAGTCTGCCGAGACTCGAGGCGATGACGCGAGGTGATGATTGGAGCTAACCCTTGCCCAGGCGGGGAAAATGGTAAAACACATCCTGCTTCGAGGGGATCGCGAGGCCGTTTCGAGTGGCCGGGCGAAACCGCCAATTTTCCAGTGCTTCCAGCACCTTGCCGTCGATCGCGGGCGCCAGGCTTTGAATGACCACTTTCTGAACGATGTTTCCCTTGTCGTCAATCGTGACCTCAACCACCACATCGCCCTGAAGACCACCCAGTTCGGTGGTGGCGACCACGGGATCGGGAGAGACAACCGGCAGAGCGGGACGGACTTCGTCTCCCGATACCGGTCCCTCAAGCACCGTGCCCAGGGGTGAGCCAGCCGGACGAGCCTGAGCGACCGATCCTGGCGTCGCGGTTTCGGCATCGACGCCAAGCTTTGGATGTGGCATTTCACGCTTGGCTAACTTGGCCGCCCTTTCACGCCGCTTCCAGGTGAGGCGTGCATTCAAGAGCTGACGAGCCGAGTCGCCGGACGTGCCTGGAGCCGTATCAGATGTAGCCTGAGTTCGTTGATCCGGCCAGTAGAGATGAGTAACCTGTGTGCCGTGATCGCCGTTCACCACAAAAGACGGGCGCGACAACCTTCGGAGCGGCCGCGTGCAGGAGCCAGAGCAAGAAAACGCAATGCAGCGCCACAGAGAAAAGCTGAGTACGAGGAACCTTGCGAACACCGGATTGTAGAGGGCTAAACATTTCGATCGAAACTGCACCCTTGCTTTATTAGACGTTGAAAACAGCGAGACGTAAACATGATTTTCTGCAGGTTTCTCTTGCGTGAACCGGTTCGCGCAGCTTGGTCTGGAGTGGGAACGCTGCTAAAATCGCGTTACCGACTTTGCCGAGTGGGGCTATAGCTCAGCTGGGAGAGCGCATCGTTCGCAACGATGAGGTCGTCGGTTCGATCCCGACTAGCTCCACCAAAGATTGATTCACTTACAAACCTGCCGTTGTCCAACCTTGTGACGGTTTGTCACAAACAATCCGGTTCGTCGGAGTCTGCCGCCTCAAGCTGACTAAAGCTTATACTTGTGTCCCTTCGCCGAAAGGGCACTGTGAGACTTGATCCTGCAGTTTGGAAGTTCGGGTCTTGGGTTGCTGCCGTTCGCCTGGTCTCGTTATGGGCAATGGTGATTGGATTCCGCTACGGCGATTGGCGTCAGTTGCCCGGATTTTTTATGTCAGCGTTGATACTGGCAGAGCTCCTCGTTGTGCGGCACCTGCGAAACGACCAGCCTCGATGGATCGCGTATCTTGCCCTGCTCATATTCTTCATGAGCTATTTGTACGCAGAAATCCTTTTCCGGCTGAGTCGAAAAATAAAGTAGCCGACTCGAATTCCGCTGGATGTCTCTCTTCTCGCCGCTTTCCTGTTAAACTCTCATTTCACTTTTTCGTCCGAGGCGCCCTTGGCTTCTTCGCTCAAAATCTCTCCCGCACTTAAAAAACGCGCCTCCCAGATTCAGGTTCTGCTCATGGACGTGGACGGCACCATGACTGACGGCGGCGTCATTCTGCTCAGTCAACCCGACGGCAGCGCACTTGAAATCAAGCAGTTCGATGCTCATGACGGCCAGGGCCTTACGCTTGCGCACACCGCCGGTATTCGCACCGGCTGCATCACCGGCAGGGAGAGCGGGGCG
The DNA here is from genome assembly GCA_963812465.1 of Terriglobia bacterium. Lineage (GTDB taxonomy): Bacteria > Acidobacteriota > Terriglobia > Terriglobales > Acidobacteriaceae > JAIQFF01. The sequence goes on from CAWEVE010000016.1 coordinate 84,730, forward strand.
CTGCTTCGGCGCGCCCACGAAATGCACATGGATTTTATTTATATGAAGCAGCCGGTAAAGATTCCCGCCTATGAAGAAATCCTGCAAAAGAGCGGGGTTCCTGAATCCGCCGTCGCCTTTGTTGGCGACGATTTGCCGGATCTTCCGGTGATGCGCCGCGTCGGACTGGCGGTGGCTGTCGGCGACGCCGTTCCTGAAGTAAAGAAGGCCGCGCATTTCACCACCAAAGCGCTGGCAGGCCATGGCGCCATTCGAGAGGCGGTCGAGCTCATCCTCAAATCCAAAGGCATCTGGAAAGAAATGATCGACAAGGCGCGGGCGTAAAACCGGAGGCGGGCTACTTGAGCAGGATGCCGACGATCGAAGCTGACATCAAGTTCGCCATGGTGCCGGCAATCATGGCGCGGAAGCCCAGCTTGGCCAGTTCGCCGCGCTTGTTGGGCGCGAGCGCGCTGATGCCTCCAATCTGAATGCCGATGGAGCTGAAGTTGGCGAAACCGCAGAGCGCGAAAGTTGCGATCGCAAACGAGCGGGGATCGAGCGCGGCTTTCTGCGCACCCAGCATCGAGTAAGCGACCAACTCGTTGATCACCATCCGGGTTCCCAGCAGATTTCCCACCAGCGCCGCACTCTTTCCACGGAATGCCGATCACGAAGGCGATGGGAGCAAAGATTACGCCGAACACCTGTTCCAGACTGGACGGAAACCAACTGAACACGTGGTTGTGTATGCCGGCAAAAATACCATCCGTCAGGGCAATCAGCGCGAGGAAGGAAATCAGCATGGCGGCGATGTTCAGGGCCAGGTGAAGGCCGTCGATGGTGCCGCGGGTGATGGCCCCAGCACGTTTTCGTCCTTGGGCATGGCCTCGGCGTCGATGTCAACCACCAGGGAAGGTCTTTTTTCGCATCCGTCGTAGCATCTTTCGTCGCGTCAGTTTTTCGGTGAGGGCTGGTTACCGGTTCTTCGGTTTCGGGGACGAACATCTTTGCCATGAGGATGGTGCCCGGCGCAGTCATGATGACGGCGCTGAGCAGATGTTTGGCCTCCACGCCATAAAGAATGTATGCGCCCATGATGCCGCCGGAGACGTGGGCCATGCCGGCGGTCATGACCGTCATCAGCTCGGAGCGGGTCAGCGACGGGAGGTAGGGCCGGATGGTGAGCGGCGCCTCGGTCTGGCCCATGAAGATGCTGGCGGCTACGTCCAGGGATTCGGCTCCGCTGGCTCCCATGCGGATCATGACTTTGGCTGCCTGGCGAATGATGAATTGCATGATGCCGTAGTGATAGAGCACGGCGAAAAATGCGGAGATGAAAATTACGGTGGGCAGAACCTGGAAGGCGAAGATAAGGCCGAATTGCCCGCCCTTCCTGCCCAGTTCGCCGAAGACCATTTGCGAACCGGCGAAGGAATACTGCAGAAACTTATTCACGCCATGGCCCGCCCATTCCAGAAGATTGCGGCCGAAGCTGAATCGCAGCACAAACAGCGCGAAAACAAATTGCAGGACCAGTCCCGTGACCACGGTCTTGACCCGGATCGCCCGTCGATTGCTGGAAAACAGGTAGGCGAGCCCGAGCATGGTGATCAAACCTAGCAGCCCTGTCAGACGGCCCATGAAAGACTCCGGAGCACAAAATTTACTTGATCGGACGAGATCATCGCCGATGTTGTTTTGCCGGAAACCACGCGAAGGATCAGAGGCCGCTTCACCGCAGGCGGCCGGTCCGCGATACGGTAAGCCTGTTGCAGCAGTCCTTGAGCCTCTGCGAGCCGGGTATCGGAATTGTAGTGAATGGTGCACAGCGGCTCACCCTCACGAACCGGCTGTCCAACTTTGCGGTGCAGCACCAGCCCTACCGCGGGATCAATAACATCCTCTTTCTTTTCCCGTCCGCCACCCAGTACCAGACTGGCTACCCCGACTTGCTCGCATTGAATGCCGGCAACGAATCCCGAGGATGGACTCAAAAGCTCTGCCCGATGCCGAGCGTGCGGCAGCCACGAAAGATCGTGAATGACGCCGGCGTCGCCCGATTGTTGCATGATGATCTCGCGGAATTTCTTGAGCGCCGCGCCGCTGCTGATCATCTCGTATGCCAGCTTGCGTCCCTCTTCCACGCTGGGCGTGCGCCCGCAAGGTAAAACATCCAGGCCGAGAGCTCGACTGAGACTTCAATCAAATCGGCAGGCCCGCCGCCCTTCATCACTTCGATACACTCTTCCACTTCGAGCGCGTTACCAACTTTCAGTCCCAGGGGCTGGTCCATGTCGGTGATCAGCGCGACCATCTTCTTGCCCATGCGCTCGCCGGTTTCGACCATCAGTTCCGCCAGGTGAACCGAATCTTCCTCGGTCTTCATGAATGCGCCAGAACCGGTCTTCACGTCCAGCACCAGACCATCGATGCCCTCCGCCAGCTTCTTGCTCATGATCGAAGCGCAGATCAGATTGGGGCTTTCGACGGTGGCGGTCACATCGCGGAGGGCATATAGCTTCTTGTCGGCGGGCGCGATTTCGGCGGTCTGCCCGATCATGCCACAGCCGCAGGTCTGGAGCACGCGGCGAAATTCGCTCAAGGATAGATTGATATCGAAGCCGGGAATGGATTGAAGCTTGTCCAGTGTGCCGCCGGTGTGGCCAAGTCCGCGGCCGCTGATCATGGGCACGATCACGCCCGCGGCAGCGACTACCGGGGCGATGATCAGCGATGTCTTATCGCCCACGCCGCCGGTGGAATGCTTGTCGATCTTGGCGCCCGCAATGTCCGAGAGATCGAGGACCTCACCGGAGTGCAGCATGGCGCCGGTGAGCGCGCTCAGTTCAGGTCCCGTCATTCCGCGGATGACCACGGCCATCAACCAGGCCGCCATCTGGTAGTCGGGAATTGCTTCTCGCGTGTAGGCACGAACCAGGAACTCAATTTCATCGGAAGAAAGTTCACCGCCATCGCGCTTTTTGCGGATGAGGTCGAGAGGACGCATGCTGATGGATGGAGCGGGCGAGGTGACCGAGCTTTTTGACATCTGTCTCCGTGCGCTGGCGAACAGGGAAGCTTACCTTGCAGGATGGTGTGGTGGAAAGTACTTCCTGTCCCGAGCAGTTCGCTATAAACGAAAGCCCTCGGGAAGCAGCTTCGTAATTGCCATCTGTTCCGTGCCGGACTGGCCCTTAAACAAAACCAGCGCGTCCGGACCGAATTCAAAGATGACCTGGCGGCAGGCGCCGCATGGAGCGCAGGGGCCATCCTTTTCAGTCGCGACGGCAACTGCCTTGATCCGCATGCCGGTTCCTTCGGCGGCGACGGCGGCGAAGATGGCGTTACGTTCGGCGCAGATGGTCAGTCCGTAGGAGGCATTTTCCACGTTGCAGCCGGAATACAGGTTGCCTCGTTCGGTCAGGATTGTCGATCCGACGCGAAAGTTGGAATAGGGAGCGTGCGCATTCTTGAAGGCAGCGCGGGCGGAGGCCAGCATTTTTTCCTGCTGCTCGGGTGCGAGGGTTGTGGGCATTAGGCGATTCCTTTTCTATTCCACGCGTCTGGGGAGACCGATGTGTTTCGCAACTAGTGTACTGAGTTAGAAATCAGATGCAAAAACAACTCTGTCATCCCGACCGGAGCGCAGCGCAGCAAGCGAAGTGGAGGGACCTTGTGTTTGCTGCAGCGGAACGATGAAGGTCAACTTTACCTAGGCAGCCAACTAGAGATTCGGCGCGATCCCTGAGGTGAGGGATTTTCGCCTCGGCTGACCTCGGGCACAACGTCAACCAATATCAGCTTGCGCCGAACACAAGGTCCCTCCACTGCGCTTGCTGCGCTGCGCTCCGGTCGGGATGACAAGGGTATTAGATCGCTGGGCAGGCGCCTCTTTTAATGAACTCTCCTTGGCCCGGCCTGCCAAAAAACTTGTCGCCTTCGACCAGCACGCGCCCGCGCGAGAGCACGACGTCGGGCATTCCCGTCACTTTGATTCCTTCAAACATGGAGTAGTCCACGCGCATGTGGTGGGTCTTGGCGCTGATGGTGTGCTCGCGTTTGGGGTCGAAGATCACCAGATCGGCATCGCTGCCCACGGCGATCGTGCCCTTGCGCGGATAGAGACCGAACAGTTTCGCCGGCGCGGTCGCAACCAGTTCCACGAAGCGGTTCACGCTGAAGCGTCCCTGCGCGACTCCGCCGGAGTACACCAGGCTCATGCGATGTTCAATGCCGGGGCCGCCATTGGGAATCTTGGTGAAGTCGCCGATCCCCATTTCCTTCTGCTCCTTGTAGCAAAAAGGACAATGATCGGTGGAAACCACCTGCAGGTGATCATGTTTCAGTCCCTTCCATAACTCTTCCTGGTTCCACTTTTCGCGCAGCGGCGGCGTGAAAACATATTTGGCGCCTTCAAAGCCGGGAGCGTCCATGTTTTCGAGCGAAAGATATAAGTATTGCGGACAGGTTTCCGCATAGACGGGCAGGCCGCGATCGCGGGCTTCTCGAACTTTTTCCAGCGCGTCGTTGCAACTGAGATGGACGATATAAACGGGTGCATCGGCCATTTCCGCCAGCGCGATGGCTCGAGACGTGGCTTCCGCCTCAGCCGTCGTGGGACGGGTGAGCGCGTGATACTTGGGCGCGGTCTTGCCTTCCGCCAGCGCCTGCTTGACGATCACGTCGATGGCGCCGCCGTTTTCCGCGTGCATACAAACCATCGCCCCGGCTTTGGCGGAAGTGCGCATGGCTTTGAAAATGCTGGCGTCGTCGAGCATGAAAACGCCCGGATAAGCCATGAAAAGCTTGAAGCTGGTGATGCCCTCGCGCACCAGTTGCGGCATTTCCGCCAGCTGCGCGTCGGGGAGGTCCGTGATGATGCAGTGGAATCCGTAATCGGAGACAGCTTTCGAAGAGGCCTTTCTGCATCCAGGTATCGAAGGCGGTGCGCAGAGATTGCCCTTTGTACTGAATAGCAAAGTCGATCAGGGTAGTGGTGCCGCCGAAGGCGGCGGCGCGCGTGCCAGTTTCAAAATCATCGGCGCTGGTGGTGCCGCCGAACGGCATATCCAGGTGAGTGTGGACGTCAATGCCTCCCGGAAAAACATACTTGCCGGTAGCGTCGATCAGTCGCTTGGCATTCTCCCTGGGCAAGGCGCTGCCGAGGGCGACCACTCGCCCGTTTTCAATCGCAACATCGGCCTGGCAGGTGTCGGTTGCCGTGACCACATTGCCGTTGGTAATGACGGTGTCGAACCCCATTGGCTAATCCCCTGTGCTGTGCGAGCCCGCTGTTCGGGTGAAAGCGTGATGTATTCTATTCCATAAACCTGCAGCTTTGCCTTGGCCGCGCGCCGCGAAAGGGAAACGCATGAAGTTCGGAATCACCATCAAGCCGGATATGTCCGTGGAGCGCATTGTCGCGCTCACCCGGCAGGCGGAAGAATCTGGATTCGAGTACGGCTGGATTTTCGACTCGCACGTGCTGTGGAAGGAGCCGTATCCGCTGCTGGCCTTGATGGCAAACGGCACGCGCAAGATGAAACTGGGTCCGTGCGTGACCAACCCGGCGGTGCGCGACCTCACCGTCACCGCCAGCCTGTTCGCAACCCTCAACCTGATTTCTGGCGGACGGATGCAGTTGGGAATCGGGCGCGGCGACAGCTCGCGGCGGGTGTTGGGAAAAAAGCCCGTCACCCCGGCGGAACTTGAAAAAGCAGTGATGACTTTTCGCGAGCTGACCGCCGGACACGAAGTTCAATTTGAAGGACAGCCGACCAGTCTGACCTGGGCGAAGGGCTCGCCGCCAGTCTGGATCGCAGGCTACGGACCCAAGGTTCTGCATCTGGCGGGGCGCATCGCCGATGGCGTGATCTTGCAGTTTGCCGAGCCTGACCTGATTGACTGGTGTCTGGGATTTGTCCGGGAAGGCGCAAAGGAAGCGGGACGCGATCCGAAATCGATCGAGATTATGGCCGCCGCGCCGGTGTGGGTCTCCGATGACCTCGCGGTGGCACGGCAGCGGGTGCGCTGGTTTCCGGCGCTGGTGTCCAATCACGTGGTCGACCTGATCTCCCGTTACAAGCCCGAGGATCTTCCGCCGGCGCTTACTTCCTACGTGAAGAACCGGTCGGGCTACGACTACCACCATCACGCCGAGGTGGGAAGCGACAATGCCAGCTTCGTCTCCGATGAAGTGGTGGACCGCTTCTGCCTGGTGGGGCCGGTGGAGGCGCATCGCAAGAAATTGAAAGAGCTGGCTGCCGTGGGCGTAACCCAGTTCAACATCTACCTCATGTGCGGCGACGAAGAGCAGACTCTGGAAATTTACAAGAAGGAAGTGCTGCCCAAGTCTGTTGGTGCAGCTTAGACGCGGGCTGGCAGCCGCGCAAATAATATTCAGCTCGAAACTGTCTCTCACAAGTCCGGATTCTCGCTCCGTCAAGTAACATGTCGGGTTGGGTGCGAGCACACTTTGGACTCGAAAGCCACGCAGATCGAATCCACTTCCGGTAAAACCCAGGCAAGTCCGGCGCCAGCGACCACGCCGCCGGCATGGTTTCGTTTTCTTGTTCCCTCCACCACCGATCTGGTTTTCATCATCCTGCTTGTGGCCATGACCGGCGGGATTCTCGCTCCCCGCCTGTTGGGCGATGCCAGCATCGGATGGCACATCCGCAACGGCGATCTGATGCTGCAGTCGCACTCCATCACCCGCACCGACCCGTTCTCGGTCACCATGGGCGGGCAGACCTGGTATGCGTGGGAGTGGCTGTACGACCTCGCGATCGCCGGCATCCATCATTGGTTTGGGCTTAACGGAGTTGTCTTTGCGACGGCGGTGATCATCGCCGCGACCTTCGCGCTGACTCTGCGCTTGAGCCTGCGGCGCGGCGCGAGCTTGCCCGTCGCCGTGGTCCTGCTGGCGTTTGCCCTGGGCGCATCCATGATTCATCTGTTCGCGCGACCGCATGTGTTGAGCTGGCTCTTTACCGTGATTTGGTTCCAGGTGTTGGACAGCAGCGAAAGTATGGGCCCTCGGGAAAGCAGGCGGCTGTGGTGGCTGCCGGTGCTGATGTTGCTCTGGGTCAATGTGCACGGAGGATTCGTGCTGGGCTTCGTGCTGCTCGGGCTCTATTTGTTGAGCAATGCAATTCGCTACTTCCGCGCCCGGCAACAGGGTCAAACGCAGGAAATGCAAAGTCTCGCAAGTCGTCTAAGAGAGTTGGGACTGGTGACTGCCGCTGCGTTTGCCGCGAGCCTGGTCAATCCGTACGGCTACAAGCTGCACTTGCATGTTTACCGCTACCTGTCCAGCCGCTGGCTGATGAATCATATCGACGAGTTCCTCTCGCCCGACTTTCACGGCGTGGCTCAGCAATGCTTTGTAGCCATATTGCTGATCACGATAGTCACGCTGGCGGTTGCCGGCAGGAAGTTGACCCTCTCGCGATTGTTCGTTCTGCTGTTTGCCGCCTACAGCGGTCTCTATGCTTCGCGCAGTCTCCCGGTATCATCCCTGCTCATCACGCTCGTGGTCGCTCCGCTGTTGACGCAAGCGATCGCCGATGCCAGCACAAATTCGAATCTCTCGTTACGGCTGCGTGCGTTGCTGTCGCGGTGGCAGTCCTTCGGCTCCCGCATGTCGCGTACGGAGATGACTTTCAGGGGACATGGATGGGCTCTGCTCGCGGTTGCCGCCGGAGTGCTGGCGTGCACACAGCAGGGAAGAATCGGCCGCTATCAATGGATGGACGCTCATTTCGATGGCAAGCACCTTCCGGTGCAGGCCGCCGAAGCTATTGCCCAGCGCGAACTTCGCGAACCGATTTTCGCGCCTGACTCCTGGGGCGGATATCTGATCTATCGACTCTATCCGACGAATAAAGTTTTTGTGGACGACCGGCATGATCTCTATGGAGAAGAGTTTCTAAAAGACTACCTGAAGGCGGTGCGGCTGACCCCGGACTGGGAGAAGTTTCTGAACGAGAAAAAAGTTAATTGGGTTCTGGTGCCAAGTGAGTCGCCGCTGGCGAACATGCTGGAGGAGACATCGCGTTGGAAGATGGTTTACCGGGATGGCACGGCTGTGTTGTTTGAACGAACGACAGGGTAGAACAGGATCTGCTAGAACTGGTCGTCGGTGTTTATATTGAATCCTAGAATGGCGTTGACTTCGATTGGCTGATCTCCGCGCAGAGCGGGACGGAACTTCCATCCGTTAAGCGCGGCCAGCACCTTGCTGGTCATCACCGCGGAGGCGGGTTCGAGCACCTGCGGCTTGCGTAACAATCCCGAGCGGTCGACGACGCAGGCGATTACGAGCCGGGCCTTGGGTAGTCCTGCGGGCAAATCGGTACGCATGGCCTGAGGCGCGGCCAGATCCTCGGCGTAAGCGTGAACCTCTGAGGCAGGGTCGGCAAACTGCATCACCGCCGTTCCCAACTGGGTCTCAAGATAGATGGTGTAAACTTTCTCGCCCTTGAGCCGCCCATAGAAGTTGAAGGCGCCTCCGGAGTGGGAAGTCGCAATCACCGTGATGTCCGGGTCCGCGATCTTTGGGATTGGTGTTCGAGCGTCCGGCCGCAGTGGGCTTATTTGCGCCTGAGCTGAAGCTGGGCAGGTTCACCACGTTGCTGCTGCCTCCCTTGACCGAAACTCCAGGCATTGCGGGCGAGCCGTTGGTTCCGGTGCCTGCGCCTCCGGGGCCGGGATAAGGCGAAATTCCTCCGCGCGCGTTGGGGTCGGACCCAGGACCGGTACCTTCTTTTCCAGCTCCTGAGCCGGGACCGGAGAAGCCGCTGCCCGGACCGTCACCGCGTCCGATTCCCGCGCCACCGCCCGATCCTCCGAGCCCCGGCTTATCTCCGCCGGATGGCGACATAGCCAGCGCGCCGCTGCCTCCGTTGCCGGGCAGGCCGAGTTTCGAGCCAGGCTGGCTGGAAACCACGACGCCCGAATTGCTGCCCCCGCCATTGCTGCTGGGCGGCGCTGCGGCTGATCCCGCGTCCAGGGGACCGCCAAAACCGGTACCGCGACTGCCTCTGCCCTGGCCGGAAAGCGAACTTCCGCCCGAAATCGAAGGAGGCGGCGGCACCACGGACGTGCCCGAGCCCATGCCCCCGGCCATGGAACGTTCCGCCGAGCCAGCCCCTAACTGAACAGTCGGCGGAACCACGGACGTGCTGCCAAAACCGGTAACCGAGCGATGCTCGGTCGAGTTGCTGCTCACCTGCACCGTGGGAGGAACAATCTGCTTCTGCAGTTCATCGGCTCCAAATCCAGGCCCGGTGGGGGTGATCTCGCGAGTGACCGTGGGTGCGGGAGCCACCACGCTGGGAGCCGGCATAGCCAGCCGCGGATTCAGATTCGTGGTTTGCTCGGGCGCCGAAACCGGCGGAGGCACCACCTGCACAGCTTGTGATCCAGGCTGATGAACCATGGCCAATTCGCGCTGCGGCGCATCCGCGCTGGGTGGTACCACGCCGGGATTGAGATTGGGCGCGGCCCGCAGTTGTTCGGGCACCTGGGGAGCGGGCGCGACAGCGGTTTCCGAAAGCGCCGGCGCATGCAGGGAAGAGCGCATTCCCTCCGCCGGCGCGGGTCCAGGTAGCGCTTTCAGCGCGAGCAGATTTGCCACCGCGGAATTTGAGACCGGCAGGTTCATCTTGGGAGCGTCGGCCACAGTTTCACGAACGTTGGCCCCGCGCGCGACCCGTATGGTTTGGGTCGGATGATGGGCTTCTTGGCCGCCCGCGCGGCCGGATCGCCCCGCTTGCGCCCCGCCCACGTCTTCGGTTCGCGGCAGCTCGTTCCCGGTGTAGTAGATGATGTCGTACTTGGGTTTCGGCGGCGGCTCGTAGGGTTGCAGGCTGGCCAGCTTTGCCGGCAGCACGATGATAGCGATCAGCAGGGTCAACTCGAAGAGCCACGAAATCAGAATGCCCCAGTAGGGAAACAACCCGGTCTCGGCTTCTCCCGCCAGTTTTTTGGGCGAGCGGCCGAGCGCCGGCCCGATGGCGGAGAGAAATTCCTCCCGCCGGGACGACCACTCAACTAGAAGTTTGGGGCCTTCGTTCACGCCTGCGCCGCCTCCCCTGCTGCTTCAAGGAGTAATCTCGATTTCATCCCCGATGGCGGTGTGAGTTGCGCTGAGCGTGCGATCCGGCAATTCCAGCACCGAAGCGGCGCGCAGGCGAACCGGAGCCACACGCCAGGGCTTCAGATTTTCTTCGATGTGAACCACCACTTTGTCACCATCCAGATAGATAACGTCGATCGGGAAACGCATCGCGAACGTGTGTACTCCATGGCAAGGAACGATCCACAGGCCTTGTCCAGCGGGAAAGCTTGCGGCCTCCGTGCCCATCAGGCCGCGGAAGCGGGACCAGTGCGTGCCCGCGAGGCGTACATGCGTGGCCAGATAGGCATTGCGGGTGCGATTGAGGGCATATCCCTTGGGGCCTGGCACTGACATCACAACTCCTAGCCTCGGAACTGCCTGACTCGATCCTGCGGCCAAGGTGCGTTCACTGTCCACCCTGCGGTCTCAGGATACGAAACAGCTCAATAATAGCCGGGCCCAGAGTCACGAAGATGATGGAGGGAAGTACAAACAGAACCAGGGGGACAATCATCTTGATAGTGGTTTTTGCAGCCTGTTCCTCGGCCCGCTGGCGCCGTTCGGTACGCAGAGAATCAGAGTGAATACGGAGCGCCTGGCTGACGCTGGTTCCAAAGCGGTCGGTCTGGATCAAAGTCGTAACCAGCGCCCGTACATCGTCCACGCCGGTCCGGTCTACAAGATTTCTCAGGGCCTCGGCGCGCGGCTTGCCAGCGCGCATTTCAAGGTTCACCAGATGGAATTCATCGCTCAGGTCGGGGTGGGCATGGCGCAGGTCCTCGCCGACTCGCATCAGGGCCTGATCCAGCGCCAGGCCGACCTCGACGCAGATCACGGTGAGGTCAAGCGCGTCCGGCAATGCCAGGGTGATCCGCCGCTGGCGGTTGCGGATCATGCGCTTGAGAACAAATCGCGGAATGAAGAAACCAAACGCTCCCACCCCGATCATCAGAAGCAGATCGAGATTGCCCTGCACCACCAGCACAATGGCCATCCCGAACAAGGCCAGCAGCATCCGGCTGCCCATATAAATCGTCAGGTGGCGAGGCTCGCGATAGCCGGCTTGAATCAGCCATTTTCGCGTGCGCGATACGTCGCTGGGAGATAGCGGAAGCGCCTTGCTCAGCGGATCGAGCGCCTGTTCCAGCCGCTCCTTGAAGGCCGGCTTTTCCTTGGGCTCGGTGCGTTGCCAGCCCAGGGCGCGCAGGCGCGAGCCCAGCACCGAAAACGGTGCATAGGCCGCCGCCCCGAAGGAAAACACGACCAGGGCGATGGTCAGGAACAGAATGATTGCGAGCGCCAGAGCCATAGATGAGCCTAAGTAAAGACGAAACTAAATAAAAAACTAAACCTGAATCTGAATCACCCTTCGAATCACGAAATATCCGATGGTTTGCAGCGTGATCCCCACCACCAGCAGGGCGTGTCCGATGGGGTCTTCAAACAGCGGCCGGATAAATGTGGGATTCATCAACTGCATGGTCACAATGATGATGGGCGGCAATCCCATCAGCAACAGCATGGTCATCCGCCCCTGGGCGGTATGGACGCGCACCTGCCGCATGATTTTGAAGCGTTCCCGAATTACATAAGAAAGATTATCGAGAATTTCCGCAAGATTGCCGCCGGTTTCGCGCTGCAGCATGACCGCGGTCACGAAGAACTTCACATCCACCAGAGGCACGCGTTCGGTCAGATTCATCAGCGCGTCACGCACCGGAAGGCCGAATTTCTGCTCTTCGAAGAGTTTGCGAAATTCGGAGGCCACGGGATCGGCAATCTCATTGGCGATCAGTTCGAGCGCGGTGGTGAAAGCATGGCCGGCCCGGACAGCGCGAGCCAGAGTGTCAATCGCTTCGGGAAAAAGCTCTTCGAACTTCTGGAAGCGTTTGTTCCTCTTGTAGCTGGCGTACGAGTAAGGCAGGAACATGCCGATCAGCACGCCCAGCCAGGCCATTTGCGGAAAGCCGCTGAATAGCAGGACGATCAAACCCAGGGCCGCCCCGCTGGCGACGCCCAGCAGCAGAACATTGCCGGCGCGGCTTTTTACGTCGGCTTGTTCGAGCAGGGTCTGGAGGCTTGAGATGCTGGCGGAACGGCGCAGGAGGCTGTCGAGCGCCGGAATCTTGCTCAACATTTCATCGCGCAGCAGGGCAAGATTCTCGCCCGCGTCGCGCTCCGGAGTCTTCTGCACGGTATCGAGGCGTTCGCGCAGCAGGCGCGCCTTGGAGCTGCGTTCGTCGAGCAGGGAAGCCACGACAAACACTCCGAGCGCAACCACCACAAACACCGCAATGGAAATCAAAATGAACATGTAGTCAGCAAGCCCAAACCAACATGCCGTAGAGCCGTAGCTTGCTACGTCTCCTGTTACGAACCCAAACCTACGTACTTCGGCACGCAATCTCCCTAAACCTCCATCCGGGAATCAAACAGTGCGGGACGCAGGCGGTGACCGGCGGTAGCCAGCCGGTCGGCAAAGTGCGGCCGTATGCCGGTAGCGCGGAATGCGCCTTTCACTTTTCCATTTTCATCAATCCCGGTTCGATCGAACACGAAAATGTCCTGCATGGAGATGACCTCACCTTCCATGCCGGTGACTTCAGAGATGGTCATCACCTTGCGGGTGCCATCGGAGAGCCGGGCGATCTGGACCACGGCGTGAAAGGCGGCGGCGATCTGGTGCCGCATGGCGCGCTCCGGGATATTGAGATTGGCCATGGAGCACATGTTCTCGATGCGGGCCAGCGCGTCGCGTTGAGTGTTGGCGTGGACCGTGGTCAGCGAACCCTCGTGACCGGTATTCATGGCCTGCAACATGTCAAACGCTTCTTCGCCGCGAACCTCGCCCACCACGATGCGGTCCGGTCGCATACGCAGGCTGTTGATGACTAATTGCCTCTGTCGCACCGCGCCCTTGCCTTCAATGTTCGGCGGACGGGTTTCCAGGCGCACCACATGCTCCTGCTTCATCTGCAATTCAGCCGCGTCTTCGATAGTGACAATCCGGTCGGAATTGGGAATGTAGCCCGAGAGCACGTTCAGCAGCGTGGTTTTGCCGGCGCCGGTTCCTCCGGAGATCAGGAAGTTCAGCCGCCCTTTCACCATGGCCGAGAGCAACTCCAGCATGGGCTCGGTCATGGTCTTGTTTTCGATCATGTTGCGGGCCGTAACCGGATCCCGGCCGAAGCGGCGAATGGAAAGACAGGGACCGTCGATCGCCAAAGGCGGGATGATGGCATTCACGCGCGAACCGTCGGCCAGGCGGGCATCCACCATGGGAGATGACTCATCCACGCGCCTTCCTACGCGGGAGACAATGCGGTCGATGATCTGCATCAGGTGGGCATTGTCCTTGAAGCTCAGGCCGGTGGGCTCGAGTTTGCCCGCCCGTTCCACGTAGACCTTGTTATAGCGGTTGACCAGGATGTCGGAGACGGTTGGATCTTTGAGCAGCGGTTCCAGCGGACCCAGGCCGAAGATTTCGTCCAGAATCTCCCGCGCCAGCCGTTCGCGCTCGGCGAAGCTGAGCGGTACGGCCTCGCTGTTGACCGTGTTACGGATCAGCAGCAGAACTTCTTCGCGAGCCGCGGCGCTGGGGGTGCGCCCCAGTTTTTCAAGATCGAGCCGATCCAGAATCTTGCGATGAAGATCGGCTTTGACCTGCTGGTACTCGGCCCTCTCGAAGGTCTGCAAATTCGACATAGTCTTAAGCTAAATAGCCGGGTTGGCCGCGGTCAACCTAACCTTGGGGAAAGCCCCACTGTCGTAACCAGTTCCAGGACTGGAGGCCGGGCCGCCTCCAAAAAGCGGACCTCAGCGGCTAAAGCCGCACCTCTATAGTAGCTGGCGGCACGACTGAAGTCGTGCCCTTCCCAATTTTCGACATTCCCAATTCGCGACCTTTTCAGAGCTTCTGCAATCTGAAGCCCCAATTCCCGACATTCCCCAATTCGCGGCCTTCTCGAAATTCTCTGATCCCAAGCCCTAATACTGCCGGCGCTTTACCAGCGCCTACACGGTCTTGAACAGCGACCAGGCTTTGCGCTTCACGTCGATATCGTTCTCGGTCAATACCGCAGCCAGGCCGGCAAAAGACTTCGCCATTTCGCTATAACTCTGCTGCATCAGCGGAACCCCGCGATCGATGGCTGCCGAGACCGCGAAATACTGATTGGGAATCTTCCACAGAAGCTTGACTCCCGCGGCCGCCTCGGCATCGGCCTCGCTGAAACCGGCGATCTTGCGGAAGCGGTTAAGCACCAGACGCACTCTCTCCCGTCCGCCGGTCTCGCCGAGATATTTTTGTATCCGGGTCGCGCTCCACAGCGACGCCACGTCGGCATGGGCAACCAGCAGGACGGTTTCTGAAAGGTTACATACCAGCCGGGTGGTGGCATCCACGCGCGACGAAGCGTCCACTACCACGTAGCTGAAGTGGCCCACCAGCAGATCGAACAGACGCGCAAATTCGGCGGTGGCCGGTTCGACGGCCACAGGCGTAGCCGCACCCGCCAGCAGTTGCAGGCCGCCGCTGTGCCGGGTCATAAAGCTCTCCAGCAACGAACTGTCGAGGCGATGCAGGTTGCGCACCGCGTCGTTCACCGTGAACTGGGGCTTCAGGTTCATGTGCAACGAAGAATGTCCCAGCGGAGCGATATCCACCAGGGCCACTTTGCCGTGAGCGGAGTGCAGGGCGAGGGCCAAATTCACGGCTGTGGTGGTGGCGCCGCTGCCACCCTTGGCATTGACCACGGTAAAAACCTTGCCCCTGGGGCCATCCCGGTCCACTTTTCGTTGCGCCGCCGTGAGCCGGATGAAAGCTTCCAGAAGATCGGTGGTGGTGGTAGGACGCTCAATGAATTCGCGGGCGCCGGCGCGCATCGCGCTGACGATTACCTGGGGCTGCGACATGCTGCCCACGGCAAACACCACCGCGTCGCTCACGTCCTGGTGGATCATTTCGATGGAGCGTAACGCCAGAGTGTGGTTATCGGTGGGAACATCGACCAGAACGACTGCGGGATTGGCGCTCTGGATTCGCCGTAGAACGGGGTCGGTCACCACCACCGGATAAGTGGCGCAAGTGTGCACCACTCGAGCCACGCTGGTGCCGTCGACCAGAACCTGCAGCACCGCGCGCTGCTCGTTATCCTGCGCGACGATTACGACGGGAAGCTCGGGCATGGTCCTTCGGGTCCCTTACAGATAATTCTTACAACTCGATACATCTCGCGCATGAACTACGACCCGCCGTGAGCGGCCCTGGTATTCATTTCTTGTCGCCCGACGGTTTCTTGCCGTCGAACTTGTCTTTATCCATGAACGGCGATGGATTATTGGGCAATGTCGGCGGCTGCGTGCTCGGCGAAAGCCGCCGCGCCGTGCACAGCACCATCAACTCGGAATTGGTCTTCTGCGCGCTCTTGCTCTTGAAAAAATTGCCTAAAATCGGGATATCGCCCAATCCAGGGACCTTGTTGTACAGATCAGTCACCCGGTTGTCGATCAATCCCGCAATCACAAAGCTCTGGCCATCCTGCAGCTCGAACTCAGTCTCCGCCTTGCGCGTGCTCAAGGCCGGCACGGTGAATCCGGAGATGGTAAGAGCATTGGCGAAATCCAGGGCGCTGACCTGCGGAGCTACTCGCAGATGGATGTTGCCGTTCGGCATAATCACCGGCGTAAATTTTAACTGTACGCCGAATTCCTTGAAGGAAATCGTCACCGCGGTAAATCCCTGACCCGGCTGCACGATAGGGAAGGGAAATTCTCCTCCGGCCAGGAAGCTGGCTTCCTTGCCGTTCACCGCGATCAGATTCGGCTCCGCCAGAATCTGCAGCAGGTTCTTCTGCTGCAGGGCTTTGATGACCGCGCCGATATTGACGTCGGTACGGGTAATAAAAAGATTGAGAAAGTCGGACACGTTCACCGTCGGCGGCGTGGCGGTCGTGGTGGTGGTGGTAGTGCCGCCGCTGGTCGTGGTGGTTGCAGCCTGGTTGGTCACCGTGAGCGAGCCGAATTGCCCGGTTTGGCTGAGCGCGACCGTGTTGCCCAGACCAGGGGCAAAAATATTGATTCCGAGTTGGGTGATGGCCGAGCGGTCGACTTCCGCGAACCTCACCTCGAGCAGCACTTCCTGCGCCCCCACCGGGCCGAAGGTCAGGACGTTGACCACATTTTTGGAATAAGCCTCGGCGATCATGCCGGCACGCTTGGAAACATCTTCGGTGGAGACGTGTCCGGAGAGCACGATGGCCGACCGCGATGGCGAAACCGCAATCTGCTCGTCGGGGAAGACTCGCTTTTCTTCTTCCGCCGCCGCGCGCACGTCCACATCAACCCGCAGGTCGAAGCTGCGCGAGCGCTCCAGTTCATCCCAGATCAGCAATGAGACCTCGCCGGCGGCGCGGCCATGCACCAGAATCTGGGTTGGTGTGACCACCAGGGCGTCGGCGACGGTGTCGTCGGTGACGGAGATTCTTTTCAGCCGCTCGGTGGTGTTAATGAGCAGCGACTTGCCCACCAGGACGCGCAAGGGCGCAGCGCCTTGAGCTTCGGCCTGGGGCGCTTGCGAGTTCGCATCCGGGCCCGGAGCCTGGACCTGGTCGGGAGCCTGATCGGTTGGCGGCGGGGGCGCTGGTTGATCCTGACCCAGGGCTCCGATGGTGGCGAACAGCAACACCATCAGAAACAGAGTCGCCGGAAGCGTCCGGTTGGTCTTCATTTCGCAATTCTCCCAAATGCGGGAGCGGGTCGGCATGTCTTCTTCCTCGGAGTGCGGACTTGTCCTAGAACTTGGTTTCGGTGGTTTTCGTTCCCTTGATCACCGTGACCGAGTACGCCGTTGGCGGCGTCGGCGGTAGGGTCTGGACGGTTTTGTGCTTGGTCGCTTGCGGCCGCGTAGAGGCAACGGGCGCCGCCGCGGGAACACCCTTATAAAGGGAGCCGGTGCTCACCGATGCCAGTTCCTGCTGCTTGGTGTCCAAGGGGTTGCGCAACGACAACTGAATTTTTCCTTCAGTAGTCGCCAGCGTAAGTTTCTGAGCGTCGTCGGGAGAAACCAGCAAGGTAATGACCGGCGTCAGTTGCGGTTCGCCGGCCGTATTGCGCTCCAGTTTCTGTCCGGTGGCGATAACCGCCACGTTCTCCAGCACCGTGGTAGTTCGCTGATCGGCGGCATTGGTGGGATTGCCGGTGAGCAGCACATCCACCCGCGTTCCAGGAACCACGAAACCGGCGACTCCGATGACTTCATTGACCCGCACCGAAACCGCGCGCATTCCCGGTGGAATCAGAGATGGCATTCCCGACCCGGCGTTTTCCCCAGCCAGTTTGTTGGGCAGGAAGAACTCTCCCTTGGCGATGGGTAACACCGCGCCCCGGCCCACTACGGAAGATTTGAGATGGAAGCAGTTGGGAGGCAGATCAGCTGCGGGGAAGCGCACCACTTTTACGTCCCGGTCTTCGATCTTCGCTCCCACCGGAACATCGTTGGCTGCGACCACTACATCCACGCCCGGAGGTTGGTCACCGCCGGCGCGCGTTTGCAGGGCGCGGTACACGGTGAAGCTCACGATTGCGCCCAGTGCCAGGGCGACAAATCCGATTAACAAAAGCCGGGTGCGATTCATGACTGCTCCTCAAACTCAAAACGCTTCGCGCGAACTGTCCAGATGAAAATTATGCGCGAGGCCAGACCACTTCGATATTGCCTGCTTTCCACTGAGGGCGGTTATGAACTGATCCCAGGGCGCGGATCCCGTCCGGAACAGCATTCACCGCAGTATGCCGGACCAAACGTGCACAACTTGGCCGTCGCAATTTCTGTCCTCCGAAACGCCCCAAGCCAAACGTCGCTCCCAGGTGCTGTGGAAAGATTCGCTATTTGATCGAACTGGCGACAGAAGAGAATACATTGTTGGCATTGGAACCGATCAACCGGATGGTTCCGACTACGATCACCAATATCACTGCCAACATCACCGCGTACTCCGCGATGTCCTGACCTTGGTCTTCCTGCCAAAGACCGATTAGTTTTCCTCATTGACATAGTGTGTCCTCCAATTGAAAGCGGCGGACCTGCGGATGGCCCACCTTCGCTCCCGTTGACGGAGCGAGCCCCCGCCAAGTGGCGCGATTTCCGTGTCACATCCGAATCAACAGCTTACGCGCCTCTCGAAGTAAATGGTTTCCGAGCCATGCTCATAATACCCTTTCGCCATCATGCCCGGCGACACTTTCTTTTCGCCGATCGGTCGTGCTAGTTGCCTTAATAGTATCTAGAAACGGGCCCCCGACCGCCAATGCTCGTTTCGGATTCCGAGAAAATAGAAAACCGCGAACCCGATGCACAAACCTTCGATGAGGTTCTGCATGGCCGCTGCCTTCTGAGGAAGCGAACGGGCTTCCCGACTATTGGATAGAGCTGCCAACCGAGGAAAAGACATTGTTGGCGTTCGACCCGATCAGACGAATTGTACCCACCACCACTGCCAGGACGACGGCCAGCATGACTGCGTACTCCGCAACGTCTTGCCCGTCGTCCGCCAGCAACATACACCAAACACGCATCATTGTTGGACCTCTTTTGGACCCGGCCCCGGCCAGAAACATTCCAGGCGCGCCATCATAAGGTCGAATGTGCAAGGTTTTGCACAGCAAAATTGAGGCGGGAAGTTAACTAACTTGGTACGCGGCAGGGATTCTTTACTGCGGTTTGACCATCACGACGGCCTCAGAATCGGCGTAAATCTGCTTCCAGCCGCCCCCGGCTTGAAGCGCCGTGATCAAAGGGGCGTCGGGCGGCAGAATCAGGGTGCGGATTCCCCATCGCTGCAGCAGCATCTTCCAGTCGTCGGTCAAGTAATAGCTGGCGGCGAACTGGTCCATGAATTGATCGCCATAGACGTCAGCCCGCCCATCCAGGAAGACCCGGTAGTCGGGATATAGCTTCCATATGAAGTATCCGCCCCAGTTGTAATGGTTCATGATCGGCCCCGGAGGGCGCTCGCGGGCGAGAAAGGCTGTCGCAGCTACCGGGAAGTGTCGCGCCTCGGTTTCCGGTTGCAGACTCACCACGTGCCTGACCCGCGCCACGGTGAAAGCGGTAAAGCTAACTAGCACAAGAGCATTGACCAACAGGATTCGACGAGTAGGTTCACTCTGGCCGCGTTCGAGCAGCCGGCCGGAGCCTCGCTGCCGCAACCAGCCTTCGGCCAATCGGGCCAGAATGGGAATCAGGATCAGAACCGCGATCGGGATATGGCGTATGGAACGTAGCGCCGCCGGAATCGTGGCCAGCAATAGCACCAGGTCGCGAATGGATGGACGCTGCGGCGAGACCGCCAGCCCAGCCATGAGAGCCAGCAGCATGAGCAGGAAGGGCGCATACATGGGATCGTGGAAGTTCGGCGAAGACCATTCCTGGATGAACTTCTGCATGCCGGTGGAGCGCAGAGTCTCGAAGGGATAGATAAAGATTTTCAGGCCGTTGGGATTCAAGGGCACCACGGCGAGACTCACCGCTAACGCCAGAGCCAGGTTCCTCAGGCGTGGTGTGGACTGCGCCGATGGCGCCGAGCGAACTGCCGCTTCGAGCCCTTCGCCGAGCAGGAATAGGGCAAGAAAGACCAGGCCGACCGGGTATCCGGCATGCAGATTCACCCACAGCAGCATCAGCGGAGGGGTCCACCACAACAGGCCGGGGCGCTTATCCGAAGCTTCCAGCAGCAGCAGAAAAATACTGGCTAGCAGAAGGGACAGCATCTGTGGACGTACTCCCCAGGCCGGAGCCGAGGCGACGGCGCCCCAAAGCGTCATCAAGGCTGCCAGGTAGGGGCGGCCCGGGCAGCGCATAAAAACCAGGAGCAAGGTTGCCGCGATGACGCCTGCGAACCCCACAATGAGCCCGCCAAATCCGGCGATGCGATACAGGCCAAAGATCAGGATTTGCGAAAGCCACTCATGGTTGACCCAGGGCTGCCCGAAGCGGGTAAACGAGTATGGGTCGGTGTGAAACAGGCTGTGATTCTGAATCATGAGCTGCCCGGTACGCAGGTGCCACCAGACATCCGGGTCAGCAACGCCGCGAGCCGCCATGCAGACCAGGCCCAGAGCAAGAATGGCTACGAATGCTCGGCGAGTTTGCAGTAAACGGATCATGCCGTGAGGCAGACGCGATTGTAGCGTGTGGAGTCCGATTTAACCGGGAGGGCGATCGGGGTTGTTTGCCCGCTCTCACTGCTGCTTGCCTGAATGGTAAGGCGACAATCTCGCCATTCCCGGTTCGTTCGGTTCCAGCAACCACACCCGCCGCATGTCAAAATGCTCTATCAATTCCTGATTTTGATCTCCCATATCTTGCGCCCAGATGACATCGGCGGCATCGATGTCAGCCCGGTTGTACACCCATTCGTGAATCGGATCGTGAGCGGAACTGTACCGAACAACCACGAGATGCTTGCCGCCTGCATGCCGAAGTCGCTCCAGGATTTCGGCACGCTGCCAATGCCAGGGATAAGTAGCGGGATTCCGCGGCACTCGGAGATATTCAGTATGGATGCTGTAGAGGCACACGGCGAAACTCAAGACGCCAAGAGTTGGGACAAGTACTCGTCTCAGGTTGTCACCGATTCGCCGCCACTGCCGAAGGTGGCGCAGTCCTTGAATCACGATGGCATAAATGACGCAGGTCAGGGGAGCAAAATAGTGAGGCTGGTGCCAGGCCTCAACCGCTATACCAGCGAGGGTAACAATCGCAGTGATGAGAAGCAGCTTCATGCGACGATCGCGAACAATGCGAGGTAAGGCGAGCAGCGCCAATCGGCAGTACAGGGCCAAGAAAAAACCACCACAGAGTTGTCAGCTTGGCCCATTCCTCCTGAGCCAATCCTCGAAGCGTGCGAGTCTTGAGATACCTCGATACTTCCCAGTCCGCATAAAATCTCTGCATCTCGACGTTTCGATACTCCGGCGCCGGACGCAGTTGCTGGCCGAGAAATAGCGGTGCAATGGCGTACGTTCGACGATTCAGCGCTTCCGGCATCTCTAAAGCGTTGCCGGTTACGCGCCAGTTGTAGTAACCGGTCGCAACTGCTGCGACGCCAAGAACCAGAAGCAGGGGCAGTGCGATCCGTATCAAAGAGGATCGCGTTGGGTGCCTCCACAACCAGAACGCCAGCGAAAATCCCGCGGGAAGACTGAACAGAAGCCCTTCGTAGGGCCGGCTGTTCGCCAGTATTGCCAGGCCGAATCCCAAAATCAGCGCGTCGCGTGTTCTTTGCCATCGCACGATGCGCGGAAAGGCGCCCAGAACCAGCGCTCCTCCGGTCGCCGCCACCGCCCCACCCCAATATGAATTCATCCAATAGCTGGAAATGCCCTGTCCCATCAGGCACAGCAGCCCTCCAAACAACGCCCAACCCGGAGGAAACCATGCCTGCAGCATCCAGGTGACAGCGGCGCACATGGCACCCACGCTTAACCAGACTCCGAGCCAGGGGATTCCGGCAATGACCTGACCAGCAGCCAGAACGAGACCTTGCGCCGGCGGATACATGGACATGTAAGTCGGCTGCTGCAGGATGTGCTCGCTTTCGAAGTGCGCCCACATGGGGTGGGGAGGATTGGTCAAGCGGCCGGACGCGAAGGTATCCGCTGCCAGCAAATAGCTGAACTCATCCTGAAAATGCGGCTTGGGTATGGGCAGAAGAGGTAAGAGACAGGCACGAATCGCGAGCGTAAGCACGCCCACCAGGATCACCGTGAGCGTGCGCTTTCGCGCCAGGACGTTGAGGTCTTGCCGGCAGCGAAGGAGCGCAGACGCTATCAATGGCAATGTGACCGCCGGCCTTGGAGATTCAAGTGTTGCTCGATTCGCGACCGGCGCATTATATCGTTCGTCTGATCAAGCTGACGACGTTCGGTTTGAGGTGGTGGCTAAGTTCGGAAAATCGATTAACCACGAAGGACACGAAGTATCACGAAGGCTTTGGTCCAAGGGTTTCCTTCGTGTACCTTCGTGTCCTTTGTGGTCAACGAATTTAACGACGCCTACAGCGCGCGTTGTGCAGCAGGTCTTGCGAAAGAAGCCGATCCTCTTCCTGACGTCAGCGCGATTGCGATACCTGCCGCAAACATGGCAACCGCAAATACCATCAGATTCATCTCCCGAAACGAGAACTGAAGTACGGCATATAAGGGTGTCAAAAACAAAATCACGAGGGACGCTACCAGGATGCGGCGCGCCCGCCCGACGATTTCCCCAGCGAAGAGCAGTTCCGCGAGCAGCAGGATAGGAAGAATTAACAGACTGAGATCATGCACGAGCAGGTGATAGCTGATGATGATCGCAACTGTCAGACACAGCGAAAAACCGAGCACGAACTGATGCTCTGGTTGTCCACGCCACCAATACGCGGCCAGCGCCAGGAGCGCAATCGAAAGCACGATGATCAGCAGCGTAGCCGGCAGACCTGCCAGGTGCAGCGATCCCGCAACCAGACCGCGCAGGTTCGGCATGTCCCGCGGATAAATGCCAGCTTGGGCGCCGCTGCGACTCAAACGGAGCACAAATCCGGGATATGCCATCACACCAGTCCAACCCACCACTGCCGCCGAGACCAGGAGCAGCACAAAAGAAGTAATGACAAACCCCGCAATGGCTCTCCATTGACGTCTGACCAACAGCACAACCACAAAGGGCAGAACCAACTGAAACTTAAAAAGCGCTAACCCAAGACACAATCCCGCGACAAAACCGCGTCCGGTGGCCAAGGCCGAGAAGGCGAGCCCATAGAGAAAGAGCAGCAGGATTGAGTCCTGTCCCTGCAGCAGTGCCATGATTACAGGGAAAAAAGCGAACATGGACAGCAGCGGCAGGGCTGGTAAAAAACCGAGCAAGCTGGGAAGCCAAGGGCGAAGCAGCTTGCAGAAGCCCAGAATGAGGGCAATGTTAAATGCCGCCCAAACCAGGTAGGCCGCAACATATGGCAGGCGGGCCAGAGGAGCGAACAGTAGCGCCTCGAACGGCGGATGATTAAAGGGGAGAGGATTTTCGCGGTGCTTGACCTCGGAGGCAAACTCGCGCTGGATTGCGAATTGCGTTTCCAGGTCATAAAGTTGCCGGCCACGACCCTGAAGAATGCATTTGCCGGCGGTGTAAAAAATCGTGAAGTCCGGATACCCGGTCGCGATTTCTTTCCTAAAGCTGAAAAACATCCACGCGTGTACGACAATCATCGCAGCCAGAAAAGTGACAAGAATGGGTCTGAGCGATGAGCTATCAGGCGCGCGAGGAGCCAAAAACATAGGTGGAGTATAAGCCCAGACCATTGCTACTCAGGCACTTGGCTCCTGGTTCTAACCGTCGGCTCCGGGCGGTCAAACTGGCGGAGCAGTATCACCGCCAGCATCGGCAAGTAGATAAAGATCACGCTGTACCGTCCCACTTCCACGAAACTGTGCGGGATGTGATACCAGCGCCACAGGCCCGCGCCCCAGCTCAGAAACGCCGTCCACAAAATTTCCTTCCGCGTCTTCGGAATCAGCCACAAGATCAAGGGGTCATAGAACCAGCGTTGCGGCATCAATGCGGTGAGCAGGAAGAGAGGTGTGTCCGGATCGCGGTAGCGGAACAGGGCCAACAGAAGCAAGGGTCCAGGCAAGATCAGCAGGGGATAGAAATGTTGGTAGCCTCCGAGTTGATGAAGCCACAAGCCAACCCAGTTCGGCATCCAGACGAAGGTGATCAACGCAACCACCACACACGCGATCACTCCCCGGCGAGTCAAATGGGTCAACGCCACCGGCAAGCCGATTTGGGGCTTGGCCAGCGTGGCCGGCAGCAGAAGAGGGAAGAATGCGCTGGCCATCAGCAGCGGTCCCCACTGCGCCGCGAGCATCCCCGCCCAGTAAGGATAGGCGAAGAAAACCAGCAGGCGATGATAGCCATGCCGGGTCAATCCAAAAGCCAGAAGCGCGGAACCGATGCCGTAGAACATTCCTCCGGCAACGCTCATCGAGATTTTCACAAACGGAAGGCCGAAGAGAGCGGCCGGCAGAGGATAGAGCTGTTGCGGGTCGCTGTAGGGATTCTGATGCGCGAGAAGATATTGAGCCGCCTCAATCGCCCAGCGGAAGTCTCCCGCACCCTGACGAAAATGAGCCAGCAGGAACCAGCAGAAAATTCCGCTGGCAAGTCCGATGGCGGCGGAGATCCGAATGCGCGTTCGCATTGAAGGTGAGGTGAAGGTTGGGGTTCGCATAGCTCGCCGCGCTTAACGTTGTAACATGGACCGATTTTTGTTTCCGCCACGCTATTGTTCAAAGACTTCAGACTCGGGCAGTTCCCAATACTCCTGGCGTTGCTTTTCGCCGGAAGCATGTGGCTCTATGTGCAGGAAGTGCTCGTGCCCTACCAGAAGGCGGATGCCGCAGCCCACGGACGGCCGCGGGGTAATCTTTCCGATCTTTATCCGCGCTGGCTGGGAGCCCGGGAATTATTACTGCATCATCGCGATCCTTACAGCCCGGAAGTCACCCGAGAAATTCAAGCCGGATACTACGGGCGCGTCCTCGATCCTGATCGCGCCGATGATCCCAAAGATCAGCAGGGCTTTGCCTATCCGGTGTATGTGGTTTTTCTTCTCGCGCCGACCATCGGATTGCCGTTTCCCGTGGTGCAGACCGGGTTTCGCTGGCTGCTTGTGGTCCTAACCCTGCTGAGTGTGCCTCTGTGGTTGCGGGCGGTGCGCTGGCGTCCTTCGGCCAGAGGTGCTTGCGATCCTGATCATCCTGACCTTTGGCAGTTTTGCGGTGGTGCAGGGAATCAAGCTGCAGCAGTTGACTCTGCTGGTGGGTGCGCTGCTGGCCGCTTGCGGCGCAGCCCTCGCCGCCGGGAATTTCGCGCTCGCTGGCTTTCTGCTCGCCCTGGCGACCATCAAGCCGCAACTGGCTCTGCCGCTGGCGGCGTGGCTCGTGTTGTGGGCGATCAGCGATTGGCGTCAGCGCGGACGCTTGGTCTTCCTCTTGAGCCTGGCGGCGACTCTCGGGAGTGCTCTTCGCCGCTTCCGAATACATTCTGCCGGGATGGATGGGCCGCTTTCGCGACGCCGTAGCCGCCTATCGCCAATACACCGGAGGCGCCGGTTCATTGCTGGATGTGCTGGCCGGGGCCACGCTGGGAAAGTTGCTGGCCGCCATCGCCGTGATCGCAGTTGCGGGGTTGGGATGGCGCTTGCGGCGTGCTGCCCATGATTCCGCAGCATTCAGCGCGATGCTGGCCCTGGTTCTGGCGGTCACGCTCGTGATCGTACCCAGCTTCGCACCCTACAATCAGGTCCTTCTCTTGCCGGCGGTGTTTCTCATCGCCTCATCATGGAAAAGTCTTTGGAAGCGCAACCGCCTCACTCGTGCCGCTTGCGAAGTAAGCCTGCTGATAGTTTTTTGGCCCTGGCTCACGTCCTGTGTGATCGTGGCGGCATGGGTGCTGTCCGTTGTTGGCCTTCTACCTGCGGGTTCCGCACAACGGGCTTGGGCGATGCCCCTCTATACCAGCCTGGGGATTCCTCTGGTAGTGTTGGGCTTGCTCGCGTTGTGTGAGACTGATCGTCTGAAGAAGCTCGTTTGAAGAAGCTCGCCTGAAGGATCTCGGCTGGAAGGCGTCAGTAGAGCGCGAATTGTGGCCTGGAGCGCTCTTCCTGCCGGCCTTGCATTGGGCGGCGATCATGTTAATCTTTTCGCAAGCCTCGACCGTTGGGACGTTTCGGAGGAACCGCATGCACCTCAAAATCGAGAAACGCCTGGTCGATGGGATCGCCGTGGTGTCTTGTCATGGCCGCATCATGTTCGGAGAAGAAGCCGCTGCCTTGCGCGAGAGCCTTAAAGAGACTTTGAGCAAAAACCCGCGCATGGTACTCAATCTTTCCGCGGTGAGCTATATCGATAGCGGAGGCCTGGGGACGTTGGTAGGGGTCTTTTCTGCCGCGCGCAAAGCCGGAGCCGATATCAAGCTCACCGGTCTGGGCCAGCGCTTGCGCGATGTGCTGCAGATTACCAAGTTGGCAACAGTCTTTGAAGTCTTTGACACGGAGCAGGAAGCGCTCGCCGCGCTCGGTCACGGCGTGGCCTGAGCGGTCCACGGCTGCGTCTGAGTGCTGGGGGAGTTGGATCGCTGGCTTCTCTTAACTCTTAGCGAAGTCGATGCTGTGGGCTTTCGGTTGAGTGCGTTTAAGGAGAAATAGGAAAGCATCAAATGGCTTTTCAACCTATCACGGGCCCAGTTTCTTCCCCAGGATCGGGAATTTTCCCCACCCTGGTCTATGTTCAGGGGAACGAACAGCGCACCATCAATCTCGACCATACGCCGTTCACCGTCGGCCGCAAGGTCGACAAGGATCTGGTGATCGCCGATCCTCGCGTGTCCCGCGACCATGCCCTGATCACCTCGGAAGACGGGCAATTTTGCGTCGTAGACCAGGGCAGCAAGCATGGAACCTTCGTCAACGGGGAACGCATCCAGCGCAAAACCCTGGAGCGCAATGACCGCGTGGAATTCGGCGTTCGCGACGTCTCGTACGTAATCTTCCATCCCCACCATGCCGCCTCCAACACCGCCCGCGAGTTTCTGAGCCAGATTTCCGGAATCCAGATTTCTACCGACACCACCGATCTGGAGAAGCTGACGCTGTTTCTGGAAGCTGCACGCAAGCTGAACACGACCGGCGTGCTCGACGAAATTCTGGTCACCCTGCTGGACGCAACCTTGAAACTCACCCGCGCCGAGCGCGGCTATGTCTTCATGCGGGACGAGGAAGGGAATCTGCGCCTGGCGGCGGGGCGTAATTCCAAAGACGAGCCTCTGCTCGACGACACGACCATCTCGCACTCCATTCTGGATGAGGCGCTCAAATCGAACTCCGAGTTTGTCATTACCGACACCAGTCAATCGCTTGATCTGGCGGGGCGGCACAGCATCGTGGCCTACGATCTGCGCACCGTCATCTGCATCCCCTTGCGCAAGCCGCAGGTCCAGACCACGCGTGGCGCACAAGCCGCGGCCCCGACAGACGGCGTCAGCCGAAGTGATGGGCGCGCTGTACGTGGATTCGCGCTTCGCCTCGCGCGACATATCCAGCGTGAGCAATGACATTCTGCGTGCCATCGCGACTGAAGCCGCATCGCTCATTGAAAACGCCCGCCTGGTTCAGGCCGAGGAAGCCGCTCGCCGCTATCAGCAGGAACTTTCCATTGCCGCCTCGATTCAACAGGGCCTGATGGCGGTCTCGATTCCCGAAGTCCCATTCGCACGGCTAAAGGGCAGGAATCTTTCCTGCAAAGAAATCGGTGGCGATTTCTTCGACGCCGTCAATACCGAGGAAGGCCTCGCGGTAGTGCTGGCCGACGTCAGCGGTAAGGGAGTTTCGGCGGCGCTGCTGGCGAACACTCTGCAGGGAATGATTTATTCCCAACTCACCGCCGGGATGCCGCTGACCGAGATCGTGATCGCGGCCAACCGCTTCTTCACTCATAAGCACATCGGAGAAAAGTACGCCACCATGATCATTGCGCGCCTGCGGCGCGACGGTGAACTGGAATACGTGAACTGCGGCCACGTGCCGCCTTTGCTGGTCTGCAATCATGAGGTGATTCGTCCGCCCCACGGCAATTTGCCCGTGGGCCTGCTCCCCGACGCGACCTATGAAAGCGACCACTGCAGCATGCATGCCGGGGATCGCCTGATCCTGGTCACCGACGGCGTGACCGAAGCGGAAAACGCCCGGGGCGACTTCTTCGAGGACTCGCGCCTGGAAACCGTGGCGGCCAAAAGCTCAACCATGGAAGACATTTTTACCGCCGTTGCCAACTTCTGCGGCGGCACTCCATTGAGCGATGATTGCACCGTGGTGGAGCTGGTGTATTCAGGTTAGAGCCTTCAGTTCTCAGCCTACCGCTTTTCGCGTTCGCGGCAACTGCAGGAATCGTGCCGGAGAATTCTGCCTGCGATGTTTGTTAATTCAGTACCATACAATCCTCCAAAGTGACGGCAGAGAGTAAATGCATGAAACGCTCGTTCTTGCGACTGGCGGCAATTCTTGTCGTTTTGACTGGCGCCGCGAGCGCTCAGAGCTCAGACACCCACTTCGGTGCGGTTGAGACCTACGTCAAGGGCGAGATGGACCGGCAGCACATTCCCGGCCTTGCCCTGCTGGTTGCGCGCGAAGGAAAGATTGTGCGGGCTCAAGGTTTTGGTTTCGCCAACCTGGAGCATCGCGTGGTGGTCAAACCTGAAACCGTCTTCCAATCCGGGTCTCTGGGCAAACAGTTCACCGCCACCGCGGTGATGATGCTGGTCGAAGACGGGGATATCGGCCTGGATGATTCCATCACCAAATATCTTTCCGACGCACCAGCCAGTTGGAAGCCAGTCACGGTGCGCCATCTCCTAAGCAATACCGCCGGCTTCACCGATTACCCGAAAGACTTCGACTTCCGCAGGGAATATACCGAGGACCAACTTCTCAAAATTGTGGCAGGGATCCCGCTGGCCTTTCCGCCGGGCACGAAATACCGTTACAGCAACCTCGGCTATGTGACCCTGGGAATTCTCATTCATCGGGTCACCGGCAAGTTCTACGGCGATGTACTGGAAGAACGCATCTTCGGGCCGCTGGGGATGCAAACCGCGCGCATCATGAGCGAGACCGACATCGTCCCCAACCGCGCTGCCGGCTATCACTGGGTAAAGGGTCAACTGCAAAACCAGGAGTGGGTTTCCGAAACGGCGAATACGACCGCTGACGGCAGTCTCTTGTTCTCAATTCTGGATCTGGCAAAGTGGGATGCGGCGCTGTACACGGAAAAGCTGCTGAAGCACCCCAGCCTGGAGCTGATGTGGACCCCGGTTAAGCTTAACGACGGTAAGCCCAATTCCGGGAACTACGGATTTGGCTGGCGGATCACAGACTCCCACGGACATCGACTTATCGCTCATGAGGGCGCCTGGCAGGGCTTCGAGGGCTATATTTCGCGCTACGTGGACGATAAGCTGACCGTGGTCGTCCTGACCAACCTGGGCGAGGCGTATCCCGGAAGAATCGCGGACGGCGTAGCTCAGATTTATCTGGCCCCGAAGGACAAAGTCAAGAAGGCGAAGTAAAGTAGCGCCGGCGTCCCGCCGGCTGTCCGGTGGGCGTCCCGCCCACCGCCTGCAGGCAACGCGGCTCGCGCTCCAAACCGCTATATAACACTTTTCTGTTGGAACCCGGCAATCCTGGTGTATTCTTTCCCGCCATGAACTTCACCCTCCTCGACTGGTCGGCAATCGTCCTGTACCTCGGCATCACCCTGATGCTCGGCCTTTATTTCCGCTCGCGCTCGGGCAAGAGCGTGGACGACTACTTCGTCTCCGGACGCAACGTCTCCTGGTGGCTGGCGGGCACTTCAATGGTGGCCACCACCTTTGCCGCCGACACGCCGCTGGTGGTCACCGGCCTGGTCTATACCCAGGGGATCGCAGGAAACTGGCTGTGGTGGGCATTTCTGCTGTCGGGAATGATGACGGTGTTTCTCTTCGCCCGCCTCTGGCGCCGCTCCGGACTGCTCACCGACGTGCAATTCGCCGAAATGCGCTATTCCGGAAAGCCTGCCGCATTCCTGCGCGGCTTCCGCGCCATCTACCTGGGCCTGCTGATGAATTGCCTGATCCTGGGCTGGGTTACCAAAGCCATGACCAGCATCGTGTCGGTCACGCTGGGGGTAAGCGACCGCACCGCGCTGGCCATATGCGTCCTCTTCCTGATTCCTTTTACCGGCCTCTATGTAGCACTCGGCGGGTTGTGGGGCGTGCTCTGGACCGATCTCTTCCAGTTCGCCCTGAAGATGGCCATTGTGATCGGAGTGGCCTGGTACGCCGTATCGGCCGCCGGCGGCATGCACACCCTGCTGAGCCGCCTGGCCGAAATGCGGGTTGCGGCGGGCCCGAACGCGGGAGATGCGACCGCATTCTTTCCCGGATTTCTCCCGTCCATTTTCGCAGGAAGGATTGTGGCTTCTGCCGGTAATCACGTTTGTGGTGAACATCGGATTGCAGTGGTGGGCCTTCTGGTATCCGGGAGCGGAGCCGGGCGGCGGCGGCTACATCGCACAACGCATCTTCAGCGCCAAGGACGAGCGCAACGGCCTGCTTTCCGTGCTCTGGTTCAACGTGGCGCATTATGCGCTGCGTCCGTGGCCCTGGATTCTTACCGCGCTTGGCGGCGGTGGTGCTGTATCCGCATCTCGAACATCCCGAAACCGGATACATGCTGATCGTGAGCCAGCATGTGCCGCCCGCGCTTCGCGGGATTGTGATTGCGGGTTTCATGGCGGCTTTCATGTCCACCATCGCCACGCAGCTGAATTGGGGCGCTTCTTATCTCGTGTCGGATTTCTATCGCCGCTTCATCAAGCGCGATGCTGACGACAAGCACTACATTTTGATTTCACGCCTGGCCACGGTTTTGCTGGTGATCGCCTCTGCCGGCGTATCCGTCCTGCTGGCCGACATTCGCTCGGGATGGCAGGTAGTTCTCGAAGTCGGCGCAGGCACCGGCGGCGTCTATCTGCTGCGCTGGTACTGGTGGCGGATCAATGCGTGGAGCGAAATCTCGGCGATGGCCACCGCGCTGGCCGTGACGGTATGGCTGCGCTGGACCGAACCTTTTTCCGGCACCAACCCGGTCGTCTTCGCCAAGACAGCCCTGACCACGACCGTCATCACGACCTTGGTCTGGCTGGTCGTGACCTATCTGACCAAGGCCGAGCCGGAACCAGTCTTAGTCAAGTTCTACCGCAGCGTTCGTCCGCAAATTACAGGATGGAAGCCGGTTGCGCGTCTCGCCCCCGAGGTCCCGCCGACCACTGATCTGGGCCGGAACCTGCTTTCATGGGTGCTGGGCTGCTTCATGGTCTACATGGCGCTGTTTGGATTGGGCCACGTGCTGCTGGGGCCGTTCTGGGAAGGGATCGCGTTGCTGACCGCGTCAGCGATTTGCGCCGGAGCGCTTTATTCGAACATTGCGCGCAGCAGTTGGAGCGAGGAAGCGCCGGTGCAGATGAGCGATGCCGGCAGAATCGGTCACTGATCTTCAATCTTGAAAGCCTGTCATCCTGAAGCGGACTCCTGAAATTGTCATCCTGAGCGGAGTGAATCGATTCGCTTGCGAATCGATTCACGGAGTCGAAGGACCTCTCGGAGCGTATCGAAAGTAAGGTTCTTTGAGCATCAGGCGGTGCGAGGCCAGAAGCAAGTACTGAGCAGATGCAGGGGTCCTTCGACTCCGCGTTTGCTTCGCTGCGCGAAGCAAACTCTACGCTCAGGATGACAATCCGCAACAACCTCAGGCATGATTTACCTCCCGCTCATCCCTCCACCGTGACCGAATAATTCACGCCTTCCCATTGCTGTGCCTGCGTCCAGTAGAACGTGAACACAATTTCTCGCCCGGCGGCCAGCTGGTCGCTCGGCAGGTCGACCACAAACACGCCCAATGGATCGCGGGAGTTCGTATCCTGCACCGTCTTCCATCCGTCAAAACTCCAGTGCACTTGCGCCGGCGACGGCAAGACCATGCGCAGCGTTTTTCCCTGAGGGCATGCTCCGGCATTTGTTGTTGAAGCGCCACTCGAAGTGCGTGGCTTTCTGTTTCTCTACCTGATAGCGCTGCACCGTCTGCGGCGGCTGATCGAAGATTTTTCCGTCACGCAACGATCGGCGCAGCTTGATGTATTCCGAGTGCGCCCAGACCAGCGGGCACGCCGAGCCCGACGGCTTGCCCTTAAACAGTTCGAGCGCCGGAATATCGGTCGTATCCCAGACCTGCTCGGGAATCAGATGACCGCCCTCGACGGACAGCTCCATGACCTTGAGCAGGTCTTCCGCCACCTGGGGACGTCCCGCCGCCAGTTCATAGTGGGCGCGCTCGCCCGCCAGCAACGGCCAGGCCCGCCCGATTCCGGTGCCATCGAAGGGCGCGCCGTCCGCGTGCTCGCCATAGCCGTCGTCGTTGTAGCGATACCAGCAGGGGCCCTGCGGCAACTCCACTTTGAGCAGCGCATCAATCACCTTGACGGTGTTCAGGATGCGGGGATCGTCGGGCGCACGCAAACCAAATCGCACCAGGGCAAGCGCGTCCGGGCTGATGAGATGGACCGCGCGCGCGGAATTTTCGCCCGGCGGCCGGTTCTTGATGGGGACGAATCCTTCCAGCGGAGAGGCCGCGCAGTCCGATTCCGGCGGCGCGATGCGAACGTAGTAGCCCTCGACTCCGAGTTGCTCGCGCCAGGTCGCTGTCCGTGGCATAAATCCAGCGCTCGATATTCTCGTTCCAGGAATCGGCAGTCTCGCGCAGGTAGGTTGCGATGTCCGCCAGCCCCACGCCTTGAGCCAGATCGGCGGCTGCCAGCAGGCTGGAAATCTCCACTGCCAGGGTAAACGGTGAGTAGCCGGCGTCTTCTTCCCATCGATCCTGCTGCGTGACCGGCCCGTTCTTGATGATGTACCCGGCTGCACGGCTGACCAGCGCCCACCAGCGTTTCAAATCTCCCAGAATGAATGGAGAATTCCGCCGCAGCATGTCGACCAGCAGGATGGGGAATGCCGCTTCGTCCATCTGCATCCCATTCCAGTAGGGACGGCCGTCCAGCCACATGTTCTGCGCCCAATGTCCATCTGCCTCTTGCGTGACCTCGAGGTAGGCGCAGCACCCGCAATCCGTCGGGTTCGGCGCCCGCCGCCAGCAACCCAAAAGCGGATTCCACCAGGTCGCGCGGCCACACCAGGTGATATCCGCCGAGGTCCTCGTCGCCTTTGTTGAAGCCCCAGGGAATGGAAAGACTGGCGATCAGTCCGCCCAGGAAATCCTTCGACTCGTGCGAGCGCAACACCGCGGCGCTGG
Source organism: Terriglobia bacterium (assembly GCA_963812465.1). Classification (GTDB taxonomy): domain Bacteria; phylum Acidobacteriota; class Terriglobia; order Terriglobales; family Acidobacteriaceae; genus JAIQFF01. The sequence continues at coordinate 117,772 of CAWEVE010000016.1, forward strand.
GGCGATAGAGGTCAGCCTCGCGGCGAGGCTCGTCCAGCTTCAGCAGGCTGTCCTGCCATGCCTTCCAATGCCATACGTAGTGATCGCGAAGGTCGTCGTAGGTGTCGAGCAGGCTGGCGCGCGTCTCCTGTCCGGCCTCCGCCCAGATGCCGCCGAAGCCGATCGCCAGGGTGAAGACTCCATCGCATGCCGCCAGATCGATCTCGCCGGTGAGCGCGACGTTTCCGTTTTCGGCGCGGGTGTAGTCCCAGGTCATCTGGTAGTGCTGGGAAAGGTCCTGCCATCCGTCGGAAAATGCCGGCGAACCCCACTGCCATCTTTTTCCACGGCGCCGAGCAGGCAAAGGCCAGCGCGCACTCAGTACGCTGAGCAAACAGCATGGGCGTGCCTTTGTAGTCGCCAACCCATCCGGTATTTTCGGCGCCGCAATTCGCCAGATGCGGGGCCAGCAGCGCGTACAGACGATAGTCCGCAAGCGTGCCCTGCAAGGGAACGAAGCGTATTTTCTGCAGCACGACGTTTCGATAAGGATCAGAGAAGATTTCTTTCTCGATCCGGTAGCGTCCCTGCAGTTCCGTATTGGTAAGTTCGTAAACTGGAACTCCGGGTTCGAGCGGCACATTCTCGAATTTGCAGTTCCGCTTTTCCTCGGAGAAGAAGCTGGAACCGTCGGTGACCAGCAGGCCCATGTCGCGGGTGCAGGCCTGGTCGACTCGCGGAAAGTAAATTTCGTTCAGGATGCCGTGGCTCATGGTGAACCACACGCGGCTGTGCCGGTTGAGCGCCGTGCCAATGCCGCTTTTGGCGCTGGAAGTCCAGCGTGGAGAGATTCCCGGCCAGCCGGGCGCAAAGCGTTCTAAATCGTTATCGCCCACGTCAACGTCCTTGGGATGGCTGTTCCAGCAGCAGGCTGAGCTTCAGCGAACCGACAAGACCAGCCCGATTTTGTGTTCCTTTGAGCTCGAATTCGGCATCTGAGTTGGCAAGGATTCTACCAAGTCTCGGGGAACTGGTCCGGGGAGGCAGTGCGGCGGCCGCCCGATCCACACATTTTTGGGGGACACACACAAATGCCTGGTATCCGGCGTTTTGGAATATGGGCTGCGGCAATCGCTCTGCCCGCCGCGCTGTGGGCTGCGGATGCATCTGCCCCGCAAGAGATCGACACGCAGAAATCCACAATGACGGTGCGCGTGTTGAAGTCAGGGGTGTTTTCTGCCTTCGGACATGAGCACGAGATCAGCGCTCCCATCCAACAGGGAAAATTGAGCGAGCATGATCGCTCGGTGGAGTTGGCGGTGGACGCGCGCAAGATGCGGGTCATGGACAAGGACGTGTCTGATAAAGACCGCGCCGAGATCCAGGAGACCATGCTGAGCTCCAAGGTTCTGGACACCGCCCAGTTCCCGGAAATACGCTTCCATTCGACCGCCGTACAGAACGCCGGCGAAGGCCGCTGGACGGTTCATGGCGACCTCACCCTGCACGGCCAGACCCGTCCGGTAAACGTCGAGGTGGAGGGAAAAGGCGGCCGCTATCACGGTACGGCCGACCTTAAACAGACCGACTTCGGAATCAAGCCCGTCGTTGTCGGAGGCGGGGCGGTAAAGGTAAAAGACGCGGTGCGGGTGGAATTTGAGATCGTGACCAAGCCGTGAACTCCGGGGCGGCCGGACAGCCGGGAATGACAGGGTGGTTAACCCCTCGCAATCCTTGCTTCCTGGCTGAATCGGATAACCATGTGGTCTGAATCCGCGTCCAACCCTGTAGGGAAATCTTCGGTATTGCCGTTTTCGGACGGGCGTATAATCCAGAAAGTCCTGTGGGGCGGGGCGGAACAAGGGAGTCCATTATGAAGTTACGGCTCTTAGCACTGACGGCTGTGTTGCTGACGTTGAGTTATGCGGCGCCATCGAGTTTCGCTCAGGATCAGGGCAGCACCAAGCCGAGCGACGCTTCTTCCGATAGTACGGCTACCCCGGCGCCGAAAAGCACGTCGACCATGCCGACGCCCGCGGAGCCTGCCGACCCGGACAAGGTTAAACACGATGGCGGCAAGACTGATGTCGAGGCCGTAGGCAATCGCAATGTGGGTTGCAAAACCGGGCTGGGAAACTGGTATGGCGTGGAAAAGCAAATCGCCATGGGTAAGCAATATTCCCTGCAGGTGGAATCCACGGTGAAGCTGGTCCAGGATCCGGTGGTTTCGGAATACGTCAACCGCCTGGGGCAAAACCTGGTGCGCAACTCCGATGCGCAAGTCCCGTTCACCATCAAGGTGATCGATTCCGACGACATCAACGCTTTCGCTCTGCCCGGCGGATTTTTCTACGTGAATTCCGGATTGATCCTGGCGGCCGACGAAGAAGCGGAACTGGCCGGCGTGATGGCGCATGAAATCGCCCACGTAGCGGCCTGCCATGCGGCGCGTGAAAATACCCGCGGCAATTTGATGAACATGGCTTCGATCCCGCTGATCTTCGTGGGCGGCGCCATCGGCTATGCCGGATACGAGGCGGCAGGCCTGGCTTTGCCCATGACCTTCCTGCACTTCTCTCGCGGCTTTGAGGCGGAAGCCGACTACCTGGGATTGCAGTACATGTACAAGTCGGGATACGACCCGCATGCGTTCATCAGTTTCTTTGAAAAGGTGCAGGCTCAGGAGAAGAAGAAGCCGGGGACGCTGGCCAAGGCGTTCTCGACTCATCCTCAGACCCCCGACCGGATCGCCAAGTCGCAGGAGGAGATTGCGCAGATCCTGCCGGCCCGGCAGCAGTACATCGTTTCGACCTCGGAATTTGACGACGTCAAGTCGCGGCTGGCGGCGATCGAGAACCGCCACAAGATTCTGGACAAGAAAGATGACGGCAAAAAGCCGAGCTTGCGGCGAACCTCAACGCCCGACAAGAACGGGACCGACGATAAGAGGCAGCAACGATGATGACCGTCCCACGCTCAAGCGGCGGGATGACAGCAACTGAGCTGAAACTCTTCCGCAGAGTTCAATCCGGCGGCTTCGGCCGCCGGATTTTATTTGAGGCAAATTTGTTCCTGAAAACTGATTTCTGAAATAAGAAAGCCGCGAGGAACTCGCGGCTTAGTCGGAAAGACAAGCTGCAATGTCTTCAGGCGGCATGCTTCGCAGCCAGCGCCGCTACGCGGCGATGCGCTGTTTCCGCTGCGGTGATCACTTTCATATCCTGCCAGTCGTAAGGAAATTCTTTGCCGCAATCCAGACAGGCGACATAAGTGCCGGTGAGCGCGGCCGCCGAATTGCGGCGTGAACGCGACCGAACCGTGATAGGAAAACTATAATGAGAATGTCTGCAACCGAACAAAGCCTCGAATAATTTGGCCACCATGCTACCCTCCCCGACTGCCTCTACCCCTAGGCTAGTCCGGTGTTGTCTACTTAGATTCAGTTTTCTCAGGAAAGGTTCGCATGGGACTGGCACGAGCCGGGAAGTGCTTCCGGAATCAGGAATTACGGGATTTGGCGGCTGTGACTGAGAGGCACGAGCGGGACGCTCGCGCCCACATTTCAGAGCTTCTTTATCAGACTTCCTGGGGGCCGGCTTTCTTGTGGGCCTCGCATTTGGCCACGATGGCGCTGCGCAGGCGATTGCGGAGATCGTCGGGAAGTTCGTAGAGCTGGGAGTCGCGGTAGATCTCGATGGTCTTCTTGGTGGTATCGCAGACCACGTAGCAGTTGTGGCACCAAGCCAGATGATCTTCCAGTTCGGCTTTGGTGCGGTCGTCGAGGACCCCATCCAGGTAGTTGGTCAATTCCTGCAAAAACTCAGAGCACTTCACTGTTTGCCATCTCCGCTCTCACGCTTCTGGAAGTAACGGCTAAGCCGTTCCCGCAACTGCAACCGCGCCCGCAACAGCCGCGACTTAACCGCGGGGATGCTGAGATCCAGCGCTTCAGCCGTCTCCTCGGTCGAAAGACCTTCCACGTCCCGCAGGACGAAGACCGTGCGAAAACTTGGAGGCAGACCCTGAATCGTCTTGCTCAGGATTTCCTTCAGCTCCGCCTGGTTGTACTGTTGCTCGGGATTCGGACTCCAATCCGCTACTTCGCGGGGAACCGAATCCTCTTCGGTCTTTACATCCTCGTCCAGCGAAACCATGCGCTCGGGCCGCCGGCGCCGCAACTTCATCAGCGCTTCGTTGACCGCAATGCGCACCAGCCAGGTATAAAACTTGGACTGGCCCTGAAACTGATTCAGGTTCGTGTACGCCTTGAGGAACGCATCCTGCACTACATCTTCCGCGTCTTCGCGGTTCTGCGTGATGTGCTGCGCGATGCGAAACACGTTCCGGTCATAACGCCGGACCAAACCCTCAAATGCGGATACGTCGCCGCCTTTGGCGGCCTGAACCAGCGCCAGTTCATCACTGACCGGTTCACTTACCTTTGGTTGGATGGCTGTCATTCTTCTTCCGATGCAACAATTTTCACGCCCGGGGGCGCACAAGAGAAATGTTATTTTACTTGGTAACCTACGTTCCGGCTTAATTGTTTTGACGTATCTATAAAGGGCCGGTTTGCGATAAATTCCAAAGAGCAGCGATTCCGCAGTAGAACACGTCCTTACGTGACCGGAAATTACCGGCCAAGTAGCCATATAATCAAGGTTTAACCGGGATGAAGGGCAAAAAAGCCGGATCCAGCGGGCGAAATGCTGACCTGACCATGGCCGAAAGAAACGAGATCGAACAAGTCGTCGAGCGGGTGGTTTCCCAGGTATTGGACAGCCACGTCCCGCAGTTGCGCGAGGAGCTGGTGCGCCGGGTCATGGAGGAACTTCCTGAAGGCGGCTCGGCGTCCGGCGCTTCCGGTGAGAATGGATCGGCCAATCTGCTGAAGGCGATCTCGTCTATCCATGCGGGCAACACCCAAAAAGAGATTCTGCGCGCTTTGCTGGACAATGCGGTCCGCTATAGCGGCCGCGGGGCGCTATTCGTGGTCAAGGCCGGAGCCGCCACCGGGTGGCAAGGGCGCGGCTTTACCAAGGACGGCGAAGATACCATCAAGGATTTTGCTCTCAACGTAAGCATCGGAGCCCCCGAGCAGGCTCTGCGCTCCCGCATGCCATTCAGCGGCGCCAGCAGCGAGATCGATCCGGAATTTGTTTCGCTATTCGGCCGGCCGGGCGATGACCAGGTGCTGGTGTTGCCTCTGTTGCTGAAGGAAAAAGTTGCGGCCCTGGTCTACGCCGATGCAGGAGTCGAGTCCGGCGGCAAGATGGATGCCGCAGCTCTGGAATTGCTGGTTCGGGCGACCAGCGCCTGGCTCGAAGTGGCCTCGCTGCGCAAGCAGGCACAGAAAGAAGAGCCTGCCGATGCAGCGGCGGGAGAGAAAACGGAAAGCGCTCCCGCAGCGCATGCTGCGCCCGCTCCTTCAGACCCTTTTGCGGCGCACGCGCCCAAGCATGTCGCAGCCGTTGCCGAATCCGCTGCCGTCCCCGCGTTCGTTCCGCCCGTGCCCGTTATCGCCGAGCAGCCCGTAGCCGTGGCCCACGCCGAACCCGTGGTGACTTCATCGGCAGCGGCAGCCCCTGCGCCTGCGGCTGATCCATTTGCCAACCTCTCGCCCGAGGATGCGGACGTCCACCGCAAGGCGCAGCGCTTTGCCCGGCTGCTGGTCGATGAGATCAAGCTGTACAATCAGGTAAAAGTCACCGAAGGACGGAAGAGCAAGGATCTGTACGACCGGCTCAAGGACGATATCGAAAAGAGCCGCGGAACGTTTCAGAAGCGGTACGGCAACACCGTGGCCGGCCCCGCCGACTACTTCAGCCAGGAGTTGGTTCGCAGCCTCGCCGAGGACGATCGCTCGCTTATGGGCGCCAATTTTCGGCGGAATTGACAGAGTGGTATCTCATCGTTTGCCATCGGTCCTGATTCGAATTTTCCCCAGTCGCACTAACTTGCGCGTTGCTGTCTTGTGCGTGATCGTCTTGTGCGCGACTTTGCTTCGCCCCGTTCTGCCCGTGCAGGCTCAGTCTTCCACTAGCAAGCACCCAGTCCACAAAAAAGTCGACTAAGAAAGTCGCAGCCAAGCGGCGAAGCCGGTCGTCTCCCCGCTTGCGCCGGATGCACGAGGCCTTCGTCGCCTCCACCAGTCTGAAGCCCATGGCGCGGCAACTGCTCCAGGACCGCACGCCCGCCGCATACGCCGGGGTAGAAGCCTACGCCCAGCATCACGCCAAAGAGGACGCGGGCGCGCTGGCGTGGCTGGTTCTGGGGTACGCGCACGTCCTCGATCACGATTACGCCAAAGCCATCGAGCCGCTCAACCACGCCAAGCCACTGGCGGGCGATCTGGGCGACTACGTCGACTTTTATCTGGGCACATCTTATTTTCAGAGTGGGCGCACCGCCGAAGCGGTTTCGACGCTGGGCGAGTTCGACAAAGCGTATCCCGAATCGCTGTTGCGGCGCGACGCGCGGGTTCTGTATGCCGGCGCTCTCCTGGCTGAAGGCCGCTCGCAAGACGCGATCGCCATTCTTGAGAAAGACCGGCAACCTCCGCGAGCCGATCTGGAGCTGACGCTGGGACGCGCCTACGAAGCGGCGGGGCAACCGCTCAAGGCTGCCGAAGTCCTGCGCAATGTGTACATCACCATGCCGCTCAGTCCGGAAGCCGGCGAGGCTGACGCGGAACTCAAGAAACTCGGCTCGACCGCACAACTTCCGCCGCTTGGGCCGGAGGGCAGGAGAACTCGCGCCGATCTCCTGGCAAAGGGCAAACGCTTCAACGAGGCAGCGGACGAATATCGCGACCTGCTCAACGTCGTAAGCCCGAATCAGCGCCCCGAAGTCGAACTGAATCTGGCAGTGGCTTTGCGCCGTTCCGGGCAGAACAAGGAAGCCAAGAAAGTGTTGGATGCGTTGTCCAATCCCGCCGCGCCCGAAACCGTAGTCCTGAGATCAATGCCCAACGCCTTTTCAACCTGGGCGAAGTGGCTCGAGCACCGATGACGACGAAGGCTTCCTGCGGAATCTGGCGGAACTGCGCCAGGTCGCGCCCACCAGCCTCTGGCTGCAGCAGGCGTTGCTGGCGGAGGGCAATTTCTATCTGCTGAAACCCGACTACGACAAAGCCATCGACGCCTATCGCGAGCTGCAGCAGCGTTTTCCAAACGCGGGCCGCGCCTCCTACGCGCACTGGAAAGTGGCGTGGCTAAGCCTGCGCCAGGGCCGGAACGCCGAGGCCAAAACCGGATTCGAGCAGCAGATCGGTCTTTATCCGACTTCGGCCGAGGTCCCCGCGGCGCTGTACTGGCGGGCGCGTCTGGCGGAGGAAGATCAACGACTCGGCCATGGCGCGCGCCTACTACCAGAAGCTTTCGGAGCGCTTCCGCAATTTTTACTATGGCGAACTGGCGCGGCAACGGCTGCGAGAGATCAAGGCGGATGACGATCCTCAGGGCGTTTCTCCGCACTATGCCTTGCTGGACCGCGTGCCGGCGATCAGTGACGGGACCCATATCACGGCCAGCGAACCGCCGACCGATAACCTTCGCTATCAGAAAGCCCAGTTGCTGGAAAACGGCGCGCTGGTGGACTTTGCCGTTCGCGAACTGCAAGCCGCCGGCACTTGAGGACAAAGGGAACTGGGTCGCGGCCGAGACCGCCAGGCTCTACCAGGATGCGGGACGCTACGACGGCGCCATCCAGGTGTTCAAACGCGCCGTGCCAAATTATTTTGCGGTGGATTTGCCCACGCTGCCGCGCTCCTACTGGGAAGCCCTGTTTCCCAAGCCGTACTGGACTGATCTAAAGAAATTTTCTTCGCAGAACGCGCTTGATCCGTATCTGGTCGCCTCCCTGATCCGGCAGGAATCGGAGTTCAATCCCGCCGCCGTATCGCGGGCCAACGCGGTTGGCTTGATGCAACTGCTGCCCAAGGTGGGCAGCGCCGTCGCCAAGCAGGAAAAGCTGAAACATTTTTCCTCCTCGCAACTGTTCACTCCGGAAGTCAACCTGCAACTGGGCACCCGCTATTTCCGCGAGATGGTGGACAAGTTCGGCGCCTTCGAATATGCGCTCGCGGCCTACAATGCCGGCTCCAACCGCGTGGACGACTGGCAGGGGCAGGGAAAATATCGCGATCCCCAGGAGTTCGTGGAATCCATCCCATTTACCGAGACCCGGGAATACGTGCAGGCCATTCTGCGCAATGCCAACGTCTACCGGCAGCTGTACGGGGCGCCGTAAAGCGCTCAGTTCTGTTTCCTGAGTGCCTTGTCATCCTGAGCGGAGTGTTGGCTTCGCAACGCGAAGCCAACGCGCAGTCGAAGGACTCTACTCTTCCCAGACCGCTTAAGTGGCTGTCGAAACAGCCTACCGCGACGACTCGACAAGCTCAAGGGGTCCTTCGACTCCGTTGCCCGATTCGCTAGCGAATCGGCCAACTCCGCTCAGGATGACAGGGTTGTTACTTCTTTTTACAATCTTTTCTTATTCCTCACAGCCGGCGGTAGGAATAAGAAGTCCGCGACGAGTAAATACGTTCCGGCAAGGAATTACTTTCTATCCGGCCAGCAGTCCAAATATGAAGGAGACATCTCATGGCAGCTTCTGTAAAACCAGTCCCTGAAGGCTTCCACACCGCAACCCCTCTCTGGTCGTTCGAAACGCCGCGAAGGCCATCGAGTTTTACAAGAAAGTATTCGGCGCCGAGGAACGAATGCGAATGCCGAGTCCGGATGGAAAAATCATCCATGCCGAAATTGAAGATCGGCGATTCCATCATCTTCCTGTCGGATGAAATTCCCCAACATGGGCGGCAAGTCCCCGCGATACGCTGGGCGGGTATAGCGGGGGCATGTATCTGTACGTTCCCGACGTTGACGAGGTGTTTCCAGCGGGCAATCGCTGCCGGCGGCAAGGCTCAACGCCGCGTAACCGATATGTTCTGGGGAGACCGGCACTGGGTCATTTCGTTGATCCGTTCGGCCATTCCTGGGGCGTGAGCACACACACTGAGGACCTGACCGAAGAGGAAATGGGAAAGGGTGCCCAGGCCTTCTACGCTGCAATGGCGAGAAGAAGTCGGCTTAGCTCTACGGAACGTAAAGCCTTTAACCGAAAGGACGCCAGGATTTCTCAGCGACCTTGCGGATTTTCTTTGCGTTCTTTGCGGTTAAGCTTTGCGGTTAAGCGATTTTTCCGGCTGCCAGGCGACTTGGCAAAGAGGATTTCGACGACCAGCAGCCCCGCCCCAACCACGATCGCGCTGTCGGCCACGTTAAAGGCCGGCCACTGATACGGGCCGACGTAGAACAGCAGAAAGTCGACGACCTGTCCGCTGATCAGGCGGTCCCACAGATTACCCACCGCGCCCCCGAGAATCAGCGCCAGGCCGATCCCTGTGCTTCGCATGGCATGACTGTTGCGCCAGAGAAGAACGGAAACGATGGCCAGCGCCACAATCGAGAACAGTACCAGCATGGTGATTTTCCATTCCGAAGGCGAGTCGGCGAACAGGCCGAAGGCGGCGCCGCGATTCTCCACGTGGGTGAGACGAAAGAATCCGGGGATCACCTGAATGGTGTCGTGCAGGGAAATATCCCGGGCGACAGCCCAGCTTGGTTGCCCGGTCGAGGAGCAATACCAGCAGGGCAATCAGGAAATGAACTTTGCGCGCCGCATGAATGGTCATTCGGATATGTCTAAAGCCTCTGAACCCAAGCGCCCAGTTTGCGCGTGCAACACGGAGCCGCACATCCGTTTAGCGCAGCCTCAGCCGCCGATTTCCTTCAGCACGGCACTGCAGCGTTCGCACACTGTGGGATACGCCGCATCCTCGCCCACGTGGACTGAATAGTTCCAGCAGCGTTCGCACTTCTTGCCATCGGCCTTTCTTACTTGGACGCTAATCCGCCGGTTCCGTTTCCCGCAGCGCCTTTTTCAATTGTGACCGCCGAAACGATGAACAGATAGCGCAGCTGATCCTGGTGGCGCGCCAGGACGGAGAAAGACCGGCTCGGCCGCGGTCACGGTGACTTGCGCTTCGAGGCTGGCCTGCGATCAGTTTGCTGTTGCGGGCCTCTTCCAGTGCTTTCAGCACCTCGTCGCGCACGCGCCAGCTGGGTCATTCCTGTCACTTCGCTTTGGGCTGCATGCTTCGATCCGGCATCGCGGCCTCGCCTGCAGAATGTCAGATGCCGGCGGGAAAGATTGCGAGATGCACGCTCGGCAGGCGCTCGGGCAATTTCGGTAGATAGCTGCCAGACTTCGTCGCAGGTAAAGCTCATGATCGGCGCCAGCAGACCGGACGAGAGCTTCGCCGATGCGCCAGATCGCAGTCTGCGCCGCGCGGCGTCCGCGGCGAGTTCGGCGCGGAAGTGTAGAGGCGGTCTTTGAGAACATCGAAATAGAAAGCGCTCAACTCCACCACGCAGAAATCATTGATGCGGTGGTAGATCTTGTGGAAACGCGAACTCGCTCATACCAATGCGTTAACATCCGCCGCCATACGCGACGGTCTGGCGAAGCATGTATTGGTCGAGATCTTCCAGCTTGATCGAAAGGCACCGCGTCCCGCTGCGGATCGAAGTCATAGAGATTGCCCAGAATGTAGCGGAAGAAATGTTGCGGATCTTGCGATAGCTTTCGGCCACCCGCTGCATCAGCTGCTCGGAGCCGACAACGTCTTCGCGAAAATCGACGGAGGCGACCCACAGGCGCACGATCTCGCCACCCAGGCGGTTGGAAATATCGACCGGATCGACATCGTTGCCGCGAGACTTGGACATGGCCTGGCCCTTCTCGTCGAGTGTCCAGCCCGGCGTCACGACCCCGTGATAGGGCGGGCTGCCGCGCGTGCCCATGGCGCAGAGCAGGGAAGACTGGAACCATCCCCGGTACTGGTCGCCGCCTTCCAGGTAAAGATCCGAGGGCCAGGGATAACCGGGTTCGTCGGCACGCAGCGCCAGATAGCTGGTGCCCGACTCCAGCCAGACATCGAAAATATCGGTCTCGCGCTCGAAGCTGGTTCCGCTGCAATGCGGGCACTTGGTTCCCGCGGGGAGAATCGCGTCGGCTTCGGGCGTGTACCAGGCGTCTGCGCCGGAACGCGCAAAAGTTCGACGACTTTGCGATTGATGGCGGGATCGTTCAGCGGCTTGCCGCAGCTCTTGGCAAAGGAAAACCGCGATGGGCACGCCCCAGACGCGCTGCCGCGAGATGCACCAGTCGGGGCGCGTGGCGATCATGTTGTGCATGCGCTCTTTGCCCCAGGCCGGGTCCCATTTCACTTTCTCGATGTCTTCCAGAGTCCGGCTGCGCAGCGTGCCTCCGCCCGGCATCGGCCGCTTCCATCGAGATGAACCACTGCTCGGTGGCGCGGAAGATGATGGGATTGTGGCAGCGCCAGCAGTGCGGATAAGAATGCTCAAGTTTTTCCGTATGCAGCAGCGCGCCGCGCTTTCTGAGCAGCTCGATGATGGGCGCATTGGCGGCCCAGACCTTCAAGCCGTCGTATTCGGGAAGGCCGTTGCGCATGATGCCCTTTTTCGTCCACGTTGCTGGTGGCGTCGAGACCATACTTCACGCCGGTGGCAAAGTCTTCCGCGCCATGCGATGGCGCGGTGTGGACAACGCCGGTGCCGGTGTCCATGGTGACGTAATCGGCCAGGACGCCCGAGAATCTTGCGATCGAGGAAGGGATGCTGGAAGTTCAGGCGCTCCATCTTGCTGCCGGAGAAGCGCGCGAGCTCATGAATGTCGGTGAGGCCACATTTCGCGGCTACATCGGCGGCCAGTCTTGCCGCCACGATGTAGACTTCGCCGCCCGATTCGATGGCAACGTACTCTTCGTGGGGATGAAAAGCCACCGCCATGGACGCGGGCAGCGTCCAGGGAGTAGTGGTCCAGATGATGGTGGAAACTTTTTTCCCGCGAGCGCGGGATCGATCTTCGCGGGATCGTCGAGCAGCGCGTACTTCACCCAGACCGTGGGGCTGACGTCGTTCTCATACTCGACTTCAGCTTCGGCCAGCGCGGTCTCGTCGTGCATGCACCAGTAAACGGCGCGCAGGCCCTTGTACACAAAATTGTTTTCGTAAAAGGTGTAGAAAGTCTGTGAGCACCACAGACTCGTACTGCGGATTCATGGTGGCGTAGGGCCGATCGAAACGCCCGAAGACCCCGATGCGCTTGAACTGCTCGCGCTGCAGGTCGAGAAATTTCTGGGCAAACTTGCGGCACTCCAGGCGTACATCGAGCGGCCGCATCTGGAGCTTTTTGCCGCCCAGCATCTGGTCGACCTTTGATCTCGATGGGCAGCCCGTGACAGTCCCATCCCGGGACATAGGGGGCGTCAAATCCCGCCATGGTCTTCGACTTGACCACGAAATCCTTGAGACATTTGTTGAGCGCGGTGCCCAGATGGATGGGTCCGCTGGTGTAAGGCGGTCCATCATGCAGGACATAGAGCTTTGCGCCCGCCCGCGCCTCGCGAATGCGCTCATAGATTCCCATCTGCTCCCAGCGGGCCAGCGCTTTGGGCTCGTTCTGGGGCAGGTTGGCCTTCATGGGAAAGTCGGTCTTGGGCAGATTGATGGTGGATTTCAGGTCCAGCGGCACTCGGTTGATTTCTCCCAAATGATTGATTTTTTTCATTATAGGGAGCAGGCCGACGAACGTCCATTCACCACCCGCGCCCGCCCCGGCATGGCACGGCGGGGAGTCGCAAAAGCACTGTCGAAAAGGGCGAAAAAACGTGTACAATTTTGTGACAGTGACTTTTGCTGAGGCGTGGCATCTAAATTGTTGGTCGTTAGGTCTCCAGGCTAAAGGCAGTCCTGAGTTCTGCATTCAGAATTTGGAAGCAATTGTGAGGCGGAAGCAACTTGGCAGCCGATGGGCTCATCAAGCATAAGATAGAGCAAGCTTTAGATGAGCGAGGTCCCCTTCGGTTAGACAGCGAATTCGGGTTAACTATGCCAACTCTCGATATTAAACCACCCGCCGGCGCCGAGCCCGAACTCAACCTGCTTCTGCCGAAGGAAACGTTGGAAGAGCCTCTCTGGAAGTCGCTATTCCAGAACCTTGACGATTTCTTCTTTCCCAAGAAACAGCCTCCGTTAGTTCTGACTTCAAAGCCAATCCCAGTCAAGGATATTTGGGGCTTTTACAATTACAAGAAGAACGGCGCGCTGGGTTCAACCGTTGCGCACGTCCTGATACTGGTGGCGATTATCGGTGTCACGCTGTGGGGCCGCAGAGTGATCAAAGAGGTCGTCAAGCCGCACGAGACAGTCACGCTTATTTCGCCCGACGATATTCCTCCGCTGCAGCCTTCCAAGACGCAGGCCGGTGGCGGTGGTGGTGGCGGCGACCGTGACAAATTCCAGGCCCCCAAGGGAAAGCTGCCCAAGCAGTCGATGGAGCAGATCACGCCTCCCATGGTGGTCGTACGCAACGACAACCCCAAACTCACGGCTGAGCCTACGGTGGTCATTCCTCCGCAGGTAAAGATGGCTTCCAATAACTTGCCGAACCTGGGTGACCCGATGTCGCATCTGCCTTCGGGACCGCCTTCGAACGGGACCGGCTCGGGCGGTGGTATTGGATCAGGCTCGGGTGGCGGCGTTGGCGTGGGCACCGGCCCGGGAGTCGGTGAGGGCCGCGGCGGCGGTGTTGGCGGCGGAGTATTTCGCGTAGGTGGCGGAGTCAGCGCCCCACGAGTTGTCTATCAACCCGATCCGGAATATTCGGAAGAAGCGCGCAAGGCGAAGTATCAGGGAACCTGCGTGCTGTGGCTGGTCGTCGGTCCGGACGGCAGGCCGCGGGACATTCAGCGTAGCGCGCAGCTTAGGTCTGGGACTGGACGAGAAGGCCATCGAAGCCGTCAAGACCTGGAAGTTCGAGCCAGCCATGAAAGACGGCAAGCCCGTGGCGGTGCAGATCAACGTGGAAGTAAGCTTCCGGCTTTACTGAGTTCAAGATCGTATAACCACAAAGGACACGAAGTTACACGAAGGAAATCAGCGGCTTGAATTCCTTCGTGTAACTCTAGTGTCCTTCGTGGTTAATGCCTTATTCCTTCAGCTCCACATGCTCGACATCCACGATCGGGCTTCCCAGAAAACGCTCTCCCAGCCGGCGAAATTTCTCCACTGAATCAGTCACGAAGAACTTGAGGCGTGGCTGCCCGCGGCGCTCTTCCTCGGGAGATAGGTCAGGAGACAGCTTCGGCAAGCCTTTTCGAAGCAACTGGCTCACTACCTGGGCGGTGGAGTCGGCGGAATCCACGATCGTCGAATGATCGCGGCGCCAGGCGCTGCAATAGCGGCTTCAGCAGCGGATAGTGAGTGCAGCCCAGCACCAGAACGTCGGCGGACTCAAAGCCGTCGGCAAACGCCTCGTCCAGATAAATTCGCGCTACCTGTTCCGCGACGGAGTGCTCCGCCCAGCCTTCTTCGACCAGCGGCACCAGCAGCGGGCAGGCTTTCTCCCGGGCCTGCACTCCGCGCGCCTCAAGAGCCTTCGCGTATGCGTGGCTGCTGATCGTAGCTTCGGTTCCGATCACCACAACTCTGCGGGCCCGGCTGGCGGCCGAGGCGCGCTCCGCGCCAGGTTCAACGACTCCGACCACTGGAACGCCGGCAGCCCGCGTAATCTGATCGAGAGCGAGCGCAGTAGCCGTGTTGCAGGCGATCACCAGCATCTGGGCGCCGCGTTCCTCGAGATAGTGGGCTGCGCCAATGGCGTACCGGGCAACCGTTTCAGCCGACTTCGAACCGTAGGGCAGACGTGCCGTGTCTCCGAAGTAGAGGTAGTCAGCGTCGGGAACCAGCGCCACCAGTTCCTTGAGCACGGTGAGGCCGCCGAAGCCGGAATCGAACACCCCGATGCAAGGTCGTCTCTTCATAGGTATAGGTTGCGCTGTGAGTTGCGGTGCAACGGATTGCGATGCAACTCATGATAACGGGGGGCGAGATGTTTTGGACAGGTGTCGTGCCGGAAATCAGCGGCGCATATAAGATGGGTGCCGAAAAAACTCGATTCCTGGAGGCTCAAGTGAAATCTGTGACACGATTCGCGATCTTGATATCGCTGATGACGTTGCTGACAACGTTGTTGATAACAACGACCGCGTGCACATCAACGAAACCCGCTCCCATCACGCAGGAGGAGCTGGTGCGAAACTCGCAGGAGATGTTCGACAGCGTGCCATCCGGCGATCAGGCGCCGTGGAAGAAATACTTCGCGGATGACAGCCACGTACTTTGACGAAAAGGGAAGATGGATGGACAAAGCCGCTCTGGTCAAAGACATCACCCCGATGCCCAAGGGCTACTCCGGCGCCATCAAGGTGGTGAACGCTAAGAGTCATATTCAGGGCGACACTGCGATCCTGAGCTACGATCTCGACGAGACCGAAACCATCTTCGGGCAGAACCTGACCGCCCACTATCACGGTACTGACACATGGATGTATCGGGACGGCAAATGGCAGATCGTAGCCGGCCAGATGCTCCGCTACTACGAGGATCCCGCTCCCGGGAAAGCAGACACAAAGAAGTACGCAGAATACGTCGGGACCTACGAACTGGCGCCCGGCGTGACCCAGACCGTTTCCCTCGAAGGCGATAACTTGTACGCCCAGCGCACGGGCCGCGACAAGGTTCTGCTGGTGCCCGAGGCAGACGATATATTTTTCCGCAAAGGTGTCGAGGGCCGCTTGCTTTTCCCGCCTGGCGAGCATGGCAAAGTCGATGTCCTGATTGATCGCAGAAACAACGAGGACGTGGTGTGGAAGAGGGTCAGGTAGCAAAAGCTTTACCGCAAAGTGCGCCAAGAAATGCCGCAAAGATCGCAAAGAAGATCATAAAGATTTTCTTTGCGTCCTTTGCGCTCTTTGCGGTTAAAGACTTTCTCGAATCGATCTCTACTTCACATGCCGCGAAGCCGGCACCTGCTCCGCTTCCCGGGCCGCCAAAGTACGCTCGCAGCACGGTCCCGGCGGGATGGACGCGCCGTGCGGGACAAGTCCGGGGATGTCCGAGGAAGCTGCAGATCTTGTCGGTGGCTTCCGTGGAGAGGATGTGTTCGAACTTGCAGGCCTGCTGCTCGATTTCGGACTCGCTATCCAGCGCCAGGCTGTCAGTGAAGAGACGTTCCGCCAGACGATGGCGGCGAATGATGTCGGCAGCCCGCTGCCGTCCGCGGGAGGTAAATTCCACGATCATGCTGCCATCGCCGGTTGATACTCCTGTCGGTTTGAGCGCGTCGTGGCAGGGATTCACGAATGGTTTGTGATTGTGAGCCTCCGGCGGATGCGGCCGGCTGGTGACCAGCCCCAGGGCAGTCATCTTCTCCACCGCGATGCTGACCGGCAGCGCGCCGTGCACTTCCATTCTTCCGATCTCGGCGATTTCTCCATGCTCCTCGACTGCCCAGAGCTCTTCGAGAACTTCGTCGAATTGCTCTTCGTCGGCCATGGCGAAAACTTCCTGATCGGCGATCTTGCCGTGATGCAGCTCGATTCTTCGGTCGGCAAGGCGGGCGACCACGGGGTCGTGGGTGACCATCACGATGGTGCGTCCCTGGCGGTGCAATTCGCCCAGCAGGCGCAGCACGATCTCTTCGTTGACCGCGTCCAGGTTTCCAGTGGGCTCATCCGCCAGAACGATTTTGGGGTCGTTGATCAGGGCGCGGGCAATGCAAACCCGTTGCTGCTCTCCGCCGGATAGCTGTGCCGGCAGATGCCGGGCGCGATCTTTCAAGCCGACGTGCGCCAGCGCCGCCAGAGCTTCCTGCTCGTCGGTCATGCTGTGAAAGTACTGGGCCAGCATCACGTTTTCGAGCGCGGTGAGATAAGGGATCAGGTGAAATTGCTGGAAGATGAAGCCGACTTTTTCCGCCCGCGCCCGGTTCAGATCCTGCGTGGAAATTTTGGCGACGTTCTCGCCATCGAGCCAGATCTCGCCGGAAGTGGGGCGATCGAGGCAGCCGATCAGGTTGGCCAGCGTCGACTTTCCCGAACCCGAGGGGCCCATCACCGCCAGCCACTCGCCGGGCTCAACTTCGAGGGAGATATCATCCAGCGCGCGCACCACGCCGCCGCCTTCGGCCTGCGCCGGATAGAGACGGCTGACATGGCTGAGCCTGATCATGTCACTCTCCCCTCAGAATGTTAGCAGGTTGAACCCGCCGCAGAAGAGATATCGGGAGGATAGCGGCGATCAAAGCGATGGCGATGCCACCCGCCAAAATCACGGGCAAAACCGCAAAGCGCGGCGTGACCGGGGCGTGGAAGTTAGCCCGGCCGATCCAGATCGCGACGCCTACGCCGATGCCAAAGCCGATCATCGCTCCCACCGCTCCCAGCGCTGCGGCCTCGGTGGCGAAGAATCCCTGGATCATTCTGCCGGAGGCGCCCAGGGCCTTCATGAGGGCAAAGTCGCGGCGGCGGTCGGAAACCCATCCGGTCAAGGTCGAGAGCACACACACCGCGGCAGTGAGAATGATCAGCACGGCCGCCACCAGCAGCGTCGATCGCATCTTCCCCAAAACCCGAGCCTCGCCTTCCACGATCTGGCGCACCGGCCGGACGTCAGCCTCGGGAAGGGTTTGGGTAAGCTTTTGGATCGTGGCGTCTATTTCCTGCGGCGAACCTGCGGCCGAAATTTCGATGGTGGAGTACGGCAGGTGCGTCCACTCGGTGAAATCCGCGAGAGAAATATAAATCCGGCTGTCCTCGGCGGCGCCGGTTTGCAAGGTGCCGACGAAATTCAGTTGCACGGTTCGTCCCTGAAAGCTCAGGTTGAACGGCTTTCCCGGCGAGCCCGCAATTCCGGCCGCGCGGCTTCCGACCAGGGCGTCGCCAGCCGCCTTTGGCCATGCCGTTACCGACCACCAGCTGTCGAGCTTCTGCGCTTCTTCCAGATCGGTTCCTGCAACCACGACCGAATGCCCATCGGCGGTGCGAGCGACAGCATATGCAATCGGGAGCGCCATGCCGCCCGGCCCCAAACCGCGGCCTGAGCCTTCGCTAGCGCGTCTGCGGGAAGCTCGTGGCCATCCCTCGCCACAACCACGACATTGGCGCCGTACTTGCGAAACTCGCGGCGCAGCTTGGCTTGCACATCCACATAGAGATTCAGCATGGCGGTGGCGACCGCGGCAGCCACTACCATGGCCAGCAGGGCTGAAGCGGCGCGTCCGCGGCGCAGCACAGCGGCGCGCACCAGCATGCGCAGGAACATCGAGGTGTGCGGCGCGCCCGCGCGGCGGCGGGCGATGCGTTCGCTGGCGGCCGAACTCATGCTTCACCTCGCAGGGCATACACCGGGTCAAACTTCACCGCCCGCCGGATCGCGGCGGCACTGCCAGCAAAAGTCACAATCACGGCGATGGCCAGGATGACGGGCAAAAGCACTGGCTGGATCGTAATCTGCGAAGCAAAAATCGACTGGCCAATCTGGCGCGCCAGCAGCGACCCTCCGGCAAAGCCAGCGGTTCCGGCAATCACGGCCAACAAGCGCAGCTTCGGCAAAAAACAGGACGGCTACGCCCAGATTGCCCGCGCCTAAAGCCTTCATCAGGCCAACTTCGCCGCGCCGCTCAAAGACCGCGGTCGCCATCGAAGCAGAAACAGCCAGCGCCGAGGCCAGCAAGCGCCGCGAGCGTAATCAGCAGCATCAGTCCCTGAATGCGCGAGAGCACCGTGCCTTCATTCTGTGCGACCTGGCGAATCTGCTCGGCGTGAGAATGCGGGATGGCTTCCTGCAACTGGAATGCGATCGATTGCGCGTAGGGCGAGCAATACCAGCGGTCATACATCTCCGGCGACATGGTTTTCGGATCACGGCGTGCGAAGGCGTCTTCAGGCTTGGTTACGGCGCTGACATAAATCCGCCGCACCGCGCCCGGTTTGCCGAGGATCTGTTGCGCCAGCGGAAGCGGAGCGACGATCTCGTTGTCTTCCTCTCCGCCGGTGGAGAGAATGCCGGCGATCCGCGCGCGGCTGCCCGTCGATTTCAATTTCCTGGCCGGCACGCAGGTTAAGCTTCGCGGCCAGATGATCGCCCAGAAGAACATCGCTGGAACTATCATCCGGCCAGGCGCCCTGCACTTCCCACCAGGGATGAGTGGTGCGGACGCCGGTGGTGAAGTCCTGCTTTCCAAAAGTGAGTTGCCGCGAAAAATAAGTTCCCAGCAGCGTGACTTGCTGTTGCCCCGCCAGGGTTACATTGACCGGCAGCATGGGAGCAAAACCCACGATGTTGTTGCGCCAGAACATGCCCTTGATTTTGGGCAGGTCGGCCTCGTTGAGGTAAGCGCCGTCACTGGGCGGCTTCAGGTTTACGCCGCCGATATCGACGTCCAGCGTGTCTTCCTGCGGAGTAACAATCAGGTTGGCGCCGTAGGTGCGCAGTTCGCGGCTGATCTTGTCGCCGATGTCGGTGGCGACCGCGATCATCGCAGTCGCCACGCCGACTCCGAGCATGATGGCGACGCCGGCCAGGAGTTTGCGCCGCTTCTGCCTCCGGAAGGACTCATAGAGTAGGCGCAAGAACATAGGCTGGATGACTTACTGTTGTTGCTGAAAAATGCGGGCGCCGGCCGCGATGTCGGTTTCCCGGATAATGACCGCATCTGCGGTCTGTTCGGCCTGCAGCGGAATCGGATTGCACCCTCCGGTCATGCCCACCGACTGTCCATTGATGGGGGCGGCGCAGTTCTTGCAGACCACTCCGTTCGGTCCCTTGTAAAAGCCGACCGGTCCGCAAATCTGGCAGGCATCAAAGACGGTGGCAACTTTGCCGTCCGGTTTCTTGTACAGCCAGAAGCGAACATTCGTCCCGTTTTCCCTGGCTTCGAAGCGGTGCAGATCGCCATCAGAAACCTGGGTCAGCGGAATGCTCAGTTGTCCGTTGCTGAAAGACACTTCGGTTGCCGGCGAAAGCGCGCTCACGCTCTTGGTGTAAATAAATTCGGCGGTGACCATCACGATGAACAGAAACGAACTGGCATAGACCGATCCCATCCAGAGGCGCTCGCGGCGGGCACTCCACAGCGCTTTCCTCCGCTCGGCGGGAGAATCGGGCAGGGAAGCCGGCTGGCGGCGCTTTACCTCGAACAAGCACCATCAGCGCGGCCAAGGCAACGATGGTGACAAAGAAGAACAAATCGTTGCGGACGATGGGTCCGATCAGGGCCATCTCTTCGCGGGAAGAGGGCAGCACGCCGTTTTCCGAGAGCTCGTGCAGCCCGGAGATGATCAACTGGGCCGCCACGAAAAATCAGGATCACGGTCGTGACCCGGAAGAATTTTTGCAGGTTGATGCGCACGCTGCCTTTGACGAACATCACGCCAAACAGAATGGCGACAATCACGCCCACCAGCGTGCCCAGGAAGCTGAGCAGTTCGGTGGAGTTCAGCGAAACCGCTCCCAGGATCAGAACGGTTTCCACGCCCTCGCGCAGAACCATCAGAAAGACAAACAGGAACAGGCCAAAGGCAGCGTTTTGCCGGCCAGCAGGCCGACTTTGCTTTCGATCTGGCCCTTGAGCGCGCGGCCCGTCTTCATCATGAAAATGATCATGGTGACGACAAAAAAGGCCGCCGCCAGCATGATCCAGCCTTCAAAGATGTCCTGGTTCCATTGGGTGCGCGACAGCAGGATGGCGACCCCGATGCTGCCCACAAACGCGGCAGCCAGGGCGGCAAAAACCGGTTTGCGCAGCTCAGGCCGCCCAATTTTGGCCAGATAGGCCAGGGTGATGCCGACGATCAGCGCGGCCTCAACCCCTTCGCGCAATGTGATGATGAATGCCTGCAGCATGTTATGGTATGGCCTTGCTTAATGCAACTCAGTTGCAACTAACAGGTTGCACCAGCCGCTTAAGAATAGTCTTCGCGTCGTGATGCGTCAATGGAAGCCGGGATGGGCTAGCCGAGCTTGCGAGTCTGCGCGTAGCCGAAGACCTGCAGAGCTTTGCGAGGACCTTGAGCTCGTCCGAAGGTCGCGGCATCGGCTTTAGCAGCTGCGGTCAGCTGTATCGTCGCTCGGCGCCAGATCCTTGGCACAGCTTGCGAGGGCGTGACGCCCTCACGACAGCCGGCGGGACGCCGGCGCTACATGTTGCTTTCAGGAAGCGTTTTACTTCTTCCAGTTGGGGAAACAGCTTTTCTTCCGCCTGAAATTCCGCCGAGTGCACGCACCTTCGGCTGCCGCGCAATTTCACCGGATGCTTCAAGTGCAGCATCTCGTGGTACACGATGTATTCGACGGCATACCGGGGAACCCGGGGATGGTCAAAGATGCGGCTGACCACGATGGCATTGTGCGCGGGATCGTAGTGTCCCAGGTGGTTGCGGGCGCGATCGCGGCTCCAGGTCATCTGCGGACGGGCCAGCAGGCCGTGAAAAAAGCGCGTATTGAGGTCTTCGAACACCGCTTCCAGATCGTAAGTCCTGCCCTGGGCGGAATCGAGGCGCTTGCGCCCGCGCATCTGGCGCACCAGGTGAGCCTTCCGCGTGATCTCGTGGCCTGAAATATATCGGCGATAGCGGGTCGCGGACTCGCGCTCCACCGGCCTGCGGTACATCTTGGCCAGAAGGATGTGGGCGATCGCGCGCAACACCGGCTCCGGCGCGCCTTCCAGCAGGTCCGAAAGCCGCACCAGCAGTTTGCCCTGGCGCATCCGGATCGTGTTCTTGATGCTGGTGAAGGCGAAGAATTCGACCTTCAGTTCAGGGAAGGGAGCCTGAGGCGGAGTTCGCGATAGCTTTCCTGAAAGATGTGGGGAAGGCCGTCTCTCACCTAGGTAGATTAGCACGCCGAAAATTCTTTACCGCAACGCAAGACGCAACAAGTATCGGCATCACGGCTTCGCCGGCTTCTTGTGCTTGAAGGCCTCTTCCTGTTCGGTCAGCAACTGGCGGTGATCCTGAGAGCTGCTGTCGACGGTTTCTAGCGCGTTCGAAAGCAGAAATTCGTATTGCTTGCTCTCTTCTTTGTGGTGTTGGCGGCATCCCGCAGGGCTCGAAGCTTGGCCTGAAACTCGGTGTCGGCATCGATGACCGTCTTCAAGAACTTTGCGCAGGTCCGATTTGCGATCGACGAAGGTATCGACGTTTTCGTTTAGTTCGTCGTAGACATCGAGAAAGTCCTGCAGGCCAGTCGTGAGTTCCAGGCCTCGGTCGGTGGTTTTGGGATCAGACCGTGCCTGCTCCAGCGAAGCCAGCCGGGCCCGGGCAAACGTGACATACAGTTTGAGCCGCAAATCGGCATCCATGGCGGTGTCGCGCAACTGATCGACTTCCGGAGCGGTCGAGGGGATCGCGCCTGCGCTGCGCCTGCAGGCGGTGCGACAAGCAACAGCGCAAGAGCACACCCGGCAAGACTGACCCGAGCCCGGCTCATTTCTTCCCCTTTCTTTCCGAACATGCGGCTGAGAGATCGGTCCGCATCTTTTCCAGACTATCGATGGCTTGCTGAACCGGCGCCTGATCTTCAAAAGGGAGGTTGTGTTTGACGTCGCGAAATTTCTCCGCCATCTTGCGCACCGCAATCTCGGTGTCTTTCAGCCTTTTTCCGCGTGCTGGCCGCGGCGTCACTGGCCTTGCCGGCATAGGTCACGACGTCGTTGAGCGCGGTGTTGCCGGCGTCCGCATTGCCCGCCTGATAGAGCCTTGTCGGCGGCATCTGCCTGTTCGCGGGCGATGTGGATATAAAGCGCGGGGCGATCTCCCGGCGGGGCGGCGTCGGCCCGGGCGATCTTCTGCTGGAGGGTCGTCGTCTGCGCGCGCGAATCGCCGCCAGGGAAATCGCCGCCAGCAGCACGAAAAGAGTTACGCGCATACGCATCATGGGTCATTTCTTGGGTTCGATCGCGATCAGGCGATGGCGAGCCTGCCACTCCTGATCGGGAAATTGCCCAGTCGCCGCCTCAAGGAAGCGATGATAATTCTCCGCTGCCGGCTTGTACTCGCGCAAGTGGTCATAGGCGGTAGCCCGCAGGAAGTAGCCAATCGGAAGTTCAGGAAGAATCTTCGCGCGGGCATCCAGCGCCTTGATCACCAGTTCGTAGTTCTTGGTTTCATTGGCCGCGCCAGCCAGATCGCTGTACGCAGGACCGAGGTCGGGTTTGAGCTTGATGCGCGGCGAGCAACTCCTGCTCCGCCTCGGGAAACTTGCGCTGCTTAAGCAGAACCCGGCCCAGGCCGTAGTGCAAATCGGCATCATTCGGCTTGGCCGCCAGCAGGGACCGGTACTGCGCTTCGGCCAGATCGTATTTCTTGGCGTCGACATACAGGTCCGCCAGGTCGCGCTTGCACGGAAGCATCGTTGGGAGCCAGTTTCAGGGCCTGCTGCAGTTCGGCGAGTGCGGGCTCGGGCTGCCCGTCCGCCGCCAACATGCGCCCCAGTTGCATGTGCGCGCCCGCATCTGTGGGATGGAGCGCGACCAGCTTGCGCAGAATTTCCTCGGCCTCGGTGAAGCGATGCCCCCGCATGTAGATATTGGCCATGCCGGTCAGCGCGTCGGTGGAGGAGGGATCGAGCGCAAATGCCTGCTTGTACTCCTGCTCGGCATCGGCAAAGCGGTTTTGTGCTTCCAGCAGCGGGCCGGCGGAAAGATGCGGCTCGGGATCCTTGGGATCGAGATGCGCGGCCTGGGCATAGGCCTCGATGGCCGCGCCGGGATTCGTGGTCTCGAGCACATGGCCAAGCGACAACCACGCGCGCGCCTGACCTTCCTGCGACGTGGGCCGTGGGCTTCAGCTTGGTAGCGGCGCGCAGGAACTGCTTCCGCGCCGGGCTGTCCGGCCTTGACCAGCATCAGGCCGAGATTGAGATTGGATTCGAACACGCCCGGTTTGGCGGCGACGGACTTGCGATAGGCGGCGATGGAGTCGTCGGTTTTGCCCAGCGCGTTGTAGAGAAATCCCAGGTCAAACCAGGCGGCGTAGTTGTTGGGATCGCTGGCGACGACTTTTTTCAGCAAAGGCTCGGCGGTGGCGTAGTCCTGCTTCTCGATGGCGGCTTCCGCCTGGATGAGTTCCGGCGGAGACGAGGGATCGTCCACTTCCACTTTGTGGTGGCGCACGGTCTTGCCGGCAGTTTGTGCGGTCAGCCGAAAGCAGCAAGGGCGCGATGGCAAAGCACACGTAGGCCCAGACGCCCTCGTCTGGGCGGGCGAGCGCAGCTCGCCATCGCTGGATAGCTTTGCAATGCTTCTGCGACAGACCAAAACTGCGGAGCTTTGCTCCGCCGGGCGGGTGAGGACACCTGCCCCTACGCGGGCGTGCTTACTTTCGTCCGTTGCTCGGCAATCCGTTTCCATTCAAAACTCGCGCCAGAAACTTTCCAGTATACGAATTCGGCAGCTTGGCGATGGCCTCCGGCGGACCGGCTCCGACCACGTAGCCTCCGCGTTCGCCGCCTTCCGGGCCCAGGTCGATCACCCAATCCGCGGTCTTGATGACTTCCAGATTGTGCTCGATCACCAGGATCGAGCCCCCTGCATCGATTAGACGGCGGAAGGCCGAGAGTAGTTTGCTGACATCGTCGAAATGCAGGCCGGTGGTGGGCTCGTCGAAAATATAGAGCATGCGATTGCGGCGGCGCGCGCGCTCGGCCGAACTCGACGGGCGTCCGATGTCGCGCGATGCCGGCTGCAGGTGCGCCGCCAGCTTCATGCGCTGCGCTTCGCCGCCGGAAAGCGTGGTGGCCGACTGCCCCAGCCGCAGGTAGCCCAGCCCAACTTCTTCCAGCACGCGCAACTTATCCACGATCTTTGGGTACGCCGGAGAAAAAGTGCAGCGCTTCTTTCACCGTGAGGTCCAGCACTTCGTGGATGTTCTTGCCGCGATACCGCACTTCCAGAACCTGCGGCTTGTAGCGCGCTGCCCTTGCACTCCTCGCAGATCAGTTCCACGTCGGCCAGAAACTGCATTTCCACGGTGACCGTGCCGTCGCCCTGGCAGGTTTCGCAGCGGCCGCCGGGGATGTTGAAGGAAAAATGCCCGGCGGTAAAGCCGCGCTTCTTCGCTTCGGGCAGGGAAGCGAACAGATCGCGGATTCCGTCGAAGGCCTTGATGTAGGTGACCGGATTGGAGCGCGGCGTGCGGCCGATCGGAGACTGATCCACCAGGATTACGTCGTCGATCAGATCGTCGCCTTCCAGTTCGCTCCAGTCCGCGGACGGAAGCGGCTCTCCATTCGTCTGCTTCTTGGCGGCGGACAGTGCTTGAAAGAGCACGTCGTGCAGCAGCGTGGACTTGCCCGATCCGGAAACTCCGGTAATGGCGACCAGCATGCCCAGCGGGCACGGACAGATCGATATTTTTGAGATTGTGCGCCCGGGCGCCGAAGATCTTGATCTGCCGCGACCCCGGCTTGCGCCGCGACGGCGGGAAGCTGAATCCGCAGATCTCCGGAAAGGTAGCGCCCGGTCAGCGAGCCCGGCGCTTTCAATATTTCGTCGTAGGTTCCGGCGGCAATCACCTGGCCGCCGCTTTCTCCCGCGCCCGGCCCCAGATCGAGAATGCGGTCGGAGGCGCGCATCACGTCGGGATCGTGCTCGACCACCAGAATGGTGTTTCCCAGGTCGCGCAGGTCGTGCAGAATCTTGATCAGGCGGTGCGTGTCGCGGCTATGCAGGCCGATGGAGGGCTCATCCAGCACATACAGCGTTCCGACCAGGCGCGAGCCCAGCGAAGTCGCCAGCTGAATGCGCTGGGCTTCGCCGCCCGAAAGCGTGGAGGCCAGCCGGTCCAGGGTCAGGTATTCCAGTCCCACATCGATCAGGAATTGCAGCCGCTCGTGGATTTCCTGCAGCAGCTTGTCGGCGATGGCAGATTCCTGCTCGGTCAGCTTGACCTGGGCGAAGAACTTCGAGACATCCTCGACCGTCATGGCGGTGATCTCGCAGATATTCTTGCCGTGGATCTTGACCTGCTGGGCCTCCATCCGCAGGCGCGCGCCGCCGCAGGCCGAGCAGGTCGAGTATCCGCGATAGCGGCTGAGAAATACGCGCACATGCAGCTTGTATTTCTTGCGTTCGAGATGATTGAAGAAGCCGCGCACGCCGGGAAACTTGCCTTCGCCTTCGACGATCATCCGGCGCTGCTCGGGCTCGAGCTCCGCCCAGGGAACATCGAGCGGGAATATTCAGCCTGCTTGGCAAAGCGCTTCAGCTCGGTGAAACAGCGGGCGATATTTGGGCTTGGTCCAGGGCTCGATGGCGCCTTCGTTCAGGGTCTTCGATTTGTCCGGGATCACCAGATCGAGATCGAAATCGATGGTGTTGCCAAAACCCTGGCAGCGCGGGCAGGCGCCGTAAGGATTGTTGAAAGAAAACAGGCGCGGCTCGGGTTCTTCGTAGCGCAGATTGCACTGCTTGCACTCGAAGCGCTGGGAAAAGCGCAGTTGCTGCGGCGGTTGGCCGTCGCGCGGGGCGGTTTCAAAGATGACTTCGCCGGCTTCGCGATAGCTGATTTCGATCGCGTCCACAATGCGGGCGCGGGCGTCGGGCGAAACCACCAGGCGGTCCACCAGCAGAAAGACTGGTTGGCTGAAATCGACGTCGAGCAGCGACTCCGGGCGTGGAGAACTCGAAGATCTGGCCGTTCTGATAGAGGCGGTTGAAACCGCGCTGCCGAAGTTCGGACAGGCGCGTTTTCAGTTGGTCGGAGAGCGTCAGTGGCGCTGGTTCGCGCCGAGGGCGAGACGCCCTCGCGACAGCCGGCGGGACGCCGGCGCTACGTTTTCTTGCGCTTGGCTGGTTCCTTTGGACGATTCGCCGGCATGCCGCCTGCAGCGGGAACAGCACATTCAGCCGGACGCCTTCGCCCAGCGCCAGCACGGCCGCGGTTACCTCGTCCACCGTGTCTTTCTTGACCTCCTGGCCGCATTGCAGGCAGAAGGTCCGTCCGACTCGGGCGAATAGCAGCCTCAGATAGTCATAGATTTCGGTGGCGGTGGCTACGGTGGACCGCGGATTGCGCGTGGTATTTTTCTGGCGGATGGCGACGGCCGGGGCGATGCCATCGATGACATCGACGTCCGGCTTCTCAATGCGCTCCAGGAACTGGCGGGCATAGGCCGAGAGCGACTCGACATAGCGCCGCTGCCCTTCGGCATAGATGGTGTCGAAGGCAAGCGACGACTTGCCCGAGCCCGACACGCCCGTGACTACCGTCAATGAATTGTGCGGAATTTCAAAGTCCACGTTCTTGAGGTTGTGAACCCGGGCACCGCGAACAACGATTGTTTCCGTGGACATCAGTAAAAGAGGCCGATCGCCGCCGCTTTCGCTGCCCCTAACCCGTCGGAGGGCTCTCAGATGGCTTCAAAAGCGGCTAGTGAATCTTTCTATTATAAGGCAATCGGCGGTCCTGTCATCCTGAGCGGAGAGGGCTGCTTCGCGTTGGCGAAGCAGCCGCGGAGTCGAAGGACCCCTACTCTCGAATCGAGCTGAATAGTGGAGGGGCTTTCTCTGGCGCACCTGCAAATAAGTTAGCGAACAAGGATCTGCAGCGGAGAGGGTATAGGGGTCCTTCGACTGCGTTCATCGTTTCGCGAAGCGAAACGGTGAACTTCGCTCAGGATGACACTGGAGCTTATTGCTGTTCCTGATCCCGCTTGCGGCTGTAGCGGACTGCCAGGCCCGCGCCCAGAGTCATGAAGCCAACCGGAGGGAGCAGCAACACCAGAACGCCGCGGCTGATGGCGTTCTGCCCGTCTTTGGTCGCGGCTTTGGCAGTGCTGTAGCACATGGCACAGCCCTGGCTGAAGGCAGGGGCGGCCCACAGCAGCAGAAACACAGCGAGCGTGGCGAGACGCAACTTCATTTCGGTACCGTTGTAATGCCTACGCCCAGATGCAGAATCCGGAACGCATCCGGCAGGAAAACCAGCATCATGGCCAGACAAAACACCAGAGAACTCATAGTAACCCACTTCATGGCCGAGACCTCAAATTTCATGTGCATGAAGTAGGCGATGATGAGAGCGGCTTTGATCAGCGACAGCGCCATCAGGATGGACAGCATCCGGATGAGTTCCATGTTCTGGTAAGCCAGCCAGACTTCGATGCCGGTCATGACCAGAAGCGCGGCCCACACCCATAGAAACTGGGTCTTGGGATGATGCGTCTGCTCTTCGGCTACCTGGTGCTCAAGCGCTAATTGGGTTGCGTCCATCATTGGGAGTAGTGCTCCTCGAATTTATCTGCCAATAATTTTCGACCGCCTAAAATGTGATCAAATCCTGGTCGACATCAGGTACACCAGCGGAAAAATGAACATCCACACCAGATCGACGAAGTGCCAGTACAGCCCTGCGACCTCAACGTCCGAGGCGTCATAAACTTTCGGCTTCAACCAAAGAATGATTGAAATCACGACCGCCGCAACCAGCAAAACGTGAGCGCCGTAGTGGAATGGACTGTAGTCCGGCGTGCCCAGCCAGGCGGCCAGCCACAAGCCCAGCAGAACGGGGATAAACCATTTTCGCAGCGCCACCACACCCAGATAAACCACACCCAGCGTGACGTGCAGCATGTGCATTCCAGTCAGGCCGAAGAAGGTGGCGGCAAACTGGGGCACGGCCTTGGTCACATTGGCAAACTCAGCATTGCCCGCATGTCCGGGAGGGACAGGGAAGACCGGCAAGGTCAAACCTTCCGCGATGAGGTTGGTCCACTCACGGCCGTGAAGAATCACGAACCCCAGGCCACAAGCCATAGTCGCGAGCAGCCAGCGCCGTTGGGCTTTCGAATCTCCCATGGCGGCTGCGCGCACGGCAAAAACCATGGTCAGCGAACTGGTGAGCAGAAACGCGGTCATGAACGTCGCGTTTCGGATGCTTTCAGAATGGAACGGCGTGGGCCAGTTGGGCGTGGATACGCGGCCGTAGGTGTAGGCGTATAGCAGCGCCCCGAAAGTGAGCGAGTCGGAGAGCAGGAACAGCCACATCCCGATCTTCTTCGAATAGGTGCCAAACAACGACGGCTCATAAACTCCCGTCCCTGGTTGCACCGCGACATCTGACATGGGTTGGTCTCCTGGTCCTATTTGAGTCAAGTCTGTTCCCAACAAGTCAGCCAATCACAATCTGAAGCCACGGAAAACGTCAAAAAATCCCATCAAGGTTATGGGCGTTGCGCCGTACTGACCTGGCGCGGCATGCTCAAAACCCATCGTGCTTGCTCAAGCCTGCTGTTTGCTAATCAGTTAACTATTTTCAGCAGCCGATTAACGCACGAATTCCAAAAGAGCAAAAATGTAAATCCAGACCAGCGCCATAAAGTGCCAGTACCAGGCAGTGACGTCGACCACAATGCGCCGGTCTTCCACTGGCCGATGGAGCATTGCCGTGGCTACCGCGTACAGCAGAACCAGCACGCCTCCAGCCAGGTGAAGGGCGTGGGAGGCGGTGAGCACATAAACCATAGAACTGCTCGGACTGGTGGCCAGATAGAATCCGCGCATTCCAAGCTCGCGCCAGGCCATCCATTGTCCGGTCAGAAAAGCGAGTCCAAGAACGACGGTCGCGCCCAGCCAGGGAAAATTGCGCTCTTTGCCGATCGAAATTCCAGGAATGGATTGCACCGGAGCCAAAGCCGCCTGGCGCGTGATCTGCCGCCGCGCCAGCTCAACCGTGATGCTGCTGAGAATGAGCAGCACGGTATTCACCAGCAGCAGTCCCGTGGGCAAGTTCACCTGCAGCCAGTCGCGGACATAACCGCCAGTCCGGTCATCGAGCGTGGGCAGGCCGCGCCGCATGATGTAAACGCTGGTGAAGGAAACAAACAGCATGGTGCTGGCGACCAAGCCCACGAGCAATCCCAGACGAGTGCGGCGCAGGCGCTGACCGTAGTCAGGAGACCCGTCGCCGCCACGATCACCGCCGCCGCCGCCCGGCAGCGGCGGACGCGTGCCGCCCCTCCCGTAGCCGGTTTTGGGATCCTTGACTACTCGGATCCGTGATCGTGACTGTTGAACTGAACGTCGCCATTTGTTTTTTGTAGCGCCGCCGTCCCGGCGGCTGTCGCGGGGGCGTCTCGCCCACGCCGGAGGGCAGGATGCCGGCGCTACCTCAATGTGCCGTATATGTTGCCGGGTCGTTCTGCATTACATAATCCTTCGGCGCTCCCGGCACGCTGTACTCATAAGGACCGTGATAGACCACCGGAGTCTTTCCGCCAAAGTTGTCGTGGGGAGGCGGAGTGGCCGTAGTCCATTCCAGGGTGGTGGCTTCCCACGGATTGTCACTCGCCTTCGGACCTTTGAACATGCTCCAGAAAAGATTGATCACAAAAATGAACTGTGCGGAGATGGTCAGAATCGCCGCGTAAGTGATGAACGTGTTCAGCGGAATCAGATGTTGCAGATAGGCCAGCTCGGTGAACTGCGAATAGCGCCGCGGCTGTCCCGCCATGCCGAGATAGTGCATGGGCATGAAGATCGCGTAAGTTCCGGCCAAGGTGAGGAAGAAGTGCACCCGGCCCCACCTTTCATTCATCATGCGGCCGAACATCTTGGGGAACCAGTAATAGGTTCCGGCGAACATGCCGAAGATCGCCGCCACGCCCATGATCAGGTGGAAGTGTCCGACCACGAATGCGGTGTCATGCAGAGGAATGTCGAGCACCGGCTGCGCCAGAAATGGTCCGCTCAGTCCGCCAGAGACAAACAGCGAAACGAATCCGATGGCATAAAGCATCGGGGTCTGGAAGCGGACGCGCCCGCCGCGAATCGTCCCTAGCCAGTTAAAGGTTTTGATCGCCGACGGAACCCCGATCGCCATAGTCATGATCGAAAACGCAAAAGCCGAGTAGGGGCTCATGCCGCTCATGAACATGTGGTGGCCCCAGACCATGAATCCGAGGAAGCCAATGCCCATATGCGCGTAGACCATCGCCTTGTAGCCGAAGATCGGCTTGCGCGAGAACGTGGACAGCAACTGCGAAGCCACGCCCATGCCCGGAAGAATCGCGATATAGACCTCGGGATGTCCGAAGAACCAGAACAGGTGCTGCCACAAAAGAGGCGAACCACCCTTGTGTCCCATGATCTGGCCATTCACCACTACCAGCGGGACGTAAAAGCTGGTGCCGAGATTGCGATCGAGCAGCAGCAGGATTCCGGCCGACAGCAGCACGCCGAAAGCCAGCAGTCCGAGGATCGCCGTGATGAACCAGGACCAAACGGTGAGGGGCATGCGCATCATGGTCATGCCCTTGGCGCGCAAATCCAAAACCGTGGTGATGAAGTTCAGAGCGCCCATCAGCGAGGCGACACAGAAGATGGCGATGCTGGTGATCCACAAATCCGCGCCCAGTTGCTCGCCTGGTCCAGCGCTGGGCAGCGCGCTCAGCGGAGCATAACCCGTCCAGCCATGAAGCGGAGCGCCTCCGGTGACGAAGAAGGCGGCGAGGATGACCACGAACGCAATGAAGGTTGTCCAGAACGAAAGCATGTTCAGGACGGGAAACGCCATATCCGGAGCGCCGATCTGGATAGGCAGAAAGTAATTGCCGAATCCGCCCTGGGGCGCCGTGGTCAGCACAAAGAACACCATGATGGTGCCGTGCATGGTGAGCAGGCTGAGATAAGTTTCCGGCTTGATTTCACCCAGCAGAGGCAGATTCGCGGTCGGCCAAATCATGTGGATGCGCATCAGCAGCGACAGGAACATGCCGACGAACACCGCGGTCAGCGCCAGAAAGTAGTACTGCAGGCCGATAACTTTGTGATCCAGGCTGAAGATGTATTTACGGATGAAGCTGGTTGGGGCGGCGTGAGCGTGAACCGCGTGTCCGTGCGAATCGTCGTGGGCGTCGTGTCCGTGGGCGTCCTGGGCAACCATTATTGTTTCTCCGCCTCCCGTGCCGCCAGCCATTTGTCGAAATCTTCCTGGCTGACGACTTTCAGCATGCCGTGCATTTTGTAGTGGCCGAGGCCGCAAAGCTCGGCGCAGGCAATTTCGTAGTCCCCGACTTCGGTAGGAGTGAAGTGCATATGGATCTCCAGGCCGGGAACCGCATCCTGCTTGAAGCGCATGTTCGGAACAAAGAAGCTGTGAATTACGTCAACCGCGCGCAACCTGAGGTCAACCTGGCGATTGACCGGCAAATACATGGTGCCGGTAACCACGTCATCTTTGGCGGCGGCATCCGAGGTGTCCAGTCCCACGGCGGCTTCGTTGCCGGCAGACGGGTCCATCAATTTTGGGTCGGTCGCGCCAAACTTCCCGTCGGGGCCGGGATAGCGGAAGTACCAGGCAAACTGCATGCCGGTCACCTCCACCGGAACCGATCCCGGATCGGCCGGAGCGAAACGCTCACGGGCCCAGACATTGCTTCCCATCAGGTTCAGCCCGACAAAGAGCACGGCGGTGAGCACGGTCCAGACCACTTCCAGCTTCGTATTGCCGTGGGAATATTCGACCTTGGGGGCGCCGGCGCGGTCGCGATACTGCCATACAAACAGTCCTAACGCGCCTTGCGCGGCCACGAATACGATTCCCATCAGGATGTAGGTCAGGGTGAACTGATGGTCGATGAACAGGGCGGCGGTGGAAGCGCCTTTGGGTAGCCACCAGGTTTGGGCAACGAAGAAATAGGTGCTGATGAAGGTAATCAGCCAGATGATCGCGAGAAGAGCGAGGCCCATCTACCAGACCTCCAGGGGTCGTGGAATTCGCACACCCGCAGACCTGTGACGCGAAAATAAAATCTGCGGATCGCCCGGAAGTCTATCACAGCTATACGTGATGGGCGCAAGAGTCAGTGTGAAGCGATAACCACGGAGGACACCGCAGAGAGAGCGGAACACGAATGCCCTGGCCGCGGTATAAAATCTCTAGCCCATGCCCAAGAAACCTCATGGCCGCGGGCACAATGTCCGCGATATGCGTTCCACCAGGAACGAGTGCTTTGCCTGCGGACCCGACAATCCTGCCGGTATGCGCCTGAAATTTACTTACGACAAGCGGCGCCAGATATTCGTCTGCCGCTTTCGCCTGGATCAGCGCTACACCGGCCCGCCGGGACACTGCCATGGCGGCATCATCGCCACAATTCTCGATGAGGCGATGGGAAAAGTGAACAAGCTGCGTCAGGTGATCGCGCTTACTTCCCAGATGAGCGTGGATTACCTGCGGCCGGTGCCGTTGAATAAGCCACTGCGAGTGGAATCGCGCGAGCTGAGCGTACGCGGGCGCAAGCACATAAACACGGGCGAGATTCTCAATCAGAAGGGAGAAGTGCTGGCGCGCGGCCGAGCCTTGTTCATCGCCATCGATCCGGAGCGCATGTTGGCGAAGCTGGGGAAGAAATGAAGTTGCGAAGTTAAGAGAATCAGGACCACTTCTTTACTTTAGGCCACAACTGCGCCAGAGAGCCGAATTTGGCTCCCCTGCAGATGTAGACGGCAATTTCTTTTTCCAGCGCGTAAGGATTATCGGCCGATGTGCCCACGTACTGGACGTGGTCAAAAAGTTTCTCCAGCGCTTCCTTGCGATCGCCGAGAACGATCATGCAGTTTCCGGAGTAGCCGCGCGGTCCCCATAAGAAATATGTCTGGTGGCCGCTGAGGGCGTGCGGCAGACCGTAGCGTGGGCCGAAAAAGTCGATGGCGCCGGCCTGGCCGTAGTCCTGGGCGAAGATGCCGCAGTCGCTGCGCTGGTCGGACGGGATTTGGTTCCAGGCTAGCGCGGCTTCGGCGACGATCTCCTGCCAGCCGAACTGGTCGGCGTACCACTGCGGCAGGAGCGCCGCTGCGTGGCTGTGCTCCATGTGGCGGCGGCTTCAGAGGCAGATGGTTCATGTAAGAGATAAAGCGGTCGACGGCGAAGAACGGGCACAACCAGCGGCAATGCCTGCGCGCCGGCGGCCAGCAAAACAACCACCAGCGCGGGTTTCAACCAGGAGCGTCGCGGGCGCTCGAAATATGCTTCGATCACGACCGCGCCCGCCGCCAGCAGCATGGGATAAATCGGCGACAGGTAATAGTTCTTGCCGTGCAAGACGAAGAAAACCGTGTACGCGACCAGATAGCTCCAGCCCAGAAAGCGGTACGGCTTCAGCCGCTCCGAAAACAACAACGCCAGCAGGCCGGTGATCCAGATGGGCGCGGTCACGGGATGAACCAGAAGCGTCTGCTGAAAGAAGAACTGCAGCGCCGAGGAGCACGACGTCGCGGCCCTCGGCTTTGATGTTTCGCATCAATTCGACAAAGGGCCAGTGGTAGTGGATGTTCCACAGCAGGTTGGGAAGGAAGACGACGAAGGCAGCCAGGCCTCCGAGCCATATCCATTTGTTGGCGAAGACGCGACGCTGCTCGGTCAGAAGCAGTCCGACCACGATTCCGAAACCGAAAACTGCGATGGAATATTTCTCCTCCAGTCCCAGTCCGGCGACGACGCCGAAACCAAGCCAGTAGCGCGGGTCGTCGCGCTTGATGGCGAGGATGGCAAAGTAGGCGCAGCCCATCCACAGATTGGGTTCCAGGCAGTTGGTTCCGAGCAGGCTGCCGTTGGAGAGATACTGCGGCGCAATCAGGATGGTGACCGCGCTCAGCAACAAGGGCGAAGCGGCGGCCGCCGAGTTCGCGAGCCAGAAGCGCGGTTTGTACGACCAAAGCGATGAGGCGAGTGCGGGCAGGAAGCGAATGCTGCGCAGCGACTCTCCGAGCACCACGCGGCTGATGCGGGCAAGAAACGGTATGAGCGGAGGTTGGTCGACGTATCCCCACGCCAGGTGGTCGCCGCAAGCCAGGTAGTCAAATTCGTCGCGAAAATATCCGTAGCGGTTGTTGAAGTAGCAGTGCAATACCAATTTCGCCAGAGCGATGGCGACAACGATCAGCATGCCGCCCGCCAGGAAGGATTGCTGGTCAGGTTCGCTGAAGCGTTCGCGACGGCGGGACGGTTGCCATCAGGCGGTAAGGATAGCAAACGAAATCGTGGCAGGAACGTCGCCCGGTCACTGCTTACGAGTTTTGCATCTTGCATCGTTCCAGCGCCCGGGCTAACTGCTCGACGCCGCGGCGCAGTTCGCGCGAGTCAACCGCGGCAAATCCCAGAAGGAGTCCCTGCCGTCTGTAGCGGCGGGAAGAGTAGCGGCTCAAGGGAATCACTTCGACCTCGCGCTTGATCGCTTCTTCTGCGGCGTCATCCGCGCGGATCCCCGGCGCCAGCCAGCCCACCATCTGCAGTCCAGCTTCGACGCTGGGAATTTCCAGCAGGCCTGCCAGCCGGGAGCGGGACGATTCCAGCAGCACACCCAGGCGTTCGGCATACAGTTCGCGCATGCGCCGGATATGGCGCGCGAAATGTCCTTCGGTGATGAAGTCGCAGAGTACGGCCTGATCGAGCAGAGGAGCGTGGCGCATGCTGACCGATTGAGCCGCGCCAAAGCGATCCACCATTGCAGGAGGAACGACCAGATAGCCGAGCCGGAGCGCGGGAAAGAGAACTTCGTTGAAGCTGCCGGCAAAGATCACGACACCTGCGCGATCGAGCCCCTGCAGGGCGGGAATGGGGCGTCCCGAATAGCGGTACTCGCTGTCGTAGTCGTCTTCGAAAATCAGAGTCTGCGAGCGGCGAGCCCACTCCAGCAGCGCCAGCCGCCGGCGCAGGCTCATGGTGACGCCGAGAGGGAACTGGTGAGCGGGAGTGACATAGACCAGCTTGGCGTGGCGCCAGTGTCGCCGGCCGTATTCCAGGTCCAGTCCTTCCGCATTCACCGGCACGGGATGGACTTTCGCGCCCACGGCGGCAAACACGATAGCCGCGCCCGGATAACCCGGTTCCTCGACCCATACGGGATCTCCGGGATCGAGCAGCAGGTGGGCTGCGCGTTCCAGCGCTTCCTGCACTCCGGAGATGATCAGCACCTGGTCGGCCGAACACTTCACGCCGCGCGAGGCATTCAGATATTCGGCGACAGCCTGACGAAGCGGACGGTATCCGCGAGCTTCGCCTCCGGCCAGCAATTTCGTGGAGGCGCGGCGCAGGCGGCGGGCCGCCACCTGAGCCCAAAGCGTGGTGGGAAAGGCGTCGAGCGCGGCCTGGTTGGCGCGAAAGGCGCGAGTGATGCGTGGTTCGCCGCCACCACGGAAGAGCGCCAGACGCCGCGCGTAGGACGACCAGCGCACGCGACGAGGTCCCATACCTGCTCCCGTCCCGGCGCGGGCGACATGCAGCAACTCCTCGGGAAGCACCTGGCTGACGTAAGTCCCGGCTCCGACTTTGCCCTCCACATAGCCCTCGGACTTCAGTTGTTCAAAGGCAGCCACAACGGTCGCACGCGACAGTTTGTACTCGCGGGCAAGGTCCCGGGTGGCGGGAAGCCTTGCTCCGGGCGCGATCCGGCGTTCCAGAATGGCGGAGCGCAACTCTTCGTAGAACCAGCGATAGAGCGGCGTCCCCGGCGAGGGCGCCGAAAGGCTTAGCGGGAGCGAGGTGGCAAGCTTGGGCATGGGTAGATGCTAGTCGTTGGTCGTTGGCCGTTGGTCGTTGGCCAAAAGCTCAACAAGATTCACTGCACGGCGTAAGTTAGAGTTCGCGGCCAACGGCCAACGACCAAGGGCCAACGACCAAATTGGTACGTACAGAATAGCGTAAATGGACCTTCTGGCAAGTCCAATGCCGGACTAAGGTATAGACTCATTGTCAGACAGGAGATTTCGCTTATGTCGCAGAACAATGGCAACTCGACCAGCTTGCGCCTGAAGACCGGCCTGGCAGAAATGCTCAAGGGCGGCGTCATCATGGACGTCACCAACGCCGAACAGGCGGTGATCGCGGAGAAGGCAGGGGCGGTGTCGGTGATGGCGCTGGAACGGGTTCCGGCGCAGATTCGCGCCGAAGGCGGCGTGGCGCGCATGGCTTCGCCGAAAAAAATTCGCGAGATCATGGCCGCGGTTTCCATTCCGGTGATGGCCAAATGCCGCATCGGGCATTTTGCGGAAGCCCAAATACTTCAGGAGCTGGGCGTCGACTACATCGACGAATCCGAAGTGCTGACGCCGGCCGATGAAGCCCATCATGTGGACAAGCACGCTTTCAAAGTTCCATTCGTGTGCGGCGCGCGCAACCTGGGTGAGGCATTGCGCCGGATTGCCGAGGGCGCGGCCATGATCCGCACCAAGGGCGAAGCCGGCACCGGCGACGTCGTCCACGCGGTCAAGCACATGCGGCAGATCGTGCAGGAGATGAAGATCCTGACCGTGCTCGGCGAAGAAGAGCTTTATGCAAAAGCGAAGGAACATCAGGCGCCGTATGAGTTGGTGAGAATGGTCGCGAAGGCAGGGAAGCTGCCCGTGCCGAACTTCTCCGCCGGCGGAATCGCCACGCCGGCCGACGCAGCGCTGGTGATGCAGCTGGGCGCGGAGTCGGTATTCGTGGGCTCCGGCATTTTCA
Source organism: Terriglobia bacterium (assembly GCA_963812465.1). Classification (GTDB taxonomy): domain Bacteria; phylum Acidobacteriota; class Terriglobia; order Terriglobales; family Acidobacteriaceae; genus JAIQFF01. The sequence continues at coordinate 155,183 of CAWEVE010000016.1, forward strand.
TGCAGGATTCGACGACTTTTGCCGATCCCGAAGAAGCCGAGAAGCGAGCCAAGGCCATCGTGCTGGCAGCCACGCACTTTAACGATCCTAAAGTATTACTTGAAGTCAGCGAGAATCTCACTGGAGCGATGAAAGGCCTGGCCGTGTCCGGGCTGGACGACGCCCACATGCTGCAGACGCGGGGCTGGTAGCACAGGCGGCTAGTATGGGCGGGCGAGACGCCCGCCGGACAGCCGGCAAGATGCCGGCGCTACAAAATCAAGAGCTATGCCAGGCTGGGACAACTTCTTTGTCGCTGAGGCAGGCGCATCTGCTGCTCTCACCGGCCTGCTGTTCGTCGCGGTCTCGATCAATCTCACCCGCATCCTGGAATTCCATCAGCTTCCCACGCGGGCGGCAGAGACGCTGATTGTGCTTGCGTCCCTGCTAGTGATCAGCACGTTCGCCCTGGTTCCAGGGCAGTCGATGAGAGCATATGGTGTGGAGATCGGCGCTACTGGCCTGGTCTTCTGGGTGATTCAAAGTCTCGCATTGAGCCGCACCCACAAGGCGGACCGCGAATACAGTTCGCTTGGGATGCGAGTGGTCACGAACCAGCTTCCACCGCTGGCGTATGTCGTGGCCGGTGGCTTGTTGGTCGCGGGCCGGCCTAACGGTATCTACTGGATCGTGCCCGGAGTCTTGCTATCGTTCGCCGCCGGTATTTTCGGCGCCTGGGTGCTGTTGATCGAGATCCAGCGCTAAGTTGCGCCTACACAAGCGGGTGGCGCCGCTGGTTGTCTCCGGGATGACGACCAGCTCTTTGAGATGTGATCAAAATACAGCCCACCATGAACACAGCAATCGCCAACGAGGAGGCGATGCGGCTGAGATCGAGTCCGCCACTCTCCCGCGGCTTGGTGAGCAGATCTCCGAGCGTCGCGCCCAGCGGCCGCGTCAGGATAAATGCCATCCAGAACAACAAGGTGTGGGAAACGTTGGTGAAGAAGTAGGCGAGAGCGACCAGGGTCAAAGCCCCGGCAAAGACCAGCGCTCCTCGTTCGTAGCCCACTCCGGAAGTGTCGGCGAGAAAATCGCCGAGAGCGGTTCCGAGCGTGTTCGAGAAAAGGATTGTAATCCAGTAAAAGATCTCAACCTTGGGCGATCTGATATCGCTGAAAGACACCGAACCCACCGAGTATCTCCACAATCCCAGACAGACCATCAGGATCACGAACAAAATCAGCGAGCCTCCGACATACCCGACTCCGAGCGAACGGTCGGCATAATCCGCCATCGTCGTGCCGACCGTCGTCGTGGTGACGATCACCGTCCAATAGAGAAAGGGATGAAACGCCTTGGCCTTGACCTGAACGGCAAGCGCGACGACAAAGCACGCCATGAAAATGACGGTGCTCAGCAGATAGCCCAGGTTCATGGTCATGGAGAGAGCGTCTCCGCCAGTTTCGCCGAGCGTAGTCGCAGCGATCTTGATGATCCAGAACGCGATCGCGACTTCGGGAACTTTGCTGTCGGCAGCCCAACTGTGGGTTGCGTTCGAGGAATCGCTTTCGGCATAAGACTGTGAATCCTGAAGGGCGAATGTAGAGAGTTTGCACTCATGGTGGTTCCAGAGTAATTCAAAACCCGGAACTGCTCCACCTCCCAATCCTCTTCCAATCTCCGATCGGTCCCAGTCTGAGAGTTCTAGAATGTGAACTGAATGCCCGCATACATGAAGAATTTAGGCTGGCTGTTGGTCGATCCAGGCAAGCTCCGGCCGGCGGTGAGCAGCAGGGTATTCAGGTTCGTAAGTTTGATTCTTCCACCAAGATCAAAGACCGATTCGTTTTCGGCAAAGTGTGCAGCCTCGATGGAGTGCAACTCGGCAAGAAGCTGGACGCGGCGCGCAGCCTGGAAGGCTCCTACCACGCCAAGCCAGAGTTCATCGGGACGCTTTTGTTGTACGTTGTACCCAACCTCGCCTCCCACCTGGAATTTGCCCAGCGTCTTCGATACTTCGATCGGCAGGAGCATTTGCCAGCCATCATCGGCAAGCCCCCGGCGCACAGACTCCGACGGGTTATTAAAGGTGAATTGCGGGTAAGTCGATACGGAGACACCAACCTTCGCCTCGTCGAGAAATCGCCACTTGACTCCCGCCGTGGAATTCCCGAGGCCGACTTCCGTCTTAGCGTCGCCGGTCTGTACCTCAAAGGGAATCTGGAATTTTAACTGGAGGTGATCTCCTACGCCGTAATTGAAGTCGAAGATAGGAGTTTCGAAATTCGATTTGTCGGCAAGAGACCCTGCGTCAGGGCGACATTGATTTCCCACCGGTGGTTGCCGGGGGTTCCCGGATCATCGGAAATGACCGGAGGGCCGCCCTGGGCGCGACAGGCTGATGTGAAGCCCGCCACGAGCAGGAACACCTGGATGGCACTATTCCAACGGCTGGAATTCATTTGGCGTGACTTCCAAGAGTACCGTAATGTCCGGTTTCGGCGGAATTCTTGGCGGACGCTTTGTGTGGAAGGGGCGCGGATCGACAGAAAACGGGTCCGTGTTTACCTGGAATCGCCGGCCATATCCGCGAATCTATTAGAATTGAATCTCAGGACGTTCGCAGGCCACCACCATGAAAATCGGAGTGCTCGCACTGCAGGGCGATTTTGACGCACATCGCCGCCGCCTCGAAGAGCTGGGCGCCGAAGTCGTGCTGGTCAAAAAGCCCGAGCAACTGGATGAAATCGACGGCCTGGTGATTCCCGGCGGCGAGTCCGGCACGTTTCTCAAGCTGCTGGGCGAAGCCGGGTTTGAGAAGCTGAAACAGTTCGCGCGTGTCAAACCTACCTTCGGAACCTGCGCCGGCGCGATACTGCTGGCGAGCGAAGTCGAGAACCCCACGCAGGCGGGGCTTGGAGCCATCGATATCGGCATCCGGCGGAACGCCTATGGCCGGCAGGTTGACAGCTCGATCCGCGAAGGCCGATTTCTGCAGGAAAGCAGGGGAGTCACCCATCGAGATGGTCTTCATCCGCGCGCCCAAGATCGAGCGCGTTGGGCCAGGAGTTGAAGTGATCGCGACCGAAGGCAGCGATCCGGTCGTCGTGCGGCAGGGAAAAGCGATGGCGGCGACTTTCCACCCGGAGCTTTCTGCGGATACACGAGTGCACCGGGCGTTTCTGGATTTGGTCGGGAACGGGAAGTAAAAAAGTAGCGCGATACCCGGGTAGACCTGCAATCGCGATGGAGAATCATTTGCTGGGCAGGAATTCGATCTTGACGTCTTTGCTGGCGGGCTTCAAATCGAAGTCGGCGGTTACCAGAACGTGGTCGGACGATCGGCCGCTAGTTCCACTCCGAAAGCATCCACGTAGGGAATCTTTCGATGGAGCTTGATGAGAGCGACGCACGAACGGCGCGTTCCGCACTTGCCGGGACAATGTCGAACCCGAAGTCTTCCAATCGCGCTAGAACGAGGTCCATGGTGGAGCGGCCACGAAACCTGCAGGTCACGCCCGCAATCTCACCCCAGTGTATTGCGGAGATGATCGCCCTGCAGCTTCCCTCGAGATGAAACTTTATGATTTCCGCGACACGATCGGAGCCAGCCTCGTCGTCCAGATAGCGGAGCACGGCGCTGGCATCGAGGGCGTAGGTTACCATTTGTCTTTTTCGCGTTGCTTCTTCAAGGCGGCGGAGAGGGAAGGCCCGCCTTTGAGCATGCCCCGGGTTCTGTCCACCAGTTCCTTCGAAACCGGCTCCAGAACGATGCGCGAGTCTTCCAGGGCTACCGAGATTCGAGTCCCAGGCTCAATCCGGAGAGACGCCCGGAATTCTGCAGGAATCACAAACTGTCCCTTGCTGCTTACCGTAGTGATTCGACGTGGCATAGCTTACATTGTAGCACAAAGTAAGACATAGCTCTGACGAAAAATTTCCTCTTGACACGGTCCCATATGTAACGCTATGGTTACGCATTATGCGGAACCGTTCGGTTACATATTCGACTGAAGCCGCCTTCCACGCACTGGCCGATCCCACCCGCCGGGCGGTGCTTGATCTGTTGCGGCAGGGAAGTCAGCCGGCGGGACAGATCGCGCGGGCGTTTCCGGTGTCGCGGCCGGCTATCTCCAAACATTTGCGGTTGCTGCGCCGCGCCCACCTGGTGCAGGAGCGGCGGGAGGGACGTCATCGCCTGTATCAGCTCAATCCCGAACCATTGAAGGCGGTGGATTCGTGGCTGGAGCAATACCGGGTCTTCTGGCAGGCGAATTTGAACAGTCTGAAGGCGTTTGTCGAAGCCGAGCATGCCCGGGAAACCGCCGGCTTGGGGGGCGGGAAACCAGAGAGCGTTAAACGTTCGAAAGCGAAAGAGTAATAGAACCTTGCAAGCTCAGCCATCCGGTCCTCGCGACCGACTTTAAAGGAGGAGTGGAAAATGAAAACAGTTCGTCATCGCAATCACCCTGCTGTTTGTGCTGGTCACGTCCGCGGCCTTCGCCGCGTCGGCGGCGCAGAAGTCTTTCGAAGAACTCAAGTCGCTGGATGGGACCTGGGAGGGAAAGACGTGCAGAACGGCCAGCCGGTCGAGGTGGATTATCGCGTGACTTCGGGCGGATCCGCGCTGATGAGCGAAATCAAGGGTAAAGAAGACATGATCAGCATGTTCAATCTCGACGGCGACCGCGCTGCTGATGACCCACTATTGCGCTGCGGGAAACCAGCCTCGCATGGTGGCCAGCGCTTCGCCCGACGGCAAGACCATTACCTTCGACTTTCTCGATGCCACGAATCTTGCCACGCCCGACGCCGGTCACATGACGTCGCATGGTCATCTCGATGCCGGACGCAAATCACCACACCGAAGAGTGGATCTACAACGATCACGGCAAAGAAATGAAGGAAGTCTTTGACCTGTGGCGCAAGAAGTAGATTCCAGATTGCCGGAAAGGACGGGCGAATGCGCCCGTCCTCCGGCGGGAGAGAAACTATGACGACGATGCCTCAATCCCAAATTACGCCCGACCAGGATGCGGTGGTCACGGAAATCGAAATCGCCGCCCCTCCGGAGCGGGTCTTTCAGGCGCTGACCGATCCGGCCCAACTGATGCTCTGGTGGGTAGCCACCCCGAAAGGGGCGCTTTGGGAGATGGACGCGCGTCCGGGTGGCAAATGGCGGTACGAATTGATCCTGTCCCAGCGAAAAGATTGCGGTGAACGGAGTGCGCAACGTCAAGGCTGCACGGAGAGATCACGGAGTTCGATCCTCCGCGCGTGCTGGCCTACACCTGGCTGGGTAACTGGCACGAACATCCGGAGCGGCCGTCCACGGCGCGGTGGGAGTTATCGGCGACCAGGACCGGCACCCGGGTAAAGGTCACGCACAGCGGCCTTGCCAACGAACCGATCGTCCGCAAGAATTACGCGGGCGGCTGGCCGGGCGTGCTGGAAAAACTGAGAAATCATTGCGAATAGAGGATTCGAATCGAGATCGAATAGAGAAAGAGGAGAAAGATCATGGCCACTGCCGCAGTTACTCCCGACAATGACGCAGTTCTCGCGGAAGTTTTTATTGCTGCCCCGCCGGAGCGAGTATTTCAGGCAATCACCGATCCCCAGCAGATGCCCTTGTGGTGGGGACAGCAAGGACTGTATCGAGTTACCGAGTGGAAGGCCGATGTGCGCCCGGGCGGGCACTGGCGCAGTGACGGAGTCGGAGCCGATGGCCACACGTTTAATGTTCAAGGGCGAGTATCTGGAGGTCGACCCGCCTCGCCTCCTGGTGCACACCTGGATTGCGAGTTACTCCCCCGCGTTGAAAACGGTGGTTCGCTGGGAATTGGAAGCTCGCGGTGTCCACAACTTGCACCATGCCGGACCCAAAAAAGCCGGGACCGGCACGTTCGTGAAAATCCGCCACGATGGATTTGCCGGCAATGTCGAACAGGCGAAGGGCCACGGCGACGGCTGGATCCGAGTGCTCGGCTGGATGCAGGCTTTTGTGGAAGAGGGAAAGACAATCGACACGCGCGAAGTCCGTGGTTTCGTAGCGAGCGTTGTTGTCATCCTGAGCGAAGCTAGACCTGCGCTTGCGCAGGTCTGCGCAGTCGAAGGACCCCTATCGTGCAACTGGAACCTTTCGGTCGAGAGGATTGTTCGAACTCTGAGCGGCAGCTGGAAGAGGGTAGGGGTGCTTCGAACTTCGTCTGCGCGGTGGCGAGCGCCCGCACAGACTGCCGGCGTCCAGCACGACAGCGACGCGGCGCTACGCCGTCGCGCCGAACCGTACTGACACCAGCTTCGAAACTCCCGGCTCCTGCATGGTTACGCCGTAGAGCACCGGCGCGATGCTCATGGTCTTCTTGCTGTGGGTGATGAGCACGAACTGGGTTTGCAGGCTCATCTCTTTTACCAGTTCGGTGAAGCGGCCGATGTTGGCTTCGTCGAGCGGCGCGTCCACTTCGTCGAGGATGCAGAACGGGCTGGGTTGATACTGGAAGATCCCGACCAGCAGCGCCAGCGCGGTCATAGCCTTCTCGCCGCCGGAGAGCAGCAACACGTTCTGCAGTTTCTTTCCCGGAGGCGAAGCCACCACGTCAATGCCGCTCTCCGCGCTGTTTTCCTCGTCGGTGAGCCGCATGAAGCCGTGTCCGCCGCCGAATAGCTTGCGGAACGTGGCCTGGAAGTTTTCGTTGATCTTGTGGAAGGCCTCTTCGAATTTCTGCCGTGAAAACGCATCAATTTCTTTGATCGTGGCCTGCGTGTTCTCGATGGAGTCGTAGAGATCTTTTCTTTGCGTCTCGAGAAACGCGTGCCGCTCGGCGGTCTCTTTGTATTCTTCCAGCGCCATCATGTTGACCGGGCCCATGGCGTCCAGCCGGGTGCGCATGTCGCGGTAGATCTGATCTTCGACGGTCAATTGCTCGCCGCGTGGCGATCGGGATGGTGGCGTCGGCCATCAGTTCGTGGCGTTGGATGCCAAGCTCGTTCAGGCAGGTTTCGGCCATGTATTGCGCGTCGGACTGCAACTTGGCGGCGGTCGCCGAAAGCTCGGCGCGGCGGTCGCGCGACTGGTCGAGCAATTGGCGCGCCTGGTGCAGCGCCTGGTCGATCTCCGCCAGGCGGGCGCGTACCTGTTCCGACTCGACTTGCAGCAGGCTGTCGCGGGTCTCGCAGGCATTGCGCTCGGCATCGAAATCCACCAGGCGGACGGCGATTTCCTGATTCTCGGTTTCGCGCTGCAGGTTTCTCGGCGGCCGCGGATTCGATCTGCAATCGCAGTGATGCGACGCGCTCGATCATTTCAGCTGACCAGAGATTCGATGCGCTCGAGACCTACAGTCGCGCTGCGATGGCGCTCTTCGAGAGTGGCGACCCGGGCCAGACGATGCGAAGCGTTTTCCGCCGCCTGATCGCGCCGGTCGCGCAAGCCGGACAGTTGTTCGTGGCCGGCGGCGGCCAGTGTCCAGTTCGATGCGCTTCTGCTCGGCATGGGCGATCTGCATCTGCAGCTGGTCGAGCAGAGATCCTTTTTCGGTGCGCTCAGCTTCCAGGCGATGCAGCTCCTGACCAGAGACTTGCAGGCGTTCGCTGACCCGTGGCGAATTCAGATTCCAGTTGCTGCAGCAGATGGCCGGAAGTCATCGCCTGTTTTTCCGCTTCGCGTTTTTCGCCCTCCAGGCGATCCAGCAGGGAAGTGAGGTCTTTAATTTCGCGGCCCAGAGTCAGCACGCGCATTTCTTCATGGCGCAGCGCCTGTTCCAGTTCTCCCAGCTGGCGCAGCACATCGCGCAGTTCGCGCTTCATGGAAAGCGGGCCTTCGGCGCGCTGCTTGCCGCCGGTCACGGTCACGTTGTGGAAGCATTCGCCGCGACTGGGAAAGGAAGAACGCATCGGGATTTTCCAGCGCCAGCTCGCGCGCGAAGCGGGATCGGGAACGATGTAGCCATCGCGCAGCTTGGGCAGGATGACTTCCAGCGACCGGCCAAACCCGTTGAGCACGCGAATCGCATTTTTCAGCGGGACGATCGGGACGTTCGGGCTGCACCTGGTGCGCGTTTTCGTCAATGGCAAAAGAAAACTTGGCTTGCGAATCCTCGGGATGCACCAGGAAAGTCGCCCGGCCGTCCACGTCGGTGCGGAGAAGGCGCAGGCCTTCGTCGGCGGCGTCCCAGGATTTGACCACGATGTAGTTCAGTTCGTCGCGCAGGAAATCTTCGACCACGCCTTCGTAGCGCGTTCTCCACTTCGAGGAAATCGGCCAGCACGCCCGCCGGAGCCATGCCGCCCTGCATGACTCCGGATTGAAAGAGGCGGCGCACCGACTCGGTCGAATATCCGTGCTCGGCGATCACGGCTTCGAGCGAGCCTTTTTTGCCGATGGCGGTGGCATACTCGGCGCGCAGGCTGTCCAGATGGTTCTTGGCTTCGGATTCTTCGTGGCGCTTGGAGTCGAGCGCCTGCCGGGTCTGGCGCAGTTCCTCGGTCAGTCCGGAGACGCGTTGCGACACGGTTTCAAATTCCAGACCTAACTGGCCACGCTGTCCTCCGAAGGCTTCCATCTGAGAGTTTGCCGCGGCCATTTCCGCCTGCAGACGTTGGGCCTCGCGATCGACTCCGGCCAGGCGCTCTTCGACCTGGGTGATGCTGGTTGCGCAAGTCGGAGGCTGCGGCCACGGCTTCCACGAATCGTGACTCGCGATTGTTCCTGCTGACGTTCCAGTTCGGCCAAGGCCGCGGCTGCCGCGGTCGCTTCCTGCTGGCTCTGGGCCAATTCCTGTTGCGCCGCGGCCAGGTCGCCGGCCGCCGAGTCCAGAATCTGGCGATTGGCATCGCGCTCCGCTGCCAGCGCGGCCAGCCGCTGCTGGGCCTGCGCCAATTCGGCCTCGGACGAGGCGATGCGCGCCACCAATTCCGCACAGCGCTCCTCGTTGTGACGGCGCTGGGCCAGGGCGCGGTCGGATTCCAGCTTGAGCTGGCTCAGGCGCTCGCGGTTCTCGCGAACTTCGGTCTCGATGGCGTAGCCGCGCTGGGTGCGCTCGGCGTGCTCGGACTCGGATTGCTGAACGTTTTCAGCCTGCTGGCGCATCTCTTCCGAAATAGTACTGATCTGCGCATCGAGCGCCGCGCTCTCCTGCTCCAGTTGGGCGAATTTGCTGGCCAGTACCAGGCGCAACTTGGCCCGCATCTCTTCGCGCAGCTTGGCATAGCGCTCGGCCTTCGAAGCCTGGCGCTTCAGCGAATTCATCTGCCGCGTGACTTCTTCGAAAATGTCATTCACGCGGGCGAGATTCTGCTTGGCGTCTTCCAGGCGGGCTTCCGCCAGGCGCTTCTTGGTTTTGAACTTGGTGATGCCGGCGGCTTCTTCGATGATGGCGCGGCGATCAGTGGGACGGCTGCTCAGGATCTGCCCAATGCGTCCCTGCTCGATCAGGGCATAGGATTCCGGGCCCAGGCCCGGTGCCCATGAAGAGTTCCTGGATATCGCGCAGGCGGCAAAGTTTGCCGTTCAGCAGATATTCGCTTTCGCCGGTGCGGAACAGGCGGCGGTTCACCACGATCTCGCCAGCCTTAAACTGTTGCTTGAACTGTCGGCGGCGAATCTTTAGCACTACTTGGGGTCCGGCAACGGCCACACTGATTCAGTGGAGCGCTGGGCGTCCTCGCCTGGCTGGACGGGCGGGACGCCCGTCGCTCCATCGGGTGTAGTTGCCATCGCAGCGGGAGCGCCTTCAATTTCTTCCACTTTCCCGGCCGCGCCTCTTCGGTCAGCCGCTCGGTCTCTTCCGCGGCTTCGGCGCGAACTTCGGCTTCATCCCAGTCCTCAGCGGGCGACGGCATTTCATCCTGGATTTCCACTTCGGTGGGCTCGTGCGCGTCGGCGCCGTCATAGACCTCGGGATCGATCAGCGTGAGCGACACCTCGGCCATGCCCGTGGGCTTGCGATCGCGCGTGCCGGCGAAGATCACGTCTTCCATGCGCGAACCGCGCAGGGTCTTGGCCGATTGCTCGCCCAGCACCCAGGAGATGGCGTCCGCGATATTCGACTTGCCGCAACCGTTGGGGCCGATGATGGCGGCCACGCCGTCCCCGTGAAACTTGAGTTCGGTGCGGTCGCAGAACGATTTGAATCCGAGAATCTGAAGCCTTTTCAGTTTGAGCAACTTCTACTCCTTGGGGCGCCGAGGTTGTAATCGAGGTACTCTGTGCCGCGGGTGACCGCGTCCGCGTTGATGACGCAATCATTCGCATCTGTAGACGAGGCACGAGCGTGGTCAGCTAGGTCATCAGCCCGGTTAATTAATTGGATTCCTCCAAGAGTTGCTCCGGCAACTGCCGTCCCAGGCTGGATACGGCGAGGCACAAATTAGAGCTACTGTAACGGCGAAATCCGCCGGGGTCAAGTACGAAAACACTATATCTGGTATGGCCTTGTGACCGACCGCGCCAGATTGCACACACAATGCAGCATATGCCGGCAAATTGAGTGGGGAAGTGACGAAGGAGGGGAGAATCGCGAGAGCCAGAAAAAGCCTAACGCAAGGCGCGAGCGAAGACAACGCCGGAATGCGGTGAAAACGGGCCAGTTCGAGTCAGCCAAACTGGCCATGTTCACGAAGCGCAGCTGTCGAGAAATCTTGCTCGATGCCATGCTGCAACCTACTGATTCGCTCGCGGAGAGGCACCCAGGTCGAACTGCGGTAGGACGCGTTCATCGGCCAGTTGAAACCGCAGCGAGTCCTTTTGCATCGTGAATGCTCTCGGCCGGAGATTGCTTGCGATCGAAGAGGCCTGCCCGGTCTAGTCCGGACAGACGGTATGCCCAGAGTCGATTCCTGATCGTGGCTCCATCGGCCCGGACGCGAGATCGTCATGGGAACTGCCGTCCAAAGCGCCGAAGCTGAAAGCACTTGCCAGCATTCGCCATGTGACGCGCCATCGACGGCAAAGTTTTCCGCATAAGTGCTGTTGAGTCGCGGTTGTCATGCGGGACGTCTGGGGCTGTGCGCATGGCCCCTTGTGCCGATCGAGAGTGAATCGCGAACGACTCGACGGACTGCAGCTCATCAGGTATGAAAAGATCCTGGTCGACTCCTGTCTCCCTTGAGCTTTCTCTAGGTCAGACGCCTGGCCTCGTGGCGCGCGAGATGAGAGCGTATGTTTGGTGTTCAACAGGGATAGACGACGAGGATTCGCGAAGATTACTGAGGACGACAATCTTGCCGAGCTTTGCTCGGCTGGACGGGCGGGGCGCCCGTCCCCACATGGTCCTTGCCGATACTACTGGCCCTAGTTTCTCGAAGAACAGGCAGATCGTTTCGATTCCGCGATAGAAATTTGGGATGTGGAACTTCTCGTTGGGAGCGTGGAGATTGTCGTCGGGAAGTCCGAAGCCCAACATCACGCATGGAATCTTCAGCACGTCCTGGAAGTCGGTGACGATGGGAATGGAGCCGCCGGAGCGGATGAATACGGTTTCTTTTTTGAAGACGTCGTGCAGCGCTTCGGTGGCGGCTTTGATGTACTTGTTGTCGGTGCCCACCACGCAGGCCGGGCCTTTACTCCAGACTTTGATGGTGGTCTGAATGCCTTTGGGCGTGAGTTTCTTTACGTAGTTCTTGTAGCGCTGGAGAATGTCGTCGGGATCCTGGTTGGGCACCAGGCGCATGGAAACTTTGGCGGAGGCTTTGGCCGGAATGACCGTCTTCGCGCCGGGGGCGACGAAACCGCCGGGCATGCCGTGGACTTCCAGCGTGGGACGCGCCCAGGTGCGATACATCACGGAATAGCCGGGCTCGCCGGTGAGCACGGTCGATCCTACTTCTGCCTTGCGATAGTGTTCCTGATTGAATGGCAGGCGCTTCCAGGCTTTCAGTTCAGCCTTTGCTGGGCGCTTTTACATTTTTGTAGAAGCCCGGAATCAGGATCTTGCCTTTCGCATCTTTGAGCTTGCTGATGATTTCGATCAGGCCGAAGAATGGATTGGGAGCCGCTCCGCCATACATGCCGGAATGCAAGTCAGTTTTCGCGCCGACCGCTTCGATTTCGGTGTACACCAGGCCGCGCAAGTCCGACGCATAGAGTTGGAAGATCGGGCGCAAAAAGCTCGGTGTCGCAGACCAGCGCGAAATCAGCCTTGAGCTTGGCTTTCTCTTTTCTCACATAGGCGGCGATGGACTCGCCTCCAACTTCTTCTTCGCCTTCGATGATGAACTTCACATTCAGCGGCAGCTTGCCGTCGTGGCCTTTCATCAGGGCTTCGACGGCTTTGATCTCCATCCATAGCTGACCTTTGTCGTCGACCGCGCCGCGGGCGTAGATGTTGTTGTTGCGCTCGGTTGGTTCAAAGGGCGGAGTTGTCCACTCGTTGAGCGGGTCGGGCGGTTGCACGTCGTAGTGCGCGTAGCACAGCACGGTGGGCTTGCCGGGAGCGTGGAGCCAATCGGCATAAACCAGAGGGTGGCCCTTGGTGGGAATGGTCTCGACGTGCTCCATGCCCGATGCGCCGCAGTTCGTTGGCGACGAAGTCGGCGGCCTTCTGGACGTCGGACTTGTGCTCCTGCAGAGTGCTGATGCTCGGGATGCGGAGCAGATCTTTCAGTTCGTTCAGGAACCGTTGTTGATTGCCGCGGGCATAGTCGACAGCAGGAGAGGCCATAGGCTGGACCTTTCTGGCGCGTTCAGGGATCGGCAAAACGGTTTAAGTATAACCGAGGGTGCGGGAGGGCGGAGATGCGCTGCGAGTTTCCTTCTCGCCGCTACGCGGCTGAGCCCAGAGACCGAGCCTGCATGTTTATCAGCTACTTCTCGGCGATCAGGAGCGTATAGGTCAAGTCGCCGGAGCGGTAGGCGTCCAGGATAATGTCGATGCCTGCGACAAATTCCCGCGCGGCCTGCGGAAGCAGCTTGACGATGGGTGCGGCGGAGCGGGCGCGTTGCCGGCAAATCTCCCAGGTGCGTACAACTTTTTCGCTGAGATCCTGGCAACATCTGATTTTCATTCCGGCCGACTCGATTGCGGATTGATATTGCTCGGGCGGTCCACAATTCGGGGCATAGAAATGCCCGGGCGACTTCGCTGACGCGGGGGCTGTCCATGGAACCAGTCCACGCCGCCAACAGCAGTTGGCCGCCGGGCCGCAGGGTGCGCGCAACTTTGACGAAGTATTGTGACTTTGCGGCGAAGTGTTCGGATGATTCCATGGTCCACACCAGGTCGAAGGCGGCGGCAGGGAACTGGAATGAGTCGGCGTTCCCGACTACGACGTTCACGCGATGATCGACCCGCGCCTTGGCGGCTCGCTCTCCTGCCAGTTTTGCCTGCTTGGGGCTGAGAGTCAGGCCGGTTCCGTTGCAGGAGAGCAACCGAGCCAGGTGGATCAACGTGCCGCCGTGACCACAGCCCACATCGAGGACGTCCATCGCGGGGCGAAGGTCGAGAAGGCTGACGCAGTACTCGAGCATCCGGACTTGCGCTTCCTCGGGCGATTCGTTGCCCTCGAGAAAAAGGCCATGATGAATGTGGTCGCCCCAGAAAGTGCGATAGATGAAGGCGAGCGAATCGTAATGCTCTCTAACCTGCTCGGCGGTAATCGAGGTGGCGGCCATGAGCAGTCGGTTCCTAAGAATCAGTGATTAATGAGTGGCGAAACGTTGCGGTGAAAACGGCGAAAGATCGTAGTCGGAATCGGCGCCGTTGATCACTTGCGCCATGACGTGCGCAGTCACCGGGCGCGAGCAGGATTCCGTCCCGGAAATGGCCGGTAGCGACGAAATAGCCAGGAGTTTGGGATTCGCCGAGGATCGGTAAATTGTCCGGAGAGCCGGGGCGCAACCCAGCCCACGCCTCAAGCATGCGGGCCTGACTGAGAGCGGGAACCAGACGGATCGCCGCCTGATGCATGCGCTGAATTGCGTCCGGGTCGGTGCGCTTGTCGAAGCCCGCTTCTTCTACCGTGGCTCCGATCAGAATGCGGCCATCGCTGCGCGGAAGCAGATAAATCTCGGGAGCACGAATCACGTGGCGCAGCAGGTTACGGGACGCGGCGGCGACCGCCAGCATCTGTCCCTTGACCGGGCGAGTGGGGAACTGGTGCAGGCGGCAATTGTCCTGCCCAGGCGCCCGCGCAATTCACCACCACCGGAGCATCATAGGTGGTCCTGCTGGTGGCGACTCCCGCGGCGTTCCCATTGGATACCCGAACTGCGGTGACGGCTGTGCCTGAAGAAATATCCACGCCACGATGCCTGGCCGCTTTCAGTGCCGCAGCGGTGAGGGCGCGCGGGTTCACGCTGCGCTCTCTCAGGAAGATCGCCGGCGTGTTCGCTCCTGCAACTGAGTCGGCCAGCGCCGGCTCGAGTTCCGTGAGTCTCGATGGAAGTGGATGATCGGTAAGCAGCGCCGGACGTTCGGCGATCTGCTCGGGCGACGGAAAAAATATTGTTCCCTGGTCGCGGAGATCTACGTCCATGCCGGATTCGTCCTGCAGTTCGTGAACGAACTCGGGATACATGCGAGCGCTGGCGGTGGCCAGGGGTTGAAGGGCTGCCGGAGTTTCCAGGGGGAAGTCGGCCAGCATGCCGGCGGCGGCATGCGAGGCTTCCTGTCCGGGTTCTCCGCGTTCCACGATCAGGACGGCGGCGCCGCGCTTCCGCAGCGCGATCGAGAGCGAGAGCCCGATAATTCCGCCGCCGATGATGATGACGTCCCAGCTTTTCACCGCTCGATTGTAAAGCAGTGTGAAGATTCGCCGGGGGAAGCAACTGCTGCGTAGGGTACGCCATCTTGGTTGCGATGCCCGCGAATCTTGACGGCCAAATCTCACGACGAAGCAGCCGCGGGCTGGACTGGCTCAATTTCTTTATGGCCGACACGCAGACCGGCGTAGGCCCGTTTCTGGCAATTTATCTTGCATCCACATACCACTGGGACGACCAGCGGGTCGGCATCGCGCTGAGCGTGGCCGCGTTTGCCGGCGTGCTGGCGCAGTTGCCCGCGGGAGCGTTGGTCGATTGGTCGCGTTCAAAACGGGCAGTGATTGCGGTGGGCGTGGGTGCGGTGGTCACTGGCGGCTTTGTTGTTGGCGTTCTATCCGTCTTTTACGGCGGTGATCTTCGCGCAGTTATTGCTGGGCGGGGTTTGGAGCCCTGTTTGCGCCGTCTCTGAATGCAATCAGCCTGGGTCTGGTGGGATCGCGGCTGCTTGGTCGACGTGTCGGCAGAAATCAGGCTTTTAATTCTGCGGGGAACGTTTCGGCGGCCGTGCTGATGGGGCTGATCGGCTACCTGATCTCCAGCCGAGCGATTTTTTTGGCCGCGGTCGTACTCGCGGTTCCCACGTTGATCTCGCTAGCCGCCATCAGTCCTGGCGAGATCGACTACGAGCGCTCCCGGGCTTCTAAACCGGACGGAGGCGCCCCCCATGTCACCGGCCTGGGGGTCCTGCTGAAAGATTGGAAGCTTGCCGTCTTCTGCATTTGCGCCTTTCTTTTTCACTTTGCGAACGCGGCCATGCTGCCGCAATTGGGCGAGATGCTGGCCCGAGGACGAGGACGGCAATCGTCGCTATTCATGGGAGCTTGCATCATCGTGACCCAGATCACGATTTCGATCATTGCCGTCTGGGTGAGCCGAAAGGCTGCTTCGTGGGGGCGCAAGCCTCTTCTTCTACTCGGATTCGGAGTGTTGCCAATTCGGGGAGTGCTGTACACGCTTACCACGTACACTCCGTTTCTGGTGGGCATTCAGGTCTTGGATGGAATCGCCAATGCGATTTACCTGGTGGTGGGAGTGCTGGTCATTGCCGACCTGGCTCGCGGAACTGGCCGCTTCAACCTGATGCTGGGCGCCCTGGGCGTTGCCCAGGGACTGGGAGCGGCTGCCAGCACGACCTTTGCGGGAACGATCGTTCACCACTACGGCTATCGAGCTGGATTTCTGAGCCTGGCAGGAGTCGCTGCCATTGCTCTGCTGCTGATCGCGGTCGCGGTACCTGAAACTCGCTCCGATAAGGACGACAAGATCGGGCAACCCGATCCGGTTCCGGCGATGGCTTGAAGCATTTCAATTACTGGGTTGAGGCGCAGCGACCTCGGGATAGACCTTGATCCAATGAGTACGGAATCGCGGGTTTAGTTTCTTTCCGTTCACGTCCAAAAAGACGACCTTTGACTCCAGATTCGGCATGTGACAGTCAATGCAATTGCCGGCGATCGCGTGCCCCATTTTTGCAAAAACCCCGCACTGTTCAATTTTGTGGCAGCTCAGGCAGCGCTGAGAAAAGGCCGCCAGATCGCGCTCGGGTTCATGAACGTCATGGCAGGTGGCACAGGACATATTCGGAGAAGACTGAAAGCAACGGCTCTTCTCCAACAGAACGACCTGCTTGCCGTGAACGTCAATGTCGGCGTTCGCGTCAACCGGTCCCAGATCAACGTATTTCTGCAACGGTTGTCCGGGAATAAACGAGAACGGGGGAGCGAGCTCGCGCACTCCCTGTCCGCCGTGACATTGTGAGCACACTTCAAAGTCTCTTTCCTGCGACAGTTTTGCGGGATTCACAATGGCGGAATCGGAACCGGCCGGCGTTTTCGATTTGTATCGTTCCACATGCGCCCGCCCGGGACCGTGGCATCGCTCACAGGAAATACCCATCACAAAATTAGAGGTGTCATAGCGGTTCCCGGTGGGAAGAGGCTCGAGCGGCCGGAAGTATGTGGTGTGACATTCCAGGCAGCGGGGAATGATTGGCCGTTCGAAGTTCGCGGTTCCGTCGCGGTATCCGGGGCCATTGATCCACTGGTGCAGGATCGTCGAATAGCCTACCGGCAGTTGAAAAAGCTCGTCGTCATTCCAGTACAAATAGCTCTGCCCCTTTCCTCCCGAGCCGATTACCAGATCCAGCCGCTCGGTGCGCGAGGAAGTGTCAGGCGGTGTTCCAGTCACCGCGGTCTGGAAAAGACCTTTCTCGTTGGCATCCATCCGGAAATAAAGATTGGGATTGGAAGTTCGGAGAATGTTGGCACCTTCATTGAACGTTCCAGCGACGGAATTCTTGTCAGCGGTCCGGGAGGTCAGGTGATGGGCGGTCTTGTAATAGGCGTCAACTTTCTCTTGATGACAAGGACGGCAGGCTTCGTCTCCGACCGAGTTTCCCTTGGCGAATGGATCTTTCACGACAGCGGAGGCAACGGATCGGGAGGGAACAGCTTTCGAGGTTGATCCTGGAGACTGGGCCTGAGCTTGGACAGTACAGGTGAGTAGTAACAGCAGCGCTACTTCGCTTGCTCGCATGCAACCAGTCCCGAACCTGCCGGCGAAGAAACTCTAAATCTGCAGACATGCGCGGACTCGGTTTCTTCGGAAAGTGTCCACATTCTACACCGGAGCGTAGTGCAGTCAGGAAGGCGCGCGTATCCGCTGCGCGCTGGATCCTTCACCCGGCTGAAGCCGGGCTCAGGATGACACCGCCAGGAGGTTGGGGATTCAAAACTGATCAACTACCCTGGCTTCACAGACGTCTGGGAACGGTTCTAAAGCTTGGCCAGGTAGTCCACGATTTCAGGTTGGCCCCAATCGATGGCGCCGATAAATTTGCGGCGCAGAATGCCCTGGCGGTCGATGATGTAAGTCTCCGGAAACTTGAATGTCCCGTAGAGATTGTTGCTCTTCTGGGCAGGATCGCGAACCGTGAGCAAGTCCACTTTGTATTCCTTGAGAAAGTTCTGATATGCGCTCTGGTCGGCATCGACGCTGATGGCCAGGACTTCGACGCCTTTATTCCTCATTTTCTGTTGCATCTGGACCAGCGAGGGCATCTCATCCACGCACGGCGGGCACCAGGTGGCCCAGAAATTGAGCACCACGATCTTGCCGCGAAATTCATCGAGGCTGACTTTGCGGTCGTTGTCCTGAATGGTGAATTCGGGGGCTGCGGTCCCGATCCGGGGCGGTCGACTGCCGCCGTAACAGCCCGCCAGGAGCAGGATAAGGACGGAGAGGGCTACAATCCGGGGCAAAACCGAAGCACGTCGCACAAAGTTATAATAGCTGATTCGGCCTATGGCGAAGCCAGAGACAGTATCGAGCAGGCCCACCGTGTCGGTCATCGTTCCGGCGCGGAATGAGGAGGCCTGCCTGGGCGACTGCCTGGCGTCGCTCGGTAGCCAGACTGGCGTGAGTTTCGAAATTATTGTGGTGGACGACGGCTCGACCGACCGTACCCGAGAAATTGCTCAGTCGTTCCCGTCCGTGCGGGTGGTGGACGCGGGCGTACCGCCTTCGGGCTGGACGGCAAGAATAATGCGATGGCCTCCGGAGCGTCGGCTGCAGGCGGCGAGTGGCTGCTCTTTACCGATGCGGACACTACTCACAAGCCGGGCTCGCTGGCGCGCGCCGTGGCGGAGGCGCGGGAGCGCGGCGCCGAGATGCTCTCGTATTCTCCGGAGCAGGAAGTCCACGGATTCTGGGAGAAGGCCGTGATGCCGGTTATTTTCGCCGAACTGGCGGCCACCTATCGGCCTTCGCAGGTGAGCGATCCGAGATCGCCGGCGGCAGCGGCGAATGGGCAGTACATCCTGATTTCGCGCGAGGCCTATGACGCGGTCGGCGGACACGCTGCGGTCAGCGACAGCTTGCTGGAAGATGTAGCGCTGGCGCGCGTGGTCAAGGCCTCGGGCCGCAAGATTTTCTTTCGCTACGGCGCCGGACGCCGTCCGCACTCGTATGTATCGCAGCTTTAGCCAACTACGCGAGGGCTGGACCAAGAATCTGGCGTTGCTCTTTCCGTCACCGTTGCGGTTGGCAATTCTGCGACTGACGGAATTTTTGTTGATTGTGTTCGGCGGCGTTGCGGCGATTGCTGCCGGCATGCGCGGCCACCTCAGACCGGCGTTGGCAGCGGCGGTTCTGGCCACAATCGTGTGCGGTTTGTTCCTGAGTCGAATTCGCAAGGCGCATTTTTCCTGGCAGGCGAACGCTTTGGTCGCTGTTCGGGCTGCCGTTGTTTTCGTATCTTTTGTTCCGGTCGTGGCTCTCATACAGGAAGGGAAGCGTGAGCTGGAAGGGAAGAACCTACGGTACGGGCACAAAACACCTGGAGACAAGCGCCCTCGTCCGTCCAGCCGAGCGCAGCTCGGCGTAGAAGCAGAGAGCAACGAATGATCTATCTGACTCGCAAAGCCGAATTCGCCGCTTCGCACTACTATCACAATCCGGACTTCACCCCGGAAGAGAACCGGCGCATCTTCGGCAAGTGCAATAACCCGAACGGCCACGGGCACAACTACACGCTCGAAGTCACGGTGAAGGGCGAAGTCGATCCGCGATCCGGCTTTGTGGTTGATCTGAAGCAGTTGAAAGAAATTCTGAACCGCGAAGTTCTGGACGCGATGGACCATCGTTTTCTAAACAAGGAAGTGCCGGAGTTCTCAAACCAGATTCCGACCACGGAGAATCTGGCGATCGCCATCTGGCAGCGTCTGGCACCAAGCTGGAGGCCGCGCAACTGCATCGCGTGCGAGTGTACGAAACTCCCGATCTGTTCGTGGATTTCTACGGTGAGTCATGAAGGGGAAGCATGAAGGCGCATCTGACCCGCCGTTACATGTTTTCCGCTTCGCATCGCCTGCATAGCGACGCCATGTCGCGAGGCGGAGAATGCTGCCACTTACGGCAAGTGCAACAACCCCTTCGGGCACGGGCACAACTATGCGCTCGAAGTCACGGTCAGCGGGCCGGTGGATCCACAGCACCGGCATGGTCTGCAACCTGGTCGATCTGGATGGCTTTGTGCAGCGCGAAATCCTGGAGCGCTTCGATCTGGAAAACCTGAATACGCTGGCGGAATTTGCCCAGACGGTCCCACGACCGAGAACCTGTGCACTGCGATCTACGATATTTTGCAGCGAGGCTTCACCTGCGCTCATCTGGAAAAGGTACGAATCGAAGAGACCATGATGAATTCGTTCGAGTACGCCGGAGCAGCTGAGATCGAGCACCAGTCGTGAGATCAGTTGAAGTATCCAGGGACGGCCGCCCTCGGCTGTCTTCCGGAAGGGAAGTACAACCAGCCATGACATCAGTCACTTGAATCGACCACTCTAACCAGCGCCAGCTTCGAAGACCTGGTGCGCGAAATGATTGTCCGCATCGGCGAGGATCCGGAGCGCGAAGGTTTGGTCCGCACTCCCGATCGCGTGCGCCGCTCCTGGGAATTTCTCTCGCGGGGCTACAAGGAAGATCCCGACGCCATGCTGCAAAAGGCGCTGTTCACGGTCACCTATGACGAAATGGTGATCGTGAAAGACATCGAGATGTTCAGCCTGTGCGAGCATCACATGCTGCCGTTTTTCGGCAAGGTGCACGTCGCCTACATCCCCAACGGCAAGGTGATCGGGCTGAGCAAGATTCCGCGGCTGATCGAAATCTTCTCCCGCCGCCTGCAGATTCAGGAGCGCCTGACCACGCAGATTGCGGAGACGATCCAGAAAGCGATTGAGCCGCAGGGCGTGGGCGTCGTGATTGAGGCGCGCCATCTCTGCATGATGATGCGCGGAGTCGAAAAGCAGCACTCGGCCGCGGTGACTTCGTCCATGCTGGGTTGCTTCCGCCAGGAGCAGGAGACGCGGACAGAATTTCTGTCGCTGATTCGCAATCGGGCCAACGGAATTTAGGCGTGAGTACGTCCGCAACGACGTGCTAGCGGGAAGTTCTCACCAGGTGCCATAGCGATTTCGCCGGGGGCGCTCGGGCAAAATCTTGATCAGCACAATTCCCGCGACGAATCCTCCCACGTGCGCCCAGAAGGCGACTCCGCCCCGGGTATCGCTGTAGGCGGCGGCCGAAGTCGCGGCGCCGCTGACAAACTGCATCGCGAACCAGTAACCCAACGTGACCCAGGCCGGCAGATAGAAAAAGAAAAAAATCGGGAACCAGATCAGCACTCTAGCCTTGGGATACAGCAGGAAGTAGGCGCCGAGAACTCCGGCGATGGCTCCGCTCGCGCCGACCGTCGGAACACGCGAGTGGGGATTGAGAATTACCTGGGCGAAAGCCGCACCCAATCCGCTGGCCAGATAGAAGAACAGATATTTGAAGTGGCCCAGATAGTCTTCAATGTTGTCGCCGAAGATCCACAAAAACCACATGTTGCCGATCACGTGCATCCACGAGCCATGCAAAAACATGGAAGTGAACGCGGGTAGCAGGACGGCCACGAGTCCCAGAGGGCCAGCCCCCGAAAGATATGCGGTGATGTGGGCGGGAATCATTCCGAACTCGAAGAGCAAAGTCTTGAAGCTTTCAGGAGTCAGGGCCGACTCGAAAAGGAAGATCACCAGATTGAGCCCGATCAGGAAATAAGTCACGTAAGGGGTGATGAAGCGGGGCTGATCGTCGCGGACAGGAATCATGTGGGATCAAGCAATCTGTTAGTTTGTTAATTGGCAATCAAGAAAGGCCAAGGATACGCCTCGAACGCGGAGCGATGCCGTAAAGCCTCAGGGCTTTGAATTACCCAACTACTAAACTACCAAAATTACTGAATTTTCATGAACGGCGTTCTGATCATCGATAAACCGGCTGGGCTGACTTCGCACGACGTGGTCAACCGGGTGCGCCGTATTCTGCATCAGCCTGCGGTCGGCCATCTCGGAACGCTTGATCCGCTGGCGACAGGGGTGCTGCCGCTGGTCACCGGCAATCTGACCCGGCTGGCACAGTTCTATACGTCCTCGGAAAAGACTTACGAAGGAACGATCCGCTTTGGGTTCGCGACCGACACTTACGATTCGGATGGGGAAGCGAGCGGTGCGGCGCAAGCAGTTAAAGTATCACTTGAACAATTGCAGACGTTGGCGAAGAGCTTTCTGGGCGTCATTGAACAGATGCCGCCTCCGTTTTCAGCCAAGAAAATCAAGGGCGTTCCGGCCTATAAGCTGGCTCGAAAGCACAAAGATGTGCCTCTGAAGCCGGTGCAGGTGGAGATCAAGGAATTCGAGATTCTAGCCGTCGATGGCGATAAGGCCAGCTTTCGTGCCCGGGTGGCGTCGGGGACTTACATACGCTCCGTCGCCCACGACATGGGCCAGCAGATCGGATGTGGGGCTCACCTGGCGTCGCTGCGGCGCACCGTGCTGGGGGAATTCGATCTCGGCGAGGCCCGCACCCTGGAGGAATTGGATGCAGCGGCTCGCGCCGGCCAGAGCGAAGAAATGTTTATTCACCCGCGCCGTTTGCTGCCGCAGTTTCCGTGCGTTACCGCAAGCGACGAGACGGCGGCGCTGATTCGCAGCGGCCGTGCGGTGAATCTGGCTGAGCTTTCCCAGGCCAGACAGGTGAAAGTATTCGCCGGGCAAAGGGAACTGATCGCTATCGCCACCCGGATTGCGGGGACGTTGTTCCATCCCAGGATCGTGCTGGCGAGCGAGCCGGTTCGGCAGGCTTCAAAGCAGTAATGTCATCCTGAGCGGAGGGCCTGCTTCGCGAAGCGAAGCAGGCGCGGAGTCGAAGGAGCCCTACGCGCTGATGGGCGTGGGGATGAAACTTCACGAACCAAGCAGTGTGCGGAAGGTAGGGGTCCTTCGACTTCGCGGGATCAGTCGCGAGCGAATGATCTCGCTCCGCTCAGGATGACAAGGCGCCGCGTTGGGATGACTCGCTTCGTTTCGACGACTATTCGAATATCGGCGAGCAGCAGGGCTTTTGGACCGGCTTGGGCTCCATCAGCTCGACGCGGGTGAAGTTGGGATCGTAGAGATTGAACTGCCATTTGCCGTCGCGGCCGATTTGCGGCTTCTCGGATGGCTTGTATCCACGCTGGAGAGCAAGCTCATAGCCGGCCTGGACGCTGGGCACGCCCAATGAAAGGTGGTGCATGACTCCAAGCTGATGTGGATCCGGGTTGTGAATGTTGAGCATGTACTCCAACCAGTCGGTGCCTTCCGGTACGCGCATCGCGACCCAGTCGGTGTCCGTATCCTTCATGCCTCCGTGCCACTGCAGTTTGAATCCCAGAATGTCTTTGTAGAAGCGATCGGCTGCGGCCCGGTCGTTTACCACCACTCCGACGTGGATGATGCGCTGCGAGATGCGGGTGTCGGGAAGGAACTTGCCAAAATTCCGGCTGTGCAGCGAGCCGGGACGGAACTCCACGAATTCGACGGTGTGTCCGTCAGGATCAGTCACGTTGAAACCGCGGTTGCCGTCCTGCATGGGTTCAAGCTTGTCGGGCACCTTCACGCCGCGGCTGGCCAGGTAAGCGCGCATCTGTTCGGCGTCGGTGGTCTCAAAGGAAATATGGGAGAGGCGGTCCATCTTGGGATCGGTAAGCTCGGGGAATAGTTCGATGTATTGATGGTCGTTGACCTTGAAGTAAGTCAGCAGCAGGCCGTTGCCTTCCTGTGGCCTTTTATCGAGGCTGAAGGGCTCCTGGAAGCCCAGAATTCCGGTGTAGAACTTGCGGGCCGCGGCCAGGTCGTCGGTCCTCAATCCGATGTGAGCGACGCCGACGATCGCAGGGCGGGTTACCGGAGCTGCCTGAGAACTGGCGCTGACGCCCGTCTGGGTTAGCGACGTTCCGGTCAGCACAATCCCGGCCAGCACAATGACCAGAGAAGCGCAGCGCGAGAGGGGCAGGCGGTTGGAGTTCATGGCTTGAGATACTGGGCTGGCCCCGCAAAGGTGTCAAGGCAGGGCCTCAGTTGTAATGTCCGATAACAGATATTATGTAAACTACGCTGAAACAGCCTGCTGGGCGGCCCATTAAAGTCCAGCGAGAGCCTGGCCGATCTTCCTCATTGAGGTCAGCCATGTCTGCAGCAACGTCCGCCGAAAGCGTCCCTGGCTATGCCTATGCTCGTCGCTGGTTGCGCTACGAGGTCGACGTTCCCATTCGTGTGATTGTTTGTACCGTGGCGAAAACGAAGATCTTTGACGCGCGCGGCATTTCCTTGAGCGAAGGCGGAATGGCATTATTTGCCGGCGCCGAACTGAGGCCGGGCGACCTGGTGGCGGTGGAATTTACCCCGGCTTATTCTGCCCCTCCGATTCGAGTGGACGCCACCATCTGTAACCGGATCGGCTATCACTACGGAGTAGAGTTTCTTATTTTCAACGACAGCCAGAAAGAACGCGTCGAAGAACTGCGCAGACATCTGCCAACCCTAGTTGCAACGACAAAATAATCGTGGCGGACTACTTGACGGCTGCGGCAAGTAATTCACTCAGCTCAGCACGAAAGCGGCTGAGAGTTTCCAACCTGTCCGGCGTGGCCTCCAGCATTTCCTGCTTGGCCTGAAAGACCTGGCGGCCACCCACTTCGACCAATACGCCGATGGCTTCGCCCATCCGCCAGCCTGGGGTGCCCAGCATTTGCAATCCGTCGCGCGCCGGGACGAGCAGTGCGATGCAGTTGTCGCGCACCACACCGACGCATTTAGGAAAGCGGTCGAAGGTCTGGAGGTCAAACCCAGCCAGATAGATACGCTGAAGCTGCTCGGCAGGATCGGGCATGGGGAAAGCTGCTAGCTTCTGGCTTCTAGCTGCTAGCCCAGAACTCAGGGCCTAAAGCTGGAGGCCAGAAAGCCAGAAGCTAGAAGCTGTCTCTCTCACATCTTGTATCGGCCCAGATCCTCGTCATTCAGGCCTTCCAGCCACTTGCGGAGTTCTTCGCTGGTGACGCGGTCGGAGACGTTGGTGGCCATCTTCGAATTCTTCAGAACATCATCTTCGACGAAGATGGGACAATCCACCCGCAGGGCCAGCGCCAGAGCGTCCGAGGGACGGGAATCGATGCTGATGACGCTTCCCTGCCGCTCGATCCAGATCACGGCATAAAACGTGTCTTCGCGCAGCTCCGTGACCACTACTTTGTGCACCTGAGTGTCGAGTCCGACCAGCACATTCTTGATCAGATCGTGGGTCATGGGACGCGGGGTGGTGACTTTCTCGATCTCCAGGGCGATGGCGTTGGCCTCGTAAATCCCCACCCAGATGGGCAGCACTGCGTCGCCGCTGGTGTCTTTCAGGATCACGATGGGCATGTTGGTTACGGGGTCCATCATGAGCCCCCGAATTTTCATCTCGACTTCCATCGCGCCCCCAGTAACTGCAAATCCGGAACCCAGAATTTACAATCTGAAATCGGCCTTTCTTTGCTCCTTATATCACCATTTCACCCAGTAAGCTGTTGGGAAAGCTTACGGTCGTTACTACCGGCACATAACTGCCAACTTCGGGAACCACTCCCGCCGGGGCCTTGAAATTCAGCGTTTTGTTCTGTGAAGTGCGGCCAATCCACTGTCCGCGGGCGCTGTTCTGACCTTCAACCATTACTTCAAGTGTCTGGCCGACATGGCGCTGGTAGCGCCGTCTCTGGATTTCGCGCTGTTTGTCGAGCAATACCGCCAGCCGGCGCGCCTTTTCCTCGTCGGGGATCGCGTCTGCCAATTGCAGGGAGGGCGTATTGGGGCGCGGCGAATACTTGAAGCCGAAAATGGCGTCGAATTCCACCTCGTCCAGCAGAGTGAGCGTTTGCTCGAACTCCGCGTCGGTCTCGCCGGGAAATCCAACAATGACGTCCGTGGTGATGCTGATCTCGCGCTTGGCGGCCTTGATCCAACTCACACGCTCCAGGTATTCCTCGCGGGTGTAGAGCCGCTGCATGGCTTCGAGCACGCGGGTCGAGCCACTCTGGATCGGCAGGTGGACGTGGTCACACAATGTGGGCACCGATTCAATGGCGGCGATGATGTCGGGACCGAAGTGTCGAGGATGAGAGGTGGTAAAGCGTACGCGCCGGATTCCGGAAAGCTCGCCGACCGCCGCCAGAAGTTCGGCGAAGGTCATTTTGCCGCTGGGGTCTTTGTAGGAATTTACGATCTGGCCCAGAAGCTGAATTTCGGTATAGCCGAGATCGGCCATCTGCCGGGCTTCGGCCAGGACCGAGTCAGAGGTTCGGCTGCGCTCCTTGCCGCGAGTGAAGGGGACAACGCAATAAGCGCAGAATTTGTCGCAGCCTTCGATAATGGTGATGTAGCCCCGATGCGGATTGGTTCGGGCGGTGAATTCGGTTTCAAAGCACTCGTCGGTCTCGCGATCATCCAGGCCGGTGACGCGCTGGTTCCCTGCCTCGAGCTGGACCAGCATTTGCGGCAGATTGCGGTATGACGCCGAGCCGCACACCAGGGAAACGTGAGGAGCGCGCTCGAAGATCTTTTCGCCTTCCTGTTGCGCCACACAGCCCAGAACGCCGAAGCGTTTGCCCTGTTTGTGCAGTTTCTTGTAGTCCGCCAGGCGGTGAAATACCTTCTGCTCGGCTTTGTCGCGAATGGAACAGGTGTTGTAGAGGACCAGTCCGGCTTCTTCGACGGTGGAAACCTGGCGGTATCCCTGGGCCAGGAGGGTGCCGACGACCTTCTCGGAATCGTGCACGTTCATCTGGCAACCAAAGACTTCCAGGTAGAACGTCTTTTGCGGGTCGGCCGGGATCACAAGGTCAGTATAGCGCCATGCGGGCGCGAGCGTCTTGCTGGTACAGGATTGCCGTTGCGCCTGACTCTTTTCAACCGCAAAGGGCGCGAAGATCGCAAAGAAGAAACTATCGCGTACACGCACAGCGCGGTGGAGCAATTCAGAGGATTCGGGCGGCACGGTTCGCTGCTTTTCATGTGTGAATTTTCCAATCTTTGCACAGGCACCCTCAGCTTTTCCACAATCCGGTCCGCTTGAAAACCTTTGTCCAGCGGGCGATTCAGCGTTCGCCCTCAATGTCAATAAATTTGCATCCGCCAACGATACATGGAGTTGCGGAAGCGCGAGAGAGGCGTTGACAAAAATTTCTTTAGGACTAGAATACGCGACGATTTCTGCCTGTAGAATCTCCGTCATGAACTTTCAACTTCTCGACTCCGCCCTGTTGCAAACCGACTTTCCGGAACTGAAACTACACGCCAGCGGCAAAGTGCGCGACGTCTACGTGCTGGACCAGGAGCGTTTGCTTTTCGTCGCCACCGACCGCATCTCGGCTTTCGATTACGTGCTGGCCACCGGGATTCCGCGCAAGGGCCAGGTGCTGACGCAGATCTCGCTTTTCTGGTTCGATTTCCTGCGTGACCTTGTACCCAATCACCTGGTGACTGCAGACGTCAGCCAATATCCTGCGGCGCTGCAGAAATATGCTGACCAGTTGCGGGGCCGTTCGATGATCGTGACCCGGGCGGATATGTTTCCCGTGGAATGCGTGGTGCGAGGCTACCTTTCCGGATCGGCGTGGAAGGAGTACAAGAGTACGGGCCGAGTTTGTGGAATCGACTTGCCGAAGGGGCTGCAGGAGTCGGATCGCCTGCCCGAACCGATTTTTACGCCGGCCACCAAGGCGGTGACCGGGCACGACGAGAATATTCCATTCGCCGAGATGACCCGGCTGATCGGAGAGGAATCGAGCCGCCAACTACGCGACCTGAGCCTGGAAATTTACCTCAGGGCGGCCGAGTACGCGCGGCAGAAGGGCATTATCATCGCGGACACCAAGTTCGAGTTCGGACGCACGGCGCGGGGCATCACCCTGGCCGACGAGGTTCTGACGCCCGACTCATCCCGCTTTTGGCCGGCAGATCAGTATGCGCCTGGTCATTCGCAGGAGTCGTTCGATAAGCAATATGTCCGGGACTATCTGGAGGAGATTCGCTGGAACAAGCAGCCGCCGGCTCCGGCTCTTCCCCCGGAGGTGGCGCGCAGGACCAGCGAAAAGTACGTTGAGGCGTACCATCTGCTCACGGGGCGCGAGCTGGATGCGTAAGGGCATCCGCGGACAGAGCGGTGCCGCATGAATCTCGCGGACTGGGTCATCATCGTGGTCATCGTGCTTTCAGCGATGCACGCATCGGCCATAGGATTTTTTCAGGAAGCGTTTCATCTCGGGGGGCTGATTTTCGGGTACCTGCTGGCGTCGTGGCAGTATCCGACCCTCGGGCTGGTGTTCGGGAAATATCTGAAGTCGCCTTGGGCCGCTGACAGCGCCGCTTTTCTGGTCATTTTTTTTGCCGTTGCCGTGATCGCCGGTTTTGCCGGACGAACGGCGCGGTGGGTCATGAAGGCATCGGGTCTGCGTTTGGTGGACCGGTTTCTGGGCGGGGCTCTGGGAGTGCTGCGGGGTGCGTTGATCGTCGCCGTCGTGCTGGTGGGGATGACGTCGTTCACGCCGTCGTCCAAGTGGCTGGAGGGATCGGAACTGGCTCCGTACTTCCAGGCCGCAGGGCGAGCCGCTATCTGGGTCGCACCCGCTGAACTGCGGGCACGTTTTTATCAGGGACTGGAACTGCTGCGTCATCCGCCGCAGCCCGGCCCGGCGAAGCCCAGTGCCTCCGGGAAGTAAGCAATCGGTAAAGTTTGAAAGTTTATTGGTCAACTGGCAGCTTTTCAGGCAAGCGATTCTTCGCGCAGAAAGAGAGATGCCGTGAGAGATCAGCTCGAAGCACTCATCATGCAGATGTACCGCAGCAACATCCTTTATTCGGAAGCCGTGCGCGAATTCAAGAAGAAGTTCATTTTGACGGTGTTGCAGGAAAATAAGGGAAACCAATGCCGCGCCGCGCGCGAACTCGGCATGCACCGCAACACGCTGAGCCGGACGGTTTCGGAGCTGAAGATCGACGTCCGCCAGTTCCGTGACGGGGTCAAGCGCCCACCCCGCAGTGCCCGCCCGGTAAGTTACGAAAAGAAGACAGCACGACAGAGCAGAGCTTTCAGCTTTCAGCTGTCAGCTTTCAGCTGTTCCTCGAGGGCTGACAAACTGCTCTAAGGTTTCTCGAGCAAAAATTAAGGCAGCCCCTGGAGGCTGCCTTGATTATTTTCGTTACTGACACTGATTTACTGCGGCTTCTTGTGCACCGGTGCTTTGTGGGCCGGGGCCGGGGCGGCCTTGGTCAGCAGCGCGCCTTTCTCCATCACCATGACAAAAGGCTTGGGAGTGTAGGAGACGGGCGTTCCCTCAAAGTTGATCTTGTCACCCACTTTGGGGAGACTGCGGGCCGGAATCGCCGATGGAAAGAGAGTTCGATGTCGGCGCGTTTCTGGTCAATATCATCCACGCTGGCAGCCAGTTCGAGCTTGGTTGGCGCGGCAGTGATGACCTGAACTTCCGCCATCTGCAGGTTCTTGCCTTTGAGCACGCTCCAGACTTTTTCCTGATCCTCCGGCGCTCCCTCCGAGAGAACCAGTTCCCACTCGGCAAAACTCATTTCCTCGGGCTTCTTGGTCTTGACCAGGTCAGCCGCCTGCTGTGCGGGGGTTGGAGGAACGTACTGAGCTATGGTGAATCCCGCGGGGGGCAAGGGGTTGGTTTTTGTTTGCGCCAGCAAGTCATCCCAGCCCTGTTCCGAGCCGTGATACTTCACGTAGCGGTTGTGGCCGAATTTGACGATCGAGTCCTTCCCTTTCGGGTCGGTGACCAGGTTCGCGGCGCGAGCGATAAAGAAGAGTCCGTTCACGTCATCCGGAGGAGTCGCGGTCAGATAGGCCAAGCGCGAGCGGGTAGACGTTTTCGACGTTGTTGGGGTCGGCTTCGACCGCCGGCCGCAAATATTTTTGAGCCGCGGCGTAGTCTTTCATCTGCAGCGCCGAGAAGCCCGCGACACTATTGAGCAGCCCGCCCAGCTGAGTTTTCTGCTTGGCAAAGTCCGCGTCCGAAACGCCGTCGGGCTTGGTCATTTTGCCAGAGCCGTCAGGCCCCGTTCCGCGTGCTGCTTGGCATCCGGCCATTTCTGCGCGGCTCGCTCGTTGTAAGCCAGCAGCACCAGGGCGCGCGTGTTGTCGGGATTGACCGCGAGAAGGCGGTTGGCGGTGTCGATGACTTTAGCCTGATTGCCCGCCTGCTGATAGGTTCCCATCAGCAACTCCAGCGCGTCTTCCTTCATTACGCTGTTGGGATACTGGGTGAGGAACGCTTCCAGGCCGCTGATCTTGGCCGCGGGATCGGTCTGTTGGACGGCGCCGACGTAGGCGTTGTATTCCGCCGGATCCTTGATTTCTTTCTTCTGGTTGCGGCTGCTGCGGGAGTGGCCTGCGCAGGTTGGGACGCCTGTGGTTGCGCCGTTGCGCCGCCCTGACCAGATGCCACCGCACCCAACGCCAGCAAAAGCGCCAATAGACTCGTCTTCATTCGAATCGCTCCTTAAAATTTCGGGAAAAACGGCGACGACATCGTACTCAGGTACAACCCAAGCCAACTCGCCCGGGGCCTTCCAGGACAAGGGCAGCATTCATGCCCTGCTACGAACTCTGAAACCGTTCCGGCAGCTTCGTAACTGTCAGAAGAGCCAAAGCAGCGTTTTCCAGTGAGGCGGATTATAAGTATGTGCCTCGCCTAAGGCAAGTTTGCTTTTCGTAAACCGCTTTTCCCTCCGTCTTGTAAGATGCGGGAAGAGCGCTGGTTCGGTAGGTTGAACACCGGGCCGAAGGCGCTCAAGAGGTGAATTCCTGATGCCGATAACGGATAGTTCCCTGCAGGGACAGGTCGCAGTCATCACCGGCGCAGGGCGAGGAATCGGGGCCGCCATCGCCCGAAAGCTGGCGCAAATGGGTGCGCTCGTGGTGCTGTGCGGACGCCAATCCGCGCCCCTTGAAAGCACGGCGGCGGCGATAGCCAAGTCGGGCGGACAGGCTCATGCTGCCGAATGCGACGTCAGGGATCTGCGCTCGGTTGAATCGCTCGCGGCCCGGGTAGAGCGCGAATTCGGGCGCGCCGACATCCTGGTGAACAACGCCGGGGTCGGCAGCTTTTCGGGCCCTCTGCACCAGTTGCCCCCGGATTCGTGGGAGCAGGTAATGAATACCAATCTGCGCGGCGTGTACTACGGCATTCGCAGCTTCGCTCCAATGATGATCCGCGCCCGCAGGGGACACATCATCAACATCTCTTCTTTGGCCGGCAAGAATGCCCTGCCGAACGGCGCCGCTTACGCCGCGTCCAAGTGGGGATTGAACGGGCTGAGCTATTCGGTTGCGGAAGAACTGCGGGCCCACAACATCCGGGTGTCGGTAGTTTGTCCCGGGTCGGTACACACCGAATTGAGTCCGCACGAAGGGAAAGATCCGAAGAAGATGTTGCAGCCGGAGGACGTCGCCCACGTGGTCGCGATGCTGGTGACCCAGGAGCCACAGTCGTTTGTCAGCGAAGTGCTGCTGCGTCCAACCTTAAAACCGTAGACGCATTCATTCGATCCGCAGACCCGTTTCATTTCTTGAATAAGTTATCGAAAGCCTGGCGGGCGTCGGTCGGGCGCAATGCGGCGGGCGTGGAGGTCTCTTTTTCGACCATCACGCGGATGGAATAGAAGGTGCATTCGTTGCGCTGATCCTTGCGCGGAATGCGTTCTGGAATAGGTTGGGTACACTCAAAGCGGCTCGATGGATCGAAATAAGTACATTGCTTGCAGGAATGGAGTTCAAAGCCGCACTTGGGACACTGGCCGACAGGCTCACTGAGGGATTGCAACAGGGTTCCGCACTGAGAACAGCGGGACACATTACGCGTACCCGGCATCTGAATCGCCCGCGGACCGAACGTATCTTTTTTTGCGGGACGGTCCAGCCTCTCAGAGGCGTCTCTTTTTTGGCTCGGCTGGCCGCTATCCTGGTAACCGCGCTGCCGGTACTTCCGGTCTGACAAAGGCACCTCCTGTGGATGCGGTGACATTGTCTCGCTTTGCCGCATGGCGCCGAGCAAGTGGGCAGTAATCGGGATTTTGTCCGACCCGGCTGACCCGCGTGGCCACAAGTGGCCGATAATTGTAATTCCGCACCCTGGGTGCTACCATCCGGTTAGTTGCCAGCGACTGCTGGCCACGTTGCTTGGAGGCTGGATCATGTCAGACAGAGACAGTAGCACTAGTATCGTTTGGTTTCTCGCCGGACTCGGCGTTGGCGCGCTGGTTGGAGTTTTGTATGCTCCCAGCGCGGGCAGCGAGATGCGGGAGACCCTGCGTTCGAAGGCCGACGATGGCCGGGAGTTCGTGAAAGAGCGTGCCCGCAAGGCGCGCGAACAGGCTTCCGATCTGGTCGACCGCGGCCGCGAAGTCGCAAAACAGCAGAAGGAACAGTTCAAATCCGCTTATGAAGCCGGGCGGCAGGCATATCACGAGGCTACCGCAGCGGACGGCGGCGCATCGAAGAACCTGTAATTTCGTGACCTCTCCGTTGCGCCATTAGGATTGGCGCGGTAAAGCGGAGCAACTTTATGGACTATCTACCGATTTTCGTCGGCGTAACCGCGGCAGCGGTGGTTATCCAGGCGGGCATCCTGGTCGGTCTGTACGTAACCGTTCGCAAAAGCGCTTCGCGCATGGAAGTGCTGGCCAACGCCGTCAAAGACAAAGTTCTGCCCACTGCGGATACCGCGCAGTCCATCCTGATCGATTTGCGGCCAAAGATCGATACCATCGCGTTGAACGTTACCGAGACAACCACTGTGGTTCGCGGCCAGCTTGAGCGGATCGATGCGACCGTCACCGATGTGGTGGACCGAGCCCGGCTGCAGGTGATTCGTGCTGACGAGCTGCTCAATCGCACCATGGATCGCATTGAAGATACCAGCGAAGCGGTTCACAAGACTGTGGTTTCGCCGGTTCGCCAGCTCTCGGGTCTAATCCAGGGATTAACTGCAGGATTGGAAAGTTTATTCGGCGAAAAACGCTCCTCGCGCCGGGACGTCACGGTTCCTCAGGACGAGATGTTTATTTAGTCGCGAAGAAATATTCCTTACACAGCTTCTAAACTTCCAATGACACGAGGACACTTCGCCGGCTGAGTCTCTTTCTCGTTAACCGATAAAGTTGCCGTCGCACCTCCCGTACGACAGTGGGACGGTTACGCAATCCATCCGCCGCCTACAACTACATCTCCATCGTAAAAGACCGCCGCCTGGCCAGGGGTGACGGCCCGCTGAGGCTGGTCGAACGCGACCAGAATTTCGTCGTCTCCAGACTTTTCGATCAAGGCCGAAGCGCCCTCATGGCGATGGCGGATTTTCACCGTGACTCGCATGGGCTCGCGCAACTCGTCCACCGAGATGAGATTGATCCGATGTGTGCGCAGAGTTGCGGGTGTAGAGTTCCTCCTGCTGGCCAACCACCACCTGGCGGGCGTCTCCCTTGATCTGGATCACGTAGAGCGGCGAGCCAGTGGCTAGTCCCAGGCCCTTGCGCTGACCCACGGTGAAGTTGTGGATGCCGCCATGCTCCCCGACGACCGATCCATCGGTGGTAACCAATTCGCCGGCGGTATCGGGTAGGGTCTCGCCCTGTTCGGCCAGATATGCGTCCAGAAATTTCTTGTAGTCTCCTCCGGGCACAAAGCAGATCTCCTGCGAGTCGGGCTTCTGCGCCAGAGCCAGACCATGCTGGCGAGCCAGTTCGCGCACTTCCGGCTTCATCATTCCGCCCAGGGGAAATAGAGTGCGGCTGAGTTGGTCCTGGGTGAGGCCGAAGAGAAAGTAGGTTTGATCCTTGGAGCGGTCCAGCGGGCCGCTTGAGCAACCAGCGTTCGAGCGTGGGATCGAATTCCACCCGGGCATAGTGGCCGGTAGCCAGGGCGTCGGCTCCAATCTGCTGGGCCACAATCAATAGCTGATCGAACTTCAGATGATTGTTGCAGAGGCTGCAAGGAATCGGAGTTCGTCCCGAAAGATACTGTTCGACGAAAGGCCGCACTACGTCGCGCTCAAAGCGCTCCTCATGATTGACCACGTAATAGGGGATGCCGATGGTCTCGGCGACACGACGCGCGTCGTACACGTCGTCGAGAGAACAGCAGCGTCCCTGCACCGACTCAGGCATGCCCTCGTGACCTGCCAGTCGCCGCTGGTTCCAAAGCTGCATGGTCAGGCCGACGACCTCGTGGCCCTCGGCGCGCAGCATGGCCGCGACGGTGGAGGAATCAACTCCGCCCGACATGGCAACGGCGATGGTCTTTGCATTAGTCATTGGGAAGATTTCGGTGTTCGTGGGTCAGCTTCTGGCTTCTAGCTTCTGGCTTCTAGCTCTCTTGTCCATGTTGACGGGCAGCGGCCAGCAGCTAGAAGCCAGAAGCTGTCTTATTGTAAACCGGTGACAGGTCTCGCAGTCTCGCTACGGTTTGTGGGACCAGGCTTAGACGCGAATTCCACATCCTCGGCGGTGTTTTGCTTTCCCAGGCTGAAGCGGATACTGCCCCGCGCCTGTTCGGGGCGCAGCCCCATCGCGGTCAAAACGTGTGATGGTTCGATCGCGCCCGACGAGCAAGCGGCTCCGGTCGAGACCGCCAATCCCTTCAGGTCGAGGGCAATCACCAGGGCTTCGCCCTCGATGCAATCAAAATAAATGCCGCTGGTGTTGGGCACGCGCGGCGCGCCGTGGCCGTTTACCCGGGTGCCTTCCACCTGATCCAGGATGGTTTGCTCGAGACGGTCACGCAGGGCGGAGATGCGAGCGATCTCGCCATTGATTAGTCCCTCACGGGCCAGTTCTGCGGCTTTGCCGAGGGCAACGATGCCGGGAACATTCTCTGTACCGGCGCGCCGCGAGCGCTCGTGGCTTCCGCCATGGAGCATCGGGCGCAGAGCAGTTCCCTTCCTCACGTAGAGCGCGCCCACGCCTTGCGGGGCGTGCATCTTGTGGCCGGAGATGGAGAGCAGATCGCAACCCATGCGCTTGACGTCGATGGCGACCTTTCCTGCCGCCTGCACCGCGTCGGTGTGGAAATAGACATCGGCTTCGGCGGCGACTTTGCCGATCTCCTCCACCGGCTGCAGTACGCCGGTTTCGTTGTTGGCGGCCATGATGGTGATCAATCGCGTATTCGGGGCGCAGTGCTCTGCGGACGTCATCGGGGTCAACCTGGCCGCGGCCGTCCACTGGAACATATGTCACTTCGCAGCCCGATGCTTCGAGATGCTTGCAGGAGTTCAGCACGGCGTGATGTTCAATGGTCGAAGTGATTACATGCTGTCCCGGCTGGGTGATGCCGAAAATTGCCAGATTATCGCCTTCAGTCCCGCCACTGGTGAAGACAATCTCCGATGGCTTGCATCCGAGCAGCGCCGCTACTGACTCACGAGCACGCTCGACGGCCGCGCGCGTCTCCTGTCCATGATGATGGATAGACGAAGCATTGCCGAAATGCTCGCCGAAATACGGCTGCATGGCGGCCAGAACCTCGGGCAGGACCGGCGTGGTGGCGTTATTGTCGAGGTAAACGCGGCGCATAATATCTTGTCTATTCTACGCTTCAGGGTTGGCCCGCAGGCGTGGTAGCCTACTCATCCTTGCCGCCGGAAAAATCCGGCTGCCGCGGTCAATCGTGACTCCCGTGTGATGCTGTTGCATCTTTTTTTCAGGAGATTGTTCATGAAGAAGGTATGTCTGTGCCTTGTCTTCGTATTTTTCGGTGTGACTGTCTTTTCTGCTGCGGCATTTGGGCAGAAGCGTTCCATCACCGAAAAAGACCTTTTCAATTTCCGCTGGATCGGTAACCCGCAGATCTCTCCCGACGGAAAACAGGTGGCCTTCGTGCGTATCGTGGTGGATGAAAAGCGAGACTCCTACGAGACCGCGATATGGGGCGTCTCGGTGGACGGCGCCGAGGGGCACGGCTTTACCAGCGGCAAGCACGATACGTCGCCGCAATGGTCGCCCGACGGCAGGTATCTCGCCTTTGTACGTACAACTGAGAAGGATGGAAAGCCGCAGCCTCCACAGATATTCATTCTCCCCATGGCGGGCGGCGAGGCATGGCAATTGACGCGCCTTCCCAAAGGCGCTTCCGGACCGGTCTGGTCCCCCGACGGCAAGACCCTGGCTTTCAGCAGCTCCACCAATGCGGAGGATTTAGCCAAAGCCGCGTGCGAAGACAGCAAGGGTAAAGGTAAAGATAAAGACAAAGACGATAACAAGGACAACAGCGCGTGCAGCAAGCCGGAACATGAGCCCGATATCCACGTGATTACTCGAGCCGTATACCGCAACAATGACGAAGGATATTTAGACTTTTCGCGCCCGGAGCATATCTGGAGCATCGCGTTCCCTTCGAACCCGCAGGAGTTGCCCCAGCCCAAACAGCTCACCCGGGGCGACTACGACGAAGACGAGATTGTTTGGGCGAACGACGGGTCGAAGATTTACTTCACCTCGGATCGCGAACTCGAACCCTACTACGGCCTCGGCCAGAACGTCGATTTATTCGGTGCCGGCCGGCGGCGGCGAAAGCAGCGAGGTAGCGCGAATTGCAGGAACCGCAGGAGCAATCGCGCTCAGCAAAGATGGTTCGCGGCTTGCATTCCTTGGCGTGCTCAACACTCCGGTGCAGTCACATACCAAGACAAATCTGTGGGTGGTGGACCTCAAACCTGGCTCCGCGCCCCGCAACCTTACAACGAAATATGACTGGGACATTGGCGGCGGCATTCTCGGAGACCAGGAACCACCCCGCGGCGGCGGCGGTATTCGGCCGGTGTGGAGCGCCGACGGCAAATCATTGACGGTTCTGGTCGCGAAACAAGGCCGCGCCAATCTCGAACGATTCAACGCCGAATCCGGACAGGTCACTCCGCTCACTAAAGGCGATCAAGCCGTCACTCAATACAGCGGCAACGGGTCGCAGATGGTTGCGGAAATTTCAACTCCAACCATGATCAACGATCTTTTCCTGATCGGCGCGGACGGGTCGCAGAAGCGTCTGACCAACGTCAATGAAAAGCTGTTCTCGGAACTGAATCTGACCCCGCCAGAGGAAATCTGGTATCAGAGTTTTGATGGGCGAAAGATTCAAACCTGGGTGCAGAAGCCGCCCGATTTCGACCCGAACAAAAAGTATCCGCTCATTCTGAACATTCACGGCGGGCCGCACGCCGCCTATGGCTATGTGTTTTTTCACGAGATGCAATATATGGCGGCCAAGGGGTATGTGGTTCTCTACCCCAATCCGCGCGGCAGCACGTCCTATGACGAGGCCTTTGGAAACATCATTCAGTACCACTATCCCGGCGATGATTTCAAAGATCTGATGGCGGGCGTGGATGAGCTGATCCACCGCGGATACATTGACGAAAGGCATCTGGGAGTCACCGGCGGAAGCGGCGGCGGATTGCTGACCGACTGGGTGGTCACTCACACCGACCGTTTTGCCGGCGCCGTTTCCCAGCGCGATATCGCGGACTGGGCCGCCTGGTGGTACGCGGCGGATTTCACCTTGTTCCAGCCCAGCTGGTTTCGCAAGCCTCCGTTTGAAGACCCGCAGGATTATCGCGATCGCTCGCCCATCACCTACATCAACAACGTGAAAACTCCGCTGATGCTGATTCTGGGCGACGCCGATCTGCGCACTCCGCCGGACAGCGGCGGAGGCCAGATGTTCCGGGCCTTGAAGTTCCGGAAAATTCCTACCGCGATGGTCCGCTTTCCGGGAGAAACTCACGAGCTGTCGCGATCGGGAAAGCCCTGGCATCGGGTCGAGCGGCTGCACCACATCGTGAGTTGGTTTGATATTTATCTGAATGGCAGGCAGATCGACGGAATACGACATGATTCCGTCGCCCGAGCCCGATTGGGAGAAAGTCGGATAAGCCGTAGAGTGGCTGTCATCCTGAGGTTCCGCGACGACAGTTTCCTGAGCGTAGCGATGCTTCGACAGCGGAAGCGTCGCGCAGTCGAAGGACCCCTACCCGGTTCCGGATGCGACAACTGCCCTTCATCTCTACAGCGGATAAGATTGAGGGGTCCTTCGACTTCGCGGGATCATTCGCGAAGCGAATGATCCTGCCAGGATGCAGTGCGGTTACGGCTGCGAGAAGCTAGCGGCGCTCGATCGCGACGTAGCGTTGCGGATAGGCTGGGCCGATGTAGTCGGCGCGGGGACGGATCAGGCGGTTGTCGTCGAGTTGCTCGATGACGTGGGCGGCCCAGCCGCTGATTCTCGACACCGCGAATACCGGGGTGAACAGGTCAACATCAATGCCCAGGATGTGGTAAGTGGACGCGGAGTAGAAGTCCACGTTGGCATTGAGTTTTTTATCGGCTTTCACAAATTCTTCGATCTTGCGCGACATCTCGAACCACTTGCTCTGGCCGCTGCTCTTCCCCAGGTCGGCCGACATCTTGCGCAGATGCGTGGCCCGCGGGTCTTCGGTGTGGTACACGCGATGGCCAAAGCCCGGCACCTTCTTTTTCTGCGCCAGCATGCCTTTGATGTGATCCACCGGGTCGACGCCGGCTTTGTCGATGGCTTGCAGGATGTGGAAGACGGCTTCGTTGGCGCCGCCGTGCAGCGGGCCTTTTAGAGCTCCGATGGCGGCGGTGACCGCGGAATGCATGTCGGAAACGTAGCCGCCACCACCCGCGCGGCAAATGTGGATGCGTTGAGTTCGTGATCGGCGTGCAGGATGAGGGCGATATCGAGGGCGCGCTCGGCGGTTTGCGAAGGCTTGGTGCCGTTCAGCATCAGCAGGAAATTGGCTGCGTGCGAGAGCGAACGGATCGGGCGCGACCACGTCCTTCCCTTTCCGGACGCGATCATAAGCGGCCACGATCATGGCAATCTGCGAAGTCAGACGGATCGCCTTGGCGACATTGGCGTTGTGATCGTTGTTCTTTTCGTCGGGATCGTAGAACGACAGCGCTGAAACCGCGGTGCGCAGCACGTCCATGGGCTGGGTCTGTTTGGGCGCGCTGCGCAGCAGGGCGATGATGGCGGGATCGAGCTTGCGTTCCCGGGCCAGGCGCTCGCGCAGTTCTTTCAGTTCGCTGGGCGAGGGCAGTTTGCCGAACCAGAGCAGGTAGCAGGTTTCTTCGAAATTGGAGTGGTCAGCGAGTTCGTGGATGTCGATGCCGCGGTAGGCCAGGACGCCTTGATCGCCGTCGATGTAGCAGATGCTGGAGGTGGTGGCGACAATTCCTTCCAGGCCTTTGGGGGCCTGTGGCTGGTCAGGCTGGGCATGTTCCCTCGCTCACAGTTTTAAAGACCCTGTTGTGGCCGCACGGGGAAGGAAAATGACGCGTGCAGTCGCAACTAACTTTTATACGCCAAAAGTTTTAACTTTCCAAACGAGGAGTGCCAGTTAATGCCGGTGTAGCGAGCTTGCTGATCTGTCTAGCAATGATGTTAATTGGCCGAGCGAATCATGTCCGGCGAGCCGCTGCGAAGCATCCTCTTCTAGGATGACAGCGTTTGCATGGGTCACTGATTCCACGCTACCACGGACAAATGGCGACCGGCTACATAACCCCAGAGTCGTCCCTTTTGCAGCTTCTCCTATCACTAAGCACACGAAATCTACTATGCCATAAGCGCACGAAGGTGTACTTGTCCCAGCCTGACTCGC
The DNA here is from genome assembly GCA_963812465.1 of Terriglobia bacterium. Classification (GTDB taxonomy): domain Bacteria; phylum Acidobacteriota; class Terriglobia; order Terriglobales; family Acidobacteriaceae; genus JAIQFF01. Next base: position 194,515 of record CAWEVE010000016.1, read on the forward strand.
TATGCGGAATACACGAAGGTACACTCCTCGCTTTAAAAGCTCACGGGCGGCGCCCTGCTTCCCGGGTACAATCTGGGGATGCGCGGTGGGAAGTTTATCCTGATGGCTTGGGGATTGGCTGCCGCAGCCTTTTGCAGCGACCAGCCATCGAATTTGCCGCTGGTGTCTTGTCCCGAGGGCTCTCCCGGGGTTGTGTCCTGTAATCCATCCAAAAAAGATTTGAAAGAGGCGGGCGAGGCGTTCAGCCGGGGGCGGCATCTGGAAAAAGAGAAGCGCCTGGATGAGGCCTTCGATGAGTTTGAGACGGCGGCGCGGCTGGCTCCCAAAGATGTGGACTATCTGACGGCGCGGGAACTGACCCGGCAGCACATCGTGTTCGATCGCCTGTCGCGTGGAAACGAAGAGATGCTGAAGGGCCGCCAGATCGAGGCGCTGGCTGACTTCCGCACCGCGCTGCATCTGGATCCGCAAAACGTGTTTGCCCAGCAGCGGCTGCGGGACGCGATGGGCGAGTGGGCGCCGAAAACAACCGTGGCGCCGCAGGTTCTGGAGGACGCGGAAGAGTTACGGGTACAGCCCAATCCGGTTCAGGCGGACTTTCACTATCGCGGCGACGGGCGCGGGTTGCTGACCCAGATTGCGTCGGCATTCGGGGTGACCGCTACTTTTGATGAGTCGGTGGTGTCCCGTCCGGTGCGCTTCGATCTCGGGCAGGCCGATTTCTATACCGCCATGGAAGTGGCTTGCCAGATGACCCACACTTTCTGGACGCCGCTCGATGACAAGCAGATTCTGCTGGCGGGAGATACGGCGCAGAACCATCGCCAGTTCGATCGCATGGCGCTGCGAACTTTTTATCTGCCGGGAACGAGTTCGCCGCAGGAAATTACCGACGTCGTAAATATGCTGCGCAATCTGCTGGAGATACGGCTGGTGACGCCGCAGCCGCAAACCGGCACGATCATGGTGCGGGCTCCGCGGAACCTTCTCGACACCGCCACGCGGCTGCTGGAAGATCTGGGGGATTCGCGTCCGCAAGTGATGCTGGACGTGAACGTATATGAAATCACCAACAGCGTCACCCGCAACATGGGATTGCAGATTCCCAACAACTTCCAGTTGTTCAATATTCCGATCGGCGCGCTGGCGGCGCTGGGTGGACAGAATATCCAGGCGCTGATCAACCAGCTCATCGCCAGCGGCGGAATCAACACGGCCAACTCGCAGGCTCTCTCCGGCCTGCTGGCGCAACTTCAGGGGCAACAGAATTCAATTTTCAGCCAGCCGCTGGCCACCTTTGGCGGCGGCCTTACTTTGAGCGGGCTGAGTCTGGGGACGGCGGGGGCGCAGCTATCGCTGAATTCGAGCGACGTGAAAACGCTGGAGCATGCCACCCTGCGCGTGAGCCAGGGCACGGACGCAAGTTTCCTGGTGGGTTCGCGGGTTCCGATCCTGACGGCGAGTTTTGCTCCGGTTTTCAATACTCCGGCAATCGCGTCGGTGATTCAGAACAACACTTTCCAGACTCCCTTTCCCTCATTCAATTACGAAGACATTGGCTTGAGCATCAAAGCCAAACCCCTGGTGAGCGGAAATTCCGACATCGGCCTGCAGCTGGAAATACAGTTTCGTACTCTTACCGGCCAATCCATCAATAGCGTCCCGGTGATTTCCAATCGCGAATATAAGGGAAGCATCAATCTGAAAGATGCGGAGCCGGCGGTGATCGCCGGTTCGGTTTCGCGCAACGAAATCCGTAGCATGACGGGAATTCCGGGCCTGGGAGCGGTGCCGGGTTTGAACCAGGTCATGACCACGAACAGCAAGGAAATAGACGAAGACGAACTGCTGGTGGTGATCACGCCGCGCGTTATCAGCCGGGAGCTGAATCAGAACGCGGAAGTGTGGATGAGAAGCAGGTAGAACTCGAAAATCAGTTGCGCAAAAATCAGTTGCTCAGTTCTCAGTGATCGGTTGTCAGTTGTTTGGCGCTCTTTCGCGGCAAATTCTGTCAGGCCTTTTAATACTTCGTACGGAAGCCCGCCCACGTTGCTGATCTTTCTGCCATTGATGAACAGGGTCGGCGTTCCGTTAACTTCGAGGGACGCGCCCAGCGCGACGTGAATGCTGCACCCGGCTGACGGTCTCGGCCTTGGCGGCGCAGGCGGCGGTTTCCGCGCCTTTTGCGCCGGCCTGGTCGGCGAGCGCGGTCAGCTTCTCATCGGCGTTGGCGGCGGAAATATCTTTCTGCGCGTCATAGGTGCTCTGGATAAATTTCCAGAAAGCGTCGTTCGAGCTGCGGCCAATGCAGTCGGCGTAGGCGGCGGCTTTGGCGGCCCAGTCATGCGAGGGCAAAGGAAAATTCTGGAAAACCAGGCGGGCGTTTTTCTCTTCGGCCAGCAGTTTGTCGATCGTGGGTTGAGCATCCTTGCAGTGCGGGCATTGCAGGTCGCTGAACTCCACCACCGTGACGGCCGCGTCCGCCGGGCCGCGCGACGGGCCGTCGCGCCTTTCTGCGCCAGTTCTTCGCGCGCGGCGTCAAAGGGCCGCGGGCCGAAAGGAATAATGTCGCCGATCAGGGCGTGCTTGCCGTCGGAGGTGACATAGAGCCGGTTGGTCTGCTGCCCTTGCGGATTGCTGAGAACGATCATCACTTCGGCGATTCCCTGCGCTTCGGCGGGCCTGATCGACGCCACTTTCCAGGATACGGACGGATCGTAGCCGAACATCTGCTTCATGAAAGCGTTGACCGTTTCTTCCGAAGGAAGCCGGGTGCTGAAGCTGGGAATCGGCGGGGCCGAATCCTTGGACTTGGGCGAGGTTTTCTGTTGCGCGACGGCCAACGAGGCAAGCAAACCAATGAGCGAGCAGAAGAACAAGAACGAAGAACGACGCATGACTTCCTTTCTGAAACCAGATTCCTGCAGCGCGGTCGCGCACTCTCACACGCCGGTCTTGGCGGCAATCGGAAAGCGGCGGCCGGAGCCGAAAGCTTTCGGAGAAATTTTCAATCCCGGCGCGGCCTGCTGGCGTTTGTATTCGGCGCGATCCACCATCCGGATCACTTTCTGCACCAGCGCCAGATCATAGCCATGATCGGCGGCGATCTGCTCGGCGGTGTGCGAGTCCTCGACGTATTCTTCCAGGATAGTATCGAGTATCTCGTAGGGCGGCAGAGAGTCGCTGTCTTTCTGATCGGGGCGCAATTCCGCTGACGGCGGCTTCTCCAGGCTGGCCTCCGGGATCACGGCGCGACGCGAATTAACATAACGGCTCAGGCGATAGACCAGGGTCTTGGGCACGTCGGAGATCACGGCCAGCCCGCCGACCATGTCGCCGTAGAGAGTGCAGTAGCCCACGCCCAATTCGCTCTTGTTTCCGGTGCTGAGAACGATGGCGCCGAACTTGTTGGAGAGGGCCATCAGCAACGCGCCGCGGGTCCGGGCCTGGATGTTCTCCTCGGTGGCATCCTCTTTGCGTCCGGCAAAAACCTTTTGCAGAGTCTTGCGATAGCTCTCAAAAATGTCGGTGATACACAGAAGCTCGAAGCGAATGCCCAGATTGTGGGCGAGAGTGCGGGCGTCTTCAATCGAGCCCGGCGACGAGTACGGACCCGGCATGCCGACGCCGATCACATTTTCCGGACCGACGGCCTCAGCAGCGATGCAGGCCGTGAGCGCCGAGTCGATGCCTCCGCTCAGTCCGATGATCACCTGGCTGAACCCGCACTTGCGAACATAGTCGCGCGTGCCCAGGACCAGCGCGGCAAAAGCGCTGGCTTCCTCTCCCTGCATTTGCTCGTGGATTTCACCGGTAAGCCCATCGGAATCGAAATAGACCAGATCTTCCTCGAACGACTTGCCTTGCGCGATGACTTCGCCTGCGGAATTCAGCACCAGGCTGGAGCCATCAAATACCAGGCTATCGTTCCCGCCCACCTGATTGACCATGGCCACCGGCACTTTGTCCTGGCGCGCGATGGTGGCCAGCATCTCGCGGCGAAATTCCCGCTTGCCCAACCAGAACGGCGAGGCGGAAATATTGAGCACGAAGTTGCCCCCGGCCTGCACCAGAGCTTCCACGGGATCGACGGTGTAGAGACGCTTGTGCCAGAAGTGCTTGTCGTTCCAGGCATCTTCGCAGATGGTGAGCGCCATCTGCTTGCCGGAAAATGGAAACAGGGATTGGCTCTTGGCGGGCGCGAAGTTGCGCATCTCGTCGAAGACGTCGTAGGTGGGCAGAAGCATCTTCGACTGAAGGAAGGAGATGCCGCCGTCCTTAAGCAAGGCGGCCGAATTCATGACCGACTTGCCGGTCTCCGCCAGGGCAGGAGTGACCAGCCCGCAGATGACGGAGATTCCGCGGGTTTCGGCGGCAATACGTTCCGCCGTCTCGCGGTTGCGGGCCACAAAAGACGGCCGCTCCACCAGGTCTCGCGGCGGATAGCCGCAGATGGCGAGCTCGGGAAACATGATCAGGCCCGCGCCGGCGGTTCGCGCCCGGCTGGCAAAGTCAATGATCTTGGCGGCGTTGCCGGAAAAGTCCCCTACCGTGGGATTGATTTGTCCCAGCGCGATCTTCACCCTTCCAGTGTAAAGCGGGAGTGGGCGGGAGCCAAGTCAGGTGGCGGTGCGAAGACGTCTGCAGCTTGGGCCGAGGGCGGGACGCCCTCGGGACAGCCGGTGTTTGGCCGTTGGCCGTTGGTCTTTGGCCAACCCCGAACGGCAGCGACATACATTCTTAGGAACACAAAGTTGTCGTCGTGATCTTGGCCAAGACCAAGGGCCAACGACCAACGACGGTCGTAAAGGTGCTTGCACTACTTCGGCTGCGGCGGGCCGTCCTGGCCGTGCGGATCTGGCGGCGGAGGGCTTACCGGGGTTCGACGGCCGGGGCTGGCGACGTCGGTGTCGGGTTCTTCTCCGGGACGGCGCAGGCTGGGCGCATTCGCGGGACGCACCTCAGGTCCTGCGGAACCTTTGGCGACGGTGGGTTGGTCCAAGTCAACTTCTTTGTCCACGCGGACAACTTTTTCGCCATTCACTTTCATGATTTCAAGGCGAACAACCTGGTCGTCCACCAGGCGGACGAAGTTCACGTCCTCGGGCGGCTCGCCATAAATCCATTCTTCGTATTCGGTTTCGCCATCTTTTTCGCGAACCTTCTTGGGCGGACGGCCTTTGGACGCGATTACCATTTCACGATTCATGCCGACCAGAACCTGGTGGTTCTTGATCGCGTCCCGGACTTTGGGCGGAAGCGTGTCGAGATAAGCTTCCACCGCGGACTTGGCATTGAAGTCAAACACCGGACGCAGCAGATCCTTGAGCTGTTGTGGATCCAGGTCAGGTACGTAGCTGTTGAAGACCAGATCAACATACGAGCCGCGCGGATTGGCGTTGGCGTCGCCGGGCGTGAATCATGCCGCCTCCGCCGCCAAACTGAATGTGTTGATACCACTTCTCTTTCTTGACCGCGCCGCCGTTGATTTCAAAATGAATGCGATCGCTCTTGACCAGGATCTGACTGATGCGCGCCTGATCGCCCGGCTTGACCGCGGGACCCCACATGGCGATCATGCGTTGCAGCTCTTCCCCGCTGGGATTGAGTTGTCCGTCCTTCAGCGTCAGGCCGGTTTTTCCCATGGGAAAAGGCGAGCGAATATAGACCAGTTCGGAATTGAAGGCCCGGATCAGGTCCATGCGGGTTTGGTGGGAAAGATGCGGGGGCTGGGCTTTCTGATCGTCGGCGTTAACCACGGCCACGCAGAAGAGCAGGACAGGCAACAGTACTGGAACGAAACGTGGGTTCATACGACACCCCGAGCCCGGCGATTGCCTTGATTATAGCGCCATTCGGACGAAAAAATACTCCAACCTCGAAACTTATTCGATTGGTAAGCCCCTCAGAATGTTGCCTCCGGCTGTCTACGGGGAGGAGATTCGCAAGCCGTCCCGGGCAACCTGCAGGGGCAGGACCCGTCCTCCGTTGTCTCCGATCGCGGTTGCAACCCGGCTGGCGGCGCCCTTTTCCACCAGGAAGATTACACATCCGCCGCCGCCCGCACCGCAGGCTTTCGCTGCCCGGCCGCCGTGCCGGGCAGCCACGCTGATCAGCTTGTCGATCAGCGGAGTGGTAATTCCGGGGGCGTTGGTGCGGCGCAGTTTCCATTCTTCGCGAAGCAGCCGGGCGACCTCATCCCAGTCGGCGTCAAGCAAGGCCAGATGCATGGCCTGGGCGATCGCCACAATCCGCTCGAAGTTCCGAAACACCCGCCGGTCGCCATTGATGTGCGCCTTGAAGACCTCCCAGTTATTGATGCCTGACTTGCGGGGCGCGCCGGTATAGGCCAGGACGAAGCGCGATTCGATCTCTTCCGGGGCCACGGTCACGGCTTCGCGGTGAATGCCGTCGGCGTCAAGATGAATGGCGCTCACCCCTCCGTAGAGGGCCGGATAGTAGTCCTGACAACCGGTGGGCACCTGAATAATCTGGGCCTCGACATTCTGTGCGATGACCCGCATCTGCTCCAGCGTGAGATGCGGCCGGTAAAGCGCGCCAGGGCGGCGGTGGTGGCAATCATCAGCGCGGACGATCCGGAAATGCCGGCGCCGGCCGGGGATTCGGAATCGGTTTCAATCAGCACCCCCTCTTTGGGTGCGAAGAATTGCAGCAGGCGCGCGGCCAGCGGAAGGCGGAATCGGCGGGCCGTACGCAGCGCCTCGAAGCTGGGAAACTGCTCTTCGCGCCGGGTATCCAGCGAACGCAGGTGGATGCGCTTCCCTTTCAGCGGCGTGATCCGGCAAGTGGTGAGGATATTGACGGCGAAATTGAGGGTGAGCGCGTCCGGATGGAACAGATACAGCGGCCACAGATCGATCGTCCCTCCGGCCAGATCGGCACGGCAGGGTGCGTGAGCCACGATTCCGCGGTCGCTGGCCGCATGGCCTATTTTTCGCATGCAGTGTTTTACCACGAGACGACGGGGCGCGCGCTTTACCCGGCGTCCAGAACCAAGACTGGGCGGTAACCTCGCGAAAGAGTTACCAAGTTAGTTTATGTTCTATACCCCCTGGCCAAATGGTTCGTTGACATTGCCATTTCCTTGCCGCACACTCGAATTTTAGAGCTTGCTGCCTACGGCCGCGGCGGCAGCGAATGTTTTGTTCGTTCGCAAAAGCAAAAGTTGTAGAAAATGGCTCCTCTCCCCCCTCTTACTCCATCGCCTCCCGGGCCGCCGGGAACGCGCACTCCTGTGCGGACGCCGACCGCGCTCTCAGACGAAATTATCGCGCGTCCCGAAGCTGCCGAGATCATTCTCGCCAAGCTGCGGGCCATGGTCGCCGCCGGCACGCCAGGAAGCGGATGCAATTCTGGGCACCATCGCCGTGGCCGCTCATGCTTTGACCGGAGCCAGCGGAGCAGCCATCGCCATGCCCCGCGATGGGGCGGTGGTTTGCGTGGGCCGAAGCGGTGACATCGCGCCCAACCTGGGCGCCCGCCTCGACGTGGATTCCGGCATTTCTGGCGAATGCCTGCGCACCGGCATGAACCTGCGCTGCGATGACGCTGCCCGCGATTTCAAGGTTGATCCCGAAGTCTGTCGCGAACTCGGTCTGCAATCGATCGCCGTGGTGCCTTTGCGTGGACAGGTGGGCCGGGTCGGAGTGCTGGAAGTGTTCTCCACTCAGTCCTACGCCTTCACCGAAGAGCACGTGAATCTTTTGGGCCGGCTGGCTGGATTAGCCGAGGCCGCCTGGGCGCGGGGAACCGCCGCAGAACCTCTTCCCGCAGAACCGGCGTTTGCAGAATCCGCGCTCGCAGAATCTCCGGAAGAAGCGATCACTGAAGAACCGGTAGCAGCAGCTTCCCATACGCCAGATCTTGTTAGCGAAGCTCCCGCGGTGTCCGCGAAAGACCCAATTACATCTCCGCCGATTGATGAGGAGCTACGCCTCTCGCGTGCTTCGATTGCGCTGGAGCGAGTCGGGGACGCAATTGCCAGCGGCCTGCGCCGGGAGCAGGAAAACGAGCGCAAGTGGCATCTCGGAGTAGTGGCAGGACTTTCGGTCCTGCTTCTGCTGCTGGTGTCGGTGATTGGGTGGAAGACCTGGCACAAGGCCAGCGCTCAACCGGCAGCAGATCGGACTGATGTCAGTCAACCAGTGAATGCTGCGGAGACAGCGCAGCAGGAAGCAGGACCTGGGAAGGCGACGAAATCAGGCGCGAATCGTCCGTTGGCTTCATCCACCAACAAAGAAACGCATGCCTCAAAATCCAGCGCGGCGGTCAAAATACCCGATAAGGTGACTCGGCGCCAGCCGGCGTCACCTCAGGTTTCGGATCAGGACAACGCAGATGCGGGCGCGGCGTCGGTTTCCCCGGAGTCAGTAATAGACTCAGCGCCCAATGCGGCTGATGTTTCGCAGATTGCCGCTTCCTCCCCGGGCCCGAGCGCCCTTGGAAGCGTGCTTTCCGCCTCGCCTGCCCTGCCTAAGCTCGGCGTGCCAGTTTCGGAGGGGATCGCGGGCGGGACCCTGGTTCACAAAGTGCAGCCGGTTTATCCTCTGGAAGCGCGTCGGCTACATTTGGAAGGCACCGTGATTCTCGAGGCAACCATTACGCAGGAGGGGCAGATCGAGAACCTGAAGCTAGTCAGTGGCGATCCCGTGCTGGCGAAGGCCGCAACGGAAGCTGTAAGCAAATGGCGCTACACTCCGTATCTGCTGAATGGCAGGCCCATCGTCAAGCAGACCCGAATCAACATCAAATTTATCGCGCCATAGCCAACCTGGAGAATTCCGGACAATCAGGTAAGGTTCAACGCGCGCCGCACGGTGCCGCGTTCCAGCTGAATTTTTTCCTGCAGAAGAGTGATGGCGTAGATCAACTGCTCGGGCCGCGGCGGACACCCGGGGACGTAAACATCCACCGGAATTACCTGGTTCACGCTTTGCACCAGGGCGTAGTTATTGAAAACACCGCCCGAGGTGGCGCACGCCCCCATGGAGATCACCCATTTGGGTTCCGGCATCTGTTCCCAGAGCTGCCGGATCACTGGCGCCATCTTGTTGGAAACCCGGCCTGCAATGATGATGAGATCGGACTGCCGGGGTGAGGGCCGAAATACCTCCGCGCCAAAGCGCGCAATGTCGAAGCGCGACGCGCCCATCGACATCATCTCGATGGCGCAGCATGCCAGGCCGAAGGTCAACGGCCAGATGGAATTCTTGCGCATCCAGTTGACCGCCGAATCGAGTGTGGTGAGCACCACGCCTTCCGGCGTGGGACTGCCGAAGGTCAGCTCTTTGACGACTCTCTTGCCGTTTTCGGTGGTGACGTAGGGGCCGTAGTTCTGTTCGCCAGACATGGATCTATTCTAAACCAACCGGCGCTTATCTATTGTCCGTCAATGTATTTATGCCGAAGGGAAACTGCTGTCGCTGCGGACGTCGGCGCTCAAGCGCGCCAGGCGCCGCCGATCTTCAAATTCTTCGGAAAGAAATTCCACGCCGTACAGATAGACGGTTCGATTGCGGATTTTTCCGCGAACTCGAACCGATTCGTCAGTACGTGGATTTTTGAATTCGACCTTGACCTGGCTTCCTACCGGAAGATTGGCTGCGGCAAACAGGCAAATGCCGCCTTCGCTTAAGCGGACGCCACGGGCGTGGACAACCCTCTTGTCCTTCGATTGATCGACGACCACGCGAAGCTGTGCGTCGAATGGGCGGCGCTCCCAGCGGCGTCGATTTGGCTGTTGCTCCATCGATCCCAACTTCCTGTTTGAGCTTTCATAAGGTATCAACGCGTAGCGGAGAAAGCACTGCGGCGAGACCCGTAGTCTAGAAAGTATTGCACTGTACGGGTTGAGGGAAAGTTACTGTGGTACGACAGACCCTCGCGTTACTCCTAAATTATTGACCGAGCGAAATCATGATGTGGGCCGTCGCCCAGCCTGACGAAATCTATGGAACAACGGTCACATCCAGGCTTCCTGTCTCCCCCGAGGGTTCAGTCGCCGCTACAGTGGCGGTTCCCGTAGTAAGGAGCGTAGCTAGTCCTGGATAAAGGCCGTAAGGGTCGTCGGGAACACCAGGACTGCCTTTGCGCTTGAACTCCAAGTTGACCAGAGCGTGAGGTCCAACGTTGTGCGGTCCGAATAAGTGGCTTGCGCGACAAACTGCGGCTGCGGGTGAGCAGACAAGCTGAAGCTCGTGGCAGGTGGGACGATGCTCATGGTCGGCGTGAGCCCGACGACGACGGTTATCGAGCCATTCTTGCCGCCTGATGCAGCAGTGATTACGGCTGAACCGCACTCCAATTCCACTCACTCGACCTTTGTCCACGGTGGCAACGGAGGTGTTTGACGTGCTCCAAGTCGCGGTATCCGTTAGCGCGCGGTAATCATGGTTCGGACCGTAGTAGCCAGATGCTTGCACGTCAACCGTCCCATTCACTGGGATGGACGGGACGGAATGCGCGTATACAGTCAGGTCAAAGCCATTTTGGTTGGAGTCTGGGTTGGAACCTTGGCTGGAACTGTTGTAGCCACCACCGCAGCCCATTGAAGTGCCAACAACCGAAGCGAGAAAAATCGTCAGGCTAGCATTGTTGAATCTGAACATACGCACCCCCAAGTGGCGCCAATATACCCTCTCGGGAGTAGGAAGCACAACTTTTCCCTGGAATCGATAAACACTGGTGAGATCAACCGGTTTACGGGTTCACTACTACTTTGCCAAACATGCGGCTCTTTTCCATGTACTCATGCGCGGCTCGAATATCTTTCAAGGCGAAGGTGCGATCCACTACCGGTTTCAGACGTCCGGCGAAGACGTGGCCCAGCACCTCATACAATTCGCCCATAGTTCCCATATAGGAGCCGAGGAGCGAGAGTTGTCTGGAATAGAGAAAGCGTAAATCGAAGCTGGCGCTGGGACCGGTAGTTGCGCCGCAGGTCACCAGGATGCCGGCGGGCTTCAGGCATTTCATGCTTTGCTCCCAGGTGGCGGCGCCCACATGCTCCACTACGATGTCCACGCCTTCTTTGTTGGTTATCTGTTTCACTTCTTCGGAAATTTTCTGCTGATAGTGGTTGATGCCGTAGTCGGCGCCCAGCTCGCGAGCCTTCTCCAGTTTATGTTCGTCACCTGCGGTGGTGATCACGCGCGCATGAAACAGCTTGGCCACCTGAATGGCGGCAATGCCGACGCCCGAGCTTGCGCCTAACACCAGCACGGTTTGTCCGGGGCGAATGCCGGCGCGACCCACCAGCATGTGCCAGGCGGTGAGGAATACCAAAGGCACGCTGGCGGCTTGATTGAAATCCAGGGAATCGGGAATGGGGATGACATTCACGGCGGGGGCGGCGATCAGCTCGCAATTTCCGCCGTCCACGCGGTTGCCCAGCACGGTAAATTCCGGGCACTGATTCTGCAGTCCGGCGACGCACTTGGCGCAATGGTTGCAGAAGTGCATCGGCGCCAGCAAAACCCTCTGCCCTGGTTTGAAGCCGGTCACGTACTCGCCGACTTCAACAATCTCGCCGGCTACGTCGCTGCCCAGAATATGCGGCAGGGTCACGCCGGGCAGTCCCTTGCGCACCCAGAGATCGAGATGATTCAGGGCGCAGGCTTTGACTCGGACCAGAACCTGGTCCTTTCGCGGCTTGGCATCCGGAACGTCTTCGTAACGCAGAACTTCAGGCCCGCCGAATTCATGGATACGGACGGCTTTCATGGCAAAGGTCCTTTTGAGGCGAGGGATCGGCAAAAACTTTTCAAAAGCTAACACACGGTCGAGCGATTAAGATAGGCGCTGAAAACGGGGCCGCCAAGGTAGTCCAGAGGGAAGACCATGAGTCGGGCCGAAATTGTTTCGTCGAGAATTGTTTCACGGGGAAATGCTTCATCGAAAAATGGCCGGGGACATTTAAATCCAGGCAAAACTCGCGCCACGAGTGTCCTTTTACTGGCCGGCGTGTTTCTGGCGGCCTACTTTACATGCCTGCACCGTCGCACGCTGACGAGAGAAATGCGCACCCGGTTCTGGCAATCGGTTCACCGGCTCCGGATTTCTGCCTGCCCGGAGTGGACGACAAGACCCACTGTCTGAAAGATTACGCGGCCAGCAAGGTGCTGGTGATCGCGTTCATATGCAATCACTGTCCGACGTCGCAACTTTATGAGTCGCGGATCAAGCAGATTGCCGAGGACTACAAAAATAAGGGCGTGGCCGTGGTGGCGATCGAGCCGAATAACGCCGATGCCGTACGCCTCAACGAGATGGGTTACACCGACGTGGGCGATTCGTTCGCGGAGATGAAAATCCGCTCCGACTACCGGCACTTCAACTTTCCTTACTTGTATGACGGCGAAACCCAGACGGTTTCGAACGCCTATGGTCCGTCGGCCACTCCGCATCTTTTCATTTTTGACGCCGACCGCAAGCTGCGCTACGAAGGCCGGGTGGACAACAACGTGCGCGAGCCGCTGGTCACTCACCGAGACGCGCGGGACGCGATTGATGCGCTGCTGGCCGGCTCGCCGGTAGCGGTGGCGAAGACTCCTTCGATCGGCTGCTCGACTAAATGGCTGTACAAGGAAGCCGGCCGGAAGGCCGAGTTGGAGGAAATTGAAAAGCGGCCAGTGGAAATTAAACCCACGAGCATCGACGATCTCAAAGCTTTGCGCAGGAATTCCACCGGCAAACTTCTGCTGGTGGACTTCTGGGCCACATGGTGCGCCCCTTGCCGGAAAGAACTCCCCGAATTTGAAACCATGTACCGGATGTACGGACACCGGGCATTTGACCTGGTGACGGTCAGCATTAACTATCCCGACGAAAAACCCGGGGTGCAGAAGGCGCTGGGGAATGAACACGCGACTTCCACCAATCTGATCATGGGTTCCACCGACATCTATTCCCTGCTGGCTGCGTTTGATCCGGACTGGAGCGCGGCCGTCCCTTATACCTTGCTGATTCGGCCTGATGGCACGGTCGCATACAAGAGTCAGGGGACGATGGATCCGCTGGCGTTGAGGCGGCTGATCATCGCGAACCTGGCCGACGACGACTACATCGGCCACCAGGCGTACTGGAAGACTTCGGTGGAAGCTGCGAAGTAGCGGCGAATTCGCCAAGCTGGAGCCACTGGTCGCGCGGTTGCTCTCACCCGCCTGCAATCCTAGAATTAGGGTATGCGAACGCCAATCGGGTACGCCATAGTTCTAGCCGCCTGCTTGAGTGGTGCCCAAACGTCACAAGAGTTTCATTCGCGCTACGGCGAGTCTGATACCGAGCGTTTCAAAATACGTGACGGCATTGCTCTTACAGTGGAATACGGTTCTGATGGCTCGGCCTGTCAGATGGAAATCAAGCCGCAAAGCCTTTTTATCCAACGACAACCGCAGAAGGTAATGAACTCTGAAGTGGTCGATGGGATTATTGATGAAGTCGTTCCGCCAGACAGTCGGGGTCGAAAAGTCAATAATATCGTTGCAGCAAATGAGTTGCGCTCGATCTGTTGTTGACTATTACGAAAACGTCACGATTGATCGTGCAACAGATGCACTGCCTTCCTCTGAAGCCTGAGGGTGACACTGCAGGCAAGATACCCTCACAAAGCCTGAAACGCTGCTCCTTTCGGAAGAACGTGGTGAACATGGCGTGCGCTACCGCGTCAAACTGATCCATTCCTGCTTTTGCTCCTCGTTCTCTTGTTAACCGACTGATAATCAGTGGCGATGGACATCTACGAAGAGATCGTCAAGCTGCGCCAGGCGGGACGTCCGGGCGCGGTGGCGACCATCGTCAACGTAACGGCTCGATTCCCTCTTTCAAGACGGCGAAGATGCTGGTGCGTGATGACGGCTCGATCGTGGGCACGATTGGCGGGGGATGTGTCGAGGCCGAAGTCTGGCAGGCCGCCCGCGAGGTGATGGAAAGCGAGAAACCTCGCACTCTGACTTTCAATCTCAATCAGGATCCGAAATACGATACCGGGCTGGTTTGCGGAGGCACGCTCGATATTTTTATCGAGCCGATTCTTCCTCCAGCGTTACTTTATATTTTCGGCGCAGGTCATGTAGCTGTAAATCTTTACAAGGTGGCGAAAGGCGCCGGTTTTGACGTGACCGTGGCTGATGACCGCGAGACTTACGCCAATCGCGAGCGCTTCCCCGACGCCAAAGAGGTCATTGCCGAAGATTTTGAGCGGGTCATAACGCGAGTGGTTCCGAATGAATCTTCCTACATCGTGATCGTCACCCGCGGCCACCGGGATGACATGCGCCTGCT
>CAWEVE010000017.1:0-14259 GCA_963812465.1 Terriglobia bacterium
CTCTCACGATCACGACTCAGCCGGCTCAGTCTTCCCCGGCGGCCTTTTCGGTGGCCCCACTCCTTATCGATGACGGCCGCCGACTCGGCATTGAGCGGCTGCAGTCCCGACTGCTTGAGTTGCGAATTCAGCGCGGGAACATCATTGGTCTTTATTTTTTCCCAGTTGCCACCTGTTGATCGAGCACGCCTCTGGCATCGGCAAACGTACTCAACTGCGGACTGGTCGGCGCGGCATCGGCGTCGTCCACTCTTTCCAGCAGCGTCGTCAACCCGCATATTCAAGCGCGCCAGACTTCTTCCCTGCGGCGTGCTGAAAAACGTTCTGCCTTCTCCCTCACCTTCCAATTCGTCCAGCTTTTTGTCCAGCGCGGTGACTGCGTCGAGCAGCGGTCCAGCGGGCACGCGGCCGGTTAGAGTTTTTAGCTGTTGGCGCAGGCCGCGGACTTGCTGCAGCGTCTGGTAGTCGCGGTGAATGGCGGCGGTGATATTCATCTCCAGCTCGAATTGCCGGCGCAGATCTTCCATCGAGGTCTTCACCCGCGGATCCATGTTGATGGTCAGGGGCTGCGTGTAGCTCTTGCCGTCCACCGTCAAGCTGACGGTGTACTTTCCGGGCAGCACAGTCGCGCCGAGCGGATACCGCGGCGTGTCGTGATAGATCGCCGAAATCGGATACTGCGTGCTCGAGCACGTCCGGCGCGGGATAATGCAGATCCCAGATGAAACGATGCATCCCGGCTGCGCCGGCAAAGCGTTCGCGCGGACGAATCCAGTAAGTCGGAATGTTGAACTCGTTCGCGTCGACCGGTTCGGGCTTGTCGGCGCTGGAGAAGTGGCGGACGAGCTTCCCGCACTGATCGGTAATTTCAATGACGGCTGGACCGGCGGGCCGCGGATTTCAGCCAGTAATCGATCATCGCGCCATCCGGAGGATTCTTGCCGGCAGGTTCTTCCGGCGGCAGCGGAGTGTCGGTGTTGTTGTTGCGGCGAACGCGATAAGTGAGCTGCGGCGCGAAAAAGATAGCATCAGCTTCGCAACCTGCGGAGTCGAACTGCCGCAGCGGCGTGATGTTATCGAGGATCCAGAACGAACGGCCGTGGGTGCCGACGACGACGTCGTCCTGATGAATGACCAGATCGCGAATCGAAGTCGCCGGCAGATTCATGCGCAGCGATTGCCAATGATCGCCGTCGTCCCAGGAGACATACACGGTGCGTTCGGTGCCGGCGAAAAGCAGTCCCTTGCGTTCGGGATCTTCGCGGACTGTGTTGACGGGCTCGTCGTCGGGCAGGCCGTTGACGATCTTCTGCCACGCTTTGCCGCCGTCGTGCGTGCGGTAGATATAAGGATGCAGGTCATCCAGCCGGAAGCGGTTTACCGCGGCGTAGGCGGTTGCGGTATCGAAATGTGACGCATCCATCTGCGCGAGCTTGCTCCAGGGCGTCAGTTCCGGAGGCGTGACGTTCTGCCAGTTCTTGCCGCCGTCGTGGGTGACTTGAATCAGGCCATCGTCGGTTCCGGCCCAGATCAGGTTGGCATCTTTCGGTGAAGGAGCAATGGAATAGATCACGCCGCGATGCTTGCCCTTCGCCGCATCGGACTCGACGAATACGGCCGAGGGTCGCGCGGAACGCCCGGATCTTCGCGCGTCAGATCAGGACTGATGATCTGCCAACTGTTGCCGCCGTCGCGTGGTCTTGAACAGAACGTTCGATCCGAGATACGAGCATGTGCGGATCGGCCGGCGAGAAGATCAGCGGCTGCGGTGCGATTGAAGCGATACTTGCCGGTGCGCAGAACCACCGGCGAAACGTCGCGCGTCTGTCCGGTGTTGCGGTCGAACACGCGTGACCTTGCCGCCGTAAATCAGATTGGGATGCGAGCGGATCGGGCGCGACATAGCCGTATTCTTCGACGCCGACCGGGTCCAGTCGCGAAAAGTGATTTCGCCGAAGTCGCTGCGGCTGGCGGTGCCGACGCTGCCGCTTTCCTGCTGTCCGCCATAGACCCAGTAAGGAAACTGGTTGTCGGTGATGACGTGATAGAACTGCGCCGTGGGCTGGTTGTACCAGGAACTCCAGGTCTGTCCGCCATTCACGCTGATGGTCGCGCCCTGATCGACGGCGAGGGCGATGATGTGCGGGATTTTCGGGATTGATCCAGATGGTGTGATAGTCGTCGCCGCCGGGCGCGCCTTTGATGGCGGTGAAATTCTTGCCGCGCGTCGGTGGAGCGGTAGGTGGAAGTGTTGGCGACGTAAATCACGTCTTTGTCTTTGGGATCAACGCGCACGCAGGCGAAATCGTCGCCGCGTCCCCACGACGCGTTCTTCGATATTGATCTGCTGCCAGCTTTCGCCGGCATCGTCGGAGCGATAGATGCCGCTCAGCTTGGGTGCGTCGACCCAGCGCATACATGCGATCGGGATCGCTGGGAGCAACGGCCGGTCCGATGCGGCCCAGCCTTCGGCCCACGTCGGCAATCCTTTGGTGAGTTGCCGCCAGGTTCGCCGCCGTCGGTGGATTTGTAGAGACCGCTGCCCGGTCCGTCGTAGCCGCTGCCGGTCGTCCACGGCGGACGGCGCGAGGCCCACATGTCGGCGTAAGATCACCTGCGAGTTGCGAGGGATCGAACACGAGGTCCATCGCTCCGGTGTTTTCGTCTTTGTAGAGAACTTTCTTCCAGGTCTGGCCGCCGTCGAGCGAGCGGAAAACGCCGCGCTCGGCATTCGGGCCATAAGGATGCCCTAGGGCGGCGACAAAGACGCGGTTCGGGATCTTTGGGATCGACGAGGATGGACGCGATCTGCTGCGCCATCGCGCAGTGCCCAGATGCTGCCAGGTGCGGCCGGCGTCGGTCGACTTGTAGATACCGTCGCCGACGGAGAGATCGGGACGGCGCAGGCCTTCACCGCTGCCCACATAAATCGTGTCCGGATTCGACGGCGCAACGGCCAGCGCTCCGATGGAGCCGTGTTGGCTGGTCATCGAAAATCGGATTCCAGGTGCGGCCGAAGTCGGTCGTCTTCCAAACTCCGCCGTTGTTCGGCGCCATGTAGAAGACATTCTGCTGCCCGGGAACGCCGGAGATCGCCACCGTGCGTCCGCCGGAAATGGGCCGATCATGCGCCAGCGGAGTTCCTGAAACAACTTGGGATCGAACTCCTGGGCTGATGCGACGGAGGAAAGGCTCACTAGAAACACGCAAAACGAAAGCGAAAAACGGCGAAAGGGATTCACGTTGTCTCCTGAAAACTAGCTAGAATAAATCAAGAAGAGGGTAAGCAGGGAGAGTGTTTCGGATCGGGTCCGCGGGCGGCGCTCTAGAGTTGCTGCAGAAGGGCGGCCGTCATCTTTTTTTGGTGCTCGCGATCCAGCTTGGTGCCGGCACAGGTCACATGAAACACATCGGTTGCGGTTTGGCCCTGGGTGTCGATGATCGCGACTTCAATGTTGCAGCCGAGTTCGGCCATGGTGGAACTGATGTCGTAAAGCAGTCCAGGGCGGTCCTGGGCAATGATCTCGATCAGGGTGCTGTGTTGCGAGCATTCGTTATCGGTTTGCACGCTGGGCTCAATTTTCATTTTCGCGCTTCTGACTCCAGGTTTGAATTTTGCTTCCATCAGTTCGGCCACGTTGATTTCGCCGGAAACTGCTTCAGAAAGATTTCGCTTCAGGCGATTTACCTCGGACGGGTTGAGCTCGAGCGTCCGGAAGCGGTCGGAAAATCGAAACATGTCCAGCACCACGCCGGCGTTGTTGGAAAACGCTTCGGCCTTCAGGATATTCATTCCCCATGAGGAAAGCGTTCCCACGACATGGGAAAACAGGCCCGGACAATCGAGCGTCAACAGTACAAGCTCGAAGTAGCCATCACGACGGAGTATGTCGATCTGAGGTTCGTCATCCTTGAGCTTGAGCCGATCGTACATGTGGCAGTGCGTGACAATCTCGGCCGGGAGTATGCATCAGCAGATAGCGTTTGGGAAAACCTTCCAAAAAGGAAGTAATGTGTTTGGGTCGATCTCCCCCGCCGCGGCCACCACTTCCTTGATGCGCTCGCTGTTTGCGGTGTTCCGGTCAGACGCTGGTCGTCCACGGTCCGGCTGAGGTGGTTGAATCCAGCCGCATAGAGCTGCCATAGCAGTTCGGCCTTCCAGGGCGTCAGCGCTTCCGGGTTCACGGATTTGACGTCAGCGTAGGTCAGCAGCGTCAGCATCTTCAGCCGTTCCGTGGTTCCCACGGCCTCGCTGAACTCCGCCACCACCTTGGGGTCGAAGATATCCTGCCGCCGTGGTCGTGGCCGACATGCGCAGGTGGTTGGCGATAAGAAAGATCACCGTTTCGCGCTCAGCCGGTTCAAGGCGAAGCCGATCCAGCACGGCGGCTGCGGCTTGCAGGCTTCCTGCCACATGATCATCCAACTGCATGCCCTTGCCCACGTCGTGCAACAGAATCGCCAGCAAGAGCAGATCGGGACGCTCAATTCCATCCAGGATCTCGCGGAATCGCCGCTCCAGTTCGCTGTCCGGCGTGCGCAGAGCGTGCACGTTTTCGATCGCAACCAGCGAATGCTCGTCGACGGTATAGCGGTGGTAGTAGTCACGAATCACCAGCGAATCGACGACCTTGAAATTCGGGAAACAGCAGGACCAACACGCCCAGCCGATGCATGGCGCGCAAAGCCGCTCCGGCATGAGGCGATATCAATATGCGCCGGAACTGCGACCATATATCCGGCGCGTGCTCTACCCAGGACTGCAAGCTAGGCAGCGCCGCTTCGACGCATCTTTCGGTTTCCGCCGTCAGCTTCAGGCCGTGACGGCCGACAAACTCGAAAAGACCGAAGAGCACAGCCGGATCCTGAACCGAAGCGAGCTGGCGAAGAAAGACCCGGCCTTCCACCACGGAAAAATCCGCATTGGACAAGCGCGACTTGCGATTTTCGAACAATTTGTACAGGCCTGAGCGTGCCGGAGGCACTTCATCGAACAGCACGGTGAGCCGGTAAATCGAGCGCACGTGACGGAAGTAGGTTCGCATCCAGGCGGCAGGCGCGACCGGAATCGCATCCGCAAGCCCGATGCCCGCAGCCGCGGCCTCGGATTGCAGTTCGTAAGTCAGCCCATTCAAGTCCCGGCCCTGGCGATAGTGCAGGAAACATCGAACCGCCGAAAGAAAATCGAGGGCCGCATCGCACTCCTGGCGAAACGCTGCCGGCAGCAAATTCTCCGGCGCGGGCCAAACACCGGTCTTCTCCAGTTCTGAAATCAAGCTGAGCCAACAGGCAACCTGATAGTCACGGAGGCCGCCGGGGTAGTCTTTTATGTTGGGTTCCAGATGAAAGATGGTGTGGCCGTATTTCTCGTGGCGGGCAGAAGTCAGATCCGTCAGCCTCTGCTGCAACTCGAGGGCTTCACGAGCCACCATCTTCGGGATCACACGAGACCGGAGTTGTTCAAACAGATCGGCATCGCCGCACAGATAGCGGCAATCAAGCAGGGAGATATTGAATTCCAGGTTGTCGCGATGGAGTTTGCCGCACTCCGCCAGGGACCGGGTGGTCGGGCTGACGCGCAGGTGCCGGTCCCACAGCGCCTGACTGACGCGTGAAATCGCCTGCTTTTGCGTGGTTTCGCTCAGGCCGTCTTCGTGCAGGAAAAGCACATCCACATCGGAACAGGGAAACAGGGCCCTGCGGCCGTAACCGCCGAGCGCCGCAACACAAATCTTATCCGAGCCCGGCGAGCCTGCGGAATATCGGCTCCACAACTCGCAGATGAGCGAATCCATGAGATCCGAACGCTCGCGGATGGCGGCCCGGCCGTTGTGCGACTGCTCGAATCTCTCACGTATGTTGTCGGACTCTATCTGATACGCGTCCTGTGATATCGAGCTGTTCGCCAGCACTGCCATGAGACTCCGGTGGCCGGAAGCGGCGGCGCGCTAGAGTGCTGCCACTCCACGCTCTTGATTTCGAATCCGGATCACTTCATCGATCCGTGAAACGAAGATTTTACCGTCTCCGATTTTGCCTGTGGATGCTGTTTTTACGATAGCGTCTATCACCGAATCAACGAGGTTATCGGGCAGGACCAGTTCGATCTTGATTTTGGGCAGAAGGTCCACGCTGTATTCCCGGCCGCGGTAGGTCTCAGTGTGACCCTTCTGCCTTCCATGGCCGCGTACATCGGATATAGTCATGCCTTCCACTCCCAACTCAGTCAAGACCTCTTTCACCGCTTCAAATCTGGATGGCTGAATAATGGCTTCGAGTTTGGTCATCTGGTCCTCTCAGATCGCAAGTTTTTTGCCCGGGGCAAGGACGGAGGCGTTCCCTCCCTGCCCGGACATCGCTCAGCAAGTTACATCGTACCTGTGCGGGTTAGAGGTTGCATCGTCATGTGAGCCTTGGGCGCACCGTGCGGCAGTTCCTGGCTCATGCCACCAGGCGCCCCCAGGGCCGAAATGACGTATTCGGGATAGGCGGAAATTCCGTGCTCGTGCAGATCGAGTCCGTAAGTCTCGCCTTCTTCTGACACCCGCAGCAAGCCGGTAGCATTCACCGCCAGCATGACCACCATGGAAACCGCGAACGTCGTAATCGTGATGGAGGCGCTGCCGATGGCTTGGGCTACAAGCACTCGCGTTCCGCCGCCATAGAACAGACCTGTAAGCGCGGCGGAGTTGTCGGGGGCGATCGGTCCGGTTAAACCGTACTTGCCACAGGCGAATAGTCCCAGCGACAGCGTTCCCCAGATACCGCAAAGGCCGTGAACCGGAACCGCGCCAATGGGATCGTCAATTCGCATCCACTCCAGCAGTTCGACGCCGAGAACTACCAGCACTCCCGCGACTCCTCCCAGCAGGATAGCGCCAGTCGGGCTGACCCAATAACAAGGACAGGTGATGGCAACCAGGCCGGCAAGAAATCCGTTCGTGGTGAAACCTGCATCCCACTTCTTGCTGGATTTGAACGCCCAGAACATGGCGGTCAAGCCTGCGGCACAGGCGGCCAGAGTGGTGTTCGCGGCCACGCGGCCGACACCTTCGAAGTCCATCGCGGAAAGCGTGCTCCCCGGATTGAAGCCGTACCAGCCAAACCACAGGATCAGACCGCCGGTCACGGCGATGGTCAAATCATGCGGCAGCATCGGAGCGCCGCCGTCCCGTTTGAATTTGCGCCCCAGGCGTGGACCCAGAACGATGGAGCCGGCCAATGCGACACACCCGCCAATCGTGTGCACGACGGTGGATCCGGCGAAATCATGGAATGACATTCCCGACGAAGCGAAAAAGTGGCCTTCACTACCCATCGTCGCCAGCCATCCGTCCGGCCCCCAGGCCCAGTGACCAATGATGGGATAAATAAATCCGGAAACCGCGAAGCTATAGATGAGGTCGCCGACGAATCCAGTTCGGCCGATCATCGCTCCCGAAGTGATCGTCGAGCAGGTATCGGCGAATGCGAACTGGAAGAGCCAGAATGCAAGGAAGGCAACTCCGGTACTTTCATAGGTTGATGGCACTCCTTGCAGGAAGAACCAGTGATATCCGATGAAGCCGTTGCCGTGGCTGAACATGAAGGCAAAACCGAAAGCGTAAAAGAGAAGACCGCAAAGGCAGGTGTCGACGACGCATTCCATCAGCACATTGACCGTCTCGCGGGAGCGGCAGAAACCGGCCTCCAGCATGGTGAACCCGACTTGCATGCCGAAAACCAGGAAGGCGGCGATCAGCGTCCAGGCAGTGTTTACCGGATTGACCACGTCGGCAGCTTTGACCTCGGCGTCGGCAGCGAGGACATGACTGAAAAGAACCCCCGAGACGACAGTAATAATCAGCAAAACCAGACCGACGCCCAGGGCTTTGCCGGCCAGCAGAAGCCTGCCATAGCGGCGCCACTCCGGGTCCCGCAATCGAACCGACAGCCTCGACAACTTTTGGGTCAAGGACAACCTCCGACCCCTTCTTGAGTCAACCGTCATAGGATCGCTCCGTTACCTGATTTGTAAGAGATTTCGACCATGCGCTCAATATCATTATGTGGGTATCGCAGCTCACGTCTGGCGGGGGCGTAACCCCTAGCCGATTTTCCAGTAGATCGCATGGCGCACTACCCGAGAGTTGCACAGTAGCGCCCGCTCCCATTGCGAGTCCAATGCATAATTCTTTTCGCTTCTATCACAAATACTTTTAAAAAGCTTACTTTATGAAGGGGATAAGAGAAATCTATCCCGCGAGCACGCGGGAGCATTTTGCCCAAAAACAGGAGCAAGGGCATAGCCCGCGCGGCCGCTCTTGTGCCCAGTTTGGGACCCGCAGGTAGAAAGTTGGTGGCCGAAACGCTGCTTGCGCTTCACATTGTTATCTTGGTACATTGGTACCATGAACGAGGATGGGCAACTCTCAATCGAGCGCGTGCAAACCGGGGTGCGGATTGAGAAACGCCTGCTCAAAGTGCTCAAGGCGTTCGCCGAGTATCGCGATCTCACCCTGGGTGATCTGCTGGAAGGCATCGTCCTCCATGCGTTTGACGGCAAGGCGCCCTTCAGCCGGGAGTCGCTCAAACGGATCAAGGATCTGAAAAAGTTTTACGGCCTGGAGTTGGACTCGCGCGCCAGCCATCGCCTGAAGGAAAAGACTGGCGGGCAGACTTCGGGCAAGCGAGGCTCCTAATCCTGCACTTTCGGTGCAATCTTAATGACGGATCAGGAACTGATGGATCAATTCGATCGCGGGACGCTTCCCAACGAATGCTTTCATCATCGGGAGCACGTTCGGGTGGCTTTTCTGTACCTCTCGCTGTATCCGGCTCTCGAGGCGATTCAATTGTTTTCCCGAGCCCTGCAACAGTTCGCGGCGGCGCACGGAAAACCACAGCTCTATCACGAGACCATAACCTGGGCGCTCATGTTCCTGATCCGGGAGCGCATGGCGCGGTCTGAGACCCAACCGACCTGGGATGAGTTTTCCCGGAACAATGCCGACCTGTTGGCCTGGGAGAATCGACCTCTAAGTCGATATTATCGCGAGGAGACGCTCGCCTCGGAACTGGCGAGGGCTGTCTTTATTTTCCCGGACAAGCTCATACAGCCGTAGATCTTCCCTCTCCACCCCCGCTCCGCATTTTTTTAGTCTGCCCGCGGAAACAATTCCATTCGTTTTTTCCGGTATTGTTGTTCCATGACACAGGAAGAGATCCGGCTGGCAGAGTCCGGGGCGCGCAATAAACATTGGAAGCGCTGGGGCCCTTACCTCAGCGAACGCGCGTGGGGCACGGTCCGCGAGGACTACAGCCCTTACGGCAATGCCTGGGAAAGTCTGCCCCATGACCATGCCCGTTCTCGGGCCTATCGCTGGAACGAGGACGGACTGGCGGGGATCTGCGACCGCCGGCAAATGATCTGCTTTGCCCTGGCTTTGTGGAACGAGCGGGATCCAATTCTTAAAGAAAGAATTTTCGGCCTCACCGGCAACGAAGGCAACCATGGCGAGGACGTGAAAGAGTACTACTTCTATCTCGACAGTACGCCTACGCATTCCTACATGAAGTATTTGTACAAATATCCGCAGGCGGAGTTTCCCTACGCCAGGCTGGTCGAAGAGAACCGGCGGCCGAGGCAAACACGAGGCAGAATACGAATTGCTGGACACCGGAGTCTTCGATGACAACCGCTATTTCGACGTGTTCGTGGAGTACGCCAAGGCTGATACGGAAGATATTCTGATCAAGATCACGGTAGCGAATCGTGGTCCGGAAATTGCCGCGTTGCGGCTGTTGCCAACTGTGTGGTTCCGGAACACGTGGTCTTGGGGAGGCGGTGAGCCGCGTCCCGAACTGCATCAGGTCCGCGCTGCGCCAAATCCTGTGATCGAACTGAATGATCAGCGGCCTGGCAACCGCTGGTTGTACTGCGAAGGCTCGCCCGAACTCTTGTTCACGGAAAACGAGACCAATGCCCGGCGACTGTTTGGCGGCGAAAACCGGACACCCTACGTCAAAGACGGCATCAACGACTACATCATTCACGGAACAACCGAAGCGGTAAATCCGGAACGTTCAGGCACCAAGGCGGCAGCCCACTACAGGCTTATCGTCGGCGCCGGAGAAACTGCCACGGTCCGGCTGCGTCTCGCAAACTCGGACTTCAAAGGAAAGGATGCGTTTGAAACTTTCGACAAGATATTCGCGCAGCGACTCCACGAGGCCGACGAGTTTTATGCGACAGTCATTCCGCAAGATCTTTCGCCGGACGCGCGCAATGTGATGCGCCAGGGCTTTGCCGGCATGCTGTGGTCCAAGCAGTTCTATCACTACGTGATCAAGGACTGGCTGCAAGGCGATCCAGGCAATCCTCCGCCGCCACCGGAACGCCGCAACGGCCGTAATCACGAGTGGAACCACTTGTACAACGCTGATGTAATTTCGATGCCCGATAAATGGGAATACCCGTGGTATGCGGCGTGGGATCTGGCGTTTCACTGCATCCCGCTGGCGCTGGTGGATTCCGATTTCGCCAAGGAACAGCTCACGCTCATGCTGCGCGAGTGGTACATGCATCCGAACGGGCAAATTCCCGCCTATGAGTGGGCTTTCGGCGACGTCAACCCTCCGGTGCACGCCTGGTCGGCGTGGCGCGTCTATAAGATCGACAAAAAACGCAACGGCAAAGGCGACCTCCAGTTCCTCAAGCGCGTATTCCACAAGCTGATGCTGAATTTCACCTGGTGGGTGAACCGCAAGGACGCCGATGGAATGAACATTTTTCAGGGCGGATTTCTCGGTCTGGACAACATCGGAGTCTTTGACCGCAGCGCTCCCCTGCCGACCGGCGGCTATATCGAACAATCCGACGGAACCAGCTGGATGGCGATGTACACGTTGAACCTGCTGGCCATCGCTCTGGAATTGGCGACCGAGGATTCCGCCTATGAAGACGTAGCCAGTAAATTCTGGGAGCACTTCATCTACATCGCCCACGCCATGAGCCATCGCGGGGACGAACACATGGGATTGTGGAATGAAGAGGACGGGTTTTTCTACGACGTGCTCCGCTTGCCCGATGGAGCACAATTTCCCATGAAGATTCGCTCCATGGTGGGACTGATCCCGTTGTTCGCGGTGGAAACTCTGGAGCCTGAAGTGCTCGATAAGCTGCCCGGCTTCAAGCGGCGTTTGCAATGGTTCATCGACAATCGCCCCGACCTCACTGCAGATGTGGCCTGCATGAGCACGCAAGGTACGGGCGAACGGCGCTTGCTCTCCATCGTCGGCCAGGACCAGCTTCGCTGCATTCTGAAATACATGCTGGATGAGCGAGAGTTCTTGTCACCCTACGGCATTCGCGCCCTTTCGCAATTCCACCGCGACCGCCCTTACACCCTGAGTGTCAACGGCACAGAACATCGCGTGGACTACGAGCCGGGAGAATCTACGACCGGACTGTTCGGTGGCAACTCCAATTGGCGCGGTCCCATTTGGTTTCCGGTGAACTTCCTTCTGGTGGAATCTCTGCAGAAGTTCCACCACTATCTGGGCCGGGACTTCAAAGTTGAGTTCCCGACCGGGTCGGGAAAAATGATGACTCTGTGGGAGGTGGCGGGCGAACTGTCGCGCCGCCTGTCCAGCATCTTCGTGCGAGACGAACAAGGCCGGCGGCCGGTTTTCGGAAACCTGGAGAAGTTTCAGACCGACCCGCACTGGCGCGACCTGATGCTCTTCCACGAGTACTTCCACGGAGACTCGGGCGCCGGAATCGGAGCCAGTCACCAGACCGGTTGGACGGGTGTCGTCACCAAGCTGATGCAGCAGAGCGGCGAAACCCATAGCCGCAAGCGGGCGAAGCCCGATGCGGAAGAAGTTGCCGCAGACTGAAGCGTAGACAAAAATATTGTTAGGCCCGGGTTGATCGTCAAGCAGTTGTCCCTACTCCACGGGAGCGGATAGGCGAGTGGCGATGATTCAGTTCACAAAAGAAATCTGCGGCGACCTCGATGCCGGGCTCAGACGTGAGTGGCTTGAAACCAACGGCATCGGCGGATTCGCCTCCTCGACCATCGTTGGTCTGAACACTCGCCGCTATCACGGCCTTCTGGTTGCGGCAACCAAACCGCCGGTGGGGCGACAGGTTCTTCTTTCCAAGCTCGAGGAGACGCTGTTGATCGATGGCAAGCCGGTGGAATTGTCGGCCAACCGCTATCCGGGTGTCGTCCACCCCCAGGGCTTTCGTTATCTAAATCAGTTTCGCCTGGATCCGTTCCCCATCTTTACTTACGAGATCGATGGCGTCGTGATCGAGAAATCAGCTTTCATGATTCATGGCGAAAACAGCACCGTCGTCCAATACGAACTCAAGACTGACGAAAGCAAGCCGCGTGCCAAGAGCTTGTGGCTTGAGCTTCGTCCCTTGATCGCATTCCGCGACTATCACAGCCTCACTCACGCCAACACTGCTTTGAACACAAGTGTCGATGAGAAACCGGGCTTGGCGGCCATGACCCCTTATCACGGGCTCCCGACCCTTTATCTCGCTCACAACGCCATGGAATTGCAAAGGACGGGCGACTGGTACAGAAATTTCGAATACGATGCCGAGCGCGAGCGGGGATTGGATTTTGTGAAGACCTGTTCAACCCTTTCGTCCTGCGGTTCGATCTGTCTTCGAACTTTCGCGCTGTGGTTATCGCGTCCACTGCACCCCGTGACGTCGCAGGAGCGGACGAGTATCGCCAGGTGGAGATCAAGCGCCGTAGATCCGACATCCAGACTTCCCCGCTCCACGACGAGTTTACGCAAAGCCTGACCGCCGCCACCGAGCAGTACATCGTTTCGCGCGGCGACACGAAGACCGTTATCGCCGGCTATCACTGGTTCAGCGACTGGGGACGCGACACTATGATTTCCCTGCCTGGTCTCACGCTTCCTGCCGGCAAGCACGATGTAGCTCGAAGCATCCTTCGCACCTTCGCTGAGCATGTGGACCAGGGGTTGCTGCCCAACCGATTTCCGGATGCAGGCGAGGCTCCGGAATACAACACCGTTGATGCGACACTGTGGTTCTTTGAGGCCGCTCGAGCTTTCCTCGCTTATACCGGCGATGAGAAGTTCGTTCGGCGAAGAACTCTACGCTGTTTTCGCGGACATCATTGCCTGGCACGCGCGCGGCACTCGCTACGGAATCAAGGTCGAGCCGAGCGGACTGTTGGCGTCGGGCGAACCCGGAGTGCAACTCACCTGGATGGATGCCAAAGTGGGCGACTGGGTGGTAACTCCGCGCCGCGGCAAGCCGGTTGAGATCCAGGCGCTTTGGTACAACGCGCTCTGCATCATGGAAGAATTGGCCCGCAGATTCGGCGATGACGCCGGCCAAGAGCGCTATCGAAACATGGCCGCGCTGGCGCAACGAGTCGTTCAACCGCCTGTTCTGGAATGAAAAGGAAAACTGCCTGTATGACGTCGTCAATGACGGACTACCCGACGCCTCCATCCGGCCAAATCAGATTTTCGCCGTCAGCCTGCCTTACACAATGCTTTCACCCGAGCGAGCCGGAGCCGTGGTAGATAAAGTTCGCGAACACTTGCTCACGCCGTTCGGATTGCGCACCCTGGCGCCGGGAGATCCGCAATATCGCGGGCGCTATACCGGTAGCCAGTGGGAACGGGACGGCGCCTATCATCAGGGGACTGTCTGGCCCTGGCTTTTGGGACCGTTCATTAAGGCTTACGTGAAAGTGAATGGAGCCAGCGCTGCCGCCCGCAAACAAGCATCCGCGTGGCTTTTGCCCATGCAAGGTCACCTTTCCGATGCGGGGCTGGGTCAGATCTCGGAGGTCTTCGATGGCGATGCCCCCCACCGCCCCGGAGGCTGCATCGCCCAGGCCTGGAGCGTCGCTGAAATTCTGCGGGCTCATGTTGAGGATGTAAATTTGCTTCGCCCTGAAGCCCAGCTAGCACGAACGCTTGCGCCGGGGTTTCAGACTTCGCTGCCATAGACGGGGATGACTGCTCCGTTGACGTCTTTACCCGCGATGTGAATATCCCTTTGACGGAATTGTCCTTGATTGATTCGGAGCGTCAACTCTTTGTGAGGTGGCGTCAGGCGAATCCGCACTGGGGGCTTGGTTTGGAGAAAAGCCGCCGACGGCGTCGACACCGACGGATCAGGATTTCCCGATTCAGAAATGTCGGATGAATACCAAAACTCGACTGGTTCCTAACCAACTGGCTCCCATCGGCGTTGCGCCGATGCCGATT
>CAWEVE010000018.1:0-23998 GCA_963812465.1 Terriglobia bacterium
TCCCAGCACAGCCTGCCTCGGCTTCGTACAGCTCGTGATCCTCGCCGCTTCTGGTATAGTCTCGGTGGATCGAACCCATGTCGGCTGTTCCCGATTCTCCTCAGGAAATTTCGGCGCCGGGTACTGAACCCGGCAGCAAGCCCGCCAAGCCCCGGATGTCCACGCGCAACCGGCTGCTGTTTTTCTTCACCGCGTGGCTGATCGTCCTGATGCCTTTCCTGTTCTGGTGGAACACCTGGTTTGGCCGGCAGCTCTCGGACAAGCAACTCGCGCGAATATTTGCAGGATGACAAAAAGCCGCGCCACATCCAGCATGCCCTGGTGCAGATCGGCGAGCGGGTAACGCGCCACGACGGCAGCGTTACGCGCTGGTATCCAGACGTCGTGCGGCTGGCGTCTTATCCGATCGAGGAAGTCCGCAACACCGATGCCTGGGTCATGGGCCAGGACGCCACCAGCAAAGACGCTTCCAGCGCCGGATTCCACGAGGCGCTTGTGAAAATGCTGAACGATCCTTCGGTGATGGTGCGCGGGAATGCAGCCCTGTCGCTGGTGCGCTTTGGCGATGCCACCGGAAGACCGCAGATCGTGGCCTTGCTACAGCCGGCGAAAGTGACTGCGCCCCAGGCGGGCAAGATCACGGATGCCAGCACTGTAGGCACGAACATCCATCAGGGCGGAATCATCGCCAAGATTGAGTCGGGCGGCCAGACCACCGAAGCGCGCTCACCCATCAGCGGCCGATTACGAGATGTGTCGGTGAAGATCGGACAAACCGTCGCCGCCGGCGACGAGATCGCAACCCTGGATCCGGGAACAGAACAGGTATGGGAAGCCCTGCGCGCACTCTACCTGGTCGGCCAACCCGAAGACATCCCCGCGATACAGCCCTACGAGCGAGAGCTGCCAGAGATCCCCGACCACGTGCGGAAACAGGCGCTGGAGACGGAACAGGCGATTCGGAACCGAACGTCGTCTCGATAAATCGGTAGATCGCTTAGGTCGGGCGGTTGTAGCGACGTGCTTGCTACTCTGTGGCGGCACGGAAACCGAGACGTAGCAAGCTACGTCTCTACCAAGCATGGGGTAAAGAAAGGTTTGCTAGAGGCCAGTAGCTAGCAGCGACTTTCTCAAAACGGCATTACTCCGACTTCTTTTTCCACTTCTGCCGTGTCCACCATCACAATCGCGTCCCAGGGGCAGCCATCGAGGAACGAGCCCTCGGGGCCTTTGCTGGTGCACTTGTTGCAGCCGATACAGAGAATCGGGTCGACCTGAATGCGGCCGAAAGGCGGATGGTCCTCGTCCGGCACCCAGAACATGCAGTCTTCCACCGGACAATATTCCACGCAGGCCGGAGAACCGGCGCAGCCGGTGCAGCACTCGGTAATTACGGCCAGCTCTTTGGGTTTCTTCTTGCGCGCGGTGAGCAAGCCCTTGGACCTGGGCTCGTGTTTAAACTCGTCGGGTACCATCCCGACAATTCCCCTGAAGGGTTCGGCAGGCATCGAATTCATTATAACTCAGGCGGTCAGCGGGCGGCAGACCTCAGGCCCGGCGCTCAGAGTTCATAGCTGAGGCGGAAAACTGAAGGCTGCAGCCTGATGCCCGGCGCCTGACGCCGATTGTTCATCCGTCACATCGCTCTGCCGGGATTCTGGTATAGTGGCGTTCCAGCCCCTTGAAATCCGTTTCATTTTCCCGGCTCCCCGGTTCAATGCCCACGCGAAGGGGCGGAAGGAGCAGCACTCATGGCAGGTAAAAGCGTCAACAAAGTCATTCTGATCGGCAATCTTGGCAAAGATCCAGAAGTAAAATTCACTCCCAGCGGCACACCCGTGGCCAAGATCGCTCTGGCCACCAACGAACGTTTCAAAGATAAAAACGGCGAATGGCAGGACCGCACCGAATGGCACAACGTGGTGCTATGGCAGCGGCTGGCGGAAATTGCCGGCGAGTACTTGAAGAAGGGCGGCAAAGTCTACATCGAAGGCCGCCTGCAGACTCGCTCCTGGGAAGACAAGCAGACCAATCAGAAAAAATACATGACGGAAGTCGTCGCCAGTGACCTGGTTCTGCTGGGCGGACGCGGCGAAGGGCGGCGGCGGTGGGGACTACGCGGGCAGCTCGCGCGGCGCATCGGCCGGCGGAAATAATTTCGACCAGCGCACGCCCGAGGCGGAGCCGGCAACCGCCTCAAGCCCCATCAGCGACGAAGATATTCCGTTCTAAGACAGCTGTCAGCTCTCAGCTTTCAGCCATCAGCTCAAGACCAGGGTGCCCCATCTTTGCGCGCCTTTTGCGCAAAGGTGGGAGCGGTCTTCGATGGCAACTAATCAATGAAACGTTCCGATCACATCAGCAGCGCTGTGTCTCCTTCTTTCGCTTGCCCCCTCCGCCTTTGCCAAACATCATCATCACCACAAAGACTCCGGCGCGGGGCAGTTCGACTACTACCTGCTTTCGCTTTCCTGGGCGCCCAACTACTGTGCGGGACATCCGAATGACCACTCCAGTGAGTGCAGAATTGGCGGACACCATACCTTCGTCCTGCATGGGCTTTGGCCGCAGGCCAGCAGCGGGCCGCCGCCTATGTCCTGCTCGAACGCGAGCCCGGTGGCGGCCGACACGGTTGACCACATGCTCAACTTCATGCCCACTCGCAGTCTGATCCAGCACGAATGGCAGAAGCATGGAACCTGCACCGGGCTTTCGGCACAGGATTATTTCGCCCAGGCCGAGAAGGCTTACACGCACGTACAAGTACCGCAGCAGTATCGAAGTCTGAACCAGGAGCGGCAGTTCGATGTATCGGAGGTGGAAAAGAGTTTTGCCGAGGCCAATAGCGCTCCGCCCGAGGCCTTCCGGGTTTCGTGTTATGCCGGGGAGTTGGTCAGCCTGGAAGTGTGCGTGGATAAGAATCTTCAGTATCGGAGTTGTACAGAAAGCGTGCGCGAATGCCCGGTCCACCAGGTGGACATGCGGCCGCCGCAATAGAAAAGGAAACAGCCATGCCAGAAGATCTTGCCAGTCAAACCTGTGTTCCCTGCCGCGGAGGCGTGCCTCCGATGAAGGGGAAAGACCTGCAACAAATCCTGCAGCTGGTGCCGCAATGGAAGGCGGTTGACGAACACCACATCACGCGGACTTTCAATTTCCCGGATTTCAAGCAGGCACTCGACTTCGTGAACCGAGTGGGAGAGATCGCGGAGCAGCAAGGGCATCATCCCGACATCCTGCTGACCTGGGGAAAAGCGGGAATTACCCTGTGGACGCACAAGATCGACGGCCTGACGCAGAGCGACTTCATCATGGCGGCCAAGATCGACCAGGTCGCACCGAACGTAATTTTTCGTCTCAGTCGGCGCTTACTGTTGCCGACGTTGAGGCCGCTCTTCCCACTCTCATTCCCCAGGCCCACAGAATTGCGGGCACGATCATGATCACACCGGTTGCCGAGGCCACGGCTCGAGCCGACACGCCCCGGTCGAGAAACAGTCCGCATACATAAGCGCCGATCGCGATGGTCAGCATGGAGAAGCCGAGGTCGGCGGAGAAAACGCGTCCGCGGAAGCGATCGTCAGTGTTGAGCTGCAATATGGTGGTGGAAAAAACCCAGACAGTCGATCCTCCGCAATGAGCCAAAGCGATCCACAGGCAAGCCACCCACACATTCGGCGACATGCCCAGACCCAGATAGCCCACCCCGATGGTGAGATAGCCCAGCAGAATGCCGAGCCGAAGG
Source organism: Terriglobia bacterium (assembly GCA_963812465.1). GTDB lineage: Bacteria > Acidobacteriota > Terriglobia > Terriglobales > Acidobacteriaceae > JAIQFF01. Next base: position 3,746 of record CAWEVE010000018.1, read on the forward strand.
CGGCGATCGGAGCGGCCTGCCCAGCGAGCGGAGAATAGCGGACCCACGACAGCTCCGATTCCGCGCGCTCCCAGCAGCAGGCTCATGCCCAGCATGGCGCCCCGTTGCGGATCGATGCCGCGCAAGTGCACGTGAAAATACTGGTGCCCCATAACGGTGAACAGTACCCAACTGGGTCCGATCATGAGTTCGCCAGCTTTGGCGAAGACGGTCGTCAGTAAGCGGCGGTCTTTGCGCACGTAGCGCATGCCTTCCGCAACCGGGGAAAAGTCCACAGCGTCGCGAGACGCAGCGGGGCTGCCGATTGCGCATGCGGCTCGTGCAAATCTCATGCGGCCGAATGAGGATGGCCGATACCAGAAACGAAAGAGCGTTGAGCACAAACACGGCGTCGCGTCCCAGCAGGGCCGCGACGATTCCTCCAACCGACGCACCGACCAGCAGATTGACTGACCACGTCGCCGAAGACAGCGTGTTCGCCAGGAGCACGTCTTCGCGGGGAGTTATGTTGGGAATCACGGAAGTGCGTGCCGGCTCGAAAAACGCCGCCATCAAGGTCTCCAGCAGCAGCAGCGGGTAAACCAGCCAGACTGTGGAACGGGATCGCACCAGCAGCATGGCAAAAACGATGACCATCCGCGCCAGGTCGGCCGTGATCATTACGCGTTTGCGGCGGACGCGATCGTTGATGACTCCGGCGGCGGGGCCGATGAAAGTCTGGGGAAGCACTTGCAGAACCAGCGCCAGCGCAACTGAACTCGCCCGTCCGGTCAGTTGCAGGAGCAGGCTGTAGATGGCCAGGGTATAGAACCAGTCGCCAATCTCGCTCACGATCTGCGCCAGCCAGAGACGGCGAAAGTTGGGGTTGTAACGCACCAGACGCAGGTATGCGGACAGGGAGATCGAGGTGGCGGCGCGCTCTGGTTGCGGATCCATGGAAGTAATACACAATAGCAGTCACAGAACGGAATTTGCACGACCCACGTGGGGACAGCCGCCCTCGGCTGTCCGGCTGGGCGAAGCCCAGCGTTGTTCTCTGATGGTCTGTCGAGCTCGGCCGACAGCCGAGGGCGTCCCACTGGTTTGTGGTGATTGATCAATACCGACCGTCTATAATCTCTGCATGATGGATGAACAGGATTTTCGCAAGCGGGCGGACGCTGCGCTCGACTCGCTCAAGAAGTCGCTGATGGACGCCGAAGAGTCGGCCGAATTCGAGGTGGAAGACCAGTCGGGCGCGCTGCACATTTCTTTCGAGGACAGCAGCAAGTTCGTCATCTCTCCCAACGCGCCTGTGCGCCAGATCTGGATCTCGGCGCTGGCTACGAGTTTCAAGCTGGACTGGTCGGATACCGAACAGGACTTTGTCCTGGCCAAGACCGGAGAAAAACTTAAAGTGCTGGTGGCGCGGCTGATCAATCAGCAACTGGGAGAAGAGCTGGTGACGCTGGCGTAGTCGGCGCTAACTTTCTGACAATTTCTGCTTCAGGTCGGCAGCGATCTGCCGGCCGTGAAACCTTCCGTTCTCGATGAAGATTTCGTTGGTCCTCGATCCCGCCACGATCACTCCCGCCACGTAGATCCCCGGCACATTACTCTCCAGGGTTAGCGGATCGCATACCGGACGACATTGTTCGGTCGAAAGCTCGATGCCCATCGAGCGCAGGAAATCATAGTCGGGATGGTAGCCGGTCATAGCGAAGACAAAATCGTTCTTCAGGCGGACTGGACCTTCGGGGGTGTCGAGATTGACGCAGTCAGACTCCGATCTCTGAAACCGTGCTGCGGAAGTAGGCGGCAATTTCGCCGTTCTTGATTCGATTCTCGATGTCCGGCAAAATCCAGTATTTGACGTGATTGTGCAATTTGGCGCCGCGATGGACCAGGGTCACGCGCGTGCCATGCCGCCAGAGGTCGAGAGCAGCGATGGCGGCCGAATTCTTGCCCCCGATCACCAGCACGTCCATATCGAAAAAGGGATGCGGTTCGCGATAGTAGTGAAAGACTTTGGCTAGATCCTCGCCGGGAATGTTCAGCGGGTTCGACAGATCGTAATAGCCCGTGGACACAATCAGCTTGCGGGTGCGGTAGTCGTAAATGCGGCCCACGCTGTCGGTCGCCGTAATCTGGAAATCGCCGTCGCTGCCGGTAACTGTCTTCACCCACTGGTACTGCCTTACGTCGAGATCATAGTGCTCGGCGACTTTGCGATAGTACTCGAGCGCTTCTTCCCGCGTGGGTTTCTGCCGGGCTGTGCTGAACGGAATGTCGCCGATTTCCAGAAGCTCCGGCGTGGTGAAAAATGACATGTTGGCAGGATAGTTGTAGATGGAATTGACAACGCAGCCCTTGTCGATCGCCATCGTCTTGAAGCCAGCGCGCTGGGCCTCAATGGCGCAGGCCAGACCCGTTGGGCCGGCGCCGATGACGACTACGTCCGCGCGTGTGTCGGGCTCACCGTTGACCTGGGCGCGGGGAAGTGTGTCGGGAATCTGCTGGGTCACGCCGGAAATCTGTTTAGTCACCAAATAGTTATCTCGGCTGGGGAAATCGTCAGTATGCGCGTGCGCGGACTCGGGCACAACGTCGCGTCTCTCGAAGTTAACAATTCTAGCATGCCGCAGAGCCGGGCTCAGTGCGAGCCAGCTTCCAGACCTTAGCCACGAGGACACGTAGACACGAAGGAAGGCTTCACGACTAGGCCTTCGTGATATGCAAGTCCTTCGTGGCTAGTGAATTTACGGTGGACGCAAAGGAATCTCACGCTTCGCGGATCGAGTCAAGCCCGCCCGCGCTATAATTTCCGGTTGCTCTCATCTTCAGGAGATCATTCAGGAAGCCCCATGGCAGCGCCCGCGAAACCGAAAACTCGCAATGAATCAGACAGCATGGGACAAATTGAGGTCCCGGCGCACGTTTACTGGGGCGCGCAAACCCAGCGCTCGCTCCTTCATTTCGACATTGGCCGCGACATCATGCCGCCGGAGATGATCCGCGCCTTCGGCATCCTCAAAAAAGCCTGCGCGCTGGTGAATCAGGACCTGGGCAAGCTTCCCGCCGACAAAGCCAAGCTCATCGCGCAGGCCGCCGACGAAGTGATTGCCGGCAAACTTAACGACCAGTTTCCCTTGCGCATCTGGCAGACCGGCAGCGGCACCCAGACCAACATGAACGTCAACGAGGTGATCGCTAACCGCGCCATCGAACTGGCGGGCGGCGCGCTGGGATCGAAGAAGCCAATTCATCCCAATGATGACGTCAACATGTCGCAGTCTTCCAACGATACGTTCCCCGCCGCCATGCACATCGCGGCCGCGGACCGGGTGAAGAACACGCTGATTCCCGCCGTCCAGAGCGTTCATGACGCGATCGCGGCCAAGGCGACGGAGTTCAAGGACATCGTAAAAATTGGCCGCACCCATCTGCAGGATGCCGTGCCTCTCACTTTCGGGCAGGAATTTGGCGGCTGGGCCAGCCTGCTGCAACGCGATATTCAGCGCCTGGAGCTTTCGCTCGACGGTCTCTACGATCTGGCCATCGGCGGAACCGCCGTCGGGACTGGCCTGAATGCGCATCCGGAATTTGGGGAGCGCGCGGCCGCGAAGATCGCCGAGCTCACCGGACTTCCCTTCCGCTCGCATCCCAACAAATTCGCCGCGCTTTCGGCGCACGACGAAATTGTTTTTGCGCAGGGCGCGCTGGAAACATTGGCCGCTTCACTGATGAAGATTTCGAATGACATTCGCTGGCTGGCGTCGGGTCCGCGCTCCGGTCTGGGAGAGCTTTCCATCCCGGAGAACGAGCCCGGCTCTTCGATCATGCCTGGCAAAGTGAATCCCACGCAGTGTGAAGCCATGACTATGGTCTGCGTGCAGGTTCACGGCGCGACCGCTGCGGTGGGTTTTGCCGGATCGCAGGGAAACTTTCAGCTCAACGTTTACAAGCCGGTGATCATTTACAACTTCCTGCATTCGGTGACACTGATCTCGGACGCCTGCCACGGATACGTCGAGTACATGATCAAGGGCATTGAAGTCGACCGGGCCAAGGTCGCGACCCATGTGAACAATTCGCTGATGCTGGTGACGGCGCTCACCCCGAAGGTGGGATACGACAAAGCAGCGAAGATCGCCCACACCGCCCACGTCGAAAAGTCGAGCTTGCGCGAGGCGGCGCTGAAACTGGGCTATCTCACGGAAGAAGAATTTGACCTGCTGATGCGTCCGGAGAGAATGACGCGACCGTAAGCCCGGGACGGGTGACTTCGCTCTGTGAGGCCGCGCTGCCGACTTCGCTCGGCCCGGCCGGGTCGGAGACCCGGCCCCACACAGCACTTGCCGGCTCGACGTAGTCTGCCTTGGCTGACTCTCGGGACGGTTTGCGTCCGACGTCGACACAACCTTCGGCGTTGTAGTAATGGTAATGACGCTGACCAGAATCAGCAGCGTTCCCAGCAGGGTTCGCGGGCCAACCGCTTCCCCGCCCAAAAAATATCCCAGAGCAACCGCGACCACCGGATTCACGTACGCATAAGTTCCCACCTTGGTAGGCGATTCGTAATGCAGCAGCCACACGTAAGCGGTGAAGCCAATAATTGAACCGGCGACTATCAAGTAAATCAGCGCGAACCATGCCTCCGGTGAGACTGCCTGCACTCGAAATCCGGCGAACTCGCCTGCGAGGCGGTCACCACGAACAACTGAGCTCCGCCGGTAAGCATCTGGGCCGCCGCGCTCATCGGTTTCGACGCTGGAAGGGAAGGCGGCGCGTGAAGATGGTCGCGATTGACCAGGTGACTGCCGCAATCAAAAGCGCGGTCGCGCCGGCGCGATTGACCGGAACTTCGCCCAGGGAAAACGAATGGTTCATCAGCACCGCCACGCCGCAGAAGCCGACGATGAGGGCCGCGCCAAGCCTTATGGTCAGGCGTTGGGTGCGCAGGAAGATGATTTCCATCAACGTGATGAAAACGGGGATGGTCGCCAGCACCACCGCCGCAATCCCCGAGGGCACGCGCTGCTCGGCCCAAAACAGGCAGCCATAGTCGACCACGAAAATCAGAGTGCCAAGTAGCGAAGCCGCAACCCACTGTCGCGGGCTTGGGAGAGGCGTGCCCCGAAGTCGCAGCCAGGCATACATCACAAGCCCCGCCGTAAAAAAGCGTACGGCCGCCAGCAGAAATGGAGGTACTTCGTGAACCCCAATGCGGATCGCCAGAAACGTCGATCCCCAGACGAAGTAAATCATGGCGAACGCCAGCAGGATTTTCCAGGTAGCGGGGCGGGCTTCAGTTTCCATCTGGATTCCTCTGGATCGCGGCGGTTGCTGCTCCGTTCTTATAGATGGCGACGCAAGCTCTTCGGAACCGGATTCAGCCTATGAAAGATTCTTATCGGGTGAAGAACTCCTAGTCATGCGTGCTCGCCAGTCTGCTCCTGGAAAACGACAATCCGCTCAGCCCGGTTACACTTCTCATCGACGCCCTGGCCGCGATCAGTACGTGGAAACTTTCTCCCATACCGGCTGGGGTCACCAGATGCTTGAGCTGCAACGCGACTTTGGCTCGCTCCTGTGGAGGCGGCAATCTTCGAAAACGTCGGCAAATTGATTGGTCTCTCCGATTCCCATCAGGAACTGCGATTGGGTGAGCAGCGGCTGCACTTGCATGCCATGCCCTTTCGCGGCCGCTGCCAGCGCCGTAAAGTTGACGTGCGCGGTGAGGTCCTGTTCGCCCGGCGCTTCGTACGGATTCGGCGTGGCCGCGTGCTGACGGTAGGCCATCAGGGTCCCTCGATGGCGCCCGGCAAGCTGCTCCTGGCGCGTGTAGCCGTAGTCGATGGCGATAATAAAGCCATTGCCCACTGACGCCGCCAGCCGAGACATGACGTCAAGCGCAAGCATTGGGACTTCGATCCGTTCTCCTGCCTCGGGATGAACGCCATATTGATCGAGGAATTCGAGTTCCTCGGCGGAAGGCGGAACCCAGGTTTCGGCGAGACGGCTATTCTCGGTCGAGATGCGAAGCGCTCCTTGCGTACTGACGATCTCGACCGGCAGCGCGTCAAAGAATTCGTTGGCAAAAATAATGAGGGGAACCTCGGGACGCGCAACGCCCTCTCCATCAGCGTCCTCCGCACGTAGAAGCTTTCAGCGCTTCTGCAGCGAGGACCAGTGCTGCCTGACGTGTCGGGAACCAGGGCTCAGTCTCGAAAAGATGGCATTTCAGAGACCGAGATGCTTTCCGCTCGCGAAAGACCTGGCGAGCACCTCCGAGCCGTCCCCGTAGTGCAGGCGAGCGTTCCGACAGCGAATAGTGCAGAGCGCGGAAGAACTCGGGAAACTTTTTCTCCGACCAGTCCAGCACATCTTGCGCGAATAGCCCGCGGCCTGGGCCTGGCTCCAGAATTTCGATCTCTGCCGGTGATCCCAGCGCACGCCAGATTTCTTCGAACTGGCGGGCTAGAAGCCGTCCAAAGACGGCGTGAACATCGCTTGACGTATAAAAATCGCCGGCCTTGCCGAACTGCTCCGCATTGCGCGAGTAGTAACCGAACTGGGGATGATAGAGACACAACTCCATGTAGCGCGAAAACGGAATGGGCCGCCCTCCCCAATCTCCTGCTCGATAATGTTGCGCAGGCTCACAAATCTCTCCGCTGCCGCTCGGCGCGATCCTGCGGGGTGCGGATGAACATTTCGACCATATAGTCGTGCAGGCAGTCGTAAAGCTGCCGCTGGAAGGTCCATTCGAACTGCGCGTGATCGAGATCCCGGGGATGGAGTTCGAAATTATAGGTGTGTACGGGAACCGGAGGGTTTCTGAAGTTTATGAGAACTTCCACTCCCTCGCTCTTGGCGCGGGCGGAGAAATCGAGCAGGGGATGCTCGTAAAGTTTCAGTTGCCCGAGAACGCGTTCGAGCCGCGGGTTGGGATCGTCGGTCATGGTGTCATTCGTCATGGAACGATTCGCGGGGTAGGTCGCCTTGCGCCGGGCAGACTTCTTACATGCTGGGCTGGAAGAACGAAGTTCATGAACCCAGTTGTCAGATTTTAGTTGGCGGTTCTCAGCGGTTACTCGTATCGGAGGGCTTCTATGGGATCGAGCTTTGCTGCTTTGACGGCGGGCAACATGCCGCTCACAATGCCCACGAAACTAGAATTCCGGTCGACCAGATGAGCGTGGCGGCGTCGATTTTCAGGTGAATATCGCCTTCGTCTGCGCCTTCCTGAAACGCACTCCACAGGGTGAGCGATGGCACCGACCAGGAGACGAGATAAGCAAAGGCCACGCCCAGCAGTCCCCGAGCGCGGTGATGACCATCGCTTCCGCCAGGAACTGGAACAGAATGTGCCAGCGATGCGCGCCCAGTGCCTTTTCCACGCCGATTTCGCGGGTCCGCTGAGTAACCGAAACCAGCATGATGTTCATCAGTCCTACTCCGCCGATGCCCAGCGTAAGCAGGCCGATAAAACCGAGAAGAATCTTGATCCCGGTGGTGATCATCCGCAGATCGAGCAAATCGGAAAACACGTCGAACACAAAAACTGCTCTCTCGTCCTTGGGATCGAAGCTGTGATGGAAGGCCATGGAGTTGCGCAGAGCCTTTACCACCTTGGCGTTGTCCCCCTCATATTCCATGACAATTGAATTCAGATAGAACGTGTCTTTGAGATCGCTCATGGCGCTGAAAGGCACGTAGATGTGCTCGTTCAGATTGTCGTCGCTATTATTGATCACTTGTCTCAAAACGCCGACGATCTGGTAGGGGATACCGTCCACCCGAATATTTTCGCCAATGGCGTTCTGACCCGAAAAGAGCTTTTTCTTGGGTCGGCGCCGATGAAGGCGACCCGAGCGTGGGTAAATCCTCGGCTTCGCCGAAGGGAGAACCTTCCGCGAATTCCATACGTCGCATGCGCGGGTAGATGGCATACACGCCGCTCACGGCGTAGCTGGCGCTTCGCGTTCCCCAGGTCACCTTGCATTGTTTGAAGGCTTCCGGAGAAATCCGCTTGAGAAGAGGCACTTCGTCGCGGATGTAATCAAGATCGTTGACCGTCAGCCGGATTTCGCTTCCCGCCTTGGTCCCGCCCGCCTGCAACGAAGTGCGGCCCAGGAAACACGAAACCAGGTTGGTCCCAAAGGAGCGGAAGGCCCCCACAGTCCCCGCTCAAAGCCCGACCCGTAGGCCAGCAGCAATACGACCGTTGCGATCCCCCAGGCCATCCCCAGCATGGTGAGGATGCTGCGCCGCCTGTTATGGCGCAGCGCGCCATACGCCTGTGCCAACTCCCGAATCACGGCTACTCCTGCCTCATGGCTTCGACCGGAGCCAGCAGCGCCGCCTTACGCGCGGGATAGATTCCGGCCACGATGCCGGCGATGGCCAGCGAAAGATCGCCGCCACGGCGGAGATCGGCACGATCCGCGGCGTGTCAAATCCCTGCGGAGCCGGCAACTGGCCAGCGCGGTCACGAAGCGGTCGCGATCAGCAGCCCGATGCCACCGCTGAAGACGGTGAGAAACACGCCCTCAATGAAAAACTGGGTGAGGATGTTTCTGTAGGTCGCGCCCAGAGCCTTGCGCAGACCAATCTCGCGGGTGCGTTCCGCCACCGAAACCAGCATGATATTGACGATTCCAATCGCCCCCAGGGCCAGGGTCACGAATCCAACACACCGAGAAAATAGTCCATGGCATCGAATATTTTGTCGACACGCTGCGAGTCCTCAATGGTGTCCCAATCCTCAAAAGCATCTTCGAGCTTGGGATCGAAACCGTGGCGGCGGGCGATGATCTGATGAATTTCCTCTTTGGAGCGCAGATGTGGGCTTTGTTCAACGGGCGGTAGTTGATGAAAGACATCGCGTTTTCGACGTTCTGGCCTTTGAGTGGAAACAGGTCACGCATAGTTTCGACCGGAACAAAGATGCGGGCATTGGTGCCGTTGTTGCCGTCTTTGCCACCTTGGCCAGCACGCCGATAATGTCAAAGCGAATGCCGTTCAGCAGCATGGTGGCGCCAACGGCAGGCCGGCCGGGAAACACATTTTTCAGCAGCTCCCAGCCCACTACCGCGACCCGGCGGTGCTGGGTGTTATCGTCATCATTGAACCAGCGGCCGGTTCCGAGCGGCACGGTGCGGATCTGGTTATAGTCCGGAGCCACACCGAATACCTGGCCATTGGTCGAGCCGTAGTCGCTGACCGCGCGGATGTCTTCGCGGTTGATTACCGGCGACAACGGAGCGCAAGGTCGAGCCTCATTGCGGATGGCGAGGTAGTCGTCGTAGGTAAAGCGATAGGTCTGGCCGGATTGCAGGCTGCCCGCCACCGCGGGAATTCGGCCCGGGAAAATAAACATGATGTCCTGGCCGAGGGTGGCCAGATTCCGCGCCTGGCCGCTGCGGAAACCTTCTCCCAGTCCGACCAGCAGCAGCAGCGAACCCACTCCCCAGGCGATGCCGAACATGGTCAGGAATGAGCGCAGTTTGTGCGCCCACAGCGTGGCCAGGGATTGGCGAACGATCTCGAAAAGCACGTGCATAAGCTTAACGCCTTACAGGCCGCAGGAAAGGGAGCAATGCTCAGAGGCGCGTCTGTCACCCCGCCATAACCTCTGTTGTCTATTACGTCGCGGGATGGCGCCAGGTTCCCACAATTTCGTCCTCACGCTTAGACCGTATTGAAAGCAAAAGGATAGCCGGATTTTCGGGGTGCGGGCAGGGGCTCGGCGATTTGCTATCCGGAACGGAGGTGCAGGCGTCTAATCCACCGTTCTGCTTCCCGGCCCCAGGATAATTCGCAGCATTACAACTCAGATAATGGAGGCTTGCTGCCATGTACAAACCGTTGTGCGCACTTTGCTCGTGATCGAAGGGTTATGCTGTTTGGGTAATGGTCCATGCGCAGTCGTTCGTTCTTGATCTGCCGCGGCCCAGCCAGCATGCTGTGATAACGCAGCGCGTCGGAATCACCGATGTCACCGTCAACTACCATCGGCCGGTGGTGAACAAACGAAAAATCTGGGGAGGCGTCGTTCCCTAGGGACAAGTTGGCGGGCCGGAGCCAACGAAAATACCATTATCGAGTTCACTGATCCGGTACATCGAGGGAACCGCTGGCCAAGGGGTCTACGGGCTGCACATGATCCCCGGCGAAAACAAATGGACCATCATTTTCTCTAAGCCCTCCACCTCCTGGGGTAGTTTCACTTATGACCAGGCCGAAGACGCACTACGGGTCACCGTGAAGCCTCAGACGTCGGACTTCCATGAAGCCCTTACCTATGACTTCGATGACGTGAAGCCGGACTCCTCGGTAGTCACGCTGCGTTGGGAGAAGGTTGCCGTTCCCTTCAAGGTCGAGTAAACACCCATGACATCGTCGAGCAGAATCTGCACCATCAACTGCGGGGACTGGCACGGTAACCTGGCAGAGCTGGGACGATGCCGCCAACTATCTGCTGCAGGAGAAGATCGATCTGGAAGAGGCGCTCAAATACACGGACAAGTGGATTTGGCGAAGAGCGCTACGACAATCTCATGACCAGGTCGCAGGTCCTCGACGCCCTGAACCGCAAAGAAGAAGCCACGACCGGGCGCAACAAGGCGTTGGCCATGGTCAACGCCGTCCAACTCCTCCTACGCGCGCCAGTTCCAAATCAACGGCAAGCAAGATGAGGCCTTTGCCATTTTCCGCGACAATGCCAAAAAAAACCCCGACCAGTGGATTGTGCACGTCGGCTTGTCCCGGATGTTTTCGGCGCAAGGCGACTACACCAACGCGGCTAAGGAGATGAATACGGCCATGGCGGGCGCCGGACGGGCAGAAACAGAATTTGGTGGCTTTGGCAAAGCGATTGGAAGCGAAAGAGGATATCAACAAGTAGTCTCTCGTAATTGACCTGTAGCGTCCGCGAGATGCGGGCGTCATAGCGGTCAAATTGGGAGATTCAGATTTGCGATTTCAGATTTAGATTTAAAGCGCATAGTCCAAGACCTGCAATCTGAATCGGCATTGTTAAATAATAAATATTAAATCAGCATCTTAAATGTAGCGCGGTTCCGGCGCCACCGAATCTTTGACCACAACCACTTCCTTGCCCTGCGCTCGCCACTTCCACTCTGGTGGCCAGGCGTGTCATCTCGGGTCTCCGGACCGCGGACAACTTCAAAAACAGTCGCCCTCGCCCAACGGTCTCCGGAAGCCATACCCAAACAATTCTGGGCGCGATAAGTGACTCGGGCGATTTCCATGATGCTGAAATCATAGAGTGCTCGAAAACCAGGATCGTGCCGGGGCGGCAGATTTTCTCGAGCAGAGTAAATATCTCGATCTTCGATTCCAGTTCTTCGGGAACCGCCTCGATCACCAGATCGGCAGCGCGCGCGGCATCTCCGACGCTGTCGGCAAATTCCAGACTGGAAACGCGGTGTCGGCCTTCTTGATGGAATCCGCCTGTTTCCGAGGCCACCTCCATAATAAAAAAGATCTCGTTCTGGGAGCAGGCCGGAGGGCGACTCGGCGGAAGATCTCCGAGAATCGTGCGATAGCACCAGCGATTGCGGCCGCCAGAGGCGATGCAAGCGGCGCGCCCCACCAGCGCCATCGCGGCGATGGTCTGGACCGTCGAGCAGTACGCCTGGCCCACGACTGCCCCTTGTCCAGTTGTGCCAGGACAGCGTTGAGGTTGGTACTGGCGGTGCGAATGTTTTCGGCGAGGCGCTTGCGCTCATCTGCGTCCATCAGTGGGATGGAGGCGCTGATGCGGCGGAGCGTGGTGTTGATGTCGTCGATGTAGTTGATGAGACGGATGAGTTCTCCGGTAGCTGCCATAGTTAAACCTGCTCCTGTTGCCCGTCTGTCCGGGCGACTACACATTCTCGCTCGTGCGGAATGAGTCCGAATCGCTATCCATTCACAACCGTGGACGCACGCGCTTAGTATAAGGCACGTTGGTGATCAACACTCTTCGTCGGGCGATGTATCCAGTCTCAATGGCGGAGACGCGATCACGTACAAGGATCTACGACATGACCATTTTGGGTACCCGGCCGGCTTCTTCGGCAGCGACGCACCCGCTAGTGCATGCACGCAGCAGAACGCGAGCATGCGCTCGACCTGTTCTCATTACGGCAGTCGAATCAGCCATCATCACTTTGGTAATAGCCCGCTATCGATGTTATTTATGGGCCGTCTCCTGGTGCTCGAGTGAATCTAATGTCGCATGACTGAAAAGCCGTTAAAGCACTACCTGTTCGCGAGTGATTTCGACCAGACGCTCACGTTCAACGACTCCGGGTACGTCCTGAGCAAGATCATCGGCAGTCCACCCACGGAAGAGTTCAAGCGTAGCGCGCAACGGGGATGGCAAAGATCAACCTGGTCCAGCAGGGAGCGGACGTCGCCTACCTATTGCTGCACGATCCCGAATTTCGCAGCCAGCGTCCGCACGCGAACACCTTTACGAAACCGGCAAGAAGATTCGTCTCAAAGAAAACATCGGCCTGCTCTACGACATTCTCGACCACGGCATCGAAGGCTATCGCTCCAATTTTGATCTATTTCGGCCGCGCCTGTGGAGGTGATTCAGTCGGCGGCCATCGAAGGCATCGTGCCGCCGGAACGCATCTACGGCACGCAATTCCAGTACAAGAGCTCTGGGGGGAGTTTGAAACCATCATCCGCGCCACCGCTGGCTACGGAAAGGTCGCGGTGATTGACGAGTTGCAGGCCAGCTTGCAGAAATAGGACCCGACCACATCGTTTACGCCGGCGATGGCAGCTCCGACATCAACGTGATGCTGCACGTCAACGCGCGCGACGGCTTCACCATCGCCGTCTCCGAAACCAAGCAGGTGGCGCACGTCGCGAGCCGCACCGTGCTCGGCAACAGCGCCATCGTCGTCCTCGCGCCCATTCTCGAAAACATCGCCGGATGGTCGCGCCCGCGCATCGCGAGTTTCTGGAATCCTACGGCTTCCTGATTCAGGAGTGGGACACCGTCCGCACCGACTGGCTGACCCTGCGGCCGGCGGTCAAAGAGGTGTCCCAGTCGGTAGCGGCCGTGGTCTGATCAGTTCCTTGTGTGAGCGCGAGCGTCCTCGCTCGTGCCCCGAACAACGCGAGCCAGGACGCTCGTACCCTTCAACCATCGCCGGTAACCACGGTCATCAGAGCGAGGAGAGCACTGGTTGCGCAATTGCCTGGATTGCGCCCACAATAGCCTACGCATGCTTCGTGACAAGAACCTTATTCCTCTATCGCACCAGCACCAGCATTGCCTGGCGCTGTGCGTGCGCCTGGATCGCGCCATCCAGGCCGGCGACGTCGATCTCGAAGCCTGGCAGGCGGAAGTTCAGCAAATGTTCGAACAGGAAATCGCATTTCACTTTGCCGCGGAAGAAAAAGAGTTGTTCCCGGTGGCGGCGCGATTTCCCGAATTGCAGCCCCTGGTCCAGGAACTTCTCACCGGACACGTTCTGCTGCGTAATTTCTTTTCGCGAGCCGCTGCTCGCTCACTGCACGTTGCCGGCTTGCAGGCCCTGGTGGAAAAGCTGGCGTCCCACATTCGCAAGGAAGAGCGTGAACTGTTTGAAGGCATGCAGAAGCTGATGAAGCCCGAAGAACTCTCGACCGTCGGAGCGGCTTTGCAGAAATCACTGACGGACGCTTCCCACGCGTGCATCCTGCCCAATGCGGCAACCAAGCTGCGGCCCAAGCAGTAATCAGTTTGAGCAAACCGCATGCCCGGAGTCATCCTGAGCGCTCGTCGAAGGATCTTGCGCGATCGCACGGGTCTCGAATCCGGTGCACATCGCTTCCGCTCAGATGCTTCGCAAGCTCAGCATGGACCTGCAGAAGTGGAAGTTCAAGCTGACCCATTACCCCTGAGCATAACTGCATCCGATGCAAGCCACGATCGCGCGGCTGAATCCAGACATCGTTTCCCTCATCTGGCAATGACCGAAGTAACTCCCGTTCCTGCAAACTGATTCAGAACCGGGCAGACCTCGGCCCACTCGATGATTCGCTTGCTCGATGCCTACTCAATGCGGTGGTTGGCGCCGCCGAAAAGCTTAGCCCTTCGGTGGTCAAAATCGATGTCGTCCAGGCAGGCAAGAGCCGCTCCGGCGAGCCCCGCGAACGGCAGGGCGGCGGCTCCGGATTCGTCTTTACCCCCGACGGCCTCGTCCTCACCAACAGCCACGTAGTTCACGAAGCCACGCGAATCGAAGTCTCGCTCCCCGACGGCCGCCACTGCCCCGCGCACCTCATCGGCGATGACCCCGCCACCGACCTTGCCGTCATCCGCCTCGATACGCCTCGATAACGACGCCCCCGGCCTCCCGGCACCGCCGTGACCGGACATCGCGGAAACTCCGCGTCGGCCAGCTCGCCATCGCCATCGGCAATCCCTACGGATTCCAATACACCGTCACCGCCGGAGTCGTCAGCGCCCTCGGCCGCTCTCTGCGCTCCTACTCAGGCCGCATGATCGACGACGTAATCCAAACCGACGCCTCGCTCAACCCTGGCAACTCCGGCGGCCCGCTGGTTTCGTCGAATGGCCACGTCTTGGCGTCAACACCGCCACCATCATGGGAGCCCAGGGCCTCTGCTTCGCCATCGGAATCAACACCGCCAAATTCGTCGCCAGCCGCCTGCTACAGCGAGGCCGCATTCGCCGGGGCTATATCGGAGTCGAAGCCCAAACCGTTCCCCTGCTCCGCCGCATCGTCCGCTTCTACGATCTGCCACAGGAAACTGGCGTGGTGGTGAGTTCGGTGACAGCCGGCAGCCCGGCACAAAGGGCGGGATTGCGCGAAGGCGATATGCAGTTGTCGCGCTGGATGGGAAATGCAGTGGCCGGTGTGATTGGTGGTTTCCGCGAGCCTCTTCGACGATGGCGGGCGGCGGGAGCGGGGCGCCGGATACCGCCTTGGAGCCCTCCTGGACCGAGAAGCTGGAACTGCCAGATGGTTTCCGAAGAAGCGAAGTAGTTCCCGTGCCTGTGTGGTCGCGGGCGGTTCGCCCGCGCGGGTCCTTTCGGTCGATTATCGGAAGCCGCTGAACAAGACCACATCGGTATCCGCGAGAAGCGGGCGCGAGAGTAAGAGCGAGCTTCTTGCCGTCCGGCGACCAGGAATAGGCGAGGATCTGGGAAGGTTCGGTATCGAAGTGCGTCAGTTGCATCGGCGGTCCGCCCTTCAGCGGCTGGATGTAGAGGTGACGCACGTTCCCACCGGGATCGAATAAAAACATGAGCTGGCAGAGCAGCCATGTCTGACACCATCCATCGGCGGAGCTTCGGACTGCTGTGGAATGCTTATTTCCTGAAGCGGCTTGCCGTCGAGGGTAACTACCACCAGGCTCAGAGATAACGCGAAACTGCCCTACCCGCTTGTCAGATCAAATTGATTTGCCATCCGGCGAAACCGAAGCCTGATGGATATTCCCGCGAGCCAGCTCGGTGGGGGCGCCGCCGTCGCTGGAAACCTTGAACACCCGGGCGATTCCCTGACCAAAGCGCGTGAAGACGACCTGTTTCCCGTCTGGCGTGCAGGATGGAAAGTCGTCGCAGTCTTGTTGCCGTCGGTAATTTGTTTCGGTTCACCCGAATAGAGATTAAGGCGCCACAGATTCTGGGTATTGTCGGAGAGATACCGCGCCAGGATCGCGACATTGCCAGAGCCACAGGCAGCGACGGTATTGTTCAAGTCGTCCTTGCCGAGCAGGGGAACGCGGTTGCTTCCGTCGGGAGCTGATACGTAAGCGTGAGCCTGCAGATCAACCTGCAAGAGCCTGCCGTCGCCCATCCAGGACAAAGATAACCCGTGGCTTGCTCAGTGGTGATGGGGTGGAAGGCTAAATTGGCGTGCGCGCCAAGGCCAGTGGGCAAGTCGGCTACAAAGACACCAGCGGACGAGCCATTCCTTGAGCGGTGACGAACGACTTTCCGTCAGCGGTCACACTGAGCGAATGATACACATTCAGATCGTTGCTCACCCGCAGAGACTTCACCGGAGGGATAGGGTTGAAACCATACTTGCTGGCGAAAGGCAGCCTTACGTTCACCGCCGACGAGGAAAAAGCCTGACGAGTCGGGCAGCCAGGCAACCGTCGTGGCGAGCAGGCGTAGAAATACTTTTTTGGATCGGCTTGCCTTGGGTGTGATTACAACGATGGCCGAGGCGTTGAGTCCCAACTTCGGCCTTGGAGAATGCAATTCCAGCACTTGCCCACGAGGGATCGGATATTATTCCGGCGGCGCCGCTGGCGCCGCGAAAAATGACGTGCTCCGCGCTTCCGTCAACGTTCGCCACGAGAACACTGCCATTCCGATGAATCAGACACGGCCCGCAGGTAGGTCATCTGCTTTCCATCGGGCGAAAAACTTATTCCGCTGTACACGTCGCCGACAACCTTACGGATAGGTCCCCCGAGCGACGGCACAGCATACATATTGATCACATCGGATTCATTGCCAAAACGGGTGAAGTAAAGGTAATTGCTATCGGGGGTGAAGCTGAGACCTGGGCCGAAAAGAAAGGCCTCCGGCGGGGTGACGGCGACATCGCTGCCGGTCAGCAATCTGCTTCACATGGACGCGACGCTTGCCTTCGCGCATCGGGTAGGTGATCCACTTACCGTCACCCGAGATGGCAGCGGCACTGACCACACCGCCATGCTCTGTGAGTTGTTGGATGTTGAGGTTGCGGGTGTCGATGGTGGGCGCGGCGCGATGCAGGAAGGGGTAGTGGACAATGATTAAAAGCGCCAGCAGGCAAACGGCTCCTGCCACCAGCAATGCCCTCTTGATCCGCGAAGGCGCGAGAGGCCCGGAAGCAACGTTCAAGCTTCGGTGGGAGGGAAACGGCAGAAAGAGGCGGTTGGAACTGGCTATTTGAACTGCAAAAAAAAGTCAAGAACCTAACGCGAAATGCCCTCCCGGCCTGGGCGGGTCTGCGGCCGGTCTCACTATCCCGCTTCAGCCGCTGTAGATCGGATCTCATTTCGGAAGCATGCTGATAGCGCAGGTTACGGTCCTTCTCTAGAGCCTTGGTGATCGTGTCCCTATCAAGGCGCGCGGGCAACTTCCAGATCAACCTCACGGGGACCACCGGATCGCGCTCCAGAATGGCGTGGAAGATCACCGCGGAAGTGTCACCGCGGAACGGCAGCGTACCGGTAGCCATCTCATACAGGACTGCCCAAAGGAAAACAGGTCGCTACGTGCATCCAGCGGCTTGCCGCGCGCCTGCTCAGGCGACATATAAGCAACTGTTCCCAGCGTCGAGCCCGGACTGGTCAGATGTGGCTCGTCGGCGGGTACGGAGGCGGTGTTCTGCGCGGCCACCTGGCTGGCAGTTACCGGGACGTCGGTGATTTTGGCCAAGCCGAAATCCAGTATCTTGGCGTGTCCGCGCTTGGTGACGAAAATGTTGGCAGGTTTAATATCGCGATGGATGATGCCTTCGGCGTGAGCAGCGTCGAGCGCGTCCGCCAACTCGATTCCTGAGAAAGCAGCGTGTCCAATTCGAGCGGTCGACCTGCTATCAGGTTGCGCAGGGTGACGCCGTCCAGATACTCCATGGCGATGAAGCGGCTGTCCTTCGTGTTCACCGACTTCGTAAATAGTGCAGATGTTGGGATGGTTGAGCGACGACGCAGTCCGCGCCTCGCGCCGGAAGCGCTCGGGAGATTGAGGATCTGCAGCCGTGCCGGGAGGAAGAAACTTAAGCGCGACAAAGCGGCCCAGAGTAATGTCTTCTGCCTTGTCAACGACACCCATGCCACCACCGCCCAGCCTTTCTACCACACGATAATGGGAGATGGTTTCGCCGACCATGTAAGCCTGCCGGAGCCAGGGCACGCGCTGAACCTAACGTGCGAAGAATCTTAGGGAGGGACCAAGGACAAGTCAATGGAAGCGTCGTAGACAGAGGCGAGATTGCAAACTGCTCTCTTTCCGCTATGAAGGCAGAAGGATGCTCAGCTCCGACGACACTGCAAACGACGACGACGCAACGGGCTAGATCGTCGCAATTGGTACAGATATTCCACGTGCGACCTTACGGCACCGTCAATTCCCTGCACATTCGGATTCGCTGACTCGATCACGTAGTACTCGTCTGGCAGTGGGCACCGTTGCCGTGACCCATTCCGAAATGGACCGCGGGCAGGCGCAGCGGATAGCCGGTGAAGACGTAGCCTGGCCGAGCCTGCGCTGCGCGGCAGGATGATGGGATTGATTCCGTTGCTCTTATAACAGGCTACCTGGGCGCGTATCAGCGGGGCATCGGCGAAATGTATCAGTGGGGTCGTAGCCTCCCGTCATGTTCACTTCGATGTCGCCAAAGCCGTGCTTTGCCAGATGGGCTTTGAGCAGCGCGAGGGTTTCGTCGGCTTTCATATCCGGCACCAGGCGGAGGTCCATCTTCGCCACGGCGCGGTGCGGCAGGATGGTTTCCCGCCTGGTCCGGTGTATCCACCTACAAGGCCTTCGATATTCACCGTTGGACGCGACTGCAGCATTTCGAGGGCCTGCTCGTAGGTCACGTCGTGAACCCAGTGATCGACGCTCGAGCTGCTTCTTGGCGACATTTTCATCCAGACGTCGCGCCGCCTCCGCAATCATCTTCTTTTCCGCGTCAGACATCGGGCGGACCTTATCAAAGTAGCCTTCAATCGCAGGCGTGTTGCCGTCGGGCGAGACCAGGGTGACCAGGGCTTCGACCAGATGCCACGCCGGGCTGTCAATCATGGCTTTGGTGCTGGAGTGGACATCCCTGCGGGGACCGCGGCCCCATTTTTCTCCGCTGGAGACCAGTTCGAGCTCGATCACGCCCTTGGCGCCCAGAGTCATCGTGACTTTGCCATCCAGTTCCTGCTCGGCGGATGGCATGAAAACTCCGCTGCACTTTCGTAGCGCGGCCAGAACCTCGGGCCGGCGCACAACCTGGGGGAAGTGAGGCGAGCCGATTTCTTCTTCACCTTCCGCCACGAAAACAAAGTTCACCGGAATCTTGCGGCCGGATCCGCGAATGGCGTGCAGTGCGGCTAGAAAAGTGGCTTCCGGACCCTTCTGGTTCACAGCGCCGCGGCCAACCACGCACTTGCCCACTCCGGGCTTATCGACAAGTGCCGCCTCGAACGGCGGTGACGACCATTCTGCAGGATCGGCCTGTTTCACGTCATACATGAAGTAAAGGCCAATGGTGCGCGGGGCGCCGGCATCGAGCGTGGCAAAAATGCCGGGCTGACCGTCAGTGGGAATCTTCGTGACCTCGCCGAATCCGGCGTCGCGCAACATACGCATGGTGAGGTCGCAGCCTTCGTCCATGCCGCGCTTCTCGGCGGCAATCGAGGGCTGGCGAATCCACTGCTGCAGCCGCTGCACGGATTCGTCGTGGCGTTTTTCGATCTCTTTCTGGATTGCGGTCAGGTCAGGGTTGTCGGCGGCAAATGAATTCCGGGAGAAGGCGAGGCTGGCGGCGCCCGCTGCTGTGGCTTGGAGGAAAGTTCGTCGGTTCATGGCCGGGAGGATAATCGTAACCGGTGTCAGGTGTCTAGTGCGGAGACGCAATTTCGCGACGAATGTTTCGCCCCCCTCAACTGAGATTGCTATGCGCTTACTTCCCCATACTCGGAACCGGCACGATATCGGTGTTGTGCAGGGCGGTAATTTTCCAGGTGTCGCCCTCAGGAACCAGCACAGCGGTCAAGACTCCCTTCCGAACCGCGGCAGGCTGCCATTCTTTTACCTGTTCGGTTTCGTGGCCGGTCATCTGCCAGTTGACGTGAGCCACGGCCACTTCGGGAGTCAGAAAACGTATGGTCTGATCCAGAGTTTCCAAACGGCTGTTGCGAAAAATGCTTTTGTGAATGGCGATGTGGCTGGCCTCAATCGCCGCCCGCCCGCGCCAGTGCATCCCCAGGACGTTGACGAAGTCAGCGTTCTCGCTGAAATGGGAAGCGTAGGCGACCATGTCGTGCCGGTTCCAGCTTTCGGGAAGAGCGGCGAGAACGGCGCCGATTTTGGATTCAGCTTCTGTCGGTTGGATGGGAGTGACGGCACGGCTCATGGTGCGTTCCTTTCGTTTTATTATTAGAGCATTGGTTCAATAATGTTCTAATAATAAATCGACTGGAAGAGAAACTGCTGAGCTGCGCTCGGCCTGGACGGGTCCCTTCGGCTTCGCTCAGGGCAGGCTCCGACCCGTCCCTACACAGATATTGCCGGCACGG
>CAWEVE010000019.1:0-24550 GCA_963812465.1 Terriglobia bacterium
CCAACGCCGCCCGCCTCGGCTTCGTATAGCTCGTTATCCTCGCGGCTTCTGGTATAGTCTCGGTGGATCGAACCCATGTCGGCTCTTCCCGATTCTCCTCAGGAAATTTCGGCGCCGGGCGCTGAACCAGGCAGTAAACCTGCCAAGCCCCGCATGTCCACGCGCAACCGGTTCCTGTTTTTCTTCACCGCGTGGCTGATCGTCCTGATGCCTTTTCTGTTCTGGTGGAACACCTGGTTTGGACGCCAGCTTTCGGACAAGCAAATCGGCGAGTACCTGCAGGACGACAAGAAACCACGCCACATCCAGCACGCGCTGGTGCAGATGGCGAGCGGGTGACGCGCCACGGGCAGCGTTACGCGCTGGTATCCAGAGGTGGTGCGGCTGGCCTCTTATCCGATCGAGGAAGTTCGCAACACCGATGCCTGGGTCATGGGCCAGGACGCCACCAGCAAGGACGTGCCAGCGCCGGATTTCACGAAGCGCTTTTGAAAATGCTGAACGATTCTTCGGTCATGGTGCGTGGCAACGCGGCGCTGTCGCTGGTCCGCTTCGGCGATGCCACCGGAAGGCCGCAGATCGTCGCCCTGCTCCAGCCGGCGAAAGTCACGCGCCCCAGGCCGGCAAAATCACCGATGCCAGCACCATAGGTACCCCCATCCATCAGGGCGGGATCATCGCCAAGATCGAGTCGGGAGGCCAGACCGTCGAAGTACGCTCGCCCATCAGCGGCCGATTGCGGGAGTTGTCGGTGCAGGCCGGACAAACCGTCGCCGCAGGCGACGAGATCGCCGCCCTGGATCCCGGAACGGACCAGGTATGGGAAGCTTTGCGCGCGCTCTACCTGATCGGCCAGCCCGAAGACATTCCCGCGATCCGGCCCTATGAGCGAGAGCTGCCGGAAATCCCCGACCATGTGCGGACAACAGGCGCTGGCAACCGAACAGGCGATCAATCAGAGTGGCGAACTCGTCCGATAGGTTGGGCTTGAGCGTGGCTAGGGACGCTTGGGACGCGAAAAACGGCGGGGATTTATTCTAGAACTTCAGTTAAAACCAGTTAGCTAGTTAGTTCTCGAGTTTCTCAGTTAGAACGGCATTACGCCGACTTCTTTTTCGATTTCAGCCGTGTCGACCATCACAATCGCGTCCCAGGGGCAGCCATCGAGGAAGGAGCCCTCCGGGCCTTTGCTGGTGCATTTGTTACAGCCGATGCAGAGAATCGGGTCGACCTGGATGCGGCCGAAGGGAGGATGATCTTCGTCCGGCACCCAGAACATGCAGTCTTCCACAGGACAATATTCCACACAGGCCGGTGAACCGGCACAGCCGGTGCAGCATTCGGTAATTACAGCCAGTTCTTTGGGTTTTTTCTTGCGGGCGGTGAGCAGGCCCTTGGACCTGGGTTCGTGTTTGAACTCGTCCGGCACCATCCCGACGATTCCCCTGAAGGGTTCGGCAGGCATCGGCGGAATTATACCTCAGGAAAGCAGGGCATCAGACATGAGGCCCGGCGCTCAGCCCTCAAGCTGAGGCGGAAAACTCAGGTCTGCAGCCTGAGGCCCGACGCCTGACGCCCGATTGTACATACGTCACATCGATCTGCCGGGATTCTGATATAGTGGCGTTCCAGCCCCTAGAATCCCGTTTAATTTTCCCGGCTCCCCGGTTTAATACCCAAACGAAAGGGGCGGAAGGAGCAGCACTCATGGCAGGTAAAAGCGTTAACAGAGTCATTCTGATCGGCAATCTTGGCAAAGATCCCGAAGTGAAATTCACGCCCAGCGGCACACCCGTGGCCAAGATCGCTCTGGCCACCAACGAACGCTTCAAAGACAAGAACGGCGAATGGCAGGACCGTACCGAGTGGCACAACGTGTCCGTGGCAGCGGCTGGCGGAAATTGCCGGCGAATACTTGAAGAAGGGCGGCAAGGTCTACATCGAAGGCCGTCTGCAAACCCGCTCCTGGGACGACAAACAGACCAACCAGAAAAAGTACATGACCGAAGTCGTGGCCAATGATCTGGTTCTGCTCGGCGGACGCGGCGAAGGCGGCGGCGGTAGGAGATTTCGCGGGAAGCTCGCGCGGCGCATCGTCCGGAGGAAACAATTTCGACCAGCGCATGCCCGAAGCTGAGCCGGCGACCGCGTCAGCCCGATCAGCGACGAAGATATTCCGTTCTAAGAAGCTGTCAGCTCTCAGCTTTCAGCCATCAGTAAAAGGGTGCCCCATCTCTCGCGATTTTTGCGAAAGGTGGGCGCCGGCTTCGACAGCAACTAACAATGAAACGTTTTAATCGCATCGACAGTCCTGTGTCGTCCTTCTTTCCTTGACGCCGTCTGCTTTTGCCAAACATCATCCGTCACCACGACGACTCCGGCGCCGGGGCAATTTCGATTACTACATGCTTTCCCTGTCCTGGGCGCCAAACTATTGCGCGGACATCCGAGAGACCATTCCAGCGAGTGCCGAATTGGCGGACACATGCCTTCGTCCTGCACGGACTGTGGCCGCAGGCCAGCAGCGGCGCGCCGCCCATGTCATGTTCGAACGCGAGCCCGGTGGCGGCCGAAACCGTGGACCACATGCTGAACTACATGCCCAGCCGCGGGCTGATCCAGCACGAATGGCAGAAGCATGGCACCTGCACCGGACTCTCGGCCCAGGATTATTTCGCCAGGCGGAACAGGCGTACACAAGTGTCCATGTACCGCAGCAGTATCGGAGGCTCGGGCGCGAGCAGCAATTCGAGTTACGGATCTGGAAAAGAGTTTTGCCGAAGCCAACCACGCGCCAGTGAGGCCTTCCGCGTTTCCTGCCATGCCGGAGAGCTGGTCAGCCTGGAAGTATGCGTGGATAAAAATCTTCAGTATCGGAGCTGCACCCAAAGCGTGCGCGAATGTCCCGTCAACCAGGTGGACATGCGGCCGCCGCAATAGAAGAGGAAGTAGCCATGCCCGAAGATCTTGCCAGCCAGAACCTGTGTTCCCTGCCGCGGAGGCGTGCCTCCGATCAAGGGAAAGAGCTGCAACGAATCCAGCAACAGGTTCCACAGTGGAAAGCGGTTCAACGAACACCACATCACGCGGACGTTTACCTTCCCCGATTTCAAGCAGGCGCTGGACTTCGTGAACCGGGTGGGAGAGATCGCGGAACCCAGGGACATCATCCCGACATTCTGCTGGCCTGGGGCAAAGCGGAAATTACGCTGTGGACGCACAAGATCAACGGCCTGACCCAGAGCGACTTCATCATGGCCGCAAAGATCGATCAGCTATTGGATAGACGCCTAGTCAAAAGATCCGTCTCGTTTAAAATTAGTTGGGTATTAATCGGCGGCATCACTGTGTGCACGGCGCTGTGTCAGGCCGCTCTTCCCGATCGCATCCCCCACGCCCACAGCAGCGCGGGCACGATCATGATCAGCCCCGGTTGCCGAGGCCACCGCTCGCAGCCGACACTCCACGGTCGAGAAAGAGTCCACAGACATAGGCGCCGATAGCGATGGTCAGCATCGAGAAGCCGAGATCGGCTGAGAACACGCGGCCGCGGAAACGGTCTTCGGTATTGAGTTGCAAGATGGTGGTGGAAAAAACCCAGACGGTGGATCCTCCGCAATGGGCCAGAACGATCACAGGCACACGCCACCCAAACATTGGGCGACAAACCCAGACCCAAATAACCAACCCCGATGATGAGATAGCCGAGCAGAATACCCAGCCGAAGCCGGCGATCCGAGTGGCCGGCCCAGCGCGCGGAGAACAGCGGGCCCATGACCGCCCCGATCCCGCGTGCTCCCATCAGCAGGCTCATGCCCAGCATGGCGCCACGTTGGGGATCGATGCCGGCAGATGAAAGTGAAAATAGCTGTTGCCCATCACGGTGAACAGCACCCAGCTGGGTCCGATCATGAGTTCGCCGGCTTTGGCGAACACCGCCGTCAGCAGGCGGCGATCCTTTCGAACGTATCCAATGCCGTCCAGCAACCGGGGAGAAATCCAATGCGTCGCGAAGGCGAAACGGCTGCCGATTGCGCATGCAGCTCCTCGAATTTCATCCGCCGATCAAAATCGCCGATACCAGAAATGAAAGAGCGTTGAGCAGGAACACGGCATCGCGTCCCAACAGCGCGGCCACAACTCCGCCGACCGACGCACCAATCAGCAGATTGACCGACCAGGTCGCCGACGAAAGCGTATTCGCCACCAACACATCTTCGCGAGGGGTGATATTCGGAATCACGGAAGTGCGGGCAGGCTCGAAAAATGCCGCCATCAAAGTTTCCAGCAGCAGCAACGGATAAACCAGCCAGACTGTAGAGCGGGATCGCACCAGCAGCATGGCGAAAACGATGACCATCCGCGCCAGGTCAGCGGTGATCATTACGCGCTTGCGGCGGACGCGATCGTTGATGACGCCGGCCGCAGGGCCGATGAAGGTCTGGGGAAGCACTTGCAAGACCAGCGCCAGCGCCACCGAACTCGCCCGCCCGGTCAGTTGCAACAACAAGCTGTAAATCGCGAGAGTGTAGAACCAGTCGCCAATCTCGCTGACAATCTGGGCCAGCCAAAGCCGGCGGAAATTGGGGTTATAACGCACCAGCCGCAGATATGCGGACAGAGAGATCGAGTGTGGATGCGCGCTCGGGTTGAGGGTCCATGGGATTGGTACGTATGAGTCCGTTGGCCTTTGACGTCGTTGGCCAAAACCCACGGCTGTCCGGCAGTGTGAACAAAACGATTGATCTGATAGGTGATCTGCGAGCCGGCCAACGACCAAGGGCCACAATGACCATAACGACTGATCATTGCAGACGACTATAATCTATGCATGCTTGATGAAAATGATTTTCGCAAACGGGCGGATGCTGCGCTCGAATCTTTGAAGAAATCGCTGATGGAAGCGGAAGAGTCGGCCGAGATCGAAGTGGAAGACCAGTCCGGCGCGCTGCACATTTCGTTCGAGGACCGCAGCAAGTTCGTCATCTCTCCCAATGCTCCCGTCCGTCAAATCTGGATTTCGGCGCTGGCCACCAGTTTCAAGCTCGACTGGTCGGATACCGAACAGGATTTCGTCTTAACCAAGACCGGAGAAAAACTCAAAGTGCTGGTGGCGCGGCTGATCAACCAGCAATTGGGAGAAGAACTGGTGACGCTGGCGTACGCGGCGCTAAGCTTGACCTGACAGCTTCTGTTTCAGATGCGGCGGCGATCTGCCGGCCGTGAAATCTTCCGTTCTCGATAAAGATTTCGTTGGTTCTCGATCCCGCCACGATCACTCCCGCCACATAGATTCCGGGCACATTGCTCTCCAGGGTCAGCGGATCGCACACCGGACGGCATTGCTCGGTCGGAAAGTTCGATGCCCATCGAGCGCAGAAAATCATAGTCGGGATGGTAGCCCGTCATGGCAAAGACAAAATCGTTCTTGAGGCGGACCGGCCCTTCGGGCGTATCAAGATTGACGTAGTCAGACTCCGATCTCGACCACCGCGCTGCGGAAGTAAGCGGCAATTTCGCCGATTCTTGATGCGGTTCTCGATGTCCGGCAGGATCCAGTATTTGACGTGATTGTGCAGTTTGGAGCCGCGATGAACCAGGGTGACGCGCGTGCCGTGCCGCCAGAGATCGAGAGCAGCGATCGCGGCCGAATTCTTGCCCCCGATCACCACGCACGTCCATATCGAAAAAGGGATGCGGTTCGCGATAGTAGTGAAAGACTTTGGCTAGATCCTCGCCGGGAATGTTCAACGGGTTGGACAGATCGTAATATCCCGTCGAAACAATCAGCTTGCGGGTGCGGTAGTCGTAAATGCGGCCAAGGCAGTCGGTCGCCGTAATCTGAAAATTGCCGTCGCTGCCGGTAACTGTCTTCACCCACTGGTACTGCCTTACGTCCAGATCGTAGTGCTCGGCGACTTTGCGATAGTATTCGAGCGCTTCTTCCCGCGTGGGTTTCTGCCGAGCGGTGCTGAACGGAATGTCGCCGATTTCCAGCAGCTCCGGCGTGGTGAAGAACGACATGTTGGCAGGATAGTTGTAGATGGAGTTGACCACGCAGCCCTTGTCGATCGCCATGGTCTTGAAGCCGGCGCGCTGAGCCTCGATGGCGCAGGCCAGACCCGTCGGGCCGGCGCCGATGACGACCACATCCGCGCGATGTGTCGGCTCACCGCTGACTTGGGCGCGCGGAAGGTGTCGGGAATCTGCTGGGTCACGCCGGAAATCTGTTTGGTCACCAAATAATTATCTCGGCTGAGGAAATTGGGAGTATGCGCGTGCGCACACCCGGGACGGACGTGGTCTCTCGAAGCTAAGAATTCTAGCACGCCGCAGAGCCGGGCTTTTAGTGGTGAGCCAGCTTCCAAACCAATAACCACGAAGGACACGAAGGTACACGAAGGAAGGCTTCAAGATTTAGGCCTTCGTGATACTTCGTGTCCTTCGTGGTTAGATGGTTTTCCGTGGACTGCAAAGGACATCTCCCTCTCGCGGCATCGGCGAAGCTGCCCGCGCTATAATCTCCGGTTGCTTTCATCCTCAGGAGATATTCAGGACGATGGCAGTGCCCGCGAAACCGAAGACTCGCATTGAATCCGACAGCATGGGACAAATCGAGGTCCCGGCCGACGTTTACTGGGGCGCGCAGACGCAGCGCTCGCTGCTGCATTTCAACATCGGCCGCGACACCATGCCGCCGGAGATGATTCGCGCCTTCGGCATCCTCAAGAAAGCCTGCGCGCTGGTGAATCAGGACTGGGCAAGCTTCCCGCCGACAAAGCCAGGCTCATCGTGCAGGCCGCCGACGAAGTGATTGCCGGCAAACTCGACGACCAGTTTCCCTTGCGCATCTGGCAGACCGGCAGCGGCACCCAGACCAACATGAACGTCAACGAGGTGATCTCCAACCGCGCCATCGAACTGGCCGGCGGCGAACTGGGATCGAAGAAGCCGATCCATCCCAATGACGACGTCAACATGTCGCAGTCCTCCAACGATACGTTTCCCGCCGCCATGCACATCGCGGCCGCGGACCGGGTGAAGAACGCGCTGATTCCGGCCGTCCAGAGCGTGCACGACGCGATTGCGGCCAAGGCGAAAGAATTCGAGCGACATCGTCAAGATCGGCCGCACGCATCTGCAGGATGCGGTGCCGCTCACTTTCGGACAGGAATTCGGCGGCTGGGCCAGCCTGCTGGAGCGCGATATCCAGCGCCTGCGAGCAGGCGCTCGCCGGGCTCTACGATCTGGCCATCGGCGGAACCGCCGTCGGGCACGGGCTTGAACGCGCATCCGGAATTCGCCGAGCGCGCGGCGAAGAAGATTGCCGAGCTCACCGGACTTCCCTTCCGCTCGCATCCCAACAAATTCGCCGCGCTTTCCGCGCATGACGAAATCGTCTTTGCCCAGGGCGCGCTGGAAACGCTGGCCGCTTCACTGATGAAGATTTCCAACGACATTCGCTGGCTGGCTTCGGGCCGCGCTCCGGTCTGGGCGAACTGATCATTCCGGAAAACGAGCCCGGCTCTTCGATCATGCCGGGCAAAGTGAATCCCACGCAGTGCGAAGCCATGACCATGGTGTGCGTGCAGGTGCACGGCGCGACCGCTGCAATCGGCTTCGCCGGCTCGCAGGGAAATTTTCAGCTGAACGTCTTCAAGCCGGTGATCATCTACAACTTCCTGCATTCCGTCACTCTGATCACGGATGCCTGCCACGGATATGTCGAGTACATGATCAAAGGCATCGAGGTGGATCGCGCCAAGGTCGGACGCGTACGTGAAGAATTCGCTGATGCTGGTGACGGCGCTGACCCCGAAGATCGGATACGACAAAGCCGCGAAGATCGCCCACACCGCCCACGTCGAACACACCAGCCTGCGCGAGGCGGCGCTGAAGCTGGGATATCTGACAGGCGAAGAGTTCGATCAGTTGATGAAGCCGGAGAAGAATGACGCGGCCGTAGACGACCGTGTGGGCCGGATCTCTGACCCGTCAGTCGACAGCTAGACTTGTCGCTGCATAATCTGTGCCCAGAATACACGCCTAGCTCCTTGGCGCCAACAGTTGTCCGCCCCACTGTCTGCTTAGGCTACTGCTGCCGACTGACCACACTTCTTCGGCGTCGTCGTGATCGTAATCACGCTCACCAGCACCAACAACGTTCCCAGCAGGGTGCGCGGACCCACCGCTTCTCCGCCGAAAAAATATCCCAGAGCAACCGCGACCACCGGATTCACGTACGCATAAGTTCCCACCTTCGTCGGCGATTCGTAGTGCAGCAGCCACACGTAAGCGGTGAAGCCAACAATCGAACCCGCGATGATCAGATAGACCAGCGCGAACCATGCGTTCCGGGAAACTGCCTGCACCGAAATCCGTGAACTCGCCCGTGAGCGCGGCCAGCACGAACAGCAGAGCTCCGCCGGTGAGCATCTGGGCGGCTGCGCTCATCGGCTTTCGACGCTGGAAGCGGAACGCGGCGAGTGAAGATGGTCGCGATTGACCAGGTGACGGCCGCAAACAGCAAGCGCGATCGCGCCGGCGCGATTGACCGGAACCTCGCCCAGAGAAAACGAATGGTTCATCAACACCGCCACGCCGCACAAGCCGACGATCAGGGCGAGCCCAAGCCTGATGGTCAGGCGTTGCGTGCGCAGGAAAATGATTTCCATGAAGCGTAATGAAAACAGGAATGGTCGCCAGCACCACCGCCGCGATTCCCGAAGGCACGCGCTGCTCGGCCCAAAACAGGCAGCCATAGTCGAGCACGAAGATGAGCGCGCCCAGTCCGGAAGCCGCGATCCACTGTCGCGGGCTCGGAGACGGCGTGCCCTTGAAGCCGCAGCCAGGCGTACATGACCAGGCCGGCGGTGAAAAAGCGCACGGCCGCCAGCAGAAACGGAGGTACTTCGTGAACCCCAATGCGGATCGCCAGAAACGTCGATCCCCAGACGAAGTAAATCATGGCGAACGCCAGCAGGATTTTCCAGGAAGCGGGGCGGGCTTCAGTTTCCATCTGGATCTCCTCGTCGGAATTCTGCCGGCGTTCGCTGTTCCGTTCTTATAGATGGCGACGCAAGCTTTTCGGAACCATACTTCAGCCTATGAAAGATTCTTATTCGCGGAAGGATTTCTAGCTCATGCCGTCTCTAGCAGTCTGCTTTTGGCGAACGACAATCCGCTCAGACCGTTCCACTTGCTCGCGATCGACACCCTTGGTCGCGACCAGGACGTGGAAACTTTCTCCCATGCCGGCCGGAGTTACCAGATGTTTGAGCTGCAGCGCGACTTTGGCCCGCTCCTGCGGCACGCGGCAATCTTCGAAAGCGTCGGCAAATTGATTGGTCTCTCCGATTCCCATCAGGAACTGCGATTGGGTGAGCAGCGGCTGCACTTGCATGCCATTCTCTTCCGCCGCTGCCGAGAGCGCCGTAAAGTTGACGTGCGCCGTGAGGTCCTGTTCACCCGGAGCTTCGTAGGGATTCGGAGTGGCCGAGTGCTGACGATAGGCCATCAGGGTCCCACGATGGCGGCCGGCGAGCTGTTCCTGACGGGTGTAGCCGTAATCGATCGCGATGATGAAGCCGTTGCGCACTGACGCGGCCAGGCGCGCCATATACGTCATGCGCGACCATCGGGACTTCGATCCGTTCTCCCGGCTCGGGATGAACGCCATAGCGATCGAGAAACTCGAATTCTTCTGCCGAAGGCGGAACCCAGGTTTCGACGAAGCGGCCGTCTCTGGGTGGAGATGCGAAGCGCTCCTTGCGTGGCTGACGATCTCGACCGGAAGGGCATCGAAGAATTCGTTGGCGAAACGATGACGGAACTCAGGGCAAGCGCTCGTCGGCGTTATCAGGACGCCGTCTCCAGCTAGCCTTCTCGACTGCGAGAGCCAGCCGCTTCCTGCAGGAGACCAGATGACTGCGCTTGGGACCAGGCTCTCTCGATAGATGCCTCGAAGCCAGGACGCTTTGCCATTTCAGAAAGCGGGCGAGTACTCCCGAGCCGGTCCCGCAGGAGGAGCGCTCCGCCAGCGAATAGTGCAGAGCGCGGAAGAACTCGGGAAACTTCTTCTCCGACCAGGCGAGCACATCCTGCGCAAACAGCCCGCGGCCGGGCCGAGTTCCAGAATTTCGATCTCTGCCGGCGATCCCAGCGCCCGCCAGATTTCTTCGAACTGGCGCGCCAGAAGGCGGCCAAAGACGGCGTGAACGTCGCTCGAGGTGTAAAAATCGCCGGCCTTGCCGAACTGCTCCGCGTTGCGCGAGTAGTAGCCAGTTCGGGATGGTAGAGACACAACTCCATGTAGCGCGAAAACGGGATCGGCCCGCGCTCCCGGATCTCCTGTTCGATAATCTGGCGCAGGCTCACAAGCCTTTCCGTTGGCGCTCGGCGCGGTCCTGCGGGGTGCGAATGAACATTTCGACCATGTAGTCGTGCAGACAGTCGTAAAGCTGCCGCTGGAAACCCCACTCGAATTGCGCATGATCGAGGTCCCGGGGATGAAGTTCGAAATAATAGGTGTGTACCGGAACCGGAGGATTTTTGAAGTCGATGATGACTTCCACTGCCTCGCCCTTGGCGCGGGCGGAGAAATCGAGCAGGGGATGCTCGTAGAGTTTCAGTTGCGCGAGAACGCGTTCGAGCCGCGGGTTGGCATCATCGGTCACTGCATCGATTCTAACGGATTCTGGGTATGGTGCCTTGCGCGGCCG
Source organism: Terriglobia bacterium (assembly GCA_963812465.1). Lineage (GTDB taxonomy): Bacteria > Acidobacteriota > Terriglobia > Terriglobales > Acidobacteriaceae > JAIQFF01. The sequence goes on from CAWEVE010000019.1 coordinate 10,722, forward strand.
ACTGTCGTACGACAGCGGGCTTGAAGACGAATTTCAAAAACCTAGTTTTCAGTTTTTAGTTCTCGGTTCTCAGTTATTCGTATCTGAGGGCTTCGATGGGATCGAGCTTTGCTGCTTTGATGGCGGGCAGCATGCCGCTGACGATGCCCACGAAGCTCAGAATTCCGGTCGACCAGATCAGCGTGGCGGCGTCGATTTTCAGGTGAATATCGCCTTCGTCGGCGCCTTCCTGAAATGCACTCCAGAGGGTCAGCGAGGGAACCGACCAGGAGACCAGGTAAGCGAAGGCCACGCCCAGCAATCCCCCGAGCGCGGTGATGACCATCGCTTCCGCCAGGAACTGGAACAGAATGTGCCAGCGATGCGCGCCCAGGGCCTTTTCCACGCCGATTTCGCGGGTGCGCTGGGTAACCGAAACCAGCATGATGTTCATCAGTCCCACTCCGCCGATGCCCAGCGTGAGCAGGCCGATGAAACCGAGGAGAATCTTGATCCCGGTGGTGATCATCCGCAGATCGAGCAGGTCGGCAAACACGTCGAACACAAAGACTGCTCGCTCGTCCTTGGGATCGAAGCTGTGATGGAAGGCCATGGAGTTGCCGCAGCGCCTTGACCACCTTGGCGTTGTCGCCCTCGTATTCCATGACAATCGAGTTCAGGTAGAACGTGTCTTTGAGATCGCTCATGGCGCTGAAAGGCACGTAGATGTGCTCGTTCAGATTGTCGTCGCTATTATTGATCACGTGTTTCAGCACGCCGACGATCTGGTAGGAGATGCCGTCTACCCGAATATTCTCGCCAATCGCGTTCTGTCCCGAGAAGAGCTTCTTCTTGGCGTCGGCGCCGATGAACGCGACCCGGGCGTGGGTGAAATCCTCGGCTTCGCCGAAAGGAGAGCCTTCGGCGAATTCCATGCGGCGCATGCGGGGATAGATGGCGTACACGCCGCTCACGCCATAGCTGGCGCTGCGCGTGCCCCAGGCCACGTTGCATTGCTTGAAGACTTCCGGAGAGAGCCGCTTGAGCAGAGGCACTTCGTCGCGGATGTAATCCAGATCTTTGACCGTGAGCCGGATTTCGCTTCCCGCCTTGGTGCCGCCCGCCTGCAACGAAGTGCGGCCCGGAAACACGAAAACCAGGTTGGTTCCAAAGGAGCGGAAGGCCACCCACAAACCGCGCTCGAAGCCCGAGCCGTAGGCCAGAAGCAGCACCACGGTGGCGATGCCCCAGGCCATGCCCAGCATGGTGAGGATGCTGCGCCGCTTGTTATGGCGCAACGCGCTATAGGCCTGTGGTTCCGAGCTCGCCGATCACGGCTACTCCTGCCTCATGGCTTCAACCGGAGCCAGCAGCGCTGCCTTGCGGGCGGGATAGATTCCGGCCACGACGCCGGCAATGGCCAGGGACAAGATCGCCGCCGCGGCGGACATCGGCACGATGCGTGGAGTGTCAAATCCCTGCGGAGCCGGCAACTGCGCCAGCGCGGTCACGAAAGCGGTCGCGATCAGAAGCCCGATGCCGCCGCTAAAGACGGTGAGAAACGCGCCCTCGATGAAAAACTGGGTCAGGATATTTCTGTAGGTCGCGCCCAGAGCTTTGCGCAGACCAATCTCGCGGGTGCGCTCCGCAACCGAAACCAGCATGATGTTGACGATGCCAATGGCGCCCAGCGCCAGAGTTACGAATCCCACGACACCAAGAAAATAGTCCATGGCGTCGAATATCTTGTCCACACGCTGCGAGTTTTCAATCGTGTCCCAGTCCTCAAAGGCGTCTTCCAGCTTGGGATCGAAACCGTGGCGGCGAGCGATGATCTGATGAATTTCCTCTTTGGAACGCAGGTGTTCGGCTTTGTTCAGCGGCCGGTAGTTGATGAAAGAAAGCGCGCTCTCGGAGTTCTCCTGCTTCAGGGGAAACAGGTTGCGCATGGTCTCAACCGGAACGAAGATGCGGGCATTGGTGCCGTTGTTGCCGTCCTTCCCTACCTTGGCCAGCACTCCGATGACGTCAAAGCGAATGCCGTTCAGAAGCATGGTTGCGCCCACGGCGGGACGTCCGGGAAAGACATTCTTCAGCAGCTCCCATCCCACTACTGCGACCCGGCGGCGCTCGGTGTTGTCTTCGTCATTGAACCAGCGGCCGGTTCCAAGCGGCACGGTACGGATCTGGTTATATTCCGGAGTCACCCCGAATACCTGGCCGTTGGTCGAGCCGTATTCGCTGACCGCGCGGATGTCTTCGCGATTGATTACCGGCGAAAGGCGCGCAAGGTACGCGCCTCGTTGCGGATGGCGACGTAGTCTTCATAGGTAAAGTGATAAGTCTGGCCGGATTGCAGGCTTCCCGCCACTGCGGGAATTCTGCCCCGGGAAAACAAACATGATGTCCTGGCCGAGGGTAGCCAGATTTCGCACCTGGCCGCTGCGGAAACCTTCTCCCAAACCTACCAGCAGGAGCAGCGATCCCACTCCCCAGGCAATGCCGAACATGGTCAGGAAGGAGCGCAGTTTGTGCGCCCACAGCGTGGCCAGGGATTGGCGAACGATCTCGAAAAGCACGTGCATAAGCTTAACGCCTTAAGGCCACAGGAAAGGGAGCAATGCTGGAGGCGCTTCGTCACCCCGCCACAACCTCTGTTGTCTATTACGTTGCGGGATGGCGACAGGTTCCCGCAATTTCGTCCTCACGCTTTAGACCGTGTTGAAAGCAAAAGGATAGCCGATTTTCGGCGCTGCGGGCGGGGCCCGGCACTTGCTATCCAGGCAACGGAGGTGCAGGCGTCTAAACCACCGTTCTGCTTCGCCCGGGCCCAGGATAGTTCGTCAACAATACAACTCAGATTAGGAGGCTTGCTACCGTGTTCAAACCACTTGTGCGCACTTTGCTCGTGATCGAAGGGTTGCTGCTGTTCGGGTCAATGGTCCATGCGCAGTCGTTCGTTCTTGATCTGCCGCGGCCCAGCCAGCATGCTGTGATAACGCAGCGCGTCGGAATCACCGACGTCACCATCAACTACCATCGGCCGGTGGTGAATAAGCGAAAGATCTGGGGCGGCGTCGTTCCCTACGGACAAGTCTGGCGCGCCGGAGCCAACGAAAATACCATTATCGAGTTCACCGATCCGGTGACCATCGAGGGCAAGCCTCTGGCCAAGGGGACGCTACGGGCTGCACATGATTCCCGGCGAAAACGAGTGGACCGTCATTTTCTCCAAGAATTCGACCTCCTGGGGCAGTTTCACCTACGACCAGGCCGAAGACGCGCTGCGGGTCACAGTGAAGCCTCAGACGTCGGACTTCCATGAAGCGCTCACCTACGACTTCGACGACGTGAAGCCGGACTCCTCGGTGGTCACGCTGCGTTGGGAGAAGGTTGCCGTTCCCTTCAAAGTCGGAGTGAATACCCACGAGATTGTCGAGCAGAACCTGCACCATCAACTGCGGGGTCTGGCCCAGTACACCTGGCAGGGCTGGGACGATGCCGCCAACTATCTGCTGCAGGAGAAGATCGATCTGGAAGAGGCGCTGAAGTATTCGGACAAGTCAATTCTGAGCGAAGCGCGCTATGACAATTTCATGACCAGGTCGCAGGTCCTCGACGCCCTGAACCGAAAAGAAGAAGCCACGGCCGCGCGCAACAAGGCGTTGACCATGGCCAACGCGGTTCAACTCCACGGCTATGCGCGCCAGTTGCAAATCGGCGGCAAGCAAGATGAGGCCTTTGCCATCTTCCGCGACAATGCCAAGAAAAATCCCGACCAGTGGATTGTGCACGTCGGGTTGTCCCGGATGTACTCGGCGCAAGGCGACTACACCAACGCGGCCAAGGAGATGAATACGGCCATGGCAGGGGCGCCGGACGGGCAGAAACAGACCTTGGTGGCTTTGGCAAAGCGTTTGGAAGCGAAAGAGGATATCAACAAATAGTCTCTGTAATTGACCTGTAGCGTCCGCGAGATGCGGGCGCTACAGTGGCAAATTGTAGATTCGAGATTTCAGATTTCAGATTTAAAGCGCGTATCCAAGACCTGCAATCTGAATCGTCAATGTTAAACAATCTTAAATCAGCAATCTCAAATCGTAGTCGCTTCCTGCGCCACGGATCCTTGACCACAACCACTTCCTTGCCCATGCGCCTGCCCACCTCGACTCCCGCGGCCAGCGTGTCATCGCCGGTCTCCAGACCGCGGACAACTTCTAGACGCCTCCCCTCGCCCAACGGGTCCGCAAAGCGCATGCCCAAACAATTCCGGGCGCGATAGGTGACTCGGGCAATTTCCGTGATGCTGAATGACACAGTGCTCGAAACCAGGATCGTGCCCGGGCGGCAGATTTTGTCGAGCAGGGTAAATATCTCGATCTTGGATTCCATTTCTTCGGGAACGGCCTCGATCACCAGATCGGCAGCACGCGCGGCATCTTCGACGCTGTCGGCAAATTCCAGGCTGGAGAGTGCGGAGTCGGCCTTGTCTCGGGGAATCTTGCCCTGTTTCCCGGCCGCGTCCAGATAGGTGCGAAATTCGCTCTCGGCGCGGCGCAGAGCGTTCGGCAGGAGATCTTCCAGAATCGTGCGATAGCCCCCGATCGCGGCCGCCAGGGCGATCCCGCGGCCCGCCCCTCCAGCGCCAATCACGGCGATGGTCTGGACCGTGAGAGGAGCCTGGCCCACGACTACCCCTTGTCCAGTTGTGCCAACACACCGTTGAGATTGGTACTGGCTGTGCGTATGTTTTCGGCAAGGCGCTTGCGCTCATCGGCGTCCATCAGGGGGATGGAGGCGCTGATACGGCGGAGCGTGGTATTGATGTCGTCGATGTAGTTAATGAGACGGATGAGTTCTCCGGTAGCTGCCATAGTTAAACCTGCTCCTGTTGCCCGCTGTCCGGGCGACTACACATTTTCGCCTGCCGATGAGTCGATGTATCCATTCTCAACCGTGGAGAGTGTTTAGTAAAGGCACGTTGGTGATCAACCCGCTTCGTCAGGCAGTAAGACCGAGCGCAGAGCGCGACACGTTCAAGGATTTCTCTGCGCATTACCATTTTGGATACCCGGCCGGCTTTTTCGGCGCGACGCGCCTGCCCGTTGCAAACTCCTGAGAATGCACGAGCATCACCCGACCTGTGTTCTCCTTTGGAAGTCGAATCAGATCATCACTTTAGTAATAGCCCCTATCAATGTTATTTATCCGTCTTCTGAGTCTCCGGTGAATCTAATATCCATGAGCGACAAACCTTTGAAGCATTACCTGTTCGCCAGTGACTTCGATCAGACTCTTACGTTCGATGATTCCGGGTATGTGTTAAGTGAGCTGGTGGGCATTCCAACCGCGGAATTTGAACGTAAAGCGCAAGGCATGGCGAAACTCAACCTGGTGCAGCAGGGCGCGGAACTGGCGTACCTGTTGTTGCACGATCCTGAGTTTCGCGCCAAGGTGCGCAAAGAGCATCTGTACGAAGTGGGCAAGAACATTCGTCTGAAAGAAAATATCGAGCTGCTCTATCAGATCCTTAAGAATGGAGTTGACGGCTACCACTTCGACTTTTATGTCATTTCCGCATCCCCGGTTGAGGTGATTCAGTCGGCGCTCGAAGGCATCGTGCCCCGGGATCACATTTACGGCACCGAGTTCGTCTACAGCGCCAAGGGTGAGATCGAGACCCTGGTCCGGGCTACGGCCGGCTATGGCAAGGTGGCGGCGCTCGACAAGTTGCAGGCTGAACTGCAGATCGGGCCGGACCACATCATCTACACCGGAGACGGCAGCTCAGACATCAACGTGATGCTGCACGTGAAAATGCGCGACGGATTCACCATCGCCGTGTCGGAGGCCAAGCACGTTTCTCAAGTAGCGAAGCGCACGGTTCTGAGCACCAACGCGCTGGCAGTGCTGGGGCCGATCCTGGAAGAGACCGTGGGATGGGAGCGAGCCCGTATTCGTCAGTTCTTCGAATCCTACGGCATTTTGATTCAGGAATGGGATAGCGTACGCACCGACTGGCTGACCCTGCGGCCGGCGGTCAAAGAGGCGTCCCAGTCGGTAGCGGCCGTGGTCTGATCAGTTCCTTGTGTGGGCGCGAGCGTCCTCGCTCGTGCCCCGAACAACGCGAGCCAGGACGCTCGTACCCTTCAACCATCGCCGGTAACCACGGTTATCAGATCGAGGAGAGACTGGTTGCGCAATTGCCTGGATTGCGCCCACAATAGCCTACGCATGCTTCGTGACAAGAACCTTATTCCTCTATCGCACCAGCATCAGCATTGCCTGGCGCTGTGCGTGCGCCTGGATCGCGCCATCCAGGCCGGTGACGTCGACCTCGAAGCCTGGCAGGCGGAAGTCCAGCAAATGTTCGAGCAGGAAATCTCCTTTCACTTTGCCGCGGAAGAAAAAGAGTTGTTCCCGGTGGCAGCGCGATTTCCCGAACTGCAGCCCCTGGTCCAGGAACTTCTCACCGGTCACGTTCTGCTGCGTAATTTCTTTTCGCGAGCGGCTTCTCGTTCCCTTCACGTTGCCGGCTTGCAGGCCCTGGTGGAAAAGCTGGCCTCCCACATTCGCAAGGAAGAGCGAGAACTGTTTGAAGGCATGCAGAAGCTGATGAAGCCCGAAGAACTCTCGACCGTCGGAGCGGCTTTGCAGAAATCACTGACGGACGCTTCCCACGCGTGCATCCTGCCCAATGCCGCAACGAAGTTGCGGCCAAGATAGTGGATCAGTTTGAGCAAACCGCACAAACCCGGAGTTATCCTGAGGGACTCTTAGTCCCGAAGGATCTTGCGCGCATCGCCACCGGTCGCGGGCTGGTGCACATCCGCTCCGCGCAAGATGCTTCGCAAGCCCAGCATGACGCCTGTCAGAAAGTGGAGGAAGTTCAAGCTGACCCACTACCGGCCAAGCAATAACTTGCCATCCTGATGCGTAAGCCCGCGACCGCGCGGGCTGAATCCGAGACATCATTTCCCTCATCTAGCAGACATGGACCAAGAAGTAATTTCCTTTCCCCTGGCAAACTATTCAGAACCAGTGGCGGACGCATCCCCGGCGCCGCCCCGTCGATGATTCGGCGCTGCTCGATGCTTATTCCAATGCGGTGGTTGGCGCCGCCGAAAAGCTTAGCCCTTCGGTGGTCAAAATCGATGTCGTCCAGGCGGGCAAGAGCCGCTCCGGCGAGCCCCGCGAACGGCAGGGCGGAGGCTCGGGTTTCGTCTTCACTCCCGACGGGCTGATTCTCACCAACAGTCACGTAGTGCACGAAGCCACACGGATTCATGTGTCCTTCGCGGACGGGCGACGCTTCCCTGCTCAAACCATCGGCGATGATCCCGCCACTGATCTGGCAGTGGTGCGAGTCGATGTGCCCAACAATGACGCGCCCAGCCTGGTAGCCGCGCCGCTGGGAGATTCGCAGAAACTGCGCGTCGGCCAATTGGCGATTGCCATCGGCAATCCCTACGGCTTCCAATACACGGTCACCGCCGGTGTGGTAAGCGCCCTGGGCCGCTCGTTGCGTTCCTACTCCGGGCGGATGATCGATGACGTCATTCAAACCGACGCCTCACTCAATCCAGGCAATTCGGGAGGACCGCTGGTGACCTCCGACGGCCACGTCGTTGGAGTGAATACCGCGACCATCATGGGCGCGCAAGGACTATGCTTCGCCATCGGAATCAACACCGCGAAATTTGTTGCCGGGCGACTGCTGCAGGATGGCCGAATCCGGCGCAGCTACATCGGCGTCGAGGCACAAACAGTTCCACTGCACCGGCGACTGGTGCGCTTTTACAATCTTCCCCAGGAAACTGGCGTGGTGGTGAGTTCGGTAACAGCCGGCAGTCCGGCACAGAGGGCGGGATTGCGCGAAGGCGATGTGATTGTCGCGCTGGATGGGAAATCAGTTGCAGGTGTGGATGATCTGCACCGCTTGCTGACCGATGCGCGTGTGGGCGTCAGCAGTTCGCTGACCGTGCTGCGCTGGACCGAGAAGCTGGAGTTGCCAGTGGTGCCGGAAGAGGCGCAGTAGGATGTGACTGTGTGGTCGCGGGCGACTCGCCCGCGCGGTGCTTTCGGCCGATTAGCGGAAGCCGCTGAACAAGACCACGTCGGTATCCGCGAAGCGGGCGCGGGTAAGAGCGAGCTTTTTGCCGTCCTGCGACCAGGAATAGGCGAGGATCTGGGAGGGTTCGGTATCGAAGTGCGTCAATTGCACCGGCGGTCCACCCTTCAGCGGCTGGATGTAGAGGTGACGCACGTTCCCGCCGGGATCGAATAAAAGATAGCTGGCAGAGCGGCCGTCTGGCGCCCAGCCGTAGACTTCGGACTGCTGTGGAATGCTTATTTCCTGAAGCGGCTTGCCGTCGATGGTAACTACCACCAGGCCCAGAGATGCCGCGGAGCCTTGCCCTACCCGCTTGTCAAATAGAATTGATTTGCCATCCGGCGAAACCGAAGCCTGATGGATATTCCCGCGAGCCAGCTCGGTGGCGGCGCCGCCGTCGCTGGAAACCTTCATCACCCGGGCTATTCCCTGACCAAAGCGCGTGAAGACGACCTGTTTTCCGTCTGGAGTGCAGGATGGAAAGTCGTCATCTTGTCCGTCGGTGATTTGTTTCAGTTCACCCGAATCAAGATTAAGGCGCCACAGATTCTGCGTATTGTCGGGGAGATATCGCGCCAGGATCGCGACATCGCCAGAGCCACAGGCAGCGACGGTATTGTTTAAGTCGTCCTTGCCGAGCAGGGGAACGCGGTTGCTTCCGTCGGAAGCTGATACGTAAGCGTGAGCCTGCAGATCAACCTGCAAGAGCCTGCCGTCGCCCATCCAGGACAAAGAATAGCCCGTGGCTTGCTCAGTGGTGATGGGGTGGAAGGCTAAATTGGCGTGCGCGCTAAGGTCAGTGGGCAAGTCGGCTACAAAGACACCAGCGGAGGGGCGTTCCTGAGCGGTGACGAACGACTTTCCATCGGCGGTCACACTGAGCGAATGATACACATTCAGATCGTTGCTCACCCGCGAGACTTCACCGGAGGGATAGGGTTGAAACCATACTTGCTGGCGAAAGGCAGCCTTACGTTCACCGCCGACGAGGAAAAAGCCTGACGAGTCGGGCAGCCAGGCAACCGTCGTGGCGAGCAGGCGTAGAAATACTTTTTGGATCGGCTTGCCTTCGGGTGTGATTACAACGATGGCCGAGGCGTTTGTTCCGACTTCAGCCTTGGAGAATGCGATTCCAGCACTTGCCCACGAGGGATCGGATATTATTCCGGCGGCTCCGCTGGCGCCGCGAAAAATGACGTGCTCCGCGCTTCCGTCAACGTTCGCCACGAGAACCTGCCATTCCGATGAATCAGACACGGCCCGCAGGTAGGTCATCTGCTTTCCATCGGGCGAAAAACTTATTCCGCTGTACACGTCGCCGACAACCTTTCGGATCGGTCCCCCGAGCGACGGCACAGCATACATATTGATCACATCGGATTCATTGCCAAAACGGGTGAAGTAAAGGTAATTGCTATCGGGTGTGAAGCTGAGACCTGGGCCGAAAAGAAAGGCCTCCGGCGGGGTGACGGCGACATCGCTGCCGGTTGCAATCTGCTTCACATGGACGCGACGCTTGCCTTCGCGCATGGGGTAGGCGATCCACTTACCGTCACCCGAGATGGCAGCGGCACTGACCACACCGCCATGCTCTGTGAGTTGCTGGATGTTGAGGTTGCGGGTGTCGATGGTGGGCGCGGCGCGATGCAGGAAGGGGTAGAGGACAATGATTAAAAGTGCCAGCAGGCAAACGGCTCCTGCCACCAGCAATGCCCTCTTGATCCGCGAAGGCGAGACAGGCCCGGAAGGAACGTTCAGGCTCGGTGCCGAGGAACCCGGCGAAGAGGCCATGGAGCTGGCTATTGTGGACTGCGAAGAGGAAGCCAGAGCCTGCACCGCGATTTCCGTCTCCCCGGCCTGGGCGGGCCTGCGCCCGGTGTCACTATCCCGCTTCAGCCGCTGCAGATCAGACCTCATTTCGGAAGCATGCTGATAGCGCAGGTTACGGTCCTTCTCTAGAGCCTTGGTGATCGTGTCCTCAAGGCGCGCGGGCAGACTGGGATTCAACCTCACCGGAGGCACCGGGTCGCGCTCAAGAATGGCGTGGAAGATCACCGCGGAAGTGTCACCGCGGAACGGAAGCGTACCAGTAGCCATCTCATACAGGACTGCTCCAAAGGAAAACAGGTCGCTACGTGCATCCAGCGGCTTGCCACGCGCCTGCTCAGGCGACATATAAGCAACTGTTCCCAGCGTCGAGCCCGGACTGGTCAGATGGGGCTCGTCGGCGGGTACGGAGGCGGTGTTCTGCGCGGCCACCTGGCTGGCAGTTACCGGGACGTCGGTGATTTTGGCCAAGCCGAAATCCAATATCTTGGCGTGTCCTCGCTTGGTGACGAAAATGTTGGCAGGTTTAATATCGCGATGGATGATGCCTTCGGCGTGAGCAGCGTCGAGCGCGTCGGCCAACTCGATACCGAGAGAAAGTAGCGTGTCCAATTCGAGCGGTCGACCTGCTATCAGGTTGCGCAGGGTCATGCCGTCCAGATACTCCATGGCGATGAAGCGGTGGCCTTCGTGTTCACCGACTTCGTAAATAGTGCAGATGTTGGGATGGTTGAGCGACGACGCAGCCCGCGCCTCGCGCCGGAAGCGCTCGAGAGATTGGGGATCTGCAGCCGTGCCGGGAGGAAGAAACTTAAGGGCGACAAAGCGGCCGAGAGTAATGTCTTCGGCCTTGTAGACGACACCCATGCCACCACCGCCCAGCCTTTCGACCACACGATAATGGGAGATGGTTTCGCCGACCATGTAAGCCTGCCGGAGCCAGGGCACGCACTGAACCTAACGTGCGAAGAATCTTAGGGAGGGACCAAGGACAAGTCAATGAAAGCGTCGTAGACCAGAGGCGAGATTGCAAACTGATCTCTTTCCGCTATGAAGGCAGAAGGATGCTCAGCTCCGACGACATGAAAAGCAGACGCCGCAACGGGCTAGATCGTCGCTAGTTGGTACAGATATTCCACGTGCGACCTCACCGCTCCGTCAATTCCCTGCACATTCGGATTCGCCGACTCGATCACGTAGTACTCGTCGGGCGCGTGGGCGCCGTTGCCGTGACCCATTCCGAAATGGCCCGCGGGCAGGCGCAGCGGATCGCCGGTGAAGACGTAGCCCGGCCAGGAGCCTGCGCTGCGCGGCAGGATGATGGGATCGATGCCGTTGCTCTTGTAGCAGGCTACCTGGGCGCGGATCAGTGGGGTGTCAGCGGACGTGCTGGTGGGGTCGTAGCCGCCCGTCATGTTCACTTCGATGTCGCCAAAGCCGTGCTTTGCCAGGTGGGCCTTGAGCAGCGCGAGCGTCTCGTCGGCTTTCATATCTGGCACCAGGCGGAGGTCCATCTTCGCCACGGCGCGGTGCGGCAGGATGGTCTTGCCGCCGGGTCCGGTGTATCCACCTACCAGGCCTTCGATATTCACCGTTGGACGCGACTGCAGCATTTCGAGCGCCTGCTCGTAGGTCACGTCGTGCACCCAATGATCGACGCTGAGCTGCTTCTTGGCGACATTTTCATCCAGGCGTCGCGCGGCCTCCGCAATCATTTTCTTTTCCGCATCAGACATCGGGCGGACCTTATCAAAGTAGCCTTCGATCGCAGGCGTGTTGCCGTCGGGCGAGACCAGAGTGACCAGCGCCTCGACCAGATGCCAGGCCGGGCTGTCGATCATGGCTTTGGTGCTGGAGTGGACATCCCTCCGCGGACCGCGGCCCCATTTTTCTCCGCTGGAGACCAGTTCGAGCTCGATCACGCCCTTGGCGCCCAGAGTCATCGTGACTTTGCCATCCAGTTCCTGCTCGGCGGATGGCATGAAGACTCCGCTGCACTTTCGAGCGCGGCCAGAACTTCGGGCCGGCGCACAACCTGGGGGAAGTGAGGCGAGCCGATTTCTTCTTCACCTTCCGCCACAAATACAAAGTTCACCGGAATCTTGCGGCCGGATCCGCGGATGGCGTGCAGTGCGGCTAGAAAAGTAGCTTCCGGACCTTTCTGGTTCACAGCGCCGCGGCCAACCACGCACTTTCCCACTCCGGGCTTATCGACCAATGCGGCCTCAAACGGCGGTGACGACCATTCTGTGGGATCGGCCTGTTTCACGTCATACATGAAGTAAAGACCAATTGTGCGCGGTGCGCCGGCATCGAGCGTGGCAAAAATGCCGGGCTGACCGTCGGTGGGAACTTTCGTGACTTCGCCGAATCCGGCGTCGCGCAACATGCGCATGGTGAGGTCGCAGCCTTCCGTCCATGCCGCGCTTCTCGGCGGCAATCGAGGGCTGACGAATCCACTGCTGCAGCCGCTGTACGGATTCGTCGTGGCGCTTTTCGATTTCTTTCTGAATGGCGGAAGGTCGGGGTTATCGGCGGCAAATGAATTCCGGGAGAAAGCGAGACTGGCGGCGCCCGCTGCTGTGGCTTGAAGGAAAGTTCGTCGGTTCATGGCCGGGAGGATAATCGTAACCGGTGTCAGGTGTCTAGTGCAGAGACCCAATTTCGGGACAAATGTTTCGACGCCCCTCAGTTAGATCACAAGTCGGACAACGCACAGTAAGCCCCTGTTTCGGGCTGAGTTTTGTTTTCATCGGGAGATAATGCGCCCTAATATGTGCAAGAGCTGGTCAAGATTGACCAGTTTTTGGCCAGTTCGCGGGCCGTAATTTTCAAAGACTGTTCACTTTTGACCAGCTTTGCCTACTCGGAAATCTAAATCATGCACGAGTGAGTGATCAGGTGCGACGGATAAGCGCCGAGATGTTCCGACTTCTCGACGAACAGCGCAGTTGGCTGAACAGCGGGCCGAGCTTGCCGAAATCGGTGACGAAGAGATTGACGAACACATCGGAAGGAATCGTCGGCTGCTACGTCTGGCCAAGGAATTGAGCGAAACAGAATTGGCTCACGAGTCGCCAGCCTAGTTTGGCTTTCTCTGTCGGTACTCCTGCTCGGTCATCGGAATGTTATTCACGATCACAAATTCCTGCTGGCAGTGCTCACACCTAGCTCGACCAAAATCTACTTTGGCAAACTTGGAAGCACCAAACACAGAGGTCTGTCGCCCACAATTGGGACACTTGAGCATGGGAACAGGCATGATCGTTGGGGTTTGATGCGGTAGCAGCGACCGCGTTGTTCCACATGAATAGCCCAGCACGCGAAAATGCCCCAGACCCGGTTAAGTCGTGGGGCATTTTCGTTAGGCTCTCCCCCTGAGCAGCCCATTTCACACGATCTGAGACGCTCGTATCGTCTAGCAGGTTGCCTGAGTCCCGCGCCTGTGGCGGAATCCCGATAGATAGCAAAATCGAGAAGCTAAAAACCAAAAAGGTAGAGCAACGCCAAGTAAGGTATTCCCTGTATCACTAATTTTCTCGTCTCTAGCATTATTTTCTTATCATTGGTTTCCGATCACGAGCTAAACACTCAAAATACAGCGATGGCACGGTTCGTGCTAGATGTCTCGTCGATTCAGAAGCAGGCACATGCCGAGAGGGTAATGGCCATGCGAGAAAATAAGAAAAAGAAGTGGATGGAACTCTGCGAACAAGCTGCCGATGAACAAGATCCCAAGAAACTAGCCGCGCTGATCTTAGAGATCAACTTCATGCTCGAAGCCAAGGAGCTGCGACTGACAGGCAAGGTTCCTATCACTCACCCTGCCGTTGAAGGTGATTGGTTGACGTAGATTACGACGGCCCGCCCGCTTTGACATCCATGGGATATGCCAGCGCAATGTCGCCAG
>CAWEVE010000020.1:0-57355 GCA_963812465.1 Terriglobia bacterium
TATGTTTCTGGCGGCACCACTAAGACGCTCCATTACGTATTGCTGAACCACTATGGGCGGACTCCATAGTAGACCTTTCCGTCCGGGGCAAACTCGCCGCTGAAAGACGGCAACTTGGTTGGGCGAACAACATCGAACCAGTCGGGATCATTTGTTTTGAAGTCGTAACCGTTGTCGAGCATGATGAAGCCGTACAGGTCGATATTGTTTTTCGCTTCCGCCTGTTTCGTCTCATTCGCCGGTCTTCCCGTTGCGCCACTGGGAACGGAAGATGTCGTGGTTGTGGGCACTGCAGACGACTTCTTCGCCTGTTCAATCGCGTCGATTTGTGCCTTCAGTTCCTGCATCTCCTGATCCAGCTTTTGGAGTTTCGTCTTAAGCTGCTGCAGATCTTGCGGGTGGGAGTCCTGGGATTGCGCTTGTGCCCAGGCCGCAGAAAGAAAGATCATCATTATGATGCATACACCTTGCAGCCATCGGCTCACATGTCGGAGCTTCATGGAACCCCCAGTCACAGGGCAACGTGTCAGATACCGAGCCGGAGAAAAACTGTCACTTTTGTCAGTAAAACCTCGGTGACCCTCAGATCGGATGCCGCGCACCTGAAGTAGACGGAGAAACGAATTTTCTTCGTGACAAACCTGTGCAATCCCCAGGAAGGATGCTTCGGTGGCGAAGATGACGCCGCGTGGAAGGGTGACACCTGCCTGCTCTGTTTAATTAATTGTCACCTTGTTTTGTCGCCATGAGTTTCTTAAGTTGGTCTTTTTGCTGCTTCCGCATTTCTTGGAGCTTATCCCTTTGAGTTTGAGAGAGGATCGGCTTTATCTTTTCGTCGGAGGCGCGGACCACTTTTTCGAGTGTGTCCAGTTTGTCCTTGCGTGAGATGACGGGATTGTTCCAGAGGGGAGACAGTTCTCCCGACTCTTGTTCTAAGATCGGCCTGATTTTGGCCTGCTGGTCGTCACTGAGGGCCAGCTTTTCCGACAGATTTTGCAGCTTTAGGCTGAAATATTGATTGGGCGCACGGGACAGGTCGGGGCTGCCCCGAGCCGGGAGCGTTTCCCGCCGCAGAATCGGCATTTCGGTTTTTCCTGAGACCATACTGTTAAAAGTGAGCGTGTCGTCCCCGACCAGAAACAACATGTCGATGCCTGCTCGAATACTCGACAGTATTTGAACCGTTAGGAGGCGTGAAGAGTACGACATAGTTCGTGTTGCCAACCTTTACTGACACGTCATACCGTACGACATCACGGCTGGATTCTCCCGGAGCATTCTGATGGGCGGTGACGCCAGTGATCGTACCGCGTTGATAGTTCGACGGAGGCGTCTGACCCATAGCCGAAAGACTCGCCGCGCAGATCAAGGCCGCGAGCAACCTGCCAAACATATTCACCTCGCTTGGTAGTCCAGCTGTAGAAAGTCCGGTGCATATACATCGAGATCCCATCGGACTTACAAATCAGCCTACGGGTGGAACGCGTCAGAAAACACTGTCAACAGTGACAGGGAAAGCAGAGCGGATGACGGATGAGCGAGCAGAACTCTATTCTCATTACAACATCAGCAACCTTGTACTCGCGCTGGGCGAAATAAACTGATTGCTGGCAGTTTTGCCAGTTCGTAGACCCTTCTCGCCTTCCTAAATTCTCATCTAGAAACCACAATCTGGGGCCGCAGGAAGGCAAGATGGGTCGGAGACAACCATGGCTAGCTGTCTGGATGATTCTGGGCGCTGCAACGGCCATGGGGCAGAACGTCGAGCTTACCGGCTTCATCGGTCGACAGATGAACGGTGGACTTGACCTTTCGACGGCGTTCTTTCGACGAATGGATGTGCAAAACGGAAGAACATACGGTCTCGCCGCAGGCTATTTGCGGGGTGATCACTACGGTGTGGAATTCATGTGGGCCTACAACAAGGCTGATACGGTGGCTCAGCCCAGCGGAGGAGGATCAGGGGTAAAGATCTTTACGCTCGACACCAACCAGTACATCGGGAATTTTCTGGCTCATTTTACCCGTCGCGAAAAGTCGGTTAGACCTTTCGTGTTGCATGGGATTGGGAGCCACTAATCTGCACCCGGCCCGCGCGGGATTAAACGGCATCACCCGATTGGTGGGGGACTTGGGTGGTGGTGTGAAGTACAACTTCAGCCGGCGTCTTGGACTACGACTCCAGGCAAAATGGTCGCCCGCGTACGTCGCAACCACGAGGGCGGGCTACTGGTGTGACCCGGTATTGGGTGGATGCTGGACCGTCGGAGACAACCATTACCTGAACGAATTCGACGCTACTGTAGGACTAACCCTCCGGTTCTAGCCGGAGAAGCAGGCAATTGCATGTCAAGCAAGCAAACAAACACTGGAGCACTTCATGGAGGGAACCGTCAGCCACGTGCAGCAAAAAGCTGGAGGATCCGACAAAGGGGCACTTGGCACGAACGCTATGCCAAAATACCAAAAGGGCGACTACCTGCGGGTTGAACTTCTTTCGGGAGTCGCTGGCAACTCGATGTCAATTTGGATGTACGTAGACCACTGCGATGATAAGCATGCAATCGTTTTCGGGACTATCGATACTGAACCTTCCGAGCGGTTGGGGAACTCACTAAGGAGTGGCACAAAGGTGGCTGTCGGGTACCGCCAGGTACGGGAGCATCGCCAATCGTGGTAGGTGAGCAATGGCCAATCGCCGAATGCATAAAGCAGGCGCTGACCGATAGGCCTCTGGCGCTGCCACAGTCGCTAAACGGTCTTCCGGAAATGGCACAATTGGGCTCTGGCGGTGGCCTGTGCGGTTGACGATCCCTTCGGGGAACTCACGGGACGAGTCTTGCTGTGGAGGGTGTCTCATGGTCCGCAGGCCATGTGCGTCGGACAGTCGGACTCAGCTCAGCTTACTCTTAATTTCTGGCGAACTGAAATCCCTCTTGTGACACCCTGCTAGAAGTAGCAGTAGCCATAGTCAACTACCGCGGCTAGTGTTGAGGGTCGCAGTAAACAAGTTTCACGACAATTCGAATCGGAAATGTGCCGTGTTCAACTTAGTATGGGGAACGATTATCGGCCTCGTAATCGGTGCATCGAGTAAGCTTCTAAGGGAGAAGGAGGAGTGCGGCAATCTGTCCGGAATAACTGTCGTCGGAATCGGGGGTTCTGTGGCTATGGGATGTTTAGTCGGACGTCTGGGATCCTTCCTGCGGCATCGTCGCCTCTTATTTTGGAGCCTTCTTTTCTCTGGTGATTGATGCATTAATCAATAATCGACTTGAGCTCTAAATGCGGATTCAGCGCGCGCAATCGCCAAGCCGTCCGAGGCTGGAAGCCATTCGGCTCGGCAACAAGACCGAGACCTTGGCAAACCGTTCGCCTAAAGAGACCGATGTGTCTTCGTGTGCAAGTTCGCGATTCGGCTGTTGCTTGGCAGAACGAGCGGCTTCGCGGAATTTAGAACGCTCGAAACCGAGTTAACGACAGATAGCGGAAAGCGATCCGACTGCGGCTTTAGCCCGCCATGGAGATTTGATCGCGGCCGTATTCGTTTGAGTCGGAAGAGCCACCTACGTGTCCTTGGTTCCGTCCGTGTGGCCCCCGTTGATTCCACTACTCACAAAATCATCACCGCCAAGAACCCCTGCCACAGCCGGTACGAGTTCCTCCTAGAATCTACCTTTAGAACGATCCCTGCGCCCCCGTGTCTGACCGTACCACATCTTTATCGCTGTTCTGAGTTAAGAAGATTATGCTTGAGCCTGAGGCGACTTGGCGGATGCGATTTGCGGCTTCCAGCCCATTCAGGCGGGGAAGGACAATGTCGATCTGAGTGCGTGGTGGAACGAGCTTGGCACGTTCATGCTATCTAGGAGTTTGGATGTCAGAAGGGAGAAGTATGTCCTCCTTGTACCGTGCGGATCACGTTGGAAGCTTTTTGCGCCCGACAGAGTTACTTGAGGCACGCAGGGCTCGAGGCCTTGGAGGATCGCCATATTTCGCGGGTATTGCAAAAGCAGCAGGAACTTGGCCTGGGTGTCTTCACGGATGACGAACTGCGGCGCAGTAATTTCATGAGCGGCTTTATCGACGCAGTGGATGGATTCGACCCGCGTGACTCGGTGGCCCGGAGTTGGAGCGACAACGCGCAGAGGTCCCCAGCACCTGCGGCGGCCGTGAGCAATATCAGCGGGATCGTGACTTCGCAACTCAAACAGCGCCATCCCTTAACTGGGCGCGATCTGCCGTTTCTCCGCGAGCATGCGCCGGGGCGATCAAGATCACCTTTCCCAGGCCTACGCAGTTGCCGGCAATTTCTTTCAAGTACGGATATGCCGTGCACAATTCCGGCCGCCCGCTTAATGAGTGTCTTGACCCCTCAACAATTCCGAGCGACCATCCCACGCGGACCACTTCGGATCGAGGTGGTAGCTATAACGCGGCGCATCGATCTGCAGATACGAGATGCCGCTTCCCGCCAGGGCGCTTATTTCTTCCACCATGGATCCCTGTGATTGCATCGAGCAGTGCGTACGGGTCTCGGTAAACCTGGTCCGTTGGGATGGCAGACGAGTTGCGTGTGGATCCGACAAAGATGCTGACTTCTTCATTGAATGCGGACAACGCTTGTTTTGCAGCAGCGCGCGTAGGGCCGATCGTGACGAGGTACAAATCACCCGGAAAAATAGTCTTTTGAGAAAACGGTTCGCGAATCTAGGTGTGCTGAATCAACAATGACGGATGCCATCACACAACAATCGAGTTTAAGAATTGGAGCGGTCATTGCGCTGGCGCAGTCAACAGGTGGACTGACCTTCTACCCATGGGGTCCTTTGCGTCTGCGACTGTTTGTCGGCCTCAGTAGGATTAGGCAACTCTCAATTGCCATGGCCCTCTTAAATATCACCTTGGCAGTATTCTTGAGACGGGCCCTTTGAACTGCATCGGGATAGCTTTGAACGAATACCATTAGTCGCGTGGCCTCGGTTTGGATGTCATCAACTCTTTTCTGGATTTCGTTGATCACTTTCTGATTTCTGCCCATGCGACCGACGCGCTCTCCTCATTTGCCGGGTGATCTAGTGCTTTCAATGGAACACTAGGACGGACTGCAAGACCCTTCGATCAGCGAAGGGTGCAGGAAGATGCTAAGGAAAGCCTTGAAACTCGTCGTTGCGCAAGCGCAACCATCAGAGTTCAAGTGTCAGGTGGCAGCACCGGCTGAAACGAGAACACCCAACTTGCACCGAGCGAACCAAAGCGCTCATCGAAGAGTGCGGATGGAAGGGTGGCGAAAGTGGCAACTCGGCGGGGAACAAACAGCGTGACCAACAAATACCAAAACGAATCCCCTTGACTCCCACCGGCCTTCTCATGGAAAGCGTTTACCAACTACGACCCTTTGAGACTCTCCGTGGCAGTGGTCATGCGAGTTGTGAGTGAAATTGATTCCATAACAATGTCGGCTCACCGTGTGCGAATCCTCACACAGCGAAGAGTCACTACAAAGAGCGCTGGGTGTACGAAGACCGCTGGGTGTCCGGGGCTCTGCAACTATTACTAGTGGCATGATCCTTATCTGTTGGCCTAAGCTTGCCTCCACTAGTGACAAAAAGCAAAAGTCCCATCCGGTCTTCCCTACCTGGGTCACTCGTTCTCCCGGCGGGATTGTTCTCTCTGGCGCGGGACGGCAACAGTGTGGAATCGCTGAATCGGTCAATGCGCAAGATCATCAAAACCCGCGGCGGATTCCCCAACGAAGAAGCGGCGCTGAAGTTGCTGTTTCTTGCCCTTCGGCAGGTGGCAAAGAAGTGGACCATGCCGATCCATCATTGGCGGGAAGCCCTCAACCACTTCACGATTCTGTGGCCGGAACGGATGCCGGCCCTGGAGAGAATTACGCAATGAACGCGCACCCGCTTCTACAGAGATGGGCTGGGGAAGGGGAAATGCCCCTTCCCAGCGCCCCATCCCCGAAAACAACACTGGGTCGTTTACACAAAACTCTGGACACACCTTCGACAGCGAACGCGAAGGGTGGAAACCAGCCAATTATCCTGAGACTCTGCGCCAGAGTGGCGTTGGCTTTGTTCCAAGCCGATGATGTGGCCCCGTTGTGAGAGAAGGGTAAAAACGTCAATTGTGGTTACTTGATTGGCGTAAAATCGCAAGTTTTTATTCTCGTTACCCGATCAGATTCTATTGTCCTCGCGAAGGTAATTGCGGGCTGCTTCCAGCTTCTCCTTCTCTATCTCTTCTTTCACCATTCTCAACATATTAAGGAGTCCTGAGCGCGCATCGAATGGAGTGTCGGGTGAGTTCAACCATCGCTCGATCACTCCTCGCTGCCACTGCAGCTCGATGTATCTCGGCAATGTCATTTCTCTGATCCCCGCCTTCAGAAATAACTCGACACCAAGAACTTTCCTACTGTGTGGTTTGACAGGGGTACTAGCATGGCGGTGACCGCGAGCGGACCCTGGGGCTGGAACGCCTCGTGTCATTTGACTGCGACCGAGATGCAGAGGCCACAATGCGCTTGCTGCTCCGCGCCAGCCCTAGACGGCGCAGTCCTCTGCGAACTACGCCCCCAACCCACCCCTTCCGGGTTCTGTCTCGGGGTGGCGGGTCGCGTGGACAATGAACTCACTGGCGTAACATCGCCCTTCTGACAATGTCGGCGGTGTCAACCACTTTTCGAGCGTACTAATCCGTGCACTCGGAAGAGCGCGCATTTCGTTCTAGTTGAAGAACTACCATACCAACCAAGGCTCGCTCGTAATCGTTTTCCGGTCAGGAACTCAGTCCGACTCATGCATCTCTTCGATCACAACCTCGATCATGATTACTAGTTCAGACTCCTCATTACAGGGAGCGGTGACCTGCCCCCTGTTTTCGTTCACATAAGAATACGACAAACCTTTTCTGAACCGCTCCCATTTTCTGTCACAAACGAAGCTAGAGATTTTGGGCAGTGTAAGTCCTTTCTTCCGCTGTTGACGCGGTTTTCGCGCACTCCAGAGGCTCGATCAAGAGACTCTGGAGTGCGCGCCCCAGCGATGTACTAGCTTTTCCCTGGTGCAGCTCCGCGAATGCCGCGGGCGTCCGATCTGCCAACGAACTGTGCGGACGCTCGCTGATTGTAATGCTCGCGAAACTTCGCCAGCTTCTGCCGCGCATCGTCCAGCGACGAGAACCACTCCACGTTCAAACACTCGTCGCGCAGCCGGCCATTGAAACTCTCGATGAATCCGTTCTCCACCGGACGCCCTGGCCGAATGAAACACAACTGCACCTCGTTGGTCATCGCCCAGGCTTCCAGCGCACGACTGCAGAACTCACTGCCGTTGTCCACGGTGATGCTCTCGGGCAAGTGGCCTCGTTCCTGCTGTGCGCGTTCTAGCGCCTGCGCCACTTTCATCCCTGTCATCGAACGATCCGCTTCCAACCCAACACACTCCCGCGTGAACTGGTCCACCACCGTCAGAATGCGGAACGAACGCCCGTCCGCCAACTTGTCGCTCACAAAGTCCATGCTCCAACACTGGTTGGGTCGCGTGGCGACGCCGCTTGGGACGGGCCGTCGTCGCGCCATCTTCCGTCGTTGCTTGGTCCGCACGATCAACTCTTCCTCCCGGTACAGCCGGTAGATGCGCTTCGCATTCACGTGCCAGCCTTCGCGCCGCAGCAGCACCGTCAACCGCCGATACCCGTAGCGCACGTGCGTTCCCGCCAACTCCCGCAAACGATGCCGCAAGCACTTCATCGAACACCTTCCGGCTCTGGTAGCGCAGCGTCCCGATCGCCAGCTTCACCAGCTCTCGCCGCGTGCCGCTCGCTGATCCGATAGGCCTCCTGCGCCCAGCGCGCCAACTTCCGACGCGCACGAGGCCTTACAGCTTTTTTGATACGATCTCCTGCAGGATCTGCCGGTCCAGGCTCAAGTCCGCCACCAGCCGTTTCAGCCGTCCGACCTCTTCCCGTAACTGCCGCAGCTCACGCAACTCGCTCACCCCTACCCCGGAATACTTCCGTTTCCAGAGATAGTAAGTGGCCTGGCTGATCCCCACCTTGCGGCAAACGTCGTCCACTCGCGCTCCCGCTTCCACCTGCCGCAATACCGCCACGATCTGCTCTTCCGTGTGGGCCTTCTTGGGCATCGTCCTCGTCTCCTCTCCCGGACTTCTGCCCCAGCTTACCTCTAATCTCCTCTGTGTCAGTTTTTGGGTTTTGGATCCCGAGTGTTCTCCTGCTCCTATGCGACATACCCTACAATTAATCAAACCCTTCTAATGCATTGCGCGAAGGGCTTGACGAGACATTCATTTCGGATTCGGAGCAGAGGCAGAGGAGGTCACGAATCCAGATTGGGCTTGCCTCTGCCTCGTCTAGCCTGCTGGCCTACTGCTCGTGATAGGGGAAGATGCTCATTCTGGATATCAAGTATTGTGTACCATCACCATCCTGATTGGGATGCCGAATTAACTCACTATTTCGCACGACGATACCTATTAGATATCGTATAGCAATTTCCCAGACTGTCTTTCCTTGCTCTTCGGCAACGACAGTCCTGTTGTCCGGTTGAGACAATCAGGAGCGATGAAGAACGAGAAACTCAAGGCTACGACTGTTCACTTTACGGACTCAGATTTACACCTCATTGACCGCCTGCAAGAGAAGCTCGGGCTCGGCATGATTCACGTCATTCGGCTCGCCATTAGGCGCTTGGCTGAAAGCGAGAATTTACTGACTGCCCCTCATCTCCACCCCTAAGAAGCGTTAAATCCCAATGGAGCCTGCTACAATCTCATGCCGAGGGGGACTCATGGCGAACCTGTCTTCAATCGTAAGGCAGTTGAAAACGGAGCGAGATCGCGTTGCGAAACAGTTGTCTGGACTCGAAGCGGCACTCAGCGCGTTTGCTAGTGCCTATAGTCGGACGAAGCCTAGTCGTAAACGACGGAAGCTTAGTGTGGCTGCTCGGAAGAAAATAGCTGCTGCGCAGAGACGGCGTTGGGCGAAGGTGAATGCGAAGAAAAAGGGGTAAAAAGGCTAAAGATGAAGCGATTAGTCGTTCGGTCTGCAATTGCCTTGCCTACGGCTCTGTGTAGTCCTGCCGCACTCGCAGGCAAAGCAAAGACTCCAAAGATGGTAGTGCAGCTTTATGGCGTCGGCGAAAGTTATAACACCGCCCCGTTAATGATCATGTACGACGCTTATTTGATCCTCGCCGAGGAACTCATGCTTTAGCTTAAGTGACAGCGACGCAGGTATGCCGTGCGGAAAGGCTGCCGTGGCTAGATGCTCTGACTGCGGAACGGCGATTTGCTCCGATTGTCAGCTTGAGTGTAGCGGGGATTCCTTCTGCGGTCAGTGCTATGACTACCACGTGGCGAACTCCTGCGTTAGCCCGATCAAAGATGGCCTGACGCGCAGCAGTGATTGTTTCAAGCAGTTTCAGAGGGTCTTTTTCCGACGAGGCAAGTTCAAAGAGTTGTTGCCACTTCGGTAGAGTTTCATTGCTCATAGCAGCCCTTCCAATAGAATCGCGTCACTCAGCGGCAAAGCCGAACGTGCGCGGGCGTTAAAGCAATAGTTGTTCAGCAACGGCTTGCTTTAGCTCGGCAAACAGTGCCCGAACACGCTCGCGGCGTTTTTCGAACTCCGCAATCTCACCTTGTGTGTGCTTTGACGCACCGCCTTTGCGATAAAACAGCGTCTGTGCATTGAACAGCTCTACTAACTCTTTCTTGATTTGGGTTGATCTGTCATTCTGTCCTGTGCTGTTGCGGGATACCAGACCGTAAAGCGTACTCATAACACTCCTGCCGCCTCCGAAGGCAAGATTATTGGTTAACCTAGTGGTTATCATCGGCAGGAACGTGCGACGAACAGGTGGCTTCGCCGTCGACAATGTTGAGACTCATGATGATCGGCTTTCTCGGCATACGAGGAACGCTATGGTCCTTTACTGTGTTAATCAGCCTCAACGGGAGCGGTTGACGCTCTTCGTAGGCACGCGCTAGGGCCGAGCGAAGCAACTCAAGTTGCTCTTGTTCAGACATGTCGGTCTCCTTCGGGATGTGTTAACTCAGTTGGCGACCAAACCCGGTGGCGGGTTCGAATGGGAGTTCCCGCCATGCCGAAACCTCTATACGAAGAATATTCAGCCCCTTCAACGCACCTCCAAGGCAAGATCACTTCTCGTAAACT
Organism: Terriglobia bacterium; assembly: GCA_963812465.1. Classification (GTDB taxonomy): domain Bacteria; phylum Acidobacteriota; class Terriglobia; order Terriglobales; family Acidobacteriaceae; genus JAIQFF01. The sequence continues at coordinate 10,210 of CAWEVE010000020.1, forward strand.
ATTTTGAAACACCCGACACAAGTCAGCTAATCTTTGACAGCGAAAAAACAGCGAAAGATGCTAAATTATCGGAGTGGACTAATGCCGTAAACGGGTCATGGGTATCATGGCTGCGATAATACTAGCGCGGAAACTGGCTTCTTTACGTTCAGAGAATGAAAGAGACTGAGCTAGCTAGTCCCGCGCGAACCGAGGACATGACTCTCGCAGTGAACCTGTCCCTGGCACGAAACGCCCCAGACTCGGTTAAGTTATGGGGCGTTTCGTTTTGGGGCTCCTCCCCGGAGTAGCCGCCTCTGAGAAGGCTACGATGAGGGTGGAGCAAACGTTTGGAACCTGTCAGAAGTACCAGAGGAATTCAGTCGGGCTGCCCAGTCACCGTCACTAGAGGACGTACGTGAGCGAAGTGGAAGGTTTCGGGCTGCATCGTCATCTCAATCCTTGCAGCGCGGAAATGGCTCAGTACGATTCTGACGGGCGAGTACCAGCGACCATCTGCGCGATAACGAATTCAGTACGATGGGCGAGTCAATAGGAAAGGTTCCTCCACGATAAGAGAGTGCCCAACCTGTCCGTGCGCACCTCATTGATTCTCCTGTGCTCCAATGAGGCACCACCCACTTGTTGAGAACTGATTCGCATCGCTTGCGCGTGGAATGTGCCTTACCTTGATCACTAGATCGATGAGTTCGTGTTCGCGAATTCCGCCGATCACGTAGAGATCAGTCCCGGTCATGGCAAGCCACGACGCGGCCGTATGGCGTAGGGTGTGGAAGCTGCCCGCGATGCCCAGTCTTTTGAAGAGTCGGCGAATCTGCACGCTCAGGTTTTGCGGATCTACGCCAGGGAGCACGAGAACACCATCTTTGGGAGATCGCGGCGGGCTTCCGGAAAGGCAGAGGACAGGCTGAGTATTGAAAGAATGCCGCACTCAAAGTCAGGTCTTTACCTGATCGTAATCAGGCGCGCTGGCTGAGACAATTGTGTACATGATCTCAGGTGCCAGACGGTTGTTGAGAAGACCCAGGTACTTGTTGTTGATCGCAGGGCTGGCTGTCGGAAACTTTGTGAGCTGTTCCAGCACACCGACCCGACCGCTTAGCACGTTGCGGCATGCGACCATCGGGGAATCGATTGCTGGAACGCGCGTACAGGACCAGCCGGGAACGGCCGGCAACAAACCGTCGGCATGCATCAAGTTCGAAAAAGGTTCTGGGCGAGCGGCCAAGTCGCCGCGAAGGGTCGCAAAGGGCCCTGCCATTTCTCGAGAAGTCCCGACAGGTCGCGAGAAACAACTTCAGGCCGAAAACGAAATTCAAGTACGCTAGGAATTTGACCGCCCGAAGACATAATGTATTACTTTATGATTTTGCACCGAAATACCTGGCGTCAGCTACTTGGGAGTTTCACCTCGGGCTGCGTCGTCCTTTACAGTTTTGGTCGTTGCCGACTTGTTGATGGGCGACTGGCTCGGCAGACCACATGAAACCGGCGGGTTCGTCATTTGCTTGACGAACACACGATAGCTCGGCGTGCCCGGTTGCAGCGTCGACCAGTATGCGGACCTCGTCAGCAGCGGCTTGTGCCGCACAATCATCTGGTTGACGAGAATTTTCACTCCACATTCGAGATTGTTTTTCGGCTGAAGGATGGTTTTAGCCGGATCTTTTGCCTTTAGCGCCCGATCCGCTTGCCAGTCGAAATCGCATCCGTAACGCTTCTGATCCGCGTAAGCCACCTGCAACAATCCCTCGCTGCGTATGGCCACTCCGGTAACCTCGTCCAGGTTCACGATCTCCGGCTGAGTGTGACGGACACTGGCGTTAGGATTGAGACCAGCCTCAGCCCCGGCAAGCGCCTGGAAGAAGTAGGCCCAGAAAGCGCGTTTGTCTGTGTCCCCCATTTCGTAAAATCGCGGGCAGAATCGCCGGACATCCCGAGGGACCTGAGATGAGAGCATCTCGGGCGGCAGCGCTTTTTCGATGATCTCATCCCATTCCGGATTCCACGGCGTCCCACCCAGCTCGACCTTCTTCTCGTCGATAGGCGTCGGCGGAGCCGGTTTGGTGTCCTGTGCGCACGAAGATAGGGTCATCCCGGCGCAGCACACGGAAATTATGAGCGCTGATTTCATCGTTGTGCTCATGGCGTGATCATACTGCGGTCATCATACTGCGGTCATGGAGCACAAGGTTGACCCTCAAGCGATTTAAGTAATGGCATACAGTGAAATGCCTAGACGCTCTTTACGGCATATTCCGGATTTCCGCGGCACTACAAGATCGCGAGCGGCAATTTACGGTGACCGCCCGATACACGTTCGATTCAACGGACGCTATTTTGGAATCCTAAAACTCGAGGGACGGCACCCCCACCTCGCATCCCCAACGCTCTTCGTGCCGTCCCTTTATGCCGGATCAAAGGCAAAGGGCAGGGACACAATTCTAGTACATCGGAAGCAGTCCATCGGCAGTAAAAAGCAGAGTGTTAAGATACCGTGATTTTGGTAGTGCGTCAGTTCAGACTTCCGCCACCTTCTGCCAGGCGTCATGCTGAGCTTGCGAAGCATCTTGCGTGGAGCGGATGTGCACCGAGCCCGCTCCGTGGCGATACGCAAGATCCTTCGGGGCTAAAAGTCCCTCAGGATGACTTCGGGTTTGTGCGGTTTGCTCAAACTGATCCTTATGTTTGGCGATACGGTCTGCATCACAGGCAGACGTCCGGAGGAGACTTGAAAACCAGATCGAAATGCAGATTCCACAATCTCTTCATGCTGGGAATTCTTATCGCGGGGCTGTCGATTGCGGCCTACCCAGAAAACAGCGGAACAGTTTTTCTCGTACGTCATGCCGAAAAAACATCGACGGCCAGGGACGCGATCCTCAGCCCGCAGGGTCGCAAGCGAGCTGAATGTCTGGCTCATACATTAGGCGACGCGGGCATCCAGGTGATTTTCGCCACAGGATTTGTCCGCACCCAGCAGACCGCCAGACCGCTGAGCAAGAAGCTGGGCCTGAAGGCGGTGACCGTCGAATACCGGGATACGGCGGCGCTGGTAGATAAGCTGCGCACCATGTCCGACAAGACGGTGCTGGTTGTCGCGCACTCCGACACGCTGCCGGCGATTATTGAAAAACTTGGAGCGGGCACGGTCGATCCGATCAAGGAAGATGAGTTTGATCGCCTGTTTGTTTTCCACTTCACCGGGCCAAGCAGCGGTTCGGTTGTGACTTTGCGGTATTGCGATTGCCCGTAAGCTGGCCAATGGAAAGAGTTCCAACAGACAATCGAGCGACGGATCGCCAGAACCGTTTGGCCTTCCGACAGACCGGTGCTAGCTAGTGCGATCCTGCCCTCTCGGCGCCCAGACCGGTGTTGGAGCGCACGAGCAGTTCGTTGAACTTGTGCTCCGAGCTTGGTTCGTGGCTGAGCAGCGTGCCCAGGATTGCAGCCGAGGAATCCGAGCGGGATGCTGAGGATGCCGGGGTTCTCAAGCGGAAACCACGCTTTGGCCTGGATCAGGTGGCGCGCGGTGCCGGTGACCGTTGGAGGATCGACAGCCATCAGGCTGGGACCAACCAGGATCAGTCCAATCGAAGCAAGCAGCCCAACAGCAAGGCCAGTGACCGCGCCGGTGGTATTGAATCTGCGCCAGAAGATAGAGAGCACAATCACCGGCAGGTTCGCCGAGGCTGCGACCGCAAACGCCAAAGCCACCAGGAAGGCGACGTTGGCGGTAGGACCCAGCACGATCGCGATGGTGATCGCAACCGCGCCCACAACGAAGGCCGAAATGCGCGCCACCATCACTTCCTCGCCTGGCTTGCGCTCGACACCCCTGTGGATGACGTTGGTCCAGAGGTCATGGGCGAAGGAAGTCGAGGCGCTGATGGTGAGGCCCGCGACCACGGCCAGGATGGTCGCGAAAGCGATGGCGGAGATGAACGCGAAGAAAATGTTCCCGGCCAGCGCCTGAGCCAGCAGAGGAGCGCTCATGTTGGTGCCACCGTGGGTTGAGATGAAGTCACGTCCGACGATGGTGGCCGCGCCAAAGCCCAGGAAAGTGGTCATGATGTAAAAGCTGCCGATCAGAACCATCGCCCAAACGACGCTCTGCCGGGCGGTCTTGGCATCGGGCACGGTATAGAAACGAACCAGGATGTGGGGGAGGCCGGCGGTGCCAAAGATCAGCGCAAGTCCCAGGGAGATCAGTTCGAGGGCTCCGTATGGCGGCTTGTAGCGGAGGCCGGGTTGGAGAAAGTCTTTGACGACCACTTGCCCTTTGTCGTGATAGGTGACGTGGCCGATAGCGTTGAAAAAGTCGCCCAGACTGAAATGGAAGTGAGCCATGACCAGGATGCTGAGCAGGATGGTGCCGCCCATCAGCAGAATGGCTTTGACGATCTGCACCCAGGTGGTGGCAAGCATGCCGCCGAAGACCACGTAGGCGATCATCAGAACGCCGACGCCGATGACGGCGGTGCGGTAGCTGATACCGGAATCTTTCAGCAGGAGCGTGACCAGAGCGCCCGCGCCGACCATCTGCGCGATCATGTAGAAGGTGCTGACGGTCAGGGTGCTGATGGAAGCCATGGCGCGCACCGGGCGCGGGTTGAGGCGGTAGGCGAGGACGTCGGCCATGGTGTAGCGGCCGGCGTTGCGCAGAGGTTCGGCGACGACCAGCAAAACCGTGAGATAAGCGACCAGCCATCCCACCGAGAACATGAAACCGTCGTATCCCTGAAAGGCGATGATGCCGGCGATGCCGAGGAAGGAAGCGGCGCTCATGTAGTCGCCGGCGACGGCAATGCCGTTCTGCCATCCCGTGACACGGCGGCTGGCGGCGAAGTAGGCGCTGCTGCCGGCGGAGCGTTTCGAAGCCCAGTACGTGATCCCGACAGTGATGGCGATGAAAATCAGGAACATCACGAGTGGGGTCGACATTTACCTGGTCTCCTGCCCGTTCTGGACTTGGCTCTTCGGCTTCCTTGATGATGTCCTTCGCGAGCTTGTCGAAGTTGTTGGCCGCTCTGACATACAGCCAGGCAACGGTCCAGGCCATGAAGAATTGCGAGAGCGCGAACAGGTAGGCGAGGTTGACTACGCCGATGACTTTGGTCGACATGAATGCCGGGGGCGTATCCGACGAGGATCGGCAGCAGAAAGTAGTAGACAAGGAAGAATACAAAGGCCGGAACGATGAAGGTCTTCTTGACGGCCATAAGGTCTTTGAATTCCCGCGTTTCGGCAATGCGGTCCCACTCGGTTTTGTCGGCCTCATAACGCTTGTCGGATTCGCTCATGCCGTTTCCTCCCCTGAGGACGCAGCCATTGCGCGGCCTCCTGTGCACTTAACTGAGAGTCGGCTGCCTCGAGAAGTCGGACTGAAATTTCCGAGAGACTGCGATACGGATGCTCGAGGCCGGACAGTGCGGAAAGAGCCTACACACCAAGCCGCCACAAAGCAATCGCTCTGGACCGTTCTGCCAGGTCAATGCTACGGGTTCGGCTACAGTGGTGATGAACAGGGCAATAGTCGTTCCGCTAACGAAACGTATCGACTCGATGCGGTGGCCGGTCGTTCGTCTCTGCATTACGCGGGTTGCCGGAGTGTGCTCCCCGCGGCTGCAAATCTTCGCGGAGATCCTTCATGTGCTTAACGATGTTGCCCAGTCTCCGGGCAACGAAAGTTAAAGTCTTCGGATCATCCTCTATTTTTTCGAGCTGCTTGATGGTGTTGCCCAGCAGTTCAAAGAGCGAAGTTTCCATGGGTTGGGTTTGCATAGCCTTTTTCGTACGTCCTTGTACGTTACAGGTTGGGACTCAGATCGCCTGTCGAGCGCAACGAAGAAGTTTCCGGCGTGGGGCTTAGCGCCACGCCGGAAAACTGACCACAAAGCTGAAAGCGATCTACGGCAAGTAGTAGCGGAACGAGGTCCACACCATATTGTCTACGGCCTTGGGCGAAATGCTGATTGCTGTGCCGTTGTTCCCCGACCAGCCGCTGCGGGTAAAGTAGGAGTACTGAAGCCCCCAGCGAAACCCGCCTTTGGGTCCTTGGTAAAACCTATGCCAGAACCCAATGGTTCCCTCCATGATGAGGCGAGTGTCGCCCGCACAGGTGCCGCCGCCGGACGGAGTAAGTTGATTGGACGGCGGATTTTCCGTGCTGCAACCCGTATTATTAGCGAATGGCGAACCGTATCCGCCGATCTGATTTAGCTTGAACGCGGTCAGTCGTTGTGGCGGGAATGGCAAGAGTCGTGGCGGTGGCCGGGATCGCCGGCGTCTTGGTGATCGTAATGCTGTCGTACCCCTTATATGCCGTGCGCCATCCGTACTCTCCACCGTAGTAAGCGTAGAGTTGCAGCTTCGGGGTTGGGTGTGAACTCGAATCCCCCGTAGCCGTGAGCCGAGCGGATCAACGCTTGGGTACCGTCGGGGCGGAGGGTTAGATCAGCAATCTGTGCTGACCCGTAACGGCCGATGCCATCTCCCGCGGCTCCCTGGAGACCGAACTCCAACTTCTTCGTAAACACAGGAACGCGCAGGCTTGCTCCGAGACCACCACCCACCCGTGTATCTTCAAACGCCCCGATTGAACTCGGCGCAGTGGAACCGTTCACCGAGCAAGGAAGTGTCGTGGGGGTCGCCGGAGGAGCTGTATCCTTGGCATTCGTGCCCACTACGCCGCAGGGATAAACTCTATTACGAAACGTACTGAGAATGCCGAACACTTCGTAATGGCCGAACCCGGGATCCGCCGCCGCCTTGACGATGATGTCAGGCGTTTTGTTGAAGGAGTATCCGGTCGTGTCGACGAAGTTATACAGACCGCCGCCGCTCCCCGGACCAAAGACGAAGGCATTTCCGGTGGTGGCAACTGAAGCAGTCCCCACGGTCGTTGTTGTAGCCAGAGAAAATCCCCTTCCACCGATGGTTGCCTGCGGTCCTTCTACGGAAAGGCCAAGAGCGAACTTGCCGCCGAAGTCTTTGACCACGCGGAAGCCGTACTGCCGCTCCCAGCTGAAGCCCACTTGATATTGCGAGTCAATGGTGTACGGAAGTACTTCCTGGCGGTTTGTAATTCCTTTTCTGGTTTCCGTCGCCAAAGACCACTGCTGACCGCCGTCACGATCCAGCCACTCTGAAATGCGGCTTGCCCGTAAAGAATCCGTTGGCGAAGTACGTAGCTATTGCTCTGCCGGTTGTTGGAAGTTACACCGGTGCCAAGAAAATCAGCTTCCCAGTATCCGGTCAATTTGGTGTTGCCGACTTTGCTTTCCGCAAGCAGGCCAAGCCGGGACTGACGCGCCGTGAAAGCATTCTCGCCAATATGGGCCAGTGCGTTCCCCGGGTACGGAATGCTATTAAACGGGGTGTTGATGTCGGCTTCATTGGCCCGTTGGCGGGTCACCGTTTCTGCCGCTACGAATCCACCGGGGTGATGCTGACTCCTTTGTAGCGGATCGCCACCGGGCTCTCGGAGATGGACTTCTGCGTCTCCTGGAGCGCTTGCGCAGTGTTGGTGAGGTTGTCCTTCAGGTCAGTGACATCAGCTGTGGGTGGTCGCGACAATCTGCTGCTGTGCCGCAGTTTGCGAAAGCGCCGTATCCGCCTTCTGCTCAGCCTGACCGGCGGTGCTTTGGGTCTGGCTCGACTGCTGCTGGAGTTGTTGAATTACAGCATCGCGCGTTTGCAATTCCTCATTGAGTTGCTGGATCTGCTGTTGCTGTGCGCCGATCGCTTGCTGCATTTCTTCCAGGCGGCGCAGATACTTGAGCGTTCGTGGTGCTGGCGGCCTTTTTCTTTACAGCTTTTCGTGGCTGGCCGCGGATGTACTTTGTGGGGCCGGGGCTGCAAATGCACCGGTGGCGAGCGCAAGAGACAAGGCCAAAGCCATGCCTTTCTTCATTTTTCCTCCGTAGAGACATCAAGATGCACTCATTTTTCGGGAGCCCCAACGGGAACTGCTCCTGAACGAGAGTGAGGACAGGACCCAGACTTTAGTCACTTATTGTTAACAACAGATGAAAATCTCTTGAATATCGAGTGAATTGGAACATTCCGGGGCGTTTCAGGATGGTGGGGAGGGGCGCACTTGGCGCTTATAATAAGAACATGCCAATCTCAGCTAGAAATAAACTGCGCGGAAAAATTGAAGAAATTCTGTTGGGCGATGTCATGGCCCACGTGGTGGTGCGAGTAGGCGACAACCTGATCGAGAGTACGATCACCCGCCGCAGCGCCGACGAACTGAAGCTCAAGAAGGGCGACACGGTCAGCGCTGTAATCAAGTCCACCGAAGTCATGATTCAAAAGGACTGACCGCGTCAAGGCACGTCCACGATTTTTAATAAGGTGACCTGTTTTGTCCAGCGGGCCATCTTTTTTTCGTCTGGTATCACGACGCGATACGGGCCTTCCTTTTCGTCCAGCAGTTTCCCGTTGCGTAGGAAGACGAGCAGAATTCGCTTGTCAGTAAAGGCTGGGTCCAATTCAGGCAACGCGATGACCACGCGATAACCGTCCGCAGCCTGGACCATCAGACAAAAACCGAGCCGCTTACCTTTCAGCGATTCTCCAAAACTGACTCCAGCCTTCTCTAATGCGCTCTTAAGCGTAACCCCTTCGTAGGTAATGGGATCGGAGGGTGTGCCGGCAGTTGCCTGGACATGGGGAAGGCCTTCAATATCGCTCCGGCTCAATGCGATCTGTTTTCCGGACTCGTTCTGAACGGTCAGTTGCTGACCTTGAACAGAGCGGACATTCAGTACCAGGGCAAAGAGCAGAGCTAGGAGCGAGAAGTGTCTTTTCATGTCACCCGTCATGTCACACGCGGAGATTTATCATCGCCTGGTTTGGAATTCCGAGTTTTGCATTGCTGGCCATTTCGAGCGGAATCGTACAATCGCGCCCTGCTTCCGTCAATCAAATCGCAGCACTTCAACCGCGTCCCGGCAGGTGCAATTCGGATTGGAATTGATTTGGTGGGAATCCCTTTTCTGGCTCGAGAATTGATTCACTCACATTCCGAAAAGGTTAGGCCGAAGTTTGGCATAGTCGTGCTCTTGCGCCCAGAGGTCAAGCGGGACGGACGCGAGTTCGTCGACCAGGGGGTCGGCCAATCCGTTCTTGGTGAGATCCGTAGACTTGATATAGGTATGGCAAGTGTCGCAGGACTCCACGCGAATGTGGGGAAATTGAGCAGCGGTGTAGACCGGAAGCTTGGCCTGGTCTTCCTCTCCGCACGCCGGACACACGACGCGGCGGAATTCCCACTCACAGAGACAGAAACCGCAAAGCAGGTTGCGGCGGCCGCCGTCGCCCTGCTGGCGCAGAACACCGAAGGCAGGCTTGCGATTGCAGAACGGGCACAGCGGATGGGTATAGCCCTCGAGTTGCAATCGAGCGTTGGAGCGGACCGATTCCGCGTAAGGCTGGAGAAATGCGATGGAGAGGAATTCGTCGGAGATGTCAGGCGCGTCGTGGTTACCCCAGGAGTGGTTCAGCAGCTCCGACCATGAACTGGACGGGGAGTCGCGGACAGCTTTAGCGATTTGCGCGAATTGAGCGGGTGCCTTTTCTTCGACTAAACGCAGGAATGTCGGGAAACTGGCGAGAAGTTCGGCAAATTCCGGCGAGTCAGACAGGCGCGCGGAAGAGCCCGCGGAAACCAGCTCGAACTTCTGGCCGAGTCCTTGCTGGAAACGGGCAACGTCGACATAGAAGCCAAGTATCTCAGCCGCGAAGGGGTGCTGCGCGGCCAGTTGTTCGGCGCGCCGGATGCGTTGCTGCCAGGGATTCTTGGCCACCGGGCGATTATGGGGCTTCGATTCGCGGCGGGCAAGTTTCATGGCTCTGGCGCCACATGCGGTCCTACAACCTTCCTCGGATTGACCATCGACCCGCTGCGAGACTATATTCTCCTGCAAGTTTAGGGCGCGGTCCGGCCGCGTTGTTTTGGCGGTCGTCACCAATTGCGAACGAAGTGATTGGAGGACACGATGGAACTCTCCCGCAGAACCTTCCTCAAAGGTGCGCTGACTGGTGGCGCGGCTGTCTCTCTCCTGGGATTTGATCTGACTCCCGCGGTTGCGCAATTGAAAGAACTCAAGATTGCGCGCGCCACCGAGACGCGATCCACGTGTCCCTATTGTTCGGTGAGTTGCGGCGTCCTCATTTATACGATTGGCGACAAAGCGAAGAACGTGACGCCGCAGGTGATCCACGTCGAGGGCGACCCCGATCATCCCATCAATCGCGGCACGCTGTGTCCGAAGGGAGCGTCGCTCGAGCAGGACATCCTGAATCCGCGGCGGCTGCTCAAGCCGCAGGTGCGCCGGCCCGGTTCGGATCACTGGGAAGATATTCAGTGGCCGCAAGCTCTCGATGAGATTGCGCGCTGGACGAAGAAGACGCGCGACGCCTCATTCGTCGAGAAAGACGCGCAGGGACACACCGTGAACCGCTGCGAAGGCATCGCGTGGACCGGTGGATGCACCGATACCAACGAGTTCAACTACCTGGTCGTCAAGACCATGCGCAGCCTGGGGCTTACTTATATAGAAAACCAGGCCAGGGTTTGACACGGCCCCACGGTCTCAAGTTTGGGACCAACATTTGGACGCGGGGCCATGACGAATGGCTGGATCGACATCAAGAACACCGACATGATGTTGATCATGGGCGGAAACCCTGCCGAGAATCATCCCTGTGGCTTCAAGTGGGCCATGGAAGCCAAGAAGACCCGCAATGCTAAGATGATCGTGGTCGATCCGCGCTACACGCGCACCGCGTCGACCTCAGATCTTTTCCTTCAGATTCGCGCCGGATCTGATATTGCATTCCTGGGCGGGCTGATCAACTACGTCATCCAGAATAACCGCATAGCCAAGGATTACCTGCTCAATTACACCAGCGCTCCGCTCATGGTGGCTGAGGGTTTCAAACTGCCGGAGGACGGGTTCTACTCTGGATTTGATCCCGCCACGCAAACCTACGACAGAACTACGTGGAACTACGCGGTAGGTGGCGATATGAGCGGCAAGTGCTGCCAAGCGCTGGCCTGCTCAGAAGGCCCGCGGTCGATACTGCCAAACCTCCCTTCCCGATCCCGCTCATGCCGGAGAAGGTCGCCTACGATCTCACTCTCCAGCATCCGCGCTGCATCTTCCAGCTACTCAAGCAGCAGTACTCGCGTTACACGCCGGAGATGGTGGAGCGCATCACCGGAATTCCTAAAGATCAATTCTTGAAGGCCGCGGACATGTTTACCTCCGTCCGCAAAGACGGCGACATGAAGAAGGTCGCCACGGTGATTTATGCGGTGGGATGGACGCAGCATAGTTACGGCACGCAGATTATTCGCACCGCGGCCATGTTGCAGCTGCTTCTGGGCAACGTGGGGCGCGCCGGAGGCGGCGTGAATGCTCTGCGCGGCCACTCCAACATTCAGGGCGCCACCGACATGGCGGGAGTCTTCGACAGCCTGCCCGGATACCTGAAGGTGCCGGCTCCCGCCGACACCGATTTCAAGACGTACATTGATCGCATTACTCCGTTGACGGTTAAACCGGCAGGATGGGATTCGTTCAACTACTACTCCAATACTCCCAAGTTCGCGGTGTCGTTTCTGAAGGCGATGTACGGGCCGGCCGCGACCAAGGAAAACGACTGGGCATTCCATTACCTGCCGAAGGTGGACCGCAATTATTCCTGGACCCAGATCTGGGACAACATGTACCGCGGCTCGGTGAAAGGGATGTTCGCGTTCGGCATGAACGGCGTCGCCATCGGGCCGGACTCGCAGAAAAACATCGACGCACTCAAGAAAGCTGATTGGCTGGTGGTTGGTGAAATCTATCCGGACGAGACCAGCGAATTCTGGAAGTCGCCAGGGATTACGCCCGAGGAGATGAAGACCATCAACACTACGGTCTATCGGCTGCCCTGCGCCGGCTTCGCCGAAAAAGATGGATCGATGACCAACTCGGCTCGCTGGCTGCAATGGAAGAACGTCGCTGTTCCTCCTCCGGGCGAGGCTCGGCCTGGATCAGGACATCGTGGCTCAAATCTTTCTCAGAGTGCGCGAACTGTACAAGAAGGAAGGCGGCAAGTTCCCGGATCCGATTCTCAATGCCTGGTGGCCATACACTACGCCGCAGCAATCCCTCGCTGGCGGACCTGGCAAAAGAGATTAACGGTAAGGCGCTCGCCGATCTGACCGATCCGAAGACCGCGCAGGTCATCAAGGCGGGCCAGCAACTGCCGGGTTTTGCCTGGCTGAAGGACGACGGCACCACCCTCTGCGGAAATTGGCTGTATTCCGGCTCCTGGACGGAAGCGGGCGCAATGACCCAGCGTCGCGGAACTGACGATCCGTCGGGTCTCGGCTTTTATCTCAATTGGGCGTGGTCGTGGCCGGCGAACCGCCGCGGGCATGTACAACCGCGCCTCCTGCGATCTGGAGGGCAAGCCGTGGGATCCGTCGCGGCGGCAGGTATGGTGGGACGAAGGCAAGCAGTTGTGGGTGGGCAACGATGTGCCCGACTTCAAGGCCGACTCTCCGCCCAAAGACCACATGGGCCCGTTCATCATGAACCAGGAGGGCTTGGGCCGCCTCTTCGTTTGGCTCAACGATGGGCCCTTTCCGGAGCACTACGAACCGATCGAAAGTCCGGTGCAAAATGCGCTGCATCCGAACCAGTCGAACAGTCCCGTGGTCAAGAAGCTGAAGACGGCGGCGGACAAGTACGCCACGCCGGGCGACGGCTTCAATATTATCTGCACCACCTACCGGCTGACCGAGCACTATCACTACTGGACCAAGAACAATCGGATGAACGTGCAGCTCATTCCCGAACCGTTCGTCGAGATTCCGGTGGAACTGGCGGCGGAGCTGGGCATCAAGGGCAACGACAAAGTGAAGGTCACCAGCGCGCGGAGCTACTACGTCGCCAAGGCGTTCGTCACCAAACGCATCAAGCCGATGACGATTGACGGCAAGAAGGTCTACCAGATCGGCATTCCGATCCATCAGGGCTATCGCGGCATTCAGGAAGACGAAGACAAGGAATGCGAGGACGATCTTGAACCGGCTTTCGCCGACGGTTGTGGATCCCAACGCATTCACTCCCGAGTTCAAGGGCTTTCTGGTCAAGCTGGAGAAAGCGTGAAGAGAATTGAGTAATTGAGAAATTTGGTAATTGTGTAATTTGAAAACTGCTACGCTCAACTTTGAGATTTCAAATTACTCAATTACCCAATTACTCAATTACCCAATGGGGTAGCTCATGAGTCAGGCGACATTGGCAATCCGCAGAATATCCGGCCACGCCGGAGTCGCTCCCGGCGACGGCGTGGAGCGCGACTATCAGGTCTGCAAACTGGTGGACACCACCACCTGCATCGGCTGCAAAGCCTGTGAAGTCGCCTGCCTCGAGTGGAACGGGTACGAGTTCACCGACACCAGTGTTCGACAACAGCTACCAGACCATGCCGGAGACGACGTGGAAGTACTGGAACCTGATCAAGTTCAACGAGCACGAGAACTCCGACGGCACCGTCAGCCTGCTGATGCGCAAAGATCAGTGCATGCACTGCGCCGATCCCGGCTGCCTCGCGGCCTGCCCCGCCGACGGCGCCATCGTGCAATACACCAACGGAATTGTCGATTTTCAGCAGCAGAATTGCATTGGCTGCGGATACTGCGTCAGCGGCTGCCCGTTCGATATTCCCAAGTTCAATCCGGCGACCAAGAAGATGTTCAAGTGCACGCTTTGCGTTGACCGGGTGAGCGAAGGACTGGAACCGGCATGCATCAAGTCCTGTCCTACGGGCTGTCTGCATTTTGGCACCAAGGAGGACATGAAGGATCTGGCGGAGACTCGCGCCACCCAACTTCGCGATAACTTCGGCTTCGAAAAAGCCGGCGTCTACGATCCGGCGGGCGTGGGCGGAACAGGCGTCATCTATGTGCTGCACGATGCCACCAATCCCGAGGCATATGGCGGGCTGCCGAAAGATCCTCATATTCCGTGGGTGGTGCGCTTCTGGAAAGGGCCGGCGAAGTGGATCGGAAATCTCGCCATGCTGGGCGGCATCGTTGGCGTGACTTTGCATTACCTGCGCTTCGGTCCCAAGGAAGTGGACGCCACGAAGCACGATGATTCGACGGATGAGAAGGGAGGAAAGCCGTGAGCACCTCGCAGGTCATTTCCTCCCGACGAACCGCTGGCGAAACCGGAGGCCACATTCTTCGCTATACGCTTAGCGAGCGCATTCATCACTGGCTCGCCGCATTCACCTACATCTATTGCCTGATCACCGGCCTGGCCTTCTGGTCTCCTTATATGTATTGGCTGGCTACTCTGGTGGGCGGCGGCCCGACGGCTCGCTTCTGGCATCCCTGGCTTGGCCTGGGCTTCACGCTGTCCGTGTTCTGGATGTACAAGATGTGGCATCGCGACATGCAGACGACCGACGCGGACCGGCGCTGGTCGAAAGCGATCAAATATTACATCGAAAACGAGGATGAGAAGCTGCCGCCCGATCGGCCGCTTCAACTATGGCCAGAAATTGTTCTTCTGGCTGATGTTTTATGGCGTGATCCTGCTGGTGATTTCTGGCCTGGGGCTGTGGTTCGTGGAATCCATCCCGTGGAGTCTGCGCTGGCTGCGGTATCTGGCGGTCACGGTTCACGTAGTCGCGGCGCTGGCGACAATCGGCGGCTTCATCATTCATGTTTACATGGGCACGGCCATGGTCCGCGGCGGCTTCACCTCGATCATTCGAGGAGAAGTTACCACGACTTGGGCGAGAACCCATCACCGCCTCTGGTACGAGCAGGTCACCAAAGGGACGTCGCCGCAGAAATAAAAACGCCGAGCCGGCGCCGGAGCGACGCCAAGCGCCTCATGTCTAAACATTCCGGCACGCGGCACCAACCTGTCCAAAATTGTTTCCCGCCAGCGAATGTCGAAAATAGCAAGGAGATGTCCATGACGTCCGGCAAAAGCAACGGCATCATCGACAAACGCAGCAATCACTCCGTGGATGAAACGGTCGAGAAGCTCAAGGGGATTCTGCAAGCGAAAGGAGTGAGCTTGTTCGCGCTGGTCGATCACAGCGGAGAGGCCGAAAAGGCAGGATTGAAAATGCGCCCGACCAAACTGCTGATCTTTGGCAGCCCCAAAGCGGGTACACCTTTAATGCTGGCAGCACCGAGCGTCGCTATCGATCTCCCTCTGAAGATTCTGATCTGGGAAGACGGTCAGGGAGCGGTCTGGCTTTCGTACAATAGCCCGGCCTACCTGCAGGAGCGTCACGGCTTTCCGCCGGATCTGTTGCCGAACATCTCGGGAGTGGAGCAATTAGCGGCCGCGGCGGCGCAGTAAAATCGCGCGCAGGTTGAGCTGCGGGGCTTCGAGTGGCCACGCCTCGGATTTATTGACGGTCGTACTCATTCCGCAACCAGTCGCATGTCCTCCAGGTCGCACTTCTTTTGCGTAATTTCTCGCGCCCGCTGGACGGAGTAACCCTTTCACACTATTGACCCGCTAATACGAGTCCCTAATAATCGCCGCACTTTCTGTGTCGGGTTTTTCGCGCTGCGAAATTTCCGCGGCCGAAGTTCTGTACTTTCCAATCTTGAGAGAACGTTTCGAGAAGGAGAAGCAACCCATGGTTCGTTTCAGAAGCTTGGTTTGCCTGCTGGCAATACTCATTGCAGGTGTCGGCGCCGGGGCACAGCAGATCACAGGAAGTATTCGCGGAATGGTGACGGATCCCAGCGGCGCCGTGGTTGCTGACGCCACTGTCGCGGCTAAACAAACCGAGACTGGTCTGACGCGAACCGCGACGACCGACCATGCCGGCGCCTATATTCTGCTGGAACTGCCGGTCGGTCATTACGAACTCCGAGTCGAAGCCAAGGGCTTCCAGAAATATATTCAGCAGGGCATCATCCTCAACGTAAATGAGACTGCCACCATTCCGGTGCATCTGGCCGTGGGCGCGGAGAGTCAGGTGGTGGAAGTGAATGCGGATGCTCAATTGATTCAGGGCACAGTGACCAGCCTGGGCAAGACGGTCTCAGAGCGCGAAGTTGTGGACCTGCCGCTGAATGGCCGCAACTTTACCCAGCTCGGTCTACTGCAGCCGGGAGTCGTGCCCCTTACCCCCGGTCTGGCTGAAGCCGGTGGATCGTTGCGTGCGGGACAAGCTTATGCCGTCAATGGCCAACGGCCGGAGTCGAACAATTTCCTGATCGATGGTGCGAACAATTTCAACGGCGTGGATGGCGGCTTCGTGCTCAAGCCGCCGGTGGACGCGATTACCGAATTCAGGATTCTTACCCACAATGCCAGCGCTGAGTTCGGAAACAGCCTGGGTTCGACTACTAACATCATCACTCGCTCGGGAAGCAACAGGTTTCACGGAGCGCTCTGGGAATTCTTGCGGAATGATCTTTTTGACGCCACCAACTACTTCGCGGCCACCACGGAGCCTCTGAAGCAGAACCAGTTTGGCGGGACATTCGGCGGACCGATCCGCAAAGACAAGACATTCTTCTTCGCATACTTCGAGGGTTTCCGTAATCGCCAGGGGGAAACGGACTCGTCAACGGTGCCGTCGCTGGCCGAGCGGCAAGGTGATTTCTCGGCGCTTTGCCCTGAGGGTTTTAGCGGCAGGCTTTTGCAACAATCCCAACCACCAGCTTTTCAATGTGTTCCTCAACCAGCCCTATCCCAATAACCAGTATCCCGTGGCGACCCAGACCAACCCGGTGACGCAGAACCTCTTGCAATATATTCCGTTCCCCAACAACGGATTAAATGTCTTCACCTCGACGCAAGTTGTGCGCCAGGACTCGAACCAGGGAGGAGTGAAGATCGACCACTATCTGACACCCTCCGACATTCTAAACTTCCGCTACTCCATCATTGACGGAACGCAATTCAATCCCATCCCGACTTCCGGAGCAAGCGTGCCCGGCTTTCCCGTGGGGCAAGATCAGCGGGCACAAAATTTCGTTGCCCAGGAGACTCACACTTTCTCTCCCAATGTCATCGGCGTCTTCCGTTTCTCTTACTTGAGAAACAAATTCCTCTTTGGCGAGCACATCAATCCGACCACCCCCGCTGAACTTGGATTCCAGTACAAACCCAGTTTGGATATCGCTGTAGGTCCGCCCTCCATCCAGATAGCCGGGTACACCACCATCGGCAACCCCATTACCGGGCCGCGCGATACTTATGAGAATGCTTTTGACTACTCCGGGTCTCTAAGCTGGGTGCGTGGCCGTCACGAGCTCAAATTCGGAGGCGGATACGAGCGCTTGCAGGTCAACGCGCTGCAGGGCATTGCCACCAATGGCTTCTTCGTTTTTGCGCGGTTTTCCGGTCGTGCCCGATGCCTTTGCCAGCTTCCTGTTTGGTCAACCAGTCGTCTTTCTGCAGGGCTTGGGTGATTTTGAGCGCGGCATCAGAGGAAACGCGGTCAACTCGTACGTGCAGGACACCTTCAAGGCCACATCGCGCCTGACCCTCAACCTGGGCCTGCGCTATGATCTGCCTTTCCCCTACACAGAAATCAAGAACCGGCAAACGCTCTGGATTCCCGGCCGACAGTCCACTGTCATGCCCGACGCTCCCAACGGCTTGCTCTATCCGGGAGACAAGGGCGTCCCCGCGGGCTTGATCCCCACCTTCATGAAAGGCTTCGCGCCGAGAGTAGGCTTGGCCTGGGACCCGACGGGAACCGCCAAGTGGCTGGTCACATCCGCGTACGGAATTTTTTATGAACCGTATTACACCGGACAAGGTGGGCCGCTGCAGTCGCCGATCAGCGCGCCACCATTTCTACAGACTCCGCAAGTAAGCACGCCCGATTTTGCGGATCCATTCGGACGGCAATCCTCCCATCAGTGGCCAGTTCTCCAAACCTCTCACCAACTTGACACTGGCTGCGAATCTGCCCCTGCCCTATACACAGGACTGGGATCTGAATATTCAGAGGTCTTTCGGATCGGACATGCTATTCGAAGTCGGCTATGTGGGCACAAAGGGAACCAAGCTGCCGCGCATGATTGAAGGCAACCCGGCCATTTACATTCCCGGCGTGGACGCCGGCGGCGACCCAATATCTACTTCCAGCAACGCAGACCAGCGGCGGATTCATTCCGGATGCACGCTGGCCGATCCGGAAAGCAGTTGCACTTACTCTTCCACGGGTCTGATTACAGGCATTGCGAATTCTTCGTACAACGCTTTGGAAGCCAGCCTCAAGAAGCGTTTCAGTCATGGAATTTCGTTTCCTGGCTTCCTACACCTACTCCAAGTCCATCGACGACTCTTCTCGTTTTAACCTGACCGGTTCCGCGTCTAAGCCCCTGGCTGGGGAGAATGACCTGGCGCAAAATCCCTTCGACGTGAATGCCGAGCGAGGCCGCTCCCTGTTCGACGCCCGTCACCGATTCGTATTGAGCTATCAGTGGAGCCTGCCGTTCTGGCGGCAGCCTCACGGCTGGTATCAACAGATCTCGGCAATTGGCAGGTGAACGGGATCGTGACTGCGATGACGGGCACTCCGTTTACCGTCTTCGACGGCAATGATTTCTCGGTGCAGGGATCAGCGCCGGAGATCAGCGGATTCTTCTCCAACCGGCCGAACGTGGTTGCCGGACAGAATCCCAACGACGGACCGAAAACCCGAGCGCAATGGCTCAACCCAAATGCCTTTCAGAGAATTATTCAAGACCCCAACTCTCCGGTGCAGCAGTTCGGCTCGGCGGGCCGCAACATCGCCCAGGGACCTGGATACGAAGACTGGGACTTTTCCTTGTTCAAAAACATTCGCGTGGCGGAGTCGAAGGAGCTTCAGTTCCGGGCGGAGTTTTTTAACATCCTGAACCACACCAACTTCCGTATTCCGGACAGTGACATGAACTCGCCGACTTTCAATCAGATTCTGGAAGCTCAGCCACCCCGGCTGATCCAGTTCGCGTTGAAATTTACCTTCTAAGCGGGCAGGGGCGCACCCGGTTGTGCGCCCTCAACCTGCCTCGCGCTGAATGTAGGCCTGCGCCAGACTGTCCGGCGGCGTGGGTTCGGGCCGCTTCCCGCCGGTAAAGTTCGCATCGCCCGCCCTCCTGGTTCATCTAATAGCTGTCATGCAAAACGGTTTAGCGGTTTCTGTACTGGATCTGGTGGGCATGCGAGCGGGCGAGACTGCGGGCAGTGCAATCGCCCGCTCAGTCGATCTGGCACGCAACGTGGAGCGCTGGGGTTACACGCGCTACTGGCTGGCGGAACATCACTCGATTTCTGGACTGGCTTGTTCGGCGACGCCGGTGCTGATTGGACACGTGGCCGCGGCGACTACGTCGATTCGAGTGGGCAGCGGCGGAGTAATGCTGCCGAACCACGCGCCGCTTGTGGTCGCGGAGCAGTTTGGGACGCTGGACGCGTTGTATCCCGGGCGAATCGATTTGGGATTGGGTCGCGCTCCGGGCAGCGACTCTCAGACGATGCGGGCGCTGCGCCGAGGTTTGGGGCAGACCGGGGAAGAATTTCCCGAGTTGCTGCAGGAGCTGCAGACGTATCTGGGGCCGGAGAAGCCTGGGCAAATCGTGAAGGCAATTCCGGGGCAGGGAAGCAACGTGCCTATTACTTTGCTGGGATCGAGCGACTTTAGCGCGCGCCTGGCAGCCAAGCTCGGCTTGCCCTTTGCCTTCGCGGCGCACTTTGCTCCCGAGCTTCTGCAAGCGCGCGTCGCGACTGTACCGGGAGCAGTTCCGGCCGAGTGAGACGCTGCGGAATCCGTATCTCATGGTGGCGGTGCAGGTCATTGCTTCGGGGACGGACGCGGAAGCTCGCCGGCTGTTTACCACGCCGCAGCAGCGTTTTCTGCGCTTGATCCGAAACCAGCCGGTTGAGTTGTTGCCCCCGGTGGATTCTATGGAGCCGATATGGAGTGATTGGGAGCGGGCGGCCGTGGAGAGCAGGTTGGGCGCGGCAATCGTGGGATCGGAATGCGACGGTGAAGGCGGGCCTGGAGAAGCTGATCGCTGAAACCGGCGCCGATGAGGTGATCGTCGTGACCGACACTTACGAGCATGAAGACAGGCTGCAGTCCTACCGCAGAGTCGCTGAAGTAGCCGCAAAGATTGAACTGAAGGTGACCGCGAATATCGGAGGCTGACGGGAGAAGCTGAAGGTATTCTGACTTAGCACGCAGCGAATCGTAATCCGGCCAGCCAACCGCTGACGGTCTGATGTCATCCCAACCCGTGTCCTGACATGGCGGCGTGAAGCGTCCAGTAGTCTGCACCGTGGCGCCGGTGATCGTCGTGCAATCATGTCTATTACAAACGTATGCTCATGCGTACTCGTATTGCGTTTCTCGTGTCCGCGCTCGCAGTTGCGTTGCTGTTTGTGGTCTGGCATTCTCGGGCAACCAGGCGCGCTGCCGCCCCTGAACCTTCAACTCCGGCAAGTTCAACGCCTGGCGCCATGTCGGGCGCGCTGGCGGCTACAGTCCCATCCGCCGACCACTCCGAGTCGGCTCCCATCACGGTATACGCGCACAATCTGATGCTCCGAAAAGGTCCGGATTTCCGGATCTATGTCCGCTGGTTGCGGGGACAGATGGTCCGTTCCAGTCGAGACGTCAACCCTTCCTTTGACGATCCCGAGTCATTTTCTCTCGACGTCAAAACTGGCGTGATTCGCGCCAACATGGGCGATCTCAACAAGTTCCTCAATTCGACTGCAATCGTTGACTCTCCCTTGAAAAACATCAGTCTCACGGGCGACGGAGATCAGGTCAAACTCCACGGCGATCTGCACAAGCTTGTGCCTCTGCCGATCGAGCTGATCGGAACCATCAGCGCTGTTCCGGGTAACCGGATTCAGCTTCATGTCACGAAACTGAGTGTGCTGAAGATTCCGCTCAAGGCTGTCCTCGGCGGGTTTCATGTTGATGTTTCTGACCTCTTTCATCCCACGGTTAATTCTGGGATGCAAGTCTCCGGCGACGATATCTTTTTCGATACGCAAAAGTTGATTCCACCGCCCCACATTCATGGGGAATTAACGAAAGTGCACATCGTCAATCCTGATCTCGAGGAAATTTACGGAAATGCGAAAGAGGCCGTGACCCGGGTTGAGCAATGGCGCAATTTTTTGCGGCTCAGCGATGGCACGCTTGATTTTGGAAAACTCACCATGCGTCATGTCGATCTGATCATGGTCGATCTCTCCGATGATGCCTGGTTCGATCTCGATCTCAATAACTATCAGGAACAACTGGTAAACGGCTATACGCGGATGACGCCTCAGGCCGGGCTGCAGATTTTCATGCCGGATCTCGACGAACTCGTAAACGAAACCAGGGAAAGCAGAGCGTCAGTCTGGAGTGGCTCAAAAATCGCAACCTCCCGCCTCCAGCCGATGTCACCGCGAAGTAGTTTCGGGCCCGCGTTACGAGCCCAGACCATCACCATCCCCAAGCACCTTTATTTTGGACGAACAATCTTTAGATGAACAATGTTTCCGGCCAGCTTGGATTGGACAAGCGGTGGCGATCTACGGTTAAATGCGGTTGCGTCTGTGATTCCTGACAAGTAACTTAAGGAAAGTAAATCCTTGCGGACGGGCGGAGAGTCCCCTCGATGGCGGAGTCTGTAATTGATCTAAGCAAAGTCTATGATGCGGTCGTGGTGGGATCGGGCGCCGCGGGCGGAATGGCGGCGCATGTTCTAACCACACACGGCTTGCAGGTCCTGATGCTCGAGGCGGGCAAGAAATTGCCGATCGAGGAGGAATTGCGGTCGATGCAATGGCCCTACGATAATGCTTATCGAGGACAGCTCCCGCCCGACCAACATTCCCTGACCTTCAACGAATACACCATCCGCAAACCACCTTACGGTCCCGGTTTTGAAAAGGCGAAACATCTGCGCAGCTATGTCGGCAACAGCGATTATATGAAGAATATCGTTGTCGATGAGCGCGAGAATCCCTTCACCGGCACCAACTATGCGTGGGTTCGGGCGCGTTGCCTGGGTGGGAAGACGAACATTTGGGGGCGCCTGGCCCTGCGGCTTTCGGATTACGATTTCAAGGCCAAGAGCCGCGATGGTTTTGGCGAAGACTGGCCGATCAGCTACAGCGATATCGCGCCTTACTACGACAAGGTGGACTTATACCTTGGCATCACGGGCGTGAAGGAAAATCTTCCCTATCTTCCTGACAGCATCTTTCAGCGTCCCACCAAACTGAATTGCGCCGAAGTGACGCTCAAGGAAGGCCTTCAGAAGATGGGGCGGGTGCTCACCCAGTACCGGGCGGGAGTCACCAGCGATGGGTTGAAGCACAACCAGTACCGCAGCCGCTGTTTTGGTCGCGGCGCCTGCGAACGCAAGGGCGGCTGCGACATCCATGCCGCGTTCGACTCTCCAACCGGCCTGATTTATCCGGCCATGGATACAGGCAAGCTGACGCTGCGCACCAATGCGGTGGTTCGCGAAGTTACGGTTGACCCGCAGACGGGCAAGGCCAGTGGGGTGCACTTCGTTGATTCGGAGACGATGAAGGACTACACCGTCCGCGCCAAGGTGGTCATCGTGGCGGCTTCGACGCTGGAGTCCGCTCGCCTGCTGTTGCTTTCAAAATCGCGGCTTTATCCCAACGGATTAGCCAATTCGAGCGGCCACGTGGGCCACAATTTCTGCGAACACATTATGGGCCCCGGCGTGCTTGGACAGGCGAAGGATCTTGTCGGCAAGCCGCCTACGCTCGATGATGGACGGCCGGGCGGTTTTTATCTGACCAGGTTTCGTAATCTTACGGACAAGAACCCGAACTTTATTCGCGGCTATGGATTTGAGGGTGGAAGCGGCGCCCGGATGTTTCCGGAGGGCACAGGCGCACGCGGGTTCGGGGCGTCGTTCAAAGAAGAGGTGCGCAAGAATCAGGGTTCGTACATCAGCATGGGCGCATTCGGCGAAGTGCTGGCGCGCTATGAGAACTACGTCGATCTTGATCCTGTGGTGAAAGACAAGTGGGGCATTCCTGCTTTACGTTTTCACTACAAATTTGGCGACAACGAGCACCGCATGGCCGAGGACATGAAGGAAACAGCGCAGGAGATGTTCGAGGCGTCAGGCTTCAAGATTGTCCATGTGAGCGAGCGCATCCTCACCGAAGGCTGGTCGATCCATGAATTGGGTACGGCGCGCATGGGTAGCGACCCGAAGACCTCGGTGCTGAACCAGTTTCAGCAGTCGCATGACGTGAAGAATCTGTTCGTGGTGGATGGCAGCGCTTTCGTCAATGCCAGTTGCCAGAATCCCACCTGGACCATCATGTCTTTGTGCTGGCGCTCCTGCGACTACCTCGCGGATGAGCTCGGCAAAGGAAATCTGTAAGGAGAGTTCATGTCCACAGACGGCCCCATCAACCTGAAACAGGATCGGCGCCAATGGCTGAAGACTTCAGCGACGGTTCTGGGGGCATCGCTATTGCCGTCGATGCCTCTCGGAAATAGCCCAGGCGGAAACTAAACCCGCCACAGCGCAAGCGAAGCCGGCCGAAACCAAATCCAGCGCGCGTTTCTTTTCTCCTGCGCAGCACACGTTGGTGGAAGAATTGTCGGAGACGATTATTCCCGCCGACAGTCACTCCGGGGGCGCCAAAGCCGCCAAGGTCGCCGACTACATCGATCAGGTCCTGCGCGATAGTCCGGATGACAATCTAAAATCGGACTGGCACGAAGGGCTTCGGCTCATCGATCTCATGAGCCAGCACTACAGCGGCAAATCTTTTGTCGATTCCAGCTCAGAAGAAAGAATTGCGGTTCTCACTGTCCTGTCTGACAACGATCACATGACTGATCTGCCTGAAGTGAGATTTTTCCTCGATCTGAAACACTTGACCGTTCGAGGTTATTACACGTCGAAGATCGGGATTCACGACGAGTTGGAATATAAGGGCAATCGGATGCTGGCACAATATGTCGGCTGCGACGATCCCGCGCCAAAGTCCACATAATCGCGCGAAAAGGCAGGCGAGGTGCACATGAAACCGGCGATCTTGTGCTCGTCCATATGCTCGATCCTTATTTTTGTGGTCTGTCTGCTGTCCAGTATTCCCGCGTCCGCTGCCTCCGGCTCGAAGCCTGAAAATGATGGCTGGGTTTCCCTTTTCAACGGGAAGGACTTAGACGGCTGGTATACCTACCTGGAATCGAACGGCAAGAATAAGGATCCCAAGGGCGTTTTCAAAGTTGAAAATGGGATGATTCACATTCTGGACGTTCCCATGTCCAGTGGAAAACCCGACAACGGCTACCTGGCGACCACTCGGGATTTCTCCAACGTCCGCATCCATGCGGAGTACAAGTGGGGCGTCAAGCGTTCCTCCGAAGGAAAAAGAAACAGCGGCCTGCTGTATCTTGCGGTAGGTCCCGATGCGATCTACCCGACATCGCTGGAATGTCAGATCGAGGAGACCGACGTCGGAGATTTATGGATTGTGAACGGGGCCTCGGTGACGGCTTTCTTTATTGCTCCCTCTGTACCGATATTTGACGATGATATGCAGACGGGCACGACAGTCCGCAGCCTGCCGGGCCATTCCAGCCGCGTGCTGAAATCCGGCGACTTCGAAAACCGCGACGGATGGAACACCGTGGAGGTGATTCTCCAGGGAGATCAAAGCACCCAGCTGGTAAATGGCCGGATCGTGAATCACGCAAAGGACATTCAGCAGCCTGACCCGAACAATCCCTCCCGCATGATTCCGCTGACGAGCGGACGGATTCTACTGGAAGCGGAAGGCTTCGAGATCTGGTTCCGTGATATCAGGGTTAAGCCGCTGGGGCCGTCCGAAAAGCCCTGAATATTGAAAGTCCCACATATTTCAAGGAGCGCAGGAGTGCATGGCGAGCAACGGCAGAGTAAAAGTTGGAATCATCGGATCGCAATTTCAGGCGGATATTCACGCCGCATCGCTTCAAATCATGCCGGACGAAGCGGAGGTCGTTGCTGTGGCGTCTCCCACGCCGGGTAATGCCGCCGCATTCGCCAAGCGATTTGGCATTCCCCGCGTATTCACCGACTATCGCGAAATGCTCAAAGAAAAAGACATTGAGATGGTGACTATTGCGGCGCCGAACAGCCTGCATGCGCAAATGACCAAGGACTGCGCGGCTGCGGGTAAACATATTGTCTGTGAAAAGCCGCTGGCCATGACCATCGCGGAGGGCGAGGAGATGATCGCCGCCGCGAAACGTCATGGAGTTCTGTTGATGTATGGTGAGGAGCTTCTGTTCACGCCAAAATATCTGAAGGCGAAAGAAATGGCTGATGCCGGCGCCTTCGGGAAAATCTATCTGGTGAAGCAGAGCGAAAAGCATTTCGGTCCGCATAGCCAGTGGTTCTGGGATGTGAATCGCTCGGGTGGCGGGGCGTTCATGGACCTGGGCTGCCACGGCATCGCGTTCTGCTACTGGTTTCTCGGCCGCTCTGCGATCAAATCGGTTTATTGCCAGATGGGCACTTACGTTCACGCCGACAAGACTCAAGCCGAAGACGATTCGCTTTGCATTCTTGAGTTCGCCAACGGCGCGACGGCATTGATCGAGAACAGTTGGGCGCGCCGCGGCGGCATGGACGATCGCATCGAGGTCTATGGCGACGCGGGCGTCACTTACGCCAACCTGCATATGGGCAACGCGCTGCCCACCTACAGTGAAAACGGTTACGGCTACGCCGTGGAGAAGGCTCCAACGACCAAGGGCTGGACTTATCCCGTCTTCGAGGAACTCTGGAACTACGGTACGCCGCAGGAACTGGCCCACTTCGCGCGCTGTGTGCGTGGAAAAGAAACTCCAAAAGTTACGGGAGAAGACGGCCTGGCGGTGATGCATGTTCTCTACGCGGGATACGCTTCCGCCGGCGAAGGACGGAAAATCGCGCTGCCATTTCAGGCGCCCGCCGTGAAGAAACCAATCGATCTGTGGCTAAACGGTTCAGCGCGGCAGCGAGCCAAGTGAAAACAATAAACCAGTGACGTAAATTCTCTAACGGGTACGGACTAAAAATGCCCATCGCAGACAGAATTCGCCTCAGCCTGATGATGTTCCTCAACTACGTGATCTGGGGATCGTGGTATGTCACTCTTGGCGCGTATCTTACGATCAACCTGAAGTTCACCGGAACCCAGGCAGGGGCAGTGTTCGGCACGACTGCGCTGGCTTGCATGATCTCGCCGTTCTTCGTGGGATTGATCGCGGACCGGTTCTTTGCTTCGGAGCGGGTTCTCGCCGCGTTGCATCTTCTGGGCGCGGTGCTGCTCTTTTTTGTCACCAAGGCGACCAGCTTCGGTCCGGTCTATGCCCTGATGTTCGCCTACTGTCTGTGTTACTTCCCAACCATCGCGCTCACCAACTCGCTCACCCTGCAACATCTGAAAGACCCAGGCCGCGACTTCCCATTGATTCGAGTTTTCGGAACGCTGGGATGGATTGCGATTGGGGTAACGATCGGACGGCTCGGAGTCGAAACATCTACTGTGCCTTTCATGCTGGCCGCAGGAGCCTCGGTGGTGATGAGCATTTTCAGTCTCACGCTTCCGCACACTCCGCCGCCCAGCAAAGGTCAGACGGTCACGCTGCGGAGGATTCTTGGACTTGATGCGTTGGTGATGCTCAAGCGCCCTTCGTTCGCAGTTTTCGCGGTGGCTTCGATCCTGGCGTGTATTCCTCTTACTTTCTATTTCTCGTTCACCAATGCTTACCTGAATGAGTTGCACGTCGAAAACGCAGCGGGCAAGATGGCACTGGGACAAGCCTCCGAAGTAATAATGATGCTCCTGATGCCCTTTATTCTTCGGCGGGTCACCGTCCGGAGCATTCTGATCATGGGACTTCTAGCCTGGTCGGTGCGTTACATGCTGCTGGCCTACGGCAATCCGTACGGGGGCATCTGGATGTTTTACGTCGCGATCCTGCTTCACGGCATCTGCTACGACTTCTTTTTCATGACAGGACAGCTTTATACCGACCAGGAGGCTCCTCCCAACCTGCGAAGTGCGGCGCAAGGATTGATTACGTTCCTCACTTATGGCGTCGGAATGCTGATCGGTTCCCTGATTGCGGGCCGGACCGTCGACTATTTCACTCACACCGCCGGAGGCGTGGTGACACGCAACTGGCAATCCTTCTGGATATCTTCATCATTGAGCGCCTTTGTCATCCTGCTGCTCATCGCAATCTTCTTCCGCAGTCACAGCAAGATCGTTACGACCGATTCGGCAGCCGTAGAGTCCACGGCGTAGGTGTTGATGGGTCGATCCTGGGCGGGCGAGGCCGAGCGTGCGGTTGGACAGTTGCTCGACCAGGTATTGACCGATTGAACAAGTTTCTCCGTCGGAGATAATCAGATTCGCGCAATCGTCAGAGCATCAGCTTCGCCGGCGAAATACTTTTGCAGGGAATCTTTGAAGACTTTGTTTTCTGATGTGACTTCGGCAAACAATGTCATGGAAGAGCGGAACTTCAGATCATCCGGGTATCCGAAAATCTGTTGAATCGAGCGCCCCTCCACAAGGTTTACAAGCCGAGCACACTCCCTGAGGCGAGGACCCAGAAGCGGGTGCTTCAAATACATCTCGGCTTCCTCGCGGCCAGAGATAGCGAAGTGAGCCGCCATGTGACTGCTTCCCAGTCCTTTCAGTTGAGGAAAAATGAACCACATCCAGTGGCTTCGCTTCTGGCCTTGTTGTAATTCTTTGCAGACCTGCTCGAACACTGGATTCTGGGCGTCCACGAAACGTTGCAGGTTGTAACGGTCGATGGTACTCATCATCATCCGCTATCTTATATTCCTCAAATCGGCGCGCAAACGATTGGGGGAAGCACTGGCTAACCCTGATGGCCTTCATGCTTTTGTATAATCCTTGCGCTTCAGCCGTATGGTGATCAAGATATTTCCGGACAAGAAGTCGCTGGGCCAGGCAGCCGCGAAACAGGCCGCGACCGCGATTCGACGCGCGATTCAGGATCACGGAAGCGCCCGCGTGGTTGCCGCCACTGGGGCATCGCAATTCGAATTTCTCGATGCCCTGGTCATCGAGCCCGATATCGACTGGGCGCGGGTCGAGTTGTTCCATCTTGATGAATACATCGGATTGCCGGTCACGCATCCTGCCAGCTTCCGGAACTATCTGCTGCAACGACTGGTGCATAAGACCGGAATCAAGACGTTCCATTCATTGGATGGCAATGCAAATCCTTCCGAGGTCGTGGACCAGGTAGGCCGGGCGTTAGCTTCTGCGCCGATCGATATCGAGTTTCTCGGAATCGGCGAGAATGGTCATCTCGCATTCAACGATCCGCCGGCAGATTTTGAGACTGAAGAGCCGTATCTGATCGTCAATCTGGACGAAGCATGCCGGCGCCAGCAAGTGGGCGAGGCCTGGTTTGCCGACATCGCGCAGGTTCCGAGGCAGGCAATATCAATGTCAGTGAAGCAGATTCTCAAGGCGAAGGAGATCGTCGTGGTGGTGCCGGACACGCGCAAGGCGCAGGCGGTAAAGGCTTGCTTCGAAGGTGAGATCAGCCCGATGGCGCCGGCGTCGATCTTGCGCAATCATGCCAATGCCACGGTCTATCTTGACGAAAACTCTTCAGCGCTGCTGAGCTCCGCTTTGAGGACGTACGCCTAGGAAGCTGAACAGAGCCAGGTTTTTCTGTTGTGGCCGCCCGAATCAAATCCAGCTACTTCGCCTGGGGTTTGATCCCCGCCCCGTCCAGCCCCGCCTGAATCGCCTTCCACACATCGGCTTCGGATTTATTGCCATCGACCGCGACGATGTTGGCGTTGGGGAAGTAGAGGGAAATCGCGTCCATTTCGCGATGATAATCCTTGATCCGCTGTTCCAGAATCTGGGAGCGATCGCTTTCCCGTCCAGTCTTTTTAGCGCGCTCGCGGATGACGTCGTCGGGTATTGCAAGCTGGAACGCAATCGGTTTGACCTTCATGCCGGCCAGCATCTTGGAGAGATCTTCCGCCTGCACCAGGGTCGCAGGATAGCCATCGAGCGCGATTCCATGGCTGAGATCGGCAGTTTTCAGCCGCTCCCGCACGTAGCGGCTCATGGCCGGGTCGTAGCGCATCTCGGCCATGGACATACCCTGACCGCGCAGGCGCTCGAGTTCCTCCGCATTGTCCTTGATCAGGTCCTCAACCGAAATGTTTGGAACGTTGTAGGTCCGGGTGATGGAGTCGACAAGCGTGGTCTTCCCGCTGAGCGGCGGCCCAATCAGGATAATGACGGGCGGCAAAGGCGTCGGCTGCACCGGCGGGCTCGCTGTTTGAGCCCACAGGACATTGCCCAGCAGTAGCGGCAGGATGGCAAGAAGACGTCGTAACATGATGCGGTTCCGGAAAGTCAGGATTTACAATCCGGCTAGTATGCCACGGTTGAGCGTCAAGTAGTGAAAAGTGTCGGTGCCGATTGCCTACCGCGCCGAGACCGTTATCCGGCGATGAGCGCGCTTGTTGAACCATCTCCACTAGAACCTTGCGAGCTTCTGCCGGGTTGCTTACCTCGCGCAGAAATGCGATGCGCACGCCGCGCATGCCATCCTGTGTTTTCAATCGTGCATGAAAACCGAGGCGATCGACGGCGATCATGGTTGCTTCCTCGGCCTCGACACTTGCAAATGCCCGGGCCAGCAGGATGAGCGCATCCTTGTGGTCGGTGTTCATGTGGCGGATGATTTCGGCCATGGAGTCAGCCAGCGGGTCGGGCCGGCTGCGACCATATTCCGCGGCGGATACCCAGCCCATCACTCCGAAGCCGCCGACGTAATACACATCCACGACCTCCATGCGATAAAAGGAAAAATCTTCAAAATCCACCCAGTACTTGCTGTTGGCATGTCGTGCCAGGTAGAGGGCGCGAGCCTCGGCCAAATCCGGCGATGGTAACGGCAGAGCACTTCCTATCAGCGTGACCCGGGAGGTTCCGAGCGGATCGTTGCCGGCGTCCTCCTGGGTAACAAGCAAGCTCGCGCGAGGGTCGGCTTGCAGGTTCTGGGTATGCATAGCCATAGTGCTGATCAGAAAGATGGGACGCCCGAGATCATCCAATCCGTAGGGCATGACCGACCCGAAGGGGAAACCGGCTTGTTTCCGCGAGAGAGTCGAGAGGCTGCCGGTGCGGCCCAGGTGCAACAGAGTACGCGCGCGCTCGGCGAACGAAGGCTCCGGGACGGCCGGCTGGTCACTCGCGCCGCCGGGGCCCGCATGTTTTCTGGTGGGTGAAGTCATTGCCCTCTCCTGCACCTTACACCATCACATTGTGCCCGGCGAATGAGTCTATCGCTGATCGATTGAATCATCACCTGGAAGCATACCTATTCCTTGCATATAATGATGCCTCGGCTATACCGTTCCTGGATTGAGCCTTCATAGACCGAATAGGGTGTGAGGAAGGCGAAATTCCACCCGACGATTTCCCCGGGCTGCTGACGCTGTGTTTCCCTACGACTGCGAGCCCTGGCTCGTAGGTCATCCATCGGCCAGTGTCTGGTTTCTGTCGCTATTTTCTTCCAAATCCAACTTCCACGAGGCCTGATCGGCGACGAAGTCGAGCTTCGAGCGCGGACGGCTTACAATACCCTGCATCGGAATGCGACCGGCACAACCCAAAACGAAAAGACCGCATGCGGTAGCGCAGACTCTGCTGACCTTGTTCTGGCTGGCTCCGATTTGCTTTGGGGCGCCAACCGCCTTCTCAAGTCCGACAAATATTTTTGCGCCTGCTTCCACTCCCGCGGATTCGATCTTCCGACTGTCTCTTTTTGTCCTGGGAATTACCGCGGCCATCTTTGTTGCCGTATTTGGATTGCTGTTCTATGCCGTCTTGAAATTCAGGAAGAGAGCGGATGACAACGGCCGGGAGCCAGCCCAGGTATATGGAAGCATTCAGGTAGAAGTCGCATGGACGGTGATTCCAATCCTGATCGTAGTGGTCATGTTTATGGCGGCCGCGCGCGTGATTGGCGAAGTCCAGAAACCTGTACTGGAAAATGCGGTACAGGTCATCGCGGTGGGCCATCAATTCTGGTGGGAATATCGTTATCCCGGGCTTGAATGTGGTGACTGCGAACGAACTGCATGTGCCGGTGAGCGATCCGGCGCATCCCACACCGACTCTCATCAAATTACTTTCTGCCGACACTGATCACAGCTTCTGGGTGCCGCGGCTCGCCGGCAAGACTGATCTGATACCGAACCGCACAAACCTTACCTGGATTGATCCGCAACAGACCGGGCTCTTTCTCGGCCAGTGTGCGCAGTATTGCGGCACACAACACGCCAAGATGCTGCTGCGCGTATATGTGCAATCGCGCGCGGATTTCGAGCGCTGGATAAAAGATCAAAGCCAGCCTGCGCGAGTGAGTGATGCAGTTTCCGAGGGCCGCCGAATCTTCGAGACCACTGCCTGCATGAATTGCCACGTTGTGGCGGGCACATCCGCGGAAGGACGCTTTGGTCCGGATCTGACACATTTAATGAGCCGCGACACGATTGGTTCGGGCGTGGCTTCCAATACTCACGAGAATTTGCGCCTGTGGATTCAGAATCCGGGCGCGCTCAAACCCGGCGCGCTCATGCCGGCGATGGGATTGAGTGACCATGAGTTGGATGCCGTGACCGCCTATCTGGAAACGCTGCGCTGAGACTTCGAGGAGAATGCCCGATGTCGACTGATTCGATTGCGTGGCCCGGGTCGCGCGAAGCCGATCGTCCGCTGGTGGACAGGCTGCACGAGTGGGTCACGACTGTCGACCACAAGCGGTTGGGCATCCTGTACATCGGATATGCGCTGATCTTTCTCGTGATCGGTGGAATCGAAGCGTCGATCATGCGGGTCCAGCTCAGCTCGGCGCACAACAACTTTGTTTCGCCGCAGGTTTTCAACCAGATGTTCACCATGCACGGTACCACCATGATTTTCTTCGTGGCTATGCCGCTGGTGTTCGGTTTTGCCAACTATTTGCTCCCGCTCATGATTGGAGCGCGGGATATGGCGTTTCCGCGACTCAACGCCTTCAGTTTCTGGCTGACTGCTTTCGGAGGGATTCTTCTTTACTTCAGTTTTGTCGGAGGCGACGGGCTGTATGGGGCCGGGGGCGCGCCCAACGTGGGATGGTTCGCCTACGCCCCGTTGACCTCGCGGACATTTTCGCCCGGTCACAGCACTGATTTCTGGACTCTGGGCTTGTTGGTCTCCGGATTCGGCAGCATCGGGACAGCGATCAATATTGTGGCCACGATCCTGTGCATGCGTTGTCCGGGCATGGAACTTCGCAGAATGCCTCTTTTTGCCTGGATGAATCTGGTGATGGCCGGCATGGTGATCCTGGCCGTGAGTCCGCTGACCGCGGCGCAGATCATGTTGCTGATCGACCGCTATCTGGGAGGACATTTCTTCGATACGCAGGCGGGAGGCTCGGCGGTGATCTGGATGCACTTCTTCTGGATCTTCGGGCATCCCGAAGTCTATGTATTAGTCATTCCGGCATTCGCCATTGTTTCGGAAGTCATCCCAGTATTTTCGCGCAAGCCCATCTTTGGCTATCCCGTGATGGTGGCGGCAACGGTGTGTATCGGATTCATCGCGATGAGCGTCTGGGCGCACCACATGTTCACCGTCGGTATGAGTTCCAATGCCAACACCTTTTTCGTGCTGTCGACCATGGCAATCGCGGTTCCCACCGGGATCAAGATTTTCAACTGGCTGGCGACGATGTGGGGAGGAAAGATTGAGCTTAAAGCGCCCATGCTGTTTGTCATCGGATTCCTTTTCCAGTTCCTCATAGCCGGCCTGACGGGAATCATGTTGAGTGTCGCGCCCTTCGACTGGCAGCTTGCGAATTCATATTTCGTCGTCGCACATTTTCACTATGTGATCGTGGGTGGAATCCTGTTCGCGATATTCGGAGGTTTTTATTACTGGTTCCCAAAGATGTCGGGAAGGATGTACAGCGAGGCCCTCGCGCAACTCCACTTTTGGTTGTTCTTCATCGGCTTCCATCTGACTTTCGATTTCATGCACATTCCTGGACTGCTGGGCATGCCCCGTCGCATCTACACCTATGAGCCAGGCCGCGGCTGGGACACGTGGAATTTGATAGTGACCGTCGGAGTGTTCTTTCAGGGGCTCGGCGTGCTGTTTTTTGTGACCAATCTGCTGTGGTCTTACGCGAAAGGAAAAATTGCGGGGAACGATCCCTGGGATGCGTGGACACTGGAATGGTCTACGAACTCTCCACCGCCCGCGTATAACTTTGCTTCGATTCCGACGGTTAAGAGCCGGCGACCGCTTTGGGACCTTAAACATCCTGAAGATCCGGACTGGAAATATGAATAGAGGCCGATCGCAATGAGCGCAGTGCCAGTTCCGGCGCACGCAGCCGAATTCGGCTGGAGTCCGTCTGATCGCGGGCGGGTGGGAATGTACTGCCTGATTGCGGCGGAGGCTGCGATCTTCACTATCTTTGTCGTCGCCTACCTGTTCTATGTGGGGAAAAGTCTAGCTGGGCCGACGCCAAAAGACGTTCTTCATTTTCCTGTGGCGCTGACCATTTGTCTGCTTTCCAGCAGCATAAGCATTCACCTGGCCATTCGATCCTTAAGAAGCGGAAGGCCGGGAGCCTTTGCTCGATGGTGGTTTGTGACACTGGCTCTCGGCGACAGTCTTCTTGTTCGGCACGGGGATGGAATGGCGGCACCTGATTTACGACGAGGGTCTGACGATTCAAACCAACCTGTTTGGAACTACCTACTACTCTCTCGTCGGACTGCATGCTTTTCACGTGGCGGCCGGGCTGATCGGTCTGTCGACGGTATGGCTGCTCTCGCTGCTCGGACATGTCAAGCCTGAGCATGCAGAGCGAATCGATGTTCTGGCCCTCTACTGGCATTTTGTGGATTCGGTCTGGATTGTGGTGGTCATGGTGGTCTACGTCATCGGACGCTGAAAGGCATAGCTCGTGGAAGCCAATTCAACCGCGACGAAGGCAGCAAACAATCTCGGCAGTGTGCAATTGCCGGCGCCCACCGCGTCGCCTATTGTCTTCGCGCTGGGGATCATGTTGCTGTGTGCCGGCCTGGTTACGAGCGAATCTGTAAGTTTTCTTGGCGCTATTTTGGGGATCGTTGGCGCGGTCGGCTGGTTTCGTGACGTTCTGCCTCACGAGGCACTCGAAACAGTACCAATTCTGCAGGAGGATCCTGTGATTGCTACGCTCCGGCCTGAAGTTGGCCGGCTTGACGCGGCCCACGAAGTGAAACGGGCGTGGCTGCCGCTCGAGATTTATCCGGTTTCCGCCGGGATCAAAGGAGGGCTGGCGGGAAGCGTTGTCATGGCTGGTCTGGCGATGCTTTTCGGCCTTGTGAGCCAGAAGAGCATCTGGTATCCGGTCAACCTATTGGTTGCGGGATTTTTCCCCGAGGCGGTGCGAGCGACTACCGCTCAGATCGCGGTCTTTCATCCCATCGCACTAATCATCGCGATTCCGCTCCATTTGATAACGTCGCTTCTGGTGGGGTTACTCTACGGTGTTTTGCTTCCGATGTTCCCTCGGCGTCCTATATTGCTGGGTGGCCTGTTCGCGCCCCTTGTGTGGACCGGGCTGATTTTCGGCGCGCTCGACATCATTAACCCGGTCATGAATCACCGCATCAACTGGCTGTGGTTTGTTCTATCGCAACTTGGATTCGGAATCGTGGCCGGTATTGTGGTCTCGCGCCAGGAACGGATTCGCACATGGCAGCGCCTGCCGTTTGCCCTGCGCGCCGGGATGGAATCACCGGGCGTGGTTGCAGACAAGCCCGAGGAGCACTAAGGCAATGCGACACCCGAAGCTGGTGCTCCTCCTCTGTGCGCTGATCCTGGCGATTTCAATTGGCTGCAATAGTGCGCCCGGACGGCCCGCGCTCGAGTCTGAAGTGCTTCCGCCGGACCGAGTCTTGAACTTCGATCGCCTCTATCAGCAAAACTGTGCGGGATGTCACGGTTCGGGGGGCCTGGGCGGAGCCGCGGTCAGCTTGAGCAGCGGGGTTTACCTGGCGATTGCCGGCGATGACACAATTCGCCGAGTGACCGCGGAGGGCGTGCCGGGAACGGTCATGCCGGCGTTTGCCCAAAGTTCGGGCGGCATGCTGACCGACGAGCAAATCAATGCCATCGTGAGCGGAATTCGGTCGAGATGGGGGAAAGCTCATTTTTCGGACATCGCACTGCCATCCTACGCCGCACCGACTCCGGGCGACTCACAGCGTGGAGTCGAGGTTTACCGCACTTATTGCTCCTCATGTCATGGCGATGGCGGACGAGGTGGAGCGCGGGCGGGATCCATCGTTGACGGATCGTATCTGACCCTGGTCAGCGATCAATATCTTCGCACGATCGTGATCGTCGGACGGCCTGAGATGGGTGCTCCTGACTGGCGGGACGATGTGCCGGGCAAGCCCATGTCGCAACAGGAAATTTCGGATGTGGTTGCCTGGCTGGCGGCGCAGCGCCCGAAAATTCTAAACCAGGCATATTCAGAAACGGATCCAGTAACAGGAGGCGTTCGATGAGCTCTTCCGGTGAATCCACAAGGCGCGGATTCCTGATGAAGGTCGGGCTGCTTTTGAATGGCGTGGTTGGTCTGGCGCTTTCCATTCCGATTCTCCGCTACGTTTTGTCTCCGGTCAGCCGCGAGCGCAAATCAGGATATGACTCATGGCTTTCGCTGGGTTCGTCTGCACGGTTTCCCGCAGGTCAGACGCGGTTGGCGACTTTTCACAATCCGGTGTGTGGATTCCTGGGATGGAGAAACTGCGGACATTCCCTGCTGGGTGCGCAACATCGATGGCAAGACATTCCAGGTGTTTGCCATCAACTGCGCGCATCTGGGATGCCCGGTGCGTTGGTTTCCGCAGTCGGGCCTGTTCATGTGTCCATGCCATGGAGGTGCTTACTATCAGGATGGCGCCCGTGCCTCGGGCCCTCCGGAGCGCGGATTATTTGAATATCCCTACAAGATTGAAGATGGCAAACTGCTGATTCGAGCCGGCGAAATGCCCACACCCGGACGTGCCGCAAATCCTTCGAAACGGAGCGCGGAATGCGTCTAGTTCGCAGGGTCGGCGAATGGTTAGATCAACGGCTTCAACTCGGAAGAACGATCCGGGATGTGATGGAGCATCCGGTCCCGCGACAAACCGCGAGCTGGTGGTACGTGTTTGGCAGTGCCGCGCTGACAATATTTCTTTTTCAGGTGGTCACAGGAATTCTTCTGGCGCTCATCTACGTACCCTCAGCAGGGGAGGCATGGAATAGCCTGCAAACCCTGAATCACCAGGTCGCACTTGGGGTGGTTTATTCGAGCCTTGCATGGTTGGGGCTCGAATTTCATGCTCGCGATTGTTCTGATTCACATGGCCCAAGTCTTCCTTTTTGGCGCCTACAAGTTCCCTCGAGAACTCACGTGGATTCTGGGGGTGTTTCTTCTCTTGTTTACCTTCGGCATGGCATTCACCGGCCAGGTGCTTCGGTTCGATCAGGACGCTTATTGGGGGTTGGGCATCGGAGCCTCGATTGCAAGCCGCGTTCCGGTGTTTGGTTCGGCGCTGGTTCAGCTCTTGCTGGGAGGACCGATCATTGCCGGCGCAACTCTTTCGCGCTTCTTCGCATTGCACGTTTTTGTTATTCCGGGACTGCTGATCGGGTTTGTCGGTTTGCATGTTCTGATGGTCCTGAAACTGGGGATCAATGAATGGCCGATGCCGGGCAGAATCGTTCAGCGCTCAACTTATCTGCAGGAGTATCACGCGCTGATCGAAAAAGACGGCATACCATTTGTCCCCGAAGCGGTTTGGAAGGACGTTCTCTTCTCCGGCTTTATTCTGTTGGCTATCGCTGCCTGCGCGATCCTCCTGGGCCCGTTCGGGCCCAGCGGCCAACCCGACCCGACAATCATTCAAACCGCACCTCGTCCCGATCCATTCTTTCTCTGGATCTATGCATTGCTTTCCTTTCTGCCGCCCGCTGCGGAAACGCCAATATTGTTGATCGGGCCGGTGGTCGCCATCATCATTCTGCTGGCGCTGCCTTTCGTGGCCGGGGAAGGTGAGAAGAGTTGGAAGCGTCGGCCGATTGCCGTTCTCGCAGTTCTGGTGATTGCGGTCGCTCTGGGTACCTTGACCAACCTCGGAGTACACACGCCCTGGAGCCCGGTCATGGACGCGTGGAGCAGCGAACCCATCCCCATGGCGTATTTGAAAGGCCGTACGCCGCTGGAGTACCAGGGCGCGCTGGTTTTTCAGGCCAAGCAGTGCCACAACTGCCATTCGCTGGGCGGGGAAGGGGGAAAGCGTGGACCCGCACTGGATCGGGTTGCGCTCCGTCTGACGCCGAATCAACTTGTTCGCCAGGTGATTCAGGGAGGCGGAAATATGCCGGCCTATGGCAAGAACCTGAGTCCGGCGGAGACAACCGCGCTGGTTAAGTTTCTCGAAACACTCTATCCGCCCGGGAACACGCCGGCTCGCGACGCGTCGCGCAGTGTTGTGGGCGAGAGCGGCAGTCCTTAGCGTTGGGTTGGATTGCGCCCGTGAGTCAGGAGAGGTCGGATTGAATTATTGGTCGTTGCCCATATCGCTCGCTGTGGTTCTCGTGCTTGTGACATTGTTCTATGTCCGAGGATGGCTTCGTCTGCGGAGCTGAACGCCCGGATACCACATCGCCTTGGAGGGTCGCGGCCTTCGGCGGCGGGCTCCTGGTGTTATTGATCGCAACCGGCTCTCCGTTGGCTGTCCTGGATCACGAACTGCTGTCGATTCACATGGTGCAGCACATCCTGCTGATGTCAGTTGCGCCTGCTTTGCTTCTGCTGGGAGCGCCGGTTTTGACGCTGGCGCACGGACTGCCAACACGCTTTGTTCGAGGTCTCGCTGGTCCTTTCCTGAGATGGGCTCCGGTGCGCGCGGTCGGAAGAATTCTTTTTCATCCTATCTTTTGCTGGTCGATCGCGTCGGCTGCGGTAATTGGATGGCATGTTCCGGCGCTTTTTGAGTTGACCGTACGCTCACACGGCTGGCATGAAATCCAGCAAGTGACTTTCTTCGTGGCTGGAGTCTTGTTCTGGTGGCCAGTGATTCAGCCCTGGCCGAGCGTTTCGGGGAGAGCTGGATGGTCAGTGCCACTGTATCTTTTTCTCGCCACTCTGCCTTGTGATGCGCTGTCGGCGTTTCTGGCGTTCGCCGATCGAGTGGTTTACCGGCCCTATATCCTGGCGCCCCATTCTTTTAGAATTTCGCCGCTCGAAGATCAGCAGTGGGCTGGTGTGCTGATGTGGGTGTGCATTACTTTTATTTATATGGTGCCCGCGATGATTATTACGGTCAGGATTCTGTCGCCAGCGGAGAACAGGACTTCCGAATCCGGAATCATCCGCCCGGCCGTGGATATGCATCCAACAGCGATAGCCGACTCAGCGTCCGGCTGAGAGCAAGCAGGCACTCGTGGCGAGAAGAAGTGACTTGTTACAGGAGGCCGCGTGAGCGAATACCGGTTCGTGATTCTCGGTGGCGGAATGGTCGCAGGGTATGCAGCCAAGCAGTTGGTTGAGTCGGGCTTGAAGCCGGGAGAACTGGCGATCCTGTCGGCCGATACCTCGATCCCCTACGAACGGCCCCCGCTATCGAAGGGCTTTCTGGCCGGGAAAGATTCGGAAGACTCGATCCGCATCAATCCGGAAGACTTTTACCGCAAGAACAAAATCGATGTGAAGCTGGGATGTGAGATTTCGGGATTGGACGCCAAGGGAAAACGGCTGGCTTTGAAATCAGGTGGCGACGTTGGATTCGATAAATTGATCATAGCGACGGGAGCCACTCCGCGAACCCTGGAAATTCCGGGCGCAAAGCTGGGAAATCTGCACTATCTGCGTTCGCTCGACGACTCGAAACTCATTCGACGCTCCGCGGAACGGGTGAAACGCGCGGTGGTGATTGGCGGCGGATTCATCGGAATGGAAGTCGGGGCGGTACTGGCGCAGAAGGGCATTGAGGTCACGATGGTTCTGACGGAGGACCGCATCTCGAAGCGGCTTTTTACGCCGCAGATGTCGGAGTTCTTCGAGACTTATTATGCGGCGCATAACGTGGGAATCATCAAATCCGCGACCGTAACCGAATTGCGCGGCGAGGGCACCGTTAACGCAGTTGTGCTCGGTGGCGGCCAGGCCATTGCATGCGAGATGGTCGTCGCCGGCATTGGAGTGCGGCCGGCCACGGACGTCATCGCCAACAGTGGAATCGAAGTGGGCGACGGCGTGATGGTGAATGAATATCTCGAGAGCAGCGCGCCCGATATATATGCCGCCGGAGATGTGGCGAACTACCAGGACGTGCTTTTCGCCAAGCGCCGGCGCGTTGAACACTGGGATAACGCAGTCTCACAGGGTCAGTACGTCGCTCGTGCCCTGATGGGTGAGCGGACTCCCTTCAAACATGTGCCCTATTTCTTTTCCGACGTGTTTGATCTCTCTTACGAATATTGGGGCGATTCCTCGGGTGCGGATCAGATCGTCCATCGCGGTGATTTGTCCGGCAAGAGTTTCAGCGTGTGGTGGCTGCGTCAAAAGCGGCTTGTGGCCGCGTTCGTGATGAGCCGTCCAGACGAAGAGCGCGATGCTGCACCCAAGTGGATTGAGGCCAGGCAGACGCTATCTGGCTCAAAACTCGAAGAGGTTTCTCGTCCGATTTCAGCGGCGCTGGAATAGCGCCAACATCCTGCACTTCGCATTATCGTAGAATGCAAACCATGGCCGAGTTGGAATTGTGCGCGACGAATTCTGAATCCTACCTCAGTTTTCCCGAAAAGTTTTTGTGGGGCGTGTCCACAGCGGCGCATCAGGTTGAAGGCAATAACTGCAATCAATGGTCGGACTGGGAGAAGGCGGGCCGGATCAAGTCTGGCGACGAATGCGGCAAGGCCTGCGACTGGTGGAACAACGCGGAACGGGACTTCGACATCGCTCATGACCTGGGGCTGAAGGCCTTACGGCTGTCGCTCGAATGGAGCCGAATCGAACCGGAAGAGGGCCGCTTTGACCCTCAGGCGTTGCAGCGTTACCGCGAGATGCTGGAAGGGCTGCACCAGCGAGGCATTGAGCCCATCGTTTGTCTGCATCACTTCACCAATCCGCGCTGGTTCGAAAAAAAAGGAGCATTTCTTCAGCCGGACGCTCCCCGGTTGTTTGAGCGCTTCACGCGCGAGGTGGCGAATGCGGTTGGCGACCTTTGCCGCTTCTGGGTGACCTTCAACGAGCCCAACGTATATGCCGCGTGCGGTTATGTGCTGGGCGAGTTTCCTCCGGGCCGGCGGGGAGAAATATTCAACGCATTGCGAGTGAACAGCGTTCAGGCGCGCGCTCACGTGCTGGCCTATCGTGCGATCCACGAATTGGTTCCAGATGCGCAAGTCGGTTGGGCCCAGCACTACGTGGTGTTTGAGCCCGAAAATGGAATTATGGATCGCTGGGTCGCGCGCCTTCTGGACCGGCTCTTCAATCGCGCTTTTTTCGAGCTGATCGAGAATGGCCGCTTCGCCTTTCCTTTTGGCATGCTTAGCGGTCCTGATAACGACGCGAAAGGTTGTTGCGATTTCGTCGGGCTGAATGTTTACGGCCGGTTTCACGTCGCGTTTGATCCCTGGAGTGCGAGCACGTTTTTCACCAGGCTGTTTGTGCCCCAGCATGTTCCGCAGGGCGATCCGGGAGTGGAGAATCCTTACGGCGAAGCTTATCCCCAGGCGATCACGCAGGCGGTGAAATGGGCTGCACGGCTGGGCAAGCCGATTTACATTATGGAAAATGGAGTGCCCGACGCCGAAGACCGCATCCGGCCCTGGCTCATTGTGAATGCGTTGCGCGAGCTGCACGGGCTAATCGAAAGCGGACACGACATCCGTGGTTACCTGCACTGGACGCTCACTGACAATTTCGAATGGAATGAGGGCTGGAAACTTCGCTTCGGTTTGGTTGCGCTGGATCCCGAAACTCAAGCTCGCACCCTGCGCAGCAGCGCCAGGTTGTTCAGCGAGATCGTGCGCGGCAACCGGCTCACAATTCCAACGTCGAACGAGTTCCAGCTTCTGGAGAAAACAACCCCGTAAAGCTCGCAAGTGACCGGTAACTTCGGTAACCTGTTTATTTTGTGTTTTGTCTCTCGCTTCCTCCCGAATTATTCACACAAAATTAATCAAACCTTGATCTCCCTTTAAGGCCGGCTTGCGATGCTGGTTACGCGAAGCGCTTTGCCAGGCAGGCCCGGGGAGGTTGATCATGCGTTCTCTTACAATCGTCTTTCACGACGCGGGTGGCGGGCACCGCAATGCCGCGGGGGCGTTGAAGACGATTCTTGAAGCTCAGGAGCATCCCTGGACGGTGCAACTGTTAAATCTGCAAGAGCTGCTGGATCCGATCGATCTGGTACAGAGGGCTACGGGCCATCGGTTGCAGGACGGATACAACCTGCTCCTGCGAAAGGGCTGGACGCGCCTGACTCCGCAACTGCTGGTGCTCCTGCAATGCACGATTCGCCTGCATCACTCGCGGATTGTCCGCATTCTTCGGAATTTCTGGCGGCACCATCCCACCGACCTGGTACTTTCGGTCATTCCGCATTTCAATCGTTGCCTGGCCGAAAGCGTTCGCCAGGAAATGCCAAACGCGGCCTTCGTCACCGTGCTCACCGATCTCGCCGACTATCCGCCGAACTTCTGGATCGAGCGCGAGTCAGAATACATTGTCTGCGGAAGCGAATATGCCAGGAAGCAGGCGCGGGCGATGGGCCACGCGCCGGAGAGAATTTTCGGGACCTCCGGAATGATCGTGAAACCTTCGTTTTACCGAAAGCCAGTCATCGATCGAGAACAGGAGCGGATCAAACTCGGCTTGAAACCAGACTTGCCGACCGGCATTGTCATGTTCGGAGGCCACGGTTCGGCTGCGATGCTCGAGATCGCGAAAAGAATGGACCAAACCGCAAATCCTGTTCAATTGATTTTTCTTTGCGGCCACAATCGCGACCTGGCGGAAAAGCTCGGCAACCTGGGGCTGAGCATGCCGGTAGT
Source organism: Terriglobia bacterium (assembly GCA_963812465.1). Classification (GTDB taxonomy): domain Bacteria; phylum Acidobacteriota; class Terriglobia; order Terriglobales; family Acidobacteriaceae; genus JAIQFF01. The sequence goes on from CAWEVE010000020.1 coordinate 52,422, forward strand.
GATTGAGGGCTTCAGCAGCAAGGTCGATTACTTCATGTCCCTGGCTGATTTCTTTATCGGCAAGGCCGGACCGGGCAGTATCAGTGAAGCGTTGCAGTTCGGCCTCCCCGTCATCGTGGAACAGAATGCCCGCACGCTGCCCCAGGAGCGATACAACGGGACCTGGTTGACCGAAAAGCGTTTGGGAATTGTCGTGCCAGACTTCCACCATATCGGGTCCGTAGTCGACCAGTTATTGAGCGACTCCCGGCTTCAGGGAACTCCGTGACAGTGTCAGCCAGTATGAAAACTACGCGGTCTTCGAAATCCCGTTGATTCTCGATCAAGTGATTGCCAGCAAAGCGATGGAGGCGCGGCAAGCTCCGTCAACTTTCCCGTCGGTCGATTCTTTTGCCGGCCTTGCCTGGGCCGGTCTGACATAGAGAAGTCTGAGGGGATATCTTTGCGACCTTTGCGTCCTTTGCGGTTAAAAGCAGTTGACCGCAAAGAACGCCAAGGACGCAAAGTAGATCGAGCGCTGCGGATCCAAAATTCCGGCGGGCCGACCCCGATGATAGAATTCCTGACGGGATGAGCACGAATGCACTCTGCCTTCTCCCTCCACGCTGCCGCCGGACGGTCTGAGAAATCCATGAAACGGGCATCTCCGAAACATGCGGAGTCCATCAGGAAAATGACGGATTTAATCCGGCAAGCCTGTCTGGTTGCCAAGGACTCGGCTTTCAACGTCGGGGAGTACACGCGGGACGCGTCGAAGATGGCTTTTCTCGCGGTCAAGGACTGCGAAAAGGAACTGGACCGCATCGAACGCAAGGTCGATGAAAGCATTACCGGCGCCATCACTGCCGTAAATGAAGCGGAGGCGCGGGAACTGCTAGCCTGTCTCAAATTTATTATCGATCTGGAGCGTATTGGAGACCTGCTATGGTCGGCGGCAAAACGGCTTCAAATCCTGGGCGCGCAACTGTCAAAAGATGACAGCCGGGAAGTGGCGGAAATGGCCGGAATTCTGGAAAGCATGCTGGAGCGAATTCACCAGGGCTTTCCTGAATCGCGACGTCAAAGCCGCTGGCTGGGTGCTGCAGACTGATGCCCGCATCGACGAAGCCTGCCGCGCAATTTTCCGCCGCCATCTGGAAAAGACCGACCGCCATGAACGGGAATACAGCACCAACTTGCTGTTTATCGCACAGGCGTTTGAGCGCGCCGGGGACCATTCCAAAAACCTGGCGGAAGAAATCTTTCAGTTGGTGGAAGGCCGAAGTCTGAGACATGAACTGAAGCGCCGGTCGCCGGGGGGTTAATAGGAACGAACGCTGGCAGGCAACTACGCTGCGGACACGGGCCGGTTCCTGTATCTCCGCTTCTCGCATCTTGTTGTGGAGACGGAGCTTGAGTTTTTCCAACTGCAATTCCTCGGACCGGCGCTCCTGGCTTATCGACGCCGCCTTGGCTTCGTAGGCAAACCACTCGGTACGGCTATCAGTCCGATCAATCATTGTTCGCTCCAGGCAGGAAGGGTGATGAAGAGGCAGTGTACAGGGTAAAGGCCTTTGGTTCAAGCAGCGGCAAAGGAGCGCATCCCGGTAGGTCAGGCGGAAATATGACTGTAAGTCATTGATTACAGGTTCATTAGCGAGTTAGCAAAATACTGCCATTCGATTAAAATCAGACACGATGAAAGTGGCAACCCCGAGGAAACGCGAATTCGATCCAGCCAAGTTTCTGGCGACCATCGGTAAAGGAAGGACGAGTTTGACGATTCCGAAAAAGCGAACCATATTCGCACAAGGGGACCGCGCTGACGCCGTCTTTTACGTTCAAAAGGGCAGAGTAAAGCTTACCGTCGTATCCAAAGGCGGCAAAGAAGCGACTCTGGGCATACTGAATCAGGGGAATTTCTTTGGCGAAGGCTCGCTCGCCGGGCAGACCCTGCGCATGGGATTCGCGGTCACCATGACCGAGTGCCAACTGCTCCGCATCGAAAAAAAGGCCATGATGCTTGCTCTCCATCGGGAGCATGCTTTCTCGGATATGTTCGTGGCCTACTTGCTGTCGCGCAATATCCGTTACGAAGAGGATCTGGTCGATCAGTTGTTCAATTCCAGCGAAAAGAGGCTGGCGCGGATCCTTCTGATGCTCGCGCATTTTGGCAAGGATGGTGTGCCCGAAAACGTGGTCCCCAAGATCAGTCAGGAAACCCTGGCTGAAATGGTGGGCACGACACGGTCGAGGGTCAGCTTCTTCATGAACCGTTTCCGGAAACTGGGTTTCATTCACTACAACGGCGGGCTGCAGGTTCACAGCTCGCTGCTGAATATCGTGCTGCACGATTAGAATCATTCCCCACGATTAAAATCATTCCCGTAGAGACGTAGCTTGCTACGTCTCCGGGTCGTAACGAGACGTAGCAAGCTACGTCTCTACGGCGAACGGCCATTCGCAGAACTTTCCTGCTATCGATTTCCCGCAACGGCGTTGCCTGTCCGCTGGGATGGGGTGGCGGAAGTAATCTGATAGTCCCCATAGTCGATGGTGAACAGGGCGCGGCCTCCCAGCCGAACCGTGGTCGTGCTGCGATTAGATCGCGGCAGCCAGAAGTCGCCGACTTTGCTGTAGACCTGTTCGATCTGCGTTTCTTTGGTCCAGAATGAAGGATTTTTGGCGGGCTCGCCTTGCATACGCATTACGGCAAAATCTCTGGCGTCGACCCAGATGCGCCCGCGATATAAGAGCTTGTTTTGTGTCCGCGGCTCGACTGAGAGTATGTAGATGAAACCGTCCGGAGGTTTCTCCTGCCCCACCATGGTAAAGCGGTAGTTCTCCGGGTTCAGGGCCACGCCGCGCTGGTTCTCCTCGGTATTGGCCTCTTTCTCGCTTTGCAGCATCCTCTTGAATACCCGGTCGATCAGCAGCTTGGAGCCATTTTCGGAGCGGATGTTGAATTCCTTCGTTCCCGGCGCTGTGTAGGTGACATCTACGACCATTTCAGCGGTACGGGAACTGGGAAAGCCGTGATATTCCAAACGATAAGTCCGCGTACCCTGGTAAGCCCGCAGGGCCCGGGATCGTTCCAGGTTTCTTGCGCACCAGATTGTTGACCACTTCTTCGGTGCTTAAAACGGGGAGCAGCGGCGATGTCTGAGGGTTGCGCCCCTGCCATTTGCAACACCCCGATGCAGATCAGGATGGGCACGCCAAGCGAAGCGGAACGGAAGTACATTTTCGTGGCCTTAACCGCAGAATAGCGCCGCCTGTCTCCTGGGAAGTGGTCAATATTGACCAGTTTTCCCCTCGATCAAAATATAACAATTCCCGTATTCAACGCCATTTGGGGCGACGAACTGCAGAGTGATTTCACAATTAGAACTCTGTCGTCAAGAAATCTGCAATCCAGGAAATGTGAAGAACGCAGTTCCGGGCGCTTTCCCTCGCCCTGCTTAGCAAGACCGCCTAAGGAGGGCGCAACTGAGTGCGCGTTCATCTCATCAATCCAAGCGAAGTTTCTTTCGGCACGGCCGTCATCACTCCCCGTTGGCTGTATGTTCTGGCTGCGGCAACTCCCGCAAGCTTTGGCGATCCCTGCCTGGTCGATGAAACCCTGGATGCGGTGGATCCGCTCGATATTCAAGCCGGGGACGTCGTCGGTATCGGCATCCACACCGCCAATGCGCTGCGCGGATACGAAATTGGGAAAATGGCTCGCGAACGCGGCGCCTACGTGGTGTTCGGCGGCATTCACGCGACTCTCTATCCCGCCGAAGCGCATGAACTGGGCGGCGCGCATGCCGTGGTCAAAGGCGACGGAGATGTGGTCTGGGCCAAAGTATTGGCGGATTGCTCCGCGGGACGCCTGCAGCTGGTTTACGAAGGAGGCCGCATCGAGGCTTCGGAATTCCTGCCGGCGCGCTGGGATCTGGTGCCGCGGCAAAGCTACATGTGGGCCTCGGTGCAGACGGTTCGCGGCTGCCCCAAGCATTGCTCCTTCTGCTCGGTTTGGCGGACCGACGGACAGCGCCCGCGCCAGCGCGCCTCCGACGTCGTGGTCGAGGAGATCATCCAACTGCGCCGCCTCGGATTTCGCTTCATCGCCCTCGCCGACGACAATTTTTATCCCGTAACCCTTACCGATCTGCGCCTGGCCGCGGAGCAGCACAATACCCACCGCCTGAATGAACTCAAGGCCATCCGCGCGGAGCGTTTTGAACTGATGGCGCGCCTGGCGCAGCTTCCGTCGGACATGATTTTCTTTACCCAGATCACGATGGAGGCGGCGGAAGATACCGAATTCCTCGATGCCATGCGGACCGCCAACATCAAAGGCGCGCTGGTGGGAGTGGAGTCGGTCACTCCCGAGGGATTGAAAGACGTTTACAAGGAGTTCAATGCTGCCGGAGAGGACCTGGTCGAGCAGCCTGAGAACTTTCCGCCGGCACGGCGTCTACGTTCTGGGTTCGTTCATTTTCGGCTTGCCCAGCGATCGTCCGGAAACCTTCGATGCCACTGCCCTGGCCGCGGCTCGCGGCTGAAGTTGCCTTTGCCCAGTTTGTGATGCTGACTCCGTATCCCGGCACCGTGGATTTCAACCGCTGGGAGAAAGACATGGAGGCCGCCCCGCAATACATCGCCGGCATTCCCATCACCCGCCGCTGGCTCATTCCGCGAGCGCTTCGGCCCAAGCTCTACTGGCCGCATCCGACCATGTCCGCGGAAGAAATTCGCCGGCGCACGCAATCCGTCTGGGACACTTTTTACAGCCTCAAATACATCTGGACGCGTTCCGGGTTCATCAAGTCCATGCGCGCGCGCCTGGCTTTTGTTCTGATCTCGAAGATCTACCGGCAGATGTACGCCGACACCGGAATCGCCACCGACAGCGCCCGCGTCTCGCGGTCTTCGCGCTGGGCGCGCTGGCTGGCCAAAGCCGTGTCAGC
>CAWEVE010000021.1:0-32239 GCA_963812465.1 Terriglobia bacterium
CGACAACACCTGGGCGGCGGTTAAGGTTTTGTGGGAAACAGCGTCGGCGGACCATTCATTGATGTCGGAAAAATTGATGTCGGAAAAATCCCAGCATGCGCAAATCTCGATTACGAACATCGTTTAGGAGGCCATGCTCCTAGCTATCGAGATCTGCCTCACCGCAATTGCCGTCGCTCTCGCCTACGTCGCACCTGAGCTCGGGGCGAAGTGGTTTGAGAAGTGCGAGCGACAATTCGGTCGCTTGGCCCAACGGCGCGCGCTGGCGGTGGTTTCGGTTGGACTTCTCGCCCTGGCCGCAAGGGCGGCCCTGTTACCCATCCTGCCCATCCCTGAACCCGCGATCCACGACGAGTTCAGTCATCTGCTGCTGGCGGACACGCTCGCTCACGGCCGCCTGGCCAATCCAACCCACCCGATGTGGATTCACTTTGAAACCTTTCACGTCAATCAAAAGCCCACGTATGCGTCCATGTACTATCCCGGCCAGGGCTTGTTCCTGGCGGCGGGGCAGGTGATTGGCGGGCATCCTTTCTGGGGCGTGTGGTTCAGCACCGGTCTGATGTGCGCGGCCATTTGCTGGATGCTGCAGGGGTGGTTGCCGCCGGGATGGGCTTTGCTCGGAGGCTTTCTTGCGGTCATCCGGCTCGCCACTTTCAGCTATTGGGCGAATACCTACTACGGCGGAGCCGTTGCCGCCATCGGGGGCGCATTGGTGTTGGGCGCTCTTCCCAGAATCAGGCGGCGCCAGCGAGTGCGCGATGCTCTCGTAATGGGTTTGGGACTTGCGATCCTGGCCAACACCCGGCCTTACGAAAGCTTGTTCTTCTTTATTCCGATCGGCTCCGCTTTGCTTCTTTGGATGCTGAAGGAAAAGAGCCCGCCCTTCAGGCTTCAACTCACCCACATCGTGGCTCCGCTGAGTGGGCTCCTGGCAGTCGCCCTTGTTTGTATGGGTTACTATTTTTGGAGGGTGACGGGCAGCCCTTTCCGCATTCCTTACCAGGTTAATATCCAGACCTACCACCTCCTGTATTTTCCCTGGCAGAATCCCGAACCTCAAGCGATCTATCGGCACGCAGTGATGCGAGAGTTCTACCTCGGTGCTCCGGTTCTGGGTCAGTTTCAGCGGGCGCGCCTTCATCCCATTCTTTTGTTGCTATCGAAGCCGTTGCCCATCTGGATTTTTTACCTCGGTCCGTTATTGACGCTTCCGCTGTTGGTTGCACTCTTCGTCAAAGTGCGCGGCATCCGCTGCCTGTTTGCGAGCCGCAAGACGCGCTTTCTGCTTCTGGTGTGCGGATTTACATTTATAGGGTTAGCTCTGCCGATTTACCTTCCCCCGGCGCATTACTCTGCTGCCTTGACCGGCGCCATTTTCGCCATCGTGCTGCAAGCCATGCGAGTTCTTCGAATGTGGCACTGGAACGGCCGGCCGGCTGGCCGTTTTCTGGTTCGAAGTGTGCCTGTGATCAGCGTGCTGCTCCTTCTGCTGATCGTAGCCGCGCCGGCACTTCATATCCCGATTCCCGTGACCGTAGTTCATACCTGGTATTCGCAAGATGTCCACAATATCGATCGGGCGCGCATTCTGACTCAACTGCAGAACACGCCGGGTGATCATCTGGTGATCGTGCGCTACAAGCCGGATCATGACGTGCTCGACGAATGGGTTTACAACAGAGCCGACATTGATGGATCAAAGGTCGTCTGGGCGCGCGACATGGATGCGACGCAGAATGAAGAACTAATTGAATACTTCCGGAATCGCCAGGTCTGGCTTCTGCAACCGGACGAGACGCCCGCGAAACTGTCGCCGTATCTTCCAAGCTCGAAGACGTCACTCAATTCAGAACAGTTGCAAACCTCATCGCGCAAGAACCTTTGGAGCTTAACCGCAGATGCTTCTGATTGAGTCTGGCGCAGCCCTGATAGCGTTGTCGATCGCTCTCGCCTTTCCGCATGCAGGCGCGCATTTCTTTGAGGAGTGGGAGCGCCGCTTTGCAGCTCTGGCCCGCAGACGAGGCTTGGCGGTGGCCGTGGTCGGACTCGCGGCGCTGGCCACGCGCGCAGTCTTGATTGCCGTAATGCCCGTGCCCACACCGGCGTTTCAGGATGACTTCAGCTATTTGCTCGCGGCCGATACATTTGCCCACGGACGCCTGGCCAATCCGCCGCACCCGATGTGGGTCCATTTCGAGAGCTTCCACATCATTTTCCATCCGACGTACGCTTCGATGTATCCGCCGGCGCAGGGACTGCTGTTGCTGGTGGGCAAAATGTTGGGTCATCCCTTCGTGGGCGTATGGCTGAGTCTTGGACTGATGTGCGCATCGATTTGCTGGATGCTGCAGGCATGGCTGCCGCCGGGGTGGGCGTTGCTCGGAGGATTGCTGCCGGTGCTGCGGATGGGCATGTTCAGTTATTGGGGGAATAGCTACTCCGGCGGCGCAGTCGCCGCCATCGGGGGAGCGTTGGTACTGGGCGCATGGCCACGCATCATGCGCCGGCAACGCGTGGGTGACGCGTTGCTGCTGGGGCTGGGCCTGGCGATTCTGGCCAACAGCCGTCCCTATGAAGGATTTGTTCTCTCCTTGCCGATCGCGGTGTCACTTTTTTTGTGGATGATGGGCGAGCACCGCCCGCCGGCAGGAATTCTTCTATCGCGTGTCGTGCTGCCGGTATTTCTGTTGCTGGCCGTCACTGGTAGCGAGATGGGCTACTACAATTCGCGGGTTACCGGCAACCCGTTTCGCATGCCTTATCAGGTGAATCGCGCCAGCTACGGAGTTGCCCCCTATTTCATCTGGCAGACTCCCAATGCGGAACCGGTTTACCATCACGCCACCATGCGGATTTCTATCTGAATGTCGAGTTACCGGCATATGAACAAATGCGCTCGCTACGGCGGCTTCATGCGTGAAACCGCGATCAAATTGGTAGCCATCTGGGGCTTCTATCTCGGCCCGGTGTTGACGATTCCGCTCTTCGCTCTTCCCTCCATGTTACGCGACCGGCGCATGCGATGGCTACATGATCGCAGGGGCCGTTGCTTTGGCCGCAACTGCAGCGGTCACATTTTTTATTCCGCATTACGTTGCCGCCATCACGGCCATTATCCTGGCAACCGTGGTGCAGGGAATGCGCCATCTGCGAATTTGGCGCGCGCGCGGTAAGCCCATCGGGGCAGCACTGGTGCGTTGGCTGGTGGTGGTTTGCATTTGCCTGTTCCCGCTGCACGCCTGGATCGCCGCGGTTCACCGAAGTTCAGAATCGCCCTCGGACATGGGCTCACGGACGGGCGAGTATTCTGGCGAGACTTGAGGCCTTGCCGGGGCGCCAGTTGGTGATTGTGCGCTACAAACCCGTACATGATCCACTGCAAGAGTGGGTCTACAACAGAGCCGACATCGACGGATCAAGGGTGGTTTGGGCGCGCGATATGGGCCCACATCAGAACCAGGAACTGATGCAGTATTACCGGAGCCGCAACGCCTGGATTCTGGACGCCGACGAGGTTCCTCCCAAGCTTTCTCCGTGTGAACAAACTGCCGAGTGTGGACTCATAGGGGCATCCGCGGCAGGGGGCAGATGAATAAATCGAGATGACAGGGAAATGCCTGGACCTGGTCTGTTAACCGCGCTTGGGCGGCTTGCCGACCGGTCCAAACGAACTGTAATTCTTCCATGAGCCCATCTAATAGTGGTCAGATCGTGACTTCCGGTGGCGGTACTGACTCTTTGAGCCGAACCCCGAAGACATCGGCCAAAGAACGAAGCATTAACGAGCGAAACATTAAGGACCGATGGATTGTCCTGCTCCTATTTGTCTCTTCCTGTTTGTACCTCGCGCTATTCCGCAATTACACCGTTTTCAATGCCGATGAGGGCGTCATATTGCAGGGGGCTGAGCGGATTCTGGCTGGCCAGGTCCTCTATCGTGATTTTTTCTCCTTTTACACTCCGGGGTCTTTTTATTGGATGGCATTTCTGTTCAGGATCTTCGGAAATTCCATGCTCGTCGCGCGGGCGGCCCTGGTGCTGTACGGAGGAGTGTTCGCGGCCCTTACTTATCTGCTGGCGCGAAGGGTGTGTGCGCGTTGGAGTTCGTTACTGGCCGCGAGCGCGGCCACCCTTACCTGTCTGCCCTATCGATTTGTGATTCTGCACAATTGGGACAGCACGCTGCTCGCCTATCTCTCACTTTATTGTGCCGTATTGCTGGTTGAAAAGCGGCATTGGGTCTGGGCGTGGGCCACTGGATCTTTTGCCGCTCTGACTTTTCTATTCGAACAATCAAAAGGCACAGGACTGATCATCGGACTGCTGGCTGGCTGGTTCCTGATTCGCTGGTGTTCCCGCGGCGACCGCTTCCCCGGCCGAAAGCAAGTGATCGCGACGATCCTGGGATTCCTGTGGCCCTTCGCTCTGACGTTCGGCTACTTTGCCGCCAGACACAGCGTCCGCGAGATGGCTGCTGATTGGACTTGGGCAGTCTTCCATTATTCGGTGGCCAACAAGTTGCCCTACGGGTTTGTCGTACTGTCCACACCGGACGCGACTGGCGTGCTGAGTGGTTCGTGGGCATCGAAAGCCATATTGGCGATTGTGGCGGGTCCGTTTTTCTTCATACCAATTCTTCCCATTGCCGCCGCCGCGATCTTGCTGTGGCTTGTGCTGCGACGTTTCCAGGGGAAAACACTTCCTCCCAACTATGAGTATTGGCTACTGGTTTCTGCGGTGTTGTCGGGCCTGTTGCTCTCCACGTTGCTCACCAGACGAGCGGACTTTACCCATCTCAACTATCTAGGGCCGCTTTTCTATCTGGTGCTGGCGTGGGTGCTTGATGGATTGCGCCTTCCATCACGTCTGTGGCGGGCCTGCGTTCCCGCGGCTGTTTTCTATTCAGTCCTCTCCATTACCTTCTTTGGACTCACGCTCCTGATACCGGTTCTGAATGCTGACCATCGAATCAGCACAGTGCGAGGCGTAATCAAAACCGGGGCCCCGGATCGCGCCTTGGAGTATGTCCAGGCCCACACTACTCCTGGCGAAAATATTTTCGTTTATCCTTACCAGCCATCGTTTTACTACTTCACCGGAACTTTCAGCCCCACGCGTTTTGATTACCTCCAGCCCGGCATGCATACCACCGGACAATTTCAGGAAGCTTTGCAACAACTCGCGGCTGCCCCGCCCCGTGTAGTCCTATTTGAAACTTCTTTCAGTGAAAACTATTCGCTAACATGGCCCAACACTCCGGTGCAGGTATTTGTTGCCGGCGATCCGATTGAGAAATTTGTTTTCGCGAACTACCGGCCGTGTACCGTGCTGGTTGCCAATGGTTTTTGGCATTTTGTGTTCCTGGTGCGCAAGGACAAGCACTGTAGCGATGACGAAAAAAGACGCTCGGGAAATTGAGCCTTCGCGCGGGTGAACCGATTGATGAACCGATTGTGAAAACAGCAGCCGACCAGAACACGCCGCCGATTCCGGGACAGCTTCCCCGGCGAGTCCGACCAGGGCCGCGCCGGAGCGCCCGATAGTGCCCGAGCAGATATCTGCAGACCGAAAGATCACGCTCCTTCTTTTTGCTTTCAGCGTCGCCTATCTCTGGTTATTTCGGCGCTACACCTTTATGGAGCCGGACGAAGGCATCGTCCTGCAAGGAGCGCAGCGCATTTTGCGCGGCCAAGTGCTCTACCGCGATTTCTTCTCCTTTTTTACTCCCGGGTCCTACTACTTCCTCGCTCTTCTGTTCAGGATTTTCGGAAATTCGTTTTTAGTCGCGCGAACCGCGCTGGTATTCTTTGGCGGAATTTATTCAGCCGTCACCTATTTACTGGCTCGCCGCGTGTGCTCGCGCGGGAGCGCTCTTATTGTGGCGGCGCTGGTGGCCATCACTTCACTGCCATACCGTTTCGAGGTCCTGCACAATTGGGACAGCACGCTGTGGGCCTGCCTGGCGGTTTATTGCGCGGTGAGATGGCTGGAATCGCAGCACTGGACGTGGGCATTCGGAACCGGATCGTTCGCGTCGCTGACCTTTCTTTTTGAGCAATCCAAGGGAGCGGGCCTGATGCTTGGCCTGGGCGCCGGACTTGCGGCCATCACTCTACTCGACCGGCAGCGCTCTTTATGGAGGCGAGGTCAAATCCTCGGCGTCGCTGGTTGGCATCGCTTGGCCTTTCGTGTTTACGCTGGGCTACTTCCTTGCGCAGCACGGAGTTTCAGCCATGCTGGCGGACTGGCTCTGGCCCCTTTGGCATTATTCGCTCGCCAACAGGGTGCCATACGGTTATCAAAACTGGTCTGACAGTACGCGCCAACTCCTGTTTCACACGCGGATCGCCAGCCGTGCGGCTGGTCACGATCATAGCGTTGAGCCCCTGCTTCCTCATTCCTGCTCTGCCGATTATTGCTGCCGGTCTGCTGGTGTATTGGGTGTTCCAGACGTCGGAAGAGGCGCGTCCCGACGGCTGTCGGCGCGCACTATGTCCTGGTCTGTGCGGCGTTATCGGGGTTGCTGATCTCCGTTGTGATCGTGAGGGCGGACATCATTCACTTCATGTACCTGCAGCCGCTGTTCCTTCTGGTTCTTGGCTGGATGATCGACGGACACGACATTCCCGGACGAATGTTCGGAGCGATCAGGCCGTTTCTCAACCTGTATTTCGCAATTGCGTTCCTGTTGTTCGCCACGCCGTTGCTGATCCGCGCGACCAGTGCCCGCAACGAAGTGCAAACCCGCCGAGGCGTGGTTATCTCATCTTCGAAAGACACGGTGATTGAATATGTCGACGCCCACGTAGCCCCGGGAGAAAGCATTCTGGTTTATCCCTATCTCCCTCTTTATTACTACCTGACGAACACTTTCAGTCCTACACGTTATGAGTATTTTCAACCTGGGATGCACTCCACCCAGCAAGCCCAGGAAATGCTGGACGAACTCACAAGCGCGCGCGTGCCGGTAGTTCTGTTCGAAACTTCGTTCTGGGAAAAGATTCCGAGATCCTGGCCGGGAACGCCTTTGTCCGCGGTGGCGCAGGATCCTGTCGCCGATTACATCTTGCGGGAATACCGCACCTGCGCCTGGTTGCAGTCGCCGAGCGATTGGCGGTTTGCGTTTATGGTACGCAAGGACCTCGAATGTCCTTGATGTCGCCTTCCAAAGATGGCAGCGTCTTGAGAGTGAGCGAAACCGCGAAGCTGGCGGCAGCCGGGCCGCGGAAACCCGGCCGGTCGCACTACCTCCAGGATTTCCTCGTCGGGATTGTTCCGTTTCTTGTTCCTTATCCACTTCCTGGCGTGGATGGCGCTTCTTCCTGGCGCCCTGCGGGGACATGCCGATTTCCGCCAACTCTATGCGGCGGGGTACATGGTTCGTTCCGGCCACGCCCACGATTTGTACAATTATCAGGCCCAAAAAGAGTTTCAGAGCCGGCTGGTGACGCCGGATGAACTAACGCTTCCCTTCATTCGACCTGCCTACCAGGCATTGTTGTTTGCTCCTCTCTCTTTGCTGAAGTATAGAAACGCATATCTGGTTTTCCTTGGCGTGAATCTTTTTTTGCTGGGGATTTGCTATCGTCTGCTGCGACCACTGACAAATCTCACTCAAGTTTGGAGTTGGTTGCCGCTGGCGCTGGTCCTCTCTTTTCTTCCAATTTGCGTTGCCCTGATGCAGGGACAGGACTCCATCCTGCTGACGATATTGCTGGCCGCGGCCGTGGTTATGCTGGACCAGGAGCGCGATCTGGTTGCCGGCATTCTGGTCGGACTCGGGCTGTTCAAATTTCAAATCGTACTTCCCATCGCGTTGCTATTTTTTCTCTGGCGCCGCTGGCGTGTAGCCGCCGGATTCGTAGTTTCCGCTGGCGCTGTTCTGTTCTCTCCATCGGGATTGTCGGCCTCTCGGAAACCGCCAGTTTCGTACGCTCCGTACTCTCTGTCGGAAACGGTGTGGGTTCGGGAGGGAACGCGCTCGGTTTTCCTCTCAGGGTTACGCTGATGGCTAATCTTCGAGGTCTCGTTTTCGGTGTTGCCGGCGGCCGGATTTCGGCATTCTTGGGCCCAAAGCCTTACCGTGGTTCTTTCAATCGCCGTGTTGCTTTGGGTAGCAGTGTGCGCGCCGCGTAAACTGCGAGGATCGGACGCGATGATCCTTGCGATCACTGCCGCAACCGTGGTCAGCTATTACCTGTTCATCCACGACTTGAGCGTGCTGTTGATCCCGGCGGTCGTTACTCTGAATCGATTTGTCCAAGCCGAGGAAACCGGCGACATTTTTGGATGGGTGGTTGCAGGAACCTCCGCCCTCGTGCTCCTGGCGCCGACCAGCGTATTCCTGATTCCCAATCACTTTTACCTGCTGAGCATCCTCATTTCGCGCGTTCCTGTTTCTTCTCATGCGAGCTTTAGGGTGCCACGGATGCCAGGATCGACCAGCGACGGAGCCGGCAAGAACATGAGCGCAGGCGAGTTAAAGAAGGTAAGGTGAGGCCTTGACGAAATCCCCAACACGGATCGTGGGCGCCGCCCAGGCACGCCTGGCTTCTCGCAAGCCCTCTTTAGAACCCGCGCCAACCGGACTGCAGCCCTATTGGATCAGCATTTTTCTGGGCGCGTTTTTGCTTTTTGCGATCCAGCTTCTGCTGGGCAAATATTTTCTGCCTTGGTTTGGCGGCACGCCCGCGATGTGGACCACCTGCATGTTTTTCTTCCAGATGCTCCTGCTCGCCGGTTACGCTTACGCGCACGCGCTGGCAAACTGGTGCAGTCTTCGAGTGCAGGGCCTGCTGCATTCTGTGCTTTTGCTCTCCGCGCTGGCCTTGCTTGTTTTCCTGGCGGTGGCCTGGGGTACGCCGGTCACTCCGACGGTTAGTTGGAGACCGCACAGCGCCGATCACCCAGTATGGAGCTTGACCGTGCTTCTCGCGGTCAGCGCTGGTCTGCCCTATTTCGTGCTCTCGTCCACAGGGCCTCTTCTGCAGAGCTGGTTTACCCAAACTCATCCCGGCCGCACTCCCTACCGCCTGTACTCCTTATCGAATCTCGGGTCCTTGTTGGCCCTGCTTAGTTATCCCTTTCTGGCGGAGCCTTGGCTGTCCTTGCGAACGCAGGCGCGACTTTGGTCGGCTGGATTTCTGGTTTACGCAATGGTCTGCTGCTATTGTGCCTTGCAGGTGGTTAGAAGCCATGCCACGCCGCGAAATGTGGACGGGCAGCAAAGAAAGAAAGCCCACTCTCGGAATTCATCTACTTTGGCTGGGCCTGGCGGCGTGTGCATCCATCATGTTTCTGGCCACCACCAACCAGATCTGTCAGGACGTCGCGGTTGTGCCCTTTCTCTGGGTTCTGCCGCTCAGCCTGTATCTGCTCTCGTTCATCATCTGCTTCGACGGATCGCACTGGTATTCGCGAGCTGTTTTCCATCCTGCTTTTGTGCTGGGGATTTTTCTATCCTGCTTTGTTCTCAATGGCTGGGCAATCAAGAAACATCGTTGGCCAGATCTTGATCTACTCTTTCACTCTGTTTGTCTCGTGCATGGTCTGCCACGGAGAATTGGCGCGATTAAAGCCTGGACCGGCATTTCTGACCTCCTTCTACCTGATGGTGGCTCTCGGCGGAGCGGTCGGCGGAGCTCTAGTGGCGTTGGTCTTTCCTCACTTATTCCGGGGCTTCTGGGAATACCACCTTGGCCTGTGGGCCTCGGCAGGTCTCTTCTTTCTCGTGCTCGCCCGGGAAAAAGATTCCTGGCTCTACCAAAGTCGATTCGGACTGGCCGGTATCGCAGTAGCCGCCTCGTTGTTGCCCGGATGCGTCTCCGTGGTCATGTTCGGAAAGCAGGATCTGGGAAACTTGTTCCCCGTGCTTCCCGTCCTGGTGGGAGTCTATTTTCTGACCCGGCGAAGCAAGGAAGGGTTCCGATCCGGGCCGAGCGCGGGCCGTGCCTTTTTACTGCGGTGCGGCGCTGCTGGTCCTGGGCGCAGTGCTCTTTTTCAGCGCTCGAAATCAAGTCAAGGATTCCGTTGTTGCGGCGCGAAACTTCTATGGCGTTCTCACCGTGAAGGCGCTGAACTCGGATCAACCCGATTGGCGAGCCTATGCTCTGTTCCATGGCCGAATCGCTCATGGATATCAGTTTCTGACAGAATCAAAGCGCGACTTGCCTTCCGGCTACTACGGCCTCACAAGTGGCGTGGGCCTGGCGTTGGTTGGACTCCAGGCCGCGAGGCCAAAGCGGAGACACCGCAGAATCTCCGTATTGGCGTAGTCGGGCTCGGCGTCGGCACGCTGGCAAGCTACGGCAGGGCGGGCGACTACATCCGCTTCTACGAAATCAATCCCGAAGTCACGAGAATCGCGAATGAATATTTCACTTATTTAAAAGATTGCCGGGCAAGCCTGGACGTGATCCCCGGAGACGCGCGCCTCTCGATGGAACGGGAGTTGAAACATGATCAACCCAACATTTCAATCTGCTGGCCATCGACGCCTTCAGCGGCGACGCGATTCCGGTCCATCTGCTCACCCAGGAAGCATTCCAGATTTACTTGAAGCAGATAAATCCCGACGGCATCATCGCGGTCCACATCACCAACACATATTTCGATCTGCAGCCGGTGCTATGGAGGATTGCAGAGCGGTTCAAATTACATTACGTACTTCTCCACACCGATGGCGACGGGGCGGTCACGACCTATAGTGACTGGATGCTGCTTTCCCGCGACAAAACCTTCTTGATCAATTCCTCCTTCAACCGGAAACATTCGCGGTGACGCGCTGAAACCTGACCCTGCTTTGTGGACCGATGATTACAGCAACCTGTTTTGGGTGTTGAGAAATAATCTGCCGGGTCGCTTCATGCCTCCCGGTAATAGTCGCTCCTAACCTGGAATGCTATAATCCCCGCCCAATGAATGCAGAGCAGGGGGTACGATTCGCAGCGGTTTTTGTCGTCATATCCTTATTCATCGGCTATGCGTTGTCGATTTCCCGCGAGTCAGGAAGACACCAGCCGGCTCCTTGACTACTCCGAGTTTTACGCCGCTGGCCAGATCGTTCGCCAGGGGATGGGAAGCCGATTGTACGATTTGGGTGTTCAGGCTGAATTCCAACTACGGGTTGCGCCGGTACATGCGTTTATCCTTCGCCCGCCTTTCGAAGCGCTTCTTTTTATTCCATTCACATTCCTGAGCTACCGGGCTTCCTACACCGCCTGGGTTATTTTAGTCTTGGGCTGCTGGCGGTCGCCTGTCAGACTCATTGGAAGCACACCAATGTGCTGGATGCACTCTCTCAGTACGCTCGGGGCGTGCGCATCGATTTCGGATTATTGCTGGTCATTTTTCTGACTTTTGCTCCGACCATGGACTGTCTACTGATCGGCCAGGATTCAGTGCTTGTGCTGCTGGTGTACACGCTGGTTTTCGTCGCGTTGAAGCGCAACCGTGAGTTCGCCGCGGGATGTTTACTGGCTTGCGGCTTGTTCAAGTTTCATCTCGTTCTGCCTTTCGCTATCATTTTTCTTCTGCGGCGCCGTTGGTCGTTTGTTCTCGGTTTTTCCACCATTGCAAGCTTGCTTTTCCTTCTCGCTCGTGGTATCGGGGCCTGGTGTCGTCACTTCTTATCCCGCAATGTTTCTGAATCCCAGACAAAGGTTGCTTCTGGGCTTTCAGCCGCAATATGCCGCGAACATTCGCGGCTTATTTTCTTGCTGACAAACGGCAGGATTCCGGACGCGTTGCCGGCGTACTAGCTTTTGCCACTTCGGTGCTTCTGCTGGGTGTAACTGCGAAGAAGTGGAACGATGAGCAACCTGAATTATGCTTCGCGGCGGCGGTGGTCGTGGCACTTTTAACCGGATATCACTCGTTCGTCTACGACCTGATCCTGCTGTTGCTTCCCTGCGCCATCGTGTGCAGCGAACTCGCTCGTCGCAAGTCCCTGTTAAGTGACAGAACCCTGGCGCTCGTCCTCGTCATTTTTTTCGTACCAACGATCCATCGCGAGCTGATCCTTCATCAGATTTATGCCCTCATGTGTCTGCCGATGGTATTGCTCTTTTGATAAATCTAATGAGGAAGATTCAGTTACCGCCTACCGGTTTGCCCGCGGCGGTCGTAGGGAATTATTCTTGCTGCCGGCTTCCTCTTCAGGTTTGACCAGCCACACCGTCCGATCGCTGAAATATTTTATGAGTTCGCTATTTCTGTCCGGACCCATATCCCGCGCCCACAACACCTTGGAACCATCTATGTCCGCTAAATTATTCACCCACTCATCATGCAGATTGTGCCACGGGGAATAGTGCACGATCGCCAGATGTTTTCCCGGCAGCGATTTTGTAGATGGGCAAGTACTTCTGCTCGTTCGTGTTTGGCTCTTCCGCCGAATACCACGTGTGCGACAAGACGGGGCGAATCGACAAGTGCAGAGGCCAGCGGCTGTCCCGGATCAGCAATAGCGAAAACACGCCAACAGATTGCCCGCACGATCGCCAGACCCGTTGGCTTCCTTCGCCACTGCCAGCGCGAAAGATAGCGCATTGCCTGCAACACCAGCACCAAGATGAGCGCGGTCATCGGCGCTGCATAGTGCGGACGGAAGTAGACCTCGACCAAAAGCCCGACCAGCGAAACCGCCGCGGCCTTGAGCAGAAAACGAGTCCGTGAATTGATTTGCTTCCAGGAGAGACCATAGGGAGCAACTGCCAGTGCCGACAGCAGAACCAACACGAAAATCGGACCAAGATAGAAAAGCCACAGCATATTGATCTTGCCCAGGTATGCCACGATAAAACCATATGGCGTCCGAACCGCATCGAATTCTTGCCGCTCCCAAAGCGATAAAAATCACGCATGATTTCGTGATGGTAGACAGGCTCGGGGCGGGGAGACTGCCACAAAAAATATGGCGCCACAGCATAAGTTTCCCGATTGACCTGATACGGCATGCGAAAAGGACTTCCTGTAACACGCCAAAAGTAATACCCCGTGGCCACTCCGGCGACCGTTAACACCAGCAGAAGCGGGACCACAACTTGCTGAGTGTTGCGGAAGAGTAGTCGTGGAGGCGACGAGCGATTTTCTCGCAGCATCCAGACGATGAGCGCAAGCACGATGGGAAGACTGAAAATCAGTCCTTCATAAGGACGGCTGTTGGCCAGAAGGGCCAGTCCCAAAGCCATCGCCACCGCGTCGCTACGCGCTGCGATTCTTGCAGCCGTGGCAGAGCGCCCAGAACCAAAGCGCCGCCGGTCGCCGCCATGGCTCCGCCCCAGTAGCTGTTGCCCCAATAGCTGAAGGCGGCAAGACGCACGATCACCAGGATCCGCCAAGAAGCGCCCACCCTTCGGGAAGCCATGCCTGCAACATCCAGCACATGACGCGCACATGATCCCCAAACTCAGCCACACCCCCCAGAAGGGATGGCCGAGGACGGCCTCCCCCAGCCCAAGAATGAGCCCTGAGCCGGAGGGTACATGGACGCGTACGAAGGTTGCTGGATTACGTGAAAGGTTTCGAAGTGGACCCACATGGGATGAGTCGGATTGGTCAATCTTCCGTGAGCGAAAGTATCGGCAGCCAGAAGGTGGCTGTATTCATCCTGAACGACGGGGTCACGGGGATTGGCTCGACTGGTAGTAAGCGCTGCGCGTACGCAAAGGGCCAGAAGGCCGACGACCAGCACGGCAGACGGCCCGTTCCCGGGCGAGACGGTCCTCAGGAACGTCCTCGCCTCTCTCAAACCAACCACTGGCCGAAGGTCTGGAAACGCGAAGGCCAAGCCGACGAGACCAAGACCACGCAGAATTCGATGAGCAGGAACATGACGCTCCTGCCCGCCGTAATCCAATCAGTTGAAGACCTGAATGCGGCTAATTGGCGTCGCCTGCATGCGGTAGAGATCTGGAGCGAACTCGCGAGCCGTCGGCCATAGAAATAAAAAGCAAACCAGACCAGGCTGCTCCAAAAGTAAATGCCGGTTGCGAAGGGAATCTTGAAGGAGAGAATCAGCAGCAGCAACGCATTCAAGCCGGCAAATACCGCGATGACCAGCGCGCCGTTACCGTCGGGTTGCTCCTCAAGCTGTAGATCCACATCACGGCCTGCAAAATCGCCGGTAGAAGCACGACTTCATCGCTGAGCCAGGCATAAGGGGTCGTCAGCGACGGAAACCACCATCAGGGCCGGCCATGTTGCCCCCAATTCCAGTTCCCCGGTGCCTCAGGAAATACGGTACACACCAAATCAGCGCCAAGGCCAGCGGCACAAACTGCACCCAGAACATCTCCGGAAGAATATCGCCCGGATAACTCCACTGACGGCGGGAATAAGTTCTCCTCCGATCGCTGCCTGGGGGAGAAAATCACGATAGTCGCGAAAAACCTGCGGATCGAAAGCCAGGGCGACGGCGTCGTCGCCGACCAATACCCGCGCAAAGCCATAGGCAATCGCATATTTCTTCCGCCAAAGAATCCACAACAGCAGCGCCACCCAAAACAGGGAGAGTAGGTGGGGCTTGGCAAAGGGGAGAATCAGCGAGGCGCCTGCCAGGAAAGGGCGCCGGCTTCATAAGGGAAGAAAAGAAGCAACCCAAGCAGAAGAACAGTCCCATCTGACCCGCCACCAGACACGCAGGCACCGGAGCAAATGTATATCCCACCAGCGAGAACAGCTTTGCGAATCGCGCTATCTCCTGTCCGTAGATCTGCCAGCAGATCCGCATCGAAATCACGAGAGCGGCAAGAGAAGCGACGATCCAGAGCGCCATGCCCAGAACGCGCTCAGAAGCCCAGCGGCAGAAATAAAAAAAGCGACCAGGGCGGCGTGCGGATAACCAGGGGCCTGTCGCCCACATACCCCTAGACCGTTCCAGTTCGCCACTTTGACTAGATCGTATGGGTTTCCGGCGATGCGCCAACAAACTTCCACCGGCCCAGTATTGGATGGAGTCGCGTCCGGCTGACATTGCCTGTATCACGGCGGTGCGACCGGCTCGCCAGGAAGTACAAAACCAGCAGCCCGACCAAACCTATGATGATGAGGCGTTTAACCACTTTATGATCCAACCGCTAAACCCCCCGGACCGCAGAGCTTAAGAAAGATTACGCTAACACGGGCAACTTCAACGAGCTTGGCCCCAATGGGAAGATCGGATCCCCTCATGTAAACAAAAGTATGCATACTCGCATCTCATTCATCTCCTCGGTAGCAGCCGAATTTCGGGGACCCTTGATCGATGTGGATGCTCCATCTGCACCGTAAGTTATTTGTTTTCATAGAAGCCCAGAGACTTGCGCTTAGACCGCGAAGGCAAACTCTTTTGGCCCTCCATGTGCACTCTCGCTAAGAGGTTAGGTCAGCCCATCGCGATCCCCAAGGCGCTGGGAAGAAATAAAAAACCTGAGGAGAAAACGATAAATGGCAAATACGATTTTGAATTCACTGAAGCGTCTGCACCAGGACGAAGCTGGCCAAGGGCTGGTGGAATACCTTTTGATTCTTGCCCTGGTGGCTTTTGCGGCCACGGCAGGAATGAACTCCCTGGCTACCGGCCTGAATAGCGCCTTCTCGAAGATTGGCGTCATTCTCGGCAAATACATCTCCTAGTTCGGCGTCGATTTGCGGTTTTGATTGCCTTGGCGGGAAACACGCCAAGGCAGTCACGACTAGGTCTTTATTTCGGCTCACTCTCAAGGACGGAAACCCCATGACGAAACTATTTTTGAATACGATCTCACGGCTTCACAAAGACGAATCAGGACAGGGTTGGTTGAATATCTTCTGATCCTGGCTCTGGTTGCCTTTGCGGCCACGGCTGGAATGAACAGCCTGGCGACCGGGCTCAACAGCGCGTTTACGAAAATCAGTACGATTTTGGGTAACTACATCTCGTAGTGCCCAGGAAAAAGTTGTGGTTCGCTCCGGCCTTTAAACCGGCCGGAGCGATCACCGCCTAATCTCGACCCAACCACCCTCCCCTAATTATGTTTGCTGACCTTCAAAGCAAAAAGCTTGGCACGGTGACAGGGATTTGGATAAATATTTTTTGCTTTGTGCCTTGGCTATCGCTACGTTGGCGCCGTTAAGGACGTTGGGGGCCGGCGGATTCCCAACTGGCTCACCTATAGCGGTCTGCTGGCGGCGCTGATCGCGCGGGTCACATTATCCGGCTGGCCGGGACTGAAGGTCGGGCTGGCGGGGATGGCGCTGGCCGGCGGGATTTTCTTATCTGTTCTTTCTGCTCGGCGGCATGGGCGGTGGCGACGTTAAGCTGATGGCGGCGGTGGGCGCCTGGGTAGGAATTGTCCAGGTAGTGAGCGTCCTGATCGTGGCTGCGATCGCCGGTGGACTTGCTCGCCGTTGGCTACATGGTGATGCACCGGCAGGTGCGCGAGACGCTCCTCAATACGCTGGAACTGGTTCGGCATCATGCGACCGCGGGACTTAAGCCTCATCCGGTGTTGAACGTTCAGCAGGCGGGTACACTGCGCCTGCCTTACGGCTTGGCAATCGCGATCGGAACTTTGTACTGCGTTGGAAATGTGTTCTGGTGGAGGTGATTTACGGGCCTGCGACGAGTTTTGATTGCTTTCCTGATGGCCGCCATGTTGGCGGGCATCATCACATACTTCTTCAGTAAACGGATGCGAGCGAGTCGCGCTCAGCACGCGACCACCGGGATTGTCGCCGCTGTCAACGATATGCCTTCCGGCGCAACTCTGACCGCCAAAGACGTTGCTCTGGTCGACTGGCCTACCAACCTGACCATTGGCCGGGTCCTTCGACAAGATCGAAGACGTGATCGGCAAGCCTTTGCTTTATCCCCTGGTGGCCAAGAGAGCCCATCTTGAAGAGGGATCTTGGGCGTTGAAGGCTCGGGCATCGGCATTTCGGGCAGGATCCCTACCGGCATGCGCGCCACAGCGGTCCGCTCGAATGAGATTGTAGGTGTCGCCGGCTTTCTGTACCCCGGTTCGCGGGTGGACGTGATGGTCACTTACACCCCGCCCGGTGGCGGCACGGGTCCGGTTACCCAGACGGTTCTGCAAAACGTCGAGGTCTTGACCGCGGGTCAAACCATCGAACCCGATCCCGCAGGGCAAACCAGAAACGGTCAACGTCGTAACCTTACTGGTAAGCCCGGAGGATTCGCAAAAACTCCAACTGGCAAGCTCGCAGGGCGTAATTCAGTTCGTGTTACGCAGCGGCGTCGATCAGAAGAGCGTCGACCTCCGCCCCACGCACCTGGACCAACTGGCGTCGGACAAAGCCTCCCGCGCCTCCGCCCGCGCCAGGCAAGAAAATGCCCAGGAAGGTGGCAGAGGCTGCCAAACCGGTTTACATTTTGGAAGTGATCCAGGGAACCAAGCGGACCGAAGAGAAATTTTGAGTCAGGATGGAGTCAGGAATTCGACCGAGGCGGTGTCCACGAAGCGGTGGACGAAAGCAGTGAGGACCAAGATGAATAGTTCCGAAAGCACTGAAGATTACGGGCCTCGATGGTTGTTCTCGCGCTGTTTCCTGCCGGCATGTATGGAGCCGCGCAACAGGTTCCGCGCAACCGCCGGAGAGCGCCGGCCGCAACGCCCGCCCAGGCAGTAGCGCAGCTCGGCACCGGCCACGGCGCCGGCTCCGCCGCAGCAGGTTCCCGCGCCCTCGGAGGGCCAGGCACTCCACATTCTGGTGGGCAAGTCGGTGGTGGTCAATGTGCAGACGCCAATCACCCGGGTTCTCTCCAGCAATCCGGCGGTGATCGAGACGCTCGGCCACCTCTCCAACCGAAGTCGTGGTTGAGGGCAGGGCCGCCGGCACCAGCAGTCTGATTCTGTGGGACGAGACCGGCCGCTCGCAGATGCTGGACGTGATCGTGGACCTCGACGTCACCGGCCTTCGGACCGCGATCGAGCACGCCTATCCCAACCAGCAAGTCCAAGTACAGGCTGACGGTGGCCGGCTGGTCCTGACCGGCAACGTTCCCGATGCCAAGGCCGCCGAAGACCTGAACAAGATGGCGACCGTTTATTCGACCCAGGTCGTGAGTTCGCTGCAAGTGGCGCGCTCCACGAACGCCAGATTCTGCTGGAAGTGAAGTTCGCCGAAGTCGATCGCACCAAACTGCAACAGTTCGGCTTCAATCTTTTCAGCACCGGAGCAACCAACACGATCGGGACGATCGGGACTCAGCAATTCGCGGGCTCCGGGCATCAGCGGCACGCCTGACATGGCACGATTGGCGCGCCCACAGCGGAACCACTTCGAGCTTTCAGTTCAGCGACCTGTTGAATATTTTCTTGTTCCGGCCGGACATCAATCTGGGAGCGACGATTAAGGATCTCCAGCAGAAGAACGTTCTCGAAATTCTTGGCCGAGCCGAACTTGATGGCGCTGAATGGTCAGAAGGCCAGCTTCCTCGCCGGCGGCGAGTTTCCCTTTCCGATCGTCCAACCCAACCAGGGCTTCACCACGGTGACCATCCAGTTCAAGCCCTTCGGCGTGCGCCTGGATTTCACCGGCACTCATCGGCAGCGACAATGTGATTCGTCTTCACGTCGCTCCCGAAGTCAGCACGCTAGACTTTTCCAACGGATCTGACGATTTCCGGATTCAACATTCCTGCGATTTCAACCCGCCGGGCGGAAACTGAAATCGAACTGAAAGATGGGCAGTCGTTTGGCATCGCCGGGCTCATGGATCATCGGGCTCAGGTTCAATTGTCCAAAGTCCCCGGAATCGCCGACATTCCGGTGCTGGGGCAGCTTTTCCGCTCGCGCTCGATCAACCGGAGCAATACCGAGCTGCTCGTGCTGGTAACGCCGCACATCGTCGATCCGGTTCACGTCCAGACAGCCGTTGCCGCTGGAGCCGAAGCCCGTGATCCCGTATCATCGAAAATCCCAAGTTCGACGATAAGCTGCCTGGGGCCGAGAAAAAGCCAGACGTTCAGGCATCACCGAGCTCGAAATGAATGAAATGACTGCGAAAGATCCAGTCAAGGATTCCATCACGGGAGGATCTTCCTCCTGGTGACCCGCTCTCCGTGGTCAGCATTTGTCTGGATCAGGAGACTTGGGAACGTTTTTAAGCATGTTCGCCGATTCTGCCCCGCTGGTTCGGCTCGACCGGCAACTGACGGAGTATCGGCGTGGAAGATCACGAGTCGGTTCTCGACTGGATTGGGACGCCCGCGCCCGACGTTTGCCTGCTGGATTTTGACCTCGACCGCCGCAGCGCCGCGCTGGTCGCCGAAAGAATTCACGCCGATGCTCCCGAGACGTCCATCTTTGCGGTTTCCTCCCAGTCCCAGCCTGACTTGATCATTCAGGCCATGCGCAGTGGCTGCAGCGAATATCTGGTGAAGCCCTTGGATCCCGAGCAACTGCTGAATGCGGTGGCCCGAGTCGGAGGACGCGCCGAGAGAAGAAGGAACAAGCCAAGGCCCAGATGCTGGCCTTCATCGGGGCGAAGGGCGGCTGCTGGCGTTACCACTATCGTGACCCAACTGGGCGCCTTGTTGGCGAAGTCGTATTCCAGAAAGGTGCTGCTGGTGGATCTGCATCCCGATTTCGGCGATGCCGCGCTTTATCTGGGTCTGACCAAGTACCGCTACCACTCCTACGAACTGGTGGAAAACACCGACCGGCTGGATGCTGAGTTGCTGCAAAGTTTCGTGCTCCACCACTCCAGCGGACTGGACCTGATTCCGGCGCCGACAGGGCACGGAGCCGGCGCGGCCGCTGATGGCCGGCGCACTGGTGCAGACATTCGAGTTTCTGCGGCTTCGCTACGAGTACATTCTGGTCGACTTGCCGCCCGGGGCTGAACGATGAAAATCTCGAGCTGATCCGCTATTGCGACCAGATCAATATCGTTACGATCGCGGAAGTATCGGCGCTGCGTAATGTGGTGCGGCATGACCGACTACTTTACCCGGAAGGAGATCCCGCCGGACCGGCTGCGCGTCATTCTTAACCGGCACCAGAACCGGGGCATTATCACCGAAGCCCAGATCGAAAAAGTAATCGGCCAGAAAATATTCTGGAAGGTTCCAAATCAATACGTTCACGTTCTGAAGTCGATCAGCGGAGGCGACCCCCTCAGCCAGGGATCGAATTCCGAGGTGGCGAAGAAGCCTCAATGAATGGGCGGGAAGCATCGGCAAGAAAGCCACTGGCCGGCGAAGAGAAGAAGAGCCGCGGCATCCTGCGGTCTTGTGGGGCCGATAAGGGTTTTTACTACGGGGAGTAAACCATGGCGGAATTCAACTCAATAACACCGTCATCGAATCCGGTAAGGCCCATTCCGATGGGGGACGACAAGAAGCAGTCCGGGCTTAACTTCAAGCTTTATCAGGAGTTGAAGTCCAGCCGTCCATCGCGACCTCCTGAACAAGGTGGATCTGGAGAGGGTAGCGACGGTGCGGGACGAGCGAACCCGGGCGCAGGCGTTGTCGGTCATCCAGGAACTGGTGGCCAATCTGCAAACCCCCATGAGCGGGCGGGAGCGCGAGCGGCTTTCCCTGGAAGTGTTGGACGAGGTCTTCGGACTGGGTCCGCTGGAGCCCTTGCTGCAGGATCCCGACCATCAACGACATCCTGGTCAACGGAGCATAACCAGGTGTACGTAGAACGCGCGGGAATGCTGGAAGAGACCAACATCAGATTCAAGGACAACGCGCATCTGATGCACATCATCGACAAGATCGTGTCCGATATCGGGCGGCACGTCGACGAATCCTCGCCCATGGTGGACGCGCGCCTGGCGGACGGATCCCGCGTCAACGTCATCATTCCTCCGCTGGCGGTCGATGGTCCGCACTTTCCATCCGCCGCTTCGGACATATCCCGCTCACCGATCAGGATCTGCTGGCCAACCAGACCCTGACTCCGCCGATGCTCGAACTGATCAAGGGTGCGGTGAAGGCGCGGTTGAACATCGTGGTTTCCGGCGGAACCGGCGCCGGGAAAACCACCTTGCTCAACGTGCTCTCCGGCTACATCTCCGACAAAGAAAGAATCGTCACCGTCGAAGATTCGGCCGAACTGCAGATGAAGCAGCGCCACGTCGTGCGCCTGGAGTGCCGTCCTCCGAACGTGGAAGGCAAAGGCGCGGTCATGCAGCGGCAATTGGTGATCAACTGTCTGCGAATGCGCCCCAACCGCATCATCGTCGGCGAGGTTCGCGGCGAGGAAGCCCTGGACATGCTGCAGGCCATGAACACCGGCCACGACGGTTCGCTCACCACCATCCACGCCAACAGCCCGCGCGATGCCATCGCTCGCATGGAGACGATGGCGCATGATGGCGAATCTGAATCTTGCCCGAAAAGGCCGTGCGGCGCCAGATCGCGTCCGCGGTTTCTCTGGTCATCCAGATTGCGCGCTTCAATGACGGCACACGGCGCGTGACTCATCTTACCGAGATCACCGGCATGGAAGACGATGTGGTCAGCATGCAGGATGTTTTCGTTTTCGAGAAGCAGGGAGTGGCGGCGGATGGCCGGGTGCTGGGCACGTTTACTCCTACCGGGATCCGGCCCAAATTTGCGGAAAAGCTCAAAGCGTCGGGCATCGCGGTTCCGGCGTCGATGTTCGAACACTCGGTGAGCGTCTAAGGCCAAGAGGTCAGTTATGTCGATACTTTTGTTCTTGCTGCTTCTGATGGTGAGCTTCGCGGTGTTGGTCTATTTTCTGCGGCCAACCGCGACGGAGACTGCCGTGCAGCAGCATCTGGACAGTATCGAGGAGAAGCCGGTGCAGTCGAAGGCGATGGCACCACCATCCTCAGGCGGGAAGCGCTCAGCGATACCCTGCTGGATAGACGAATTAATTCGGGAGATGCCGGGATCAGTCGGACTGGCGCGGCTTATCAGGCAAGCCGGGCAAACCTGGCAAGTGAGTTCCGTACTTCTCGTTTCGGTGGCGCTGGCGAATTGTGGTTGCGTGGATGGCGTCGCTCGCCATCCCGAGCCTGCCTCTGAGTCTGGTTTTTGGAATCGTTGCGGCCTGTCTTGCCCTATATTTACCTCTAGATTCGCCGGGAGATAAGGTTCAGGCAATTGCGAGGCTTTGTTGCCCGACGCGGTCGATCTGATGGCGCGAGGCTTGCGGGCAGGCCATGCCGTGCCCGCCGTACTCGAGATGGTGGGCAAGGAAATTGCCGAACCCCTGGCCGGGGAGTTCCGGATCCTGCACGAGGAACAGAATCTGGGTCTTCCCCTGCGCGACGCCATGCTGAATCTGGTGGACCGCGTGCCGCGCGACGACATGCGATTTCTGGCTACGGCGATTCTGCTGCAGAAGGAAACCG
Organism: Terriglobia bacterium; assembly: GCA_963812465.1. Taxonomy (GTDB): domain Bacteria; phylum Acidobacteriota; class Terriglobia; order Terriglobales; family Acidobacteriaceae; genus JAIQFF01. Next base: position 22,318 of record CAWEVE010000021.1, read on the forward strand.
GCGGAAACCTTGCGGTGATTCTCGACAAGACCGCCGCCCTGGCGAGGGAACGGGCGCGGCTGTACGGCCAGCTTCGTATTTACACGGCTCAGGGCCGCATCACCGGTTGGATTCTGTGTATCGCGCCCTTCATCATGTTCGGTCTGATGAGCGTGGTCAACTGGAAGTACGAGAAAATCCTGTTCACAAATCCGACCGGCCTGAAGATCGTTTACATCGGTCTGGTCATGATGTTGGTGGGCATCCTGATCATTCGCAAGATTATTGACATCAAGGTCTGAACGATAAGGTCCGAATTATGACGCTGTTGATAGTACTCGGAATATGCTCTTTTGCAGGGCTGTTCCTGATCTTTCTGTTCATGCTTCCGCGCTCGTCCGCGGAAACGCGTGCTGCTTGAACAGGTAACGCGAGAGGTGCGAGAAGAGCGGCAGCGCGGCGCCGATGCCAAGCCGGCGGGGGCGACCGCGGATCTGCTGGCCAAGCCTTTTACGCTCTTTCGCAGCCTGTTTTCCAGTGAGCCCGATCCCGCCCTGGTCCGGCGCCTGTTGCTGGCGGGGTATCGCAAGCCAGCTCACGCTGATATTTTTCTTGGGGCAAGATTGGCGCTGCCCGCTTTTCTGGGCTTCCTGGTGGTCTTTCTGGTCAGCAGCAATACATTTTTCTGTTTCTGCTCACCGTCGTCCTGGCTTTCTTTATCCCGGATTTTTGGCTGAACCGTGCAATCAAGAAGCGGAGAGAGAAAATCCGGCTGAGTCTTCCCGACGGTTTGGATTTGCTTTCTATTTGCATGGAGGCCGGTCTCGGCCTGGATCAGGGAATCGTGCGGGTGGGGCAGGAACTGCAGGTCAGCCACCCCGAATTAAGCGAGGAGTTGCTGCAGATTAACTTCGAACAGCGGGCTGGTTCCCCACGAATTGCCGCCTGGAAGTCGTTTGCGGATCGCGCCAATACCGAGAATGTTCGGTCGTTCGTGGCCATGCTGGTCCAGACCGACCGCTTCGGGACCCCGATTTCCAAGTCTCTGGGTAACTTTTCCGATGCGTTGCGGACTCAGCGCCGGCAAAAGGCGGAAGAAATGGCCGCCAAGACGACCATCAAACTGGTGCCGCCGCTGGTATTTTTCATCTTTCCCAGCATTGGGATTGTTACGGTCTTACCCGCAGTCATCACCGTGATGGAAAATCTGGCTCATATTGTGGACTGAAAATTTTGGCAGATAGTGCTAACACAAACTAGGAAGGAGTTCTAAATGGATAACGTAACTTTGATCAGAGTGGTTTCCGGGATTCTGGCCGTGGTCGTTCTTGTGATCCTGATTTACAGAATGAAGAAAAAGGCTCCTCGTTAAGAACGGGCCCTTCGCAACGATAGTTTGGCTAGGAGCGGTACACATGCCCCCCAGAGTGCGACAGGTATTTGTCTATAACAAGACGAAAGAGACTTTCCTTGCCTTTCGAGTCAACGTTGCCGACTCTATTCTGAGCCGGCTGGTTGGCCTGTTGGGCAAGCGGTCTCTGAAGCCGGACAGCGGTGTGTGGATCGTTCCTGCCAACGCTATTCACACGATCGGCATGCTGTTCACTTTTGACCTGGTCTTGATCGACAAGGACTTCAAAGTGGTCGGGATCAGGGAACTGGTTCGTCCTTTTCGGGTGACGCGGCCGATTTTTCGAGCTGAAAGCGTGCTGGAATTGCCGGCTCACGCCATCTTCAGGAGCCGAACCGAAGTGGGCGATCAGTTGGTGATCGAGCGCTACGAAGCAAGACAAGACGTCGATGCAAATCAGATCGAAGCTGCGCTTCAGCAGGGCGAAAGCCGCTCGCTCCAGGAGCAAGTTCCTTAGCGGATATTTAGTGCTAAGAACTCCCCTAATTTCGAATTTCACGGTAGGAGTTTATAGATGAATTGCCGACTGATTCTGTCCTTACTGTTAATCATGGCGGTGGTAGTGTTGCTGCCATCGTGCGGCGCCGAGTCTTCCCTGGAATCAATTCAGGTGATTCCCGGTGCCCAAGCCACCATCCAAACTGGTCAGCAGGTACAGTTCAAGGCAATAGGTACATATCACCATAGCAATCAGAGCACGAGCACTAGCGACCTCACGGCGCAAGTGAAATGGGTGTCAAGCAATGATTCTGCCGTAACCATCAATTCCACGGGCTTGGCGACGGGAGTCGCCGCTGGCAGCGCGACCATAACTGCGGACATGCATGCATCCTCCGGCAACGTGACTGGAACTTCAAGCGTGGCGGTAACTGGCGTGGCGCATGATCTGACGGCGATCACGATCATACCGCCTGCCGGCAGTCAGACGGTATATTCAACCGGCGAAACTGCACAGTTCATCGCAATTGGAACCTTCAATAGCGCCCCCTCGACTCTCGACTTGACCGATCAAGTGACTTGGGTGTCGAGCGATGTCAGAGCTAGCCACTATTAACCCCTCCGGCCTCGCGACCGCCGTCGACTGCGCGCTAGGAGGGGGGTGTGTGACGAACATCACTGCATTGATGACCTCGCCCAGCGGAGCAACCATAACTGGCACATCGAACCTGTCCGTGGATGCAACCGGCACGGTGAACCTGCCTACCTTGACCGTCTACCGGGTCGGCCTTGGCACAGGCACCGTGGCGAGCACACCGACGGACTTAGTTGCGGCACCGGTCGCTGCGTGCACTGGCAACTTCGTCCTCAATTCGATTGTGACCCTCACGGCGACTCAGAAGCGGGCTCCGCATTCGGAGGCTGGTCTGCCAATTGCACGCCAGCTACTCCGCCTCCCACGCCGCCATTCAGTTGCCAGTTAGTGATGGGTAACAACGACACAGTTGGTGCGATCTTTAATAATTGAAACGTCGGAAGTGCCCCTCCCCAGCGCTGCCCGAAAAGGCTCGCAAATACCGGCACGATTAGGAGAGCAATAATGTCCCAAGCTCCCGTGTTCTGGCTTGCCCGGTGGATCGTAATCGCGTCACTCTTGTTCGCCTCAACCATCGCTCCAGCTCAGACCCGCAACCGCATCGTGCAAAGTATTGAAGACTCTGGCTCAGTGGTTGTATCCGGTCCCCTTCCCCTGATTCGACCGGAGTTGGACCGCGGACGGGTTGAAGGCAGCATGAAGATCGATCGCGCTGCCATAGTGTTTAAACTGAGTTCAGTTCAACAGGCGGCACTGGACACGTTGTTGGCAGAGCAGCAGGATCCACACTCTTCTCTCTATCACCGTTGGATCACACCGGAGCAATACGCCATGCGCTTTGGCCTGAGCGAGAGCGACTTGGCCAAAGTCGCCTCATGGCTGACCTCGCAGGGCATGAGCGTGGGCGGGTTCTCCCGAGCGCGAACCCGCATCTTTTTCAGCGCCACAGCAGCCCAGATAGAGACCGCCTTCCATACTGAGTTACACCAGTATTTGGTGGACGGCGAGATTCACTTCGCCAATGCTACCGACCCTTCCGTTCCGGCAGCACTTTCCGGCATAGTTCTCGGCTTTCGTGGGCTCGACAACCTCAGGCCGAGGCCCACAGCGCGCACAGGGAAGCCCAACTTCACCTCTCATGTGACGGGAAATCACTTTGTAGCCCCCAGTGATTTTGCGACCATCTACAATCTCAAACCCCTCTACACCGCCGGTTTTGATGGGACGGGAGAAAAAATAGCCGTCGTAGGCCAAACCGAAATCCACACGGCCGATATTGACGCCTTCCGAAGCGCAGCAGGATTATCGTCTAAGAATCTTCAATTGGTTCTTGTCCCCGGCGGAGGGAGCGGTTTTTCCAGCGACGATGAGGTTGAAGCCGACCTTGATGTGGAATGGTCCGGCGGGGTGGCCAAGAACGCGGGCGTTCTTTTTGTATATGTTGGCGCTACCTCGGCTAAGAGTGTATTCGATTCTTTCGAATATGCCATCGACCAGAATCTCGCTCCCGTGATCAGCATGAGCTTTGGCAACTGCGAAGCTAATTTGGCCGGTTTGACCCTTACCTTGCAGCAGGATGTGCAGCAGGCAAATACGCAAGGCCAGACTGTGATGGCTTCGTCGGGGGATTCGGGCGCGGCGGGCTGCGATCTTTCTTCTTCCGCTTCTGCGACTCATGGGCTGGCGGTGAATCTTCCGGCCAGCATTCCGGAAGTCACGGCAATTGGCGGCAGCGAATTCGACGGAGACGCTGCGGGAACTTTAAGCGGAGTTCCTCCCAACACCAGCGCAAGCGCCACTACCTTCTGGAGCGGAACCAACAGCACGAGTGACACTCTCAGTTCGGCATTGTCCTACATTCCAGAAATGGGTTGGAATGACACGACCGCGTTAATCGCGGCGGGGCAGGGACTCTCGGCCGGCGGCGGGGGAGTGAGCGCGGTTTTCGCGAAGCCAGCCTGGCAGACCAGCCTCACGCCGAACGACAGTCACCGTGACGTCCCTGACGTCTCCTTGACCGCGTCACCGGCACATGATCCCTCATTGATTTGTTCGCAGGCCTTTTTCGGTACTACTCCCACAAGTTGCACTAGCGGGTTTCGGGCGAGCGATGGGAGCCTGGCGGCGGTGGGCGGCACATCGGTCAGCGCGCCGGCCTTCGCGGGTATCGTTGCCATTCTCAATCAGGCCACTCAGTCGGGCGGCTTAGGCAATATCAACTCGGCGCTTTACAGTTTGGCCACGTCGACACCAAGCGCATTCCACGACATTACCAATGGGAACAATATTGTGCCCTGCACCGCTGGCTCCACCGGTTGCCCGAGTAGCCACAGCATTGGTTTCACCGCGGACACAGGTACGATTTAGTTACCGGGCTCGGTTCAGTCAAGCCAACGTACTAGTGACCTCGTGGCCTGGTTTTGCCGCAACGCCTGATTTTTCTCTGGGCGCGACTTCGGTTGGAATTTCCTCTCCGGGACAATCGGGTTCATCCACCATTACAGTCACCGCAACCAATGGGTTTAGTGGAACGGTAGACCTCACTTGCGGGACCTCTAGCCTGCCCGCAGGCACGAGTTGCACGTTCGTCCCGAGTTCGGTGACGGCCGGGGTCAGGGCCTGGCATTGCTACTCTCACCATCCACACTTCGCCCACCACTCCAGCAGGAATTTATAGCGTGATCGTTAATGGAACCTCCGGCTTAATAACCCACAGCACGCTGGTCACGCTGACGCTAAACTCGAGTTCGGGTACGCCGGACTTTGGTATTTCGACCACTCCGCTGTCGCCTGCCACCATTCCCGCGGGCGGATCGGCTACGGCCACGGTAACGATAACTGCGGCAAACGGGTTCACCGGAAATGTGGCTCTTGTCTGCAGCGTGACTGGTGTTGGAAATCCTGCACCCACCTGCTCGCTAAATCCGGGTTCGGTGGCGAATGGTTTCGGCACCTCCATCTTGACCCTTGGCACGAATCCAGGAACACCAAATGGGAACTATGACGTCAGCATCACGGGCACTTCGGGATCGCTGACTCACACCAGTCTGATTATTCTCACGGTTCAGGCACCCCAGACTCCGAGTACGGCTCCAGATTACCAAGTGTCAGCGTCGTCGCTCTTACCTCCCGCAGTCCTGGCAGGAGGATCGGCGACCTCGACAATTACCGTTACGCCAGTAAACGGCTTCAACGGTAGCGTGAACCTTGCCTGCAGCGTTAGTGGAGGCGGAACGCCGGCACCTACTTGTTCGTTCAGTTCCAGCACGGTGGCCGGCGGCGCCGGCACGGTGGCGCTAACGGTCAGCACCACCGCAGGGCATGCGTCCCTACCCTCGGCATCGAGAGCCGTCATCTATGCGATATGGCTGCCTGTGGGCGGGGTAGCACTCCTTGGAGCGGGTCTCACGTCACGGCGAAGGAAAATTCTAGTGCTGCTTCTGGGTTGTTTGATGGTTTTGGGGCTGGTTTTCCTGGTAGCCTGCGGCGGTGGCAAGTCTTCGTCCGGCGGCAGCAGTGGTGGTGGTGTTCAAGCCGGCACGCCGGCAGGTGCTTACACGGTTACGGTTTCCGCAACATCGGGAGCGTTAGCCCACACGACGAGGGTCACTTTAATCCTCTAACCCACGACTCATTGCTCAAGCCATGAGGCTGGAAAGCCAAAGCATGTTGCAGACGACAACCGCTGACCGCACGCACGAAGTTCACTCACAATCACACGTTTTGCCATTGCTGTTTCTAGCGAGCTTCGTCACGCTCTATTTCGAACTCGTCGTCATTCGCTATCTCTCGACCGAGATACGTATCTTCGCCTATTTGAAAAACATGCCTCTTATTGCCAGCTTTCTCGGAATCGGCGCTGGTATGATTCTCGGCGCCCGCACCCGACCTCTCCGGGCCAAGTTCCCAGGGCTAGCGGCCTTTTTTTTTATACTCATTTGGGTTTGCACGCGCCTTGGCGTTAACCACTTTGGTTTACCAACAATGGATTTTGGAATATGGAACAATGAATCGCCGCGAATTGACGCAGTCGGGGTCTGCGCGTACTTTGCATTTGTTGGTAGTTTCCTTTACCTCGTGGTCCGATTCTTCTTGGCTTTGGGAGGAATGGTCGGCGATTACATGGCACAAGAACCGGCGCCTCTTCTTGGCTACGCCGTGAATCTTTTCGGCAGTCTCGCCGGCGTTGTCACATTTACGATATTGTCGTTCGCCGGAGCGCACCCGTGGACGTGGCTGCTGGTAGGGTTTGTTTGTGTTCTGCCGCTCATTCCGCGGACTTACGTCACAGTTGGCCTGCTAGGCGCCACAATAGTCCTTGTGTCGTTTCCGTATCGAAACCACTACTGGTCCCCGTATTACCACGTCGCGCTCTCTCCAGGCGAAACCCCCACCGGCGACCAACGCCCAGCCTCTTATCTGCTCATGGTCAACTATGATTATCACCAAAAGATACTGGATTTGTCGGATACATTCCGGCTCCGCCACCCTGACACAGAGCCGAACCGAAGCGCCTTTATCACCTACGAACTTCCGTTTCGCCTAGCACCTCAGTCCAGGGAGGTGCTCATAGTGGGAGCAGGTACTGGAAATGACGTCGCCGCCGCATTGCGAAATGGAGCAGCCCATGTTGATGCCGTAGAAATTGATCCCACTATTTTGAATCTCGGCAGGCGCTTCCACCCGGAACACCCGTACGATTCGACGCGCGTCACAACTTACGTGAATGACGCACGCGCGTTTTTCAAACAAACTCGAAATAAGTATGACCTGATCATATTTGCTTATCTCGACTCGCACACCATGTTCAGCAGCTTCTCAACTCTTCGGCTGGACAATTATGTTTACACAAAGGAGAGCTTCGAGGAAGCACGGGGGCTCCTTAACCCGGGCGGGACTTTGGTGGTTGCGTTTGCGAGCGGGAGGACGCTGGTAACGCCACGACTTTCGTCGACCTTGCAGGCCGCATTTGGCACCGCCCCTTCTGTCTTCGATACGGGGTACGACCTCTCTGGCATGGTGTTCGTCGAAGGAGGTAAAAATAAGGTACAAACTACGGCTGGCCTTTCCGAAATTAGCGACTGGGTCCGGCGATACGATTTTGGGATTGCGACCGACTCATGGCCTTTTCTGTATTTGCCGCGACGCGGAATTGCGTGGCCTGTGTGGTCCGTCCTACTTGCTTTCGTATTGAGTGCGGTTGTACTTCTGCGACGTCTGGTGCCCTGGAAAGGCTCTAATTCTGATTCCGGGCAAAACATGCACTTCTTTCTCCTTGGCGCGGCGTTCCTTCTTTTAGAGACCAGGGGCATTACAGAACTATCCCTGCTATTTGGCTCGACGTGGGTCGTGAATGCAATTGTCATCGCTGCTTTTTTATGCATGGCACTCCTGTCAAACCTAGTCGTGATGCTTTATCGTGTGCGCCTTTCAGCGGCATACGGCGGAGTGTTTGTGTCCACCGTACTTACGACTTTGTTTCCATACGCTTCGTTGAATGCGCATCCAATTAGCTATCGGATAGCTATCGCAGGACTTCTCATAGCTTTGCCGGTCTTCTTTTCAGGACTTATCTTCTCGTGGAGCCTTTGTCATTGCGTCAATGTCCCCCAGGCTCTGGGCATCAATCTGATTGGTTCAGTTGTGGGTGGAGCGTTGGAAACAACAGTCATGATTGGAGGGACCGGAGTACTCGGGCCGCTCGCGCTGCTTTTGTATCTCGGTTCCGCCATGCCCATTCTCACCAGATGGCTTCGTACCCCTCGATCCGTCTGGGCGACAGCTGCATATTGATTGGGCTCCGTGGTGATCTGTTCCCGGAATCGATCGCGCGGATACGCCTCGTCTGCCAGAGGAGAGCACTTCATTGATAAACAGCTTGCGTCGAGCGCGGAGATATAGTGTCTCGCATTCGTTCAATTCGGAGGTTTCGGATGCGCCAGGCGCGGATCACATGCGCGGAGCGCGCCACAACCAAACTGCGCCATTACGCAAGAGGCAGCCTTAATGAATTGGTTTTTTTTCTTATTTTTCGTTTCAGGATTTTGTAGCATCCTCTATGAGCTCGTCTGGCTAAGGCTGTCCGTGGCACAGTTCGGCATCACTACCCCGCTAGTCTCTATCGTGCTCTCGACGTTCATGGCCGGCCTCGGACTGGGCTCGTGGGGAGCGGGTTACGCAATACGAAAATATGGCGACCGTATTAAGACTCCGCCGCTGCGCCTCTACGCGCTAACCGAACTGCTGATCGGAATCTCGGCGCTTGCCGTGCCGTATCAGTTGTCCTGGGGACGAAGCCTGCTAGAGCATATCTCGATTTCCTCGTCCGCAGCCTACTACTCGGCTTCCGGCGTTTTGATCTGCCTTACGCTGGTCCCATGGTGTGCTTGCATGGGAGCGACCATTCCGGTGGCCATGTTGGCCATCAAAAAACGGGCCGACCAGCAGACTCACCGATCCTTCAGCTTTCTTTACGTGGCAAACGTCTTAGGCGCGGTAGCTGGTGCAACTGTGCCTTTGCTTCTGATCGAAATTTACGGGTTCCGCGGCACTCTCAAGATAGGTGCACTGCTAAACAGTTTTCTGTTCGTAACCGCCATGGGCCTGACACTACGGTCCTCTGGTGCCACGCAAAGCCACTTCTCTCCTGGAGTGCCCGTTGTTCATGTCCCTCTGCAGCACTCAGCGGGGAGCAGAAGACCACTGGTATTGCTATTCCTCACGGGGCTGACGAGCATGGGCGCGGAGGTGGTATGGATCCGACAGTTCACACCGTATCTGCTCACTGTCGTGTATTCCTTCGCGGCGATCCTGGGAGTATATCTGGCCTCTACTTTCATTGGATCGCGGGTGTACCGGCGCTGGAGCAGAAACCGCGATCAGGAAAGCGCGCTGGTTTGGGGCATTCTCGGATTCGCAACAATTCTGCCGATGGTGACTGCCAGTCCGCAGTTTCTTGTTCCTGGGCTCCACTCAGCATTTGTACGGCTCGTGCTGGGGATTGCTCCGTTTTCCGGCATTTTGGGATTCGTGACCCCGATGCTGGTGGATCGCTGGTCAGGCGGCGATCCGGATCGCGCAGGCAGCGCCTATGCGGTCAATGTGGTGGGATGCATCCTTGGACCCTTGGTGGCTGGATTTTTATTGCTGCCCTTGATAAGCGAGCGGTGGGTACTGTTTGCATTTGCTCTCCCGTGGTTGATCATCGGGCTCAGTCCGCGATGGTCAGTGGGGCGCGAAAAGGCAATGCGACAGACCTGGCAGCGACGACTTTCATATGGACTGACGGCGCTAGCACTGGTCGCAGTATTTACCACCAAAGCCTACGAGGAGCAGTTTCCTCACCGAGTAGTGCTTCGCGACGATACCGCGACCGTGGTTGCAATCGGCGAGGGCATGACGAAGCGGTTGCTGGTGAATGGAATAGGCATGACCAATTTGAGTTCCATGACGAGCAATACGATGTTCGAAGGTAAGGGTGCGAAGCGGGCGTATTGCTG
>CAWEVE010000022.1:0-12680 GCA_963812465.1 Terriglobia bacterium
CGCATCTGGCAAAGATTCCCAGGGATAGACGCGCCTTATTTTCTGGATGAATGCCGATATCTCTGGCGTTCACACGGCCAGTGAGCCGGGGACGATGGCATCGTCGATTTTGGTGAGCTGGACGGCAAACCCGTTTTCAATTTCGTACACTTCGTCCGCGTGGCGGATCACGTCGTTGTCGTGACTGACCAGCAGCAGCGCCAACTGGTGTTGCGCGGTGCGCAGATTTTCCATGAGCCTGGCGACGGAATGAATATCCAGATGATTGGTGGGCTCGTCCAGAATCAGGAGCTTGGGCTTGCGCAGGAGCGCGCGCGCAATGGCGATGCGCTGGCGCTGGCCTCCTGACAGGCGCGCTCCGTCATCCCCAATGTTGGTCTCATACCCTTGAGGCAGGTTGGTGATGAACTCATCGGCCAGCGCCAGGCTGGCCGCGTATCGAATTTCCTTGAGACTCGCCTCGGGCAGGCCGTAAGCGATGTTCTCCCGGATGCTTCCCGAGAACAGCCTGGGATTTTGCGGGACCAGTCCGATGGCCCGGCGCACGCAAGCCAGATCGACTCCGTCGTAGGTCTGTCCATCGCAATACAGAGCGCCGCCCTGCGGCCGATAAAATCCGAGAATAAGGTGCAGGATGGTGCTTTTACCGCAACCGTTCGCACCCAGAATCGCCACCGCCCGCCGCGGCCGTATCGTCAGGTTGACTCCATTCAGCACGGGCGGCTCGCCATAGCGAAAGAAAACATTTTCCAGCCGGACCTCTCCCGCGAAGTCAATTTTTGCGGTTCCCTGATAAGGCTCCGCGGCCTCGCTCGACAACAAGGCGTACAACGCCTGCAGCGACTCGTTGCCCATCACAATCAAGGGCGTAACTTGAATAATCTGGGCTCCGTACTGGTTGAGCATGCGCAAGGTTACGAAGAACGAAAGCAAATCACCCATGGTCATGGACTTGTTGGCGACCGCCACTCCGCCAGCCATGAGAACGATCACACTCGCCAGGGTGGCCAGGTTGCTCTGTACCTGGCTGTAGGCGGAATCGAACCAGGCAAACCGTCCGCTGGTCTCACGAACCTCCTCAACGTGCTGCCACTGGCGGCGCAGTTCGTGCTTCTCCGCCGTCTGCGCCCGCGTCAGATCGATCGCCTCGGTCACAAAAAGAACTCCCTTGCTGAATTTCTCAAAGGAGTGCCGAAAATCCTTGGAGGCAATCTTCAATTTCTTGACCAGCAACCGGTCGACAAGAAACAGCAGGGGAATAATGACGACGACTGCGATGAAGAGTCTCCAACTGATCCAGATCATCACGGCGGACAGCGACAGGGCCGCCAGCAATGACGGCAGCAGGCGCGAGACCAGCCCGTTGCTCATCATGTCCACGCGTTCGGTGTCCTGCACGATGGTGGTGTGCAGATTGCCGCGCTCCGAGTCGGTATAAAAGCTGCGCGAGAGCGCGTAGAGCCGGGAAATCAGGTCATAGCGGATGTTGCCGACGACAACCTTGGTGGTCTTCAGCGTCAGGCTGCGCACCCAAAGAGCGAACAGGGTGTAGAAAAGCTGGCAAAGTCCGATTGCGATCCCGTACCAGAAAACTCCGCGCAAGTCTCCGCGGGGGATGATCACGTCGAACACTTTCTTCAGCAGGTAAATCGTGGGCAGAATGAAAACAAACTGCACCAGGCTCAGCAAGATCATCACGGCCAGCGAGCCGTTGCCCCGCTTGTAGCACTTGGCATAGTAGAGCCATGCCGCGCGATAGGACTTTTCGGATTTGGCTGCCACGCTCATGCGGCGCTCTTCCCCGGCGGAGAATCGTCCGGCGTGCGAACCCGAGTTCGGCCAGTTTCATCGTAGTGAGACCAGGGCTTCAGATGAATCGATTGGCCGGATAGCCCGCGACGGCGCCGGCGCTCCAGAGACAACCTCATGACGGTCGCGAGATTCGACCGGTCGGAAGTCATTTGGCGAGTCATATTGCCGGCATGAAGCTGATAGAGCAGGGTTACATTCTCCAGAATTACCATGGAGATGTCTTCCTCCCGCGCCCGCATGAACCAGTCTACGTCCTCGCTATAGCGGAGACTCTCGTCGAACCGGCCAACGCGATCGAAAACCGCTCTGCGGTAAACTCCGCTGCCCAGATGAACGTGGGTAAGGGTGCGATCTTCGGTCTCGAATGCGATGTCGACTTCCTCGCCGCCGGGCAGGGAAATATATTGGATTCGCCCCAGAACCACTTCCAGTTGAGGTTCGGCGCCGAGCCGCCCGAGTTGGAGATCAAGTTTGCCCAAAGGCCACTCATCGTCGGCATCCAGAAAGGCAATGAATTCTCCTCGCGCCAGTTCGAGCCCGCGGTTGCGGGCAGCCGATGGACCCGCGTTCTTCTGATAAACGTACTGGCTGACGCCCGGCAGATTGCGTGCGATCTCCGATGACCCGTCAGTCGACCCGTCGTCCACAACAATGATCTCGAGCGGATCGTATGACTGCTTCCGAATGCTGGCGATGGCACGCGGAAGAAAAGACGCGGCGTTGTAAACCGGAGTGATTACACTCACCATGTTTGGAACGCTCTTCATCGCGCGCCGTCTCCCAGAAAATCCCGGATCACCCGGGGAATCTGTGGCAAATCGGTTCCGGCCTCTAGCACGTAGACGGGAAGAGCGCGGCACAGAGTGCTGATCTTGCGGGCGGTTTCCTCAGCCGCACGGGACAGGTGGAGAACCGTGGTCGGTGCAATCGCCAGATAAGCCTCCATGGCTCCCGCCCTGACCAGTTTCGTGTCGCGGCCGCCGGTCACTCTGGGCAGCAGGATAGCCCGTAGCGGCAGGCCTTGCACCACATTTCGCGGGAAGTGGTCACGGAGGAAGATGAGTGCCTTCTGCTCGCCCAGTTTGTCCGGGTTGGAAACGTGCGGAATCAGTTGCGGGAAGCGGTGGCAGTTTTCCGGAACCAGTTTGGCGGTTGAATAGAGACTGTACACGTATCGTTCCACAACGTCCGCGAGCACATAATCGTCGCCGGCAAAGAGTAAGTCCGAAGTCAGGCAGGCCAGGGTAGTGGTCGATTTGCCTGAACCGCTTTTGCCAGCGATCAGTACGCCGCCCGCTGCCGTTCCAACCGCGCCGGCGTGAATCGCCTGCAACGAATCGTTGCGAAACCGCCAGTGCAGGATCAGCCGCAGCGGAAAGCTGTTCTCCCAATAAGGAATCCAACGGTAGTCGCGAACCCAGTAAATGGCGGCGTTGCGTTCGGAGTCGAACATTTGCAAAATGTCGATGCCGATTTCATAAGTAGTGTAAAAGCGGTCGTCATTGAACCCCTCGATCAGACCATGTTGGCCATGACATTCCGGCGCCCATGGAGCCGGAGGCATCTGGACGCCGGTGGACTGGTCGTCGAATACATAGACCGTCAAATCGGGGAAAGAAGTTGCGGAGGACGTATCGGAGAGATGTTCAATCGCGGGAGTAAAAAGCTCGGCAATGCGTGGGCCGGCGAACCGAACCCAGACTACCTTATTGCCGATCCGGTAGCGGCGTTCGATCAGCCTGCCGGCCGACGCGCGCCGAAACACCGCGAGCGCGGACTCGAAAAACTCACCCGGCGTTGCACCGCTGCCGGGACCCGCCACAAATCGCTGCCCCGGAACCGCACCCATGCTCATCCTTCACTCTGAACTTTGCGGGCCGGCCAGCCGCTTTCGTCCACGTCATGAATGGGATCGAGCAATAACAGCTCCTGCATATCGGTATATCGTTCGAGTACCGGAGGCGGGAAGGCCGTCCTGGGCTCAGCGGGCGTCGTCTCCCCGGTCTGAGTACGCGGTGTGTCCGGCGCTGTCCGGATCAGGGCCTCAGTCGCCAATTCGTCCACCAGTTTTTGAACCGACTCGCGAACTTCGTCTTCGTTTCCGCTGTAGCGAGCGACGAGCCAGTCGCCAATCTCCTGATCGGAGAGTCCCTGATCGATCAGATCCCAGATCTTTGGCGCAGACCCTTGCAGGCTATAGTAGTTGCCGCTTTTCATCTGCACCAGGATCACTTCGCCTTCGAACGACTCGGTGACAACATCGGGCCGATTTACTTCATAAACTGGCATGGCGCTGGAGTTTAACACTCGATCAGGGTCGAAGCAAGGCCGCTCTGGGCGCGGGTTGTGCAAGTCTTTGCAACCTGAAAGGGATGCGCTGCTGACGATCTTTCTGGACTAGAATGTGGCCTCTACGATCGCCAAGGCCCAGAGCAAAGCGTTTTGGTGAGCGGCTTCGTAAGGACACAATGCCAGGTCGAACTGATTACGCTCTCGAAGAACGGGCGCTCGATTCCAGCCACGCCGATGAATTGGCGGGGGAACTCGAGGGTGCGCTCGACCAGATTCTTAGCACCTGGTTTCCTCGATGCCTCGACCTCGAACATGGCGGCTTCCTTTCAGATTTTGACTACAAATGGAGACCCGACGGGCCGCAAAAGAAGATGCTCGAGTATCAGGCCCGCATGCTGCGACTCCTGGCGCGCGCCTCCGCGTATCCGCGTTTCTCCTGGTGCACGAAGTACGCCGAGCATGCGTTTCATTATCTCCGCGACGTGATGTGGGACCGCGAGTACGGCGGCTGGTACCGTCTGCTGGAGCGCGCCGGTAAACCGCTCGAAGCGGAAACCAAGCATGGACATGGCGCCAGCTATGGGATCGCAGGATGCGCCGCCTACTATCAACTGACCGGCGAACCGCAGGCTTTGGAACTCGCCAAGGATGCCTTTCAATGGCTGGAGGACGCGGCGCACGATCCTAAATATGGCGGATATTTTGCCCTCTACCAGCGGGATGGAACTCAAATCAATTCCATCAAAGACTCTCCCATACCCGGCTTAAATCGTGATTGCATAGGAACGCCTCCCGGGTTGAAAGACGCCAACACCAACGCGGACATGCTGGAAACGCTTGTCGATCTGTATGAGGTGTTTCCCAGCAAACTGATTGAGGAAAGATCGGTCGAAATGCTTCACATTGTGCGTGATCGCATGACCGTGCCGCCGGGAGCCGTCCACATGTACTGTCAACCCGACTGGACGCCGGTGCCCGACATCTCCCGTTACTCCTATGCGCTGAATACTTCCAACATCCTGGCGAAAGCGGCCCGCTCCTCTGGTCTGGAGCCGGAGAAAAGGCGAACCGAAGTTGTGGCCAAGTCTCTCGTGGATTCGGTCTTGCGCTACGGGTGGGACAACCGGCACGGCGGCTTCTTCTATGGCGGGTCCACTTTCGGGCCGACCTACGTGGAAGACATCATCGTCTTTGTCGATGGCAAGTTCTGGTGGCCTCAGGCCGAGGGGATGAGAGCACTGCTACGATCGGCACTGCTATATCCCGACGACGAAGTGAATTACCTGCAGCGCTTTCATCAGCTGTGGAGTTATATCAATCAGTACATAATTGACTCGAGGCGCGGGGGATGGCTCTGGGTGGGCCGCGACTCCAAACCGAGGCGATGGCGGTCAGCCAAGGCCACTCCATGGAAGGAGCCATCTCACGAGGTTCACTCGTTGCTCGAGTGCATTCGGTTACTGCGATCGATCTGAAGTAAATCCAATGCTTGGGGGCATGGATTGTGAATCAGGGTCCGCTGGTCAGCGTAGTCATGCCGGTTTTCAATGCAGAAAAATACCTGTCTGCAGCCATCGAGAGTGTCCTCGCACAGGACTATCGGCCAATTCAACTGATTGTTTCGGACGACGGCTCCACCGACAATAGTGCCGCCATCGCCCGGGGCTTTGCAGAAGTGGAGTATCGCTTTCAGCAGCACGCCGGCGCCTCCGCCGCTCTCAATCACGGCATCGAAGCTGCGCGGGGAAGCTTCATTGCCTTCCTGGATGCCGACGACCTCTGGGTGGAGGGTAAGTTGACCAGACAGTTTGCCGCTTTCGCAAAAGATCCAGAGCTCAAGATTGTGCTGGGAGGAGTGGAGCAATTTCGCCAGACCGATCTCGACCAGCCGGCCGAGTCGCTTGGTATCTTCAGCGGCTACGGGAAGATCGCCATGCTGATTACCCGCGAGGCGTTCTTCAAGGTAGGGTTGTTCGATACCCAGTGGCGCACCGGCGATTTCATCGACTGGTTTGCCCGGGCTTCGGAACTACATTTGAAAACACTGATGCTTCCGGAGGTTGTTGCCAGAAGGCGAATCCACGAAACCAACATGGGGATCCGTGAGCGCGGGAACCAGGTCGACTACGCCCGCATCATGAAGCAGATGCTCGACCGGCGGCGCGCCCGTCCTGGCAGTTGAAAGGTTTGGCTACTCGGCCGTCCGGGCTAGGCCCATGCGCCGCATGCCTCGGCTCAATGTAGTCGGCAGGACGCGCCAGGGGCCGTCCAGGTTCCAGTAATGCTGCAGGAAAAGGGGGACACCGAGAGTTTGATCGAGCAGGCCCTTGCCCATAACCGTCTGCCGGTAGCGGAAATAAAAAGAGCGCAATGCGCTTTTGGTGGTTCGAACCTCAGGCATCTGGGAAGTCTGGTATCGGAGTTCCTCTTCCCGCGTAACCGGCGCGGACTCGAGTTCCTGCAACACCTCTTCCGGTATCTCCGCATTCAGCGTCCTGACCAGATAACGGAATCCGTCGCGCAAATGGAGAATGACCCGGCAATCCGTGGCGATGCGAATCAGGCGTGCCCAATCGATCTGCGAAGATTCGAGCACAACCCAGGCGTCGGCCACCCAGCGCATTGGCGGAATATTGTTCCAGCCGATGCCGTGGACGCAAGCGTGCAAGAGTTGATCGGTTGGGCAGAGCGCCCGCGTGGCGTAGCCTTCCAGTTCCACCGGAACCGAAGCGTCCCAGAAAGGTTTGTCTGCCCCGGCAAAAGTCGCCTGGTACAAAACGTGCCAGTGCAGATCAAAGTTTTCTTTTGGTCCGCGGCTGAATTCGGCGGAGTGCCGATAGGAAAAATAATAGTCCGTCAGCTTCACCGCCGGCAGAGTCTTGCGCGACCATCCTTCCGCTTCCAGCAGGGAAACGGCCTCGATGGCGCATTCCTCCGGAACCAGGATATCGAGATCGCGCATCGGTCGAAGGCCAAAATCGCGATAGTGAAGCAGAGTGAGGGCAGCGCCCTTCAGGAGCATGGTGGGAATTCCATGCTGCTGAAACAACCCGAGTATGGGCGACATCTGCCGGAAGACGTAGTGGCTTTCGCACCAGGCTCGGCGGCGAACCCCGCGCAGTTTACCCAGAATCGTATCCTGAAAACCCAACTGGTGCAGGTTCTGATGGGTTAGCGGGAGCAGACGGTAGGAGCCGCTGTCCAGATGATCCAGACCTTCCTGGGCATACCACTCTTGCCACGCTGCTACGGCAGCATCCGTTTTTAGAAGGGAAGCCTTAAGCAGCAACTCCTGCTGGGGAGTCGGCCAGCAACCTCCGCTCGCATCTGTAACCCGCATCGCAGTCACAACTATACTCGCGTCATAGAAAAGGGTCGAAGAGATTTTGCGCCTCACCAGGTTCGACCACCGAAATTGGGTGATAGAATTGCGCCCTGAGATGGGCCGTCCAGCGGCCTGTTCAGGCACTCGACCCATGGCGACCCGGTCACTAAGCGCCGCGAAAGCTGGTTTGTCCAGGTGGGCGCGCTCGGCCCGCAATAGCCACCTGGCCGGCAGGGATTTCACCGAACTCGTGGTAGAACCTTCGCCCGTCGGAATCCTCGATGGCGATCCGCTGCTTCGGTTGGGAATCGATCGCGAACAACTGAGTGATACCGCCGGCGAGATTGAGTTTTCCGGAAAGACCCAATACCTGGACGGCGCTCACGCCGTCGTCACCCACACCGTGGACGATACTAATCAGTATCTGTCCGGATGCATCGATGCTATGGACCGGTACGGCATAAAGGCGACGCTGTTCGTGACCACCGGCTATCAACCCATGATGTCGCAGCTTTGGCCCAGGTTGCGTCAGGCCATTGAAAACGGCCATGAGATTGGCGCACATTCTCGTCGCCATCCCTGCCCCGTTCCCGACAGTTCATTCTCTTGTTTCCGGGCGCTGACCGCCTACGAAATCGAGGGCTCGCGGCAGGATATTCTCGACCACACCGGTCAGACTCACGTGTGGAGTTGGGCCTACCCCTGCGGACTATGTGCCGGCTGCGATTTCGTTCGTAGAAAACTAGCTCATGCCGGCTACATCGTGGCTCGTACCTACCCGAACGAAGTGGAAGGCCGCCACGAAGTGCCGGACCTTCAGACGTACGACTCGAACCCCTACGCCGCCCGCTACACTCAGATTGCGCAGAAAAGTTATTCCAAGGTCATACCGAAGCGGGGCGAGGTGACCATTTCCGGTCGCACCGATGTGCCGGTTTTGAACGCGAAGTTCGACGAAGTGTACGCGGCGGGGCGGGATTTACAGTTTTGTCTCCCACCCGCAAATGCTCGACTATGGCCCGGACGGCTTCTACGAGCGCCATCTGGCGCATGTCGGAGGCCGTACCGACGTTTGGTATGTGCCCCTGGGGCCGTTATACGCGTACCGCACCCTCGCGGAAAAAACCTCGGTTCAAACCCTGATCGCGAAAGACGCAGTCGCACGTTTTGCGGTCTGCAACCAGTTCGATCCCAAGGTTTACAACGGCAGCATTACGCTCAAGTTTCGGACAAACACCGCCCGTCGAGTGTTTGCCGGCGGCAAAGAACTCTCCGAACGGCCTGCCCCATCTTCTTCGCGATGGGACGAACAATATTTCCGACGGACGAACGGACAATTCCTGGTAACCGTTCGTCCCAATGCCGTGCTCGAATTTCGTTAATTCTCCGGAAGGCTCCTGCGGGAACCAACGCGGCGGGAGGGTGGAGGCCGATCTTGTTCGCACAAAAGGCGGGAAAAGCATTCAAAAAAGTCTCGCCATATCTTCCGCCCGTGATCGCGAATCGAGTCGGCTATTTGCTGTCTGACTGGGTGTACGTGCCCGAGGGCTGGCGTGCCCAATCGCCCAACACGAAAGGCTGGAACGATCCCGGCGTGGCCGAGGCGGTCGAGAAACACTGGCCCACGCTGTTGCGGAATCTTGAAGGCCCGGGACCCCTCGGCGTGGCGCATTTCCCTTGGAGCGTGACCCGCGACAATGGCGGCTTCCACAACGCCATGATGTCCTACGCTTACGTGTTGGCGCGAGCGTCAAGAAAGAAGGATGCCATTTCACTGCTGGACTGGGGCGGCGGCGCCGGCCACTACTATCTGTATAGCAAGGTGCTGTTTCCTGAGCTCGATATCGAGTATCACTGCTATGACGTTGCATCGTTGTGCGAAGTGGGGAGGAAGTTGTTGCCCGAAGCTCACTTCCACGACCACGAAACAGATCTTATCGGCCGGCAGTTCGATCTCGTGATCAGCAGCAGTTCGTTGCATTATTTCGAAGACTGGCGCGCCATAGCTCGCAGGCTGGCTTCCGCCACCCGCGAATTTCTATACGTGGCAAGATTGCAGATCGTGAATCGCTCGCCGTCCTTCGTCGTGGAACAAAGACCGTTTCGTCCAGGCTATTACACCCAATGCCTGAGCTGGTTCTTGAACCGGCAGGAGTTCCTGAGTTGCGTCGAAGAATCGGGATTGGAATTGGTAAGGGAATTCGTTTTCCTGGAACAGTGGGATGTGCGCGGCGCGCCGGAGAAACAGAAGGGCCGCGGCTTTCTGTTTCGCAGGCGGGCAGGCTGAAGCGGCCGGCAAAAAGATTCCATCGAGTCCGCTCAGCCAGCGTTGTCGAAGGTGGGACTTCCACAAATGAAGAAAGACAAGGTTTTTCTCGGCAACCAAAAACGGGCCAGCGACTTCGAGTTCAACGCGGAAGTCGCCGAAGTTTTCGATGACATGCTGGAACGCAGTGTGCCTTTCTACCTGGAACAGCAGAAAATGGTCGTGGATATCGGCAAGCGTTTCTGGGTTCCGGGAACCACCGTCTATGACCTTGGCTGCTCGACAGCCACCATGCTGGTGGAGTTGTGCGACCGGCTGCCGGCCTCCGCTCGCCTGGTCGGTTATGACAATTCCCCTCCGATGCTGGAGCGCGCGCGCAAGAAAATCGCGGAGAACAATTCCCAGAAGCGCGTGGAAGTTCGGCTTAGCGATCTGAACGGAGAACTCAGCGACCTCGATCTTGAGAATGCCGGGATAGTCACCATGGGTTGGACTCTGCAGTTCATCCGGCCACTGAGCCGAGACACTCTCATCCGCAAAATATACGACGCGCTGGTGGATGAGGGAGTGCTCATTGTGACCGAGAAGATTCTCACCAACAACGGCCACATGAACCGCTTCTTTATCGAGTTTTACTACGAATTCAAACGAAAACAGGGATACTCCGAAACCGAAATCCTGAGAAAGAGAGAGGCGCTGGAAAATGTGCTCATCCCCTACCAGATAGCAGAGAACCTCGATCTCTTCCGGCGCAATGGATTTGAGATGGTAGAAACGTTCTTCCAGTGGTTCAATTTCGCCGGGTTCCTGTGCGTGAAGAAGCGGGTGCGCTCCTGAGCGTCTCCGTGGTTATACCCTGGTGCAACCGCGCGGAACTCGCCCGGTCGCTGCCGGAGAATGCCCCGTGGATTAAAGCTGCGCAGGCTGAGTTGATCGTCGTAAACGGCGGCGGCGACGTGAATCGACTACGCGAACTCGTCAAAGCAAGTAACTATGCTGGAGTTCGCGTGCTCGACATTCAGGGAGTGCAATATTTCAACAAGCCCGAATGTCTCAACGTCGGCGCACTTTTCAGCCGCGCCGATTGGGTATTCACTCTCGACGCGGACATCATCCTTACCGCGGAATTTCTGGACAGCGCATTGCAAGAGCTCGTCGGCGGAAATCTCTTTGCCACGGTCAAGGAGGTAGCCGAGCTCGGGCCGGAAATTCGCATCCTTCCTTCCGACCCGCACGGCGCGGTGATGCAAAGGATTATCACGACTACGGTTGTGCATGAAAATGGCCGCACCGCCTCAATCGAATACAGCGTCGACAAGCACGGCACGCGCAGCGGAGTCGGCCTCGTACTGACCCGACGGGAGCACTTCATCGGCATTCAGGGACTGAATTCGAATCTGAGGGGATGGGGCTACGAGGATTTCGACTTCCAGATTCGGTTGCAACTCGGCCTTGGATTGGAGCGAGTCTCGCTCGGCCGTGCGCAACATGTGAGCCACCCGCCGGCACCGAGTGCAGCGTTGTCACACTCGCGCAACATCGCGACCGCCTGGCAAAACTACTCGAAGGGGAAACTGGAAGGCACTTTTGACAGCGACGTCGCTCGTCTCAAGGACAAAGTAGTTGAGTTAGTGCTCTGACACCGCGCCGGCCGTCTGCTTCAAAGAATTCAACTGATTCCAACTCACCACCTGAATGTTGTTGTCCCGTATCGCAGCCCTGAATTCGGCGCTCATCACCGCATCGTAGTCCCGCTGTCTCCAGGCGGCGCCCCAAAAAGCACGGCCGGCCGTCACCGCCTGCAGTTCCGCATCGTCGAAGCCAGGATGTACGATGAGCTGGCTCAATCCTCGTTTTAAGGAGTGCAGCACTCGAAGATAATAGTTTTTCCATTCCTGTTCCGGCAGGCCAGGCCTGATGGAATAGACGTTGTCGACCAGAATATCTGTCTCCCTGATCTCGGACTCGAGACCCGGCGTCCAGGAGGTGCTCATCAGGAAAGGCACTTCATAGTGGCGTCCCAGCTCGATGTAGGCTTTCGCCAAATCCCGGTTCTCGAGCGGGAACAGCATGTGGCTGTCGAGATGGCTGGGGGCGAGTCCGGCGCGAACGGCTTGCTCAACCTGCGCGGACAATTCCTTGCGGACTTCGCCGATTTCACGTTTGCCGTTTTTCGTACTGCCAAAAAAATATCCCGACTCATCAATCAAGCTGGCGCAAGACTGGCTCCCGAGTACCGGGCCCCAGCGATATTTTTCCCATTCACTGGTGAGCGTGAGATGGATGCCGAGATCGCGTCCCGGATTACGTTTTGCATATTCCGCAGCCTCACCAAACCCGGGACAAGGCACCATCGCACTGGCTGAACTAATGGTCTGTTCATCGAGAGCTTTGAAAATTGCGGCATTGACGGAGTGGCACATCCCCAGATCGTCGGCGTGAATAATCAGGAGCTTGGCGTCGGCAGGGTAGCCGAGCAGGTCCAGCGCCCGCCTCACGGGGAATTGCGGGGGCCGATCACTCTGGCTGGTGGCCATGGTGCGCAGCATGATAGCAGAGGTTCACCGCATCGCCTCCAGAATGTCTCTGACCCTCCGGACCCGTCCCTCGAATTCATGCGCCGAAGTATTACTGGTCGCGTCAGCAGAACCCAGGGACGCGTGAATCTCCGGGGCGCCGGTCTGTTGCAGTATCTGTTGAATATTCCCGGCGTTAACTCCTCCCCCCGGCATGATCGCAATACGGTTTCCAGCGGCGCGAACCAGATTCGCAATTCGGGCGACGCCGTCTACTACCCGATCCTTGCCGGCCGACGTGAGAATGCGGGCGGCGCCGGTTTGGATGACTGCCTCCAGGCAAGCATTCCTGTCTTTGTCGCGACACAGGTCGAAGGCGCGATGGAAGGTAACAGGAAGGGGGCGTGCCAGTTCCACTAGCTTGCGTGTGCGAGAAATATCAATCTGTCCCTTCGGATCAATAATCCCC
>CAWEVE010000023.1:0-14494 GCA_963812465.1 Terriglobia bacterium
ATGCCCGTACTCGGAGGATCACCGCGTCAACTGGTTCGTGATATCGATACGCCATCGATTTCTCGCCGGATGGCAGCCGCTTCGTTTTTCAGCGGGAATTCCGGAGCGCAACGTGGTTGAAGATTCGGATTGCGGGATCGACGGCAGTGGCGAGCGGCTTCTGGCTACTTTGCCGGCCAATGCCGGCCCCAGTACGGAGCTACCTGGTCCCCGGATGGCAGCACGATCGCATTCCAGCCTTGGCGATCGGCAACGAAGTCAACTGGCAATTAAACGCGATCAACGTGGCCAACGGCCGGGTGCGCCCACTGGTTTCAGCCGGCGGAAGACTCATCGGACGAGCAGTCTGGATGCCGGACGGCAACGCCCTCATTGCGCCGGTTGCTGAAGGCACGGTGGCCGCAGCCAGCTGCAAAGTATTGATTTTCCCAAGGGGAACTCCACCGTTTCACCAATGATCTTTCTGATTACGACGAGGATCTGGATGTGACTCGAGATGGCAAGACGCTGGCGGCGATTCAGCGCACCCGCTCTTCCGATCTGTGGACCACGCCGGCATCGGACTCCTCTCAGGCTCGCCAGATTACCTCGGGCGAACCCGCCTACAAAGCTGTCGCACCCGGCCCGTCCGGCAAGGTGTTGGCTGCCAGTGCGAATGGCGACGTGTGGTTGATGAATGCGGACGGCAGCCAGGCGGCGGTGCTGGTTCCGCAAGCTCACAATGTGAGATCGGTCTCGGCGTGCGGCGACCGTTACGTGATCTTCGATTCCTACCGGGACGGCAAAATAGAACTTTGGCGGGTTGACGCCGATGGCTCCAACGGCCAGAAACTTGCCGATAACGCGGGAGATTCCGATTGCTCGCCCGACGGAAAGTGGGTCTACTACGGCAGCAAAGATAAGATCTACCGCATGCCGGCCGAAGGTGGTGACCCGGTGGCACTCGTGTCGGTGCCGGAGGCCGCTTACGCGCTCCGAGTCTCACCCGACGGGAACAAAGTTGCCTTTGCCTACCAGGAGGGCGACCCGGTCCCGGTGCCGAAATTTGGAATGGTTGCGGCCACTGGCGGGGCCTTGCAGTTTGTCGCACAAGTCTCCTCTCGGAGGACGCAACCTGCACTGGGCGCCTTCGGGCAAAGCGCTGCAATACCGGCTCACCAGAAACGGAGCGTCTAATATCTGGGAGCAGCCGCTGACCGGCGGAGCTCCCCAGCAGATTACGAAATATCCTTCCGGCCTGATCTTCGACTTTGCCTGGTCGCGTGATGGCAAGCAGTTGCTCCTGGCCAAAGGCAACCAGACGAGCGATGTCATCCTGATCAGCAACTTCAGGTAGTTTCTGCCGCGCGCTGCGGCCTGAAGCCGCGGCCCCTCAGTCGAATCCGATACATCCACGCAGCCAGCGAGATGGCGCTGCAGATTTCGACAAACACCTTGCCGCCATCCAGCAGGTCAACTTTCCCATTCGAAAGTGCGGGATCGGTAAACACACTGTGGATGAACATCAGAACGAACGCCGGAAATACCAGGTAGTGCAGCTTCCGCCACAACGTACGCGGCATGTACAGGCGAAATAAAGACGTAAAAATGACGATCAGCAGCACGTACAGCGAAACCGCTCCTACACTGTTGAGCGTGGGTTGCACCGGCGAGTGGATCGGAAACACTACGTCTATCCAGCCAAAGTGGGTTGAACTGCGAAGCAATAAAACCACAGGATGCAAAACAATGAAAAGCAGAACCAGATATGCCGTCCAATTGTGCAACCGGAAGATATTCATCCGGCGATGCGGCCACAAACGTACCGGGCTGTAACGCAAGGCGATCAGCAAACCCAGCAACATGTTCACAGTCGCCGTACCCACTGCGGCAAGTCCCAGATAGGCGCAGACATCGAGAATGGTCATTTGGAGGTCATTTGCAGGTCTGGGGCAATTTACCGGCATCGGCAGCCACACGAGCGCGAGGCTCGCGTCTGCACGAACTCAAGTCCAGATTACTGGAATGTGTTGCAGGAAGCGATGTTGCCATCCTGAAAGCCGCGCTGGAACCACTGCATGCGTTGAGCGGAGCTTCCATGGGTGAACGTCTCGGGATTCACTCGCCCTGTGGACATGCGCTGCAGGCGGTCGTCGCCCACCGCGGCTGCGGCCTTCAGGCCTGCGTCAACGTCTCCGGGGTCCAGGAGGTTACGCTGCTGCGTGGAGTGGCCCCAAATCCCGGCAAAGCAGTCCGCCTGTAATTCGAGTGCGACGGAAAGCTGGTTGGCGGCTTGCGGATTCTGTCGCTGCGCATCGTGCACTTTACCTTCTATGCCCAGCAACTTCTGCACATGATGTCCGATTTCATGGGCCAGCACATAGGCTTCGGCGAACTCTCCGGGCGCGCCAAAGCGCTCCTTCAGTTCGTCGTAAAAGCCCAAGTCGATATAAACCTTTTCGTCCCCGGGGCAATAAAACGGGCCGGTGGCGGACTGGGCCTGGCCGCAGGCGGAATCGATGGAGTCGCGGAACAGGACCAGCTTGGCATGGCGGTAAGGCACTCCCTGCGCCGGGAGGATCTGGCTCCATGTGTTCTGGGTGTCGTTCAGAACAAAAGTGACGAACTGGACCAAAGGCTGTTCGCGCTGGTCCCGTGCCGTATCAGGCTGAGAGACGGCGGTGCCGGTCGTGCCCACGGAATTGGGTCCCAGGAGGGACAGAAAATCGCGCTTGAAAATCAGGCTGAGGATGAACAGGACGACGATGCCGCCCAGGCCCAGATGCATTCCGCCCACTTGAAAGCCGCCGCCACCACCGCCAGTTTCGTCCCGGCGGTCTTCAACATCGTCGCTGCTTCCACCCGGTGTCCAGCGCATGTTTGTCTTCCTTCACCCTCTGCGTTTCTTGCGGGCGCGAGCTTTCTCCAGCACGGTCAGGCGGTCTTCAGGGTCTTGGGCTTACCAGATGATAGATACCCAGCAGCACAATCGCCCCCAACACCGACATAATGAAGCCGGCGGACTGTCCTTCCTGATACCAGCCCAGGGCGCGGCCGGCGTAAGTCGCGATGAACGATCCGGCGACGCCAATCAGCATGGTCACGATAATGCCGCCCGGGTCTTTGCCGGGCATGATCAGCTTGGCTACCGCCCCGATGACGAGCCCGATCAACAGCGTCCACAGGATTCGCATAGGTCTTCCTCTTTCGTTTTCTTTGCGTTCTTTGCGTCCTTTGCGGTGAAAAGCTCTTAACCGCAAAGGACGCAAAGGTCGCAAAGAAATAGGACGAAGCAATCCCACCCTCTTGTTGAAGGTGGGATTGCTCGACTTCGGTCGTAGCTAGGCGGCCGCCGGAATCACCAGCTTCTGGCCGACCTTGATCTTGTCGGGATCAGCCAGGTTGTTGGCTTTGGCGATGGCGGGATATTTGTTGGCATCGCCGTAAAAGTGCTTGCTGATTTTGGAGAGATTGTCGCCCGGTTGAACCGTATAGCTCTGGTCGCCCTCAGCCACTTCAATGTCGTGTTTCAGGTCGGCAAAGTTGGGATCAACCGCTTTGATCGCATCCCAGATGCGATTCTTGCTGGCTTCCGAGACTGCGGTGGCTTTCAGGAAAAGCTGGTTGCCGTCCAGATTCAGGTTCTGCAGTTGTGCGCCTTCTTCCTGAATTTTGGCCAACACCGGCTGGTATTTCTGCTTAAGTTGTTCGAACAGATCAGGCATGGGATTCTCCTTCGAAGAATGATTGACGAAATCGACGCGCAGGCTGTCTGCGCCCAGTTGATTTTTCGGGGGCCCTTCGCAGGAGAGAGAGCATATACGCGAAGCGCTGTGCAATACAACCCTCCTATCCTGATGGCGTCACCCTGAGCTGCGAGGGATCCGGGCGAGCGATGTGTGCCTTTCCGCGTCCTGTCATCCTGAGTGGAGTGGCCGCTTCGCTCCGCGAAGCGGACGCGCAGTCGAAGGACCCCTATACTCAAACCGAGCCGTAGTAGCGAGATAGATTTTGTTTCGTCCTGCAACAGTTTATTAGGGGTCGGAGAGGGGATAGAGGTCCTTCGACTGCGTTCATCGTTTCGCGAAGCGAAACGATGAACTTCGCTCAGGATGACAAGCTCTTAACCATCAGCAAGAGCGAATCCTTCTACAATAAGGCAAGCGAGCGGGTTCGATCCGCGTCCTGCGCCACTCCGCCGCTTTCGGTATACTAGGTAAGTATGCCCGTCCTCAAGAACATCGCGGCGATCGCCAAAGGCATGAGCATCACCTTCCGGGAGATGTTTCGAGCCCACCATCGTCGAGAACTACCCCGACGGTCCGGGGCCGCTGAAGGGCGCGAGTTTCAGGAGCGCTATCGGGGAGTGCACGTGCTCCAGCGCGACGAGCATGGTCTGGAAAAGTGTGTGGCTTGCTTCCTGTGCGCCGCCGCCTGTCCCTCGAATTGCATCTATATCGAGGCGGCGGAGAACACGGCCGAGAATCGGGTCAGCGGCGCCGAGCGCTATGCCAAGGTCTACAACATCGACTACAACCGATGCATCTTCTGCGGCTACTGCGTGGAAGCCTGTCCCACCGATGCCATCACCCACGGGCACGGGTTCGAAATCGCGTCCTTTAACGCCAGCAATCTGGTTTACCGCAAAGAGCAGATGCTGGCCGCCCGGCCGGCGCATATGGGAGCCAACGCAATATTCAATCGAGATGAAGTCGCGGCTGGCGCACCTTCGTCACCTGTACAAGGGAGCTGAACTTCAATAGATTCGTGAACAGGCAAGCAGCGCCGGTCCTTCACGGGCCGGCGTTTGCGTATATATCGAAAAAACCGTCGTTGGTCGTCGGCCGTTGGTCGTTCGCCCTGGGTCGTTGGCCACTCGACGCGGCTTCGCAGTGAACACCGGGGCGGATAACAAAAGGATTTTGACCAACGGCCAACGACGAACGGCCAACGACTAATTTGCGATGTCTAACTTTCTCCAAACCGTGCGCGACCGCGTCGTCATCTACGACGGCGCGATGGGAACGAACATCCAGTTCCGCAACCCCAGTGTGGACGATTTCTGGGGCAAAGAGGGTTGCAACGAACTGCTGGTCCTCAGCCGTCCCGACATCATCAAGGATATTCACGCCGACTTTTTCAAGGTGGGCTGCGATGTCGTTGAAACCGACACTTTCGGCGCTACCCGCGTGGTGCTTGCGGAATACGACCTCGCAGGACAGAGTCGCCGAAATCAACATCGCGGCGGCGAAGATCGCAAAAGAAGTAGCTCAGCAATTTTCCACGAAAGACAGGCCGCGGTTCGTGGCCGGCTCCATCGGACCCACCACGAAATTGCCGTCGCTGGGGCACATCTCCTTCGACAACATGGTGGCCGGCTATGCCGAGCAGGCGGGTGCGCTGATCGAGGGCGGCGTGGATATTCTGCTGGCGGAGACTTGTCAGGATCTTCTGCAGGCGAAGGCCGTGCTGGTGGGCATCTTCGACGCCATGCAGAAGGCCGGAAAGCGCTTGCCCGTGACCGTGCAGGTGACGCTCGAAGCCACGGGAACAATGTTGCTGGGCACCGAGATTGGCGCGGCGCTGACCGCGCTCGAACCATTCGACGTGGACATCATCGGTCTCAACTGCGCCACCGGCCCGCAGGAGATGAACGATGCGGTGCGCTTTCTCGGTCTCAATTCGACCAAGATTATTTCCGTACTGCCCAATGCCGGGCTGCCGCAGAACGAAGGCGGGCGCGCGGTTTACAAACTCAAGCCCTCCGAGTTGGCCGAGTATCACAAACGCTTCGTTACCGAGTACGGCGTGCGCATCGTGGGCGGATGTTGCGGCACGACTCCGGAGCACCTGAAAGCTGTAGTGGACGCCACGTCCGGCGCGGAGCCGGCCAAACGCGACGTGAAACCCACGGCAGCGGCTTCCAGCGCTTACACCTCGGTTCCGCTTGATCTCGATCCCAAGCCGCTGGTGGTCGCGGAAGAGATGAATACCACCACGCGGGTGGAGCATTTCCGCAACCTGGTGCGCGGCCAGAAGTACGACGACATTCTGGCGTTGGCCAAGAAGCTGGTCGCCGAAGGCTCGCACATGCTCGACCTGTGCTGCGCCATCGTGGGCGAGGACGAGAAAGGCTACATCACTTCCATCCTGGAAAAGGTCGCAACCCGCGTTCCCGCGCCGATTCTGGTCGATTCCACCGAAGCCGATGTGGTCGAAGAAGCGCTGAAGCGAATTCCGGGCAAGGCCATCATCAATTCGATCAACCTGGAAGATGGCGAAAAGCGAACCTCAAAAGTCCTGCCCATGGCCCGGCGCTACGGCGCGGCGGTAATCGCGCTCACCATCGACGAAGATGGCATGGCCCTAACCGCAGACAAGAAAGTAGCCATCGCCAAGCGGATCTACCAACTGGCGACGGAAAAGTACGGGCTTCGCGGCACCGACATAATCTTCGATGCCCTGACTCTGCCCATCACCACCGGGCAGGAAGACTACCGCTCCGCCGGAATCGAAACCCTGGCGGCGGTGAAGCGGATCAAGCAGGAACTGCCCGAGGTAAAGACGATTCTCGGTGTCAGCAACATCTCCTTCGGGCTCGATGCCTACCCGCGGCGCGTGCTGAATTCCGTCTTCATGCACGAGGCGGTAAACAATGGCCTGGATATGGCGATTGTTAACTACTCCAAAATCTATCCGTTATACAAGATTCCTCAGGAAGAAGTTGATCTTGCGCTCAAGCTGATCTACCGCGATGCCGCCTCCGAAGGCGATCCCCTGCAGAAGTACATGAACCACTTCGCGGGGAAAAAGAATAAAGGGGAAAGCGAGACCAAGGCGCACGTCGAAACCCTCTCCGTCGATGACAAGCTGAAATTTGCCATCATCAACGGCGAAAAAGCCGTGGGTGAAGGCGCGCACAAGAAAACTCTGGAACAGCTGCTCGAAGAAGCTCTGGCGGAATATTCGCCTCTCGAACTGATCAACACCGTGCTGCTCGACGGCATGCGCACCGTGGGCGATTTGTTTGGCGCGCGCAAGATGCAGTTGCCCTCGGTGCTCGACTCGGCAGGGGTGATGAAACAGGCGGTCGCGTATCTTGAGCCCAAGATGGAGAAGAAAGCCGGGTCGCAGAAGGCCACCATCGTGCTGGCTACGGTGAAGGGAGACGTTCACGACATCGGCAAGAACCTGGTGGACATCATTCTGTCGAACAACGGCTACAAGGTCGTCAACCTGGGCATCAAGCAACCCGGAGACACCATCATCAAATCCGCACTCGAGCACAAGGCCGACGCGATTGGGCTGAGCGGCCTGCTGGTGAAGTCCACGCTGGAGATGAAGTATGTGATCCAGGATCTGGAGCGGCAGAAGCTGGACTTTCCGGTGATATGCGGCGGCGCCGCGCTCACCCGGAAATACGTGGAAGACGATCTGCGCCGCGAATATTCGAACGCCGTGTTCTACGCCGATGACGCCTTTGCCGGCCTGCACATCATGGAAGACCTGGCCACGACGAATGGCAAGAAAGCCGCCCGGCTCAAAGAAGGGCGGACAGTAAAAGAGTACGCCAAGGCGGTCGCTGTGGACGACGAGACCGGGCCGGTGTTTGCGGAACGAAGTCCGGTGGTCAAAGATGCTCCGGATATCCCCACCCCGCCGTTCTGGGGCGTAAAGCGTGCGGAAGGATTTCGATCTGCGCGAGCTGTTTCCGTACATCAACGAAACCGCGCTGTTCAAGAATCAGTGGCAGTTGAAAACCGCTTCGCAGGAAGACTATCTCCGGCTGGTGGAGCAGAAATTCCGGCCCATCAAGAAGCAACTGGAAGAAGAGATCATCGCCAGCGGCGTTCTCGAGCCCAAGGCTGTCTATGGATATTTCCCGGCCCAGAGCGAAGGCAACGACGTCATTGTGTACGAGCCGGAGGTGGCACCGCCTAAGGAGAAACTGAGATTCACTTTCCCGCGCCAGCGCGAAGGCCGCAAGCTCTCCATCTCCGACTTCTTCGCGCCCAGATTTGTACAAGGAAAGCCCTCTGGAAAGATGGATGTGATCGGGCTGTCGTTAGTCACAATGGGCGCCAGGGCATCGGTAGAAACGCAGAAGCTCTTCGAAGCCGGGGAGTACACCAAGTACCTCTACCTGCACGGGCTCAGCGTCGAGACCGCCGAAGCCTTGGCCGAATATCTCCACAAGAAGATGCGCGAGGAGTTGGGCATCGCGGGAGAAGATTCGCCGCACATTCGCGATCTGTTCCACCAGAAGTATCGCGGCTCGCGCTATTCGTTCGGCTATCCGGCATGTCCCAATCTGGAGGACCAGACCAAGCTGTTCGCGCTGCTCCATCCGGAAGAAAATATCGGCGTGCGCCTGACCACCGGCTTCCTGCTGGAGCCTGAGCAATCCACTTCGGCCATCGTGGTCCACCATCCCGGCGCGAAATATTTTGTGGTTTAAGAGCGGACTGGAAGAAATATCCCCAACATTGGTATCGAGGAGAAAGCCGCTCATAGAGTGAGCTTCCGGCCATAATCCGTTTTTCGTTTCAGGTTCAACTCGACATCCGCCAGGGGCGACTGGGCGAAAAATGCCACCAGGCTCTGGGGCTGACGGGTGCGCCCGGCGAGCCGCTCGAATTCCTCCGCCGGCACAATCACTACCGCTTCCTTACCTTGCCGGGTGACGTACTGTGGTCCTTCGGCGCGAGCGCGGCGAAAAACTTCGCTGAAGCGGGCCTTGGCGGTTTGAAGCTGCCAACTGGGATGGGAGGGAAATTCCTGAATTCCCAGCCGGATTTGCGTAATTTAGATTTTGCCATAACTAGTCTGACTAGTCATATTATACCGATAACAATCTTCCCCGGCAAGTTACTGCCTTTCTTGTTATCCCAGCCCCTTCCCGCGAAACGATATAATCCGTCCCAACTTATGCCACTGGCCTCCGGCAGCAAACTCGGCCCTTACGAGATCGTCGCGCCGCTCGGTGCCGGTGGTATGGGCGAGGTGTACCGGGCCCACGATCCTCGCCTGGGACGCGAAGTTGCCATCAAGGTCTTGCCCGCTTCCTTCTCCGCCGATCTCGACCGCCTTCGCCGCTTCGAACAGGAGGCCCGCGCCGCCAGCGCGCTCAACCATCCCAACATTCTCGCCGTCTACGATATTGGCACCCACGACGGCGCGCCCTACCTGGTCACCGAACTTCTGGAGGGCTGCACGCTTCGCGACCGTCTCGCGGATGGCCCTATGCCCGCTCGCAAAGCCGTCGAGCTTGCGGTGCAGGTTGCGCATGGCCTGGCAGCGGCCCATGAAAAGGGAATTATCCATCGCGACCTCAAGCCGGAGAACATTTTCATCTGCCGTGACGGCCGCGCCAAGATTCTCGACTTCGGCTTGGCCAAGTTGTCCGCGCCCGAAATCGGCGGCGATGCCACGGTTGCAACCCTGAATCTCAGCCCTCAGACCGCCCTGGGCGTGACTATGGGAACCGCGGGCTACATGTCGCCCGAGCAGGTGCGGGGAGAAAAGTCCGATCAGCGTTCCGACATTTTCAGCTTCGGCGCGGTCCTCTACGAGACTCTTTCCGGGCAGCGTGCTTTTGAAGGACGTACCGCAGCCGATCGAAGCAGCGCTATTCTGAAGGACGACCCGCCTGACCTGCTGACCACGACAAAAAACGTTCCCGCGGCACTCGACCGCATTGTGCACCACTGCCTGGAAAAAAATCCGGAACAGCGCTTTCAGTCAGCCCGCGATCTGGCTTTCCATCTGGAATCCACGTCTCCGTCGACTTCGGGGTCTGGCATAACCTTGTCGGCACCTACAGAGAAGAAGAAAGCCGCGCTTCCATTGGGTTGGATGATTGCGTGCCTTGCCCTTGCCCTGGCTGCCGCGGGCGCATGGTGGTTCCGGGGACGAGCGGAGCCCGGCCCGAGGTCAGTAAAGTTTCTGCGGCTGACAGATTTCGCCGGCATGGAAGAAAGTCCGGCGTTCTCGCCCGACGGAAAATCCGTGGCCTTCGTCAGCGACTCGACCGGTTCGCGGCAAATATGGATGCGGCTGCTGGCGGGAGGGCCTCCGCTCCAGATTACGAGCGGCCCCGGGCCGCATCTCGAACCTCGCTGGTCGCAGGACTCGACCGCCATTATTTACTTCACTCCGCCGCCGGAGGGTAACGTGCAGGGAACCTTGTGGGAGGTTTCCGCGCTGGGTGGTGCGCCTCATCAGTTGGTTTCCAGCATGAGCGGTGCGGACGTCAGTCACGACGGCAAGCGGCTGACATTTTTCCGCCTGAACGAGAAACAAGTGCAGCTGGTCGTAACCGACCGTGACGGCTCCAACCCCCGTGTAGTTACGCAGGCGGTCACCACTTTCAGCTACCGGCTGCCGCGATGGTCGCCGGACGACAGCACCATTGCTTACCTGCACAATGAGGACCTCTGGGCCGACGATGTCTTTCTCGTTCCTTCTGCCGGCGGCGCCCCGCGCGCGCTCACCCAGGAGAATTCGTCCATGAGCGGCCTGACCTGGCTGCCTGACGGCTCCCATATCATCTACAGCAGCGCTCGGGGCAACACGTTGCTTTATCTTCCAACCCTGCATCTGTGGGAAATCTCAAAATCCGGAGGCGAACCACGGCAGCTCACTTTCGGTGAAACCGGCGATGAAAGTCCTGACATAGATCGCGAGGGACGCATTCTGGTTAGCCGGAAGCATATGCAGTTCGACATCTGGAAGTTTCCGGTAGACGGCAGTCCCACCGAGAATGTGAGCCGGGCAGTCCGTATCACCAACCAGACCGGACAGGTGCAAACCCCCACTCTGGATCCCACCGACAGTGAAATGGCCTACCTCTCCGACAGCGGGGGGCACGGCAATCTTTGGGTACTGCCTCTCCACGGCGGCCCAAGGCGGCAGATCACATTTGAAAAAGATCCGACCATGGTGATCGGGGTTACCGTCTGGTCGCCGGATGGAAGGCTTATTACTTTCGCCAGTGGCCGTGCTTCGAGGGATTTCCGCGTCGGCTATTACTTGCTCCGTCCCGACGGAAGCGATCTTCACCTCTCTGATTCCAAAGGGGACGTGGACGACTTGGTCCCCCGACAGCAAGTGGCTCTACTACTCAGAGGCTTTCCGGTGCCGAGACGGGGCTTCAGACTGATGAAGATTCCGGTAGAGGGTGGCACGCCTGTGGTGGTACGCACAGACAACGCTCGCGGACCAGCGCTGGCGCCCGACGGATCCGCTTTGTACTATGTGGTTCCTCTGCAGAACCTCAACGGTTCGCTGGACTACGAACTGCGCGTGGCGCGTCCCGAGAGTGGCCCATCGACCTTGCTGGTGCGCATCCCCGGCCAGCGGTTGCCGATATGGCAGGGCTGCCACCCGGTGATTTCGAAAGACGGAAAGTGGCTGGTCATGCCGCTCGAGGACACTCTGGGCACCAATATCTGGATTGCCTCTACCGCCGATGGGAAATTACGGCAGATCACTGACTTTGGACAGAAACGCACTTTCATCGCCCGCCGCATCTCCTGGTCATCGGACGGAAAATGGGTTTTTGCCGCAGTGGGCGAAGGCGATTCCGATATCGTGCAGCTGGATGGTCTTCTGCAATAACAGAACTTGCTGCTGGTGTTCTTTCCGCGCAATATAGATCAAGATCGAAAACGCAAAACCATCAGATCCTCGTCCACGTAGTCGTCGCCAATCTTCAGCGCGCGAGTTTCACAGCCGTAAGGCTCGAATCCGAGGGACTCGTACAAACGCCGGGCGGGAATGTTGTCGCTGCTGACCGCAAGCGTAATCTGTTCGATCCCAGGCAACAACCGAGCCAGGCGCAGCAACTCCACCAGCACGCCGTGTCCCAATCTTCGGCCACGGTATTTTGCGCTGGTGTACACACCCCAGATATGTCCGCGGTGTCTGGTTTTTCCTTCAGCCGCGCCGAAAGAATCCAGCCATTCCGACCATCTGGGCGCCGTCAAAAGCTCCCACCACAAAACTGTCAGGGGATGAGGCAGAGTCCAGGCGCTTCCTGATCGTTTCCAGCGGCATCGCTTTGTGTTCGTCTGGAGACTCGGTGAAGGCTCGGGGCTCGAGTTCCAGCGCTTCGAGGCGAAGCTGCTGGTAAGCCTCGGCATCTTGTTCGGTCAGGCGTCGGATGTCCATAATTCGGTCGTTACAGTTTATCGTCAGGTCTTTCAGGTCTATTCGCGCAGCCAGTCGCGATAACCGGTAGTGGATCAGTTTGAGCAAATCGCACAAACTCGGAGTCATCCTGAGGGACTTTTAGTCCCGAAGGATCTTGCGCGCATCGCCGCGGTAGCGGCCCCGGTGCACATCCGCTCCGCGCAAGATGCTTCGTAAGCTCAGCATGACGCCCTGGCAGAAGTGGAGGATGTTCAAACTGACCCACCACCCGAAAACCCCATCGCCCTGAACTGCATCTCATGCCGCCAAGATGTGCAAATTCGAGTGATGTGCAAATTAATATGATCCGAAAACTAAAATCCGGGGAATACAGGCTGTACTCCAGAAAGAAAAACCCAAAGACCGGCCGTCGACGGAATCTGGGAACCTTCTCGACCCGCGCCGGCGCCATGAAGCACGAGCGCGACGTCCAGTATTTCAAGAAACGCTGAACCTTGTCCGGACAGCGCTGCTGATCAGGACGAACCTGATTTGACGATGCGGGAATAGTTTCACTGGTGGTGCGCGCCACGCGATGTCACCAGAACGCCGCGAATGACGGGAAAGCAAGTGGCCGCTATATCTTCTCGTGGACGACGACAAATTCAGATCGGCGGTCTCGTCCAGAAGAAGCCGGCGCAGCCGGCGCAGATCGTTCAGCATGCGGCCGCTGACCGTCAGATGATGCTGCAGCCGGTGCAATTTGTATTCCACCAGGCGGAGCGCCTCCAGCCGGCGTTCGGAGCGGGCGGATTGGGCGGATGCGGCGTCGGCCGCAATCTCTCTCTTGGCTTCAACCAGGGTCTCAATCAGGAGCTGGATGTAGGACTGGGCATTCTCCACACTATCGAAGGGAGTCTGTACGGCATGGGTCCGGGGAAGAGCCATATCTAGTTCGATCGAATTTCCTGGCGGAGAGCAGGGACTTAGGACCTCGTTCCCTGCAACTACCTGCGAAACGTGTACTTGAGTAATCGTACCCCGTGTTAGTGGGGGTTGCAAGCGACCCGCTTCGAGGGTAAGTGACTCAGTTTGGGAAACTCCACTCCGCCGGCATCATCCTGAAGGTCTTCAGTCGAAGCGAACTGAACTCCGAAATAAAGATGATAGTGATTTCGACACCCAGGATTGAACGGCTCACGGCAATTTGGGCACCGGGATTCGCTCTCCATGTACTGCTGAATGGTGAGTTCTGCGCCGCAGGCGCCGCAGAGGATTGCCTGCTGGTTCCACTCGCGCTCCGGCCAGACTTCGATCGGATGATCGGCGAGCGCGGCGTGACAGTCCTTGCAGGCATAGTAGACGCCACAGCACTTCATCTTGATCGCAACAATGTCGCTTGGCCCGTGATAGTGCCGGCAACGAGTCTGCGAATCAAGGTTGACGCCGCGAACTTGGGGAACAGTCGAAACCATTGCGAACCCAGGAAAAACGATGGCGGAGAGAGAAGGATTGTATTACGCCGTTACCTGCAAGTGCCGGTGAATCCTGCACTTTCGCGATAATACCCTGTAGTTTAGGCTGCTTACAATCGAATCCGATCTTTGGCACCGAAGATGGTCATTGATCGCTTCGGTGGCGGCTCGAAGCTTACCTGAGTCGTGATCTGTGATCCCGGTGATTCCGTTCTACGGAAAAATTGAGCTAATATGGGGAAATGCTACGACGCCGAAGCTCATGGCGAGAATAATTGCAATCGCCGTCAGTGCGTCGGCGATGGTTGCACGCAGGAGGTCGAAGTTTGCATTCGAGTAGTTAGCGAGTTGCCGCTGTTTTTAGACATCGCCTTCTCGTCTCTCTAAAAACAACCGGAGTTTGTTTTTGACTGCGACCGCCTTGCTCTCTGCCGCACAAAAATAAACCGCAGCTGGCTGCGGTCAAGCATCAGGTAGCCTTGACTGCCGCCCCTTTGATGAATGCGAGGATGTCCGCATTGATCACGTCTGCATTCGTGGTCATCATGCCGTGTGAAAAGCCCGGGTAAACTTTGAGCGTACCATGCTTGAGCAGCTTGGCCTGCAGCACTGAAGCGTCTTTGTACGGCACGACCTGGTCATCGTCACCCTGCATCACGAGAGTCGGCACCGTGATCGCTTTCAGATCGCCCGTTTGGTCTGTTTCCGAGAAAGCCTTGATGCCTTCGTAATGCGCGACTGCGCTGCCCATCATCCCCTGTCGCCACCAATTCTGGATGATTCCCTGCGAGGCCTTTACGCCGGGTCTGTTGAATCCGTAAAACGGACCCGAAGCCACATCAAGAAAGAACTGAGCCCTGTTCCCAACCAGGGCCTTGCGGAAGCTGTCGAACACTTCGATCGGAGTG
>CAWEVE010000024.1:0-11747 GCA_963812465.1 Terriglobia bacterium
CACCGGTTCACCTTTCACCACCCTGGTGAACGGCGGGCCGTTCGGTCTTGCCGTGCATCCCAATGGAAACTTTCTCTACATCGCCATGTCAGGGAACGGGACAGCCGGCACTCAGGTCGTCGGTCAGAAGATCGATACCACCACGGGCGCGCTCTCCCCGATTCCCGGCTCGCCCTTCACGGTCGGAAATGAGCCCTCGGGAGTAGCCATTGATCCCGCCGGCAAATTTCTCTATGTAACCAACATGATGGACGATACCGTCTCCGCCTTTACCATTGATGGAACTTCCGGCGCGCTTACTGCGATCGCCGGCAGCCCTTTCTCGACCGGACCCGGATCTGCTCCATTCCTAATGGCGGTGAACAAATCGAGTTCGCTTCTGTACGTTTTGGGCGCAAATTCGACGAGTATTTCCGTCTTTACCATCGCCTCAAGCGGAGCCTTGACCTCAGTCGCTCCCCTAAACGGCGGTGGCGGAGCCAACGGCATTGCCGTCTTGCGCAAACCATAAGCAGCCGGGTGATTCCGGTTTCTGGCAGGGAATTCGTCTCGTCCTGGCCTGGTTGCTGGGTGATTGGGGCGAGGGGTGGTAACCGCGCTCGGGTGACCGGTTTCCGCTGCAAGCCAAAACTGGCTACCGTAGCGGCTTTTGGAGGATTTCCACAGCGGTTCGGCAGGGCTCGTGCCAGGAGCTGGGGTAAATCTTTCCCCCTAGGAGGCAATTCCTACCCGATTGGCAAAATTTGTGCCTAGTGTTTTCAGCAGTTTAAGAATGGCACACGGGGGTGCTTTAACACTGAACAGACGAAGTGGCGCGCAACGGGGCGCTCCAGAGAAAAAACTTCGGCCAGAGGTTTTCTTGAGCGCCCCTTGCATTTTCGTCTGAGCACAGTCCTCCCGCCCCTCCCCCGATTTCAACCTATCTCCCAGGTCCTGCTTAGGTCAGGCCCGTTTTCGGCTCAGGACTTCTCCTCAGGTCGTGTTTAGGCCAGAATCAGCCGTTCACCCAGATCCAGGCCCGTGCGCCGCAGCAAGTCCGCAATCACCGGTTCCTTGAATCGCGAAGCGTCGAACTCGACGCGAATGATGCGGGCGCTTTCATCGAAGATAATCCGCCGGACGCCATAGACTTCCCGCACGTTGTCGAGCGCGCGCATGGTAGCCTGGTCGGGGGGCGAAACGTAGCGGTAAGCCACTTCCAGTAGGGTCATGAAACCAGTCTTCCTCCGCCTTGAAGTTGTCCAGCTTGTGCTGTCCATTGAAGATACAACAATCGACTGCATAAGCGAATGAATCTAATATGAACCGGCCAGAGCTGCCAATAGCCGGCTTTCATCCACATGGATCATTCTGCCAAATCTGCAATCGCGGAAACCGACCCGGTATGCGGGATGAGCGTGGATCCTGCGTCCGCGAAACACAAATTTGAGCATGCCGGCAAGGCTTATTACTTCTGCTGCGCCGGTTGCAGGGAGAAATTTCGCGCTGATCCGGCTCGGTATCTCTCACAGTCTCCGGCTCTGCTTCAGCGATGCACTCCGGGACGCAGATTGTAAATATTGCCCCGGCGTCAGGGACAAAGACGTCCTCATGCGAAGACCGGACTGGTCACACTCGCTGCGCCTACGGAGGCAAAAGACCGAAAAGCAAACCGCCTACGTTTGTCCGATGTGTCCCGAAGTGCGAGCCACCAAGCCCGGCGCCTGCCCGCGCTGCGGAATGGCGCTGGAGCCGGAGATGCCGGCGTCCGCCGACGCGCGTGGAATACACCTGCCCCATGCATCCGGAAATTGTCCGGCCGGGGCCGGGTAGTTGCCCCATCTGCGGCATGGCGCTGGAACCGCGCACCGTCACCGCGCAGGAAGAAGAAAATCCCGAACTGCGCGAGATGACGCGCCGCTTCTGGATCAGCCTGGCGCTGACCGCTCCGTTGCTGGCGATTGCGATGGCGGACATGCTTCCGGGAATGCCGGTGCAGCGCCTGATCCCCGCCGGTTGGTTGGCCTGGATCGAATTAGCATCTGGCGACGCCGGTGGTGCTCTGGGGCGGCTGGCCGTTTTTCCAGCGCGGCTGGACGTCGATCGTAAACCGCTCCACCAACATGTTCACCCTGATCGCGATGGGAACCGGCGTCGCGTATTTGTACAGCCTGGTGGCGACGGTCTTTCCGCAAGTCTTTCCCGGCATCCTTACGCGAGATGGGCGGAAGGCCTCCGCTGTATTTCGAAGCTGCCGCGGCGATCACGACGCTGGTGCTGCTCGGCCAGGTGCTCGAACTGCGGGCTCGCAGCCGGACCGGCGCCGCGATTCGGGCCTTGCTCGATCTCTCGCCGAAAATGGCCCGCGTGCTGCGTGAGAGCTGGCCGGGAAACGAAGAAGATATCCCGCTCGATCAGGTGAAGCCGGGCGACCGGCTGCGCGTGCGTCCGGGCGAAAAAATTCCGGTGGATGGCATCGTCCTCGAAGGCAGCAGCGCGGTGGACGAGTCCATGATCACCGGCGAATCCATACCGGTCGGGAAGGAACCGGCAGCCGCTTGATCGGGGCGACGGTGAACGGAACCGGGTCGCTGGTCATGCGCGCCGAGCGGGTGGGCAGCGAAACTCTGCTGGCGCAAATCGTGCAAATGGTCAGCCAGGCGCAGCGCAGCCGCGCTCCCATTCAGCGGCTGGCGGATCGAGTGGCGGCCTGGTTTGTTCCGGCGGTGATTGCGATTGCCGTGCTCACTTTTATCGCGTGGGGTTTCTTCGGGCCCGAACCTCGCCTGGCGCATGCGCTGGTCAATGCGGTGGCGGTGCTGATCATCGCCTGTCCGTGCGCGTTGGGACTGGCGACTCCGATGGCGATTATGGTGGGAACCGGACGCGGCGCCCAGGCCGGCGTGCTGATCAAAAACGCGGAAGCGCTTGAAATACTCGAAAAAGTCGACACCCTGGTGGTCGACAAGACGGGCACGTTGACCGAAGGCAAGCCGCGCGTGCGTGTCGATTATCGCTGCGACCGGAGCAGAGCGAGGATGAACTGTTGCGCCTGGCGGCAAGCCTGGAGCAGGGAAGCGAGCACCCGCTCGGCCGCGGCGATCGTGAAAGCGGCCAAGGAACGCGGGTTGGCTCTTCCGCGAGCTGCAGCGTTTCCAGTCACGTACCGGACAGGGAGTGGCGGGCAGGTGGACGGCCGGAAGGTTTTCATCGGCAACGAACTGGTCTGTTTCAGGAGAGCGGAATTTCGGCCGCGACGTTGACTGCAGAAAGCCGAAGACGCTGCGCCGCGATGGACAGACCGTGATGTTCGTCGCGGTGGACGGAAAGGCGGCAGGATTGATCGGCATTGCGGATCCGATCAAATCCTCGGCCGCTCCAGGCGGTGCGCGATCTCAAGAGCCGAAGGGTTGCGTCTGGTGATGCTCACCGGCGACAGCCGCGCCACCGCCGAAGCCGTGGCCAAAAGCCTGGGCATCGACGAATTCGAGGCGGAGGTGTTGCCGCGAACAGAAAGCCGAGGTCGTGCAGCGCCTGCAGAAGGAAGGACGAATTGTCGCCATGGCGGGCGACGGCATCAACGACGCGCCGGCGCTGGCGCAGGCCAACGTGGGCATCGCCATGGGCACTGGCACGGACGTCGCCATGGAAAGCGGCGGCGTGACCCTGGTGAAGGGCGACCTCACGGGCATCGTTCGCGCGCGCAAACTCAGCCAGGCGACGATGCGCAATATCCGGCAGAACCTGTTCTTCGCGTTTCTCTACAATTCGCTGGGCGTGCCGATTGCGGCGGGCGTGCTCTATCCGTTCTTCGGACTGCTGTTGAGTCCGATTCTGGCGGCGGCCGCGATGAGTTTGAGTTCGGTTTCGGTGATCACCAATTCATTGCGCTTGAGGAAGGCTCAAGCTGTAGAGGACGTGACCGAAGGTTCATCTTTACGGGGTTCTATGCAGCTTGCGCCACGTTGCTTCCGAAGCTGTTGGAAATGTCCTAGGTTCCAGGTATAGATAGTTTCCGCTTTGGCTTTTAGCGCGCAGCGGGCCAGCAGGGCATCGTAAGTCAGACCGCCGAGAACACCGGAGGCGGCGGCGCCCGCGATCGTGTCCCAGTATTCCTCAGCGTCCAGGGCAATGAAGGTCAGTCTCTGCGCCATATCTTCCAGAAAAAGCATCGCCTGATCTCCGCTGGTGCAGGTCTCCAGGCAAGCGGGTCAGGGTCGAGTAAACCTCGGCCAGGCTGTGAGCGGCGCAACAGTCATGCTTCTTGTCGCGCCTTGAGTAGGCTCTGCTAGCTGGCAGCATGGTGCACGTGCTGATCCAGAAAGGCAGGCACAAGGACGGAAGTGTCGAAGAAGTATCTCACCGAGGCTTTCCTAGGATTGCCCGCTCCCTTTCTCGCCGGACCTTGCGGATGGTGTCCTCAACCACGTTTGCAGGAAGTGGGTGTGTCGCTATGCAAGTACCCACATTCCTTGTTTCTTATACATGCGTGCTCGGCCTCGCGCGGGCCGCAGGACGATCTGGTCGTCCGAGCTTTCCAGTTCCAGCGAGTCGCCGGGATTGATCTGCAGAGCGTCACGCACGGGTTTGGGCAGAACCACCCGTCCGGCCTTATCGATAGTCAAAGTGGTATTCATAATGGCATTTTACCATTTATTATGCCATTTACAATGCCATTCCGTGAGGCCATCTCTCCAGTCTCAATCTTATCCGCCCTTAGGCGAAGTGTCATCCTGAGCTTGCGAAGGATCGACGCATTTGCCGGCCAGCGCTCCACACAAGTGGCAAAATAGAGTTCTGTGAGTGCCCCGATCTCTTCCACCACCTCTCCTCCCGCCGACAAACCCGGTCTCTCGCACGCCTGGCGTGCGCTTCGATCTCGCAATTTCCGCCTATATTTCAGCGGCCAGACTGTCTCTCTGATCGGCACATGGATGACGCGTCTGGCCACGAGCTGGCTGGTGTACCGGTTGACCGGTTCCGCGCTTTTGCTCGGAATCGTCGGCTTCTCCGGGCAGATTCCAACCTTTCTGTTCGCCCCGTTCGCCGGGGTTTGGATTGACCGCCTCGATCGACGCAAGGTTCTGGTGGTGACCCAGATTCTGGCCATGCTTCAGTCGCTGGCGCTGGCCGTCCTCACCCTCGCCAGACACATCAACATTCACGAGATCATCTGGCTCAGCGCGTTTCAAGGGCTGATCAATGCCTTCGACATGCCCGCCAGACAAGCCTTCCTGGTGCAGATGGTGGACGACAAACAGGACCTGGGCAACGCCATCGCAATCAATTCCTCGATGGTCAATCTGGCGCGGCTGGTGGGACCCTCGCTGGCTGGAGCGGTGATCGCGATATCAGGAGAAGGGTACTGCTTCCTGATCGATGGCCTCAGTTATCTGGCCGTGATTGCTTCGCTGTTGGCAATGCGTCTGCGCGCCAGGTTCGGTAAAGCAGGTTACGGATTCCATGCTGGTTCAGTTGAAAGAAGGCTGGACGTACGTCACTGGCTTTGCGCCGGTGCGTACCATCCTGCTGCTGTTTGCCATCGTGAGCCTGATGGGCTGGCCTTTTACCGTGCTGATGCCGATCTTTGCCGGAACGATATTGAAGGGCGGTCCGCACACGCTGGGGTTTCTGATGGGCGCGGTCGGAATAGGCGCTCTGGTTTCGGCGATATCGCTTGCCCTGAGAAAAACCGTGCTGGGACTGGGCAAAATGATTCCGGTTTCAACCGCCGCCTTTGGCACAGGTCTGATCCTGTTCGGAATGTCGCGGATATTATGGCTGTCGCTGATCCTGATGCTGGTGTGTGGTTTTGGCATGATGCAGCAGATGGCGGCCAGCAACACCATCATCCAGACCATCGTGGAAGACGACAAGCGCGGGCGTGTGATGAGTTTCTATACCGTGGCCTTCGTGGGAATGGCTCCGTTTGGAAGCCTGCTCGCCGGCGCTCTCGCGCACGCCATTGGCGCGCCCTACACGGTAATGTTGAGCGGGGTTTGCTGCGTCGCGGGCGCGGCCTGGTTCGCAGCCCAGCTG
Source organism: Terriglobia bacterium (assembly GCA_963812465.1). GTDB lineage: Bacteria > Acidobacteriota > Terriglobia > Terriglobales > Acidobacteriaceae > JAIQFF01. The sequence goes on from CAWEVE010000024.1 coordinate 6,019, forward strand.
AAGACAATCCGAAAATTGATTCGGCCCATCTACATGAATCTCGGAATCATCCCGCCAGTGAATGCCGTGATTCAGGATAGCGTCGGCCGCTGAACCCGCCCCGGGGAATCCGAGGCAAACTCGCACCATTGTGGGAATTGACACTCCGGGCCGCATATTCAACAATTGCTATAACATCCCATTCAGATTGGCGGAGGGGTTTCTATGTCGGACGATGGCGTACAGCCGGACGATAGTGTGCAGGCGTCGGAAGGTAGTGCGGGAAAGTGGATTCTTAATAGCGCTTGCGGCGCTCTACGTGGCAGGCTCGCTATATTTCATCTTTGATTTGCGCGGACGTCTCGACAAGCTGAGCAAAGATCAGGTCGCCAGCAGCACGCAGATTGCCGATCTGGGCAAGCGCATGCAGTCCGCCGAAGCGGATGACGAAACCCTGGCCCATCAGGTGGGTCTGACCAAGAAGGAAATGGCGTCCCGCTCGGCCGAGCTGATGCGCCAACAGAAAGCCTCGGAAGCGCGCCTGGCGGAGCAGCAGAAAGAGCAGATCAGCGCGGTGACCGGGGAAGTGGCGGGAGTGAAAACCGACGTTGGCGGCGTCAAGACCGACGTTGCCTCCACCAAGGCTGACCTCGAAGCCACCAAGGCCAAGCTGCAGAGCACGATCGGCGATTTGGGAGTGCAGAGCGGCCTGGTTGCCAACACCCGCGAGGATCTCGAAATCCTCAAGCACAAGGGCGACCGCAACTACTACGAATTCACTCTGATCAAGGGAGCCAAGTCCCAGCCAGTCTCGACGGTCGGACTGCAACTGAAAAAGACGGACGTGAAGAAAGGCAAATTCACTCTGAACGTCACTTCGGACGACCGGACGATCGAAAAGAAAGATCGCAACGTGAGCGAGCCGATTCAGTTCTACAGTGGGCGCGACCGGATGCTCTACGAACTGGTGGTCTGGAGCGTCGACAAAAACAAGGCGACCGGCTACCTCAGCACCCCGAAGAACGCTCCGACTCCGGTCAGCGCGAGTCCGGCCTCGGCCAGCCAGTAAAGCAGGTAAGCCGGCGGCAAGCTCTAATCGGCATCGACGCTGGCTGTTATTTGTGTTCCTGCGGCGCGGCCCAAATTGCGACTGCGCCACGTCCTCCGACCGATTAAGCAAACTGCAGCAGCACAATCTCAGGCCTGGTTCCGACCCGCAGCGGAGGACCCCAGGTTCCCGCTCCGTATGAGGTATAGACCAGCAGATTTCCCAGACGCTGCAGCCCGTGGACGAACTTGCCGTAAATCCGGGAAGTGATCCAGGTAAAGGGAAAGAATTGTCCGCCGTGAGTGTGCCCGGAAAGCTGCAGTGAAAGGCCTTCTTCCTCGGTGATCTTCAACCGATCGGGCGCGTGAGTGAGCAGGATGCTGGCCCGCGTGCGATCCACATCCGCATGCGCGCAAGACGGCTCGAAAGCGATCATCGTTGGTGGAGTCCCGGTAATGCACGCCGACGATCTGTAAGCCATCGACCGTGATCTTTTCGTTATTCAGGACGCGGACGCCCGACTGCTTTACTGCGTCCAGATATTTCGTGGGATCGGTAAACTCCTCGTGATTCCCGGTAACAAAATATGTGCCGAACGGCGGCGCGATCTGGGCCCACGGCGACGCCAGCTCCTTCACTTTCGCCGCCGTACCGTCATACATATCGCCGCCGATAAAAATGATGTCCGGCCGCAATCGATTCAGAGTGGTCACCACACGCCGCATGAATCTGACGCCGCGCACGTGACCAAGATGAGTGTCCGTGACCAGTGCCGCAACCCGGCCGCGCCAGGATTCCGGCAGGTTCGGCAGTTTGACCGTAACCCGGCTTATCCGCGTCCAGGCGGCATTGACGATGCCATACAAGCCGGTTAGAACGGCCAGACCGAAGATCACCGCCGCCAGCGCGCGTTGATCCGGATGGAGTCCGAATACTCGAGCTCCTCCGTAAACAGCCCAGCACAAACAAGCGGCCAGAAAGCAGAAACTGAATATCCCCAGCCAGGCTGCGGAAATCGTGTACAGGATCCGCACCGCTTGGTGCGAAGACCTCCACGCCAGCAATGAGGCCACCACAAAGCTCACTGAAAGCAATGCCAGGACCACTTGCAAGGTTGAAATGCCGGGCGGATCGGTCGTCACCCAGAAGGTTGTCCAGGTCTGATACAAAAACCAATGTGCCAAGAATAAGACCGATTGAAAAACAAGGATGAAAACCGCGATTCGTGACCTCACAGGTTTATGCGTTCTCCAACGCAATTAGATGAGAATCGAGGCTGCTTAGACGCACAGACCTACGAGGGGAGTTCGGGCCGTCATCCTGAGCTTGCGAAGGACCTTGGGCGCGCGCCGCACCAACGCCGAGACATTGCAAGGCCGCACGAGCGGGACGCTCGCGCCCACATCGCGAAAAACTACTTTGTCAGCACTACAGGCAAGGGCTGGTCGTAGGGCTGAATCACCACGCTCAGCGACTTGCGCTTGTCGAATCCATCCTGCGTAACCGGAAAGCTGACTACGACCGTGCCTTGGGTCTGGCCGCCGATTGGGATTTTAGTTTCTGGCGGGATGGCCGCGAGAGCGTGCTCCTTGAGGGTTGGGAACGCCTGGAAGTAGCGATCGTAGTCGATGGCGGATGCGGCAATGTCGGAGAATTCGCCGCCGTCGGTCTTGAGCGTGGCCTTGATGTCATGAATCCACAGCGGCTTCTTTCCAGAATTATTTACCGTGACGTTGACTGCCACGAGCACCGCGTTCTGGTTGGGAATTTCCGCGACTGCAATATTGTCCACCGACCCTCCACCCTGCGGCTTCGCCCGGTCGAGAAAGGCGAAGATGCCGACGAGTACGGCCGCGGCGGCAAGAACAATACCCACAATTTTTGCGGGCGGCAGATTGCGTTTGGCGGTGCCGAATTCCTCGCCGATATTGATCCCGGGCCCGGGGCCGAGATCAAGGCGCGGATCGGGAGGCGGTTCGGGAGTTGCTTCAGCCGGCTCTGGAATGGGATCAGGGCTGGGTGCGGCGGGCGGCAGAGGATGCGTTTCTTCTGGCATAGAAGCCTCGTCTGCCCAGATTCTATATGGTTTGCGGCAAGGAACCTACTCGCGCAGCGCCACAAATAAAATTGCCTGGTGGGCATCGCCCCCCGTATCCTTCTGATTCGCTTTTGCATTTGTTTGTTAAATATTTCTCTCGTCACACCACTTCCAGGCCAGGGAGATTTTCGATGGTTGCAGCAAAACTGTTCCGGCACATTGCACTTTTATTCATGCTGGTCCTTGCAGGCGCGGCATCCCTTGCCCAGCAGGATTCTGCGAAGCCGACGGCGATCATTCATGCCGGCCGTTTGATTGATGTCCGAACCGGCCGGGTGACCGCCAACGCCTACATCACGATTGCTAAAGATCGAATCCTCGCAGTTGGAGGCTCCGCTCCCGCCGGAGTTCCGACGATAGATCTGTCGCAATACACCGTGGTCCCTGGCTTGATCGATTGTCATGGACATGTGCTGGGAGATCCCAAGGATCAGGCTTCTGCCTCCGGTCTGCGAATGTCATCGGCGCAAAAGACGCTGTGGGGTGTTCACAACCTGCAGACCTGGCTTGACCACGGCTTTACCGCGCTCCGCGATGCCGGCGAGGACGATCCCGGGTACGGCCAGCTGGCGCTGCGCAACAGCATCGAGAAAGGACTGATCCGCGGACCACGTATGGTTTCGGCCGGAAATTTCGTTTCGGTAAACGGAGGGCACGGTGACGCCGACGTTCTGGCGCCCGACCAGCAACTGCCGCTCGGCCCAATATTGCAGACACGGTCGATGCGGTAAACGTCGCGGTGAGGCGCGATATCAAGTACGGGGCGGACTGGATCAAGCTGATGGCCACCGGCGGCGTGATGGATCCGATCAGCGATTACCGGGTCGAGGAGTTGAGCGAAGAGCAGATGGCCCGGGCGGTGGAAGTCGCGCATCGCGCGGGCAAGAAAGTGATGGCCCACGCCGAAGGAGCGGAAGGGATCAAGGCTGCGGTCCGTGCTGGCGTCGACTCCATCGAACACGGCACCGTGATGGATGAGGAAGGCGCTCGCCTGATGGAGCAGAAAGGCACCTGGCTTGTGCCTACGCTTTACTGCTTTCAGCACGATCTGCAGACCGGACTCTCGCAGGGCCGCGATCCGGTCAGCTTCGCCAAGGGAGTGGCGATCGTGAAGGAACAGGGCCCGGCGTTTCATCGAGCCCTGGCGCATCATCTGAAAATCGCCTACGGCATCGACGACGATCCGGATTTCGTTTCCAAGGAGTTTGGTGCGCTGGTCAGCGGAGGCATGACGCCGATCGACGCCCTGCGGGCCGCCACTGTGAACGGAGCCGAACTGCTCGGACGCTCCAGTGAAATCGGAACTCTCGAGCCGGGAAAGTTCGCCGACATCGTGGCTGTGGACGGCGACCCGCTGGCGGACATCACCGTGATGGAGAAAGTTGTGTTCGTGATGAAAGGCGGCGAGGTCTACAAGAACACCATGAAGTAGCCATTGCGCCCGGAAACCCCATCAAGGCTCCGAAATTTCCAGAGAAACAGGGAACGGATTGCGCTCGGCAAATTGCTGCTGATGCCAGTAGGGATAGACCGGCTTTACCTCGCTGGCCCGATCCAATGCGGCGGTTTGCTCGGGCGAGAGCTTCCAACCTTCCGCGGCCAGGTTCTGACGCAACTGCTCCTCGTTCCGCGCTCCAATAATGACGCTCGAAACCGAAGGCCGCCGCAACAGCCAGTTCAGCGCGATTTGAGGCACGGTTTTTCCGGTTTCACGCGCGACCTGATCCAGGGCATCGACCACCTTGTATAAATACTCATCGGCTACCGGCGGCCCCTGCTCGCTGGTCTTATGCAGCCGGCTGGTGGCGGGCAGAGGCTGCCCGCGACGAATCTTTCCGGTCAGGCGGCCCCAACCGAGAGGACTCCAGATGATGGCTCCGACACCCTGATCGACGGCCAGCGGCATGAGCTCCCATTCGTATTCCCGCCCGACCAGAGAGTAGTAAACCTGGTGACCGACATAGCGGGCCCAGCCATAGCGATCGGAGACGGCCAGGGACTTCATCAAATGCCAGCCGGAAAAATTTGAGCAGGCGATATAGCGAACTTTTCCGCTTTCAACCAGGTGGTTCAGCGTGCTCAGCACTTCTTCGACGGGAGTGAGCGCGTCGAATCCGTGAAGATGATAGATATCGATGTAGTCAGTGCCCAGGCGGCGCAAGCTGGCTTCGCAGGCGCTCAACACGTGATGGCGCGATGATCCGACGATTGTTCGGCCCCTCGCCCATCCGAAACGTGGTCTTGGTGGAAATCAAAACATCATGGCGGCGGCCTTCCACCGCTTTGCCGAGAATTTCCTCGGAAAGGCCGCTGGAGTAAACGTCAGCGGTATCAAAAAGATTGACTCCAGCGTCGAGGCAAATGGAAACCAGACGGCTGGCCTCAGCCACGTCGCTCGATCCCCAGGCGCGAAAGAATTCGCCTCCCCCGCCAAACGTGGCGGCGCCAAAGCTGAGTGCAGGAACTTTTAGTCCAGAGCGGCCAAGTTGTCGAAATTCCATGAGAAGTAGATGCGGTCGCGCCGGAAGCGATGCGAAACTTGCTTACCACGCGTGCTTCATCGCGTTGGCGAACTTTTCCACTGGCAGGGTGTTCAACACATCT
>CAWEVE010000025.1:0-15803 GCA_963812465.1 Terriglobia bacterium
CGGATACTCGCCGGTGGTGCTGTGCCGCGCCTGCGGCAAGACTCTGGAGTGCAAAAACTGTGCCATTGCCATGACCCATCACAAGCGTTCCCGCCGCATGGAATGCCACTATTGCGGCTATACCGCGCCGGTGCCCAAGGCGTGCATCCACTGCGGCAGCGAGTATGTGTATTTCCTGGGAACGGGTTCGGAGAAATTGGAAGAGCTGCTGCACGGCATGTTTCCCCAAGCGCGCATTGGACGTCTGGATCGCGATACCGTGCGCGGGCGCGAAGACTTTGAACGCGCGCTGAATGCGCTGGATGAAGGCGAACTCGATCTGCTGGTAGGCACGCAGATGATCGCTAAGGGTCACGATATTCACGGAGTCACGCTGGTGGGCGTGGTCGGGGCTGACATGGCGCTGGGGTTTCCGGATTTTCGCGCCGCGGAACGGACATTCCAGTTGCTGACCCAGGTGGCGGGACGCGCCGGGCGTGGGCAGACGCCGGGTAAAGTCGTGCTGCAGACTTATTTTCCCGATCACTATGCGGTGCAGTACGCGGCGCAGCACGACTTCACGGGTTTCTACGAGAAAGAGTTGCGCTTCAGAAGCTGGATGCACTATCCGCCGTACAGTGCGCTGGCCAACGTTCTGGTGCGCAGCAACAAGATGGACGAAGCGCTGCGCTGGTCGGGAATTCTGGGGAAGTGGTTTGAAAAGACGCGGCACGAGGGAATTCGCGTGCTGGGGCCGGCGGCCGCGCCGATCGTGAGGCTGAAGCAGGATTACCGGTATCACTTTGTGGTGAAGTCGGCCAGCCGGGAGAAGTTGAATGCGCTGCTCCGGGCGATGCTGGCGTTTGCCGCCCAACAGAAGATTCCACGGACGCAGCTCATCGTGGATGTGGATGCGGTGTGGTTGATGTAGGTGTTATTTCCTTCGTGTAACTCCGTGCCTCGGTGGTTAATGCCCTCGGCTGCGGGCGAAGACGCAGGACAAAGCTGCACGAAGGAAGGCGGCGCTACTTTACGGGATCCTTTCGCGCAGGAACTCCTTCACTACTTGCTTCACGTCGCGATGCTGGCCATCTACCGCGTAGTTGAGACGGCGCATCTCGTCGTCTGAAATTTTTCCTGCCAGTTCATTCAGGGCCTGCCCCACTTCGGGATGGCGAGCCAGCATGTCCTGTCGAATGATGGGCACGGCCTCGTAGGGCGGGAAATAGTGGCTGTCGTCCGCCAGCACGAATAGATCCAGCGCCGGAATCAGGCCATCGGTAGCGTTTCCCGCCGCCAGGTCGATCTGTTTCTCTTTCAGCGCGCGGGCGAGCAGGCCGAGGTCCATGATGCGCGGAGACTCGGCGAAGCGCAGGCCATAAGTCGCGGCCAATCCCTTGTAGCCGTCGGGACGCTCCATGAATTCGTAGCCGAATCCGGCGCGCCATTGCGGCGTGTAGGCGGCCGCTTGCGAAAGGCGTTTTCAATCCGAGCTTGCGGGCGTCTTCACCACGGATCTCGATGGCGAAAGTGTTGTTGAAACCGAAAGGCTGGCCGACGTCGAGATTGAAGCGGTTTTGCGTATTCGGTCTTGACCTGGTTGTAAACCTGCTGCGGATCGCTCGAGGGCTGCTGTTTCAGAATCGCGGTGAGCGCGGTGCCGGTGTATTCAGGGTAGATATCAATGCGGCCGCCGAGGATGGCCTGATGGCAGATGTAGCTTCCGGCAAGATAGAAGCGGCGTTCGACGGGGAGGTGGGTTTTATTTTCGATCTGTTGCGCGATGATTTCGCCGAGGACAAGTTGTTCGGTGAAGTTCTTGGAGCCGACGACGATGCGATCAGCGCGTGGGGGTCCGCAGGCTGCGAGCAGTGTGACGAACGCGAGAGTGAGAATGGTGCGGGCTGAATGCATGGTGCTAGCCGAAAAGACGTCGCGAGCCGGGTGCATGGCAACTGCTAATCCATAGCAACTGCGAAATGCATGGGTCCTTCGTGGCCTTGCGGCCACTCAGGATGACAATGCTTATTAGTTACTACCAGCTTAATGCGGCTTCAGGCGCTTCTCCAGCCATCCCAGGCTTACGTCTGCCAGGATTGCCAGGGCCGCGGCTGGGATTGCGCCGGCAAGAATGACCTGGTTGTTGACCATGGCGAGGCCGCGAAAAATATATTCGCCCAGACCACCAGCGCCGATGGCGGCGGCGATAGTGGCGAGTCCGATGGAAATGACGGCGGCAACGCGCACGCCCGCGATGATGACGCCAAGGGCCAGCGGGAATTCTACCTGCCAGAGAAGTTGGCGGTCGGTCATGCCCATGCCGCGTCCGGCCTCGACCACAGCGGGATCCACGCCTTTGATGCCGGTGTAGGTGCCGCTGATAAGCGGCAGGAGCGCGTACATGCGTGAGCGCGAAGATGGCAAGGCGATCGGCGCGGGCGCCGATCCAGGGAGCCGGCAGCAGAAATCCGAACAGCGCCAGGCTCGGAATGGTTTGAATGATATTGGCGCCGCCGAGCACCGGCCGCTTCAGGACGGGCCAGCGGGTGATCAGAATGCCGAGCGGAATTCCGATGAGCACGGCGAGAAATATCGAGGCACCGACCAGCCATAGATGCTCCGCGGTGAGCTCCAGGACCTCGATGTGGTTTTGAGCGATGAATTGCAAGACATTCATGAATGGCCTCGCGGTGATATGAGATTGCCGGGCCGGGATATTTTTCTGCGCCTGCGAGGGCAGGATGCCCTCGGGACAGCCGGCGGGACGCCGGCGTTACTTTGTCTGGGGCTCATTGTGGCCTCGTGATGCTGGCGAGATTTCGGTCTTGAAGGCGTCGACATAGGCGGCGACCATCGGGTCGGTTGAATGCATGAAATTCGTCGGGGGTGAGCGTCACAACCAATTGTCCGGCCTCCATGAGCGTGATTCGAGTGCCGAGTAGCAGAGCCTCGCGAAGATCGTGGGTGACGAACACTACCGTTTTGCCCAGGCGCTGCTGCAAGGCCAGGAACTCGCGTTGCAGTTCAGCCCGCGTGATGGGATCGAGCGCGCCGAAAGGCTCGTCCATCAGCAGGAATGACGGATCGGCCGCCAACGCGCGCGCCACACCGACTCTTTGCCGCTGCCCGCCGGAAAGCTCTCGCGGATAGCGGGAGGCGAGTTGGGGTTCAAGTCCCACCAGCTGCAGCAGCTCCTGAACCCGGCTCTGAATGCGGTCGGCAGGCCATCCCTCGATTTGTGGAACCACGCCAATATTGCGGGCCACGGTGAAGTGCGGGAACAGTCCGACTTCCTGGATCACGTATCCGATCATGCGGCGCAGGCGAATCACGTCCCAGTCGCGGATGGACCGGCCGTCGACATGGATTTCTCCGTCGCTTTGCAACAAGCAGACGATTGATGAGTTTGAGGGTTGTGGTTTTGCCGGAGCCGCTGCGGCCGAGGAGGACGAGGGTTTCGCCGCGCTGGACTTCCAGATTCAGATTGCGGAGAAGTTCATAGCCGGTATTCAGGCGATAGGAGACATTTTGGAATTGGATTGCGGCGCGGTGGTCGGGAGAATTGTTCATGCCGAATTGTTTTCGCCGGTGCTGCGGATAATGCAAAGTGCGAGGGCGAGACGCCCTCGCGACAGCCGGCGGGACGCCGGCGCTACTCAACCTCGTACGATTTTTCCGGCAGCCCTGTGATTCGGATTCCGGAGTGGCCTTTGTGCCTGATGTTCAGGCCGATAAGCAGCGCAGTGATCTGCTCCACAATGCGGGCCATTTCCAGTTTGCCGCCGTCAATCGCGCGCACGCCGGGAATTTTGGCGGCCAGAGTTCTTACTTCCTGGGTCGCATTCGGGTCGTCGCTGCAGACGATCACGTCGCAGTCGACGGGCGCGTCGGTATTCAGAAGTTCGGCGGAGGCATTGTGAAACGCAGCGACTACCGGAATTCCTTTGGGCACGAGTTCCGCCGTTTCCTGGGCGGCTGAACCTTGCCAGACGCCGAGAGTGCGAGTGGCGCGGCCGCCAACGCTCGCCGCCAGAGGCACGGTGGTGTCGACCACGATGCTGCCGGGACGAATCGCTGGCTTGATTTGCTTGAGCAGGGCAGCGTGGCCTTCGAAAGGAACGGTGAGCACAATCAGATCAGCCGCCGCACAGGCTGCGGCGTTTTCATCGCCGGAGATTTTCGCATCGCTCGCCGATGCCTTGATTTTTGCCGCGGCATCCTGAGCGCGCTTGGCGTCGCGCGATCCGATAATCACGTTTTCGCCCGCCCTGGCCCAGCGCAGAGCCAGGCCGTAACCCTCCGGGCCGGTGCCGCCGAGAATCGCGATGACGCGCGGCATTATGGTTTTGACCCCGCCGCGCTCGAGCGCATCATGCGAACTCCGGTTCGAGTGATTCTTCGAAGGTCGTGTGCTCCGGCTGTAGTTTGATGTTGATTCGCGTGTAGGTAGTGTTGCGCTCGGCGGGGATGCGTCCGGTCTCGAGAATCAGAGACTGGAATTCTTCCGCGCTGGTGTATTGCCCGGCAGTGGCTCCGGCTTCGCGCGAGATATTTTCTTCCATCAGGGTGCCGCCGTAGTCGTTGGCGCCGGCGTGCAGGCAAAGCTGCGACAGGCGCCGGTTCAGCTTCACCCAGGAGACCTGAATATTGTTGATGGCGCCCGCCAGCATGATTCGCGCCAGAGGCATGGATCTTGAGATGCTCAGCCAGAGTGGGCCCGGGACGCGCGATTCCCTGATGGAATAGCAGCGTGTTCTGATGCACGAAGCCCAGCGGCACGAACTCGGTGAAGCCTCCCGTCTCCTGCTGGATTTCGCGGAGCAGCAGGAGTTGATTCACCCAATGCGTCGGGCGTTTCCACGTGGCCATACATCAGCGTGGAGGTGCTGCGAATGCCGCATTGATGCGCGGTGCGAATCACTTCTTTCCACTGCGCGGTCGAGAGCTTGTTGCGGGAGAGCACGAAGCGCACGTCGTCATCGAGAATTTCGGCGGCGGTGCCAGGCAGCGTGTCGAGGCCGTTGTCGCGCAGCATCCGCAGATAATCCGCCAGCGGCATGCCGGTGAGTTCGACGCCGTAAACAATCTCCATCGGAGAAAAGGCATGGATGTGCATGCGGGGAACGGCTTGCTTAATTGCGCGCAGAATGTCGCGGTAATAAAAAGGCGGCAGTCCGTGCGGGAGTCCGCCCTGGATGCAGACTTCAGTGGCGCCCATCGCCCAGGCTTCGGTGGCTTTCTGCGCCATGGTTTCGAGGCTGTGAAAATAGCTGTCGGCTTCGCGCGGGCCGCGGCTGAAGGCGCAGAACTTGCAGCCCACAAAACATACGTTGGTGAAGTTCATGTTGCGATTGACGACGTAAGTGACGAGATTGCCGACCAAATCGCGGCGCAGCATGTCGGCTGCAACCAGCAGCGCGAGCAGATCGTCACCTTCCGCGTTCGCCAGAGCGAGACATTGTTCGCGGGAGAGCACGCTGCCGTCCTGTGACGCCAGGACTTGCTCGAGCGCGTTGCCGACCTCGGATGAAGCACGGGCAGCAGTCGTAGACCACTCCAGCGTTGGAAAAGTTTCCAGTTCGGAATCGGGTAGAGCTCGGCGGATGGCTGGTTTCATGACTCGGTCCACAACTTTCCTCCTGACAGCAACAGCTCAGCGAAACAGATCATTCGCCGCCGGCCGAATCAGGTCGCGGGCGGTGCCTCGACCGGGCTGATAGGCGAATCCTCGAATGATACATGCCGGGGTGCGAGCTAGCTTGCCGCATACCAGGCCTGCAGCGCAAGCCAGTTGGTCGGCGTCGGCGTCAACGCTGGCTTGCAGCTTGTAATTATGCGGATCGCGATGGCCGCGATAGTCGTGCAGGGCCTTCATGCCGGCCACGCCGATCGCAACCTCGGTCAAGCCTTCACGCCAGGGCCTGCCGAAAGTGTCAGTGATGATGACGGGAATGGAAAGGTGCAGAGTTTTTTTCAGATCAGCGTGGATGGTTGCGGCGGAGCGATCGGGATCGTCGGGCAGCAGGAGAGCATGGCGGCCTCCGTCCACGTTAGAAACGTCAACCGCGCTGTTGGCGCAGATCAGTCCGTGGCGAGTCTGCGTGATCAGAACACCCCGCTTGCGGCGGACGATGCGCCGGCTTTGATCGATCGCGAGCTGGATGACGCGGGCGTCGAGATCGTAGCGGCGCGCCCAGCGCCGGGATGCGGCGGAGGGTTTGATCGTTTCCAGGTCCACGAATTGGCCCTCCGCCTTGGAAACGATTTTGTGCTTGATGACGAGGATGTCGCCGTTGCGCAATTGTTGTTTGTGATGCTTTAAGGCTTGCAGGAGCAGGGTGGGGAGGGAGTCGCCGGGTTTGATCTCGCCTTCGATGGGAAGGGGGATGATTGTGGAGGGTCTGACGGTGCGGGGAGAATTTTCTTTCGCCCCTTCGGGGCTGAGTCGTTTTGCGGTGCCCGGTTCCCACGGCTTGCGCCGTGGGCTACATTGTTTCGCCCCTTTGGGGCTTTTGCGCGCCCCTGTCCGGTTGCTTTGTCGCTTGGGTGTTCCTCGCGATTTGGAAGTTGGTGTTTGCACCGGGATGAGTGAGGAGCGGTTGGTTAATTATTCGTTGGCCGCCAGAGGCAGATCGGCGAGTTCCCATTGCCGGATCAGGCGCTGGGAGCGGGTTTCGCCGGGGGCGGCGGCAAGGGTGCGCAAGTCTTCGGGGTTGTCTACATCGAGCGCAATGCCGGGCAGGGAAAGCACGATGCAGGGTTTACCCGTGGCCTGCGCCGCCGCGTGATGAGGCTTGAAGCTGTCGTTACCGAAGCGCGCTGGAAACAAACCAGCCGGCCGGCGAAAGATGGCGTTTGTTCCGCGGCCGTCGGCGGCGGGAACCAGCACCGAGCCTTCCGCGGGTGCGGCGGCAATAATCATTTCGAGTTCGCTCGACTGGATCAGCGGGATGTCGCCCGGAATGACCAGGGAACTGTCCACGCCGTGCGATTCGCAGTAGCGGGTTGCAGTCTCGATGGCGTCGGTCTCTCCGCGATTGGCATGGTCGGCGATCACTGTGAAATGAAATCTATCTGCCAGTTCGAGGGCGAAGGGATCACTGGTCACTATGCCAACGTCGGGGCGATGTGCCCAGTGGGCGAGGGTTTCGAGCACGTCGAGCAGCATGGCTTGCGCCAGCTCGGTGCGGGCGGGTTGATCGAGAACTGCGGCGAGGCGTTGTTTGGCGCCGGCAAGGTTTTTGACGGGGACGAGAATCATGGCAGGTCCGAGCCAGCGTGGGCGGCGCTTTCGGCGGAGAATAACGCCAGAACCTGGCGGGCGAGCTCGACCTTTTCTTCGGCCGACGCCATGATCGTGTTGGCGCAGTGCACGCGCAGTCCGGATTTTTGCAATTCTTCGGCGGCTTTGGCGTCGCGATTGTCGATGACGAGAATATCCAGGAAATCGCGGTACGCCTGAGCCACCCCGGCGACGGAGACGGGCAAGCCCTGGGCGGCCATCAAAATACCCGCCGGTCCTGAAACCGCGGTGTTGCCGATAATCGGACTGATGGCGGCGACCGGCGCGCGGGTTTCTTTCAGCGCGTTGACGATGCCGGGCACGGCGAGGATCGGACCAATGCTGGTGATCGGATTGCTCGGAGCCAGCAGCACCACCGTGGCCGACATGATGGCATCGATCACGCCCGGGGCGGGTTCTGCTTTCTCAACTCCGGCGAAGCGGACCGAGTTGACTGGATCCTGATACCAGCGCTGCACAAAATATTCTTCGAAGCTGAGTTCGCCGATGGGCGTGTCGACTCTGGTTTCCACGCGGGCATTGCACATGGGCAGAATTCGGGCCTGGACGCCCATCTTCGAGGCGATGTCGGCGGCAACTTCGGTCAGAGTTTTTCCTTGCTTTAACAATCTAGAACGCAGCAGGTGGACAGCGAGATCGCGATCACCGGCGTGAAACCAGATGGGCTCGCCCAATTCGCCCATGGCCTGCAGGCAAAAGAAAGTGTCGCCCTTCACGCCCCAGCCACGCTCTTTGCTTAAGAGTCCAGCCAGGACGTAGGTGATGGAGTCGAGGTCGGGCGAAATGTTCAGTCCCCACCATTCCAGATCGTCGCCGGTGTTGACGATGATGGTCAGGTCCTTGGCGGGAACGATCTGGCGCAGGCCATCCACAAACTTGGCGCCGCCCGTGCCGCCTGTAAGCACGACGATCATGCAGCCTTTGCCCTCCCTGCGTAGCCTTCGCGATCGGCCGCAGCCTGGACTTTTTCCGAAAGCAGGCCGGGGCGCGCGGTGATCGCGGTCAGGAATTCAGGATAAACCGGCAGCCGCTGGCGCAAAATGTATCCTTTTGATTCTGTGCGTGACTGCAATTGCGCCAGGTGCGGCCAGGGCTTTTCCGGATTGATGAAGTCCGGAGTCAGCGGCGAAACTCCACCCCAGTCGTTGATCCCGGCGTCGAGCAATTCTTCGTAATAGGGCGCGGAAAGATTGGGCGGCGCCTGCAGGTTCACGTCCGGCATGAGCAGGCGGGCCACCGCGACCGTTCGCAACATCTCGCCCCGCGTCGGTTCGGGCCAGTCATGCATGGGAATGCCCGGCTTGACCCGAAAATTCTGCACGATCACTTCCTGAATATGACCGTAGCGGCGATGCAATTCGCGGATGGCGAGCAGCGTGTCCACGCGATCTTCGATGGTTTCCCCGATCCCGATCAGCAGCCCGGTGGTGAAGGGAACCGACTGCTTTCCCGCCTCTTCAATGGTGCGAAGGCGTTTGGCCGGAATCTTGTCGGGCGCGTTGTCATGGGCGCCGCCCGGACCGAGCAGCGCGGTGTTCGTAGTCTCAAGCATCAGGCCCATGCTGGGCGAAACGGCCGCCAGGCGTGCGACCCACTCCGCGCTCAAGAGGCCGGGATTGGGATGCGGCAGCAGAGTCGTCTCACGCAGGACTACGTTCGCACATGGCTTCTAGATAATGCAGGGTTGATTTATATCCCAGGTGGCGCAGGGTAGCCCGCATCTCGGGAAAAGCGAGTTCCGGCTTGTCGCCCAGGCTGAACAGGGCCTCGGTGCAACCCATCTTTTCGCCGGCGCGCGCGACTTCCAGAACTTCGTCGGGCGTCATGGTGTGGGCGCCAGGTTCGCCGGGATCGCGGCGGAAAATGCAGTAGCCGCAATAGTCGCGACAGAGATTGGTCAAGGGAATAAAAACTTTGCGCGAATAAGTGATCACGCCGGGTTTGAAGCGCTGCTTGGCCTCGAGGGCAGCAGCCAGCAGGGCGGGAAGTTCGTCCTCGGGGCAACGAAGCAGTTGACATGCGGCCTCGCGCGAGAGCGGCAGGCCACGCGCCAGGTCGTCGAGCGCATCGTTTTGCAGCGAAAGCTGTTCTCTCGTAGTCAAACTTGACCGGCCTGCCGGAGAAAGCAGGTCCCTCCACTTCGCTGGCTGCGCTTCGCTTCGGTCGGGATGACAGGATCCATTGCTTTAGGCGCTTAGTTAAGTGCCAGAATTTCGCAGAGAATGATACATGAGGCGGATCACAAACGCCGGGCCGGCCGAAGGTGCTGATTTTCACGGAGGGTTGCATGAGTGATATAAGACGATAGTGATTCCAGGGTTCTCATGAGCGTCTCGTCAGTAGAATTCCGCAAAGCTCTGGGGAGTTTCGCCACCGGAGTAACTGTCATCACCGTAGATTACGAGGGTCAGGTGCAGGGGATGACCGCGAACGCCTTTGCCTCGGTTTCGCTCGATCCGCCGCTGGTGCTGGTTTGCGTCGACCACCGGGCACGAACTCACTCCCACCTTCACGCCAAGAAGCGATTTGGAATAAACGTGCTGGCGGAAAACCAGCAAACCATTTCGGAGTACTATGCCCGCGCGGCGCAGGATCATGGCCACGCGGAACGGGAGGCGGGGGCGCGTTTTGACCGCACCGAGCACGGCACTCCGGTGCTCAACGGGGCCCTGGCATACCTGGAGTGCCGCCTGCACACGGCGCACGACGCGGGTGATCACACGATTTTTATTGCCGAGGTCGAGGAAGTGCTGGTGTGCGAGGGTGATCCACTGCTTTACCACCGGGGGGAGTATCGGAAAATTGGCCGTCCCGAATCGCAAGGCTCTTCGCAACTTACAGAGGGCAGTTCGGTTGTGCGAAAGCGATAAGATAGGTCGCTTTCAATTCTTGCAATACTTGTCTTGAAAATTTACCCAGGAGAGGCTCAATGGCAAATCGGAGAGAGTTCATGCGCACGTTGTCGGGTGCGGCGGCGCTCAGCGTCACAACGGATGTCAGCAAGCTGGGCAGGATGCGGTGGTTGCGTATGTCCACGACGATGCCTGACACGGGTGCGCACGATCGTCTGCAACCGGACTGGTACCGGCGCAAGATCAGCCAGGTTCAGGAGAAGATGAAGGAGCGCAAGCTCAATGCGATGCTTCTCCTGGATGCGACCAACATCATTTACACCACCGGATACTTCCATCTTTCGACCGAGCGCCCCATTGCCGCGCTGATTCCTGAGTCCGGCGATCCGGCGCTGTTTCATTCCTGACCTTGAATCCGATCAGGTGCAGCTCTGGTGGGTGAAGGACTACGAAGCGTATTTCGATTTTCCCGGGCCGGTGAACCGGGTGCGCTGGATTTTCGAGCGCGTGGCCAAACGAGGCCTGGGCAGCGGGCGGATTGGAGTGGAGGAGCCTCGGCCCGGTCGCCTGCATCAAATGCAGTTGGGCGCGCCCAAAGCCGAGATCGTCGATGCCGGAGACCTGGTCGAGAAGATGCGCTGGGTCAAGGATGAAGACGAAGATCCGCATCATGCGCCGGGCTATGGTATTTCGCCGATTTCACGGTGCAGGCCGGGCCGCGAGTTTGTGCAGCACAACGGCAGCGTGACCGAAGATCAGATCCTGAAAGCCAGCGCGGATGCGGTCGCCGACAAGATGTCGAAGGAACTCAGGGACGTGCAGGGCGTCGGCATTGACGCCTCCCTTCGGCGGACTGGTGCCCTTCGGCAAACGTTCGGCGATTCCGCATGCCGTGCCGAGCCAGGATCGGCTGAAGTCCGGAGATGCCGTTGATCCTGAGTTTCGGCGCGAAGGTGGGAGGGTACAACGTCGAATGTGAACGCTCATTCTGCGTGGGCAAGCCCACCGACTACGCCAAGCGCATGTTCGACGCCATGCTGGCAGCGCATGACAGCGGCGTCCAAAACATGAAAGAAGGCGCGATCGCCGAGGAAGTGGACAAGAAGAGTCTGGATCAGATTCGCAAGGCGGGCTTCGAAAAGTTTCTCAGGCACCGCACCGGACACGGCATCGGCCTCGAAGGGCATGAAGCTCCCTGGATCGCCGAAGGCGACAAGACCGTGCTGGCGCAGGGCATGACCTTCAGCTGCGAGCCCGGAGTGTACGATCCGGACTGGGGCGGCTTCCGCCATTCGGATACGGTCATGGTGCGCAAGGACAAAGGCGAAATATTGAACACTTACCCGACCCGGCTGGAGGACATGATCATCGAGATCTGAGGGTCTCCGGGAGTGTGAACGGATAGAAAATGGAGAGTGAAATGGCAGAAAAGATTACCAAACCGGAAACGGAATGGCAGAAGCAGTTGTCCCCGGAGCAGTTCCACGTCACCCGCAAGGCCGGGACCGAACCGGCATTTACCGGCAAATATTGGAAGACCAAAGACGCAGGCACTTACGCCTGCGTCTGTTGCGGGCAGCCGCTGTTCAGCTCAGACACCAAGTTCGAGTCGGGCACCGGCTGGCCGAGCTTCTGCCAGCCGGTGGACGAAGCCGCGGTGGTCAACCATACCGATCAGAGCTTATGGCATGGCTCGCACCGAGGCGCGTTGCTGCGCGCTGCGATGCTCATCTGGGGCACGTTTTTGAAGACGGGCCGGCGCCCACCGGCCTGCGCTATTGCATGAATTCGGCTGCGCTGGATTTGAAGCCGAAAGACGACTGAAGAAGTAAGCTCGAAGAAACTACAAAGAAATAGGGCGCGCGCAGGAATGCGTGCCCCGCTGAATCTCTCGAAGCGAATTAAGCGCCTGCGGCTGCGGCTGCCGCTTTGGCTGCTCGTCGCGGCTTTGGCTGCCTCAGCTGATGCTGGCTTGGCTCTGCGAGCTGTGCTTCTGACTCGGCGGCGCGGACCTGCACGCTGCCTTTCAGAATGGCGCCATCTTCCACGCTGATGCGCTGCGTGATTACGTCGCCGGTGAGGGAGCCTTCGCTGCGGATGTCCAGGCGATCGCTGCACTGAATATTGCCCTTCACCTTGCCCATGAATCACGACTTCACGGGCGGTGATGTTGGCGGTGACGCTGCCGTTGCGTCCGATGGTCACGCGGTGGTCGGCCACGTTGATGCTGCCCTCGATCTGGCCGTCGATGTAGAGCGATTCGGCGCCGCTGACTTCGCCCTTAATGACGAGCGAGCGGCCGATAGTGGCCTGCTCGACCGGGGAGCCTGCCGCTCTCACGGGCGCGAACGAAGTTCGGGTTCGATGAATCTGCGATTTTTGGATTGTCTGGTGAATGCAGCATTCGGTACCGGCCTTCCTTAGTTCCGCGCGGCTGCGCATTAGTGGCGGTGCCGCATGCGGGTGGATATGAATCTTTGGTCACTCTACAGCTGACTATCGCACGGGAGCGCGCAATGGAGGAGGTTACGGAAGAACACTGTACGGGTGTCGGGCGAGATGCCGGTAACTCTATCGACCTTAAGATGAAGTGTTGCGTGAGTTCTTCCCACTCGGCCAGGCGGCTTTGCAGATCGTTCGCGGTGGTCGCCGAGTTCCTGCGTCAGCGCGGGCAGTTTCTTCCGCGCTGACGAAGGTTTGCAGGGACGCCTCGCAGTCGGCGATCGGCGGTTTCCAGGCGGCTGATCTCCTCCTCCAGTTCCTGAACCCGATCTTCCAGCTGCTTGCGCTTGATGGGGTTCAGGCGCTTTGCTGGGATCCCGGCAGCGGGCGCCGGCGGCGCCGGAATTGCCGTTCGTCAGGCTGGAGCGGCCGGCGGCTGGACGCGACCGTCTTCTGCAAAGCTTCGGCGCCTCCCTCTTTGCGCCAGCGATAGTCTTCGTAGTTGCCGGGATAGATTTCCACTTTGCCGTCGCCGACTTCGAATACCCGCGTGGCCAGCTTGTCGATGAAGTAGCGATCATGGGAGACGAAGACCACGGTGCCGGTGTAGTCGGCCAGAGCCTTCGAGCAGGACGTCCTTGGCGCGCATGTCGAGGTGGTTGGTGGGCTCGTCGAGCAGCAGGAAATTGGCCGGATGCAGCAGCATGCGCAGCAGGGCGTAGCGATTGCGCTCTCCGCCGGAGAGCACGCCGATGCGCTTGAAAACGTCGTCGGCGGAAAACAGGAAACAGCCCAGCAGACTGCGCAGTTCGGTTTGCGTGGAGTGGGGCGAAAGGTCGCCGAGGTCGTCGAGAATGCGCGCGTCGGGATTGAGTTCCTTGTATTGGTCCTGCGCGAAGTAATCGGCCTGCACGTTGTGGCCGAGCGGCATTCGCCCTGGGTGAGCGGCTCGGTTTCGGCCAGCAGTTTGATCAGCGTCGATTTGCCCGCGCCGTTTACGCCCACCAGCGCGATGCGGTCGCCGCGCTCGATCATGAAACTGACGTCGCGGAAGACTTCTTTCTCGCCGTAGGACTTGGCCACGCCGACGAATTCGGCCACGATCCGGCCGCTGGGCTTGGGCTGCGGGAAAGGAGAAGTGGATGGTCTTTTCTTCTTCCGGCAGCTCGATGCGCTCGATTTTTTCCAGCTCCTTGATGCGGCTTTGCACCTGCTTGGCTTTGGTCGCCTGGTAGCGAAAGCGGTTGATGAAGACTTCCAGTTGCTCGATGCGCTCGCGCTGGTTGCGATAGGCGGCTTCGAGCTGCTCCCGCCGCTGCGTCTTCTGCGCCAGATATTTGTCGTAGTTGCCGCTGTAAAGATGAATCCGCTTGTTCCAGATCTCGACGATCTTGTTGACGGTCACATCGAGAAAATAGCGGTCGTGCGAAATCAGCACGAAGGCGTAGGGATAGATGCGTCAGATAATCTTCCAGCCAGTTGCGGGCTTCGAGATCGAGATGGTTGGTGGGCTCGTCGAGCAGCAGCAGATTCGGCTGCTGCAGCAGCAGCTTGGCCAGCGCCATGCGCATCTGCCAGCCGCCGGAGAATTCCTCGGTCTGGCGAGTCCAGTCTTCTTTGCCGAAAGCCCAAGCCGCCGAGCACGGTGCCCACTTGCGCATCGAGGGCGTATCCGTCGCGGGTCTGGAATTCGTGCTGGATGCGCTGGTAGCGCTCGGCGATCTGCGCATATTCCGGCGACGCGTGGTCGACTTCGGACATGCGCGCGGTCAGGTCTTCCATCTCCTGCTCCATGGCGCGCAGTTCGTCGAACACCGACATGCATTCGGCGAAAACGCTGCGGCCGGAGAGCGAAAGCCCGTCCTGCGGCAGATAGCCGGCGCTGATGCCCTTGGCGGGGCTGAGGGTGCCGTAGTCGAGGGTCTCCATCCCGCCAGAATCTTCAGCAGCGTGGATTTGCCGGTGCCGTTCGCGCCCACCAGTCCCACCCGGTCGTTGGGCGTAATCAGCCAGTCGGCTCCTTCGAAGAGGAGCTTGTGGCCATAACGTTTTCCGGCGGCGGAGAGCTGGATCACAGATTCAATCGTCTCATGAGAGAGGCAATTTGAAGAAGCTGTCATCCTGAGCGAAGTGACCCCTTCGCGACGCGAAGGGGCCACGCAGTCGAAGAGCCTGCCCCGAGCGAAGCCGAGGGGACCCCCATTGCACAACTGAACTATCGGCGCTTGGGATTTGGCAGCGTTCATAAAGTGTGACTGGGAGGGTATAGGGGTGCTTCGACTGCGTCTGTCCGGCCGCAAGCCCGCGCGGACTACGCTCAGCATGACAAGGCTATCGCTCAGTTCCTATCGCTCGGTTCCTACGTAATCGCAGACCAGCACAGTCAAGTCGTCGTCCTGGGAAACCGCCCAAAGTCCAACCGAGGCAATGATGCGATCTGCAACCTCGGAGGCTGGTAGCCCGGACGTCTGGCGCAAGAGATCAGATAAGGCGTCAAGCCCGAAGAATTCTCTGGAAGCGTCACTGGCTTCTATGATCCCGTCGGTATAGAGCAGCAAGCGATCGCCCGGTTCAATGCGGTGGGCGGCATTGGTGTACTTTGCGAATTCGAAAGCCGCCAGCATCAGCCCATTTTCCTCTATTTTCTGCACCCGTCCCTGGCGCAGCAGGAGCATCGGCGGATGCCCTGCCGCCGAATAACGTAGCTCCTGCGACTCTGAATCGAGATGAACGTAAGCCGCAGTGACGAATTGACTCTGCGTATTTCCTATCAGCGCACTGTTCATGCCGGACAGGAAACTGGACGGATCAGCTGCGTTGACGCGTTGTGATGTGGCGGCAAGTTTGACCATTGAGGCAATCAGTGCCGCCGGAACTCCGTGGCCGGACACGTCCGCAATGAGAAGCCCGGTCTGCTTGTCATCCGCCACGACGAAATCGTAGAAGTCCCCGGCAACCGACGTCATAGGAACGTAGCGGGCAGCCACCCGGAAATTTTTGGAAGGAGGAAAATCAGACGGCAGAATGGACAGTTGGATACGGCGAGCCACCTCGAGTTCTTTTTGAATGGCATTGAGTTGCTGGTCGCGTTCCATGATCTGCCGCGCCGCAACATACCCCAGGGTCGCCAGAAAGACGGCAAATCCGAACGGTTCGATCTTGGAGTGCAGGTGGAACGCCGGGGCCACGTTGTCCCACAAGGCGAACGTCATCTCGCCGGCCAGGTC
>CAWEVE010000026.1:0-37369 GCA_963812465.1 Terriglobia bacterium
CCCTGCCAGGCTCAGAAGGAAACCCATTCTGTCATTCTACGACTTCAGGGCTTTGATGCGCTCAGCTACATCGCGGTAATCGATGTTGCTGCCATAAACCTCCATGAAATGATTCAGGGCCACGGCTTTGTTTCCCGCGGCTTCATAGGAGGAGGCCAATTCATAGTTCAGGGCGGTACGAGTTTCTTCGTCGATGCCGGGCAACTTCAAAGCCCGTTCATACCAGCGGATCGCCGCCTCGGGGACACCCTTGTCGAGGAAGCATTGGGCCAGCCAGGTATAAGTCTGCATCAGTTGCGGGAACTCTTGACCGCGGTCCACCGCCTGGCAGACCTTTTGCAGTTCGCCGATGGCTTCATCGAGCAAGCCCATTTCGCGGAAGGCTACGCCCAGGTTGTAATGGGTCTCGGGATCTTCCTGGGTGTTCGCCGAATCCTCTTCGAGCTCGTGCTTCAACTCGCCGAACATGTCGGCCAGATCCACGCTTGCGGCGTCCAGTTTGGGCGTCGCCGGCGAGACTTCCGGAGCCAGGGTCCGCTTTTTTGTGGGCTGATAAGTAAAAGTCGGGGACGCACTTTCCAGCGCGGGCGCAGGAGCTGCAGCCGAAGCCGTTCGGCCCAGAGCCGGGGCAGCTGACCGGTCGGCTGTGGCGCCGGCTGCGGTCGAGCTGGTTCAGGTCGAACTTGATGCCGTACTTCCGGTGCCGGTGTCGGCGCTGGCGGAGGCGGCGGCAAGAAGCTGTCGCCCAGAGAAGCTTCCAGGTCGGAGACGAACTCGCCCAGCACTCCGCTCGCTTCCGGGCGGGCTTGTGCAACTTCTGCACGGGCCGGTTCCGGGGTGGGAACAATGCTGCGGAACGGCATCTGGGGTAATGATTCTTCCGCGGGAGTGGGGTCAAGATTCGCCGTAAATTCGCGGTCGAGAGAAGGTTTGGAAATTGCCGGGTGCGGCCTTTCAATTTCCTCCGCCGCAACTGCATCCGCTTCATCGAAGGAAACTTCCTCTACCGCTTCCGGTTTGGTCGCGGTCTTGGCGTCAGCAGCCTCAATTTCCTGCCACAGCGCCGCCAGCTGCGCCGCGCCGGGCTTCAGCTTCTCCAGCTTGGCGAAAACCACGCGCGCCTGTTCGGCCATGGAGTGCGAGAGATAGAAGCGAAGCTCTTCGACCGTCTCGGTGATAGCTTCGGCCTTCTCATGCTCGGCCTCCGCGTCGTCGACTCGGGGAGCCGGATGCTCGTCGGCAACCTCACCCTCCCATTCCGCAGAGATGTCAATTTCACTCTGATTCGCGGCGGCTGGTTCGGTATGGACTTCAAAATCGCTGGAAGAAGAAACCGGCGAGGCCGCTTTATGGAAGAAAAGTCCGGAAAGTCCGGCGGCTGGAGGAGCGGAAGAAACTTCCGAGACCTGATCCTCTGCGGCGATGTGATCAAAAGCCGGCGGGTTCACGGTTACGGATTCAAACGATGTAGCCGCGGCAGTTTCCGCCGCTCGGGCTTCCTCCGTCCGGGCGGAAGCGCGCTCTTCGTACTTGTCAGCCAGGTCGCTATAACGAGTGGCTTCGTCCGGATGTCCGGCGTCGTGGTAAAGCTCCTGGAGATTGCGGCAGCAAACCGCTGCTTCGCTGAACCGGCCTGCGCGAGTGTGCAAAGCCGCCAGGCGCTGGTTCAGGCGCAAATCCCGCGGAGCCTTGGGCAGCGCGGACATCAACGGTCCCAGAGCCTTGGCTGGCATGTTATAGGAAACGAACAATTCCGCGTCGGTCAGAGCAGCGCGTACGGCGAGGGCGACGTCATCGGCATAGCGTTGGTCGACAAAGGGCGCCGTGGCTTCGAGTTCCTCCACCAGGACTGCGCCTTCTTCTGCCGTAATCAGCCGGGCGCTGGCCGGGCCTACGCCAAGTTTGGACAGCACTTGCTGATAATTGCGGGTGTGCAACTGATTCTGAGGTTCGAGTTGCGTGAGCTTCAGATAATAATCGCGGGCCTTTTCGAGATTTCCGGAATGAACGTAGGCGTGGCCCAGCAATTCGTAAAGCTCGGTGATATGTGTGCTGTCGCCCGCCTTCTGGGAAAGTTCGAGGATCGTCTCCAGGGCCGGCGTGTTCTCGCGCATGTGTCCGATCAGAGAATGCAGGGTTTCGAGAACTTTGGCGGAATCCGTGGCCACCAGACGATCACAATGCTGCTGGTAGACCTGCAGGACTTCCGCGAAGTGCCCCGCGGCCATGAGCGCGTCGGTGTAGCCGGCAATCGCCTCGGTGTCGCCGTGCACGGTGCATAATTTCGCGGCCAGGGTCCCGGCTTCGGGCAGGCGTCCGCTTTGCAGATAAGCCTGCATAAGCGAGCGCAATCCCTCGGGATGGCTGTCGAGATCCGCCACTTTCTCCAGGTTGCTGATGGTGCCGGCCATGTCGCCGGAATCGAACGCGTTGCGGCCGCGCAGCAGCAGAGCATGACTGTTGCTGGGATCCAGCGTAAGCATGCGGTTCAGGATTTCTTCGGCCGGACCCAGTTGCCCGCGCGAGCGCAGGCTGTCGGCGGCAGCGGCAAAAAGCTGCCAGGCTTCCGTCTTCTTGTTGAGCCGGATGTAAACTTCGGCCAGCCGGGTGCGCATGGCCACGTTTTCCGGATCCATTTCCAGCGTCTTCTGGAAAATCCGCACGGCCTGTTCCAGTTCGCCGGAGCGCAGAAATTCTTCCGCGACCTGCAGGTATTGCGCGCGGGCATCGTTAAAGAGGCCTTGCTGGGTGTAAAGCTCAGCCAGGCGAAGCACGATCTCCAAGGTGGGCTTCAGCTTGGTGAGCTTCTTGTACATGGCGATGGCTTTGACGGTGAAACCCTGGGCCGCATAGGCATCGCCGACACTCTTGAAAGATTCGATCGCCTTGTCGCTCTGGCCGAGACGGGCGTAGAGGTCGCCAATGGTATTGGAGACGGTGAGTTCCTTGGGGTCAGCCTTCAGGACCTTTTCGTACTCAGCAATGGCATTTTGCAGTTTGCCCTGCTGGACGAACTTCTCCGCAGCGCTGAGAGCTTTCTGTTTGTTGAAGCCGAAACCGAACGCCATATGATTGCTGACTCCAGGTCCGGTCTACCTCCCGCCAGAAAACATCTTCCTTGGGAAGGTCTACCGACGGGTTGGCCATCCGATCGGCCATGTCTGCCGATCATACCCGGGATGGTCTTTCGGACAAGGGTCATTGTAAGGCGGGTTACCAAGAATCGTATGGTTACTAAGGGTTACCGAAAGGGAGTGTACGACCGAGTTACCAGCGGAACCAGCCCGGGACACCA
Organism: Terriglobia bacterium; assembly: GCA_963812465.1. GTDB lineage: Bacteria > Acidobacteriota > Terriglobia > Terriglobales > Acidobacteriaceae > JAIQFF01. Next base: position 3,296 of record CAWEVE010000026.1, read on the forward strand.
GTAGAGCAGGCGTTCAGACATGCAGGATGGCGGCCGGCGGGTTACATCGTCATTACGCTCGTTCGATTGTGTTCACTTTCTCGTTTCGGGTTCCATTTGCCGTCACTATGCCAACCAGCGGATTCTTGTAGAATTCTTGCAGGCAAGAACCGGCGTGCCGGAAAAGCACGATGTTGGAAAATACCTCGCTTCGCAACAGTCGCCGCAGACCTACAAGGAAAATAAGGAAGGTAATTCGGGCCCAGGCCTTAAACCTCTTGCGGCGATGAGGGGAGAAGTATGGGGAGATGGCTTACTTGGGTTTCGCACCATCGTTTGACGGGCTGGGCGTGCTCCCAATGTGGCTGGACCTTCCCGGTTCCATCATTGCTTACCGATCAGGAAGCCAAGAGCGCTTATGACCGCCTCGCTTCCGCCCAGTTCCAGAATCACGATTGCGGGGCGCATGGTCAGCCGGCCATAGTTGCGGATTCCGAAAGCTTTTCCGCACGCGCCAGAAAACTGGTCACACGGGGCTTCAAACCAAAGGATGCGGCGCAGATTACGCTGCAGGAAATCATATTTGAAAACCGCAACGATCCAGCCGCCGCAAAAAAAGCCGAGGCCGACGCCGAAGACTTTCTCCGCCACGTAAAAGCCGGGCTGATTTGAAGTCACATGACCCGCGCGGACGCGATCAAGTCAGACCGGGGAGTCGCGGCTGATCCGCGACTCCGTTCCCGCTCTATCGATCAGTTGCCGGCCTGCGGCGTGAACCTCGAATTCCCGCCGAGCAACAGGTCAGCGCGGTTTTCGCGGTCTGCAATCCATTCCCAGACTCGGCGTCCATGTGCATCCAGCGAACATCGCGCTTCAGTGTAATCGGCCAACCGGTTCAGCACGGTGGTCACTGAGGCGATCGGATCCTTATGGCGTTCGATCAGTTCCGGAAATTTCTGCTTCAAGGCCTGACAGACAAACCGGGCGCCCAACGGCCGTCCCGATTCCATCAGGACCACGCGGCAAGCCCGGGTGAACCCGGGCTGCCGGCTGACTGATTTGCGATCCAGAAACGTCAGAAGTTGGTCGCTAAGCACCGAGTCGCCAAAGATATTCGCCAACCCAGCCAGCGTCTGCTTGATGGTGCCGATTCGCTTCATCAGTTCCGCCCGCCGCTGTAGCAACTCCTGCAGTTCATGTTCCGCCGAGCGGATGACCTCCTGAACATGGAGATCCGCCGCTTGAGTTGTCCCATTGCTTCCGTTCATGCCGGTGTTCATGGTGTCCTCCCTTGTATGTCCTGATCCGTCTTATCGCGAGTCGCTGGCGGCGATGGTTTGAGTCTGGCCGGATTGGCGCTTCGCAATCTTTGTCGACGGCGGCCGCAGACGCTCGCCGGTGGAATAGCTCTCCTGCCAGACCTGCGTTAATGCATAGTGGCCGCCTGTTTTGACGAACTCCAGCTTGGGCGCGGCCGGCGTCTTTGACGATTGCACGGGGTAGGTCAGCGACTTCGGCCAGAGTGCGTCCCGTCCTATCGCGTACTTCCAGAAACCCCGGCGCCCGGCTCAGCAGCGAATAGCTGCCGGCGGGAAAAGTCTGACTGCCTACCCTGAATTCAAACGGAATGTTGGCCTGGATAGTCCGCTCAGCCTGTTGCGCTTGGCCGTGGAGCCAAGCGCCAAGACACCCAGAAAAGTGAAGCAACGGTTTGTTTAACGAACTTTGTCATACAACCTCCCCTTGTTATGTACTGACCCTGTTTAGTGACACGATGTAGCGGACTCGCGCTGCGGCTTTCGCGGTTGAGCGAATGTCTGAGCCCGAGTCTGCGACAGAGCGGTCTGTGCTCGCTATCCGGTTCTTGCCGTCAATTCGTTTCTTCGGACACATGGGAGTTGGACGTGCGAATTGCGGTATGAGAATTATTGTTTGTTTTCATCAATTCGATGAACTACACTCATGTACAAATGAACCCGAAACTCGAAGTCCGTCACCTCAAACTTCTGGTGACCGTGGCCGAAGAAGGCAGCGTTACCGAAGCCGGGAAACGCCTGCACCTTACCCAATCCGCGCTAAGCCATCAGTTGCGCGATGCGGAAGAAAAGCTGGGGACGGCGCTCTTTCTGCGCCTGGGAAGAAAGATGGTATTGACTCCCGCAGGAGAACGGCTGATTGCGTGTGCCCGCCGGGTGCTCGATGAACTGAGCAATACCGAAGTCCAGATCGAGGGACTCAATGGCGGAGCGCGGGGCGAAATCCGGCTGAGCACGGAGTGCTACACCTGCTATCACTGGCTGCCGCCGGTGCTGAAGAAGTTTCACGGCAAGTTTTCCAAGGTGGAGGTAAATATTGTTGCCAGCGCGACCTCCAATCCCGGCGCCGCGTTGCTGGAAGGCAAGCTGGACGTCGCCATCATCAGTTGTCCGCCGCGCAATCAAAGCCTGCGCGTGACGCCCATGTTCGAAGACGAACTGGTTCTGGTGATGTCGCCAAAGCATCGCCTGGCTTCGGCATGAGCCAGCTTCGGCCCCAGGACCTGGAAAGTGAAACCGTTCTGATCTATCCGCCGAGAGAAGAGAGCACGCTGATCAACAAGCTGCTGAAGCCGGCTGGAGTGGAAGCGCACCGGGTCATCGAAGTCCCGCTGACGGAAGCGATCGTGGAATTAGCCAGCGCGGGAACTGGAATCGGATTTCTTGCGCGCTGGGCGGTGGCGCCGGCGGTGGAAGCAGGCAAGGTTGCGATCCGTCCGCTGGGCGGCCGCGGCTTTCGCCGCCAATGGTACGCGGTCACCATGCGCAACCAGCCCACGCCCCCGTTTCTCGCCGAGTTCCTGAACTTGCTGTCGAACTTCTGCCCGAAGAACGCGCGCCGGATGTCCGCATAAGCGATGTCCCATCTGTGTCATCCTGAGCGGAGTAAGCCCGTTCGCTAGCGAAGGGCTTACGGAGTCGAAGGACCCCTAGAGTTCTCGCAGCTTTTCCGCCGCGGGGATCAGGTTTATGCGCTACCAGTTCCCTCGCCGCGCCAGCCCGGCTCCGACAGCCTCAGGATCCTTCGACTACGCGGCTGCTTCGCTTCGCGAAGCAGCACCCGCTCAGGATGACAGTGCGCGCCAAAGCGATACCATCTAAGGCATGGAGCGCCGCTCCGTTGCCGAATACCTCGAAAACTTTCTGCGACGAGGCCAGGAGTGTGCCTACGTTCAGCATCGCGGATACCGCACCGTTCGCTGGACCTATCGGCAGGTGGCTGAAACCGCGTTCCGGTTTGCCCGCGAACTGGAAAGCCGTGAAATCGAAAAAGGCGAGCGCGTACTGCTGTGGGGGCCGAACTCCGCCGAGTGGGTTGCGGTATTTTTCGGCTGTGCGCTGCGCGGCGTGATCGTCGTTCCCATCGACGATGCCGGCACGGCCGACTTCGCCCAGCGCGTATATCGGCAGGTGGATGGCAGGCTTCTGGTGTGCTCGCGCGAGCATATCCTGGCCTCGGCTTCCGTCCTGGTTCTTGAAGACCTGCAAGAAACATTGTCACGCCCACTCGTCTTCGCACATACGCGACGGCCGTCGATTAGCACCAAAGACACGCTCGAAATTGTTTTTACTTCCGGAACCACCGCCGAACCCAAAGGCGTGGTGATCACTCACGGCAATGTTCTCGGCAACATTGCGCCCCTGGAAACCGAAATTCAGCGATACCTCAAGTACGAACGCCTGGTGCATCCCGTTCGTTTTCTGAACCTGCTTCCCTCTGAGCCATGTCTTTGGCCAGTTCCTGGGAATTTTCCTGCCTCAACTGATGGGCGGGACGGTGATTTTTCAGGACGCGCTGAATCCCGCCGAAGTCATTCGCACCATCCGGCGCGAGCGAGTATCTGTGCTGGTGGCGGTGCCGCGCATGTTGCAATCGCTGAAGGAAAAAATCGAGCGCGATCTGGAGGATGACGGCGGCTGGAAGCAATTTCGGCGGCGTTTCCAGGCTGCTGAAGGCAAGATTTCCTGCGTCGCTGGTGGATTTTCCGGCGCGTGCATCGCCAGTTCGGATGGAAATTCTGGGCATTCGTCTCCGGCGGAGCGGCGCTCGACCGCGTCACCGAAGAGTTCTGGGGACGGCTGGGATACGCCGTGATCCAGGGCTATGGGCTTACCGAAACTACGTCGATCATCAGCGTCAATCATCCTTTTCGTCTGGGCAAAGGATCGATCGGCAAAGTGCTGGCCGGGCGCGAAGTCAAGCTGGCTGCGGATGGCGAAATTCTGGTCCGTGGCAGCGGAGTGGCCGGCGGATATTGGACCGGGCAGGAACCTCAGCCGATCGTGGGAGAACGAAGGCTGGTATGGCACCGGCGACATCGGCGAACTCGATGCTCAAGGGCAATCTGTATTTCAAAGGGCGCAAGAAAGATGTGATCGTGACTCCCGCCGGCATGAATGTTTATCCCGAGGATCTGGAAGCTGCGTTGCGCCGGCAGCCCGAAGTGAAGGACTGCGTCGTGGTCGCGCTTGCCGCGAGATGGAAACGCCGAAGCCGTGCGCGGTGCTGATTCTGCGTGAGGGCGCTGCGATCCGGAGCCGGTGGTAAAGCGCGCGAACCAGACTCTGGCTGAATATCAGCGCATGCGGCACTGGTTCGTGTGGCCGGAGAAGATTTTCCGCGCACCTCAACGCAGAAGCCGCGCACGCAATGTGATCCAGCAAGTGGTGCAGTCGCAGCTTGCGGACGATGCCGGCGGCCGGAGCTTCCTCGAGTCCGTTGGCGGAATTGATCACGCGCATGAAGGGAGGCGCGGCCGGAGATGTCCGATCCCGAAGCCGAATCTGGAAGCCGATTTGAATCTGAGTTCGCTCGATCGCGTGGAACTGCTGGGTGCGCTCGAAGATCGATACCAGGTGGACTTGAGCGAGACCGGATTTGCCGCCGTGAAGACGGTGGGTGATCTGGAGCGCATGCTGCACGGCCGGACTCCCGTCGCGCACGAAATATCACTATCCGGCGATGGGTGCAGCGCTGGCCCACGACCTGGAACCGTCTGACTCGTTTATTACCTGCTGCTGCGTCCGGCAATTTTGTTGCTGGGATGGCCGCGCATTGAAGGACGGGAAAATCTGCGCGGTGTTCGAGGGCCCGGTGCTGGTGATCTGCAATCACATCGACGATGTGGATGTCGGATTCGTGCTGACGGCGCTGCCTGCCCGCTTTCGTCATCGCCTGGCGACGGCTACCGGCGGCGAGGCGCTGGAGGCGCTTCGTACTCCGCCGCCGGGAAGAGGTTTTCTGGGCGGGATTTATGATCGCGTGAAATGGTTTCTGGGAGTGTCGTTGCTCAACCTGTTTCCCTTGCCGCGGGAGGCGGGCTTCCGCGAGAGTTTCGCCTACGCCGGAGAATCCGTAGACCGGGGCTACAGCATTCTGGTGTTTCCTGAAGGGCGCCACACCACTGATGGCAAGATGCGTCCTTTTCGCGCCGGCGTCGGCCTGCTGGCAAACAACCTGGCAATCCCGGTCGTGCCCATGCGGATTGACGGGCTGTTCGAATTGAAGCAGGCGGGAAAAAAGTTTGCCCGGCCGGGGCAGATACAGAGTGAAGATCGGCGCGCCGGTTCGATTTCCGCCGACAGCGATCCGCAGTGGATTGCCCGCGAGCTGCAGACGAAAGTTGTGAGCAGCTCTAATCTTTGCCGTTGTTTATTGATGTTGTTACCTTCAAGGCAAACCCTCAGAAGTGTCTCCGCATCGAAGCCTTGCGCGTGTAGTATTTTTCTTAGCAGAGCTTGTGGAAAAACAGTGTCGCAAATATTCAGCGGAGGTCGCAAGACATGCATTTCGATCTGAGGCAGTCATCCCGAGTGGCGGTAGCGTTCGTCCTGGCTGCCGTTTTCGCTCTTCCCCAGAATCTTGTTGGCAGAAGACCGCGCAGCATCTGGTGAGTCCCTCCGAGCTTCAGCAGGCGGCGGTGAAGGCCTCGACCGCCCGGCAGCAAAATCGTGGATCAGGTGCAAGCAATTCTTCTCGTCGGAGAAGGCGCAGACAGGCCCTCAAGTCGGCGCATGTGAATCCGGAACAGGTGAAGAGCGCCGTCTCTACCCTGGACGATGCTGAACTGGCGCAACTGGCTTCGCGGGTGCAAAAGACGCAGGCAGACTTTGCCGCCGGCACCCTCAGCGACCGCGATCTGATCATTATTCTTGTTGCCATTGCCGCGCTCATTCTGATCATTGTTGCGGTGCGATAGGCCGCTACGGTGGCTGGCATCTTCAGGTCGACCTTCGCCAGGACGATCCTGGTATTGCTGGGAGTCTGCGGTGCCGCTTCTTGCCGCAGACATTCCCGGCGTCTGGCTCGATGTTCCCTTCGTCAAGCAGGAAAAGGACGGCTGCGGCGCTGCCAGCATTGCCATGGTGATGCAATACTGGCAGCGTCAACTGCGCGAGTCTGTGAATTCGGACTCCGACCGGCGCAGATCCAGCGTGCTCTCTATTCGCCCAAAGCTCACGGAATTTATGCGTCCGACATGGAGCGGTATTTCAGGGAGAAGGGATTCCGCACGTTTACAATTCGCGGAGAGTGGGAAGACCTCAAGCAACATCTGGACAAAGGACGGCCGCTGATCGTCGCCCTGAAGCCGCGCGGGTGGCGCGCCTCTTCATTATGTGGTCGTGACCGGCGTGGATCCGGAGCAGGCAATCGTCATGGTCAACGATCCGGCGCAACGCAAACTGCTCAAGCAGGACCGGTCCAGCTTCGATCGGGAATGGAGCGCGGCCGGCAGATGGACGCTCCTGGCAGCTGCCTCAAGCCGAACCTCGCTAATCTCGATCGCGTTCTCTATTTTTTCTTCTGCTTGTGATCCCGGGCCGCGCTCAAAGTGAGTCCTCTGACAGCCAATTAACCGACAGGGCAAAGCAGCTTTTTGCCGAGCAACGCTGGCAGGAGATTGTCACGCTGGCGGAGTCGTTGCAGCATCCTTCCGCCGACTTCGATTTCTATTACGGCACTGCGTTGGCTCAGTTAGGGCGTTGGACGGAGGCGCAACAGGCATTCATCGCGGGCGCCCGCCTGCAACCCGACGGACAAGCGCTTTCCCCTGGAGTTGGCGGTGTGGCATTCAAACAGAAGCAGTATGTACAGGCGGTTCGCTACCTGCGACTGGCGCTGCGCCTCGATCCTAACGATTCCTACGCAAACGACTTTCTCGGCACAGTCTATTTTCTGCAAGGCAACGTCGAAGCTGCGCTGAAGTATTGGAACCACGTCGACAAGCCACGGATCGCCGAGGTGAGAACCGATCCCACGCCGCAAGTGAATGCAGCGTTGCTTGACCGGGCGTTTGTGTTTGCGCCAGCCAGCACATTACGTCTGCCCGATCTGCTGACTACCGAAGTTCGCGTCCGCGGACTGGAAATCTTTCCCAGCTATCAATTTGATTTGCAGGCGCGCGAAGATGGCAAGTTTGATGTCGTCTTCCGGAATCGCGAGCGGGATGGATGGGGCCAAGGCAAGTGGGAAAAGCTCTTTCTCCTGTTTCGCGAGCTGCCTTTCCTGACCGTCACACCCGAATTTTACAATTTGCGAAATCAGGCGATTAATTTCGTTTCCATGTATCGCTGGGACGCGGAGAAGCGGCGCGTTTCTGCTGAACTCTCCGGACCATTCAAGGCGAATCCGAAATTTCGCTACGGACTGAATCGTCGACCTGCGCAGCGAAAACTGGGACATCCGCAACTCGTTTCAAGGCCCGTCGCCGCTGTTGGGCAGCTTGAATCTGCGACGGGAAGCTGTCGCGCGCGAAATTCGCTTCGCTCGAAAGCGGCCGCTGGCGATGGTCGGCTGGAGTGGAAGTCTCGCATCGCGATTTCCGCAGCGTGGTTCCGGGCGTGGCTCTTACTCCCAGCCTGTTGGCCAAAGGCTATCAACTGAAGCAACTCGCTCGGCTGGACGCCACACTCTGGCGTTGGCCGGAAAGAAGGCTCACGCTCGATGGTGATGTTTCGTCTCAAGCCGGACGCATCTGGTCACAACCGACGCACTCTTTCGAAAAGTTGCAGAGCTTCGGTCCGGCTTCACTGGTTTCCTCAGGCCCAGGGGGATGACTATGAAGTACAGCATTGGATCAGGGCGGGCAAAACTTTTGGCGATGTTCCATTCGACGAACTCTTCATGCTGGGACTGGAGCGCGACAACGACCTATGGATGCGCGGACACATCGGAACGCGGGATGGCAGAAAGGGCAGCGCTCCTCTGGGACAGAATTATTTCCTGTCCAACTGGGAGGCGGACAAGAACGTCTACCACAACGGAATCTTTACCGTGAAGCTTGGACCTTTTCTGGATACGGGAAAAATTACAGACCCGGTTCCCGGATTAGGTTCGCACAAGTGGCTGTGGGATTTGGGCGCGCAGGCGAAAGTGCGGGTGTTCGGCGTGGGAGTGGCTTTCTCTTACGGCAAAGACCTGCGGTCGGGAAACAACGCGTTCTATGTGACGATGCGACAGTAAGCCGGGCGGAGTAGGTTCCTTCGTGTAACTTCGTGTCCTTGGTGGTAAGAATGGTTTTCCGGATCGCGCGAGTCAAAGCCAGCCGCGCTATAATGTGCGCCATGAAACGTACAACCTTGCTCTCCGTCTCCCTCCTGATTTTGGTTCTGTCGATTGCGGCAGCGGCCAAGTCTACCGCCAAGACCACCGTCCAACTGAAGGACGCGCAGGGCAAGAGCGTGGGAACCGCAGTGCTCTGGAGCAAAAGCGGCCAGCCGGGAGTATTTATTAAGGCGAACCTCCACGGCCTGCCGCCGGGTGAGCATGCGTTTCACTTTCATGGCAAGGCGCAGTGTGATCCGCCGGATTTCAAATCGGCCGGTCCGCATTTCAATCCCGACGGAAAGAAGCACGGTCTGGAAAATCCCGAAGGCCACCACGCCGGCGATATGAACAATTTCACCGTAAACGCCAAAGGCCAGGCCAAATTCAGCGTTTTGAACAAGGATGTAACCCTGGGCGATGACAGCCACTCGCTATTCAGCAACGGTGGCACGGCCCTGATGATTCACGCGAAAGCCGACGACATGAAGACCGACCCGGCCGGAAACGCGGGAGACCGAATTGCCTGTGGCGTGGTCACAAAATAGCCTGGATCAGGTTAAATCGCACAGTTTGAACAGGTTATCCACACCTGAATCGACTAAATATACAGTGAATCCCGTATGGACGGGATGGCAAGAGCAGGACTCTTAATATTTGAACTCGAGATCCAATGTCCGGATTTTGAGGCGAGTCCTCAGTCGTAACTTCCTTCCACCTGCCACTGGCCGCTAAGCAAATCCCGAACCAGGCGATAGAGCGCGATCCCGGCTGCCTCCTGTAAAGCGATATCCCACTCGTCGCGCGCCCATCCTTCCTGCTCCCACCAGTCTCCGGAGGTGCGCCAGGGACCGGCAGCCCAGAGGATTTCTCCACATATTTCTTTGCGCTTTGGGCACGCGATGTGCGTAGGCCTGCCTTCACGCAGGGTTATCGCCGCCCGCACCGGCGGCCGGAAGATACGCAGCGCGGTGACGGCATTTTCCCGCGCCGGAAGATTCGGGTTAGGGGAAGGTTTGTCTGCGATGCGTCCCCGTTTAATTTCATCAGACTCTTGCCTGCGGGGAACCGGTTTCAGGCCGCGCTGATCTTTCTTTTCTTTATTTTGTTTGAGGCCGCGGTGGGGCGCGAAGTGCCGCATGAGGAATCCTTCCGGACGATGCGTGTCCAGCAACTGCAGCGATCCGACTTTATCCTGGCCGACAATCCCCGCAATCCTGGCCAGTGTGAGTTCAAGTTTTTCCGGCTCCGGAGAAGGAGGGAGAAACAATCCGCTCTGTGTCGCACGCGGCCGCACCGGTTCGGCCGACAAACGAATTTTCACGATGGGAGCGCCGGGAGGGTTGGCATTCAGATCAAGATGCAGCAGCTTGAGAAAAACTTTGGGATCGAGCAGGGGGACGGGGAGCCGCAGGGTGCGCTGGAAGTGCTGTCGAACTTGCGCTTGACCGGGATGCGTGTTCGTCCTCGTATGGTTCGCGGTGATGGCCATACATTCCTCGGGCATTTGTTCCAACGTCAGATCCAGACGCAATTCCTGGGTTGCCAGGGCGCGTGCGCCCAGCCGGGCACATAATTGCTCCAGTAACCGGCTCAGAAGAAACGCCAGCGGTTCGAGCAGCACCAGGGGATATTCCAACTCGATCGCCTCTTCAAAAATAAGCGGCGACTCGACCGGAACCAGCGATCGGGAAGTGCCGCCGCGCGCCAACTGCTGCAGGCGAATGCCTTCCTGTCCCAGCCGCTCGCCCAGCGCGATTTCGGGCAAAACCGCCAGAGCGCGAAGATTTCGAATGCCCCAGCGCTCGAGTATTTCCAGAGTTTCAGGATTGGAGTCTCCCGTAAACAGCACTTCCAGTGGAAGATTGCCCAACTGCTCGGCCTCCTTCCCGTCGGGAATTACGATCACGCCGGAAAAGCCGTGAGCGGCGATTACGGCGGTATCGGGATTAGAGGCCACGGCCACGTTGACTTCGAGGCCGAGATCGCAAGCGCGGCGCGCCAGATCGCGCGCGATTTTCGGCAGCGACCCAAAAAGCGGTTCCAGGCCGGCTAGATCCAGAAGAACAGTGTCACAACCTGCATCTTCTACCCGCGGCGAAAATGACTGGGCACAGTCCAGCAGCGTAGCGTGAGCGGCAGCTTCCTGTATTGAAGAGCGGGGACGTAATACCAGATCAGGGCAGGCTTCCACCTGAAGTTTCGTCATGCCCACCGACACTCCGGCGCGCCGGGCTTTTTCATTCACGGCAAAAATCTTTTGCAGCGGAGCTTTCCCCTCGAGCACAGCAACAGCTTGCGAACGCAGCTCCGGTTCCGCGCGCAGCAACGCTTCCACGGGAAAATCAGGAACGAAGATGCAGGCAAAAGGCATTCGAGTCGTCACTCGTCAGTCGTCAGCTTTCAACTCGTAGCGCCGGCGTCCCTTCGATTACGCTCAGGGCAGGCCCGCCGGCTGTCGCGAGGGCGTCTCGCCCTCGCAGCAAAGCCGATCCCTACGCAATCCGCGCCGCTTTTGTTGCGAATGCTGCGGTCACCGATTGTGCCGGCTTACGCTGCAGGCGCGAACGCAGCAGCTCTCCTTCAATTTGCAATCCATCCAGCAGTTGCGCATGAGCCGGCCACGGTTCGCTTTTAACTGAGAGCTGGGAGCGGATCGCGGACAGCTTTTTCCCGGACTGAAGCCTGATCAACAGGGAAGCGCAGGTCTGTGCACAGGGCTCCTGGGCCACTACCAAAAGCACCGTGGGCGTAGGCTCGACGGCTCGCTGAAAACGAAACCAGGAAGCCAGCGGCATGCGCCGCGCCGCCGAATGAGGCACATCGCCGAGATCAATCGCCACCAGCCCAAAACCTCCGCTTTGCAAAAGCAGATCGGTGACGCGCAGCGCCTGCTCGAGAGAGCGAAAGTCGGACGCTCGGACGTCGAACGTCGGGCGTCAGACCTGGGTCCGACCTCGGACTTCGGCCCGAGTTCTGCCGTCTGATGCCCGCGGTCCGAGGTCTGACGTCCGAAGTCCGGCGCCTGCTTTTCCGCAGCGTACCCACAGCAATCTTTCCAGATCAACCCCGGCAGCGGCTGCCGATACCGCGTCGAGCGCATCTGTTGTATCCACCAGGGCGCAGACTTCTTCGCGCCGGGTGGCAGCCGCCAGGGCGGCCAGCAGCACGCTGGTGCGTCCGGAAGAAGCTGAACCACAAATCTCGCTCAGGCACCCCCGGGGCAGGCCGCCGGAAAGCCCATCAATCTCCCGGATTCCGCTGGAGACCATCTCCGGTGCGGGCCGCACTTCGAGCCGCGATGCCGGGGTCACGCCCGTAAGCTTGGGCATCGCCGCCAGACGTTTTAGAACCAGCGCCGGTTCCTTCCGGGAAGCAAAGGCAACAACCCAATCCGCCTGAGCGGAAAATGGTTGGGAAGACATAAGGGACCTCAAATTTTCAGGGAACGTCGAGGCGCCAGGGCCTCTCTAGAAGCGCTTTCGCTTTTTATTCGCCAAAAGATTCTGCTCCACAAGGGAATGATTGTCAAGAAGGAAGGTGATTGGGTGGGGCTGAGTTAAAAGCCGCCCTTCGACCCTGGGGGTCATCCTAAGGGACGTCAGGGCCTCGTGATTGTAGTGCAAAGTATAGTGTAAAATTTAGTGCAAACCTGTGGCGGGTTCGTCTAGGGGTTAGGACGCGAGGTTCTCAACCTTGTAACACGGGTTCGATTCCCGTACCCGCTACCAGTTCCCAAAAGAACAACTCTTCTGTTTTTTCGACGAAGCAAACTCATCCCCCTTTCCTAAGACCCGGCTGTCATGCCGCCCATTGGAGGCTTTTGCTTGCGCTTCTAGCAGAGGATGCCGCGGTCAGGATCGCGTCATCGTGGAGACGCGGTTATTGCGGAAGACCCACTCGGCGCAGAAGGTCCTGGAAACGTGGGTCCGAGCGAAGGGTGTCAATCCTAAGATCGGCCTTGAGGAAGTAGGGGATGTCGGGGGATCTCTCCTGATAAGCCTTCTCCAGAAAATCAAACGCTTTTTCCTTGTTGCCGAGTCCTGCGTAAATGGTCGCAATCATGTAGGGGGAGACATACTTTTCCCTGGATTGTCCCAACAAGTCATCGAGTATCTTCTCCGCCCCAGCCCGTATTGCCCGTCGCTATATAGGCGTGTGCCAGTCCAGCAGTAGTGTCTGTGTCACCGTGCGACAACTCAACCGCCTTCTGATACTCGGAAACGGCATCCAAACGCTGGCCTAAACCGTCATAGCCGACAGCAAGGAAGTAATGACCGGGCCAAGCGGTGGGATTAATGGTTATGAACCTCCGGCTCGCTTCCACCAGGGCTTTGTAATCACGCTGATGATAGTAGATCCCAGACTCGGCCACGGTGTGGGTGCTGTAAGCGAGATCAAGCTTAGCCATACTTGCAAACTCCGCCAATGCCTCGGCGCGCCGGCCGCTCCAGGCGAGGTACCAGGTAAGCTGTTCCTGACCGGCGACATAGTTTGGGTTGAGCTCAAGCGCGTATCTGAATTCTCTCTCCGCGACGGGCCAGTTCCAGTCGTACCGCCAACTCAGCCATCCCAGTGAGCTGTGGGCTGGGCCGAGTGTCGGATCCAGTTCCAGCGCTTTGCGGAGGGCCTCACCGGCGTGCGCAGAAGCTTCTTGTGGAGGCACCCAACGTTGCGAACCCATGTACACGTAGCTATCGGCGAGCCCCACATACGCGAGTGCAAAGTTGGGATCTTTTTGAATGGCGTGCTCGAAAAGCCTCTGTGCTTGCCGGAACCCTTCCAGCGAATTAGAACCCCACTGAAAGTAAGAACGTCCCTGTAAGAAGGCGTCATAAGCAGCCGGGTCCACCCTCCGAGCGGAACCGAGCTGGGCCTTCTGTTCTGGAGTCAACTGGACGCGAACCTGTTGGGCTATGGTCTGCGCTAGTTCGCTCTGCAATCTGAGGACGTCGTCAAGGTCGCGCTCATAGGTCTCAGCCCACAGGTGCTGATCCGTCTGCGCATGGATCAATTCGGCGGTGATTCGAACCCGATTCCCCGAGCGCATGACCGATCCTTCGACCACGCCGTCCACATTTAGTTCTCGGGCAATCTCCGGCAGTGTTTTGTTCGTGCCTTTGTAGTGCATGGCCGAAGTGCGGGATATCACTCGCAATGCACTGATCTTTGAGAGGTCGGCGGTAAGCTCTTCCGTCATGCCGTCGGCGAAATATTGCTGTTCAGGGTCACGGGAGAGATTTTCTAACGGCAGCACAGCGATCGAACGAATCGTAGGGGGGCGAGCCAACAGCCGATCCCGCCATCCGCCCACGTTTGCCATGAACAACCCCAGTACAAGGAGGAACGGAACCAGCACGAACGCCAGGATCGCCGGACGGCGGCTTAGCCGGACCCTGGAAGTCGCCTGTGCCGGCCCGACTGTTGGAGATGACCGCACGCCTTTTTCGTTTTCAGAATTCCGCTTAAGCCGTTGCAGGTCGGCTCGCATCTCGGATGCATGCTGATACCGCAGATTGCGATCCTTCTCCAGCGCCTTGGTGACGATTCGTTCAAGTTCAGCGGGAACCTCCGGGTTAAGACGCACCGCCGGCACAGGATCGCGTTCCAGAATGGCGTTGAAGATGACGCCGGAGGTTTCACCACGGAACGGCAGCGCCCTGGTTGCCATCTCGTAGAGCACCGCTCCAAACGAGAACAGGTCGGTGCGTGCGTCCAGCTCCTTGGCGCGGACCTGCTCGGGCGACATATACGCCACGGTGCCTAGCGTTGAGCCGGGGCTCGTCAGGTGCTCCTCGAGCGTCGCCGTATCCTGAACCGTTTCTTTCATCGCTTCTACCGATCGGTCGCTAACCGGCGTTACTTTCGCCAGCCCGAAGTCCAGAATCTTGGCGTGGCCGCGTTCGGTAACAAAAATGTTGGCAGGTTTGATGTCGCGATGGACGATTCCTTTGCTGTGGGCAGCATCCAGGGCATCAGCGATCTCGATGGCCAAGGATAGAATCTCTTCGATCTCCATCGATGGCCCATCGATCTTGTGCTTCAGCGTCACGCCATCCAGAAACTCCATTGCAATGAAGGGCTCGCCGTTCTCTTGCCCAATTTCGTAGATGGTGCAGATGTTGGGATGGTTCAGGGCAGAAGCCGCTTGCGCCTCGCGCTGAAACCGGGCCAGCGCCTGGGGATCTTTGGCCACGTCGTTCGGCAGAAACTTCAGGGCGACAAAGCGGTGCAGGGTTACATCTTCAGCCTTGTAAACGACGCCCATCCCGCCGCCACCGAGCTTCTCGACGATGCGATAGTGCGAGATATTTTGGCCGATCATGGTTTGGCTGGGCATGGTTTGGCCGATGAGGAATCGAGCCATGGTAGGTGGGGTGCGAAAGCAAGTCAACGAAAGCCGAGAAGGTTGGCTCTACTCGCTATCAACAGTGGGAAATTACCCAAAGGCAGGCTAGTTCTCCTCAGGCGGCCTTCAGAAGCGTCCAGATCCAGCCGAACATGCGTGCACAACGCCTAGCGTGAAAATCAATCACGGCATTATCATCATGCACGAGTGGCGCAGGAATTTGACATTGCCAGTTTGCTGCGCCAATTTCGCCGTCGTCAACGGAGGCATTGGTATGACGCAGCATAAGTTCAAGGTCAAGCTTTTCGGTCAGGCAGGTTCCGAGGTGGCGGCACTGAAGCCGCCGTTTGACGTGGTTGAGGTCTTCAATCGCAAGGGCCGAGTGCCGGTCAAAGGCACCATCAACGGCTTTCCCTTCCGCAGTTCGCTGATGAATATGGGTGACGGGCACATGATGGTGGTCAACGCACAACTGCGCGCCGGGGCTAAATGCAAGGGCGGCGACACCGTCGCCGTGCTCATGGAACTCGATGAGGACAAGCGGACGGTTGAGGTTCCCCGCTACCTGAAGAAGATTATTGACGCTGACCCCAAGGCCAAAGAGTTCTGGCCCAAGCTTTCCTTCACCCATCAGAAGGAATATGTGCGGGAGATCGAAGCCGCGAAAAAAGAGGAAACCCGGGAAAAACGTATTGCCGCCATGATGGAGGCGCTCCGCAAGAAGCAGCGCCGGTGAAATGTCATCCTGAGCGGAGTAGCTGCTTCGCTTCGCGAAGCAGCCGCAGAGTCGAAGGATCTCTACTCTGCAATGGCGCTGCCCGGTTTTCTCGCACTCCGACCAAACACACAGGCGCCCAGGACCGTTGAAATGTAGGGGTCCTTCGACTCCGCAGGACGATTCGCCAGCGAATCGCCCTGCTCCGCTCAGGATGACAATGACGAGGCTGCTTGAGGATGACAAGACTGCAGAATTGACCGAAAATGATTAAAGCTGTCCGAGGAATTCACCGTCTTCTCCCGCCCGAGAGGCGTTGCTGGACTTCGTGAAAGCTGCTGTATACGTATTTATCTAACCCTTTTATAAACATCACCTTATAGCCGAATCGCCGATGAAACTGCTCTTTTATGCAGAATAGGTGTCATCGGTGACCCGCGGAAGCCGTTTTATCCCCTTGCGACTGAAGGCCCGGCGCAATAGGGCGCTATTTTTGTGCAAAGTTCTTCACACTCGGCTGGCAAAGACGCCACGGCGGTCTGATTTCAGACGATGTAGGTTTGGAAGCCGGAATGCACTTGCAGTGACTTCAGATGTGATTTGTCCTCCCCTGCTTTAAATCCTTAGTTCCATTGAGGAGCACTTGAAGAAGCTCAGTGTAGGTGTGTCTCGTCATCGACGTCGCCGGTCGCGGCGGCCGCGCTCTGGAACCAAATTCCTGGCGCTGCTTTTATTTGTGGCAGCGGCGGCGGTCACCTGGCAGTTTGCGCGGCAACAGCCGGTGGCGCGATTGTCTCGTTCCTCGACGCAAAATGTTCGAGCCGCTGGCGAAGTGGGAGAAGAGAATACTACCTCGGCAAGTTACACCCAATTTGCCTCGTCTTCCGGCCGCCCTACTTATTTGTATTCGGTGATTCCGGGCGGAGTGGGAAGCGTGGACGATCTGCGCGAGATCGCCGAACACGATCCGGTGGTGGCGCAGCACTTCCAGGGATTCGACTACGAGCACGCCCATCTGGTGACAGTTTCCGAGAAGCAGTTGATGTACGTTGCCTACCGCACCGGAGACAAGGTGTACTGGACCCGCAAGAAAATTTCGCTGCATCCCGGCGAAACCCTGATCAGTGATGGAAAAATTGTGGCGCGCACCCGTTGCGGCAATCGCGTCGCTATCGCCCCGCTTGGCCCTCCCGCCATCGTTGATCCTCTGGAGGCGGATTTTGATCAGCCTCTTTACTCCAACGATATGGTCACCAACGAAGTCGACCCGGAGCCCGCAACCTACGCGGCCGCTCTTCCCGTTCTGCCGCCGGGAGCAAATACGCTGCAGCCCACATCTCACCGCAAACGGTTTATTCCACTTTTCTTTTTGCCTTTTGGCGCGTTTCTCGGGTGGGGGCGGTCCTTCTTCTCCTGCTCCCCACACGCCACCGCTGGCGGTGGCTCCGGAGCCGGGCACGCTCCTGCTGCTTTCCACCGGGCTGGCTGGAGTCTATTGGAAGTCTCGCAAAGTCGAGGCGGAAGCGTTAAGTGCGACTTCCTCTCGGGCCCATGCTGAGTCTCTCTAACCGCCGCACAATATTGTTTTGCCAGGGTGCGATTCTCTTTTTACTCGCCGCCTGGTTGTATGCGCCGCTGGTCCTGCCTTTGGCGCGGCAGTGGTGGCAGGACCCGAACTACACTCACGGTTTCTTTGTCCCGGTATTTTCGCTGTTCTTGCTTTGGGAGGGGCGGGCTAAACTTGCGGCGCTTCGCGTGAAGCCGTCATGGTCAGGTCTGGTGATTCTCCTGTTCGCGCTGCTGGCGCTGGTTCTGGGCACGATCAGCTCTGCGTTCTTCCTTTCCCGCATCTCGATCCTGCTTTTGATTTGCGGGATGGTTGTCTTTCTTGCCGGATGGAAGCACCTGGCGGCGATTTCGTTTCCTCTGGCGTTTCTGATTCTGATGATTCCGTCGTCAACGCGTGGTGGAGCAACTTACATTTCCGCTGCAGATTCTGGCGTCCAAGACTGCCAGCTTTCTTCTGGCGACGGCTGGAGTTTCGGCGGTCCGGGAAGGCAACATCATTCTGCTGCCCAGCGCGCGCTTGGAAGTGGCAGAGGCCTGCAGTGGAGTTCGGTCTCTGTTCTCGCTGATCACATTGACCGTCATCTATGGGTACATCACCGAAACCAGAATCGGAGTGCGAGTCCTGCTCGCCCTGATCGCGATTCCGACCTCGATTCTGGCCAACGCGTTGCGAATCGCGGTCACTGGTGTGGCCGTGGAATACTGGGGGGTTGAGAGCTGCGCAGGGAACGCTGCACCTGTTTTCCGGATGGCTCATCTTCGCGGGATCGCTCTTCGCTATTTTCCTTTTTCACCGCATGGTGCAGACCTTGCTTCTGAGCGGGCGGCGACTAGGGAAACAGGAGGAGTACGCGTGATCTCCAGGAATGCGCGTTTCGCTTTGGTTGTCTTGCTGCTGGCCGGGACCGCACTTCTTTTGCACGCTCGTTCGGGCGGCAGCTTCGTGCCCCAGCGATTCCCACTGGCATCTTTTCCGATTGAATTGAGCAGTTGGGTGGGGACGGACATTCCCATCCCCGATGAGATCTTGAAGAAGCTGGGCCCGGGAGAATTCCTGCAGCGGACATACCAGGATCGGACGAAAGAAGATCAGGCCGGCGGACAATCCAATGTCGACCTGTACATCGCGTACCTGCCCAACCAGACCGTGCTATATCGGCATTTGCCCCAGGAATGTCTCGCAGGCGCGGGTTGGTTGCCGGTGGAATCCGGCATAACCAATCTCGCGTTTTCCGGAGATGCTCCGTTCCCAGTAAATCGGTACCTCATCGCCAAGGGATCGGATCGACAATTGGTATTGTTCTGGTACTCGGCTCACGGCCGGCGGGTCGCGAGCGAGGACTCGATGGAGTGGCATCTGATGTTCGATTCTCTTCGATCGAACCGCAGCGACAATGCGCTGATTCGACTGAACACCGAGTTGAGGCCGGGGGAAAACCCAGCCGAAGCCGAGCAGCGGCTGCTCTCCTTTGCCAGCCTGGTGAATCCACTGCTGAAGAACTACATTCCACGCTGATCTTCATAGCCCCAGCGCGCGTTAACCGCTGAGCTGAACCCAATTATCCGTTAACAAATAGATTGCAGGCATCTTACATTACTGCTACCGCTGCTGGCAGAGGTTTTGCAAATGTGCGGCTGCGATTTCCGGAGTGATATCGCGTTGAGGCATTCCGAGCATTTCGAATCCCACCATGAATTTCCGAACCGTCGCCGAGCGCAACAGGGGCGGATAAAAATGCGCATGAAAGTGCCATTCCGGATGCGGTTCGCCGTCCGTGGGTGATTGGTGGAAGCCCATCGAATAAGGGAATGGCACGTCAAAAACTTTGTCGTAGGCCGAAGTTACCTGCTGCAAAATCCTGGCTAATTGAATTACTTCGCTCCCGGTCAGTTCAGGAAATGTTCCCAGGTGGCGACGGCTGCAAATCAAAACTTCGAACGGCCAGACTGCCCAGAAGGGCACCAGGGCGACGAAGCCTTCGTTCTGGCAGACGATCCGGACTTCCTGCTGCGTTTCGAGTTGAATGTAGTCGCACAACAGGCAGGAGCCATGGCCATCGAGATATTTGGTCTGGCCGAGCAGTTCTTTTTGCGGGATGTCCGGCACCGAATGAGTGCCCCAGACCTGGCAGTGCGGATGCGGGTTGCTGGCGCCCATCATGGCGCCGCGATTCTCAAAGATCTGCACATGATGAATTTGCGGCATTGCTCCCAGTTCCTGAAATTGCGCCGTCCAGGTGCGGATCACGCTCTCGATATCTTCCGGCCGCATGGTGGCAAGAGTGAGGTCGTGGCGCGGAGAGAAGCAGATCACGCGGCAAATTCCGGGTTCAGTTTCGGCCACAATCAATCCGCGGTTTTCAAGGTCAATGCGGTCGTGGCGGAACGGCCGGGATGAGAGCAGCAAAGTCATTGTCGAAAACGAATGTGCCTGAGTACCGCGGGTTAACGATTCCGCCTGCCCGGGAGTTTCCCGGACAGAGATAACACGTGGGATCATATTCAGGTTCATGGTGAACTGGAACTTTTTCGACCTGACCCTGCCACGGCCGGCCGGCGCGATGCGGAGACACCAGCACCCATTCGTTGGTGAGGGGGTTCAGCCTGCGATGTGGGTCTGCGGTAAGCTTCAACGATGTAACTCCTGCCTCTGGTCTACACTGTGCGCGAAGCGTCAAAGAACGAGGAATGACGAGCGAAGAACACGAATCGGACAGCAAATTGAATTTGACGGCGAGAGTTTCCCATCCTATCGTCACAGCGAAACGTAATCGCTTGCACGCGCATTATTTCATACACCGAGATGGTTTCACCCGGCTCAACTCCATGCCTTCTTTGGATCACGCAATGACCTCCGCGGAATTGAGCCGTCGCTTTGAAACGTTGTTCGGCTCGAAGCCACGGATCTTCTGCGCTCCCGGCCGGGTAAATCTGCTGGGCGAACATACCGACTACAACGACGGCTTTGTAATGCCCTGCGCCATCGGTTTTTCCACCCGCGTGGCAATTGCTTCCAGGCCGGATCGGAAACTTGTGATCCAATCGGAGGAGTTTTCAGAGCGCTGTGAATTCGATCTGGATAACCTGCCGGCCCGTGGTCAAGGCGTGTGGAGCGACTATGTCGTGGGCGTGGCGGTCATGCTGCAACAGATGGGTGTTAAGACGCCCGCCGCGAATTTGCTGGTCCGAGGCGAAGTCCCGATTGGCGCCGGGCTTAGTTCCTCGGCCGCAATCGAAGTCGCCAGCGCGCTGGCCCTGATGAGCCTCGACGCAGCAAGGCTTCCACTGCCAGAGGTCGCCAAACTGTGCCAGAGGGCCGAGAACCTGTTCATCGGCGCGCGGGTCGGCATCATGGACCAGTTTGTCTCCTGTCTGGGAAAGGCCGGGCATGCGTTGCTGCTGGACTGCCGTTCGCTCGAGTTCAGGTTGATTCCAGTTCCAGAGTCGGTTCGCCTGGTGATCTGCAACACCATGGTGAAGCACGAACACGCCAGCGGCGCCTACAACCGGCGGCGCGAAGAGTGTGACGAGGGAGTGAAGATCCTGAGGCAGTGGTATCCCGATATCCGGCCCTGCGAGATGTTTCGGTGAAGCAACTGGAGCAGCACGAGGACCAAATGCCTGCGACCATTTATAAGCGTTGCCTGCACGTTGTGGCCGAAAATCGCCGGGTGCAGGAAGGAGCGAAATATCTGACTGGCCGGCGAGGTCAACCGGTTCGGAGATCTGATGCGGGAATCGCATCGCAGTCTCCGCGATCTTTTTGAAGTCAGCTGCCGCGAACTCGACGTCATGGTTGAACTCGCCGAAACTCTGGAAGGCTACTGCGGCGGACGAATGACCGGCGGCGGTTTCGGCGGATGCACCGTGAACCTGGTGAAGACGAATGACGCGCAAAAGTTCGCGTCCCAGATCGCAGAGCGATATCAGGCAGCCACTGGGATCAAGCCGGATATGTACATCTGCTCAGCGGCCGATGGCGCAGGCGCCGGCTGAGACCTCAGCTTTTCTTTGCGTCCTTTGCGAACTTAGCGGTGAAAGCCTTCACCGCAAAGAACGCAAAGGGTTCCGCAAAGTACGCAAAGGGGCCTATATTTTTTGCCGGATAAGATCTTCGACGTCGCCAATTTTTTCTCCCAGCAGATTGAGTTTCCGCGAAAGGCCCTGAATTTCGGACTCGGCGCGGCGGTTGACGTCGTAGTCGAGTTCGCCGCGCAGGCGATCCTTGGTGTCCTGCCGGTTCTGGCTCATCATGATGACCGGCGCCTGAATGGCGGCCAGCATGGAGAGAAACAGGTTCAGCAGGATGAAGGGATAGGGATCCCAGGCCGCTCCTGCCCAGGACAATGTTGATCGCGGTGTAGATGACGATGGCCACGGAGAAAATGATGATGAATGTCCACGATCCACCGAAACTGGCGACGCGGTCGGCGATGCGCTCGCCGAAGGTCATGTCCTCCTCGATCATGTCGTTGGGATTGCGGCTGGCGCGAACCCGCACCAATTGCTGGGAAGCGTGAAACTGGCGGCCCAGCACGGTCAGCATGTCCATTCCGGCATGGGGTTTGCGTTGCAGCAGCATGGCGATATCGTTGCGGTCCACTTCCAGGCAGACACTTTCTTCGATCGCAACGGCCTCGGTTTGATGCGAGGTCTGATCGAGCATGGAGGCGAAGCCAAAAAACTCGCCCGCCGCCGGCTGGTCCACGACGACTTCCTGCTGATCCTCATCGACGGTGGTGACTCGGACCGCGCCGGAGACCAGGACGTAAGCTTGTCCGCCCGGGTCGCCGATCTTCCAGATACGCTGGCGCGGAGCAAAGGTTTTGAGTCTCAACCTGTGCGGCCAAGACCGCGGTCTCTTCGTCGTCAAGCAGGGCAAAAAGCGGGACACGTTTCAACATTTCCGGGCTGCAGGCCATCGGTCACCTCGTCGTTAAGTGGATCAGGGAAACGGATCGCGGCGATCCGTGCAGAAGGATGGCATAAACTGGCGGCAGGCAACAACTGGTAGGGATGAACTACTTTTGTTCCGCGAATACGCGGGAGTGGAATTCCATGACCTCGCCCATGTGGGCCAGGAAATAGGTCAGGCTGTGGTCGCCGGGATACGAATGATATTCGTGCTTTATGTTTTCGGCCTGCAGTTGCTTGATGTAAAGCCGCCGCGCCATCTTCAAATCCGAAATCATCCTGCTGGCCGCAGTTGAAGTAGATGGCCAGCTTCCGCAGGCCAGCCTGGTTTTTTCTGGCCAGAACGAAAACACTGTTTTGCTTCCAGTGCGGCAGCATCGATGGGCTCGTCCAAAGGCCGGCCCCAGCACCCGGCCCAGCGGTCCGTTGGATTGTCCGGCGTGCGCTGAGTTCTTGCGGAGTCTGGGTGATCAGGGCGGCGCTTTGTGCGCTGACCGCGGAAAATAGCTCGGGATGGGCGAAGGCGAAGCGCAACGCCCCATAGCCTCCCATGGAGACGCCGGTGATGGCCCTCCCTGCGCGTCCCGCGCCGCACCCGGTATTTGCGCTTCGATGTAGGGCATGAATTCCTGAAGAAAGAAATCGCTGTAGCGGAGGGAATTGTCCGCCGAGTTGATGTAGAAACTGCGCTTTCCTTCCGGCGCCACAATCAGAAAGTCGCCGATCTTATGCTGGCGGCGAAGATCTTCGATCAGGCTCCAACCGCCGGTGTCTGAACAGGGTTTGCTCGTTTTGTCCGAGGCCGTGCAGAAAATAGAGAACGGGATAGCGTCGCGGCGGATTTGCGGGTCGTTGGCGTCGTAGTCAGGCGGCAACTGCACACAGTAGTGAACTGCCTGTTTCAGAATGCGGCTGTTGATCACATTGCAGTCGGTCCGGCTCTGGGCGGTTGCCGCCAGAGGAAGGAAAAGAGCCAGCAGGAAGCCAAGCCGGAAAAATCGAGACATGAATCCAGTTTACTCGTAGCGCAGCGCCTGCACCGGATCGAGGCGAGCCGCGCGTGCCGCCGGATACAGGCCGGAAACCAGGCTGACGATAAAAGCAAAAACGATGGCTGCGCCCACCAGCCACCACGGCACCGACCAGAAGCTTTCCGGCGGCAAGCGCCTGGCGCTTCAGATAAATGTTGGTGCCAAGGTTGATGACATGGCCGATGGCCCAGCCCAGCGCCACGCCCACGATGCCGCCCAGCACTCCCATGGCTCCGGCCTCGGCGAAGAAGAGCTTCTTGACGTCGCCATCACTGGCGCCGATGGCTTTCATGATTCCAATTTCGCGGCGGCGCTCCAGAATGGCCATCACCAGCGTATTCACAATGCCAATCGAAGCCACGGCCAGCGCCAGGCTGCCAAAAATTCCCAGAAACAGATCGAGCACGGCAAAGAATTGCCGCAGGCTGCGGGTGGCATCCAGAATGGAAAAGGTGTTGAAGCCCAATCTTCTTGATGGCCTGCTCCACCGCTTCCACCTGTTTGGGATTCTTTACCCGCACGCTGATGGTGGAATAGCTGGGCTGCTTGTTGAAGCCGCGCATGTTGTCGCGCAGGTCGGAAGGCTGCATCACGTGCAAGTCCTCGGCCAGCTTCAGAGGCAGAAACACGCGCGCGCGAGCCGCGCCGCGCATGCTGTCAGGATCGAGATCGGAGACGCCGACAATTTTCAGTTTTTGCTCGCGCGAGATCACGGAGTAGGCCGCATCCGACGAAGCGTCAGCTTTCGCCAGCTGTCTTGCCGGATTGTGCAGCCGTGTTCTTCCGTCGTCGACGGCGCCGGAATCCGCTGCGCATAGCGCATGGTCAGTTCCTGCCCCAGAAGCGGCTTGGCCAACTTCGCTACCGGGATGTCATCTTCCTGCCCGGGC
This sequence comes from Terriglobia bacterium, assembly GCA_963812465.1. Classification (GTDB taxonomy): domain Bacteria; phylum Acidobacteriota; class Terriglobia; order Terriglobales; family Acidobacteriaceae; genus JAIQFF01. The sequence continues at coordinate 27,323 of CAWEVE010000026.1, forward strand.
TTGGTCGTCTTTGCCGAGCAATTCCGCGGCAAACGATTTTTGCAGAATGACTTCGGGCGCGTTTTCGGAGGAGAAAAAACTGCCCTGAATTCCGGAAAAAGCGTCGTTCGATCGCGCCGAATGCCGGAATCCCGGACACCATGGTCAAGTGCGGCTTGTCCTGATAGCGCAGTTCGGTGATGAAGCGAATGTCGGGATAGGCTTCCAGCACTTCGGGCAGGCGTTCAATTTCCTGCCGGGCGGATTCATCGAGAGTGCGGCTCTCGGCGGCGGACGCGGTGTTTCTTTCGTCGTCGCGGCCGAATCCGCGCAGGTCTCGTCGCGACATGACGACCACGGTGTCGAAAAGACCCGACTGGCCAGGTGCCGGGTGGCCAATTTTTGCAGGCCGATTCCGAGAGAAAGCATGGCGACCAGCGACGCCACTCCAACCGAGATGCCAACGGTCGTGAGCGAATTGCGCAGCGACGATTCGCGCAGGTTGCGCAGGGCCAGCTCGGTAAGATCGTAAGTCTTCATTCTTGAACCCGGGTGCCCCGTCCAAGCTCCGCTTGGGCGGGGGTTTCGACTGTTGTGCTAAACTTTAGCGGTGAACATCCCCGCCCAAGCAGAGCTTGGACGGGGCACCCTCGAGACTACTCTCTGTATCACGTATCGTTATCAGGCCGGTCGTCGACCAGCTTGCCATCGGCCAGAAAAATCATGCGCTTGGCGTAACGCTCGGCCAGGGCCCGTTCGTGGGTCACCATCACAATCGTCATTCCCAGCGACTGGTTGAATTCGCGGATGAAATTCATGATCTCGGTGCCGGTGTGGCTGTCGAGATTGCCGGTGGGCTCGTCGGCCAGCAGAAGTTTCGGCTGATTGATCAACGCCCGCGCCAGCGCCGCCCGCTGCTGCTCGCCGCCGGAAAGTTCACTGGGGCGATGCGTGCTGCGCGCCTGCCAGGCCGACGCGTTCCAGCGCTTTGTGCGCAAGCGCGTCCCGCTGGCCGCGGTCAACTTCGGCAAAGCGCAGCGGCAGTTCCACATTTTCCGCCAGCGTCATTCGGGAGACCAGGTTGAACGATTGGAAGACCATGCCCACGGTATGCAGGCGGTATTTGGCCAGATCCTCGCGCGAAAGCCGCGCCAGGTCTCGATCCTGGACGATCACCGCTCCCGACGTGGGCCGGTCGAGGCCGGCGATCAAGTTCAGCAGGGAAGACTTGCCGGATCCGGAGCTGCCCAGCAGGGCGACGAATTCTCCCGCGCGGACCTCGAGCGAGACGCCGTCCACGGCGCGTATCAGGGTCTCGCCCATCGGGTAATGGCGGCAGAGATCCACAATGCGGACTGCGGAGGAGCCGTTCGGTCGCTGGATTGGTTAGCGTCGTTTGTCATTTAAGCTTCGCCTGTGAGGCATGGGCACTCCCGAGAACGCAAGGTCCCTCCACTGCGCTCGCTCGCTCGCTCCGGTCGGGATGACACGAGTTATGGGTGGCGTCTAGCGAACCTCTCCCCTTATTAGACGCAAAGCATCGGCCGGACTTACGTCGCCGTCGCTATTTTTTCCTGAGCTTCCATCTTCCGCAGGCACCACGGCTGCGTCGCCCTCGCCCGGAGCCAGAAAGAGATTGTTCTGCAGGCCTTGCTGCTTGGTGTAGAGATCGAAATAGCGGCCTTGCAGTGCGTAAAGCTCATCGTGCGTGCCACGCTCCACGATCTTGCCCTGCTCGACCACCAGAATCTGGTCGGCGCGGCGGATGGTGGAAAGCCGGTGAGCGATCACAAATGTGGTGCGGCCCTGCATGAGATACGAGAGCCCGTGCTGGATCATTTCTTCCGATTCCGAATCCAGGCTGGACGTGGCCTCATCAAGAATCAGGATGCGCGGCTCGGCCAGGATGGCGCGTGCAATCGAGATTCGCTGGCGCTGTCCTCCGGAAAGTTTGACTCCGCGTTCGCCGACAATGGTGTCGTATTTCTCCGGGAAGCTTTCGGCAAACTCGTCCACGCGGGCGATGCGGCAGGCGCGCATGATTTGTTCTTCGCTGGCATCCGGCCGGGAGAAGGCCACATTTTCACGAATGGTGCCGTCGAACAGGAAAGATTCCTGCAGCACCACTCCCAGCCGGGTGCGATAGGAATCGAGCCGTACCGTGCTCAGGTCCACTCCATCCACCAGAACTTTCCCCTGCGTGGGCACATAAAAAGCGGAAATCAGGCCGATGATGGTGGACTTGCCCGAGCCGGAAGAGCCGACCAGCGCGGTCACCGTTCCCGGTTCCGCCAGGAAACGAGACGTCATGCAAAACGGTGCGGCTGCCGTCGTAACTGAAGGTCACGTGGTCGAACTCCACCTTGCCGAAAATATCCTGCAGCGTCACCGTGCGGTTGGGATCCTGATCTTCGGGACGTTCGTGCAGGATCTCCTGCGTCCGCTCCAGACCGGCCAGGGCTTCGGTCAGCTGGGTTCCGATGGAAACAATTTGCACGATCGGCGCAACCAGAAATCCCAGAAAAAGCGTGTAGGTGAAGAAGCTGCCAACGGTGAGCGTGCCCGCGATGATCTGATGCGCGCCCACGTACATGATGACTGCTCCCACCACGCCCATCAGCAGGCTCGCGGAAAGGCTCATGACCGAAGTGGCGGTCAGAGTGCGCATGACGTTATCGAGCAGGCGCCGCACGCCGCCGGCGAAAACCGCTTCTTCGCGCTCCTCGGCGTGATAGCCCTTGATGACGCGCACGCCGCCCAGAGACTCGGCCAGGCGGCCGGTTACCTCGGCATTGATTTTGCCGCGCTGCCGGAAAATGGGACGGATGGTGCTGAACGCCTTGTTCAGCGCGATGGCGAAGCACAGCAGAAAACTGAAGGCCAGCACGGTCATCACCGGGCTGATGCGAAACAGAACCACCAGCGCAATGCCGGAGGTGAGCAGTCCGCCGACCAGATCGACCAGTCCGGTTCCCAGCAGGTTCCGGACGCCTTCGACGTCGGTCATGATTCGTGAAACCAGCGTGCCGGTCTTGTTGGAGTCGTAAAAAGCTACAGGAAGATGCGAGATGTGGGTCTGAACTTTTTGGCGGAGTTCCGCAATCAGTCGCTGGGCCGCTTTCGACAACAATTGGGTCAGCGCGAAAGATGTGATGCCCTGAATTACGGTGGCCAGCAATACGGCTGAAACCAGCCGCCGCAACAATTCAATGTGATGTTTGGCGATGACGCTGTCGATCAGGAATTTGGTGGAGTAGGGAAGCACCAGTCCCGACACCCGGTTGACGACCATCAGCAGGAAGCCCACCGCCAGCACGCCCTTGCGGGGACGCATCAGGTCCCACACGGCGGGCAGAACCGTGCGTAACTGCTGTTTGGTCAGGGCCGGTTTGGGCTTGGGTGCTGGAGGAACTCACTGCCCTGTTTAGAGTTTGTTGAGAGCCGGAAGGGTTCATTTTTGCGGGTTCAGCGAGAGTTCCATGCAATGGAAAAAGCGCGGCTTAAAGCCGCGCTTTCTCTTGCCACACGATTCAAATCATTGCCGTAACGTTCAATTGAAAGCTTGCCTACTCTTCTACGTGCGAGTTAGGGAGCGCCCACTGCTCGGTCGCGGCCGCGAAATCTTCGGCGGTAAGTTCGTCAGATCCAGTTGCCGGTTTTTCCAGCTTTCGCTGGGCTTTGCGCTCGGCTTTTTCCTGCTGTTTTTCTTGCCGCGAGCGCTCTTTCAGACGCTTGGTGAAGCTGGAACGGCCTCGACCAGACATAGACACCTCCAAGGGACATTTTTTTGGCAGATCGGTGTTCGTGAAACTCTAGCAATGCTCTACCGGGTGCTTCTGCTTACCAGCGTGGCTCTCGGGGCTGACGCGCGTGGCCCTGATAGTCGTCGCGCCCACCGCCGCCACCCGAACGTCCACCACCACCCCGGGACGCCCACCACCACCGCCCGGACGGCCACCGCGAGGCGGACCGCCGCGATCGGTCTTGGGACGGGCTTCATTGATATTCAAGGCGCGGCCACCCAGTTCCTTGCCATTGAGGGCGGCAATCGCTTTTTCGGCTTCGGCGGAATCGGTCATTTCGACGAACGCAAAGCCGCGGGAACGGCCGGTGTCGCGATCGGTCACGATGCTGACTTGCTCGATAGCCCCGTGGGGCTCAAACAGTGTCCGCAACTCTGCTTCGGTAGTGCTGTGGGGGATGTTGCCTACAAACAGCTTCTTCATAAAGTTCCTTAGTGCTGCAAGTTCTCGTGATGCCTGGTGCCTGATATAGGTTGCGACGGCGCGAGGTGCGGTGGAACGTGGCCCGTGGTGCAAAGTCCGGTAGTGCCAATGCAGTGCAATGCAAACTAAAGTGTAACTCAAATCTCAGGATGCGGGTTTTTCCGAATGACGATTCACCGCATCGACCCAGGAAAACTGCGGATGCTTCTTGCTCGCGATCGCATGACTGGGACGCGGATCCTTCAACGACCGCGTCGCCGCAATGCGCCAGGAGGCTTCCTGAAAGCCGTAACGCCTGGGCAAGGCCACGCAGGCATTGGCGTACATGGCGATTACCATTTCACCCCAGGCGCCGTGGACATCGGGCGCCGGTAGCGTCTGGCCGTCATCGGAGACCGGCGATCCCGCCAGATACTCCGGCTTGCCCACCAGAAACGCTATGCTCTGCGGCGGCTTGGCATTTCTCACTTCGTCACAGAATTCCTGGACGTTGACCGCGTCATTGTGCACGTCAACCAGGACCAGGCTGTAGGAATCGGCCTGCCAAAGAGCGCGAGCTTCGGTGATGCCCGCGGCGCAGTCCACGTCCACTCCGAGCTTGCGCATGATCTTGGACCGCAAATCACGCTTGGTGGCATAGGTGTCCACCAGAAGTACACGCTTTTTCGCCACTGCGGGAAATGTGGATAATGAACCAGGCGTCTTGCTCATTCCCGGTCCTTGCTGACATCGGGAACGCTGCGGGGCTTCTTGCCGGCCTCAGGGCTGGGGCTGGATGCGGCCGCCAAAAACAGGGCCTTGCTGCGCTTGCGGCGCTGAATGTTCTGCTTCCGCTCCCGGTTGAATCTGGCCTTATCTCCGTTGAACTGAGACATCGCGATGCTCCCTCCGTTGCTTTCCTGCCCGGCGCTTCGACACTTCCTTCGAAGCTGATCAGGTGACTACGCCTGCGAAGCGCTTCCGCATCGGATGCGAACGATGCCTGGTTGCTGGATGGACGAAGCGCCTTACCGGAAAATTGCCGCTCTCAATCGCGAAGGCGCAGAGTGGACTTGCGATGTGTCTTCGTGGTTAAGTCTTTGTCTGATTATACCCGCTCACCAGCGAAGTAAAAGAAAATACTGAGTCTAAACCTGGCCGCGCGTACCCTGTCAGGAGCGCGAAACGAGGCCGAGGAATGGGATCGGCGCGGCGAACCGGTTACCGAAGGCACCTTAGCGTCGAGAGCCGCGACACGCAATTTGCTAACCTAATTGCAGCGCTTTTCTGATAAACTAGTTATGCGTTTGATTAGAATCGGTTGTTGAGCAGCTTCTTGCATACCAGCTTGAACCGCCCTTTAGTACCTCCGATCTCACAGCGTAAATCGATTGAAAAGGAAACAGTAACAAAATGGCAGAACAAGGAACAGTAAAGTGGTTTAACGACGCCAAAGGCTACGGCTTCATCAGCCGGCAGAGCGGCGAAGATGTATTTGTCCACTTCTCGGCAATTCAGGCAGGCGGCTTCCGCAGCTTGCAAGAGGGTCAGAGTGTGGAGTTCGATGTAACCAAGGGACCGAAGGGCTGGCAAGCTGAGAACGTCCGACCGCTGTAAGAGCAAGAGCGGCAATTCTCGATAGAAAGCGTGTCCGCCGCGGCAACCAACGGGCGGGCACGCTCTCCGTAACTAAAACACAGAATCTTCACCAATTAGCGGGGTGTCTCTGACGCGCGACGAATCCAAAGCATGTTATGCAATCATCCGCCACAACATCCGGACCTACGAATCCGGTGGAGTTGTACTAGTCGTCAAGGGCCGCGATAACGCTGACATCAGGGTCAAGCACTTCGAAACCGGGCAGAGCTCGGAAGATCGTCACGCCGGCTGGCGTTATTTCATTGAGAAATCCGACCTGAAGGCCGGAATGGATCCAGCCGAGGCCACCAGCCTCCGCCAGATGAAACTGGAAATCCGGGAATCTGAAGCCGCACCCGAGCAGATTTCGCTCGCCCACCCTCCGCGGCAGAACTAGCATCACCAGCTTAGGCTCGACGTTTCACCGGACGGAAAAGTGAACTCGTCGAAGCGGCGCCAGATTGTACCTGCCCGAGCTCGTCTCGAGCCGCGGAGACGAAGTCCGCCCTACGTGGTCTAGTGCCGCCGCTCGGATTCGCGCAGAACGGTGGCGAAGGTGCGGCCGCCAAAGCTGAATCCCTGCTCAATGCGTCCCCTGACGCCTACCCTGGCGCCATTGCTCGGCACTCCATATCGTTCACTAAAGACCCACATCCTGCCGCTGCCATCGTCGACTTCGAAAACTCCCGATCCAAGCGCGCCGAACGAACTGGTCACGTGCCCGCCAATGGCAACTTCTTTCCCAACATAGCGGCCGGGATCGCGATTGATTCTTTCGATGCTGGTGCGGGTGGGGCAAGCGGCCAAAATCAGGGTTCCTACCATGAGCAGTAGGGCGAGCGAAATCCTGCTGAGCAATCTAAACACGCGATCCTCCCCGGACCATAAAGTTTTCAGACCCAAATGCCAAGAAGCCGGATGCTCGAAGCCTGCACGCGCCGATTCTAGCCTCGCTATCTTAAGCAATTCCCGTCGCAATTCCAATCAGACCGCAAGCGAACCCAGGAAACCGTGCAAACTCAGATGTATGATGCAGTGCCGAATTCTGGCGGTGGCCTCCATTTCTGGAGTATATTGCCTTGGGACACTCAAGTTTCCGGGTGACGGGAGCGCCGAAATGGCGCTCCTTTCGCTTTTTAAGCCTGTCTTAACAAAACAGTGTTTCGTTAAGGAGAGAATCCATGCAGGAAACCCCGCAGCAGTACACGCAGCGCATGCTGAAACACAGCCAGGGCAAGAATCCTTTGCGCCTGCAGAAGGGCACTCACAAGAAGCTGGCGGCATTGACCAAACGGTTAAACAAGAAACAGCTCACCCGGCGGCCCGCGCCGGACAAGTGGTCGATCGCCGAAATCCTCGCTCATTTGGCGGACGCGGAACTGGTGATCGGCTATCGCATACGGCTGATCCTGGCTTCCAACGGCACCACCATTCAGGCCTTCGATCAGGACGCATGGGCCAAGACCTTCAACTACGGCCGCCGCGATCCCAAGATCTCTCTGGAGACGTTCCGTTTTCTCCGGGAGAACAATTTGCGGCTCTTGAATTCAGTGCCGCGTCCATCCTGGGAGAACTATGGCCTGCACCAGGAGCGCGGAAAAGAAAGCGTGGAGCATCTCATGAAGATGATGGCGGGCCATGATCTGAACCATTTGCTGCAGATAGAAAAGATCGTGAAGAACGCGAATTGATTCGAGCGCTTTTCGTAGCGCCGGCGTCCCGCCGGCTGTCGGGTGGGCGTCCCGCCCACCCCTGTTGAGTATTTGCGACGCGCCGTCGGTCGAATCGTTTTATTCGCGGCGGGCAGGATGCCCGCCGGACAGCCAGCCTGCCCTGAGGAATCGACCGGCGCTACTCCAATGTTTCCGCGAATAGCTGGGTCAGCTTGGCAAAGGCTCGTTCGGCCTGCGGCTGGTTATAAACCGGGCTGTCGGGCACGGTCCAGGAGTGGCTGGCGCCCTCGTAGACCTCACTTTCATATTGGCCGCCCCAGGCCGCAAGGGCCCGGTCGAGCTTTTCGATGGCTTCTGCGGGCATGCCGCGGTCATTGGTGGCGTGTCCAAAATAGAGTGCGGCCTGGATGGCGGGAAGAGCGAGATGGGGGCTGTCCGCGGCATCGGTCGCTAGCCCGGCGCCGTGGAAGGAGGCGGCCGCAGCGATTTTATCCGGGCGCGCCTTGGCGGCGTAAAGCGCCATTTTTCCGGTCAGGCAGTAGCCGACCACGCCCATGCCACCCTTGCTGACGAAATCGTGGGCCGCAAGAAAGTCAACATAGGCCGAGGCATCGCGTGCCATGGCATCCGGGGTCAAAGGCGCGGACAGCTCAGCTACTCGCTTCATCGTCTGCTCATCCCCAAAGTTTCTCGGGAAGTCGAACACCGGTGGTTTCCGGGTGCGATAAAACACATTAGGCATGAGCACGGCATAACCCTCAGCCGCCAACCGCCGCGCCATATCCTCTTGCGAGGGACGAATGCCGGCAATGTCGGTGAGGTGAATAACGCCGGGCCACTGGCCTTCCTTTTCCGGGCCGAAATAAAAAGCCGTCTGCGACCCCGTCAGCTGGTTTGAATCTGGATTTTGTCTTCAATCACAGGACCTCCATAGCCACAGACCACGTGGGGACAGCCGCCCTCGGCTGTCCAGTCGAGCAGGGCTCGACAAGGATTTAGCAAAACCCGTAGCGGAGCGTTGCTCCGCCGGACAGCCGAGGGCGGCTGTCCCCACGTGGTTTGTGGCGCTTCGCGAGAGTTTTCAATGCTGAGATTTTTGTAACCCTTGCGCCTGGGCCAAACCTTTCTGTGCCTCCGCACTCTTAGGTTGCAACAGCAGAGCTGCCTCGAACTGGTCTTCGGCGTTCTTCGGATCTTTGAGCCCGAGATAGACCTGGCCCAGCAGCAGTCGTGCGGGAAATTGTCCCGGCATAAGCTTTAGGCTGGCCTCGAGGGCGTCGCGTGCGCCAGACAAATCGCCGGTCTTTTCCCGTGCCTGACCTTCGTAGAAGGCAGCCGTGGCATCGTCGGGCCGGACTGCTCTAGCCTGCCTCATGTGTTCCGCCGCCCGCACGTATTCGCCAGTATTGAATTCCAGTTCTCCCAGTTGTCGCAACGCCGTGGGTGATTTGGGATCGAGTTGTAAAGCCTTTTCCAGGGCGCTGCGCGCTTCGTCGAAGCGGCTATCGTCCTGCGCCATCATGGCTGCATGCAGCAGGTTCTGCTCTTCGATCTCGTCTTTGGGGTCGGGTAGTCGGGAGTCGGCTGGCGCGAGAGACTCGCCCTCGTTCGTCCGGCCCTGCATAGCCCAAGGCTTTCAATTGATCGTTCGCACCCGTCGCCGCTGTGCTGGCCGTCTCTGCAGCCGATGCTGGGGGATTCTTCGCCCTGACCTCGGCCAGCATAGCCCGAAACTTTTGGACCGTCTTGTCCGATGGCTGGTAGTGATTGGCCAACTCCCCCGGATCGGCGCGCAGGTCATACAACTCCGGGCGGGGGGCTTCGATGAACTTGAATCCTTCGGCCCTAACCGAACGCAAAGGCGCCCAGCCAAAGCGAAGCGGGTAATCGGTTTCGCCAAAGGCAGTGCGGTCCCTTTTTTCCGCGCCGGCGAAGTATGGCGTCATCGATTCTCCATCCAGACGGCTTGGCGGCGGGAACCGCAGCAGATCCGCAACCGTGGGCAGGATGTCGGTGGTCCGCACCTGGGCCTGAATGACCTTATCCAAATTGCTTTCCCCCGGGAGTTTCACGATGAGGGGAACGTGAGTGGTGGAGTCGTAGAGAAAAATTCCGTGAGTATTTTCATGATGCTCGCCCAGGCCTTCGCCATGATCTCCGACTACGACGATGAGAGCATTCTCGTACCTGCCGTTCTTTTTCAGGTAGGCGACGAAGCCGGCCAGCGCCGAGTCGGCATAGGCGATTTCGCCGTCGTAGAGACGATCTTTGTAGGTCTCCGAGTAAGGCGGAGGCGGTTCGTAGGGATCGTGCGGGTCGTAGAGGTGGATCCAGACGAAATGGGGACCTGCCGGATGGGCGGTGATCCAGGTCTCGGCATGCTTCACTACATCCGCTCCCCGCCGCTCTACACGCCCCCAGCGCGACTTGGTTTGCAGGTGAGCGGGGAAATTGTCATAGAAATCGAAGCCGCGATCCAGGCCAGGCGCCAGGGTCTTGCTGTCCAGGATGACGGCGCCGATAAAGGCGGCGGTGTGATAGCCGTTGCTTTT
>CAWEVE010000027.1:0-60575 GCA_963812465.1 Terriglobia bacterium
CCGTCTTAGGAGGCATTATGAGTTTTCTGGAAGATATGGCAGGCAAGGAATTGAGCAGCATGCTGTCCAGCAGTTCGAACCCGATGGCGTCGAGCGTCATACAGATGATCAACAACCAGCCCGGCGGGCTTTCCGGGTTATTGCAGCAGTTTCACGACAAGGGTCTAGGCGGCCTGGTCACCTCGTGGGTCAGCACGGGCCAGAACCTTCCCATCTCCGCAGATCAGATTCAGCACGTTCTGGGAAGCGAGCAGGTAAAGGAACTCGCAGCCAAGGCGGGTATTTCGCCCGATGTGGCCAGTTCTCATCTGGCAGAGTTCCTGCCTATGCTGATTGACAAGCTCACCCCCAACGGGCAGGTTCCGCAGGGTACCTCCTCGCTACTGCAGTCGGGACTGAGCATGCTGCAAGGTTTGGCCAAGACCGGAACGGACGCGTAAAACGGTCCGTAGGCCCTGACGCGCCCGTCCGGGTGGGCGAACGTAGCTCGCCTTAGGATCAGAAGCGGATTGCAACCTGTCGGGTCTTGCCCGGCCGGTGAAGCTGTCAAAAGGCGAAGCGGTCAAAGAGTAGAACTGTCAAAGAGTGGAACTGGGTGGAGCAGGCCTTCAGGCCTGCATACTGCTGCTGTATTGCGATGGGCTTCACCCCTAGGTACTTCAGCGGCTGAAGCCGCAACCGCCCCCTCTATTGCAGCGCTAAAGCGCTGCTCCACCCAAATCAAAAATCAAAATTCCCCCACCACTTGGATGGTTACTGCTGTTTTTGGTTGCCGCATATTCGTGGTTGAGCTACATAGCGCAGGGAAGTCACTCGGTGTGATTGTTGGTTTGCCCGGACGGGAACACGATCTTGTGGTATTCGGATCGCGTGCCATGAGGGCCTTGAAGATCGCGGTTGGTTCTGAAGCCTTGGCCATCGCCACGATTTCATGGGGTTTTACCGCACGCAAACCTGTATGGGCCAGGCTTTGCATCGCAGCGGGGCTAGCCATCGTCGCTAATATTTGTACTTTTGCGGCGGTACGAGGCTTGTGAATTTCAAAACAGCCTACCATCGGGCGGTTACTTTCATTGCTTTCGCCATTCGTGGTGGAGGATAATGATTTGTCGCCTAAGCCTTCCCTCTGGTCAAACGTGGCGGCCCGCGCCCGCGGTGAATCTGCCTAATTCCATCACGCTGACCCGCATCTTCAGCATCCCGCTGCTGATCTGGATCCTTTCGACCAGCCGTTTCACTAGCGTGAACGGGGAGAAGGAACTTCTGGCCTCGGCGCTGTTCATTGCGGCCTCGATCACCGACGGCATCGACGGCTATCTGGCCCGCAAGCGCGGGCAGATCACCACCATGGGCATGCTGCTGGATCCCCTGGCTGACAAACTACTGATCGCCGCCGCCTTCATTACGCTGGTGCAGTTCAATCCCAGCCTGGTTCCGGCGTGGATTGCGGTCGTCATCATCGGCCGCGAATTTCTGGTGAGCGGGCTGCGTTCGATCGCTGCCTCGGAAGGCTTCACCATCGAAGCCAGCGATCTGGGCAAGTTCAAAATGCTGGTGCAGATTGTTTCGGTGGTGGCCGTCATTCTGGACCATCGCTGGAAGGAGTGGCCGGTGTGGGCCCTACATTTTCCCCGTCCACTGGATTGCGATCTGCGCCATCTGGTTCATGGTTTTGCTGTCGCTGGTGTCGGCCATCGATTACTTCGTCGCCTTCTGGTCGAAGATCGACCGGCAGGTGGTAAAGCGCCGCCGCCGCGCCTTCGTCCTCAGCCGGCGGAGGAAACGCGATGTACCCGCCACCTGACGATGTCCCCGCAATCTGATCCACGAAGTCTTCCGCTGTGCCTCAACGAATTTTCCCCCGAAGAGCGAGCTCTACTTTTAAAACTGGCGCATGAGGCGATTGCGTCGGCGCTGGAGCGGCGCGAAATTTCGCTGGCTCCGCCTTCACCCCATCTTGCCGAACCGCGCGGAGCATTCACCACTCTTTATTCGCGGGCAATTGCGCGGCTGCGTGGGCTACGTGATACCGGTGGCGTCGCTGTATCGCGCGGTCGATGGAAACCGCGCGGGCCGCGGCTTTCGAGGACACGCGCTTCTGCGCCGGTCACACGCGAGGAACTCGCGGAGCTGGAAGTTTCGCTCAGCATTCTTTCCGCGCCTGAGCCAATTCTTCCCGAAGAAGTGGAAATCGGCCGCCACGGTCTGGCTGATCAGCCAGGCCGGACACCGCGGGCTGCTGCTTCCGCAAGTGCCGGTCGAGCACGCGCTGGGACCGCATCGACTTTCTGGAGCAGACCTGCCGCAAAGCCGGCCTGCCGCCGGATGCGTGGCAGAACAGCGCGAGATTGAAGCCTTCACCGCGGAGGTTTTTGGAGACGGCAAGATCGCTAGAGGTACGTAGCGCCAAAATAAAAAAGCGGAGGCCGAAGCTCTCCCTCTGGCTTTACGATGCTGAAAAAGACGAGCTTACTGCTGTTCGTCCAATTCCACGCCATCGCCCAGGTGCACATCTTCCAGGGCGAATACGATCATGCCGGTGGAAGTCGTCGGAGTGGTATTCAGAACCACGATTTCGCCCACTGCGCGCCGCGGAAAATCCGCCACGTGAATCGATCGGCCCGTTGGTCTTGGTGAACATGATGTCCGGTCGATGGAAGGCGGGTGCTTCTGCGTGTCTTCCGTGGTCGAGGCCTTGAACGAAAGCGAATCCACCGGATCGTGCAGGTCGGCTTCGTAGGAGCGCACCGCGCGGAAGTAGTCGCCCGACTTTCACTCCCTGGTTGCGAGCCCACGTTCATGTAGACCTTCATGCCCGTTCCCCAGTTCGGCGTCGAAATCCTTGGCCATCACGATGCGGCCGCTGGCCTTGCCGTTGGGCGGAGCGAAGCGGTCAAAGCGCAGCGGCGGATGGAAGGCGAGCGCGGGCTTTTCCGCAAAGCGGTATCAGCGATGTCGCCGGGAACCACCGGCTCGCAACTGAATTCGACTGTGCGCGATCGCGCATCTTGCTGCGGGTGTCCACGATCCGCACCCGGCCCAGTTCGGCAGTAAGGCTGGCCCATGGCCTTCAGCATGGCATGCTGGCCGGCAAACAATTCGTAGCGGTTGGGATCGCGCAATTCGCGCACGATCGGTACTGCTTGCCCGTCTGATAGCCCTGCCCGGCCAGAAAGACCAGATCGCCGGTGGCAAACTTGCGTGGTGTTCGGGCGTTTCCAGGCCGCCGGCCACGAAGTTGGCATTGGGCAGCAGCTGCTTGTTGACGAAGCCGCGCGCAATACAGATCGGCATGGGTCGGGGTCTGCGATTCGCTCGATGGGAAAGCTCACCTTGGTCGACACTGTTCCGTCGGGCGCGGGCTGATCCGCCGCATCCGCCGTCGGCTTGCTGCGCAGCCGTGCCGCCATGGCCAGGCACAAGACCAGCAACAATCCTGTTTTCTTCATGTTACCTCCGAGTCGAGAGCCGGCCCTGGCCGGCTCATCTCCCGTTAAGTTGCAGAAAAATAAAAGGGCTTCCAAGCCGGACAGTAACAACAGGGTAAGGGTGGTCAAGGTTACGCTGGTGTCACCGGGTACGTTAAAAAGTTTGCGCAGCGCGAAAATTCCTTAATCCCCTGTTGCATCTGCAATTACGCGCCTGTAATATCGCGCCGACTCGTACCACACAGATGACGGCAGCCCCCAACAGTTCGTAGCCCGGCTTCTGCCCCTGCGGCTTGCCCCGGGTTTGCGTGGCGGTCACCGGCTCCGACCCCGCCGAATGGTGGAAAAGGCGGAAGCGCTGGTCCGGGATAACACCTTTCTGGAGTTCAGGTTAGACTACCTGCCCCGCCCCGCGCTGGCGCTCGCCCAAGATCAAGCAGATTCACCGAATACCATCCCCATGTAGTCGGCCATCGCCACCTGCCGGCGGGCGGCCAACGGAGGCAAGTTCAGGGGCTCGCTGGCCTCGCAACTGGATATCTTGAGCAAAGCCGGCGGCCGCCGGCTGCCAGATGGTCGATATGGAGCTGCAGAGCGCTGTCCAAGTGCAAGCCGGCACAGTTGCAACGCCTGCGGACCGCGCCGGCCCTGATCCTTTCTTTCCACGATTTCCGCGGCACCAAGAAGCTGGAAGAGACGCTGGAAAAGATGGTGGCCATTCCCGCCGATTTCTACAAGATCGTCAGCACCGCCACCACGCTCTACGACAACGTCGTCATGATGAAGTTTCTGGAGAAGCACAGCGACCGGCATTCGCTGGTCGGTCTGTGCATGGGCGAGCAGGGCATCATCAGCCGGGTGCTGGGAGTGCGCGCGGGCAGCGTGTTTACTTTCGCCGCGGTCAGCGCGGACGAGAAAACTGCTCCCGGCCAGGTCACCGCGCAGGAATTGCGCAGCACCTATCGCATCGAGCAGGTGGATGCGGCCACCCGGGTGTATGGCGTGGCCGGAGATCCGGTGGCGCATTCTCTTTCGCCGGCCATCATGAATGCAGCGCTGCGCCGCGAGAACGTAAACGGCGTCTACCTTGCGCTGCACGCCAAGACTCTGAAAGATCTGCTGGGCTGCGTGCGCGACATTCCGATCCACGGCCTCTCCATCACCATGCCGTACAAGGAAGCCGATCGTCGAGCATCTCGACAACACCGACTCGCACACCACGAAGATCGGCGCCTGCAACACAGTGGTGCGGGCGCAGGATGGCAAGCTTTACGGCTTCAACACCGACGCCGCCGGCGTCGTGCGTCCGCTGGAGCAGCGCATCACGCTTGGAGAAAGCCAAGATCCTGGTGCTGGGCGCGGGCGGCGCGGCCCGCGCCGCGGTGTTTGGACTCAAAGAGCGCGGAGCCGAAGTTTACATTCTGAATCGCAGCGCCGCCCCGGCGCAGAAACTGGCTCGCCAGGCCAGAGCGCAGTACACTCAAGCGCGCCGACCTGAAGAAGCTGGCCTTCGATGTGATCATCAACGCCACTCCGGTCGGCATGGGGAACACCCGCGAATCGCCGCTGAACGAGAACGAGATCAACGCCCGTTACGTTTTCGACATGGTCTACGATCCGCCGGAGACCCGGCTGATGAAGATGGCCAAAGACGCGCGGCGCGGAAGTCATTCCCGGGCATCGAAATGTTCGTCCACCAGGCGGCCCGCCAGTTCGAAATCTGGACCGGCAAACCCGCCCCCTGGGATGACATGCTTCGGGTCGTCACGCTCGCACTGCAAGAGCGCACAGCCGCCCGCCACGCCGCCAAAGAAAGAAAAAGTAAGCCACCCAAACCACGTAGGGGCGGGCGCCCCGCCCGCCCAGCCGGGCGAAGCCCGGCAGTTGTTTGATCTGGCGTGATCAAAACTAAGGCGAGCTTCGCTCGCCCGCCCAGACGAGGACGTCCGGGCCTACGTGGTTTGTAGGTGACAAAGACTTTGGTGAAATGCGCCGGCCCTTCATCAGGCCGGCGCACCACATTTCTAGTAAGGTTTGAAGTCCTGCCAGTAGGTCAGGTTCACTACGTCCTGCAACATGGGCGTGCCTGGAGGCAACTTGTTCGGATCCAGGAACGCCGAGTCGAAGTAGTAGTTGCGGGTTGGCGGGCTGTACACCAGGGTGCAGCACTTGAACGTGCCCGTGGCGTACTGGGAGTAGTACAGGCTGACCAGCGAGCCGCGATAGCTGAGCGTTCCGCCCCAGGCTTCGATGTAGCGCAGGAAGTTGTGCACGCCGCCGTCGGTGCCGAAGTCAGCTGCGGTTCCAGTGCCGCGGCTTGAGGGAAGTTCATATTCTTTCCGCCCGCGATCGCCATGCCGGTAGTAGGTGGTCGTAGCCCGAGCGGTCCGCGCCAGATTCAGCGCGATTCTGCAGGCTGTTCAGGTCTGATCCAGTTGTTGGAGAAGCAAGGTCACGGAGTCGGCGATGACCGCTGCGGCGGCGTGATTGATGTCCGCCGGCTCCGGTGGGATTTCCCCAGAAAGGATCGGTGTCGTCGGAGTTGTAATTCCCCATCACATACACTGGATTTTCCGAGGCCACGGTAAAGCCACCCAGACCATTGTCCGGAGCGAACCGGCAGGTTTTTCAGGCCGCCATCCACCAGTCTCAATACGTGGCGGGCGCCGGTCACGATATTTTGCCGGCCTCCATCCAGGCAATCGACCGACTGGTAAGGATTGCTTGCGGTGTTGATGGCGAATGTGGCCTTCAAACCATTGCCTACGTCGGCTGCGCCCCAACTGTCCAGCAGAGCGTTCTCGTCAACGTCTTCGGGCGAAAAGCCATGTTGACCAGCGGCTCCAGCGCTCCGTCCGGTGTTCCGGTGGCAGAGCCGCGAGTTGATTACATCTTCGAAGCCGTATTCGCCCTGCGTAGTTGCCGACGTCATACGGGTCGGCCATCATGCCGCGGCGGTCCGAGAAGAAGAGCAGGTAACCGTTCTGGCCGCTGTAAATCAACCAAGCCGGTGCCAGCGCCGAAGCCTTGCAACCATTGTTCAGGTTGCCTACGTCGAGTTCGACCGCATTCATGATCCCGTTCACATAGCACTGCGTGCCGGCCATGCCGGCCGGGAGCGCGTCGCGGGGAAAGCCTTCGCGCGGATCATAAAAGTTGATGGGATAGCAACCGTACTGCGAAGTAGCCGCGGTGGCGCGTCAAGTGTTGCTGGGTGCATCTGCCGCGTCGGTGGCAACGCCATTCGGGTCGCTCCGCCAGCTGCTGGAAAATCAGAATCGCGTTGGGATGCACGGTATTTCCGGCGAGCGGAGCGGCCGGAGGTAGCAGTGCCGCGCGCGAAACCCCGGCCCATCCACTGGTGGTGATCCCGATCCAGTTGCCGGCAGTATTTTTATATTCGACGCGCAACCAGCCATCCACCAGGCGGCCAGGGTTGTGCCACGCGGCACGCCGCCGGTTGAGGAACCCAGTTCGCGTCCTTGGCGGTTCCGTTTCCCATCCAAGGTAGGCTCTTCGCCTGTTCTGAGCCATCGCCCAAGGCAAACCCACGGCCGTTTACGACGTCGCCGGTTGCCTTTGCTTTCAGGTCAGATTAATATTTTGGCCGTCGCCAACAAGGCCGGCCGGTCCGGTACGCAGATCAGCCTGGGTGCTGGCCAGCAGGACCCGAATATTGGCTTTATTAAACTCACGCGACGATCCCGTCGGGGAAGTCGGCGAATTCGCCAGCCGGCGGCTTGCGGATAATCTGGATCTGCTGCGCCGCGCCATTCGCACCTTGCACGAAAGGAAGCGTCAGCGGCTGCACTCCCATGGAGTTCTGTTGCCGATCATGAAGTTGAAGGTGCCGCGTCGAGGTGTTGGTCCAGGTGCGACGTTGGTCTGGACGCCAGCGGGCGGAATTCCGCCGCTCCAGCTGGCCGGCGGGATGGTGAATTTCAGGCAGCTGGCATTGCCGGTGGTCGATTGGGCGGATCGCAATCATGGTTGGTAAAGGGTACGTATACGTCGCCCGCATAGTCGCCGGCAGCGGTGTAATTGTTGGCCAGGCGATCACGGATAATTTCGCCGACCGCAGTCGTCTTGGCATCGATGACCAGCGGTCCCGAGTTCGCCGCCAGGAACAGGTTGCCGTTGGTGTGCACGCGGCCCTGAAAGGCGAAATGGAGGGCCGGCGAAGTAACTCAAATCGCTATCCGAGAAGACACCGAACTGGAACACCGGGATGAGCGCCACTTCCACGCCGCGAGTCATGTTCACCGATGCTCCGCCGGGCCGCGTGGCAGCCACTTTCAGCGTGAGCGGAATGATTTCCGCGGTGAGGCCGGCGTTGGTTCCGGCGCTGATGACGCTGGTGGTGCTGGCCGGGTTGCCGTTGGCGTCCGGCGTCCAGTTGATGCTCTCCTGATAATTCATGGACCCGATCATGGTGCGGTCCGGCGGATTGTTGGCCAGAGCGTTGAGCTGTGCCGGTGTCGGCGACTGCGACTGCTGGTAGAGTGCCGCGAGATTGGCGGTGAGCAACTCCATGCCCGACTCTGCGCCGTAATACGCCCGATTGGTCTCCAGATCATTGTTGCCCACCTGGCCAGCGCCCTGGACCATGAACAGAAGGCCCACAGCGATGGCGGACAACAAAGTCAGCACCAGCAGACTGGCGATCAGAGTGAATCCCCGTGATCGGCCCTTAACCCTACTCATAATGATGATCTCCTGAATACTCGTACCTCTCTTCACTGGCGAATTTCTAGTTGATAGCGATCCTTGAACGACAGGCTGCGCGTGCTCACGGACGTAGCCAATACCGTGCTTCTGGACTTGTTTCCGTAAGAAGTGAGCGTCTGTCCCATAATCTGAATGTTCACCTTGTGAATCTGCGTCGGCGAAAAAGGGGCCAACAGCGGATTGGCCACGCCCGAGCAGTTCGGACCGTTGGTGCCGTCACACAGGTCGTAGGTGACTTGCAAATTGATAATGTTGTCGGCGACAGGCGAGGCCGGTTGCCCGTTGACCTGACGCATCAGACGGGGCGGCTGCAAAGTCGCGGCGGCAGGAACTTCGATGAAATAGGTGACCGCCCAGATCCGGTTAGCGACCGGAGCGCCTCCGGCAATCAGGGCCTTGATGTTTCCCTTGGTTGCTCCCGACTGGTTCATCTTCAGCGGATCGCCGTTGGCAAAGGTCACGTTGGTGCTGCCCACTGCCCTGCCGCGATACCTGTGATTTCCCCGACCGCGCTGCCGCCGGGATTCGTCAGCAGGATCAAATCACCCACCTGCAGACCCGTAGGCGACTGAATGGCCGGAAAACCTGCCGGCGGAACCACGGGAGGCGCGAAGTTGACCACGTCTCCGTTGGGATTGGCGGCGGGAAATGTAGCGATGTACTGATTCAGCGGGAACGCGTAGTCGGCGTAAATTGCGGTAATGGCATCCGAGCCCTTTCCCGTGGCCGTGATGGTTGCCGGTCCGCCCTTTTCAATTCCGTTGGCCGGCCCGGGAATAATGCCGAAGAGAAAATTGGGAACTGCGACTCCGCCGACAGTTCCGGCCGGGTAGCCGTTGTTGGCCAGCCAGGTCTTGGCGGGATCAACACCAAACAATGAGACAGTCGCTCCACCGCCGTTGGGCAACGCCATGCCACCGGAGGGCAGGCCGGAACCGGCCATGCTTACGTCCTTCGCGATCAGGTTCAGCGTGGCGCGAGCGTTTTGCTGCATCTCCGACGTCTGCGAGACCAGAATCGTCGCGTCCATCCCGTTCTTGAACAGCTGCGTGGTAGCAGCCATCACGATCAGGCCCAGCGCCACGGCCACCAGCAACTCGATCAGACTGAAGCCGCGCGCGTTTAGATTCGGTGGATCTCATGTCTCTCCTCATTACCGGTACGACGAAATTAGTGCCTGCACCTGATACGTCTTGTACCAGCCCTGCGGCACCGGGTAACGCACGGTGACCGTAATCTGTCGCACGTTGGGATTTCCGGGCACGTTGGTGATCTGAACCTGCCGCGTGAAACTGGCCCAGATTCACCAATATGTCTGGCGGCACGGTATTGATGATGACCCCGCTCTGCCCCGGCAATCGAATGGGCACAGCGGGAACATCGTCGCCGGTGTTATCCAGGCCGTCGGGACCGGGATCGGTCATCGGCGTAAATCCCACCGTGAAAATCCCCGTGCCCGCGCCCTGGTTCTGAATCTGGTCGAATACCAACTGGCTGGTTTGGCGCGCGGTGTAAATGCTTTCGATGGCCTCCGCCGCTTTTTGGCGGGCGATGCTGTCGTTCTGAACGGCAGTCGTGTTGCCGACGGCCAGCGCAAACGTGGCCAGCACGGCCAGCAATCCGATCATCAACACCACGATGGCAATCAGGGTTTCAACCAGCGCGAATCCCTGCTGCGTATGTTTCGTTCCGATCTGGCTTGGCATCTTCATTGTTCGTACCAATTTGTTCGTGCTCACTTTGTTCGTAACATTTACTGTTCGTACCAGAGCGGCCCGCCTGAATTCAGCAGGCGCCATCCGCGAATTCTTCCCGTGGCCCCGTACAAAGTGATGGCATGCACGCTGTAAATATCTCCGTTCCGGCCGACGTAGATGATTCCGCTATTCAAGTTTCCGGCGGTGTCACGCGCCGAGCCGTCGGGCATGAACATCACCTGATTCTTGATGGCGCCGCCGCCGACGCCTTGGTCAAAGTCGATAGCGACGGTCCCAGTTCCGAATCCGTCCGGCACCGTCGCCGCGGTGTTCGGGATACCATTCACAACCTGGAACTGCATGTCGGTGGGCAGCTGATTTTCGGAAATCTGCACCGCCGCCGAGAGAGCCGTACCAGCATCCCATCGGAAAAGTTGAATGCTTTTCGTGGTGGGCGCGGACCAGCGGGGTAAGGGCGCCGAGCGGCACCGGAGTTCCGAAGCACACGATGTATTGCTTGCGTTCCGCAATCGCGCGCTGGCGGGCGATTCGCAGCTGCATCAGCACGCGATCAAACGCCTGGTTCGCCCGGGCATCTTTCAAGGCAGGTTGTATGGCCATGAATGTCATGCCGGCAACCACCATGAACAACGAGACCACGATCATCAGTTCAAGCAGGCTGAAGCCGCGGGAACCAGCAGAGGAGTGACGCTGCAACAATCTTGTTTGACGAGTGCGCTGCATTACCTGGCCCAGCCTCCATTTGCCGCCTCGTCGGCGGATCACCTAAACCACAGTACTTGGGGAGAGAATGGCCGGAAGCGGGAGATCTCCGGTGCAGCGATTATCGTAGGGTCAGTCTGTGCCCGAGTCAAAACACCAGAGTCACTTGCAGAGTGGCACTAAAATCCGGCTTTGGTAAGTAACATCAGCGTTGGTTACTGAAGTCACGCGACAAGGTGGCGGCCAGTTTGAGAAGTCAAGCTGACACGTAGGCACGGTCGCCCCCGTCAGGGTGGGCGAGCGCAGCTCGCGGACTTCGGTATTGGGTTGAGACCGTGCGGCTTTGCCCGCCGGGACCTGCATGGCCTGCATGTCCCCAATCCCAACCTAGATTCTGGAAATGTTCTGGAGCCGACCGGCCCCCGGTCTCGATAGCGTGCGCCGATGCCGATGGTTCGGTAATACGTGGCCTCGTCGAGCGAGGTCGGCGCGCGCTGAAGGGAAGGATCGTAAACCAGCAGAGGCATCTTGGCGGAATCGTCAATCATAACTCCGGCCACTTCCAGCACTTCGCGAATATCCATGCAAAACGACAACACAGAGACTGATGATCTTGGCGATATGGCGAGGCAGCCGACCCACGGCCTCATAATCAGAGAGCAACCCGAGCGCAACTGCAGTAGTCCCGGATTCCCCTGGAGTTCGCGATGACACGAGTGAGCCGGTGCGCTTCCCGGAACGTCAGTCCGGTACGGCGGCGTGAGACTCGGAGAAGACGGAAAGTTTGATTGTCGGTTTGCCGCGGCAGGAGAGCCGATGTTCGATCTTTACGGGCCGGGCTATGGGTTGCACGGCAAATTCCTGCGCAGGACGAAACCCGTCAGTATCCACCAAACCCAGGATGCGCGCCTCGGTCGGCACCCGCAACGGCCAGCTTCCCCAAGGCGGGCGGTTCGGCAGCAAGACAATCTCCTGGTCCTCTATCCACTGACCCGGCAACAGGTCAGTCCGCTCGCCTGCTCCACCAGCCACAGCGGATCGTGTGCACGAAGCTTCACTCGCACCTCGAATCGGTTGCCGATATCTAGGATCGACGCGGACCACGATGCCCGGGCTTGAGCCCGGGAAACCAGAGGCATCGCGGCGCCCGATCTTCGCGAACAGATAACGACAGCATCCGCTGCTGCTTCCGTACCGGTCCTGTCGCGTGTTCATGGGTGGAACACAAACCGATTCATCCGGCGGAGAAGACGGCGAACACAACGCAGTTCCAAATTCTATGGGCGTGACCAGAACCGTGCGTTCGCTGTGCAGACGCAACTGCAGACGAGGAATCTGGTGCAGATCAAACCCACAGAATTTCATCCAGTCGACGAAGCGGTAAGAAGTAATTTCGCTCAATGCTGCGATCTGGCAGATCGGTGGCGAAATCCCGCACTTCTGAGCTTGTAGAGAAATGTTGGCGGAATGAAATAGGAGGATGCTTCCGTAGAGCTTGGCAGTGTCGCAACTGAAAGCTGGGCAGCGGTGTACCCGCGTGCCTCAAGATATTCCTGATGCTCTCGGACGCGGGCCGCCCGGACATACTGCGCGCACAGCATCTTCGCCGCCTTACGGCTGGCGAAAAGCAGGTATCCGCGACGGGCATTCGAAACACGACCCCGCACCGTGGCGGTCCACGCCCATTCATCGATACTAGCTCGACTTTTCTCCTCGGTGACGCGGAGGCAGATGGCTCTCTTGGTGCATCCTCGCGGGCGCGGAATCAACCACATGTTTCGGGATGGTCAGCCTGGAAGGCGTCCGCGCAATCGCGAAAATTCCGCGCGCCAAGTCTCGGCTCCCTTCCCGTATTACCGGCTGGCTTCGCCAGGTATTCGCCTCGCTTTCAGCGCGATGTATCGCAGCATGACCACCAGAAGCGATGCCCCGATATTCAGCGCTCCCAGCAACATGCCCCACACGGCTTGCGGGCCCAGCGGGTCCACGGGCTTGCCCAGAGGCGCAATAGCCGTGACGAATCCAAGCCCGCCCACAGTGACAACATTGCCCAGACCGCCCAGCAAGATCACAGGAAGCTCAGAGAATCGTAAGGGTCGGGAAACTACCTCGGGATTGATAGTGAAGAAAAGAACTGCGCACGGAACCAGCACCAGCAGGATCAGCAAGACCAGACTCGCCGTCGCCGCCGGCCCGGGGTAACAGGGCAGTGCCTTTGCGGGATGCCATACTTTACGGTAATCCGAAATCTGGCACCAGCATAAGTTTTTACCGGGCCCGGAATTGAGATTCAGGCCAGCCGGTCGGTTGACCGACGGTCGAAAGCGGTGCTCCGGTTGCCGCGTACATTCTGTCCCGGACACGCTTCCACGCATCGCGGCAATCCATAGCCTGCGTCCGCGCACCCAGCACGGAAGGCAGCGGATTTCTCCCTGCAACCGTATTTCCAAGCTCAGATTAGAAATCCTTAACCAGAATGAGGAACCTGGGGCTGCTTCGCACTTCTCCGTTCGCGAACCGATGATCCCTCCTTCATTAATTTTTGTCGGTCGACCGACGAGGGCGGCGCGCGTATCGCGCGCTTTTCGAACACTCCCAAAATTTCCCGGTAAAAAAAGTATGGTGTGTTTCGAGTGGGAGGATTCAATCCCACTGGAGAGTTCCTCATGAAAAAGATGGTTCATTTGATTCTTGTAACCCTGTTGCTGTTAGGCGCTGTGTCACCACCTCGTATGGCGGACGGTGGGGCGCCGAGACCGAATATGCTCACCGGGCAATTGCCCGGGACAGTAGAAGCTGCGGCGTACGCGCCGAATACTTTGAAAATCCTTGTGGGCCGCGTGGTTTGCGAGTAGCCTGCCATTGCGGCCCATGAGATTCTCTCACTTGCATCATCAATCTTGTGGTTTGTGCCTCTCGCGCTGCAGGCTGCGATCGCTCGGTGATGGTCTGGCGTGGCCTGGTCAGAGTATTCCCCTTTTTTTTCAGCTACACGGTGCTGGTGACCTGCGCGCGATGTTCTTCTTCTGCTCTTCGCCCAACACCACCGATCGCTATGCCCTGGTTTTCTGGTGGGGAGACGCGCTCGGCAATCCTTCTGAGTCTGGGCGTCATTGTTGAGATCCTTTGGCATTTGTTCCGGCCCTATCCGTTCCTGCGATTTGTTTTCCGGTGGATCTGGATTGTGGCGGTAATTGCAACCGCGTCCGCCCTGGCCCTGCTCCGCACCAGCAGTCCCAGCGGAACGGACGGGTACTTCCAGATGATCATTCTGATGGAACGATCGGCTAGAGTGTTGCAAGTGTGTTTGCTGATCGTCTTGATTTCGCTCATGTCCCGCCTGGGCTTGACCTGGCATCACTATTCCCTGGGGATCGCTGCGGGATTCGGGATTTACTCGGCCCTGGATCTGGCTTTGCTGGAGGGTCGGTCACATCTGCATTTTGTAAAGCGACACCGCCTTTGCCTTAGTTGGGTTCTGCCGCATATAATCTCGCGGTCATGACTGGGCCTTTTATTTTTTGAAGCCGCGCGCCAAAACACCGGTCGAGAGCTTGCCCAGTCAACGAACTGGCAAACTGGAACAACGCGCTTAACGAGAACGCATCAACAAGTGGTATCAACGCTAGTCAATTCTCTTGCCGTCGTTCTGTCGTCCCTTTGGCTGGTCTGGACCATCTTCGTCCCCGGGCTGCCCCAAATCCGCAGCTCTGGACGACTGGGAAGAAAGAAACATGAAGTGGATCTGGCGGCGTTTCGCATTCTTCTCGATCCCGGCGGAAGAAGAGTATC
Organism: Terriglobia bacterium; assembly: GCA_963812465.1. GTDB lineage: Bacteria > Acidobacteriota > Terriglobia > Terriglobales > Acidobacteriaceae > JAIQFF01. The sequence continues at coordinate 14,369 of CAWEVE010000027.1, forward strand.
TCCGCCGAAGATGTTTGCTCCGGCAGAGTTCCGCCGTTTCCAAAGAGCACGGTTGGCCCTGGCACTGCGCTCGCTGGAATTGATCGGAAAGAATGCTGCCATGTTGATGAAGCTGGGACAACTGGCAAAGGCGGGAGCGAATCCCGGCGCTGGCGCTAGCAAGGAGGCCGAGGATTTGATCCATGGCGCGCTTCGGCTTCGTGTAAACTTGATGCTACGTTCAGCCGTACTTGAGGCTGAAATGGCTCTTTCCTGGGTGGACGTTGTCGGTTCCGGCATTTGAAATTCCATATGAGGAATTGCTCAGTTACCTCAGCCGGGTCCGGCAACAACGACAGTGGGACCTTAATCAGGCTTTGAAAGCAGGTTAGGGTTTGATCCTGGCGACGAGATGCGCCCCCCTGCGGGTCGTCGATTTTCTTTTTCATCACACGAAAAGCTGCAGGAAGCGGAGTAATTCTCTCCGGCTTGTTCAGGCATTTCGCAGACGTCGGCTGCTTTCATGATCAGCGAATTTGCGGATGCAAGGCAGGAAGTTACGGGCCACAACATGGACTCGGGTAAATGGATTCGAGAGTTGCGGGAAGAGCGCTTTGTTAAGTCCAGCGACATCGAACGCATCAGCCGCTCGATTGCCGACGTCAAGGGCAACGCCGATTTCTACGTTTCGCATTCCACCCTGGCCGATGTCGAAACCGGATCGGTCCCCAGCATTCACAAACTTTTCAGCCTGGCGGCTTGCCTCAAAGTTTCTCTGGAAGAGCTTCTGTTGGTGCTTTGGAATTGACCCCAGCGAAGTCAGACCAATTCGCCGGTCAGCTGGAACCCAGCCTCCCGCCTGGAGACCTAGCGAAGCACGCGAACCCAGCTTCCGCTTTCAGCTCAACTTCGATGCCAGCCTCAACAGTCACGAGACCAACTTGCTCAAGTTGAACGCCGCAGGAACTGGCTGCTTTGCCGCCGGCCCTGCGCAAGCGCCTCGATCCCAGGCGATACCGCTACGCCGTGGTCGGCCTGAAGGATGACACCATGGGCGATCTGATTCCTCCGGGCTCTCTGGTGGAAGTCGACGTAATGCAAAACGCAGTGCAGGTTTTTGACTGGAGAACCATGCGCGAACGTCCGGTCTACCTGGTCTGGCATACGGACGGGCACAGTTGTTGCTGGTGTCAACTGGAAGGCAAGGAACTGACCTTGCTGCCTTATCCCCTCTCCCGCCAGCCCGTTAGACGCTTCAAGGTTCCGCGCGAGGCTTCCGTGATCGGCCGCGTAATCAATGCCTGGCTTCCCTTTGAGCAATTGCCGAACGGCGGTGCCAACCTTCAGTCTACGGGGTAGAGGCTCAGTGAAATTTCCGTCTGAAATGTAAGATGCCATCCTGAAGGCGGTCAGGACTGCTGCGGCTGCAACTCCGGCATTCGCTGGCCCAGAATTTCCAGCGCGACACTGATATTCAGAAAGAACAGCTCTGCGGATATGGACGCCGTTCCCACCGGAACTGTCGCCCGGTAGGCCTGCAGAGACCTCCAGGTATTCAGCATCGTGATGGTTTCGCCGCGCGTGTAGCGGATGTATTCCTGCAACTGGCTCACATAGTCCGGCAATCGTGTGGTCAGAAGGCGGCGAAAAACCTGCTCATGGCAAGCTCGCAGCGCCCGGTCGGCGGCACTGAAGACCCTCTGGCGGGAGAGTTCGGGATGCAGATACAGCCCGCTGTTGCAATCCCGCAGCGAGGCCAGGTAGATCATTCTGGTCAAATCGTTAGGCAGGGTCCGAAGCACGCTTTCAGCGATGTAACCGGGAAGACTGTCGGAAGATGTGTTTTTCAGATCTGGATCAGGTAGGGCTCTGGGAGACAGCAATTCAGCGGGCAGAAACTCCGCCGTCCCTGTCTCATCATGTTGCTGTTTCCTCTCGGGAAAGCCGATCCATGGGTTCGTCCGGCGCGGCCTCAACACGATATTTCTTCGGTCAAGCGTTGCCTTACGTCCGGCCATTGTACTCTGGCGGCTCAAGGTTTCAAGCATTACAGATGCACGTGTGGGCTCTGGCCGGGATTCTTGCGGTGCGGCGGAGGGCCCTTCACCACCTTGACCTCGAACTGTACCGGCAATTTCTTGGGGGGATAGCAAGCGGCATTGTCGCAAGCCTGGTATTTCAGTTCGCCCCGGATCATGTATTTCGCTGGTCACGACACTGGCCAGCGGGCGGACTTCGACGGCCACCGGAAACTCGCCCGTGTACACGCTTAGTTTTTCTTCCGGAGCAAACGCAAAGCTCATTTCCTTGGCCGGGGGATAGCTCACTCTGCCGATCACAATGTCGGTGGGAGCGCTCAGCTTAAGCGCGGTCGGAATGAGGAATTCAGATTTCGGCTTGTTGGAATTTACGTGGAATCCCGAGCTCACATGAAAGCGCAGGTTTACCGTGTTGGCCTTGCCTCGGGTGACGGTCGCAACCGGCGCAGGTGACATGGTTACCGAGGGACTTTTTCTTCCCGGAATGCCCTGGTTTTCCGGCATGGAGACTTCCTGGGCAAACGCCAGTGCGGCCAGCAAGACCAGGCCATGCGCGATTTTGCGCAGCAGCGCATCATAGAAGTAAGGTTAGAAGGATTTGGCCTTGCCGCCTACATTACTTTTGCGCTTGTACCGGCTGACCCTCGGCCAGGGCCTTTTTCACGCTGTCCTCGATTTCGCCCCGGCCCTTCAGCCCGAAGACTTTGTCGATCACCTTGCCATCGCGCCCAATATAAAAGGTTGCCGGCAGGAACTGCACCCCGCCGTAGGCGTCTCCGACAGCTTCCTTACCCACCAGAATCGGATAGTTCACGCCCAGGTCGTGCGCGAACTTGCCGATCTCCTCCGGGCTGGCGTCGTCCATGGCGATACCCACGATCTGCAATCCCTGCGGTCCATACTGTTTTTGCAGCTCGGCGAACCAGGGCATCTCGATCTTGCAGGGCTGGCACCACGTGGCCCAGAAGTTCAGCAACACACCCTTGCCGCGGAAGTCTGACAGATGCACGGTCTTGCCATCGAGCGATTGCAGCTCGAAATCCGGCGCGGTCTGTCCCTTCATGCTGGGGCCGGTGCTGGCTACCCGGCCGGTGTTGCGCCGTGCCATCTGAAATCCGAAAACCAGCATGACGGTCACCACCATGGCGACGACGATAATGACGACTGGATCGCGTTTCACGACAGACTCCTGTTTGTAGTGCGGATCATGATCGTGAAAATCAAAGCGCGAATCGGTTCAGGAATGACAGATAGTTAGAGATGATGGTGAAGCGCCCAAACACCAGCAGCGCGCCCAGCACGATCAGCAACCCGCCGCTGGCCACTTCCAGCACATGCATGTGCATCCGGAAGCGGCTGTAAAACTTGAGAAATCGCTCGATACCGAGCGAGGTCAGCAGAAAAGGCACAGCCAATCCCGATCGAGTACACCGCCAGCAGGAAAATCCCCTTGCTCACGGAATCCTGGGCCGCGGCAAAGCCGAGGATGACGGCCAGGATCGGGCCCACGCAGGGCGTCCAGCCAAAAGCGAAGGCGAAACCGATCAGGAACGCTCCCCACGGTGTGCTCCCGCCTTTCACGCTGTGCAGCCGCGCGTCGGTGTACAGGGCCTTGATCTTGAACAGGCCGGTCAGGTGCAGCCCGAAACAGGATGATGACCACACCCGCCACCTGCGCCAGCACCGACTTGTAGCGCGCCAGCAACTGACCCACTTCGGTGGAAATCGCGCCCAGGGTAACGAACACAACGCTGAAGCCCAGAATGAAGCCGACCGAGTTCAGCATGACTTGCTGAGCAGCCGGGACTCCGGCGCTTTCAGTTCCTCCACACCCGCCCCCGAGATCAGCGACACATAGCCGGGAACCAGCGGCAGCACGCAAGGCGACAGGAAGGAAACCAGCCCCGCCAGAAACGCCGCAATGGGAAGAGGAAGAGTGGACATCCGGACTCATTGTACCCTGCTGGAGCCAAATCTGCGCTCCTCAATCGAATTCTGGAACGATCAGTAACGATCTGGTTACTCCGCGGCCGAGCCCTATGCTATTAGGCTCGGCAGTCAGCTCGCATGCGCCATCCCAACAGATGCGCTCCGAGTGCCAATGTTTCAGTTATTTGCTTTGTGATTTGCTGGCGGGAGGAGCGCGCAGGTGGTGGTCTCCGGCAGCATTTCTGCAGGCGGCGCTGCCACCGCCTTGCGGATGAAGCCCGGCGGGATAGCCGCCGTCAACACCGTGCGATCGTCATGTTGCTGCACCTTCAATCCATCGAAGAACGCCTTTACGTCCGGATCGTTTCCCGGGGTCGAGACCGTACCCTCGGCGGCATGAAAAAGCTGGAGAAAGGTATCCAGCTGCTCGGTCAGGCGCTGAGCCTCGTCATTGCTGTCGGTAAAGGCTTCGGCCCGGAAGTGTACCCGGCCCAGATACCGCGCCGAGGCGACGACCGTGGCCGGCTTGTTGAATAGGAATGAGAGGCGTGCTCCGGTTCGGCGATCCATCGGCCGGGTCGACCTTGAAAATCGCCCACCCCAGGCTGGCGATAGGAACGTATTTGTAGTATCGGCGCAACAGCGCCGGGCCCCCGAACGGGGAAGCCAGCTTGCGCGAGCGGTCGATGATGCTCCGGATCACCATGGGATCGTCGTGGTTCGAGGCCGCCACCGTGTCAAAGCCCAGGATCGCCACTCGCAGCGTGCGGCCCTCGAGCGGGATATTGTAGATATCAGTGGAACGGTAGTTGTCGACCGAACCTGAGATCTTCCCCAGATACGCCCGCAGTCGCTCCCCTTCAATCCTGCCAACAAAGATTTCGGAGAATCGCGGCGGCTCCGGGGCGGCCGGCTTGGCCCCGGGCGCGGTTCCGGATTTGCTCGCCGGATAGTGGATGGCAAAGGCGGCCTGATCCAGATCGCGCTCGAACTGAAAGCCGGTGGCCTGGATAAACTGCTGGTACTCCGCTTCGTGGGGGACTTCCGGTAACTGCCCCGCGATGTCAGCGCGACGCACCCATTTCAGATTGACGTAAAAATAGCCGTCCGCTCCAGGGAGAAGGCGGGCGGGTTCAGGCGGGGCGTGCTTGCGCAACACGACTACCAGGGCGACGGCGGCGGCGACCAGCACCACGCCGAACAGGATGGGGAGTCTACGTCGTATGCGCATGAATATGGCCGTCCGCCAGGGGCAGCCCGGCGGCGGTCAGGGAGCAATAATCATAGCAGGTTCGCACCTGCGCCGCGCTCTGGCAACCAGAGCACACGTGGGGACAGCCGCCCTCGTCAGTCATGTGTCGTGAGGCGGGCGTCCTCGCCCGCCGCATTTCAGTGGAAGTGCTGTGACTGTGTGAGCGCTGGAAGTCCAGGCAAAACCGGACGGGCGGGACGCCCGCGCCACACGAGTACTGACAGAGCGGCTGCCTCACATGTCTCGGCTATTGCAGCTTGGCGTATTCCGCCTTGGCTTGCTTCAGGATAGGGACATCCGGGTCGGCATCTTTCCATGCGGCGAAGAAGTCCTGGTAAGCTGCCTTGGCTTTGGCCGCGTCCCCTTGCAGCGCGTAGGCGCGCCCCAGACCCAGCCGGGCCAGAGAATAGAGCGGGCTGGTCGGGTCGACGCCGCGGTGATCCAGAATCTTCTGATACTCGGTGGCCGCCTTGACCCCATTGCGCAAACGCAAGTAGGCTTCCCCGCGAACATACATCGGCCAGTAGCTGGCGCCATCGGGGGGCGAGCCCAATTCGTAAGGTGCGGCAGCTTCCAGGGTGTCAACGGCTTGTCCGGGCTGGTCGGCTCTGATCTGGTTCGTCGCCCGTGCCACCGGCAGCCAGACGGCATTCAGCAGCGTGTCGGTGGGGAAATCTTTGGCCAGCTCATCAATCAATTTCTGCGATCGGCTGGCGTCGCCGGCGCGGGCCAGTACATCGACAGCCAATTGACGCGTATCCCGATCATCGAAGAGGCCAAGCGCTTGCAAGGCGATCTGCCGGGCGAGGGCCTGATTGCCCACCTCAGCCTGGCAAGACTGCGTCGAGCAGCCGGATCCCCCCGGCGAGCTCCTTAAAGCCGCTCGTTTTCAGCCAGGCTGACGCCCTGGGCAAAGATTTGCCTCGCACTCTGTATCTTCCCTAAAGCGCATTGCGCCATGTGCCGTGGATCAGGAGCATGATCGGCTCAAACGAATTCCCCTTTCGCCGACTCCACAGCGCGCTGCATTCCAGCCTCATCGCCGCGGATGAAGGCCAGTTCGTAGTTGCGCGCCGGAATCGGAAGGCGAAGTCGCAATCCCGCGCCGAGGCCTGGTCAAGAACAGTCTTGGCTTCGTCATAGCGACCCAGGCGCTCGTAAGCCTCGGACAGGTTCGAGTAGGCAAACCGATCTTTCTCATTGAGGCGCATCGCTTCACTGGCATTGGCCACCGACTTTTCCGGCTGTCCGGTCGACTCGTAGCGAAGCGCCAGGTTGTCCCAGGGAACGCTGTCGCGGGGATAGGTCTGCTTCCACTGCTCATAGATCGCTATGGACTTGTCGACCTCTCCGGTGACCTCGCTGTAATAGTGGGCAGAGATGTAAAACTTCTCCCGTTCGCTTGCCCGATCCTTCAGGTCGAACGCCTTGCTCAAGTTGTCCAGTTGCTGTTTGGTTTGGGTCAGGTTGCCGTAAACCACGCCCAGGGTGGCATAGGCCATGGCAAAGTTCGGGTCCAGTTCGATGGCGCGCTTTAGATGGGGAATCGCCTTCTCGTCCTCCAGCTTTGAGTGCTCCGCTTGTCCCAGGGTGAAGGCCTGCAACGCCTCCAAGGAAGATGTCGTAGCCTGCTCCAGCGGGGTGGCGAACTTCTGTACCGACCCGATCGACTCGCCCAGCTTTTGCCGCAGATCCGAGGCCGCCTGGTCCAGCGATTTCAGCACCTGCTCTTTGCTCTCGGCCTCCACTTGCGCCCGGCCCAGCGAATCGCCGGTCTGGGCGTTGACCGCATTCAGGTCAATGACGAAGTGAGTGCCGAGAGCTGAGATGGAGCCGGTCAGCATCGCCCGGATGCCCTCCCGCAGGCAGATTTCCCGCGCCACATCGCTGGTCAGCCGCTCATCGGGAGAACGGCCCATGAAGCGCAACGCTTGCTGTATCCGCGACTGCGGCAGAATGTTCAGATACGGAGACTGCTCCAGCTGCACCGCCAGCGCCTGCTTCAAAGTTCCGTCGAAGACGCTGTCGCCGGTGGTGTTGACGAAGTCAGCCAGCAGGATGGAATCCTTCTCGGTAAGTTTGGCGGAACGCCGTGAATAGAAGAAGACCCCGGCCGCAACCGCAATCGAGCAAAGCCGCGACCGGAATTGCAATCTTCCAGATGCTCGTCTTTCTCGGCTGCCCGGGCGCTGCCGCAACTATTTTTGCCGAAGACGATGAAGGAATCGAAGCCAGCGCAGCCGGCGGAGGCGGAGGCCCGCCGGCTGGGCTACGGGCTCCGGGCTGCGTCGCCTGAACGGATGGAGACGAACCTGACTCGCTGGCCGCGGCGACGCTTCCGGAACTGGCAGCCACTGCTCGCCCCGTGTCCGTGTCCCGCTTCAGTCGCTGCAAATCGGCGCGCATGTCGGCGGCGTGCTGGTAGCGCAGGTTGCGATCCTTCTCCAGCGACTTGCTGACGATGCGTTCCATCTCTCCGGGCAGATCGGGATTGAGCCGGATCGGCGGCGTGGGCAGCCGTTCCAGAATCGCGTTGAAGATCAGCGCCGAAGTGTCGCCGCGAAACGGCAGCGTTCCGGTGGCCATCTCGTACAGCACCGCGCCGAAGGAGAAAAGATCGGTGCGCGCATCGAGTTCTTTCCCCTTGGCCTGCTCGGGAGACATGTAAGCCACGGTGCCCAGCGTCGAGCCCGGGCTGGTCAGATGCTCTTCGCTCATGGCGGTGGCCTGCGAAAGAACGCCCGCCGCATCCACGGTGCCGCTGGTGCCAGTGACTTTCGCCAGGCCGAAGTCCAGCACCTTGGCATGGCCGCGGTCGGTGACGAAAATATTTCCGGGCTTGATGTCGCGGTGAATGATGCCCTTGGCGTGCGCCGCGTCGAGCGCGTCGGCGATCTCGATGGAGAGTGCCAGCAGCGTGTCCAGTTCCACCGGACGCCCGGCGATCAGATACTTCAGAGTCACGCCCTCGAGGTATTCCATGGCGATAAACGCCTGGCCGTTTTCCTCGCCGATGTCGTAGATGGTGCAGATGTTCGGATGGTTCAGCGCCGAGGCCGCTTGCGCCTCGCGCTGGAAGCGGCTGAGAGCCTGGGCATTCTTGGCCACGTCGTCGGGCAGGAATTTGAGTGCGACAAAACGGTGCAGCCGGGTGTCTTCCGCTTTGTAAACCACACCCATCCCACCGCCGCCCAGCTTCGAGACAATTCTGTAGTGCGAGATGGTCTGGCCGATCATGAGATGGAGCAAGCCATGTTAGGTGCGGTGCGGTAGCAAGTCAATGTCGGCGGGTGGCCCACTCAAGCCTGCTTTCGGCTTGAGTGGGGATGTTCAGATCTCCTCAATTATGTCATTCCGACCAGAGCAGATCACCGCAAAGCGGTGATCAGTGTAGTGGAGGGACCTGCTGTTGTGATGTCACGCGGCTGTGAGGGGCGCTGGAGATCGAGTCGGAATAGACGACGCGAAAACATGAAAGAGCGACAAGAAGACTCTGTCCAGCTGTCGAACTCCCCACTCAAGCCAAAACCAGGCTTGAGTGGGCCACCCATCCTTTCGCTCATGATTCTGAACTCTTCTTTTGCTGGCCTCGAAGGGGTGGACGACGCGTCCGATCGGGACCCGAGAGCCACACTCTTCCTTCTACGATACTTCGACGTTGCCACCAGAGAGCCGCAACTTGAAATCGCCCAAGGAAAATCATTTCCCCGCCGGCGGTGGAAAACCTTTTCCCTGACAATAATTGTCAACCTCTCCGCCAGCGTTATCCAATGCCGTTGCAGCCACATGCAACCCTGTTTCCGAGCGGCGAGGATGGACTCGAACGTGCACTGCCAAGGTAGAGAACGGATCGGTTACTGGATCGCGGCATCACAGGTTTAGCCAAACGGAATTTCGCTTATGAAGACATTGTTGAAGGCGCTCATCCCTCTCTTGGTACTGCTGACCCCTGGATTCGGCCAGGAGCCCAAGACCGCGCTGATAAAAGAGACGCCTGCGGCAGAACACAGGGAGCAAACCGTGACCACGGGCTCCGCCAAGGAACCGGCTCCCAAAGTGCAGCCCAAAGCCTTGCCGAGTTGAGTCCAACTTTAGGCGAAATCGCGCGCGCCGCCCGCGCTGCTCATGCCGCCGCCGCGAAAGCGCAGATGGTTCTCGACCCCGAAGCCGACGCCGACAACGCCACGAATCCGTCGGAAAAGAGTTCCGCTGTAATAAACGAACCTCTGATCCCGGCCAGCCCGGGGCTGCTCCCCGGATGCGAGTCCGGATTGACGGATACTAATCTTATCGCCGCTGCTCGAGCACCAAGTCTTGGTCCGCAATACTCTTATCGCTACACCGTAGCTGTTTTGATCACACCATGGTCTCACTAGCTTTTGTATCCGCCGGGACTGGCTCCGCGGCGCGCACTTGTGCGCATTGAACTGCTGCTGGATTACCGCTGTGCCCGCGCTTGCTGTCCAGCCGGCTGATGCTCCGCCTGGAACTGGACTTTGCAGAACTCACAGATTCCGATCACCGGAACGTTCTTGACCCGCTTAATGATGCGAAGATTGCGCTTGGGCATAAGTACAGTCTCCCACAGATTGGCTGGCGTAAGCGGAAAATTGACGCGGCATTAGGTGCCGCCGGAACGGCAGCAAGCGATGTCCGGAGAGGAAGCGTCCGCCCCATGCAACCGCCCCCGGCTTGCACGCAAAATGCCGTTATGGTAACTTTTAGAATTGTCCCGGACATTAGGAAGGGATCAGAGGGTGTGTTGTCCCTGCGAGAGGGCGGCACGCGATCTCAGAACTGCTGGCGTAGCTCAGTTGGTAGAGCATCTGATTTGTAATCAGAGGGTCAGGGGTTCAAATCCCTTCGCCAGCTCCAGCATTGATTCTGGACGCAGGATATTCGGCGCGGGCGCGGCGGCTTAACAGATTTTCCAACGGCACTCCATAAGGGAATTTTCCAAGTGTGGTGTTTGCGTGCGATGGCATTCTCGCGCGCATTTCTGTTCTTCACGTTTGCAAGATCCGTACTTTTGCAGAATCCGTCTGAACGATCTCCGCAGGCTGCGTGAATATCTGCGATGAATGCCGGAGCGGACAGAAGAGGCCGGACTGTTCCGCAGTTCTGCACAGGTGGGTGAGTGGTTAAAGCCAGCAGACTGTAAATCTGCCCCTCCTCGGAGGTACGAAGGTTCGAATCCTTCCCTGTGCACCAGAGACTTGAGGCGGGCGCGAGTGAGCAGGAGCCCAGCGAGGGATTCGGTGAATCGTCTGTTGCTGGCGATGGGCGCGTTCGTGGCGTTGGGAATTTTGGCTTGGACATACGCTCAGCGACCAGCGAATTCGCCTGGTCACGCTGGCGGTCCTGGCGATGTTCGCGCTCAAGACCTGGCTGCACCGCAAGGACGCAATGCACCCGGACGGCGAGAGTGAAACGAAGTAGCAGCTGGAGCCGGGCCGGGATTTAGCTGAGGGCTGACGGCTGAAAGCTGAGGCTGGTTCAAGCCGATGTAGCTCAGTTGGTAGAGCACTCCCTTGGTAAGGGAGAGGTCACCAGTTCAATCCTGGTCATCGGCTCCACGAGTTGAGATGTCTGAGTTTGGGCTGAAGCGGGAGTCGACGAAGCATTTGCCGATGGTAGCTCAGTTGCGTAGAGCACTCGCCTTGGTAAGGGAGAGGTCATCGAGTTCGATGCCTGGTCATCGGCTCCAGAGATTGTGTTGCAGTGGCGAATGTGCAAATTCTTGAGCGAGCCGGGAGCCGAGGATTTTAGCTGAGGGCTGACGGCTGAAAGCTGAGGCTGGTTTAAGCGGGAGTAACTCAGTGGTAGAGTCACAGCCTTCCAAGCTGTTGGTCGCGGGTTCGATTCCCGTCTCCCGCTCCAGAAATTTCTGATAACAGGGTGCGCGTCATGGTGGGCTTCCAGCAGGCTGCCATAAGAATCGAGAAAGAGAAAGAATTCGAGGAACTGAAAGGCGCAATCGATCGCGCCTTCGGCCCGGAAGAATCGAAAAGTTCCTCAAGCAGGTGCGCAAGAGCGGCGCGCGGATACGCGATCTGGAGGCGATACTGGCCCGGGGCGTGTTCGAGAAAGTGGATGCACGCTGGCGAAACTGGGCGCGCAGACGTTGTACCAGGCGCTGACCGTTTCCGACCAGGCGCAGATGCGGGAGTTTTACCTGACCCGGGTGGAAGAAGTGGATCCCGAGCTGCGGCGGAAGTTTCAGAAGCTTTATCGTTATTACTGAGCGTCATTGCTGAACGCCGATTACTGAACGGCGCGATTACTGAAGGAAGGAACAAGGCACGGCAAGATATGGCGAAAGAGAAATTTGAGCGCAATAAGCCGCACTGCAACGTAGGGACGATTGGTCACATTGACCATGGCAAGACCACGTTGACGGCGGCCATCACCAAGGTGTTGCAGAAGCACAACCCGAAGATCCTGTTCCGGTCGTTTGACTTCGATTGATAACGCGCCGGAAGAAAAGGCCCGCGGCATCACCATCGCCACGGCGCACGTGGAGTATGAGACCGCGAACCGGCACTACGCGCACGTGGATTGCCCGGGCCACGCCGACTACATCAAGAACATGATCACGGGCGCGGCCCAGATGGATGGCGCGATCTTGGTGGTCGCCGCGACCGATGGTCCGATGCCGCAGACCCGCGAGCACGTGCTGCTGGCGCGGCAGGTGGGCGTGCCCTACATCGTGGTGGCGCTGAACAAGTGCGACGCGGTCGATGACGCCGAACTGCTCGACCTGGTCGAACTGGAAGTGCGCGAGTTGCTGAAGAGCTATCAGTTTCCGGGCGACGATGTGCCGGTGGTGCGGCTGTCGGCGCTGGGCGCGTTGAACGGGGAAGCCAAGTGGGAGAAGCAGATTGACGAGCTGATGGCGGCGGTGGACAAGTACATTCCGCAGCCGGCGCGCGAGCTGGACAAGCCGTTCCTGATGCCGATTGAAGATATTTTCTCGATCTCGGGCCGCGGCACGGTGGTGACGGGACGAATCGAGCGCGGCAAGGTGAAGGTGGGCGAGGAAGTGGAAATCGTGGGCTTCCGCGACACCCGCAAGACGGTGGTCACGGGCGTCGAAATGTTCAAGAAGCAGCTGGACGAAGGTCTGGCGGGCGACAACGCCGGCCTGCTGCTGCGCGGCATCGCGAAAGAAGATGTCGAGCGCGGCATGGTGCTGGCCAAAGGCGGGTCGATTACGCCGCACACCAAGTTCAAAGCCGAGGTCTACATTCTGACCAAGGAAGAAGGCGGGCGGCACACGCCATTCTTCAAAGGCTACCGGCCGCAGTTTTATCTGCGGACGACGGATGTGACCGGAGTGGCGGAGTTGCCGGCGGCGACGGAGATGGTGATGCCGGGCGACAACGTGCAGCTGGTGATTGAGCTGATCACGCCGGTGGCGATGGAAAAGGGCTTGCGCTTTGCCATCCGCGAAGGCGGGCACACGGTAGGCGCGGGCACGATCAGCGAGATTATTCAGTAGGCAAGACTGTGTAGGGACGGGTCCTGACCCGTCCAGGCGGAGCGCAGCTCCGCAGTTCGCGGCGAGCAACTGGGAAGAATTACGAGGAAACCAGTAATCAGTTTCTGGTTCTCAGTTCTCAGAGGTTGAGCTAGAGCTAAGAGCTAGGAGCTGTTTTATGCCCCGAGAAATCATTACGTTGCAGTGCGGTGATTGCAAAGAGCGGAACTATTCGACCACCAAGAACCGGAAGACCATGACGGAGCGGCTGGAGCTGAAGAAGTTCTGCCGCGTCTGCCGCAAGCATACGCCGCACAAGGAAGTGAAATAATTGAGTAATTGGGAAATTTGTAATTGCGTAATTGAGAAACGTAGCGCGTCGAATTTGATTTTCAATTTCCAAATTACACAATTGCCCAATGCTCAATGAACACAGGGGCGTAAGCTCAACGGTTAAACTGTCGGTCTCCAAAACCGAACTTGGGGGTTCGAATCCCTCCGCCCCTGCCAGAATTTTTAGAGGGATGAAACGGACCGGTACTGTGATGGGAGTCGAGACGAAGAAGATGGCAAATTCACTCGCAGCCGCCGGCGACAATTTCGGCGAACGCATCAAGTCCTGGCCGGAGCGGGTCAAGACTTTCTACAACGACGTGCGCACCGAGATGAAGAAGGTGACGGCGCCCTCGTTCAAGGAAGTGCGGGCCACCACGGCGGTGGTCATTGTTACGGTTTTCCTGTTCGCGGCGTATTTCTGGGTGGTGGACCTGGTGATCGGGCACGGCATTGACTCGGTGTTCCGCTATTTCGGGCATCGCTGAAGCTGGGATACCGGAGTCAGGGAAGGAACCGAAGTGTTGCAGCAGACCAGCACAGAGCAACCTATGCAGGACGAAGAAAAAAACGAGAGCCGGGGCAAGCGGCGGGGAGGCTGTTCCGGCGCCCGACAGCGCCGCGGCCGAAGCTGCCTCGCAATCCCAACATGAAGTGGTACATCATCCACTCCTATTCGGGATTCGAGCGCAAGGTCAAGGAGTCACTGGAGTCGCGGGTTCAGGCTTTCGGTCTGCAGGAAAAAATCGGCAAGGTGCTGATTCCCACCGAAGCGGTCACGGAAGTCCGCAACGGCAAGAAGTACACCGTCGAGCGCATGTTCTATCCCGGCTACGTGCTGGTGGAAATGGACATGGATGACCACGTCTGGCACGTGGTGAAATCCACGCCGCGGGTCACGGGATTTGTGGGCACGGGCAGCAGCCGACGCCGCTCTCCGAAGAAGAAGTCCAGCACATCGTCTATCGCGTCGGCGAGGCCAAGGACAAGCCCAAGCTCAAGGTCAAGTTCGAGAAGAACGAGACGGTGCGCATCACCGAGGGGCCGTTCGCCAGCTTTACCGGCATCGTGGACGAGGTCAACGAAGACCGCGAGACGCTGAAGGTGATGGTGACGATTTTCGGGCGGTCGACGCCGGTGGAGCTGGAGTTCAATCAGGTGGAGAAGGTAGCGCATAAAGGAAGCGGCCTGGCGCGAAATCGCGCTGATTTCGGCCGCGTTGCGGTCGAGCGCTCGTCGCGGCGCGCCTGGGTCCTTCGGCGACGATAAGGCTGTCGCCTCAGGATGACAGTGAAATTTGAGAGGTCAGGTAAATGGCAAAGAAAGCTACAGGTTCGGTAAAGCTTCAGATTGCGGCGGGCAAGGCTACGCCGGCGCCTCCGGTGGGCCGGCTCTGGGTCAGGCGCAGATCAACATCATGGAGTTCTGCAAGCAGTTCAACGCCCGCACCGGGGCCAAGGAACTGGAAGGGCTGATCATCCCGGTGGTGGTCACGGTCTACAGCGACCGCTCGTTCACTTTCATCACCAAGACGCCGCCGGCTTCGATTCTGCTCAAGCGCGCCGCGGGCATCGCCAAGGGATCGGGCGCGCCGAATAAAGACAAAGTCGGCAAGGTCACGGCCAAGCAGGTGGAAGACATCGCCAAGCAGAAGATGCCGGACCTGAATGCGGCGTCGGTCGAGGCGGCGATGAAGAGCGTCCGCGGCACCGCGCGCTCGATGGGAATTGAAGTCGTTGGGTAAGGAAGATTGAGTAATTGGGTAATTTGGTAATTGAGTAATTGAAAACTCTCAGCAGTCTCGGTTTTCAAATTACTCAATTGCTCAATTACACAATTACCAAGTTTTGTCGTTCACTACGGCTCATCGGAACAGCGATGCAGCGGTGGGAGACAGGAAGAACAGATGAAAAAAGCAGGCAAGAACATCACCAAGGCGCGGCAGGCGGTCGAAGCGCGTCCGTATCTGCTCAAGGATGCGGTGCCGCTGCTGCAAAAAGTCAAATTCGCAAAATTTGACGAGACCGTGGAAATCACCATGCGTCTCGGAGTCGATCCCAAGCACGCCGACCAGATGGTGCGCGGCACCGTAGTGCTGCCGCACGGGCTGGGGAAGTCGAAGAAGGTTCTGGTCATCGCCAGCGGCGACAAGGTCAAGGAAGCCGAAGCCGCGGGCGCCGATTACGTTGGCGGCGAAGAGATGGTCGAGAAGATCAACAAGGAAAACTGGACCGACTTCGACGCCCTGATCGCCACGCCCGACGTGATGAAGTCGGTGGGACGCCTGGGCAAGGTGCTGGGACCGAAGGGTCTGATGCCGAATCCGAAGACCGGCACCGTGACCTTCGACGTGGCCAAGGCGGTGCAGGAAGTCAAGGCCGGCAAAGTCGAGTTCCGCACCGACAAGACCGCGCTGGTGCACGTTCCGGTGGGCAAGATTTCGTTTACGCCGGACAAGCTGGTGGAGAACGCGACGGTCGTGATCAGCAGCGTGATCAAGGCCAAGCCGACGGTGGCCAAGGGCAAGTACATCAAGGGCTGCTACCTGAGTTCCACCATGGGGCCGGGAATTTCGATTGATACGGCGCAGGTGGAAGCGGCGGCGAAGGCTTAATAGGGAAGCGGCCTGAGCGCGATGTTCGCGCTTGGTTTCGACCGCGTCGCGGTCGAGCGCTCATCGCAGGCCGCTCAGGTCCTTCGGCGACGATGAAGCTGTCGCCTCAGGATGACATCACAAACAGAGATTGAGGGATTGAATCATGGCGGTTAGCAGAGCGAAGAAAGTCGAGCAGGTTGAGAAGCTGGGCGCGGAGTTGAAGAAGGTTTCCAGCCTGGTGATTGCCACCTACAGCAAGCTGACGGTGGCGCAGGATTTTGAATTGCGCAAGACCTTGCGCAGCTCCGGAGCCAAGTACCGGGTGGTGAAGAACACGCTGGCCGAGCGCGCCGCCAAGGGCACCCGGCGGAAGAGGCGCTGAAGGACCTTTCCGGCGTGACTTCGATTGCCTACACCGAGGGCGATCCGGTGGCGCTGGCCAAGGCGATCTCGAAGTACGCCAAGGACAATCCGGAATTCACTTTCAAGGCGGGAGTGGTCGAAGGCCGCGTGATCTCGATCAAAGAGATCCAGGCGCTGGCCACCATGCCTTCGAAGGAAGAGATCTACTCCAAGCTGCTGTTCCTGATCAGTGCCCCGGCGCAGCGCCTGGTCACGGTGATGAATGCCGTGGGCAAGGATCTGGCGGTGGTCATCAGCCAGGGCGTGGAGAAGAAGAAGTTCAAGGAAGCCTGAGCATGTGTGATGTGGGCGACATCGCCGCGACGCGGTCAATTGAGGTCAAGTTCTGGTGGCAATTGAAAATGCGTGCGAGTCGCCCGCGCCACACGTGCCGGATAGGATCAAGAGCGGGGGTTGCGCGGTTCCGACGCTGTGTTGTCTGGCACGGCGAAAAGAGGCTGACGCACTGGAAACCTGGCTGGCGATTAACGGAATAGATAGATTCGATAAATTCGAGGAGACTAGACAAATGGCGGATCTGCAGCAGTTGGAAGAACAAATCGTAGGCTTGTCGCTGCTCGACGCGGCGGCCTGGTGAAGAAGCTGGAAGAGCGGCTTGGGGTTTCGGCGGCGGCCGCGGCTCCGGTGATGGTGGCGGGCGGTGGCGGGCGCGGCGGCCGCGGCTCCGGCCGAGGAAAAGACCGAATTCGCCGTGGTTCTGACCGCAGTCGGGGCCAATAAGATCAATGTAATCAAGGCCGTCCGCGAAGTCACCAGCCTGGGCTTGAAGGAAGCCAAGGACCTGGTGGATGGCGCTCCCAAGACCGTAAAAGAGGGCGTCACCAAGGACGAGGCCGAGACCATCAAGAAGAAATTCACCGACGCCGGTGCAACCGTCGAAGTGAAGTAGCGGCGTTTGCGAGGCGTCTGAGCCTCGCGCCGCTATCCTGAGCCGGTTTTTGGCGAAGGATCTCCTGGGATAGGGTCAAATGGCACGCTAGACTCCTGTCCCAGAATGGCTTTATCGCTCGACGATTTAACTGGTGAATCCTGGGCGGAGGGTGTTAGCATCTATATAACACCGCTTCCCACTTCATGGTAAGGCGGCTCTTCACTCCAACGACCAGGGAAGCGGAGCTGAGTCGCTCACAGTTGGCAAACTGTTCCGTGACGAGCGGGACGGAAACAGGCCTGAGAACTGGCGCGGAAAGACAAAATTTCACTGACGCAATGCGCCGCAACTGGCGCCCGTGGGGAGCTATGTCCCCACGGGCGCATTCGTGTCTGCGGCATGTAGGCGCGATCACCGTACGCAAGCGGGTCGCGTAATCGATGACCTTGTCCGGACGGGACCTGGTCCCGTCGCCACCAAAGGGCCTTTTTCGCAGCCGCCGGCTGCGCTTGAAAGATTGGGAGCCTCTGAATGTCGAAGAACAATACCTTCCGTAAACGTTTTGATTTTTCAAAAATTCCAGCCACCATCCAGATCCCGAACCTGATCGAGGTTCAGAAGCGCTCCTACGAACGCTTTCTGCAGATGGACCGGCTGCCCAGCGAGCGCGACGATGCCGGCTTGCAGGCGGTATTTCAGTCGGTGTTTCCGATCAGCGATTTCCGCAACGTCTCGCAACTGGAGTTTGTGGACTACGCCATCGGCAACTGGGAGTGCAAGTGCGGCCACCTCAAGGGGCTGCATCACCTGCGCACCACTTGCAAGAACTGCGGATCGACGGTCATCACCGATCCCTTTCATCCCGGCGAAGTGCTGTGCACGAAGTGCGGCACCTACAACGCGAATACGCCCGACTTCTGCAACAAGTGCGGCGATCCGGTGGGACTGCAGCTGAAATATGACGTGAGCGAGTGCGAGGAGCGCGGCATGACCTACTCCGCGCCGCTCAAGGTCACCATGCGTCTGACCATCTACGAGAAGGACGCGGAGACCGGCAACCGCTCCATTCGCGACATCAAGGAGCAGGAAGTGTTCTTCGGCGACGTGCCGCTGATGACCGAGAACGGCACGTTCATCGTCAACGGCACCGAGCGCGTGATCGTCAGCCAGTTGCACCGTTCGCCCGGCGTGTTCTTCGAAACCGCCAACAACCGCACCTACTTCCTGGGCAAGATCATTCCCTACCGCGGATCGTGGGTGGAATTCGAGTACGACCAGAAGAACGTGCTGTACGTGCGCATTGACCGCAAGCGCAAATTCCTGGGCACGATTTTCCTGCGCGCCCTCGGCCTGCGTTCCGGCGAAGACATTCTGCGGACGTTCTACACCGTCGACCGTCTGGTGATTCGCGACAAGAAGCTGTACTGGACGCTCGATCCCACCAGCGAGAAGCCCACCAACCTGCTGGGCATGAAGCTGGCGCACAGCATCAAGACGAAGTCGGGCGAGGAAATCGCGCACTCGGGACGCAAGATCAACGCGGCCACGCTGAAGGAAATTCAGAAGGCGAAGATCAGCGAGATCGAGATTGACGTTTCGGATCTCGAAGGCGCCTGGGTGGCCAGCGATGTGGTCGACACCACCACCGGCGAAGTTCTGCTCGAAGCCAACTCCGAGCTGACCGCCGACAAGGTTGTCGAAGATTCTCGAATCCGGCGTGGTCGAGATCAACCTGTTCTTCCCCGAGCGCGACGATGTGGGCACGGTGATCTGCCAGACCCTGAAGCGCGATGCGGTGAAGACGCCGCAGGAAGCGCTGATCGAAATCTACCGCAAGCTGCGTCCGGGCGATCCGCCGACGCTGGATACGGCGACGGCGCTGTTCCACGGCATGTTCTTCGACCCGCGCAAGTACGACTTCTCGCGCGTGGGCCGGCTGAAGTTCAACATCAAGCTGTTCGAGAACCAGGACGCCACCAAGCTCGACAACCGCACGCTCGAGCCGGAAGATTTCTACGGCACCATCCGCTACCTGCTGAAGCTGCGCAAGAACATCGGCACCGTCGACGACATCGATCACCTGGGCAATCGCCGGGTGCGCGCGGTCGGCGAACTGCTGGAAAACCAGTTCCGCATCGGCCTGGTCCGCATGGAACGGGCGATCAAAGAAAAAATGTCCGTGTACCAGGAAATGTCGACGGCCATGCCGCACGACCTGGTGAACGCCAAGCCGGTGATGGCTGCGATCCGCGAATTCTTCGGATCGTCGCAGCTGTCGCAGTTCATGGACCAGACCAACCCGCTGTCGGAGATCACGCACAAGCGGCGTCTCTCGGCTCTTGGGCCGGGCGGTCTGTCGCGGGAACGCGCGGGATTCGAAGTCCGCGACGTTCACCCCACGCACTACGGACGCATCTGCCCGATTGAAACGCCGGAAGGTCCGAACATCGGACTGATTTCGTCGCTGAGCTGCTATGCGCGCATCAACGACTACGGCTTCATCGAGTCGCCGTACCGGCGGGTCAAGGGCGGACGCGTGCTCGACTACGTCAGCATCGTGAATGCCGGCGACAGCGATCACAAGGTCGGCGACCACCTGGAGAAGCACGAAGCCGAGAAGCTGAACGGCGAATTGAAAGACAAGAAGAAGCGGGCGGCCGAACTCGAGCCGTTCTCGTTCTATCTTTCCGCCTGGGAAGAAGACCGGCACATCATCGCGCAGGCCAACGTCGAACTCGACGACAAGGGCCGCATCGTGGGCGATCTGGTCAATGCCCGCAAGGCCGGCAACTTCGTGCTGGTCAGCCGCGACGAAGTCGACTACATCGACGTCAGCCCGAAGCAGCTGGTTTCGGTGGCGGCATCGCTGGTGCCGTTCCTCGAGCACGACGACGCCAACCGCGCCCTGATGGGCGCGAACATGCAGCGCCAGTCGGTTCCTCTGCTGCGCGCGGAAGCTCCGATCGTCGGCACCGGAATGGAAGGCGTCACCGCGCGCGATTCCGGCGCGGTGATTCTGGCCAAGCGCAACGGCATCATCGATTCGGTCGACTCGGAGCGCATCATCGTGCGCGTCGAAGGCGAGCATCATCCCGGACAGCTTTCGCGCGAGGTGGGCAGCGACATTTATCAGCTCACCAAGTTCAAGCGCTCCAACCAGAACACCTGCATCAACCAGAAGCCGATCGTGCTGAAAGGCCAGCGGGTCACCAAAGGGCAGGTCATCGCCGACGGTCCCTGCACCGATCACGGCGAGCTGGCGCTGGGACGCAACGTGCTCGTGGCCTTCATGCCGTGGCGCGGCTACAACTTCGAAGACGCGATTCTGGTCTCGGAAAAGCTGGTGAAAGAGGACTACTACACCTCGGTGCACATCGAGGAGTACGAAATCGAAGCCCGCGACACCAAGCTCGGTCCGGAAGAAGTCACGCGCGACATTCCCAACGTCAGCGAATCCATGCTGCGCAATCTGGATGAAGCGGGCGTGATTCGCATCGGCGCTTCCATCAAGCAGGGCGACATTCTGGTGGGCAAGGTCACGCCCAAGGGCGAGACCCAGCTCACGCCGGAAGAGAAGCTGCTGCGCGCCATCTTCGGCGAAAAGGCCGGCGACGTGCGCGACGCTTCGCTCTACTGCCCGCCGGGAATCGAAGGCGTGATCGTGGACGTGAAGATCTTCTCCCGCAAGGGCCAGGAGAAGGACGAGCGCGCCAAGTCGATCGAAGCGACGCAGATCGCCAAGCTGGAAAAGAACCTTTCGGACGAAATCCGGATTCTTACCGACGAGCGCCTGAAGCGCCTGGAAAACATTCTGGGCGGCAAGGAAGTGCAGGCCGATCTGCACGACGAGCGCACCAACAAGCGCCTGCTGACCAAGGACACGGTTCTCGATCGCGACACCATCGAGCGCATTTCCACCCGCAACCTGAAGCGCATCAAGTACGCCGATAAGGACCCGCGGGTGAATGAGCAGATCGACGAGATCGAAGAAATGACCTCGCGTCAGATCGACGTGCTGAAGAAGATCGTCAACGAAAAGAAAGACAAGCTGACCAAGGGCGACGAACTGCCACCGGGCGTGATCAAGCTGGTGAAGGTCTACATCGCCATGAAGCGCAAGCTGAGCGTGGGCGACAAGATGGCCGGCCGTCACGGCAACAAGGGCGTGATCGCCCGCATCCTGCCCGACGAGGATATGCCGTACCTCGAAGACGGCACGCCGATGGAGATCGTGCTCAATCCGCTGGGCGTTCCTTCCCGTATGAACGTGGGACAGATTCTCGAAACCCACCTGGGATGGGCCGGACACGAGCTGGGCAAGAAGATCACCGAGATGCTGGCCGAGAACACCAAAGAGGAAGCGATCCGTCGCGAACTCAAGGCGCTGTTCAAGGACACGACTCTGGCCGACACCATCGCCGACCTCAGCGATGAGGAATTGATGGCGGTGGCGCCCAGCCTGAAGAAGGGCGTGTTCATGGGATCGCCGGTGTTTGACGGCTCGCGCGAAGGCGAGATCAAGGCGCTGCTCAAGCAGTCGGGCTTGCCGGAGTCGGGCAAGACGTACTTGTACGACGGCATGACCGGCGACAAGTTCGAACAGCCGGTCACGGTCGGCTACATCTACATGCTGAAACTTTCGCACCTGGTGGACGACAAGATCCACGCGCGCTCCATCGGGCCGTACTCGCTGATCACCCAGCAGCCGTTGGGTGGCAAGGCGCAGTTCGGCGGACAGCGCTTCGGAGAAATGGAAGTCTGGGCGCTCGAAGCTTACGGCGCGGCGTTCATTCTGCAGGAGCTGCTGACGGCGAAGTCCGACGACGTCTATGGCCGCACCAAGATTTACGAGGCCATCGTCAAGGGCGAAGCCGCCATGGAGCCGGGCGTGCCGGAATCGTTCAACGTGCTGATTCGCGAGTTGCAGTCGCTCTGTCTGGATGTGGAGCTGATCAAGGCCGGAGAGAAGAAGCCGGTGTTGAGCGCGGCAGCGGATTAAGACAGCTGTCAGCTCGTCAGCTCTCAGCTTTCAGTTGACAGCGCTGAGCGAGCTGACGAGCGCGAGCAAGTTCTAGAACAAGTTTTGAGAAAAGTGAGCCTGCGCGGAAGTTGCTCTCGATCCGGCAGGCCAGAGACGTAATCGCGGTATCCGGCCAGACCGAAACTGGACACCGGAACTCGACGACTGGTTTCAAGAGCCGCGTGCGGCGGCGTACGGCCGCAGGAAGCGGAGGACCACCTTGTATCGTTCGAGCCCCTTTGACATGGCAAACCCGATCGCCGATTTCGATGCCATCCGCATCAGCCTGGCTTCTCCGGAGAAAATCCGGAGCTGGTCGCATGGTGAAGTAACCAAGCCCGAGACCATCAACTACCGCACTTTCAAGCCGGAGCGCGATGGCTTGTTTTGCGCGCGCATTTTCGGTCCGGTAACGGATTGGGAGTGTCTGTGCGGCAAGTACAAGCGCATGAAGCACCGCGGCGTGATCTGCGACAAGTGCGGCGTGGAAGTCACGCTGTCGAAAGTTCGGCGCGAGCGCCTGGGCCACATCGAGCTGGCTTCGCCCTGCTCGCACGTGTGGTTCTTCAAGGGACTGCCCAGCCGTATCGGGCACCTGCTCGACATCTCGCTGCGCGACCTGGAATCGGTTCTTTACTTCGAAGCTTACGTAGTGGTCGAGCCCGGCGATGCGCCGGTAAAAGATCACGAAGTCATCAAGGACGAAGCCAAGTACCGCGAACTGGATCAGCAATACCGTCCCGCCGGCTTCAAGGCCATGATGGGCGCGGAAGCGATCAAGGAACTTCTCAAGCGCGTTGACATCGAAGGCCTCTCGGGCGAACTGCGCGAGAAGATGAAGCACGAGAGCTCGCTGCAGAAGCGGCTCAAGTACGCCAAGCGCCTGAAAGTCGTCGAGGCCTTCCGCAAGAGCGGCAACAAGCCGAACTGGATGATCCTGGACGTGATTCCGGTCATTCCGCCGGAGCTGCGCCCGCTGGTTCCACTCGACGGCGGCCGTTTTGCCACCTCCGATTTGAACGATCTTTATCGCCGCGTCATCAACCGCAACAACCGGTTGAAGAAGCTGATGGACCTGCACGCTCCCGAAGTCATCGTGCGCAACGAAAAGCGCATGCTGCAGGAAGCGGTGGACGCGCTGTTCGACAACGGACGCCGTGGCCGCGTGCTGCGTGGCGCCAACAACCGTCCGCTGAAGTCGCTGTCCGACACGCTCAAGGGCAAGCAGGGACGCTTCCGCCAGAACCTGCTGGGCAAGCGCGTGGACTACTCCGGACGTTCGGTGATCGTGGTCGGTCCCGAACTCAAGCTGCACCAGTGCGGTCTGCCCAAGAAGATGGCGCTGGAGCTGTTCAAGCCGTTCATCTATCACCGGCTGGAACAGACCGGGCACTGCACCACCATCAAGCAAGCCAAGGAAATGGTGGAGCAGCAGGAACCGATCGTTTGGGACATCCTGGAAGAGGTCATCAAAGACCATCCGGTGCTGCTGAACCGCGCGCCCACGCTTCACCGCCTGGGCATTCAGGCTTTCGAGCCGGTGCTGGTGGAAGGCAAGGCCATCAAGATCCACCCGCTGGTTTGCACGGCGTTCAACGCCGACTTCGACGGCGACCAGATGGCGGTGCACATTCCGCTGTCTCCGGAAGCGCAGGTTGAAGCCAGCGTGCTGATGCTGTCGTCGCACAACATTCTGTCGCCCGCGTCGGGCCAGCCGATCACCGTGCCCACGCAGGACATGGTGCTGGGTCTCTACTACCTGACCAAGGCGCAAGCCCGGCGCCAAGGGCGAAGGCCGCGCGTTCGCCAACATCGAAGAAGTGCTGCTGGCGCTCGAAGCGGGCGAAGTGGAAACGCTGACCCCGATTCGTCTGCGCTACACCGGCGAAGTGATCGACCTGACCACCGCCTACGACGATCAGGACATCATCCACACCGAGCCGGTGAACTTCGAGCGCAGCTTCCTGAACACGACCGTGGGCCGCGCCATCCTGAACGATCACCTGCCCGAGGGCATGCCGTACATCAACGGCCTGCTCAAGAAGAAGGGCATCGGCCAGCTGGTGAACTACTGCTACCTGCGCTTTGGCCTGGAAACCACGGTCAAGATGCTGGACGAGAGTCAAAGACCTCGGGTTCCGCTATGCGACCCGCGCCGGCCTCTCGATCGGCATCGACGACATGGTCATTCCGGACAACAAGAAGACGCTGGTGACGCGACGCCGAGAAGCAGGTCGTCAGCGTGCAGCAGCAGTACCTGGACGGCGCCATCACCAACGGCGAACGCTACAACAAGGTCATCGAAATCTGGTCGGCGATTACGGAAAAGGTCGCCGACGAGATGTTCGGGCAGATGCAGCAGCGCGACAAGGAAGGCGCGCATCAACCCGATTTACGTCATGGCCGACTCCGGCGCTCGCGGATCGAAACAGCAGATTCGCCAGCTCTCCGGCATGCGCGGACTGATGGCCAAGCCTTCGGGCGAAATCATCGAGACGCCCGATCACGGCCAACTTCCGCGAAGGGCTGACCGTGCTGGAGTACTTCATCTCGACCCACGGCGCCCGCAAGGGTCTGGCCGATACGGCGCTCAAGACCGCCGACTCCGGCTACCTGACGCGCCGTCTGGTCGACGTGGCGCAGGACGTGATCATCAGCGAATACGACTGCGGCACCGTGGACGGCATCTACGTCGCCGGTATCGTCGAAGCCGGCGAGATCATCGAGCCGCTGCGCGACCGCATCGTCGGCCGCGTGTCGCTCGAGAAGATCAAGGACTACGACGGCAACGTGATCGTCGACATCAACCAGGAAATCACCGAAGATCTGGCCGGCGCGATTCAGGCCGCCGGCATCGAGCGGGTGAAGATCCGCTCGGTGCTGACCTGCGAATCGAAGCGCGGCGTTTGCGTGATGTGCTACGGCCGCAACCTGGCTTCGGGCCGGCTGGTCGAACTGGGCGAGGCCACCGGCGTCATCGCGGCGCAGTCCATCGGCGAACCTGGAACGCAGCTCACGATGCGTACCTTCCACATCGGTGGTACGGCATCGCGAGTTTCGGAGCAGTCGCGCCTCGATGCCAAGAACAACGGCACCGTGCGCTTCATCGGCCTGCAGACCGTCAAGGCGAAGTCGGGCGACCTGGTGGTCATGAACCGCCAGGGCTCGATTGCGGTGGTCGACGAAAAGGGCCGCGAACGCGAGCGCTATGCGGTCGTGTACGGCGCCAAGGTGAAGGTCAACGAAGGCGATCAGGTCGCAGCTCGGCCAGGTGATGGTCGAGTGGGATCCGTACACCTTCGCGATCCTGACCGAAATCGGCGGCACGGTGCAGTTCAAGGACCTGCAGGAAGGCGTCACGCTGCACGAAGAAGTGGACGAAGTCACCGGCCTGTCGCGTCACGTGGTGGCGGATTCGCCCGACGAGAAGCGCCAGCCGGCCATCGTGATCAAGGGCAAGGCCAGCAAGCGCTACCTGATGCCGTCACGCGCTCACCTGATGGTGCAGGACGGCGACACCGGTCATCCCGGGCGACGTGCTGGCCAAGATCCCGCGCGAAACCACCAAGACCAAGGACATCACCGGTGGTCTGCCGCGCGTGGTCGAACTGTTCGAAGCCCGCAAGCCGCACGAGACCGCGGTCATCAGCGAAATCGATGGCACGGTCAAGTTCGGCGAGGTCTCGAAGGGCCAGCGCAAAATCTACGTGGTCGCCGACAACGGCACCGAAAAGGAATACTCGGTACCGCGCGGCGTTCACATCAACGTGCAGGAAGGCGAGCGCGTCAAGGCGGGCGAACCGCTGATGGACGGCCCGCTCAACCCGCACGACATTCTGGCCGTGCTGGGCGAAAAGGAACTGCAGTCTTACCTGGTGAACGAAATCCAGGAAGTCTACCGGCTGCAGGGCGTCAACATCAGCGACAAGCACATCGAGGTGATCGTTCGCCAGATGATGCGCTGGGCGCAAGGTGGAAGACGTCGGCGACACCCAGTTCCTGCTCGAAGCAGCAAGTGGACAAGTTCCGCTTCCGCGAAGAGAACGAGCGGGTGATCGCGCAGGGTGGACGTCCGGCGACCGGCCGGCCGTTGCTGCTGGGCATCACCAAGGCGTCGCTCTCGACCGATTCGTTCATCTCGGCGGCCTCGTTCCAGGAGACCACGCGCGTGCTCACCGAAGCTTCCATTCAGGGCGCGGTCGACCACCTGCGCGGCCTGAAGGAGAACGTCATCGTCGGACGCCTGATCCCTGCCGGCACCGGCATGGAGTACTACCGCAACGTGCGCCTCTCGCCGGAAATGGAAGAGGCCGCGGCCAAGGTGCAGGAGGAAGTCTCGCAAGCCTACGAGGAAGCCGAGCGCGCGCTCGAGCTGATGCGTACGAAGGCGAGACCGAGGAACTGGCCGCGGAGTAAGCGTCGAGGAATAGTCAGGAGGGAGCGGAGCGTACCCGCCCCTTTGCTCGTCCGGTTTGCTTGCTCGAGTTCCCTATGCACGCTAACCCACAACGATTGCAGGATCAGGAACGTGGCCGCATTTCGCAGTTGCACGCCGTGCCCCGGCGCAATACTCTGGGGCCACTGATGCTGCGCTTCCTGCGCCTGCTTGCGCCTCGCCTTCTGGCGCGCGTTTGAGCACGACGCGTTCGCCATCGCCAAAGCTTCGGCCTATTCGTCCATCCTCACGTTCTTTCCCCGCCTTGCTGGTGGTCGGCTCGGTGCTGGCCACCTCGCGCGGACCGAGGCCTACCTGCGCGAAATTTCCTACGCCCTGGGCAGGATTCTGCCCGCCGGGCAGCGCCACCGCCCTGGCCTACCTGAGAGGCACGACGCAGCGCCCGGTGGCTTGCTGATCACCACTTCGCTGCTGACCTTGTGGACCGCCTCCGGCGTCATGATTTCCTGGATGGAGGGCTTTCGCCGCGCTTACGAGCTGCCCAAGACCTGGGGCCTGGTGAAGGAGCGGCTGATCGCGTTCTCGCTGGTCATTCTGGCCGGCATTCCGCTGACCTTCTCCACCGTGCTGGTCGCCTTCGGCAGCCGCATCGAAACCCGAATCCTGTTTCACCTCGGCCACGAGTTCGGCCCTTACATTCTGCTGCTGTGGACCGCGATCCGCTGGCTGATCGCGATCCTGACCAGCATCGCCGTGATCGCGCTGATCTACCACAACGCCGTGCCGCGCACCCAGCCCTGGCACAGCGTGTTGCCGGGCGCCACTCTGGCCACCGGCGATGTGGTTTGCCGCTACGACTGCTGTTCGGCTGGTACCTGCAGCGCTACGCCGACTACAGCATCATCTACGGCTCGCTGGGCGTGGGCATCGCGCTGCTGGTCTGGATGTACATGATCTCGCTGGTCGTGCTGATCGGCGCGGAGTTCAATGCCATGCTGTTCCCGCGGGCGAGACTGGGAATCGAGCTGATCGAATGAGCGCGAACGCCGAAGCCTGAGCCGGAATCTGAGCCGGCATCGCAGCATCGTGGGACGCGTACCTGGCATCCGCATCGTGCTCGATTTTCGGCTTCGCTGCATTACAATCAATGAAACCTGCATCACTTGAGACTGGGAAAGCACGAGCTGGACGCTCGCGGCGACATTGAACTTGAAACCAGGCAAGCTGGATCTTGTTGCTGGAGAGCTCTTCCGCGCGACCTCGCGGTCGCGGCCGACCCGCCGCGCCAAGATCATCTGCACCATCGGCCCGTCCTGCAACACCGAAGCCATGCTGCGCGAGCTGATGCGCCTGGGCATGGACGTGGCCCGCCTGAATTTCTCCCACGGCACCCACCAGGAACACGCCCGCAACATCGACCGCCTGCGCCGCGCCGCCGAAACAGGAGAACCGCACCATCTGCATCCTGCAGGACCTGCAGGGCCCGAAGATCCGCACCGGACGCCTGAAGGGGCACGAGCCGGTGCTGTTGAAGACGGGCTCGCAGGTCACCATCACGCCGCGCGACGTTGCCGGCACGCCGAGCCTGATCTCGACCACCTTCCCGGGCTGGCGCGCGAAGTGCGGCCGGGCGCGCGCATTCTGCTCTCCGACGGGCTGATCGAACTGCGGGTCACGCGGATCCGCGGCGACGATGTGGAATGCGAAGTCGTCAACGGCGGCATGCTGGGCGAGCACCAGGGCATCAACCTGCCGGGGGTTGCGCTGTCCATTCCCGCGCTCACCGACAAAGACCGCGACGACCTGGAGTTCGGCCTGAAGCACGGCGTGGACATGGTGGCGCTTGTCGTTCGTGCGCTCCGGCGCCGACGTGCGCGAGCGTGAAGCAGCTCATCGCCGCCCGGGGCCGCGACGTGCCGGTGATCGCCAAGCTGGAAAAGCCGCAGGCCATCGAACAGCTGGAAGAGATCTTCGAGGCGCCGACGGCGTGATGGTGGCGCGCGGCGATCTGGGCGTGGAGATGCCGCCGGAGAAAGTGCCGGTGATCCAGAAGCACGTGATCCGCCGCGCCGCGGACTGGCGCAAGCCGGTGATCATCGCCACCCAGATGCTGGAGTCGATGATCGAGAACCCGCGCCCCACGCGGGCCGAAGCCAGCGACGTGGCCAACGCGATTTTTGACGGCACCGACGCGGTGATGCTCTCGGCCGAGACCGCCAGCGGCCACTATCCGCGCGAAGCCGTGGCCATGATGGCCAGGATCGTGGTCGAAGCCGAAAGCAACATGGCGGAGTTCACGCTGCCGCGGCGCCGCCAGCAGCGCCGGCTTTCGGTTGCGGAAGCCATTTGCGAATCGATCGCCCACGCCGCCGAAGATCTGCACATGGGCGCGATCGCCGTATTCACCGAGACCGGCAACACCGCGCGCCTGATTTCGAAGTATCGGCCGCAGGCGGGAATCTATGCTTTCAGCCGCGACCCTGCCGGTGTGCAATCGCATGAACCTTTTGTGGGGAGTGCAGCCGGTTCTGCGCGAGCAGGCGCTCACAGCGGAGGAAATGGTGTCCGCTGCCGAGCAGGAACTGGTGCGCCGCGGACGGGTGAAAACCGGGGACGTGCTGGGCGTGGTGGCGGGCACGCAGATGGCGTCCGGCTCGACGAACTTCATGCGACTGCACCTGGTGACGGCGGAAGAGGAGCGCGGGATTTCGCGGCCGCAAAAGCCGTCGGCCGCAAGCTGCGGCTCGAGAACTGGGGCTACGCGCTATGAAACGCCTGATTCGTCTTGGATGTATGTCCCTGCGTTGCCTGCCGGCTATTGATCTTAGAAACCCAGTTGTCAGTTTTGAGTTCGCAGTTGTCAGTTTCGAAGGCTTTCATGAGCGGCATGTTCGGGCATTTAGCGACGATTCATTCGATCTGCCGGTGCGCGGCTTCATTCATCGTCCCGGCAGGGAATGCGCTGGGGATGGGCTGATGCTCACTCATGGCGCCGGCTCCAATGCCAACACGTCCCTGCTGATCGCGCTGGCGGAAGCATTTGCTGATGCCGGTTTCACTGTGCTGCGCTACGACCTGCCGTTTCGCCAGACTCGCCGTTCGGTCCTCCCAGGCCGGGGGACGCTGGGCGCGATCGTGAGGGGCTGAGGAATGCAGTGGCCGCGATGCGGAAGCTGGGCAGCGGACGAGTCTTTCTCGGCGGGCACTCCTACGGCGGGCGCCAGGCGACGATGTTGTGCGCCGAGCAGCGCGGTCTTGCGTCTGGCCTGCTGCTGTTTTCGTATCCACTGCATCCGCCGCGCAAGCCGGAGCAGCTTCGGGTCCAGCATTTGCCGCAATTGCGGGTGCCGGCGTTGTTCGTTCATGGGACACGCGATCCTTTTGGTTCGATCGAAGAGATGGAGACGGCGCTGAAGATGATTCCGGCGAAGACGCAGTTGCTGAACGTGGAAGGCGCGGGGCACGATCTGGGATTCAAAGGGAAGGCGGTCCGCGAGGAGTTGCCGGCAGCAGTGTCTGGAGCGTTTCAGGATTTTTCGATGCCTGCGCTGCCGAGCCTGGGCGGCCGAGGTGGCAGTCCCTACGTGGCTCTCCTAGTTGACCCAGCCGGATTTCGATCCGCCGTTCTTCTTTTCTTCGTCGGGCGGGATGTAGTTGCCGTGCTCGTCGAAGGTCGACAGTGCGGTCGTGCTTGCGCATATAGACTTCAAACTTGCGCGCGGCCCGGCGCCGCTTCCAGCGGTAGTAGCCGTTGCGCAGGCCGAAGTAGCGTTCCGACATCCCCAGCCGAGGCAGACCGCTGCGGGGCACAAACTTCACATAGATATATCCGAAGAACAGTCCGCCCAGGTGGGCCACATACGCTACGTTGCCGCCGCCCTGGATGGCGAATGCCAGGGTGACGACGATCAGGATCGCCACGAAATATTTGGCCTTCAGGGCGACCGGGAACGGAATCATCAGGATTTCGTTCTCGCCGAAGACCATGCCGAACGCGATGAGAATGGCGAACACGCCGCCGAAGCGCCCACGGTCGGCATCAGGGGATTGCCCAGCACGTGGGTGTAGGACAGCGCGATCGTGGTCAGGGCGGCGCCGACGACGCCGAACGAATACAGCTCCAGAAAACGGCGTGTTCCCCAGGCGCCCTTCAAAGGCGGAGCCGAACATCCAGATGCCGATCATGTTGCCGAACCAGTGCCAGAAACCGGCATGGATGAAGCTGTAGGTGACCAGCTGCCAGATCCAGCCATGCTGCACCACCTGCTCGGGCACGAGGCTGAGATAATCGAACACCCAGCGCACCACATCCGGCAGCGCCACGCTGAAGAGTTCCAGCAACAGAAAGACGGCTGTATTCGCCGCCAGCAGCCAGATCACCGCGCGGGTGAAGGGCGGCAGGCTCAACGTCATTTCCCGGCTTCGCGCCACAATTGGCTCCGAT
Organism: Terriglobia bacterium; assembly: GCA_963812465.1. GTDB lineage: Bacteria > Acidobacteriota > Terriglobia > Terriglobales > Acidobacteriaceae > JAIQFF01. The sequence continues at coordinate 45,131 of CAWEVE010000027.1, forward strand.
CGTTTCAGCCTTCATCGCGTCTCTAGACAGTAACTGTACTACTTTCATCTTTCGGGCTGGGGCACCACCGCCAGGCTCCGGTGGCCCTGCTGATCGACTGCCCGCACGCCGAAGATCACATTATCCTTCGAGACCGGCAAAGTGGCGTGGGTAACGTTGCCAACCGCCTGCGCATGTTCCCATTCCGGGCTGGCGGTGCCTCGCCACAGAACTTCGTAAGCAGAGGCGCCAGGCGAGGCTTCCCAGGTCAGCGTCGAATCATTTTCCAGTTCTTTGGTCTGCAGGCGAACCTTGGCGGGCGGCGCCGGCGCTGAGGCCAGCGACGCCAGAGTCGCGGCATTCAACCGCGCCACATTCGCGACATAGTCGAAATTGACGAACTTCAGCAAATCGCCGTATTCGATGCCATTCTCGGTGCGAACGTTCTGGTGCTGGTGGTGATAGTCTTCGCGAAATTCGGTGAAGCGGACGGCGGCGATAGCCCTGCTGGTTGAAAGAAAAGTGGTCGCCGCCGCGCAGGTAGCGGTCCAGGCGAAAAACCAGCAAGGGCTTGACCCCGGTGTCATAGGTGCGGCCGATTTCGGCGATGTAGCGGGCAACCTGGCGCGAAGCGGAGTCGCTTTCGCCGCCCAGATTGCGGATCAGGCGCAATTCGGCTTCGGTGGCCGCAACCGGCACGCCTTCCGAAAAAACGCGCACTACACCTGGGTCCTGCTGCGGATTGCGATCGCCGCCCACGATGTCATTGTTCAGCGCGGCTTCGATTTCCCAACCTTGCTGTCTTTCGCCATCTTGGCAAAATGATTGCTGCCGTTCAGTCCCTGCTCTTCGCCGGCCACGGTGAGAAAAATGATGGTCGCGGGAAACTTCAGCTTGCTCAGGACGCGGGCGCACTCCAGGCTGACGGCGGTGCCGCTGGCATCATCGTTCGCGCCGGGAGCGGCGCCGCTGGCATCGAAGGTGTCGCTGTTGCGCGAATCGTAGTGGCCGGTGACCAGCACAATGCGCTTTGCGCTTTCCGGGTCCGGTCCCTTCAGGACCGCATAAACATTGGTGATTACGGTGGGCTGGGGAATCCGGTCGGCGGGACTTTCGGTAAAGCTGTCGGTCTTGACTTCAAGGCAGCCGCCGCAATCCTGCGAGTAGCGCTCGAATTCGGACTTGATCCATTCCCGCGCCGCGCCGATGCCATGGCCGGCCTTGATGGACTCCGGATCCTGGGCGGAGAGCGTGAGCCGGGTTTGGAAGCTCACCAGCTTTTCGATGTTGGCCTGAATCCGCTGCGCCGAAACCTGCATCAAAGCGGCGGTAATCTTCGAATCTCGAGGCGGCGAATCTGGGAGCGGCGAATCCGCAGACGACCTGTCGGAATTGCGGTTTTCTGCCGGCAGAGCCGTGGGGTTGAGAACTGAAGCGAGCAGGGTGCCGAGCAGTGCGAAAATTAGTGGAATTCTGCGCCGAAACATGATCTTTCCGGAGTAGGCTTGTACCCGTGCCCTTTGCCCGAGCCCAGCCACTTGACCTCTGGCCCGGGAGAAACTAAATATTAACAGGAGCACTCTTAATTAGGAGTTCAGGGTTTAGGACGGAGGCCATCATGATTTATTGTCCGGAATGCGAAACCAATCTCGACATTGATGAAGAAGAGGTTGACGAAGGCGAAGTCGTTTCTTGTCCTGAGTGCGGCAGCGACTTCGAAATCATTACGGTCAACCCCATCGAGTTGAAGCCAGTTGAAGAAGAAATCGAGGACGACGACGAAGCCGAGGAAGCGGAGGACGGTGACTACTCTTAGGCTCTCCTCCTGTCCGCAGGTGTTTCCCCCGCTGATCGGCTTCTGGTTCTTGGTTGCCTTGCTGCTGGTCAGCCTCGCCGCTCCCGCTGTCTTCCAGCTACGCTGCGGCCGCACACCAGAAACCCGACAAACCATACGCTCTCATTTTCGGAACCGTCTGGGGACCGGACGATCGTCCCGTGTATGGGGTGAAAGTGAAGATCCGCCGCGCCGACCAGAAAAAAGCGAAATGGGAGCTGCTTTCCGATCACCACGGCGAGTTCGCCCAGCGCGTGCCCGTGGGTCCGGCACGATTACCTGGTCTGGGCCGACCTGAAGGGCTATAAGTCCCCTGCTGGCAAGCAGTTACATCAGGCGCAGGAGGTCAAGGTGCACATCGAGAATGATGAGCGGGAAGACACCGGCTTGCATCTAACACAGTAGGAGAAGTAGGCAGTTGGGATAAGCGTTCCGGGGAGGAACCTCATGAAAAGGCACTGGGTTGTGGCTTTAACGGTCCTTCTGCTGGGGCTGGCGCTGGCGGGCCTGCCATCCGACGCCAAGGATAAGAGCGGCGACGCTGGGCGTCTGCTGACCGGAAAAGTGATCGATCACCAGGACAACCCCATTCCAAGCTCTGTGGTTTATCTTGCCAATACCCGTACCCGGGCAGTGAAGACTTTTATTGTCGGCCAGGACGGGATGTACCGGTTCCCAGCACTTTCCCCCAACGTGGACTATGAGGTCTACGCCCAGTACCAGAGATCACAAGAGCGATACCAAGACGGTAAGCCAGTTCGACACCCGACCGACCGTCAACATCAACCTGAAAATTGACACCAAATAGTTGTGTTGTTTGTGTGGCGCGGGCGCCCTCGCCCGCGTGTCCGCGGACTCAGGGTTTATTTTCTTGAGGCCATCTGGTTGGTGCGCGCGTATAACGCTCGTAACCGCAAGTGCCCTCGTCTACATTGCTCTCATTCTCTTCTTTAATTAGCATTCTGCTCAAGCATGAGCCATTCTGATCCTACTGGCGCGCTGTTCCTGGGCACCGGAGCGGGCGTCTGGATTTTCTTCAAGGGTTTTCGCGTATTTCGCGAGTTCAAGATCGTGGCGGACACCCCGTGCATGCCGATCCGCAGCCTCTCCATGGGCCTGGTGCAAGTGCGCGGCACGGCCCTCAGCGACAAGCTGATCCCGAGTCCGGTTACGCACACACCCTGCTGTTTCTACCAGGTCAACATCGAACGTTATGAAACCGGCAAGCATGGCGGATGGAAGCACCACTGTACTGACATGGACGGATCCAAGTTTTATCTACAAGACAAGACCGGCAAGGTCCTGATTGATTGCTACTCGGCAGAATATGATCTGCCCCAGAGCGAGCCTCGAGAAGTGGACGGCTCGCATATCGGTGCCAGCTTCGCGGCCGTAATGGGGGTCGGAGCCAGCGATCAGGAACTGCTGCAGTACGTTCAGACGGCGGGGGCTCACCATTTTGCCGGCAAAGTAGAGCACTGGCTGGAAAACAAGGGCCCGCTCGACGATCCCCAACATGAGCAGGGGAGACAGGTTCTGTTGGAGCTTAGCCGCGCGATTCCGCAGGCGCTGTCGAGCGGGGCACCTGTTCGCGGCAATATTCCGGCTGCGCTGATCGAAAAAATCATTGCCTCGCATCCGGCTCGCTGACCCGAAAAAAGAAGAACAGCGGCAGAAGTTTCTGCAGCAGATAAGAGAAACTGGCACGGTGCCCATGCCGCAAATATCAGCCTCCGTGAGCTCGGCCACGGGCCGCTACCGCCTGCGCGAAGCGCTGATTCTGCCCGGCCAGGAGTATCACGTTACCGGAACTTGTGTGGAGAATCCGGCGGCGAGCGGTGCCAACGACCGGAATATGATTGTGCAGGGCAAGAACGAGAAGACTTTTCTGATTTCCTGGAAGCCGGAGCAGGAACTGCGGCAAGGTTTGCAAAAGCGGGCCGTGGGCATGGTGTTTGGGGGCGCGGCTCTGGCGCTAATCTGTCTGGCATTGCTGTTGGGGCATCTGGGTCTGTACTAGGGCTGGTTTTCAGGGAGAAATGATGGGGATCATCGCGGCGGCCGCAGTTTTCTTCGTGGTGGCAGGAAGCCTGCTTTATTTAGTCATCATGTACAACGAACTGGTTCGTCTGCGGAACGACAACGACCGCGCCTGGGCGAATATCGACGTATTGCTCAAGCAGCGCCGCGACGAGATTCCGAACCTGGTAGAGACGGTGAAGGGCTACATGCAGCACGAGCGGCAGACGCTGGAGGCGGTCACCCAGGCGCGCGCCGCTTCGATCAGCGCGGCCAGCGTGGGGCAAAAGGCCCAGGCTGACCTGATGATGACCGGGGCGCTGCGCGGGCTGTTCGCGGTGGCGGAGAACTATCCAGAGTTGAAAGCGAATGAGAATTTTCTCAAGCTGCAGAACCGCATTTCCGAGTTGGAAGAGCGCATCGCCGACCGCCGCGAGTTCTTTAACGACGACGTGAACACGTACAACACCCGCATTGCTCAGTTGCCGGAGGTGTTTTTGGCGAACCTGATGGCGTTGAAGCCCAGGGAATTCTTCAAGGTGTCCGAGGAAGACCGCAAGCTGGTGGAAGTGAAGCTGTAGTTTATTTGGATTGTGTGGTCTAGCTCGTGTGGCGCGGGCGCCCTCGCCCGCGAAAGGCCGGAGTCAGAAACTAAGGACGAGTAGGATCAGAGGCCGAGTCCGAAAGTCAAAACAGGCAAGTCAAAGTCAAAGGCCGCGGGCGAGGGCGCCCGCGCCACACTACCTAGTTGTTTTCGCCGCCGGCGCGTTTCCAGGACATCAGCTCGCCGATGGTTGAACCGCCGGTGCTGGAGACCGGCTGCTTGTAGGCTTCGACCTCGGAACGCGAGGCCTCTTCGCCTACCGCCTTGATGCTGAGCCCGACCTTCTTTTCTTCCGGATTCATCTTGATGATCTTGAAGTCGTGCTCCACGCCGGGCTCGAGGTCAATGGGCTGGCCGTTTGCGTCCACCGCTTCGGAATTGTGGCAGAGGCCTTCGATGCCCTCGGCGATCTCCACGAATGCGCCGAACGTGGCTACCCGCAGGACTTTGCCGTGCAGCACGTCCCCGACGTGATGCTGCTCGAAGAAGGTTTCCCAGACGTCGGGCTGGAGCTGTTTCACGCCCAGCGAAAGCCGCCGCTTGTCGGGCTCGATGGCCAGGACGATGGCTTTTACGCGGTCGCCCTTTTTCAAAACTTCCGAGGGATGCTTCACCCGCTTGGTCCAGCTCAAATTGCTGACGTGGACCAGGCCGTCAATGCCTTCTTCGATCTCGATGAACGCGCCGAAGTCGGTCAGGTTGCGGACCCGGCCTTCGACGGTCGCGCCCACCGGATACTTATCATGCAGGGCGTCCCAGGGATTGGGCGCCAGTTGCCGCATGCCCAGCGAAATGCGCCGCTCCTGCGGATTGACGCTCAGCACCACGCAATCCACCTGATCGCCCACATTGACCAGCTTCGAAGGATGCTTGATGCGCTTGGACCAGGTCATCTCGCTGACGTGGACCAGGCCTTCGATTCCCTGCTCCAGTTCCACGAATGCGCCGTAGTCGGTAACGCTGATCACGCGTCCGCTAACGTGCGCGCCTACCGGATAGCGGTGTGACGCATCCAGCCAGGGATCGGGCGTGAGCTGCTTGAATCCCAGCGAAACGCGCTGCTTGTCTTTGTCGAACTTCAGCACCTTCACCTGGATCTGATCGCCGACATTGACCAGGTCGCGGGGATGGGTGAGGCGTCCCCAGGACATATCGGTGATGTGCAGCAGGCCGTCAATTCCGCCCAGGTCCACGAAAGCGCCGTACTCGGTCAGGTTCTTCACCACGCCGGTCAGGACCGCGCCTTCTTCCAGATGCTCCAGCGTCTTGGCCTTCTTCTCGTTCTGCTCTTCTTCCAGCAACTGCTTGCGCGAAACCACGATGTTGCCGCGCTTCTTGTTCAGCTTGATGACGGCGACTTCGATGGTCTCGCCCTTCAGCACATCCAGGTTGCGCAGCGGGACGCAAATCCGCCTGCGAGCCCGGCAGGAAGGCCTGCGCGCCCATAATGTCGACGGTCAAACCGCCCTTGATGCGATCGATCACCACTGCCTTGATCGGCTTCTTCTCGTTGTGGGCCTTTTCAATCTCGTCCCAGGCGCGCAGCCGCTGCGCTTTCTGGTGGGAGAGGTTGATGTAGCCTTCCTCGGTCTCGCCCTTGTCCCGCATTACGTCGATTTCATCGCCGGGCTGGAACCGGGGCTTGCCCTCGTGGTCGAGCACTTCGGCGAGAGGCAGCATGCCTTCGGACTTGGCGCCGATATCCACCACCACGTGGGTGGCGGTGATCTTCAGCACGGTGCCCTTGATGACGTTGTCTTCGCGGGCGGCCTCTTCGGTCTCGGTGGTGAAACTCTCGAGCGCGGAGGCGAAGTCTTCGGTGGTTGAGGGTTGTTTTTCGTCCAGATTCTGAGTCGATTCGCGTATGGGCAGACTGGTGGCGCGGACTGGGTTGGCTGGGAGGAGACGTTGTTTAGGGTCGAGCCCTCCGAGGAGCCCACGGGTCGTTCGGCCACGGAGGTCGAAGTCGCGGAATCCAGATCGCGGGCGGTGTTGTCGTCAGGCAAGGTTATGGCCTCTCTGCGGTTTACCTCGCACGCGGGTGCGGGGACGGATGCGGGGCAGTTTAGCGGACGGCTGGCGTGAGTCTTAGGTTGTGTTGAGCCCGCCCTGGCGGACGGACTTGGAACAATCCCAGCGGTCGGACGTCTCTAAAAAGCAAACCCGCGTCCAAAGGGAACTCTTCGACTATAGCAACCGCTTCCGAACAGTGTCAAACGACCAAAAGCACACTGGCTGCTGGCTTCTGGCTCTCTGGCTTCCAGCTCACGATCGCGGAAACTCTATTGCGAGCAGCTAGAAGCCAGCTAGAGCCAGGAGCTAGAAGCGCTTTCCCACATCTGTTACTCTGCCCTGCCATGGACTACCTCTGGACCCCTTGGCGTTACTCCTACGTGGCCGGCGCCGCCAAGACCTCGGGATGCATCTTCTGCGACTTCCCAAAGCCGGAGATGACGACAAGGCCCGTATTGTCTATCGTGGCAAGCACTGCTACGTCATGCTGAACTACTTTCCCGTACACCGCCGGACACGTGATGATCGTTCCCTTTACGCATGTCGATGAGTTGCAAAAGCTGCCGGTCGAAGCGGCCCACGAAATGATGGACCTGGCGCAGCGCATGGAGCGCGTTTTGCGCAGCTATACACAGCCCGACGGGATCAATCTGGGAATGAATATCGGCAAGGCGGCCGGGGCGGGGGTGGCGGGGCACATCCACCTGCACGCCCTGCCACGCTGGGTGGCGGACGCGAATTTCATGTCTGTGATCGGGGAGACCAGGATGTTGCCGGAGGACCTGGAGACGACGTATGACAGGATTAAGGGAGCAATGGAGGCAGATGTAGACGCTTGTGTGGGACCGGGTCTCTGACCCGGTCGGGCGGCCGAAGGGCCGCAAGTCTTGCACAGATCTGCAGCGCTTCGCACCGCCTGACCGGGTCGAAGACCCGCTCACGCAGGCTAGCCCACACCAGCACATGCTAGCCAATTCCTGCATTTCTTTTTCGCCAATGACAGTTACTCCCAGTTCTTTGGCTTTGTCCAGCTTTGATCCGGCGTCGTCTCCGGCCACGACATAGTCGGTCTTCTTGCTCACCGAGCCTGAGACCCGGCCGCCGGCGTCTTCGATCATTTTCTTCGCTTCGTCGCGGGTGAAATGCGTCAGCGTGCCGGTCAGCACGAAAGTTTTTCCGGCGAGTTTGGTGCCGCGTTGCTTTCTTTACTCCAGTCAAAGGCAAGCCCCGCTTCGCGCAGATGCTTGACCAGTTCCCGGTTCTTGGGCTCCTGGAAAAATTCCACGATGCTCTGCGCGATCCGCGGGCCGACTTCGTTTACTTCCTGCAGTTCTTCTTCGCTGGCTTTCATCAGCGCGTCCATCGAGCCGAAGTGCTCGGCCAGGAATTGCGCCGTGCGTTCGCCCACAAAGCGGATGCCGAGGCCGAAGATCACGCGCTCGAGCGGCAGCTTCTTCGAAGCTTCGATTTCGTCGAGACGTTCTGGGCGGACTTGTCGCCCATGCGCTCGAGCTGAGCAGATCGTCTTTGGTCAGCTTGTAGATGTCGGCGACATTCTTGACCAGGCCGCGATCGGTGAGTTGCGTGACCAGCGCGTCGCCCATGCCGTCGATGTTCATCACGCCGCGCGAGGCAAAGTGCAGGATGGTTTCGCGCAGCTTGGCGGGGCAGTTGGCGTTGACGCAGCGGTGGTCGGCTTCGCCCTCGGTGCGGACGACGTGTCCTCCGCACACCGGGCATTTCTCCGGCATGTGGAAAGTTTGTGGCCGCGCGGATGATCTTTGTCTTCGACGACCTTCGCGACTTTGGGGATCACGTCGCCGCCGCGCTCGACTTCGACCCAGTCGCCGATTTTCACGCCGAGGCGCTCGATGTCGTCCATGTTATGCAGGGTGGCGCGGCTGACCGTGGTGCCGCCGATGGGGACCGGCTTCAACGCCGCCACGGGCGTGAGTTTTCCGGTGCGTCCGACCTGCACCAGGATGTCTTCGATCTGGGTGATGCCGCCGCGCGCGGCATATTTGTAGGCGATGGCCCAGCGCGGGGCTTTGCCGGTGAAGCCGAGCTCGTTCTGCAGCGCGGTGCGGTCGACTTTGATGACGATGCCGTCGATTTCGTAGGGAAGGGTGTCGCGCTTGGTTCTTCCTGCTGGATGAACTTCCAGACCTCGTCGAAGATTTTCGCCAGCTTGCGGCTCGGGTTGACCTTGAAACCGGCAGCTTCGAGCGCGTTCAGAGTTTCCCAATGGCGGTCGAAGTAGGTGCGGCCGTTTTGCAGCAGCATGTAGGCGAAGTAGTCGAGGCGGCGCTGGGCGGTGATGCTGGGCTCGAGCTGGCGGACGGTGCCGGCGGTGGCGTTGCGAGGATTGGCAAAAGCGGCCAGGCCCTTCTGCTCGCGGTCTTCGTTCATTTTCTTGAAAGCCGCCAGCGGCATGAGCAGTTCGCCGCGGACTTCGAAATCTGGAGGAATCCCGGCTTTCTTCAGTTGTCCATCGGGATGGAAAGCGGAATGGAGCGCACCGTGCGCACGTTGAGCGTGACATCTTCGCCGATGGTGCCGTCGCCGCGCGTGATGCCGCGGACCAGCTTGCCATCTCTCGTAGAGCAGGGCCAGCGACATGCCGTCGAGCTTCAGTTCGCAGACATAGTCGACGTCTTCGCGGCCGCTGAGTTCGTGGACGCGGCGTTCCCAGTCGCGCAGCTCGTCTTCGCTGTAAGTATTGTCGAGCGAGAGCATGGGCGAGGAGTGCGGCGCTTTGACGAAGCCCTCGCGCGGCTTGCCGCCGACGCGCTGGGTGGGAGAGTCGGGCGTGATCAGTTCCGGATGCTCAGCTTCGAGCTTCTTGAGCTCGTTCATGAGCTTGTCGAATTCGGCGTCGCTAATTTCCGGATCGTCGAGCACGTAGTAGCGATATTCGTGATGGCGGATTTTTTCGCGCAGCGCTTCGATCTTCTTTTCGATCTCTTGGCGCGCTGGCCATGGCTAAGAATTATATTCGGGAGCCGGCAAGGACTGTGTGGAGCGGCATGTGTGGCAGGACGCACTGGCCCGCGTACAGTCGACAGCTTGACGTCGAAGCGGCGACGTCGACTGTCGACAGCCGCGGGCGGCTGTCTCGCCTCGTCAATAAAATAATGCTGATTCTTGAAACTTCGCGTCTTCTACTTCGCGAATTCGTTCCGGAGGACGTGGACGCTGTGGCGGTCATTTCCGATCCCGAGACCATGCGCTACTATCCCGCTCCTTTTGATCGCGCGGGGTGGAGGCATGGATCGCCCGCAACCGCCGCCGCTACCGCAAACGGGCACGGGCTGTGGGCGATGAACTTGAAGTCGACCGGCGAGATGATCGGAGATTGCGGAGTGACCGTCAGGCCGTGGACGGCGAGGACGAACTCGAAGTCGGGTACCATGTGCGCCGCGACCTGTGGGGTCAGGGCTTGCGACTGAGGCCGCGCGGGCTTGCCGCGATTACGGTTTCGCGCAGCTGAACGCCGAACATAATCTCGCTGATTCGTCCCGAGAATATGCCGTCCCGCCGGGTTGCGGAGGCAATGGCATGAGTTTATGGAAGGAAGCGTGTGGCGGGGCTGCCGCATGTGTATACGTATACGTCGAGAATGACATGATGTGCACGAGCGTCCTCGCCAGCGGCCCTCGACATGTCTTGCTTGGAAGCGGACTCGATTTGCGACTCGAGCATTCGTCAGCTCTTGCGCCCGGCACTTTCGCGGGCGAGGGCAGCCCTGCGCCACAATTAAACCAGATCCTACACCAGATCCTCTACTTTCAATTCCGCGCCGCCTTTCCAGGACGCTTGAAATTGTTTCTCCACGAACCCGGCGTCGTAGTCGCGCTTTTGCGCTTCAGCGCCTGCTTGCAGGCCAAAGAGGGAACGCGGATTACGGGGATCGGTCCAGATCGTCGCGGAAGACTTTCTCCGCTCCTGCGGTGTCGCCTTTCATGAGCAGCGCCGCGCCCAGGGATTCGCGAACGGGGAAGAACCAGTCCTGGGGTTCGTCGTATTTCAGCGTGTCTTGCACGGCGACAGCTTCGCGCAACTGGCGATCGCTCGACGCGAAATCTTTCTTGCCAAGGCAATCTTCGCGCCGAGCACATCTCCCGCGATCTTCAAGATGTCCTTGGTCTTGTTGTTCACGGGCATCGCGAAAATCACGTCTTCGGGCGTGGCCTTCTCTGCGTCGGCGACGATCTTGTATTCCGCTTCGGCCTCGCTGACCTTGCCTTTTCCGGCCAGCGCCATGCCGCGGGCAAAATGCCAGAACACGGTCGTTGTCTTCATGTCGGGCTCGGGCTGCTTCATGGCCAGAATCTCGTCCCACTTGTGGAAGCGCACATCGACCGCCATGGGGATGGTCATGAAGCCTTCCAGCGGCGGCATCTCCTTCACTGCGGGCCGACATGGGCGGCGAGCATGTCGCGCTTCTTCTTCGCCTCGGCATAGTCGCCATTCATGGCCGCGCACATGGCGATGAAGTGCAGGTTGTGGCTGTAGTACATCATCGGATAAATGCCCTGCACGCCGCTGGCCTTGATGTATGCTCGATCGACGCTGGCGGCTTCCTCGTTGGTCTTCACCGCGGCTGCGTAGTCTCCGGTGCGGATGTAGACGTGGGCGGGCATGTGCACGAGGTGTCCCGCGGCCGGGGGCCATCGCGGCCAGCCTGTTCGCGCCGGCCAGTGCCCGTTCCGGAGATGGCGATGCCTCCACCGCGTGAATGTAGTAGTGGATCGCGCCGATATGATTCGGATCGCGTTTGATCACCGATTCCAGAGTCGCAACAATTTCCTCGGTGCCGTCCTCGGGCGTGCCGTCGTGATGCCAAAGCCCCAGGGATGCAGGTTCATGCCGGATTCCGCGAACAGGGTGGCGGCATCCAGATCGTCGGGAAAATTCTTCACCACTTCGCGCATGGCATCGTGATAGTCCTCGGCAGCCTTGCGCCGGTCGGCCTTCGGATCGGCGGGAAAGCGCTTCGCCATGGCCTGGATGCATTCAGGCTATGGTGCTGCGCTTTCCCGCCGATCCCAAGGCGGATCGCCGGCAGAGCGGCCGAGGCTTATCGCGATGCCAATCGCGAAGTGGTAAAGAATTTTCCCGATGACCTGGATGGCGGCCCGCTGTTCGCCGAGTCCGGTATGAACCTGACCTGGGGCTGTGGCATAAAGATGGAACCCCGGAAGCCGGCCCGAGGAAATCGTGGCCACGCTCGAGTCGGTGATCAAGCGTGACCCCAACCACATGGGCGCGGTCCACTACTACATTCACACCGTCGAAGCCTCTCGATCGCCGGAACGCGCCCTGGCCGCCGCGAACAGGCTGGCCGCGATGGCCCCGGCAGCGGGACACCTCGTCCACATGCCCGCCCACGTCTACATCCGGACCGGCGACTATGCTGCCGCGGTGAAAACCAACCAGGAGGCGGCAGCTGCCGATCAGGCCTACATCAAGGCCAGCGGTGCGCAAGGCCTCTACCCGATGATGTACTACAGCCACAACCTGCACTTCATCGCCATGTGCTCCGCCATGAACGGGGACTACGCCGAAGCGAAAAAGGGAGCGGACCATGCTGGCCGCTCACGTCGGCCCGACGTGAAAGAATCCACCGCTGGAAGGCTTCATGACCATCCCCATGGCGGTGGACGTGCGCTTCCACAAGTGGGATGACCTCCTCAAAATGCCGCAGCCCAACCCGGACATGAAGACCGCGACCGTGTTCTGGCACTTTGCCCACGGCATGGCGCGGCCGGCACGGGAAAAATAAGCGAAGCCGAGAGTGAATACGCAGTGGTAGCCGACGCGGAAAAAATACCCCTGAAGACATCGTCTTCGTCATGCCGGTAAACAACAAGGCAAAAGACGTTCTGAAGATTGCCCGCGAGTGCTGGGCGCGAAAATTGCGCCTGACCAAGAAAGATGGCGCGTCCGCGATCGGCCAGTTGCAAAGCGCGGTCGCGGTTCAGGACTCGCTGAAATACGATGAGCCCGAGGACTGGTTCTTTCCGGTGCGCGAGCCACTGGGAGCGGCTCTTCTGATGAGCAGCGATGCTGCCGGCGCAGAGAAAGCGTTCCGTGAAGACCTCAACCGTCGCCCCGCGAGATCCTCGTTCCTGTTCGGCCTGGAACAGGCGCTAAAAGCGCAAAAGCGCGACTACGATGAGGATTTGTCCGAAAGGAATTTGAAGCCTCGTGGAAAGGCGGCAGCGCACCATTGAAAGTAGACGACCTGGTGTAAGTGACTTGGTATAAATGTGGCGCGGGCGCCCTCGCCCGCGAAAGGCCGGGAGTAAGAAATAACGAATGACTCGAAGTCGAAAATCGAGTCGATTCAAAAGCAAGACCTAAAGGGCCACGGCGGGCGCTCGCTGCCGCATCATTTCATTCTCTGCGTACTACGTATACGCAGTGCGGCAAGCCCCTCCACATCACTTCCTTCCACAGACTCAATCCAATTTTCTCCGCCACACGGCGCGACGGAAGATTCTCCGGCCGGATCGTGAAATCAGCCTTTCCGGGCCCAGTCGTCGAAACCGTAGTCGCGGCAAGCCCGAGCCACCTCCGGAGCATCAGCCTGCCCCCACAGATTGCGCCGGACGTGATATCCGATTTCGATTTCGTCCACGTCGTCCACGGTCTGGCGGGCCAAACCATCCTGTCACCTCGCCGTTCGACTTCAAGATCATGGCCCAGAGCCCATGGCCGGCATCGGCGTAGCGACGCCGGTTGCGATCGATCCAGGCGGCAACCCCAGCCCGATCCAGAACCGCCGGATAGTAACGCATGGTTTCCGGATCTGAGAGGACGGCCGCAAGCGCGTCCACATCCTCGGGCACGAATTGGCAAAAAAATCCTGGCTCAGTTTCAAGAATGAGCATTTTTTTAGTGACCACGTCGGGACAGCCGCCCTCGGCTGTCCAGCGCAGCAAAGTTCCGCAATTAACTAGCGTCAGAAGGCTGTCGAGCTGTGCTCGACTGGACAGCCGGGGCGGCTGTCCCCACGTGGCCGTTGCCAAAATACGCTTGCCTGTCCCTGAATATAATCTCCTGGTCATGGCCAGCTCCGAAAAAGAAGATTCGAAGCGCTTGGGAAAAAATCAGGCACCACAAATATGTACTCATTACGTGCTCGAAGACCCGGTAATTTCCGACGCAGAAATTGAGCCAGGCCGTGAACGAGCTGAAGAAGCTCGAAACTGAAAATCCCGGATTTGATTACACCCCGACTTGCCCACCCAGCGTGTCGGTGGCAAGCCGCGCGAAGGCTTCACCAAGGCGCCCCACTCCTCGCCCATGCTTCGCTGGACAACACTTACAGCGAAGACGAGCTCCGAACTCGGGAACGACGCGTCCACGACCTCAGCGGGCGCGAAGACATTAACTATATTGCGAACTGAAGCTCGACGGCGGTGTCGCTGGCCCCCTGCACTACAAGCGTGGCAAGCTGGTTCGCGGCATCACCCCGGCACGTTGAACCGTCCGCGAAGCGTCGACCCTAGACGTGTGCGCTCCATTCCGCTTTCCATTCCGCTGGACAAACTGAAGAAGGCCGGGATCCCTCCGGATTTTCGAAGTCCGCGGCAGATGCTCATGCCGATCGCGGCTTTCGCATGAACGAGAAGCACGAACAGAAAAGCCTTTCCGTCTAACCCAATCCTCGCAACGCGACCGCTGGCACCAGTGCGACAGCTCGAGCCATCAATTACGGCGCGGGGGGGGCTCGACTTATTTCGCCGCATGCGCTGCTGCAGAATGGCCGAACGCTCCTAGACCGGCATTGGGAAACTCTGAATGCCCTCGATACCGCCGGATTCAAAGTCAACCGGTCTCGCAAGCTGGGGACAAACTTCGACCAGATTTGGGCCTGGCATTTCACAGGAAGAACCCGAGCGCGAGACCCTGCCTTACGAAATCGACGGCATCGTAATCAAGGTGGATCGCACTCCATTGCAGGAGGAGTTGGGGTACACCGGGGCTCGCGCTGGGGCATCGCCTACAAGTACGCCGCGCGTCCGCGATTCCCAAAGTCAAAACAAGATCTGGGCGCACGGGGGGGGGACGCCGGTTGCAGCCTTCGAAGCCGGTGCCCATCAGCAGCGGCACGTGCAACCGCGCGGCCACACAACATGGACGAGATCGAGCGCCTGGGCGTGAAAATTGGCGACTGGGTGGAAGTGGAGCGTGGCGGCGACGAGATCCGAAAGTCACACGCGTGGTCGAAGATCAAGCATCCCCGCGGACACAAACTGTTTCACATGCCGGATCTGAGTGGGGCCACGTCCGTCCGCACCGAGAAGCTAGGCCGGCGCCCGCTACGTCAACGCCAACTGCCCCGCCAAGCTGCGCGAAACTATCCCTGCACTCGACGGACTCGGCGACGCGCTCGTAACCCAACTCACCGACCGCAAGGTCAAGAATGTCGCCGACATCTATCGCCTGACCAAGGATGATCTCCTGAAACTCGAGCGCATGGGCGACAAGTCAGCCCAGAACGTACTTGATAAAATTGAGGCTTCGAAGAAGCTGCCCCTCGAGCGCGTGATCACGGGACTCAGGATCCGGGGGTAGGCGAGCGCACTGGCTGAACACTTCAGTTCCGATGGACGCGCTGACGGGGGGGGGGGGAGGAGATCTGCAGGAAGTAAACGAGGTAGGCCCGCGTTAAAAAAAGATTCGTGGAATTTTTCCAGACCGGGCACTGGTAAAGGATCTACATGATCTGAAGTTGCGTTTGACTGGAGTAAAGAAGCAACGCGGCACAAGCTGGCGGAAAACTTTCGTGCTCACTGGCACGCTGACGCATTTCACTCGCGACCAGGCAGAAAAAATGATAGAAGACGCCACAGGTCTCTGGCTCGGTAAGCAAGGAACGGACTAATTTGGTGGCTGGAGACGACGCCGGATCGAAGTCGAAAAAGCCAAAGAAGCTGGGAGTAAAAGTAATCGGAATGCTTGTGTGGGACCGGGTCGGAGCCTGC
>CAWEVE010000028.1:0-250577 GCA_963812465.1 Terriglobia bacterium
AGCTGTGCAATTCGCTGTACCGCGTCATTCCGACCGCCGACCTCGAAGCCCGCGTGACAATGCTGGAGCAGCAAGTCGCACAGGAGGAAAGTGGAACTCGGTCCGACCTTGACTCGTCTACTGTAACGCCCACGCACGGAACCGAGGCTTCTGAAACCGATGCGGAGCTAGTGACGGAACAGCAGGTGCCGAGTCCGATCGATACTCCAATATCTGCTCCGACACACTACGAAGATGAGGCCGAGAGCACGAGCGATGGATCCGGCGAAGGCGGGGAGGCATAGCAGCTGGCGATCGAGTGGAAGCCGCGAATTTTGCCGTCTTGATGGCTTGAAGCCGTGGGCCACACAAGCCATCCAAGACAGTGGTTCAGGCACTGCATCGTTTGGTCGGAGTCCTACTGAGTAGCAGCTGGGCGGTCGAGAGGAAGCGCGGACTCCTTAGTGGTCCAGCAACCGGGCCTCACGCGACGTGTTGGCCGAGCGCGATGTGCTGATGGAGACGACGAACCACGGCAGTGCCGCCCTCGGTCAGCGAATTCCAAGCAGCACGGAGATGTATTGCCGCACCTTGGTGAGCAACGCTGGCTCGGCTTTGGAGTGAAATTGTGCCTGGCGGCCGGCCCAGTCTAGGCTTTTCAGTTGATCGACTAGGACAGCACCTTCTACCTTATCGACTTTGATAGGCAGCGCGAAGGGGTATGGTTTGCGCTTGCTCGTCAAAGGACAAACTACCGCCAGCCCGCTGGCTCGGTTATAGCGGTGATCGGTCAGCACCAGTGCCGGCCTCCGCTTTGCCTGTTCGTGGCCAACCTGGGGGTCAAAGTCGATGAATACGATGTCCCCCGCTTCGGGCACATACGCGGTCACCATTCAACTCTTTCCTTTCCTAGTTCTGGGCCCGTAGAAATCTCGGGGTATCCATTTTCCGGGCTAATCTGAGAAACCAATTGAGCTAGCGTGGGTATCTTGGTGGCCCGGCGCAGCTCAATTTGGCCCTCGCCGGCCTCGATTTCCAGGAAATCACCTTCCTTGAGGCGGGCCTCCTCGAGGATCGGCTTCGGGATGCGCACTGCCAGGCTATTGCCCCACTTGACCATCTGAGCCTTCATAAACTTACTCCTTGTCTGATGACTCGATACGCAGTATACACAACAGTATATACTTTGTCGATACCACGCTGAATGTCCGCGGTTCCGCTTAGCGGCTGTTTGGGTAGCGATCACTTCACGGAGGAAAGCCTGCTGTTGATCACCGGGCAAGAATTGGAAAAACCGTGACATAAACGTGCAGGAGCATGGTTGGATCCGTGTTCTCGAGATTTGCTCCTGCCAGGAAGTCCGCACAGATCATCTCAGGCAGTAGCCTCGCGATTTGTCCGTACGCAGCAGCAATGCCGCCGCGTCAATTGCCTGTTCGATGAAGTGAAAGGTCAGTATTCAGATGCTTAACATCGCCGCCGGCGGACAACAGTACGCCCGACACTCAGTTGAACCGGATAAGACGATTGGGGAAATACCCACGCGGCACAGAACTCGCGGCATTGCCCTCGCCATGCCACTTATCCACAGCCGGAACCAGCAGCGTCACTTTCAGCAACGCCAGAGTCCGTTTAGTTTTCTTGCTTCACTCGCCGAGTGAAATCTGGCGTCAGGAAATTTCTGCAAGATGAATTGGGTCAAGGCACGCGACGCTCATTTTCTCGGTTTGCAAACCGCCGTGTTTTGCGTGGCGTGCGAATTGATCAGCGAAAACAACACGCCGCAATGTCTGGCGTGCGGAAGCCAGGCCCTGATCGGTCTTTCGCGAGTGCTGGGTGGATCACTGCGGGGTCAGCAGACTGCCCAATTGATTGCAGATGCCGAACTCGACCGCCTGGTGCGCGAATTGCTTCGCACCGTGCCGCTCCCTTCCACATCGGACGCTGAGAATTCCTTGCCGGTGTCATTCGCAGCTCTGGCTCCTGGACGGAGCCACGTTCGTTGTGCCTCCGCCTCGGCCGCGGGTCCAGCATTCGCAAATTCCGGGCTGCAATCCTATTCCACGGAGATCGATCTGGAGCCCGCCATCAGCGTGATTGCCGAGCGGGCTCAAAGTCTGACCGGCGCCAGTGGCGCTGCCATCGCCCTGCGCAAAGGCGACGAGATGGTTTGCCGGGCGCGCGCCGGCCGCACCGCACCCGACCTCGGAGTACGGCTGCAATCTGATTCGGGTATTTCCGCCGATTGTGTCCGCACCGGAGAAGTCGTGCTTTGCCACGATGCCGCGGAAAATCCCCGCGTGGATCTGGCAGCTTGCCAGCGGCTGGGGGTGCGATCCATTTTGGCTGCGCCGCTGCGCCATTTTCGCAGGACTCTCGGAGTATTCGAAGTCTTCTCGGCTGCTCCCTATGCCTTCGCCTCCCGCGACGTCGCGACCATGCAGCTTCTTTCGAGCGTGATGGTGGCCGCCATTTCCCGCCTCTCGAGCCAGAAAAAGTCGCTTCGTCAAACCGCCTAACCTACCTATCGCACAAAAGACTTCAGTCGGACACGTCCGTCCGGGTAATGGCCTGTCGTCTGAAGCCCCGGTCTAGGATAATATGTAACAGCCTTAGTATGGAATTCACCGGGCCCAAGCCGACCGGCATTTCCCGGCAATCCAAACCGATCACCGAGCGCCGTCATAGCGTGCGCCTCAGGGTGCACAGTCCCGCCTACGCCAACCTGGACGAATCTTCTCAGGAAAACGCGGGAGACCTGAACGAAATCCTGGACATCAGCGAAGAGGGAATATCGATTCAGACAACGTCTCCGCTGGCGGTCGATCGCGATCTAAACCTGAACCTGGATCTTTCGGAAACCAGGACGCGCATTCGCACCGCGGGCAGGTGGTCTGGTCCGACGATTCGGGACGGGCTGGAATCCGCTTTCCCAAACTGCCGGCCCAATCGCTGCGTCAGCTCAGGCAATGGCTTTTTGTCAATGTCCTCACCGCGTTTGACCATGCCGCATGGGCGCTCGAAACTGAGTTCTCGGAAGCCGACGAGCGAGTGGTAGTCTTCTATCGCAGCCGGAGCCTTATCTGAGGCATCCGGAGTTTCGGAACCTTCTGGCAAAAACGGAAGTCTGGCCGGGTTGAAAGATATGCAGAGAAAGGTGGAGTCGGGCGCCTTGAGTCGGGAGGCGGCGCTTCAGTTGATTGCGGAACAGGCATTGGCATATACCCGTGCCGCAGGAGCCGCAATCGCTCTGTCCGAGGGCGACGCGATGATTTGCGTGGCCAGCGCCGGCTCAGACGCTCCGCCTGTGGGCACGCCGCTTCAGGTGGGATCAGGATTCTCCGGGGAGTGTGTCCGCACCGGCCGTTCGTTGCGCTGCGATGATTCCGAGACTGACGATCGCGTGGACCGCGCAGAGTTGCCGCGTTCTGGGTATTCGCTCCATGGTTGCGGTCCCGATTCGACGAGGGAACCGCGTGGCTGGATTGCTGGAGGTATTTTCACCTCAGCCCTATGCTTTCAACAGCCAGGACATCAGCGTGCTGCAGCAGTTGACGGGAACGATCCTGTCCGGCCAATGGCACGGCGGTGTGGAGTTCCGTCCCGCGCCGGTTGAGATTCCGAAAGCGCCGCCGGTGAAGATGCCGGCGCCGCGAATCGAATCGCGGCGATTTGAGCCAGTCGAAGCGACCGCAGAACTGACCGCCTTCCGGTTTTTGCCGGAACCATGGCGGCGGTGAAGCCTTTCCCCTCGGCCCTGCACAAAATCGTTCTCGGTGGCGGCGGTCTGCACTTTCCTCTTTGCCTTGCTCTGGTTGACGGCGCCCTGGATCGCGAGCCAGATTGCTCGGATTCGAAGCAGCGCTCCGGTTCAGCAGCCCGCGGCCGCAGGTTGCCAAGGCCGGTCCAGTCAGGCTGCCGGAGAATATCAACGATCTGGCCGGCTTGCGCAAGTTAGCCGAGCAGGGAGACCCGGCCGCCGCAGTTCGCTCTGGGTGCGCGCTATGCAACCGGAGAAGAGGTCAAGCAGGATTACACCGAAGCGGTCCGCTGGTTTACCCAGGCGGCGGATCGAGGACACATCCTGGCTCAGGCGACTCTGGGCGCCTACTATTGGGCGGGCCGAGGCGTGGCGCCCGATCTGACCAAAGCTTACTTCTGGTCTGCTCTGGCGCAGGCCGGGCGGAGATCAGGCCAGCAAGTATCGGGTCGCGGTTCTCACCTCGCGTATGAGCCGGAGTGAAATTCTCGCGGCGCAACAGCAAGCCAACGACTGGCTTCACAGCCATGCGACGGCAGGTAACGCTCCGTCTTCGCAATAGTCATCTTCCTCGACGTAGTTTGCCTCGGCTGGTACGGCCACATCCGGCTGCGACAGCCAGGATTCTTCGCAAGCTCAGGATGACGCCGGTACCAAGCTTTCCCATTGGGAGCGGGTTTAGAATGTTGATAGAGGTTTGCCGTGTCCACTCTTCGCGACATCGTTTACCAGCAACGTCGTGAAGGTGATCTGTACGAAAAGCTCGATCGCAACCGGGTTCGCTGCTATGCCTGCGGACACTGCTGTCCCATTCCGGAAGGCCAGCCGGGAGTTTGCAAGGTCCGCTACAACCAGGGCGGCACTCTGTACGTTCCCTGGGGATACGTGGGCGGAGTGCAGTGCGATCCCATCGAGAAGAAGCCGTTCTTTCACGCCTATCCGGGCGCGCTGGCCTACAGCTTCGGAATGCTGGGCTGCGATCTCCACTGCTGCCTATTGCCAGAACTGGGTCACCTCGCAGGCGCTGCGCGATCCGGAGGCCGTTTCCCCGCCGTTGCAAGCCTCACCGGAAGCTCTGGTGCAGGACGCGCTCCGCCAGGGCGCAAAGGTTCTGGTCAGCACGTACAACGAGCCGCTGATTACCAGCGAGTGGGCGGTCGCGGTATTCAAGGAGGCGCGCGCCGCCGGCCTGCATCACCGGCTTTGTTTCCAATGGCAACGGCACTCCGCAGGTGCTGGAATACATTCGGCCGTGGGTCGATCTGTACAAAGTCGATCTCAAGAGTTTCGACGATCGCCACTATCACCAGCTTGGCGGACGCATCGGGCCGATTCTCGACACCATTCGGCGCCTGCACGAGATGGGAGTATGGCTGGAGATCGTGACCCTGCTGATTCCCGGATTCAATGACTCGGAAGATGAACTGAAAGGTCTGACGGATTTTCTGGTCGGCGTCTCACCTTACATTCCCTGGCACGTGACGGCGTTTCACAAAGATTACAAAATGGACGATCCCGACAACACTCGTCCGCAAGACCTGCTGCGCGCGGCGGCGATCGGCAAGCAGGCCGGCCTGCGCTACATCTATGCCGGAAATCTGCCGGGCAGCGTGGGCGACGCTTGAAGACACGCACTGTCATCAATGCGGCGAAACGCTGATCCGGCGTCACGGCTATTTTGTGCAGGATTACCGCCTGACTGCAGACGGGCGTTGCCCTTCCTGCAAGGCTCAGATTCCTGGCCGATGGGCTGCCAGATTTGAACATCAGATTACCGATCATCCTTTCTTGCCGCATCGAAGCTCACGTTTAGTTACAATCGCCAGCTAGAATGCGACGACGGCAGGTTGCCTACATTTTCGCGCTGCTGTGTTTTGCCGTTGCCTGTTCGCCTCGGGACTTTCTTACGCGGCGGCTGGCGACGGATCTCATCGCCGGCTCGGACACATTCAAAATGACGCAGCTGTTCTGGCTGCGCACTGGAGTGATCTCCAGCAAGGATTACACCTCGCCGGAGTACGTGGTGTTGCGGCGACGAGGCTGGATCACCGGCACCAGCGTTGCTTGCCCTCCCGATCTCGCTCCGCCGCCGTGCTGGGATATGGTGATCACGCCTCTTGGGGTTGACGCCTTGCGCGACTGGGTGGCCGCTACCGCTGCCAGTTCTCAATACATCAGCGTGCCGGTCGCGCAGAGAGAACTGCTTGCGGTGACCGGCATCCACAAAAACGGAAGCGTGGCGGATGTGGATTTTCAATGGCGATGGGCCGCGGTGAACGAAGTGGGCGCCGCTCTTTACGCAAAAGGCACCGAATACAACTCCACCGTTAGTTTTATCCATTACGACGACGGCTGGCGCGTGATCGAGGGCAGCGCCCTGAAAAGCATTCAGGGGCTGAATGACGCGCTGAAAAACGCGTCGCCGATCCCATAACCTTGATGGGGTTGGAGACGCGAGGTTGCGTCCGGCTGCTGCCGCGTGTAATCTCACGTTTCTCACCCATCGGCCCTATGATCATCCGAAATTTCCCGTTTCTTCCCTTGCTTGTAACTCTGACCTTTGCCTCTGCAGCCGCCGCTGACAATCCCAAACTTACTCTCGACGAGTTTTTCAACTACGTCGACTTCAACGCAATAGCTCTGTCGCCGGACGGTCAATCGGTAGTGATCGACACTGACCGCGCAGACTGGGAGCAGAGCATCTTTCGCCTGGATCTGTGGCTTTACCGCGACGACGGTCACGGCGCGGGCAGTCTCACGCAACTGACCAACTCCGGTCATGACAGCAGCCCTCACTGGTCTCCGGACGGCCGCTGGATCGCTTTCTTCTCCGAGCGCGGCGGTGCGAAGGGAGGGAAGTCCTGTGAAGATACGTCCACCGACGACGCGATCGCACAGCTTTACGTGATTTCGGCCACTGGCGGCGAAGCCATTCCCGTAACCCAAGGCGACGAAAAGGTTCACTCCTTCGCCTGGTCCTCTGATTCCAGCACGCTCTACTTCGCCACCCGCACACCCTGGACCAAAGCTCAAAAGGAGGCTTACGAAAAAGAGTGGAAGGATGTCTGCCAGTACCGCGCCGGGAACGCGGCGACCAGGTCTTCAGCGTGAAGCTAGGCCGACGCCATCGCGCGCCAGGCGGTTGCGGGTACCGTACTGCCGGATTCCGATAAAGTCTCCGACGCTACACCCGGCGCTCGCACCCTCGGCCAGCACTCCCTGGCGCATCGATCAGATCGCAGCCTCTCCGGACGGACGACGCCTTGCGTTTGTGACCCAGTCGGTTTCACAACGGATGGAGAGAGCGGAGGAATTCGAGATCTACACCCTCGATCTCAATCTTGCTTCCACCGATCAGCCGCCTCACCAGTTGACCCACAACGAAGCCATCGAACAGGCCATTCACTGGAGCAATGACAGCCGGCACGTTTTCTTTCAGGTGGATTACGGTTCCGTCGAAGGAAAGTACCGCGACACCCAGACCCGCCTTTACTGGGTGGATGCCGACACCGGCGAGGTCCAGCGCTGGGCCACGGATTTCTACGGACAAGTGGCTCACTACACCGTCGCACCTGATGGCGGCGTGCTCGCCGACCGGCCGGCTGGGTACTGAAGTGCAGGTGTATTCGCCAGTCCAAGCCTGTGGACGCATTCTCTGAGCAGCGCGGGTCGGCGGGCACCTACGAACTGGTCACGTCTGCCGCCCACTCCCCGCGCGTTGCCTTCCTGCACTCAAGTTTGGGAAAGCCCGGCGAAATCTATCTGGCTGAGGTCCGGACAAGTTGCAAGCGGCGCGGCCTCTCACCGCTTTCAACAAATGTTACACCGAGCGCGATTTGCCTCAGGGCAAACCTTATCGCTGGAAGGCGGAGGACGGCACGACCATCGAAGGCATGCTGATGTATCCGCCGGGAAAGTTTGAAGCAAAGAATCTGCCCATGTTCGTATTCATTCACGGAGGCCCAAACCTCGCCGACGGCAATCACTTCGAGGCCGACTGGTATGTCTGGGACCGTCTGGCGGCGACCCAGGGATGGCTCGTCTTCGAGCCCAACTACCGCGGCTCGATCGGCTACGGAGACAAGTTTCTGATGGACATGGTTCCGCAGATCGTCTCCCGTCCGGGCAAAGATATTCTGCAGGGAGTGGACGCGCTGGTGAAGGACGGCATCGCCGATCCCGATCATCTGGCGGTCGGTGGATACAGCTACGGCGGATATATGACCAACTGGCTGATCACGCAGACCACGCGCTTCAAAGCGGCGGTGACCGGCGCCGGCGCGATAGAAAATGTCGCCAACTGGGGCAACGACGATATGACTATCGACGACGCCAATGATCTCGGCGGCCGTCCCTGGGAGGTTCCTCAGCGCTACGACAGCGAAGCCGCCATCTTTCAGATCGACAAAGTGCGCACGCCGACCCACATGGTGGCGGGAGGAGACGATATTCGGGTGGCTGAGTTGGAGAATTATCTGCTGGACCATGCGCTGCATTCGCTGAAGATTCCGAGCACGCTGCTGATTTTTCCCGGAGAGGGGCACGAACTGGACCAGAATCCCTGGCACGGCAAAATCAAAGTGCGTGAAGAGCTGAAGTGGCTGCAGAAGTACGGCGGCGTTTCGGGAATGACCCTGCCTTAGCGGGATTCTTATAGACCCTTGGGCTTGCTGGAAGCGCTGGCGAGATTCACGTGATGGGTGGTCGCTCCGAATTGCGCGATGCCCTCGATACAGCGCTTCCGCGATGCTTTGGCGATAGCTTGAACTCTGCAGTTTGGCTTCGTCCGCAGGGCTGCTGACGAAAGAAACTTCGGCAAGAATTGCCGGCATCGAAGTTCCTGTAAGGACGACATAGGAAGCTTTCTTTACGCCGCGGTTGCGCATGCCCGGAATCTGCGCTGCCAGGCTGCGATGCAACGCCTGCTGCACCGCGATGGCAAAGCGGCGCGACTGCTGTACCTTTTCGCGGATGTCGACGTTATTCCAATTGATGTTTTCGGGCACTTCGGGATCGGTGCCGGCGTCGGAAGTGCGTGCCCTCACCGATGAGTAAGTGTTCGTGTAGTAGGTCTCCGCACCTCGCGCCGAGGAGTCTTCGCTGTAATTGGCGTGCACCGAGACGAACATGTCCGCCTGGGCCAGGTTGGCAATTTCTGTTCGCTTTTCGAGGGGAAGATAGTTATCGTCTTGCCGGGTGTAGATAACTTCGGCGCCCAGACGGCTCTCGACCAGTTTCCCGAGGCGCTGCACGATGTCGAGCACGAGATCTTTTTCCATCAGACCTTTGCGTCCCACGGTGCCAAGGTCCCAGCCTCCATGTCCGGCATCAAGCACCAGGCGGAACTTTGCAATATGAGTCTGTGGCTGCGCGTCCGACTTGCTTCTAACCTGGGCGGGATCGGGAGTGGTCTTCGATTGATCGCTGTTCGGCGCGCTCGTATTCTGTTTCTGCGTGTTCGGTACTTCCAGGTCGGGCGCCGCGTGGTTCGGTTCAATTTTCGGCACTTCGGCCTTCGGGGAATCGGAGCTGCACCGTGTTCGGGAGCCGCCGCCTTCTTGATTTCCACCACCAGGCGGTAGGGTTTCGACTGTTCGCTCACCGAGAAATCCGAACCAGCACTGGTTTCGAGCACAACCCGGCTCACGCCTTTGCGGGGCTGTGCGATGCGAACTCGCGCCAGCAGCGCATCTCCGACTTCGATGGTTTTTCCGAACAGGCCGGGTGCGAGACCGGTGTCGTGGATATCAACGTAGATCCGTTCCGGATCGCTCAGGCGGTGGGCCTCGTATTGCACCTCGCCCTGCGTATCGATAATCACGGTGCTGGAATCCGCCGAGGACACGTGCCAGATACCAGTCACGAGCTGTCGCAAAGGAGAGCTGGAATTCGCACCTGGCGCCGGATTTCCTGAAGCTGGACCTGCGGCTGCTGGATTGCCGGACGCTGCATTGCCCGGCGACGGATTCCCCGAGGGCGTGTCGGTTTGCGGCGCGACTTGTGATCCCTCGCCCGAGGACGCGGAAACTGGCGCAGGCGAATCAGGAGAGGGCCGACGGTGGAGTTTCCACCACACTCCAGTTCCCACCAGTCGCCGCCAGCAGGAGCAGAGGAAGCAAGAACACGAGTGCCGATCTTGATTTGTGCTTTTCCTGGTACTCCTGGAAAATCGCAGGCGGAGTATCCGCCGCCGAAACTTCAGCCTGATCGATTCCAGCCTATCTCAGCTCGTGCCTATCAAGCTCAGATGTACACCCTGAATCTCATCAACAGCGGCCCGCTCAACTGCTGACGCATGGTGCGCGACGTTAGCGCCTTCGAGCTTTTGATCGTAAAGGCTCGTCGTTGGCCGGCTCACCACTACCACCCGTTGTGAAATTTCTGCCAACCGGTTTTCTTCTTCCGGTTTCATGGCGGCCAGGATTAATTCGGCGAGCAGGTTCAAGCTGCGAACGTCGCTGTCGTTGAAGCCGTAAGCCGCGGCGGAAAAAGCTTCCAGCAGCCCGATCGTGCCTCGCGAGGACGTAATGGGACAGCCACGATGGAGCGCGTTCCCAGGCGGCGGCAGACTTGCAGGTCCACGCGCCGGTCAGTTTCCGAATCATCACAGCGAACGATGCCACCCGTGCGCAGGCAGGCTCCGGAAAATCCCGAATTCGGATCCAGCCGCGCTCCCGTCTCAGGCGCGACGGTTCCGGCGGAGGCTCGGCAGACAATGGCATTTCCGTCGGCCAGCGCGATCGCAACACCGTCGGCGCCTGTAAGCGTGAGAGCCCGCTCCGCCACCAGTTGCAGCACTTCGTCCAGAACGAATTGTTCCAGTTCCCAAACGTCGGCTGGGTCTAGTTGCGTCGCCGCGGGTTTCGCCGGGCGCGACGCTGGCGTATCTGCTCATGAAGACTGGAGAAGGCAAGCAGAGCTTGCAGAGCTTCATGACCGGGCGCATGGCTCAGCGGATGAGGCGGCCGTGCAAAGGAGAAAGCCGGAGTCCATTCTTTTCAGCGGCGGAATCGGTGTTTGTGGATTCGGTCTCGACTCCCGATCTGTCAGTCGAATACCGGAACAGTAGGCTGGGCCCCGGTCGGTAACCCTTCTTCGGTTAACCCCGTTCATTGAGTTCGGGGCGCGCATTGTGCGGATTAGCGCTCATTTTTCAGTGGAAACTCTGTGGATAATTTCTCTTCGGCCGGCATTCCGTCGAAGGAAACGCCTCTTCGATTCTAGACTTGCGTTTCCACAGATCCGGTACGGCCATTGGGGGAATGGGCGAACTGGCAGCTCTTAAGTTACAGTGGAATTGCCCTGATCGCAATATTGACCGGGCACGAAGGTGGGGTAAGCCTGAGCTGTTCTTTGGTAAGGACGCAGGTGACCGGCAGCCGACTGGCTGGGCCATTGCGTTTCGCACTGTATTTAAGCGTATCCTTCTGAAATAGAGGAGTTTACAGGCTGTGGCAGACGAGTTGAAAAAGAAGAAATCGCGCTGGCTTTGGCCTTTGGGTGTGACCGCTACGGGCTTGACCGGCGCCGCTGTTGTGCTCTTGCGGGGTTGCTGGCATAGCAAGATGAGCTGGCCAGTCCGGGCTCACGGGTATAGTTACCAGGTTTGCACCGGATGCGGGATCAAGCGCCTTTTCGACGAAAAGGCCTTCTGCGCCTACGGGCCTTACCGTTACGACCTTAACGGCTTGATCGCCTGGGATCGCGCTCACCAGAACGATGTCTATCCTCAGGCACAACGTCCCGCCTCGTAGAACATCGAACCCAGGTTCTGATCCAGAGTTTTCAAAGCACAGCTCTGAACCAGCGTCGGTACTGAGACGCTGCTGTGCCCTTGGCTAAGATTTGGCCATGGATTTATGGCGCCAGGCTCCATCGCTGCGAAGGGCCTGCACTCAGCCCCGCACGGCTCCGCAACGCCGTCATTACCGGCATCAGATTCAGAGTCTGGCTTACCTCAATCTGGATCAATCGAACGGCGGCATCATCCGTAATCTGGGTGACGCGGGCATTGCCGTGCAGGCGGTCGCTCCCTTGTGCGCCGACCAGCAGGTTTTCTTGCGCTTCGATCTGGCCAATCCCGAGTTCGGATTGAAGGCACGGGCCGCGTGGCTTGGGCCGATCCGGTCGGGCAGGCAGGCATAGAGTTTCTCTCGCTTTCGCAACGTTCCCGGCGGGGATTGAAGGAATGGATATTCATCCAGCTCCTGACTGTCGCCCTGCAGGCGGCTGAAGGCTTGACCTTCGTTGACGGCAAGGGCGGCGAAGCCGCCGAGCTGCTGTTTTCTTCGAGCTCCCGCCCAGCGATCCGTTTACCAGCGGCCAGAGTTGCCGCCGAGACCAGGGAAAGAGAAAGAGACGCCGGCCCGCGCACGTGCATCTGCCCTGGCTTCCGTTTTCCATTTCGGCGTCTGCGCTTTCACGGCTGGTGGATGGTTTGATTCTGATGTCGGCAGTGTTGCTTTTCGCGGTGATTGGCATGGCGATGATCGGAGCTGTTCCTGCCTGGCCGATCATGCTGCTTCTGGGACTCGGAGTGGCCGGCGTTTTCACAATCGTTTACCGGTTCCTGTTTTTGTTCTGGATTGGGGGCACGCCCGGCACACTTCCTGGCACGGCTGACAAGCAATGCACTGGACGGAATGAATCTGCAGGCAGAAGAACGGCCAAGATTTCGGTAGGACGTCAGCTCAGTCATCGGTCGTAAGCTGGAGCCGACAGCTGATGGTCGGTCCGAAGCCTAGAGGTCCGATGCTCTGGGGCTGACGACTGACGACCGTCGAGTGACGATCAGTGAGTGAAGTATTGGCGCTCGAGCCACAGACGCAGTTCGCGCTTGGTGCGCGGCGTAGTTTCCAGGAAGCGGATGCCGGCATTGCCCCGCTTGTCCTTCCACGCCACTTCGCCAAGAAATTTCATCGAGAGCTTGGTGCCCGGCAGGACGAAGTTCACTTTCACCGGCCCCAGAGTGTCGTGCACGCGCTGCAAGCGTACACCGATGCCTCCCTGGCTGAGGTTCATGAGATGTGCCCGCTCCCGTTTCCTGGCCGCGTAGCTGAGTGAGACGGGTACGTCCAGAGTCTCGCGATGGTAGCGCAGCCTCTCATCCAGAATCATGTTGCGGGCGGCCGACAGAGTGTGGACGGCTTGCTCGACCGAGATGGGTTTTTGAAATACGAACGATGCGCCCTTGGATTCGAGGTGCTTCCGCCCACTGGAGCCGCTGACGATAATGAGCGGCACTGCATTGCGGGTGTGTCCGTTCTGTAATCCATTCAGGAATCCGGTAGCTCCGACCAGGTCAAAATCGATGATCAGAGCGTCGATCTTCGACTTGGCGAGTTTGACGCGGGCGCGTTCCGGTTCCGACTCCACATCAACTCCGATGTGCAGACTGCCGAGAATGCATTCGAGCACGCTGACTTCCTGCAAATCGCGCGAGACCACCATGGATGAGAGTGTCATGAGGCAACTGTAGTCGGGTACGTAATCAGGCCCTAGATCACCAAGGTAACGCAGCTTGTCATCCTCAAAACTTGTCATCCTGAGGAGCGGAGCCCTTCGCGACGCCAAGGATCGCGACGAAGGACCTGTGCATTAACGGGACGATCTGCTTCAGTAAGTGGGGAATACATAGGTCCTTCGCTTGCTTCCGCAGCTTCGCTTGGCGGAAGACTTCGCTCAGGATGACAGTGGGTTGTGCTCTTCGACCGCCTGACGGATTTCCTGCCAGAGTTCCTGGCGTCCGGCTCCGGTTTTTGCCGAATAAGGCTGAATGTGGGCAGCGGGATAATCACGCGCCAGAACTTGAAGCGAATTTCGGAGCTGGTTGGCGGACAAGCCGGTCGCTCTTGGTGGCAACGATCACGGTCGGGCGTCCGATTCCAGATAGAAAATCCAGCAACTCCTTGTCCCCGGCCTGTGGCGGCACGTTCACGTCCACCAGGGCCACACACAGCGCCAGACATGGGCGCTCCTGCAGATACGGGTCGATGAACTCCGGCCAGCGCTGCGAGATTTCCCGCGAGATCTTGGCATAGCCGTAGCCGGGCAGATCGGTGAAAATCAGCTCTGGTTGCGGCTTTCCCGGCCAGCGGACTTCAAAGAAATTTATCGACCGGGTACGTCCGGGAGTGGAACTGGTCTTGGCGATCTTGTTGCCGAGAAGTGAGTTGATGACGCTCGACTTGCCCACATTCGACCGGCCCAGGAAAGCGACCTCAGGCAGCGCGGGAGCAGGGAACTGGCCGGGATCGCTCGCCGACATCATGAAGCGGGCTAGGACACGCATGAATCAGTTTGGCGCTTCACGCGGCAAGTTGCAAGTTGACGCTGTGCTATCCCAGTCCCAATGGGCGTTTGTTCTCGATGTCTTCTTCTTTAACGGGCCGGTGCTTATTCCAAAAATATAGAATGCCGGCCACCATAACACCAATGCGCGAGGCTGCCAGGAAAAACCAGCGGTAGGCGGGCAGCCAGACCAGCAGGATAAAAACCAGCGCTGCCGCGACGATCAGGCTGGCTCCGCCACGCAGATACCCTCTGCGAGTTTCCGACTCAGGATTCCGTTCCACACGAAATACCCTGACCACATTTTATCCGAAGATGGCGAGGGGCAAAGTAGCTCGGCCTCTGGCCGGCCCGATGGGTGGGCAGGACGCCCACCGGACAGCCGGCGGGACGCAGGCGCTACGCACAACAGAAAAGGCCCGCCTGCGCGGGCCTTGCTTGAAAAACTGAGATCAGAAACTTATTGGTGGCTGCTGGACTCTCCGCGGGTGGAGGCGCGATCGGCGCAATCGGCTGGGCCGTTTCTTCGCTCATTTGCGGGAGCGGTTGTTCCAGCGCCACGGCCAGCACCTGGTCCATGGTCTCGACAAAGTGCAGCTTCATGGCATTGCGCAGATTTTCCGGAACCTCCGCCAGGTCTTTCTCGTTGTCCTGAGGCAGGATCACTTCGAACAATCCGGCGCGATGCGCGGCCAGAAGCTTTTCTTTCAATCCGCCGATGGGCAACACTTTGCCGCGCAGCGTAATCTCGCCGGTCATGGCGAGATCGCGGCGCACCGGAATCTTGCTCAGCGCGCTGGAAATCGCGGTCGCGATGGTGATTCCGGCCGAAGGACCGTCTTTGGGGATGGCGCCTTCCGGCACGTGCACGTGAATATCGAGAGTGCGGTAGAAATCGCGCTGCAAGCCCAGCCGGTGAGCGCGTGAGCGCACATAGGACATGGCCGCCTGCGCCGATTCCTGCATCACGTCGCCGAGTTTGCCGGTCAGCGTGAGTTTGCCTTTGCCATCCACGACGGTGGCTTCGGTGCTCAGGATGGAGCCGCCAACTTCGGTCCAGGCCAGGCCGGTGACCAGGCCAACTTCGCTCTTCTCGTGGGCCAGGGTGTCGCGGAACTTGATCACGCCCAGGAAGTCGTTGACGTTGTCCTGGGCGATGGCGACGTTGTAGCCTTCGCCTTCCTTCACCACCTTGCGCGCGACTTTGCGGCAGACGTTGCCGATTTCGCGCTCCAGGTTGCGCACGCCGGCTTCCCGCGTGTAAGAGCGGATCAGCGCGGTGATGGCTTCGTCGGTGAACTTGAGGTTCTTGTCGGTCAATCCGGCCTGCGCCAGCTGCTTCTTGACCAGGAACTGCTTGGCAATCTCGACTTTCTCGTGCTCGGTGTAGCCGTGCAGACGCAGCACTTCCATGCGGTCCTGCAGAGCGGGCGGGATGGTGTGCATCACGTTGGCGGTGGCGATGAAGAAGACTTGCGAGAGGTCGTATTCGACGTCGAGGTAGTGATCCACGAACATGAAATTCTGCTCGGGATCGAGCACTTCGAGCAGCGCCGCCGACGGGTCGCCGCGGAAGTCCATCGACATCTTGTCGACTTCGTCCAGCATGAAGACCGGATTCTTGGTGCCGGCTTTCTTCATCATCTGGATGATCTGTCCCGGCAGGGCGCCGATGTAGGTGCGGCGATGGCCGCGAATTTCGGCTTCGTCGCGCACGCCGCCCAGCGACATGCGGACGAACTTCCGGCCGGTGGCTTTGGCAATCGACATTCCCAGCGAAGTCTTGCCGACTCCGGGAGGTCCAACGAAGCACAGAATCGAGCCTTTGGGATTCTTGACCAGTTGCCGCACCGCCAGAAATTCCAGGATGCGGTCCTTGATCTTCTCCAGCCCGTAATGATCTTCGTTCAGAACTTTCTCGGCGCGGCTGATGTTGCGGATTTCCTTGGAGCGCTTCTTCCACGGAACCGCCAGCAGCCAGTCCAGATAATTGCGCGAAACCGTGGACTCGGCCGACATGGGCGGCATGGCTTCAAGCTTCTTGAGTTCCTGCACCGCCTTGTCGCGCACTTCCTTGGGCATGCCGGCGGCTTCGATCTTCTTCTTCAGTTCGTCGAACTCGCTCTTCTCGCCGCGGCCCAGTTCCTTCTGGATGGCCTTGATCTTCTCGTTGAGGTAGTACTCTTTCTGCGCCCGCTCCATCTGCCGCTTCACCCGCGACTGAATGGTGCGGTCCATGTTCAGCTTTTCGATTTCGATGTCGAGCACGTCGCCGATCCGGGTCAGGCGCTCGGCGGGATCGAAAATCTCCAGCAGTTCCTGCTTTTCTTCGATGGAAAGCTGCAGGTTGGCGGCGATGGTGTCGGTCAGCTTGGCCGGATCTTCCATGCGCACGGCCGCGATCATGGTCTCGTAATTCAGCGACTGGCAGAGCTTCACGTACTGCTCGAAAAGGGCCGGTGACCCGCTGCATGCCGGTTTCGATCTGCGGATTGGTTTCGGTCGCGTAACGCGCCACGCGCACCGAAACCTGCATGTAGCCTTCGGTCTCGCTGATCTGCAGAACCTTGCCGCGCTCAATGCCTTCGACCAGAACCTTGATGTTGCCATCGGGCAGCTTGAGGCTCTGCACGATGTTGACGATCGTGCCCACCTGGTAAATCTCGTTGGGCTTGGGTTCGTCGATGCTGGCGTCGTGCTGGGTGGCCAGGAAGATCTTCTTGTCGGCGGCCAGCGCCTCTTCCAGGGCGCGAACGCTCGATTCCCGGCCCACCACAAACGGGGTCATCATGTAAGGGAAGATGACCACGTCCCGGATGGGCATCATGGGAAGTTTCTTGGTTTCGAATTTTTCCTTGGCTGTGGTCACTATTTCTCCCAACTACGGTTAACCGAACTGACTGGCCCTGCTCTGACTTCCGGCGCTACAGTTTACCCCGCCTTCTCCATCATTGCGAGAGTAACGTTGCGTTTCTCCACCATTTCCCGGGTTACTTCAAATTCCTTCACCTTCTTCTGGCTGGGCAAATGGTACATCAGATCGAGCATTAACTCTTCCAGAATCATGCGCAAACCGCGAGCGCCGACCTTGCGCGCCATGGCCTGCCGCGAGATCGCTTTCAGCGCCTCGTCGCTGAATTTGAGCCGCACATTCTCGAACTCAAACAGGCGCTGGTATTGCTTGATGATGGCGTTCTTGGGACGGGTGAGAATTTCGATCAGGGCGAACTCGTCCAGATCTTCCAGCACGCCGACCACGGGCAGCGTCCCACAAATTCGGGAATCAGGCCGAACTTGATCAGGTCTTCCGGCTGGATGTCGCTGAGCAGTTCGAAGTTCCGCTTGCGGCTGGCGGCTGGAGTTTCTTCCGGCTCGCCTTCTTCGGCTCCGACCTTGAAGCCCAGCGATTTCTTGCCCACGCGCCGCCCGATGATTTTTTCCAGGCCGACAAACGCTCCGCCGCAAATGAACAGGATGTTGGTGGTATCGACCGGAGTGAATTCCTGGTGAGGATGCTTGCGCCCGCCCTGCGGCGGCACATTGGCGATGGTGCCTTCGAGAATTTTCAGCAGCGCCTGCTGCACGCCTTCGCCGGAAACATCGCGAGTGATGGACGGGTTCTCGTCTTTGCGTCCGATCTTGTCCACTTCGTCGATGTAGATGATTCCGGTCTGGGCGCGGCCGACGTCGCCGTCAGCGGCTTGCAACAGCTTCAGGATGATGTTCTCGACATCCTCGCCAACGTAGCCCGCTTCGGTCAGCGTGGTGGCATCCACGATGGCGAAGGGCACATCCAGCATGCGGGCCAGAGTCTGCGCCAGCAGCGTCTTGCCGGTGCCGGTCGGGACCGATCAGCATGATGTTGGACTTGGTCAGTTCCACGCCATCGCCGGCGCGCTGGCGGTTCATGTAAATGCGCTTGTAGTGGTTGTAAACCGCCACCGCCAGCTTTTTCTTGGTCTGCTCCTGGCCGATTACGTACTCGTCGAGGAAGCTCTTTACTTCCTGCGGCTTGGGCAGTTGATTGGGGGTGGTGGTGGGAGGCGTCGCGGTGCGGTCATCTTCCAGGATGGAATTGCAGACCGCCACGCACTCGTCGCAAATGTAGGCCCTGGGATAATCGCTGGGGGATGAAATCAGTTTGGCCACTGCGTCCTGCGACTTGTGGCAGAACGAACAGCGCAACATCTCCTCGGTGCCAGTCCTGTTTTTCACTCGGCTTTACTCCTTCGTTAACCCGCTCTCTCCCGCTCCATCGCCCTTCGTGCCCGGTCGGCGGGACAGATCGTTTCACGCCGAGACTGCTCGGAACTGATCGGGCGAAAACCCGATCATACCCTTATCTCGTCTTATAGATGATATCGTCTATGATTCCGTATTCCTTAGCCTGCTGCGCGTTCATAATGAAGTCGCGCTCCACATCTTTCTCTACCTTTTCCAGCTTCTGACCGGTGTGCTTTGCCATTAACTGGTTAGTAATCTCCCGCATACGAAGAATTTCGCGGGCATGGATGTCGATGTCCGTGGCCTGTCCCGACAGTCCGCCCATGGAGGGCTGATGGATCAGAATGCGCGAATTCGGCAAGGCCAGCCGCTTTTTGGCCTCGCCCGCCGCCAGCAGCAGCGCCGCCATGCTGGCCGCCTGGCCGATGCAGATGGTGGTGACGTCGTTCTTCACGTACTGCATGGTGTCGTAGATCGCCATGCCCGCGGTGATCGAGCCGCCCGGCGAGTTGATGTAAAGCTGGATGTCTTTCTCCGGATCTTCCTGCGCCAGAAACAGCATCTGCGCGATCACCAGGTTGGCGATGTTGTCGTCAATCGGCGTGCCGATGAAAATGATGTTGTCCCGCAGCAGCCGGGAATAAATGTCGTAGGCGCGCTCGCCCCGGCCAGTCTGTTCGATGACCATGGGGACCAGCATCATTTTTGGATCGTTCACATTCACCTGTCCACACTCCTGTTCCCGACTACTAGTTCTTCTGGGAGGATCGAAAGTGTCCGCGTCAGGCGGACTGGCGATATAGAAAATCGAGGGTCTTTTCGCTGCGGATTCTATTTCGGATTCTATCGAGCGCTCCATCACGTGTCAAACGAGCCCGGATCGCTTCCGGCGTCTGTTTTGACTGGTTGGCGAGCGCTTCGATTTCCGCGTTGATTTCCTCGTCGCTGACTTCGATTTTCTCCTCCTCGGCGATCTTATCCAGCAGCAGGGAAGCCTTCACTTCCTGCAGCGCCTGCTCCCGCTGTCCTACGCGCAGCCGGTTCAAATCCATTTTCTTGATGTCTTCGGCCTTCATGCCTTGCGCCGCCAGCGCGCGCAATCCGCGCTCCAGGCGCACATCGATCTGGCGGTCCACCAGCGCTTCCGGCACTTCGAATTCGCTGCGCTTCACCAGTTCCGCCACCAGTTTGTCCTTGGCCTCGTGCTCGGCGGCATGCTTGCGCTCGGCTTCCATGCCTTCACGAATGCGCTGGCGCACTTCGTCCAGAGTCTTGAATTCTCCCAGTTGGGTGGCAAACTGATCGTCCAGTTCGGGCAGAGTCTTCTGCTTGATGGATTGCACCTTCACCGTGTAAGTGAAGGTCTTTCCCGCCAGGCGTTGTTCGGCGGCATCCTGGGCGTAGACAACGTCGAATACGCGCTCGTCGCCGGCGGAAGCTCCGCGCAGGTTTTCGGTGAACTCGGGCATGGTGTTCTTGCCCGCGATTTCCACCATGATTTCGTCCATGTGAACCGGCTTGCCGTCGCCGTCTTTGGGCTGGCCGTCGAGCGAAACCTGGGCGTAATCGCCATCCGCCAGGGGACGGCCTTCCACCGGAGTGAAAGTCGCGTGCTGCTCGCGCATGCCGTTCAGGGACTGCTCGACTTCTTCGTCGGTGACCGCGATCTCAGGCTTCTCCGCGCGCAATTCCTTGTAGCCCTCGACCTTGATTTCGGGCATGACTTCAAAGCTGGCTTTGAAGCGCAGCGGTTCGTTGTCTTTCAAATGCAGATCGGTGACCTGCGGCTGCGAGACCGGGATCAGTCCCTGCTTGTCGGCCTCTTTGCGGAAATAGCGCGGGACCAGCGCTTCCACGACATCGCTCTTGAAATCCTCGGAAAAACGCTGGCGGATGATGGACGCCGGCACATGTCCGCGGCGGAAGCCGGGGATGCGCGCCAGCTTCTGATATTTCTGGATCAGGGATTCGGTCTCGCGATTTACTTCGGCGACGGGAATTTCAACCTGGATCTCCCGCCGGGTGCTGCTCGTAGTTTCAGTGGGGCTCACGTTTACCTTTCAAGCTTGCAACCGATTGAGCAGTTCCTTTTTGGAACTGGAAGAAGAGTCGAACACAATCGGCTGCAACTCTGAGTGTAAAGACTGAAGGAGAGCAGCGTCAAACTCGGGAGGCCGGAAACGAAGGTAACAAACGTAACCTCGGAGGGCAGCGAAGGTGACGCCACGCGATTGGTCGCGCCCGCCAAGAGCATTTAACCGCAAAGGTGCGCCAAGAAAAGCCGCAAAGAACGCAAAGAAAACCTTCGCGGGATTTTCTTTGCGAGCTTTGCGGATTCTCTTTGCGTCCTTTGCGGTAATCTTTTGATAATCAGGAACCGAATGATGCCCGACTGGCTGGCTCGACTCAACCGCGAAGTCATCGCCTGCACGCGCTGTCCGCGCCTGGTGGAATATCGCGAAAGAATTGCGCGCGAGAAACGCCGCGCCTATCTGGGTTGGGATTACTGGGGAAAACCCGTCCCCGGATTCGGCGATCCCAATGCGCGTGTTCTGGTGCTCGGACTTGCGCCCGGCGCCCACGGCTCGAATCGCACCGGACGGCCGTTTACCGGCGACGCCTCCGGCAAATTCATGTATCCGATCTTGTACGAAGCCGGATTTTCCAATCAGCCCACCGCCACTGATCGCGACGACGGCCTCGAACTGAAGAATCTCTACATCACCGCGGCCGCCCGCTGTGCGCCTCCCGACAACAAGCCTCTGCCGCAGGAGCTAGCCAACTGCGCGCCTTATCTTGATCGCGAAATGGATGGGCTTAAGAATGTGAGAGTGGTAGTGGCGCTGGGCAAGATCGCCTTCGATGCTTATCTCAATTATCTGAAGCGCCGCGGGCTGTTGTTAGAGCAGAGGGGCTTACGTGTTTCGGCACGGCGCGCAGTACAAGATGCCGGACGGCAAGACGCTGCTGGCCTCGTACCATCCTTCGAACCAGAATACGCAAACCGGAAAGCTGACGCGCGCGATGTTCGCGGAGATATTTAAGGAAGCGGCGCGATTGGCGCGTGATTCCGGTGAGACCGAGTGAAAGAGCGAACCCCAGCGGCTAAAGCCGCGGCGGCTAACGATTCGTGGGCGGCACGACTGAAGTCGTGCCCTTCCCGGCCTTGCCGGTCTGCCGGTCGTGCCCCCAGTTGCGGCCCGAGTCAGGACTTCTGCCGCTCAGGCACGTCGAAATCGATCGCGTTTCGCCGAGATCGGTCTGTCCGAATCGCCGCTCTGAAGCATGTCCGAGCTGCGGCGCTCAGAAGCCTACGAACACCGGCTCGGGCTCCAGTTGGATACCCCAGAGTTCTTCCACGCGTTGCTGGATGTGATCTTTCAATGCCAGGATGTCGGCTGCGGTGGCATCTCCGCGGTTCACGATGGCCAGAGCGTGTTTGCGGGAAATCCCGACTCGGCCGCTGCTGTATCCTTTGCTGAAACCCGAATGCTCCACCAGCCAGGCGGCTGAGACTTTCCTCTGAGCATCCAGCGCGGGATAACTGGGGATCTGCAGTCCTTTTGCCGTTGCCCGCTTGTTCAACTCGTCATATTGGTCTGCTGACAGCACCGGATTCTTGAAGAACGAACCGGCGCTGCGGCAATCCTCGTCGCCCGGCGTGATCAGCATGGCTTTGCTGGCGCGTATGCGCCGCACCGCTTCCCGCGTGCTGGTCAGGGACGGAGTCTGCTGGAAGCCGGCGAAGTGTTTTTTCAGATCCGCGTACTGGATGCGAGGTTTACCGCCTGGAATCAGGGAATAGGTCACGCGCAGGATGATGAAGCGTCCGCGCTCGCTGGTGTTGAAGATGCTGGTGCGATAACTGAATCCGCAGGCTTCGGCGCAAAGTTCGCGAATCTGGCCGTCGCGCAGATCCAGCGTGAGCACCGAGGTCGATGGTTTCCGCGACTTCCTGGCCGTAGGCTCCGACGTTTTGTACCGGCGTTCCGCCTACGCTGCCGGGAATTCCGCTCAGGCATTCAACCCCGGCGCAATTCCGGGCCACGGCGCGGGCCACGAACCTGTCCCACTCTTCTCCCGCGCCTACCTCGAATAACGTTTTGCCGTCTTCGCTGTTACTACGCTCGTCGATTCCCGGAATCGCAATTTGCAGAACCAGACCGGGCCAGCCTGCGTCAGAAACCACCAGATTGCTGCCGCCGCCCAGCACAAACAACGGAAGGTTCCGCGAGCGCGCGAACTGAACCGCCTCAGCCACTTCGTTGCAGGTCTTTGGCTCGGCGAAATACCGCGCCGGCCCGCCGACTTTAAACGTCGTCAGCGGGGCCAGGGCCACGTTTTCCAGGATGTTCATGATGGGGTGATTTCATTCACTATATACGAGGGCTGGGACGCGACTTCATGCTTCGGCAGGGTACTTCGGGACA
Source organism: Terriglobia bacterium (assembly GCA_963812465.1). GTDB lineage: Bacteria > Acidobacteriota > Terriglobia > Terriglobales > Acidobacteriaceae > JAIQFF01. The sequence continues at coordinate 22,684 of CAWEVE010000028.1, forward strand.
CAACCTGGTGTGACTTGCGTGGTTTCAAACCGGAATTTCCGCGTCGTATTACAATAGTGTTGGAGAGAAAAAATGTATCCAGAAATCATGGTCATCCCGATGCGCGAAGAGTTGACTCGCTTGGGCGTCAAAGAACTGCGCACCGTCGCAGAAGTTGATCAGGCGATACCCAATCAGCCGGGCACGACAATGGTGGTGGTCAATTCCATTTGCGGATGCGCCGCAGGCAGGATGCGTCCCGCGGTACGCGCCGCGCTGCAGCACTCCAGCCGTCCCGAGAACCTGTTCAGCGTCTTCGCCGGACAGGACAAGGAAGCCACCGACCGCGCGCGTTCGTATTTTGTGGGATATCCGCCGTCTTCGCCTTCGATCGCGTTGCTGCGCGACGGCAAGCTGGTCCACATGATGCAACGCAGCGACATCGAACATCGCGAGGCAGTCGACATCGCCGCCGAACTGAAGAAAGCCTTCGACAAATTCTGCGCCAAGCCCGCCACGGTCTAGCAATTCAAATGTACACACAGGGGCAGGTGTCCCACCTGCCCGGCGGAGGGAAGTTCCGCTCTCACACCAGCAGCCCCCTGCGAGCTGGGCTCGCCGCCCAGACGTAACCTTTATGGAGCTCCGGATTACTCTTGCGCTGCCTTGAATGTCATCTCGAGCGCCCGGCTTCGAGTTTGTCGCTTCCAGATAAAGAACAACTCCACGTAGCTTTGGGTGATGTAGGAATCGCTGCCGATGCCCAGGCGCTGCGCGGTACGGTCGATCCAGTGCGCCGGCCCTTCGATTTCGCCAAATGAGCCGATCGGAGTTTCATCGACCACAACGTGGCCCTTGCCGTCGCTCCACTCGGCACGAAATTTTTCGTATCGGAAGGTAGGGACGTAACCCAGAGCCCGCAGGATGTGGTCCAGCTTGCCGCCATCGGCAACCTTGGTTTCGGTCTCGACTCGCGTCTTGTGTCGCGCCACTTTGACTTTCGCCTTATGGGTGAGCAGCCAGTCGCTTCCATACTTGCGCAGGCGCAGCACCTCACCACGTTTTTGCAGTTGCCGGCCGGGAAGATCGTAGAGCGTGTTCTGTTCCAGGGTTCGACGAGTAATCTGGCGGAAGCCCGCCGCGCGCAACCGTCGCGCCAGAGCGCGAACGTTGTCGATGCGGAACTTGATCTCGATTTCCCTGGTCTAGAAGAGCGCATAACGAATGTAGTCGGCTGCCGTGACCTCATGACGCGCAGAATTGCGGATCGTCGAAAACCGATCCTCGGAGAACGGCTTCGAATCAGCTGAGGTACTCGAGCGTCGAGCGTCCTGCACAGCGGGACGCTCGCGCATCTTCACGAAAATGTGGGCAGCTTCACCAGATCGTCCCGCGGCACCGGCTCGGTCGGATTTCCCGCCCTGCGCCAGGCCGCCAGTCCGCCCACGATTACGAACGCGTTGAATCCTTCTTCCCGCAGCATATGCGCCACCCGGGCGCTGGTCGCTTCGCGTGCTCAAGTACAGTAGACATAAATGTCTTTGTCCTTGGCCAAGGTCTTAATTTCTTCGGAAAGATTATTCGGCTCCAGCCGGATCGATCCTTTAATGCGGGCCGCCCCGGCATCGTAGTAGCCGTGGCTGCGGACATCCATCAGCAGGATCTTATCTCGGTCCTCGGAAGCCAGGCGCCGCGCCAGTTCTTCCACCTGCACCCGCGGCACCACCCGGTACACAATATTCTTGCGATAAAGCCAGACCCGGTACACCGCGTAACCTATCAGCGCGATCACGGTCACGGCTTCGACCGCGTGACCCGCCGTCTGAAAACCATGCGCGATCGAGGCCAGAACATCGCGGAACAAAAAGCCTACTGCGATGTAGACGACGGCGTAGAGAGTGGCTCCCGCCACGTCGAAGCGCAGAAAAATGTCCGGCCGCATCTTCATGCTGCCGGCGAGCGGCGGCGCCATGGTGTTGATCCCGGGAATGAACTTGGCGAAGAGCAGGGTGGCCTTGCCGCGTTTGTAGAAAGATTCGGCCGAGCGCAGGATGCAGGTTTCCGGGTTGACCGACAGTTTGCAGAGAAACCCGAGCAAGCCCCATCCCATATAGCGGCCCAGAACAAACAGGAGCGAGTCGCCAATGAGCATGGCGGTAACGCTCAGCAGCACCAGAGAGGTGAGGCGGAGGAGTCCGGCGGCCGCGGCAGCGCCCCCCGCGACCAGGGCCAAGGCGGCAGGCACAGGCATTCCCACGGCTTCGGCGAGCACAATGACAAAGACCAGAATGTATCCGTGGCGTCCGATTGCTGAGAGTAGCGCTTCCATCAGGGGCCGTGGGCACGGCTGCTGCGTTAGTATAAAGAAAAAGGGCGGCCTTTGCCGCCCTGTGCTTTGCTTCCTATTGGCCCAGCTAAGTTGGGCAGCTACTTTGACATGCTGTCCGTTTTTCTCCGCCTTGAGCATCTTTACGGTCATGACGTGGATCTGGCCTTTGTCGGCGTACACGTGCGCGCTTAGTTCAACGTGATGGCCTTCATGTCCCTTCAGGGCCTCGGGATTGACTACGTCCCATGATTTGCCGTCTTTGTCGCTTACGAAACGTCAGCTTGTCGCCGTCGGCCTTCACTGTTCCCTTGATGTTCTTCAGCGGAGCTGCCGGTGCGGCTGTGCCACTATCTTTCGACATGTCCTGCGCGAAACCAGCCACGGTGAACATGACGGAAAGAGCCAGAACGAGAATCAACATCTTTTTCATAATGTAATCTCCTTGAATGGGGTTAGGCTTGGGTGTTCATACCACTGCCTGTGGGATTACGGTCCTGGGGGAGAAACGGATTTCTTCTCCGGCCTCGGAGTCTACTTCAATCGTTCCGCTAAGATGCCCGGCGACCTGCAAGGGTGGTCTACCTGCTGAAGCGGTCGTTTTCCGGTTGGCGAATAGTGGATCTGGAAGTTTGACGGACGTAATGCAAGTGAAGGAGTTGGAGCCCGACCACGAGCTAGAGGCGGGTACCTATTTCTCTCTCGCGACCACAAACTCCGGCGCCCACAGCAGCGCCCGCTTGATCTCGCTGTCGGGGAAACTGCAAATCGCGTTTCGCGCCAGGGCGGCATACTGCAGGGCCTGTGCGTTGGCCGCCTCGAGCGAGCCGTAGCGCTCCAGGATTTCGATGATTTCGCGGTGAGTCACGCCGTCGAAGGCGCGCTCCCGAAGTACGGTCTCGATCGACTTACGTTCCTGCGGAGTGCAGCGTTCCAGCGCATGGATCACCGCCATCGTGACTTTGCCTTCGCGCAGATCGCTGGCCACGGGTTTTCCCAATACATTTTCTGAAGCCGTCAAATCGAGGACATCGTCCACGATCTGGAAGGCCATCCCCAGGTCGCGTCCGTACTGGGCCAGGTTCTCTTCCTGCTCGGGAGTGGCGCCGCCCAGAATTCCGCCCATGCGCATGCACACCGAAAAAAGGCAGGCGGTCTTGCGGAAGATCAAATTGAAATGCTCATCCAGCGAAATCAGCTTGCCCAGCTTTTCCATCTGCAGCAGTTCGCCTTCGACCATCTGCTGGGTGAGTTCGATCAGGGTGTCGAGAATGCGGAAGTTGCGCTCCTGCACCGCGACTTTGAAGGCCTGCATGTAGAGCCAGTCGCCGGCCAGCACGCACTTCGAATTGCCCCATTGGGTGTTGGCGGCGGGACGGCCGCGCCGGGTCTGGGCTTCGTCAATGATGTCGTCGTGAACCAGAGTGGCGGTGTGAATGATTTCCACCACCGCGCCCAGCCGTATGGCGCCGCGTCCCTGGTAGTTGAGCAGCTTGGCGGAAAGCAGCAGCAGCACGGGGCGGATGCGCTTGCCCCCGCCGCCGCGCAGATATTCGCCGATCTCGGTGATGGCTTCGACGCCCGAAACCGTGTCGCGGCCGAACTCCCGCTCAATCGCGGCCAGGTCTTCGCGCAGAAGCTCGAAGAATTCTTTTCCGTTGATGGCGGCGGGTGTGCTCACTAGTTCGTCCGGTAATTCGTAAACTGCATATCGATTCCGAAATCATGTTGCTTCAGCAGGGCGATGACGGCTTGCAGCGAGTCGCGATCTTTGCCGCTTACTCGGACCAGGTCTCCCTGAATCGACGCCTGCACTTTGTTTTTCGAGTTCTTGATCAGTTTCACGATGTCCTTGGCCTTTTCGATGGGGACGCCTTGCTGCATCGTGATCTTCTGCTTGGCCGCGCCGCCCAGGGACGATTCCACGGGCCCATGAGTCAGCCCTTTCAGCGGCACGCCGCGCTTGGCCAGTTTTGCTGAAGAATGTCGTTCACCGCTTTCAGCTTAAATTCGTCGATGGAGTGCAGCACGATCGCGTCCTTGCCCTCAAGTTCGATGTTGGACTTCGAATCCTTCAAATCGAAGCGGGTGTGGATTTCCTTCAGCGCATGCTGGATGGCGTTGGAGACTTCCTGCAGATCGATCTTGCTGACGATGTCGAAAGTGTTTTCCGGCATGTTGGTGGTGCTCTCTTGAAAACTGTGAAATGTAATCTCTGAGGGTATCAGAAGAAGCGGGTTTAAGGCCGCAGTTCTTCACCGTTGTCGTTAGATTCTGCGAGTTTGAAAAAGTTGTAGAAGTTGGCGGCGGTCGCGGCCGGTTTCCTCGGTCGAAAGCCCGCGGATTTCGCCCAGTTGCCGGGCTACTTCCTTTACAAATGCCGGCTCGTTGCGTTTGCCGCGATAGGGCACCGGCGCCAGAAAGGGCGAGTCGGTCTCGATCAGAATGCGATCCAGCGGCACTTCTTTCGCAGCATCTCGGATCGGTTGTGCTTTGGGGAAAGTTATGTTGCCGGCGAACGAAATCATGAATCCCAGATCCAGCGCCCGCCTGGCGTGCGGCCAGCTTCCGGTAAAGCAGTGCAGAATTCCTCCCAGGCCGCTGCTTCGCCAGTTTTGTTCCAACAGGTGCAAGGCAGTCGTCCCAGGCATTCTCGCTTTTATCGGAAGGCCGGCAGTGGATCACGATCGGCAGCTTGGCAGTGCGCGCCAATTCCATCTGCTTCAGGAAAACTTGCTGCTGCAACTCGCGCGGCGAATGATCGTAGAAATAATCCAGACCAATTTCGCCCCACGCGATCACCTTGGGCCGCTTCGCCAGTTGTTCCAGTTCCTGAAAGTCGGCGTCGGTGGCCAGCTTGGCTTCATGGGGATGAATGCCGATGGTCGCGTAAATGAACTCGTGCTGTTCGGCCAGTCGAATGCCGCAATCCAGCGACCCCGGCCCGGTTCCGCTGCCGATAGCGACGATTCTTTCGATGCCCGCTTTCCCGCGCCCGCGCAATCATCTGCTCGCGGTCGGCTATCGAACTGCTCCATCTCGAGATGGGCGTGGGAGTCTATGAACATTGGAGTTTGGACATCGGCGTTGGACCTCGGCCCTCTGGGATTTATTCACTTTGTCATCCCGAGCGAAGCCGAGGGACCTGCTTCTTGCTGAAAGCATCTCTGACTGCTCCCTCTGGCGGGTTGATTGCGCTGCATGTCACAGCAGGTCTTTCGACTTCAAGAACGGACTCGCAAGCGAGTCCATTCTCTACGCTCAAGATGACAAGGTCTGAAGTCCGGCGCCCGATCGCCTGACGCGACGCCTCCGACCTACTTCAGCCGCGTTCCTATCGGCACATCTTCCAGAAAGCTGGCCAGTATCGGCTTGCCGCCCTCGGGCGATGCGGCCACAATCATTCCGTTCGATTCCAGTCCGCGTAATTTCCGCGGCGCAAGGTTCACCACGATCACAACTTTGCGTCCGATCAGGGTCTCCGGCGCATAGGCTTCCGCGATTCCGGCCACCACCTGGCGGACTTCCGTTCCGAGATCCACTTCCAGCCGTAATAGCTTGTCGGCGCCTTTCACTTTTTCCGCGACCTTTACCTGGCCCACGCGCAATTCGACCTTGGCGAAATCGTCGATGCTGATCTTGCCGTCGGGCAGGATCGCTGCGGGCTTCGGCGGCAGGCGCGGCTGCTGGCAGGCGCTGGCGCAACTGTTTTTTCTTCGACGACTGCGACTGCGGAAGCATCGCGTCCTTGCTCTTCCATCTGCTGCATCCTTTCGACGGCGGTCTTATCGGCGCGCGGGAATACCGCCTGCACCTCGCCGAGTTTCGTCGCCCAGCTGAAGCTGTCCCCACTTCAAATCCGCCAGGGAAAACTTCTTGATGTCCCCCAGCCCAAGCTGCGCCCAAATCTTCGCCGTGGCATCGGGAATCACCGGATGCGCCAGTGCGGTCACGATCCGCAGGGCCTCGGCGCTGGTGTACAGAATGGTTGCCAGGTGCGACCGGCTTTCGTCGTCCTGCTTCTCACCCAAGCGCCCAGGGCTGATTCTCGACAATGTACTTATCCACGGCCGCGACCAGTGCCCAGGCCACTTCGAGAGCGCGCGAAAACTGGCGTTGCTCGAACAGCGCATTAAATTCAGCGATGGTCTGGCCGGCGGCATCGGCGATGGCGTTTTCTTCCGCCCGCGATCCGGCGCGCGAGGGATACGGCACCTCGCCTCGAAAATAGCGCGTGATCATGGTCAGGGTGCGGCTGGCCAGGTTGCCCAGGCCATTGGCGAGATCGGCGTTGTAGCGCTGCACCAGCGCATCGAAGGAAAACGATCCGTCCTGCCCGAACACAATTTCTCGCAGCAGGAAATAGCGCAGCGCGTCCTGGCCCAGCACGTCGAGAATGGTTTCGGTCCGGACAATATTCCCGCGCGACTTCGACATCTTGCTTTCTTCGAACAGCAGCCAGCCGTGCGCCATGATCTTTTGCGGCAGCGGCACTCCGGCGGCCATCAGAAGCGCCGGCCAGTAGACGCAGTGGAAGCGTACGATTTCCTTGCCGATCATCTGCACGTCGGCCGGCCAATACTTGTCATACTTCGTCGTGTCAGCTGATCCGTAACCCAGCGCGGTGATGTAGTTGGCCAGCGCCTCCAGCCACACATAGATCACATGCTTGGGATCGTCAGGGACGGGAATGCCCCACGAGAAACTGCTGCGGCTGACCGAGAGATCGCGCAGACCGGAGCGCACGAATGAGATCACTTCGTTTCGCCGCGTTTCCGGGCGAATGAAATCCGGCTGCTCAGCGTAGAGTTCCAGCAGCTTGTCCTGGAATGCCGACAGCTTGAAGAAGTAGTTTTCCTCGCTCACGGTTTCGGTCGGCCGCCCGCATTCGGGGCAAGGAGAGCCGGGGCCAATCGAGTCCACATAGAGTTCGTCGAAGACGCAATACTGGCCGGTGTAGTGTCCCTTGTAGATGTAGCCCTGGTCTCGCAGACGCACGCCACAGCGCCTGTACTCCATGCTTGTGCCGGTCCGAGGTAGTGCGGATGAAATCGTCGTAGGTGAGTCCCATCCGGTCCCACAGCCCGCGGAACTGGGCGGAGACTTCGTCGGTGAGCTGCTGCGGAGTCTTTCCCGCGGCCTGCGCGGCGCGCTCGATCTTCTGCCCGTGTTCGTCGGTGCCGGTGAGGAAGTAGGTGTCGAAGCCCATCATGCGCTGGCGCCGGGCGATAGTGTCACACGCAATCGTGGTGTAAGCATGCCCGATGTGCGGGCGCGCGTTCACGTAATAGATGGGGGTCGTGATGTAAAACTTCTTGCTCATTCTGGTTTTAGTTTCTCAGCCGGAATTTATTCCTTGGTGTGTTTCAAATATCCCTGCAGCGCTTCCTGCATCACGCTCTTCAGCGGAACATGATGCTCGGCCGCCAGCTTGCGGCAGTCTTCATATTCGGGGGCATAGTTGGTGACAGTGCCGTTCATGCTGGCGATTTTCAATCGCACATCCCCCCAGCGCGTTCCCACCGTGATCCACTTCCGCGCCAGCGCCTGGCGTTGCTCTTCCCGCCGCCGGACGCCCAAGCGTGCTCGTCTCGGTGAAAATAATCTGAGTCAGCCGGGACGCGTCTCCCGGCTTCGCAAGCACCGTGAGCAGCATTCCCGGACGGTTTTTCTTCATCTGCACCGGCATGGCAAAAACATCGAGCGCGCCTTCTTCGAGCAAGCGATCAACTACGTATCCGAATACCTGCGGATTCAGATCGTCGAGATTGGCCTCAAGCACCGAGATTATTTCCTGCGAAATATTCGCGGCGACTTCCGCCTGCGATTCGCCGATGGTTAATCGAAGCACGTTCGCATGCCCCGGGAAATCCCGGCTGCCGGCGCCGTAACCGGATTTCTCGATGGTCATCGCCGGAAACGATGCAAAGCGTTTGGCGACTGTCTTCACGATGGCCGCGCCGGTGGGCGTGACCAGTTCCACCTGTAATGCCGGATGAATAGACAGGCGCGCCTTTCAACAATTCCACCGTGGCCGGAGCCGGCACCGGGAAAAGTTCCATGAGCGCACTTGACTGTTCCGCCGCCCACATTCAATGGCGAGCAAACAATTTCATCCACGCCCAGCGCTTCGATTCCTACAGCCGCGCAGATGATGTCCACCATCGCGTCCACGGCTCCTACTTCGTGAAAGTGGACGCTTTCGATATCACTGTTGTGAATTTTGGCTTCGGCGGCGCCCAGCGCCTCGAAAATCGCAATCGCCGTGTTCTTCGCGCCCTCGCTGATGGCCGCCTTGCGGATCACTTCGCGAATTTCTTTCAGCCCGCGGCCGTGCTCATGCTCGTGGCTGTGGCTCGCGCGGCCCGAGCAGCTTCGCTCCGAGTCTGGGCGTAATTGTGCTCCCGCAATTCGACGGGCTGGCCATGGTCATGGGCATGATCGTGGCCGTGTTCCTGTTTATGGCGACGGTCGTGATCATGTTCCCCGGAATGACTGTGCTGCGCCCAGAAAACTTCGCGCGGCAACTCTTTTTCCCCGTGGACATAGACGTCGAGCTTCGTCGCCGCGATCCCGCTGCGATTTACCCGCGAGAGTTCCAGCCGGGCTCCGATATTCAGAGCTGCAACTGTCTCCTCGAAGAGCTTCGCCGGCACGCCGGCGTCCACCAGCGCGCCCAGAAACATGTCGCCGCTGATGCCGGAAAAGCAGTCGAGGTAAGCGATGCGCATAGAAGTCAGTCGTTGGTCGTTGCGTCTTTGGTCGTTGGCGAACTCTTATGATCAAGGCGAGCACTGTCGACCAAGGACGCACGACCAACGACTGGTTTTCATCATAGGGAACGCCTGATTCCGCGTCAAACCTTGCGCCTGCACGCAGTTTGCTACAATCACTCTTTTCTTCAACAGCTTAGGGGAATTCTTGTATCGCGATCTGGAACGCCGGCTGGCCCAGCAGGTGCGCGACTTCATCCGCCGGACCTACGCGCTCGACCTGCCCAAAATCGTAATCGAGCAGCCACCCAAGGTGGAGTTCGGCGAGTACGCCTTGCCGCTGGCTTTTGAGCTGGCCAAGAAGCTGCGCAAAGCCCCGCGCAAGATTGCGGAAGAGATAGTCAGCGGAATCGGTCCGATCCCGGGATTCGAGAAGTTGGAATTGGCCGGCGCCGGCTACATCAACGCGCGAGTTAAGCGCGACGAGTTAGCCAGAGCTCTGGTGGCCGACGAGAAGCCACGCGCCGACGTTCCTGCCGGCAAGGTTCTGGTTGAGCACTCCAGCATCAATCCCAACAAAGCCGCCCACGTCGGACATCTGCGCAACGCCATTCTCGGCGACACTTTTGTCCGCCTGCTGAAGTTCGCCGGCAGGGAAGTGGACGTTCAGAACTACATCGACAACACCGGAGCGCAGGTTGCCGACGTGGTCGTGGGATTTCTGCACATAGAGAAGAAGTCGCGAGCGGAGATCGAAGCAGTTGGCCCGCCAGCCGCGTTTCGACTACTACTGCTGGGATCTTTATGCCCGGGTTTCGCAGTGGTACGCGGAGGACAAGCAGAATTTGCAGGTTCGCCAGCAAGCGCTGCACGCCATCGAAGAAGGCGGCAACGAAACCGCCGCCATCGCCGATCTGATTTCGGTCGCTGTCCTTCGCCGCCATCTCGAAACCATGGACCGGCTCGATATCGAATACGATTTTCTGCCGCGCGAGAGCGAGATCCTCCACCTTCATTTCTGGGACGCGGCCTTTACCAAGCTGAAAGAAGGCGGCGTCATCTTTTTCGAGACTGAAGGCAAGAACAAGGGCTGCTGGGTGATGCGCCGGGCGGGAACGTCAAAGCCTGATAGCGTCGGCGCAGCAGAATCCGGCGAAGACAGCGAGGTCGCCGAAGAAGATCAGAAGGTAATTGTTCGTTCCAACGGCACGGTTGGTTATGTGGGCAAGGACATTGCTTACCACATGTGGAAGTTCGGCCTGCTGGGGCGCGACTTCGGCTACCGCAAATTTTATCGCTATCCCAACGGGCGTGATTGCTGGATTTCAACCGCCGTCGGCGCTTTGGATCATCCTCACTTCGGCAATGTGGCGGAAATCTACAACGTGATCGACGCCCGCCAGGCGGAAGCTCAAAACACGGTGATTGAAGCTCTGCGCGGGCTGGGATATCAACAGCAGGCCGACCACTACACGCATTTTTCCTACGAGATGGTCGCGCTCACGCCGCGCTGCGCCGCCGAACTGGGCTATCAGCTTTCGGATGAAGATAAAGGCCGGGCATACATCGAAGTTTCCGGCCGCAAGGGATTCGGAGTGAAGGCCGACGATCTGCTGGACCGGCTGATTGTTTCGGCAAAGAACGAAGTGGATGGCCGGCATCCCCAACTGACCGAAGCCGAACGCACCACAATTGCTACTCAGATCGCGGTCGGCGCGCTGCGTTATTTCATGCTGAAGTTCACCAAATCGTCGGTGATCGCCTTCGATTTCAAAGAGGCGCTGAGCTTCGAAGGCGAGACTGGCCCCTATGCGCAGTATGCGGCAGTGCGCGCAGCTCAACATTTTCCGCAAGGGTGGTTTCGATCCCGAAGAATTTGACAGAAATCCGGCGGCGCGGGTTTCACGAGCCGACCTGGAGAAATATTTGACCGGCGAAGCCGGCACTGAAATATGGGAGCTGTGGCTGGCAGCGTCCAAAACGTCCTGGGTGATCGATCAATGCATTGCCACAACCGAGCCGGCATATTTAGCCAAGCACGCATTCCAACTGGCTCAACTATTCAACGCGTTTTACCATCGCCATCCGATCTTGAGTGAAGCCGACGAAGGCCGGAAGAAATTTCTGCTGGCGACGGTGGCAGTCGTCCGCAGGGAATTGACGCGGGTGTTGGCGGTGATGGGAATCAGCGTGCCCGTCGGTAATGTAGCAGCCTCGCGCTATCGGCCGACCACCAACACAACAAAGCTATCCGGCAGAATGGCCGGCCGCGGACGAGGCTGCTCGGCAGTTGCAGCCGGAGCGGGCCCGAATTTCGCGGTCACCAGAAAAATCTGATGGCGAATGGGATCAAGCGCCATGGTGCGCGCGCCACGTTCTGTGGGAACGGTTTCCGCGACGCTGAATTTGTCCGCCGAATCTTCGTGCACAACTGTGAGCACGCCCTCGCCGCAGGAAGCAAACGCCAACTCCGTTTCCGGATCGAATGCGGTCGCGTCCACCCCTTCGCCGATCGGCAGCGTGGAGATGACTTTTCCGTTATCTGCATCCACGATGGCCATCAGTTTGTTGCTGCATCCGGAAAACAGCCGCCGATGCTTGCGATCGATCGCCAGACCAGTCGGTTCCTCGCAGGGAGCCAGCGGCCAGCGCGATTTCACTTCCAGCTTGTTCGGATCCAGCGCCACCAGTTGGCTGGTGTTTTCGATATTCACGAAAATTTCTCCCACCGCGTCACTGACCGCGAACTCAGGTTTCCCATCGAGCTTGATGGTGCCGACTACAACGCCCTTGGCGGCATCGATGGCCGTCGCATCATTGCTTCTGCCATTGAGAGTGAAGACCCGTTTGCTGGCCGGATCATAAAGAATCGCGTCGGGGTTCTGACCGACCGCGATTTTCCCGACCGACTTCAGGCTATCGAGATCGAAAATAGTGACTGTACCTTCACGGCCATTGCTCACAAATCCGCGGCCGAATTCCGGCGCCAGGGCGATGCCATGCACGCCGGGAGTATCCGGGATATCGCCCACCGGCTTGCCGGAATCGGCATCGATCACCGCGACGTGGGTGGCGCGGGAGAGGTATAAATGGCGCGAGGCCGGGTCGAAGGTCAGATAGTCCCACCCGCCTTCTCCGCCCAGCTTGTAGGTCTTTACGACGTGGTAGCCGGGAGCGGCGGCCAGACTCGACGTAACCAGCAAGAGTGTGACCAGCGTGCCTGCGATCTTCGACAGCATAAAGCGTTTCATTCCAATCCGACCTCGTTAAAGAGTAATAACCAAAGTACCCGACGTAACTTTACCGCATCCCGGAACGACCCTAGACTTCTGCCATGCATTCCTGGGAGGGAGATCCGCGGCCCGAGCCGGTGCAGGAATATGGCACCATACGGCCTGGCTCGAACATAAAGCTCGATCAGTCCATCGATCCGCGGGCTGGGAGCTGGCGCATCCTGTTCGCCGTGGCGACGGGAATCCTGCTGGCCGTGTTCTTTGCCACGGGCAATGCGCGAGCCACATTCGAGCAGATTACCAAGCTTCTTACCTTGCAGGGAAAGCCGGAACCGGCCTCCTCCGGGGTGCTTTCCGAACACGAAATTGAGAGCTCTGGACAGCGAAACTCCGCAGCAGCAGGCGGAACTTCTGCTGGAGCGCGCCGTAAATCACTATGAGGGCGTCCAACGATCAAATCGCCACGCGCGTCGGTGGCTGGTGGGGCAAGCTGAAGTTTACCCCGCGCTTCAATTCACTGATCACAACCGCTCTGAATTCCAACGACCTGCGGGTACGGGCGGCGGGCATCGAGTTGGATCTGGCGGCGATGGGCGCGGTCAAGACGCCGGCGACGGTGGAGCACCTGGCCGTGCAGGCCGAGAGCGGTCCGCGTTCCCAGCGGGTGTGGGCGTTGTGGGAGCTGGGACTTCTCGGCAATCGCGGTGTCGTACCGGAGCGTGTCAACGAAATATTGGTCGGCCAGCTTCACGACTCCGACCCGGAAGTGCGCCATTGGGCGGTGGAAGGCCTGGCCTACCTCGGAACCAGCGAAACCATAGCTCCTCTGTTGCAGGAGTTTCATGACGATCCTTCGCCCATGGTGCGCGAGCGCGCCGGTTGCAGCCTGGCGCAATCCGGCATGCTCACCCAGGAGCAGCGCCACAGCGTAATTCCTCACCTGCTGGACTATGCCGACGACGCTTCCCTGGACGCACAAACTCACGGCTGGGTTTACCAGGCGCTGCGCGACATCTCCGGACAGAACCTGCCCAACGACTCCAATGCCTGGAGAAACTGGTACAGCACCAGCGGAAGCTGAGAGCAGAAATCTGAGAACTGAGAATCCGAGAACTGAAAACTGAAAACTAGATCTCCCGAAAACCAGTTACCAGAAAACCGGTACCAGTTACCAGTTCTTCCCTTACTCCGCCATCTTTGCCAGATGCAAATCAAAGCCGGTCTTCGGCAGCAGCGACGTCAGCTCGAACGCTCTGAATCCGTCTCCTGCAATTTCCGTGTGACGGTAGAGTCCAGGCTCGCTGTCTACGGTCTCGTGGCGTCCGTCCATGTGATCGAGGAAATCCTGCGCCTGTTTCACCGTCGGCTTCGCCGTTGTTTGTCTCGGGTGACGATAGCTTCGGCCGCGTAAGACCGCACCAGCTTGGGCCAGTATTTCTCCAGCAGGTTCGTGCTGGCGAAGATGTCAGCCCAGACCATTGGCCATTGACCGCGACCACTACGCCCACCGCATTCTGGTCGCGCAGCTGCTGAATCAGGCTCTGGTAGTTGCGCTGGATGGGCTCGGCTACCGAGTCGACTCGCTCCTTTACTTCCTGATTGGCCATCACGCCCGCGTACGAAGTGGTACCTGTTGAGTGCCGGCGCCGCCGTTGACGGTTACGGTCTCCGCCATCGCGTCTCTGGTCTTCCCCACCTCCGACCACACTTTCTGCTGGTCCTTGTCGGCCATGGCTTTGGCGCGTACAGTCGGGGCGGCCATCGGCGCCGGCGCCGGCGCCAGCCCGCCGACGGTTTTCGCCCCGAACCTGTCACTGCTGCCTACCCAGCGGCCCGGTTCCACGCAGAAGACTCCGAGGTCGATGGGATCGCTTTCCGCGGGGATAATGCGGTCTTTGCCGATCACGCGATCCTGTTTTCCTCCGGTCACGATCTCGCCGGCCAGCAGGATCAGCGGCCGTTTGGAGTTGTTGACCAGTACCAACTGGTTGACCTGTGCGCCCTGACGGCCGGGTTGGGCGCCGGCGAATCAGGGGCTGCAGCGCTTCCAGATTCGGTCACGATCACTTCGCCCGAGCGCAAACCTTCATCCAGGGTGAGGAATTCCCGGGTGTCATAAGAATGTGCGGCCACGACCGGAAATACAGTCAGGTTTCCGTGCCGGATGGGCTGCAAGCACGGTGTAGCCGGATGTTGGGGGCATTGCCCCCGCCGGGGCCCGGCACGGGCAGCAACAAAGCTAATCCAGCTAACAGACCAAGAGCTGAAACTGACAGCAAAAGCTTGGGTATTCATGGTGTTCCTCCTGAAGTAGCGGCCGGTGTCCTGCCGGCTGTCCGGTGGGCGTTGCCGCCCACCGCGCCGGCAGCTCCTCCCCGCGCTTACCTGAGGAACGCCGGATTTTCAGCTTCTTGCATCACAAAATTGATAGCATCCGCAGTGACGTGCCCGTTGGCTGTACTCACTATGACCAACCACGGTGTCCAACCCATAGCAGAGGCTGTTTCGGGGTTGGAATCCATGATCACCGGGCTTTACGAAAAGAGCGGGAACTTTGGGCTCAGCCGCGAGCACTTTGCCGCGATCCTCAACGAAATCGCCGCCAAATATTTGCCGCCCGGAGCGTCTCCGCAGGAGACGGCCGAACTTTACGCCAGCTTGCGGGTGGAGGAGTTGGCGCTGGCTCGCGCCTGCGCCGCCGGCCAGGAACGTGCCTGGGAAATTTTCATGTCGCGCTACCGCGAGAAGCTGTATGAGATCGCGGCCTACATTGCGAAAGAGAGTTCGGCCGCTCGCGAACTTGCCGATTCGCTCTATGCCGATCTCTACGGGACGGTCACTCGCGACGGTCAGCGAATGTCCAAGCTGGCGTCATACACCGGCCGAGGTTCTTTAGAAGGCTGGCTCCGCACTGTGATGGCCCAGGAATTTGTGAACCGCTATCGCCGTCAGCGGCGGCTGGTGAGCCTGGACGAGGAGAGTGAAGACGGCAACGAGTTCGCCGCGCAAGAAGTTGATCCTGCAATCGCGGTCGATCCGCGAGTCGAGGCGGCAACCGATGAAGCTCTTGCCGCGTTGCAGCCAGAACCGCGATTCATTCTGGCATCTTATTACCTGGACAATCGTACACTGGCGGAGATTGCGCGCACGCTTGCGAGTGCATGAGTCTACGATCAGCCGCAAGCTCGATAAGCTGGTCAAGTCTCTGCGCAAGCATATTCTGGCTGCGCTCGAGCGAAGGGGCATGAGCCGCCGCCAGGCTGAGGAAGCATTGCAGGTGGACGTGCGTGACCTGCGATTGAATATCCGGGAACGCATGGCGCAAGAATCGGCTTCCGCAGCGTTCCCTGATAAGAAGTCCGAAGTGCGTGCGTCAGACGTCGGACCTCGGCCTTCGGGCTAAACCCTGGCTCGGGATAAAACCCGGGCTGCTGGCGAAACGGCTTGCCGCTGGCGAAAACGACTGGGAGCGAAACGAGTGGGCACGCCGCGGAGCGGCGTAAGAATGTAGCCCGGGGCGTAAGCCCCGGGGTAGGCGAGCGCAAAGACAGAGCCCCTTCAGGGGCGAAAGAAAATGGAGCAACTTCCAAAAATCGTGCAGCAACGATTGCAGGCAACTGCCAAGGCGGGAGTCCATCCCGATCCCGACCTGCTGACGGCATTCGCCGAGAAGTCGTTGAATGAGCGCGAGCGTGGCCAGGTGCTGCAACATCTGGCGCAATGCGCCGATTGCCGCAGACGTGATATCGCTGGCGATGCCGGAAGTCGAACCGAGCGCCTTCCACTCCGGCGAAACTGAGAACTCCGTGGCTCACCTGGCCGGTACTGCGCTGGGGTGCGCTGGCGGCGTGTGTTGTGGTGGTAAGCGCGGCGGTAACCCTTCACTACGAGCGACGGCCAGAACGCGGAGCCGCACGCTGTGCCAAGACAACTCCCGCGTCTGCGCCGCCCGCGAACGTCGCCTGAAAGTCAGGCTTCCAGCCAGACGGGAGAAAAATTGGCGGCAAAAATTATGCCTCCTTTGCTCCAGGCTGATCGCGACCGGTTGACCGCCGGCAAGTTGGCTAAGCAACGTGATAGCGACAAGGAGAACGCCGACATCCGCCGTCGTCAGCGTCGGCCGTGAACGCGAGTCCTCGTCGGCGAGGCCGGCGAAGAATTCGCTCGCAAATGAACGGATGGCAGACGCTGTAACGATGTCCGCAAACAAACCTCCGCAACCCATAAGACAAATGGCAGCGCGCCGCTCCTGCTCCAGCAGCGCCGCCAGCCACGAAGGTCATCAACGGCGCGCCTGAAAACGGTGGCCGCACCGACAACGCGGAATACGTCGCGAGAAGCATGAACCAAACTGTGACAGTTCAGAGCGAGCCTGCTTCCCGCACCGAGCCCGGCCCAAGCGACAGAGCCAAAAGTCAAAGGATGAAATGCCGAAACGCGAATCCGGCAGCAAGCGCAGGACCGTGGCCGGAACCTTGTCCGGGGATCAGAAAGCGGACGTCTCAGTCCGCCGAGACTGTTTCAGGGGCTTACGACGGGCAAATACGCTCCAAGAAAATAGCGACCCAGAAAGCGACCGCCAAGTCGACTGCCAAGACAGCGATTGCCCAGACAGCGAACGGAATGTATCGGCCAGACTTGCCCGCCGAGGCCCGTTGCGCTGGACTCTTTCCCCTGACGGCGCGGTGCAGCGTTCTCTCGATTCCGGCAAGACCTGGCAGACAATTCCGGTAGCCGGCAATGTCGTTTTCCGCGCCCTTGCGGCCAACGATTCCGATATCTGGGTTGGAGGCTCGGCCGGTGCGCTCTTTCATTCCGCCGACGCCGGCGAACATTGGAGTCAGATCAAGCCCTCGGTTGACGGCAAGCCCCTGGCCGCTGACATCATCGGCCTCAAATTCTCCGATGCCCTTCACGGCAGCCTGACCACCAGTTCCAACCAGATCTGGACTACCAGCGATGGGGGAAGAGCTGGCATATCGAGTAACTGATTGCCAGTCAGCGGATTCACATCCCGGCCAATTTTTCAAGATCCACCTATCGCTTTGGGAGCTACCGGAGCATGACTTGCGGCTCCAATCCCAATGTGACCACGATGTGACTACAAGAGATTCGCGTGTTACCAAAGTGACGTTTACAGCCAGAGTAGGGTGGGCCTAGTATCCAACTCGTGGTTTGGCAGTTCTGGGGGAGGGCTGCCGGGCGTCCTGAGCTGAAAAGTTCAGGACGTTTTTTTGTGCTCGCAGAAGCAGCAGCCAAATCGCACAGACTGGGTTCCCGAAAACAAGGAACTAGACCAACCCAAGCGCCTGACAGTGTAGAGTGCATCCCGGCTCGCGCTTGCGACTTCTGCGGCTACGATGCATCCAATACGGTGTTACGATACACGCAGCCAGATTGGCTGATCGCGCGTCCCCGAACCGGCATTTCGCCGGCGGGCGGCGCCACCGGAGGAGAAATGGCAGGTAACGGAATTCTGGAAGTAACCGACGCAAATTTTGACCAGGATGTTCTGAAGTCAGATCAGCCGGTTTTGGTGGATTTCTGGGCGTCCTGGTGCGGCCCTTGCCGCGCCCTCGCCCCCATCGTTGACGAACTGGCCAAGGACTACACCGGCAAAATCAAAGTCGGCAAAATGGATGTGGACAGCAACAGCGCTACGCCCATGCGCTACGGCGTCCGCGGCATCCCCACGCTGCTGGTATTCAAGGGTGGACAGGTGAAAGAACAGATCGTAGGCTACGTACCGAAAGAGACGATTCAGAAGGCGATTGACAAGCACGTAGGGTGAGCTATCAGCCGTCAGCTTTCGGCTATCAGCACTTAGTTCAGAAGCGCCCGGGTTAAGTCGCCGGGCGCTATTATTTTGGGGCGTTGATTTGTTCCTGGCTGAAAGCTGATGGCTGAGAGCTGACAGCTAGCTCAATACTTCCGCAACACTCCAATCACCTTGCCCTGCACCTCCACCGAAGCCGCCGGCACGATGATCGGCTTCATGCTCGCGTTGGACGGCTGCAGGCGGATATTTTCGCCCTTCGCGGTAGAAGCGCTTGAGCGTGGCATCGGTGCCTTCGACCAGCGCGACCACGATGTCTCCGTTGTGCGCCGTCCGGCTCTTTTCCACCATCACGTAATCGCCGTTGAGGATGGCTTCATCCTGCATGGAGTCGCCGCGTACTTCCAGCACGAACACTTCTTTCGAGCGCACAAAATCGGCGAGGGAAATGGTCTCGTTGCTCTGCACCGCCTCGATCGGCTGGCCGGCGGCGATGCGTCCCACCAGCGGCAGCACCATCGTGGTGTTCACCGCCATGGCCTGCTTGAGCCGTCCTTTGGGCGGCAGCAGGTCGATGGAGCGGCTGCGGTTGTAGTCGCGCGTCAGCAGGCCTTTTTTCTCCAGATTGGAGATGTGCTTGTGCACCGTGGCCAGCGAACTGAGTTCCAGCCCTTGGCCAATCTCCTCGAACGAAGGCGAGTAGCCGTTCTTCTGCACGAACTCGGAGATGAAGTCATACACCTGCCGTTGCCGCCGGGTGATCGCCATAGCTGGCATCATGGGCGAAAATAAAGCGAATGTCAAGAGTCAAGTGAGGTGACTGCTGGTGCTCTGACAATTTTCTTCGTGATCTTTGCGTTCTTTGCGGTTAAAGCTTTCGACCGCTAAGAACGCCAAAGAACGCAAAGGAAACTTCCGGCGGAAAATCCGGAAATAAATTATTGCGACGTGAGCGCTTTCAGGAACCGGTAATAAAAATCCACCGCGCGATAGAACGAATCTACCCGGATGCGCTCGTCCTTGCCGTGGGCGCGGATGTCATCGCGATCGATGGCTTCGCCCGAAACGCAGTAGGTCGGCATGCCGGCGGCGTTGGTGTAAACGCCGTCGGAGGCGCCGGTCGCCATGTCGGGAATTACCGGCAGACCCGGCCACATGCTCGTCGGCAACTTTTTCCAGGGGCTGAAATACATCCGGGCGCAGCGGCGGCAGGCGCGAAGGAGCTGCCGGTTGGTCACGCCTCCGATCCCGCCCACCTCCCGCACCGAAATCTTGGGATCGGCGAGAACCTTTTCCAGTTCCTGCCTGATCTCTTCCGTCGAATGTCCGGGCACGATGCGGCAGTTCACGTTGGCCTGCGCGGTTTGCGGCAGCGCGTTGTTGGCGTGGCCCGGCATTCAGACGGGTGGCCACGCAGGTGGTGTGCATGGTCGAGTTATCGATGGGATCTTTCGACAGGCGCGCCACCGCCGCCATGTCCGGAGGATTTTTCAGAATCGCCTGCATGTCCGCGGCGCGCTGGCCGGTCGCCACCTTCGACATGCGCTCGTAATAGGCGCGGGTGATGTTGGTCAGTTCAAAGGGAAACTGGTAGTGCTCCAGCCGGGCCAGCCCGTCGGCGAGATGGTAGATCGCATTGTCCGGGACGGGCAGCGAACTGTGCCCGCCGGGATTGGTCACGGTGAGCTGGTAATCGGAGTACAGCTTCTCGGACGCATCCACCACCATCATCTGCGGCTTGCCGTGCTCGGCCAGAATTCCGCCGCCATCGTGGTTGAGCACGAATTCGGCATCGATCAGCTCGCGATGATTCTTGATCAGCCAGTCCACACCGTTCGAAGTGCCGCCTTCTTCGTCGGCCGTCAGCGCCAGGATGATGTCGCGGTCGGGCACGTAGCCTTCCTTCTTCATCCGGATCAGCGTGGTCACCATGATGGCGTCGCCGTCTTTCATGTCCTGCGTGCCGCGCCCGTAGTAGTAGCCGTCTTTCTCCACGAACTGAAACGGATCGGTGGTCCAGTCTTCGCGCCGCGCTTCGACGACATCGAGATGGCCGATCAGCAGCACCGGCTTGTGCTTGCCGCTGCCGTGCAGGCGCACCACCAGATTCTTCTTGCGGTCATTGGGTCCGAGGATGTGAAGGTCGCTCTCGGGAAATCCGGCATCGCGGAAACGCTGCGCCATGGCTTCGGCGGCGGTTGTGACGTTGCCGACCGAATCGGTGGTGTTGATTTCGATCAGCTGCTTGAAGATGTCGTGCGAAAGCTGTCTGGTGGCGTCGTCAATTTGCGCCTGTGAGTGAGAACAAAAGAGTGTGACAAAGAGTGCGAACAGAAGAGCGGAAAACAAACACGATATGCGGATTTTCAACCGTGGTCTCCTGGGAAATGGGGCCGGTTCTCGGGCCTCCAAATCTAGCAGCAGGATTGCTCGCGCCGCAACCAGCAGGCAGGTCCCAGCATCCGAATCGTAGAAACGTAGCTTGCTACGTCTCCACGCCGCCAGCAAGACGTTGCAAGCAACGTCGCACAGCAGGGTTCGTGGATGAGAATTGGCCTGTGCTTCGAGCACCCGGCTGATATCCTGAGCGGGTAAAGCCTCGGAAACTTCGCGGCCTCAGCCCGGCGGCTTTGCGAGGACTGCGTTCACGCCCGGCGCATCGAGTCGGACCGGGGCTCGGTCTTCTATCTGTGCCAGCTGGCTCTGACCGACAGCCGCTTCAAGAAATATCCCAAGGTTGCCGGTGCTTTCCTGCGCCGGCTATGAACCCGGATCCCAGTCATCGGTCGCCAAAGTCAGGAAATGACTGACAGGCTGAATAGCCGAAGGACCAACGACTGACGGACTGCTAACGACCAACTGCGCCTTATGAAACTTTTACCCGTCCCATAACTCTATATAGATGGCGAGCCAGCCAAGCCGGCTTCCGGAGGTGTGTTCATGTTCAGACTTTCTGCTTATATTCTTCTTATTGTTCATGGCCTTGCTTGCGGGCACGGTGGCCTGCACTGCGGGCAACGCTTCCCCAGTTGCGGTTCCCGGCCCGGCCGTTGACGCCTCCAAGGCGGCGAGTTCGGGTGAGCAAACTGCGGTGGTGGCAGGAGGCTGTTTCTGGGGCATCCAGGCTGTCTTCCAGCACGTAAAAGGCGTGATCAGCGCGACCTCCGGATATTCGGGCGGCGAAGCCAAGACCGCGGAGTATGAAGTGGTCAGCACCGGCGAAACCGGCCACGCGGAATCGGTGAAAATTACCTACGATCCGTCGCAGATTACCTATGGCGAACTGCTGCGAGTGTTCTTCTCGGTGGCGCACGATCCCACGCAGTTGAACCGGCAGGGCCCGGACGAGGGCACCCAGTACCGGTCGGTTATTTTCTACGGCAGCGACGAGCAGAAAAAGATTGCCGAAGCCTATATCGCGCAGCTCGACCAGGCCAAAGTGTTTCCGCGTCCGATTGTGACCCAGGTGGTGCCGCTGAAGGCGTTTTATCCGGCGGAGGCCTATCATCAGGACTATGCGACGCTTCATCCCAACCAGCCCTACATTGTTTTTAACGACGCACCGAAAGTTGCGCATCTGCGTCAGGAATTTCCGGATCTTTACACCGGCAAGTAGTTGTGTGGCCGTCGGCAACTCCGCACGCGCTCCAGAAATTCTGTATGTAAACAGAGAGTGAGATATGTTCGACTCAGAGCTTGATCGGGATCCTTCGTCGGTGAACGTGAGGCGGCGCGCTTTTCTGGGAGTTTCTGTCTCAGCGATTGCCGGAGCTGCTTTGTGGTCGTTGCGCAAGCCACGGCTGATTGAAGCGGCGACGCCGAAGGGCGATCCCGGGGAAGTCACGATCGTGCAGTTCTCAGATTCCGGGCAGCGGCTGCAAAACGTCCGGGTGCCCAAAGTGGTGAAGAGCGACGACGAGTGGCGCAAGCAGCTTTCGCCCGGGGCGTTCGATATCACGCGACACGCGGATACCGAAATTGCTTTTAGCGGAAAGTACTGGGATCTGCACGACAAGGGACTCTACCGCTGCATCTGTTGCGACAACGCCCTGTTCAGTTCGGCCACCAAGTTTGAATCGGGCACCGGCTGGCCCAGCTTCTGGGAGCCGATCGCGGAGGAAAATGTGCGGACCATCCGGGACACAAGCTGGGGCATGGTCCGGGACGCGGTTGCCTGCACCGAGTGCGACGCGCATCTGGGGCACGTTTTCGACGACGGCCCGCAGCCGACCGGTCTTGCGATATTGCATGAATTCGGCTTCGCTCAAGTTTGTGAAGCAGGCGTAACATACAGATTCTGCCGGGAAAATTATGAATTCCACTGCTTCCCTCGTTTCGCGCGCCCAGCGCCGTAGAGCGCGTTTTCAATCGGATCTTCGGGTGGGTGGTGGGGATGGGTTGGGGATTTTCCTACAACTACCTGCTGCAAGTCCGCGGGCGCAAGAGCGGCAAGATATTATTCCACGCCGATCGATCTGCTGGTGATTGAATGGAAAGCGGTTTCTGGTGGCTCCCCGCGGCCGAACGCAGTGGGTGCGCAACGCGGAAGCAGCGGGAGAAATTACGCTCAAGAAGGGAAAGCTGCGGCAGACGTTCAGGCTGCGAGCCCTGAGCGATCAGGAGAAACCGGAAATATTGAAAGCTTATCTGGATCGAGTTCAAAAAGTGAAGTGCAGACGTACTTTCCCGTGCCTGCGGGGTCGCCGGTGGAGGCGTTTCGAGCGTTGGTTCAGACCTATCCTGCGTTTGAATTGATTTCATAACCTCTACTGGAATCCTGTCATCCTGAGGAAGCGGAGCCCTTCGCTGCGCGAAGGGCTCCCGACGAAGGACCTATGAATTTTCCCGCGGCTGGCAGTGTCCGGCCGCGGTTAAGCTGGACGCAAATACATAGGTCCTTCGCTTGCTTCCATCCTGCTTCGCAGGACGGAAGGCTGCGCTCAGGATGACACTGCGCGTCGGCGACTGGCTGATGCGGGGCACTACTCCAGCACGCTAGTCGTCCAGCTTTTTTCTTCCCCAGTCGGCCGCGGCTTGGACGAAAGCCAATACCAAGGGATGCGGCTTGCCGGGCTGGGAAGAGAGTTGCGGCTGGAACAGCGTCGCAATGTAGAAGCGGTGAGTGGGGGATTCGATGGCGCGAATTTCGCCTTGCGGGCCGCGAGCCACTACCGGGAATCCCGCTTCCATGGCGGCCCATTCGTAGTCGGGATTGACTTCGAAGTTGCAGAAGAATTCTTCGACAACGCTGTCCTGCGAATAGAACGACTGCAGGTAGGATCCGGGGCGCAGACGAATTTCCGGGATCGGGACCGGATAGCTTGGGCGCGCCCTTGGCGCGATTGGGCACGGCGCACGCTACCGGGTAGATGACAATAT
This sequence comes from Terriglobia bacterium, assembly GCA_963812465.1. Lineage (GTDB taxonomy): Bacteria > Acidobacteriota > Terriglobia > Terriglobales > Acidobacteriaceae > JAIQFF01. The sequence continues at coordinate 46,090 of CAWEVE010000028.1, forward strand.
TTTTCGATCCCGAATTGTTTTCGGCGCTGTCCGCGTCTTTGATTCCCAGCACGTTGCGCACGCACTCGATCAGCGCATACTGAAATCCTCCGCAAGTGCCAAGGAAAGGCCAATCGCGGCGGCGGGCGAATTCAATGCCTTTCAGCATGCCGTCAAAACTCTTGTAAGGACTGCCCGGCGCCGCCCAAAGCCCGTCAAAGCTTTCCAGTTTTTTCTGCGCGTCGGCTCCGAGCAGACTCGGGGTTGCGATCCACTCCGCTTTGACCGGCAAATTGAGCTGGGCGGAGGCGTGCTGCCAGTGATTTTTCGATGGCGGGAAGGGTCGGAGACTTGGGATCGTAGTCGCCGAGAATTCCAATGCGAACGGGATCGCTCACTGAGTCATTTTAATGGAGAAGTTCAGGGCTGCGGGCCATGGGAGGTGAGAAGGCTGGTGCGCTCGATGTTGAGATTACGGACATTCAGATCGCCCGCTCATCGTCATTTATCGCGCGAGGTTTATCGTGCGAGCACCGATCTTTCTTTCAAGATTTCATCCACCGCTGCGATCGCAGTCTCCAGCTCTTCATCTTTATTGTAGAAGTGCGGAGACATGCGCACTCCGGCTTTGGGGCGATAGTCGACCATGATGTTGCGCTTGAGCAGTTGGCGGCAAACCTCTTCGGCCTCGGGCATGGCGATGGAAACGGTTCCGCCGCGACTCTCGCTGTTGCGCGGGCGAATTTACTCGCCATCCCCGGCGCTCCGCCATTTCGAACAAGCGAGAAGTTTGCCGCTTCGATTTTTCCCGAATTCGATCAATGCCCGACCTCGGCAATAATTTTCAGTCCCGGGCCGCGCCGCTTCCAAAGACGGGATGTGCGAAGTGCCGTTCATGAAGCGAAACGGGGGTCGGTGTAACGAGTCGGCCCAACTTCGAATCCGAACGGATTCTGATGGCCGAACCAGCCGGTGAACTTCGGCTGCAGCTTTTTCCCCAGGTCGGGACGAACATACAGATATCCCACGCCCGGCCCACCGCACAGCCACTTCAAAACTCCGCCGCAAACGAAATCCACATCCAGCGCTTGCACGTCGACCGGCACCGTGCCCAGCGACTGGAAAGTATCCAGCACCACGTGTGCGCCTACATTGTGGGCCTTCTCGATAATCGCTTTCGCGTCCTGGATGTACGCACTTCGAAAAATCACGTGTGAGACCGGGACGAGTAACGTCTGCTCATCAATGGCGTCCAGCAACCGCTCGAGCGGAACCGTGATGCCGTCGTCGGTCTTCACCATGTGAACTCGTGCCCCGTGGGCTTGCTGCGCCTCCCAGAAATACATGACGGAAGGGAAATTCATATCGCTGTAAACGACTTTGTTGCGCTTGCCGGAGAAATCGAAGCAGGAAGCCACCACGGCCTGGCAGGTGGCAACATTCTGATGGGTCGAAACTGAAGACGGCGGCGCGTTCATCAAGGCGCCAATTTCGTCGCCGACCTGGGCGGCCAGCATCCACCATCTTTCGTCCCAGGCGCGAACGCCGCGCGTGGCCCAGATGTCGGCATAACCTTTCAAGGCGTCGTAAACGCCCAGCGGCATCGCTCCCAGCGAATTGCTGATGAGATAGGTGGTCCGTTCCAGAATGGGGAACTGCGAACGATAGCGGAGAAGGTCGTCAGCCATGTCCGAAGTATTGTACTGCGCTCGGGCTGTATAGTTTGGGCTCGGCAGCAGCAATGGATCGAGTCCGACAACTCCAGGCGAACTCCAACGCATCCAAGCCTCGAATTTTTGATCATGTGTTGCGAGGTTTGAACAGGAGAGAAATGAAAACCATGAAAGTATGAGAAACATTCTTGGAACAGCAGGCTTGCTTTACGCCGGATACGTACTCCTCGCCAGCGTCAAGGACGTTCGCCGCTACATCAGAATCAGCACGATGTAAGCAACCTGGAAGGTCCAGTAGTGGACCTGCTGGTAATAGTACGCGCCACTTCAGTGGCGGGAGCGAGTTCCAGGACCGATGGCGTGCCGTCGGCACGCCTGAAACTAACCGCTCACCGCCGCCAGTAATATTTCCGCCGTCCCTACGCGACGAGAATCAATTTTCCGCCGGCGTTGAAAGCGGCTATCGTCGATCGTCTACACGCAGACGCTTTATCCTTCTGCAGTCTCCCTCTCAACAGGAAATACGCCGCTGTCAACCCCACCATGTACACCGCTCCGCTGATCAGCGTTAGGTGAGAGTGCCAGACCGTCTCCAGAAACGCCACGAATAATCAGCACAAACCCCAACACTGATCCCCAGGCCCCGAAGGGTGAGCGCATCGGCAAGGCCGCGAGTTGAGTGGCGCAAGTCGCTGGCGGAACCTGACATGCGCCGCCAGAGAGACCAGCCAGGCCAGAAGCATTCCCACCAGCGACGCATTCAGAATGGAGACGAAGGCATTCTGTCGGCGCCCATTTTTCCAGCACCAGCGCGACGACGATGCCGTAAGACGACGCCAGCAAGCGCCAGCCGCGGAGATCCCGCGGCGTTGAGACGGCCGAGAGCCGCTGGTGCCCATCCTGTCCGCGCCAGCGAAAATAGAACCCGCGAAGCAGCATAAAGCGCCGCATTTGCTCCCGACAGCGCCGCGGTAAGGATCACGAAGGTCATGACGTGAGTTGCGGCAGGGAATGTGAGCCGTGCGGAACACGGTGACGAACGGGCTCTCCGTGACCCCGGCCCGATTCCACGGCATGACGCCGACGAGAACGACAATCGCTCCCAGGTAAACGGTCGTCAGGATTGCGAAAGTCAGTTTAATGGCGCGAGGGATTTCCGTGGCTGAACGCGATTCTCCGGTGGTGATGGCGACGAACTCGATCCCTCGCAAACGTATAAATCGCGAAACCAATGGCCAGCAAGCGGCGCCAGCGGCCCATTGGGCAGAAATCCGCCTTGCGTCGTGTATTGCGGCGCCACCCGGCCACTCAGCAACAGTCCCGCTCCCAGCACAATGAAAGCCATGATGGTCGCCACCTTGATCATGGCGAACCAGTATTCGAAGCGCGCGTAGTTGCCAACGCTGCGCAAGATTGATCAGCAACAGCAGGCACGAAAAAATCACCACCCAAACCAGTGCCGGAACCGAAGGGAACCAATAGGCAAGATAGGTGGCCGAGGCGACCAGCTCCGCGCCGATCGAGATGGAGAGTCCCGCCCAATATCCGGCGCGGGCGATAAATCCGGCCCACTGGTTCAGGTAGAGACTCGCCATACACGTCCGAAGGAGCCGGCGCCGGATGCGTGCTGGAGAGCTCGCCCAGGGCCATGGTCACGGTCAAAGTGATAAATGCGGCCAGGGTGAAACTAAGGATCACTCCCGGCCCGGCAATTTCGAGAGCCGCCGCCGACCCCAACAACAGGCCGGTTCCGATCGAGCCGCCGACAGCGACCATCGCCATCTGGCCGGCGCCGAACTGGTGGCGAAGGCCCTGTTCCTGGTCTACTTCGTTCGGCCGCCGGCATCGGGCACGCTATACCAGAAATCTTTTCCGGCCAAAGCAATATTCTTTTCGTGACTTTGGTAATCCTGTGCGGTGCCTACTTCGTTGCCGCTGCGGAAACCGGCTTCTAAAATCGCAGTGGGTTACTCCGCACATTACCTTTTTCTCTCATGGCCAGAACCGACCAAGCGAATGGACCGAGCCGAGATTGCCCGCCGCGTCGAACGCGCGGAAAAGCTTTTGCAGAAAGGCAAGACCGGCGACGCCCTGGAAGAGTACATGCAAGTCCTGGCCGGGGATCCGCAAAATGACAACGTTCGCCAGATGGCGGCCGATCTTTGCCTTTCCCTGCAGCGCACCCCGGAGGCGGTAAAGCTGCTGGGGGAGTTGTTCGAGCGGCAGATCGAAGCCGGAGAGAACACTCGCGCGCCAGCCTCACCTACAAGAAGCTGGCCCGATACACCACGCCGACCAGCATCCAGAGAGTCCGCTTCGGGCAAATTCTGGAGACGCTCGAACCGCAAGCTTGCGCTCGAAACCTATGAGAGCGCTCTCGAAGACCTGACCAAGAATGGACGTCCCAGGATTGTCTGACCGTGCTGAAGCGCATGGTGGCGCTCGATCCCGGAGAACAGAACCTTCTGAGGCTGGGCGAACTTTCTTCGCAGGCGGGCGACAAAGTCAGGGGCCGCTGGCGCATTTCTGAAGCTGGCGGCGATGACCGAAGCCTCCGGCGGCAATGCCGCGCAGTGGTTTGAGCGCGCTTATGCGGAAGATCCCGGCGACACTCAAATCGCTCTGGGATACGGGAAAAGTTTGATTGCGCAGGGTCAGGTAGGGGCGGCCATCTTTGTCCTGGAGCCGCTGGCCAAGAGCGAGGGCGCGACCCCGGAGACGCGCGAGACCTACGTCAAAGCGCTGCTCTCCGCGAATCGGCTGACCGATGCGGAGCCGCTGATCTGGCAATTGTATTCAGCAGAATCCGTCACGCCTGCAGGAGGTTGCGGATCTGATCGGACTGTTCGTCGATGCGCAGCAGGATGCGGAAGCGGTGGCGTCTGGCACGCAAGCTGGAACAATCCCAGCGCAATCGCGGAGACCGGCGGGCCTTTGTCGCGATGATGCAGGATGTCGCCGCCAAACATCGGAGTTCGCCGGATCTTCTGGAGTTCATGAGCGAGTTGTTCAACTGCCTCCAACCGCGAAGGGGACTATTGCCAGACTCTGCTCAAGCTCTTCGATCTGCACTGCGGCATGGGAAATTACGCCAAGGCCGCGGAGTGCCTGGATCGCGCCGCCGATGTGGATGCCTACGAGCCCGGCCATCAGAAGCGCCTGGAAATGCTGCGCGGAAAAATCGACGAGAACCGCTTCCGGGTGATTGCGTCGCGCTTCACCAGCATGGCCAAGCCTGCCGAGCCGGCCAAAACCGAGGGCCCGACGCTGGGCGCCGCCGCCTTGCAGGATCTGATGTTGCAGGCGGAAATCCTGGTGCAGTACGGGATGCGCTCCAAGGCGATTGAGCGCCTGCAGCGCATTCAGGAGCTTTTTCCGCGCGAAGAGGAACGCAATCAGGATCTGCAGCAGTTGTACCTGGCGGCGGGCATGAGTCCGCAACATTCGGACTCCGCGCCGCTGCCGCCTCGACCGTCCAGCGCGGGGCGAAGGCTCCGCCGCCGGCGCCGCCGCTCCTGCCTCGAGCCCAGGCCCCGGCTGAGTCGGCTGACGTCAATAGTTTCACCAAAGTCGCCGAAATCACCCGCAAACTTTATCGCCAGACCAATGCCGACGCGGTCATGTCCACCGCGGTCAACGAAATCGGAGCGCAATGGAAGTTGAGCCGCTGCATTGTCGCCATGCGCAAGCCGGGAATGGTGCCCAATAGCGTCAAGGAGTACAAAGCGGACGGAATAAAGAGCGGCGAAATAAAAACTCTGAACCAGCTGGTGACCGCGGTGCAGGACATCGTGATCAGCCTGGGCACGTTGACCATCACCGATGCCCCGGCCGCGCCCGAGCTGCAGGAGATTCGCGAAGTGGTGGCCGAGCTGGGCATCACGTCGCTGCTGGCGCTGCCGCTTAGCGACGGCGAAGATCAGATGGGAGTGCTGCTGCTGATTCAGAACACTCCGCGCGGATGGCACTCCGGCGACGTCGTGGTGCTCAAGACCATCAGCGAGCAGATTGTGATCGCGCTGAACAATGCCGGCCTGCGCCGCCTGGTCAAGAGCCTGTCGGTGACCGACGAGCAGTCGGGACTGCTCAAACGCGCTTCCTATATCGATCTGCTGATGGCGGAGACCCGGCGCGCGGTGCAGCAGAGCACGCCCATGACGGTGGCGCTGATGCAGTTCGGCAAAAGCTCAGCCATGGTGAAGGAGCACGGAGAAAAGGACGTCGAAGGCCGCCATGCAGAAAATCGGCCAGCTCTTTGCCGCCAACATCCGCCAGAACGACCTTGCCTTCCGCTATGAGATGACCACGATCGCGCTGGTTCTGGGCGAGACACTGGAAAAAGAAGCGCTGATGGCGGTGGAGAAGTTGCGCAAACTGCTTGCGGAAGTGAAACTTTCAGACGAGATCCTTCCCTTCAGCGCCGGGCTGGCGGAAGCGGTCGTGCGCCAGCAGTTCGACCCGTAGACATCGTCACTGAGGTGATCAATCGCGCCGACATGGCGCTGGATATGGCCGTCGCCCAGGGTATGGGCCGCATCGTCTGCCTGGCCCCGTCAGTCGCGGCGGCCGCCGTCGCATAATGTCAGCCTTTCTTCAGCGTTCTTTGCGGATTTTCTTTGCGTCCTTTGCGGTTAAAAGTTTTTAAACCTTGAACCGCGAAGGACGCAAAGTGCGCAAAGAAGAACAGCCATCGAGTGTGGCAAAGACTGCGTTCCCACTGATAAACTCACAAGCCTTATGGAAATCAAACGAGTCGGCGTGCTGGGCTGCGGCCTTATGGGCTCCGGCATCGCGCAAGTGGCGGCCACGGCAGGCTTCGACGTCACCGTGCTCGAAGTCGAGCAGAAGTATCTCGACAAAGGTTTTGCCGGGATCGAAAAGTCGCTGGCCAAATTTGCCGAGAAGGGCACGATCAAGGAAACGCCGCAGGCGGTCCGCGCGCGGCTGAAAGGCACGACCAACCAGCAAGACCTGGCCGATTGCGACATCATCATCGAGGCCGTCATCGAAAACCTCGGCGAAAAGAAGAAGATGTATGCGGCGCTCGACGCCATCGTGAAAAAAGATGCCATCTTCGCATCCAACACTTCGTCGATTTCGATTACTGAACTCCTGACTTCGACCAAGCGCCCGGAGCGTTTCATCGGTCTGCACTTCTTCAATCCTGTGCCGCTGATGAAGCTGGTTGAAGTGGTACGCACCATCGCCACTGCCGAGCGAGGTCTATGATGCGGCGTACGAGTTCGCGAAGAAGCTGGGCAAGGTTCCGGTCCGCACCAGCGACAAGACCGGATTCATCGTCAACCGGTTGCTGGTGCCGTATCTGCTCGACGCCATTCGCGCCTACGAAGAAGGCGTAGGATCGATCGACGACATCGATAACGCCATGAAGCTGGGCTGCGGCTATCCCATGGGGCCGTTCACGCTCCTCGATTTCGTAGGCCTCGACACGACTTACTACATTACCCAGGTGATGTACGACGAATTCAAGGAGCGCCGTTTTGCATCGCCGCCGCTGCTGAAACGGCTGGTGATGGCAGGTTGGTACGGGCGGAAAACGGGCAAAGGGTTTTACGATTATTCGGACCCGGCGAATCCGAAGCCGAACAAGCTTTAACTTCGTTGCCACCGATTTACGCGGATCAAGACGGATTTGTTTTTGTTGTCATCCTGAGCGCAGCGAAGGACCCATGCATTTCGATGGTGGCGGCAGAATGCATAGGTTCTTCGCTTCGCTCAGAATGACAAAAATTTAGAGTGGCAGCGTTCGAACATGACCTTGAAAGCTCCGATCAAAAGTCCGACTCAAGGCGCTTGAGGGCAACCTGAGCGCCGCCGGAAAGCGTTTCGGCATCGTGGTCGCGCGCTTCAATGCTTTCATCACGGAACGGTTGCTGCAGAGCGCAGTCGATGGACTTCTACGCTCGGGTGCGAAGCAGAAAGATCTGCAACTGGTTCGCGTCCCCGGCGCTTTCGAAATTCCCTCTGCCGCCCGCACACTCGCCGAAACCGGAAAATACGATGCCATCATCTGTCTCGGATGCCTGCTGCGCGGCGACACCGCTCACTACGACGTCATCGTGAATGAAGTTGCGCGCGGCATCGGACAATCGGCGCAGGAGACAGGCGTGCCGCACGCATTTGGAGTTCTTACCTGCGAGACTCTGGAGCAAGCCATCGATCGCGCCGGCCTGAAGATGGGCAACAAAGGTTTCGAGGCGGCGCTGGCGGCGGTGGAGATGGCAAATCTGAGAGAATCGGTCGTTGGTCGTTCGTCGTTGGCCGTTGGCAAAGTCGCGAATCCCAAACGTCCATCCCCATCCAAAGCCTCGAAGAAACCCAAATCGTAGGATGTCGACTCGAGCTCGTCTAATCAAAGGCGTGGCGCGATACACTAGTCTGGCGTCTGAGCCAACGACCAACGACGCACGACCAAGGACTGATTTTGGGAACCCGCCGCAAATCTCGCGAACTCACGCTGCAGATGCTTTTCCAGGCTGACATGGGGAAGCAGGATCCCGACCAGGTTCGCCAGACTTTCTGGCGTGAGCGCGGAGATGTGGCTGCCGACGTGCGGGATTTTGCCGACGATCTGTTCCGTGTGGCTACCGGACGCGCCTCGGAAATTGACAGCCTGATTGAAGGTCATGCCGAGCACTGGCGCATGGAGCGTATGGCAGCCGTCGACCGTAATCTGCTGCGCGGTGCAGTTGCGGAGCTGCTGGGCTTTCCTACGACTCCGCGAGCCGTCATCATCAATGAGTCTCTGGAGATCGCGCGCAAGTTTTCCAGCCCGGAGTCGGTCCAATTTATCAATGGCGTGTTGGACAGCGTGGGCAAAGAACTGGAAAAGGCAAAAGCGTAAAGCCTCGCAAAATTTCTCAGGGGCTAAAGCCCGCGTCCAGAGCGGATTCAGGCGGCACGGCTAAAGCGGTGCCCTTCCCGAGCCGTGCCTTCCATCGTCTTCCAGAAAGATGTACGAGAGCGGTTCTGACCGGCCAACGACCAACGGCCAACGACTGATCCTACGGCTTGACCGCGATCAAATCCGGATTACAAGGGACCGCAAATCCCACGCAAAGACCGGCTTTCAGAGTCGAGGGATCGTTGGGGAACGGGAGTTGCTGGATGTCGCCCGCGTTCTGCGTGTCTATGACATGGACCTGGCCGTCGGACGCCGCAATATACATGAAATTTCCGTCCGAAGTGAGCGAAGCCTGGAGCGGAATCGCGTCTCCGGCGAGTGGGATCGCCGACGAAGTCTGATTGCCCACGTTGAATACCAGCACGCTGCCCAGATTAGTGGCAAGAATGTAGGCCCGGGTAGCGTCTTGCGAGATCAGCAACTGCGTCGGCACAAAGTTGCCCTGCCCCAGATTGAACGACTGCACCGTGTTGCTGACCGGCGGTGAACATCCGACCGGGGCGCTGTTCACATTGATGATGTCAATGCCGGGCGAATCCACCGCCAGAACCTGAAGTCCATTCAGCAATGTCTTGAGGAAAGTTGGCGTCCGCGGCGTCACGACCGTCGAAGCCAATGTATTGGTGCAGGTGGTGTATACCGTGACCCCGGACGGCGTTCCTCCCGCCAGATACGCAAAGGCGCCATTGGCAAGAAACGAGACGTCGATGGCGGGCGAGGCGCCCAGCGGTACCGTCTTTAATGCTTCCAGCGTGGAATACACATAAAGGTTCGTTCCTGCCACGATGTACGCCTTCAGGTTGTCGGGAGAAAAGTCGGCCGCAGTGGCCCCGACGATGGGCAAGGTGACTGTGGTATTGGCGGTCGTATCAAAAACAAAGACCTGATTCGGAGATGACTTGGTGTCGGAGAGGATGACTTTTTTCCCGTCCGGAGAAATGGTCAGCACTTTTCCGGTTACCGACTTGACTTGCGCGACCGTCGGCGGATTGGCGAAGGTCACAATCATCAACCCTCTGGTTCCGAGAAAACTGAAATCCGTACCCAGGTAGGCTTTCGCCCCCTGACGATCGAAGACCAAAGAGTTTGGCGTTGCCGGCAGACTCACCGCCGTGCCCAGAGTGTTGGCAGGACCCGTGATCGGAATAAGGAGACTGGAGCAACCGGTGGTGGTAGCGCAGTCGCCGGCGGAAGTAACGCCGGTGCTGGAGACGTAGATAGCCTGGGTCGCCGCGGTAGTGGCAGTGGTGCTCGTGGCCGCGACAGGAGCTACCACGACGTCGATCGCATTTTGAGGATAAATCGGCAGCAGCGGTTGAAACCCGATATTGCAGGTCGGCGGAGTGCAGGAAGCGATCACACTCGCTCCCCCGCCCTTGGTGGTGGTTACGGCCCCGGCGGTGCTGACGCCGACTGTTCCCGGCTGCGAGGAACTCCAGGTCAAAGGGACACCTGTAATCGGATTCCCCAGCGTATCGAGCACCGTAGCCGTCACGGTCTTTCCGGTTCCAGAGGTCACATTGATGGAATTGGTGCTGCTTCCGGTGACGGTCAATGCGATGGATTCGACGGCGCAAGTCGTGAAGTCCAGAGGTCTGGCTGGTCACGTTGCTGAGGCTGGCAAAGATCGCCGTCATGCCCGGAGTGTTCGCCGTCACCTGCAACTTGTCCGCTAGCCAGGCCGGTGACCGGCGCGAGATCGGTCGCGGTTTTAAGCGTGGCCACGTCGGTCGTAATTGCCGTCCATGTAAAAGGGCCTACGGTGGAGGTAATGTCCAGACCCTGGCTGAAGGCGGAAGCCTGATAGTTAAAGGTCTGGCCCTTGGAGAAGCACGGACCTTGAGGGAGGCGGTTGTCCTGGAATTGGGCTGATCGAGATTTTGTCGATGCGCTGATGGACGTAAACCGTGGTCGGTGGGCTGCTGATGCCGTGCGAGGTGGCGGTCACCACAGCCACGCCTACCGGGCCCGGGAGTGCAGATTTGGGGGACACTCAAAGAATCCCATGTGCCGGCGCATGCAATCCCATTGCTGGCTATGGTCAGAACCGCCGTATTGCTGGAAATAAACTGTACCGGAGTGGTGACCGCAGTGCCGGTATTGTTTTGAGTGGTCGCGGTGAAGGCCTGAGAGGTGCTGCCGACAGTCAGAGAAACAGGAGTGGACGGATTAAGAATGATCTTTCCCGGAACCGGGAAAACCGTGTTGGTGGTAGGACTGCTGCTGCTGCAGCCGGTCAGCGCTGCGATCAAGCTAACGATAAGGCACACCCATCCGAACCGGACCAAGTTGACCGACCTACCCATGCACCCTCCCCGCCCAGTGAATCTCACGGGGCGAGCTTGTCTGGACATTTTCCGGAAAACCCCAAGTGTAGAGGGTAGAATTTTTTTCAGCAAGTTGAGCCGCTTTGCGGGCGTCCGAGCCCGCAGGCGAAATCCCGAGCGCAGCGAGGGATCTGGTGTTTCTACAAGCCCCATCCAGCGAGAGCTCCAATTGAAGAATTGCCGAATTTTCGGATTGCCGAATTTGAAATCCAACATCCGAAATTCCGGCAATTCGAAAATCCGTCAATTCTTCCTCAAAATCCCACATTTCCATCTGATGCAACCAACCACCATTGACGATGTGTTGATCGAGTTGCTATATTTATAAGGTTCCGCGAGTTAAGTCTGGCTTACCTGTACGCGGTGGTTTCAATCCGCCACGCTTGTGCGTGTGTGGGAAGACCCCGAAAATGCAGTTGAGCTTTAGCAACAAACGTCTCCTGGGACGTACGACGATGACGTACGACCGGAGACGTCCTCGCTGAAACGCCCTGCGCGCACCTTTCACCCGTTGAAAGGCTATGCGGGGCAGTGCTGACGAAACGGAGCAACTCCCGGACGGCGTGAAGGACCGGGCCTGGTGCCACCGTCGGCAGCTTAGTCTGAACGGGAAACCGAAATCTCTCGCTGCGGTTGGCGGCGGGAATCATGGTTGGCGAGACCGCCATCCAGCCCCTGAGATGCAGGGAACAGAAGAAGCGGCGTTCTTTCGCGCCGGCGAGCCTGTGTGGGCTGCGAGCGAAAGGAAGCGGCTGAGGAGCAGCGGGAAAAAGTATGCCTACTTTTAATCAATTGGTGCGTAGCGGCCGCAAGCGGCCGCGGTACAAGACGGCAAGCCCGGCCTTGCAAGGATGTCCGCAAAAGCGCGGTGTCTGTACCCGCGTCTACACGCAGACGCCGAAAAAGCCGAACTCGGCCCTGCGCAAAGTCGCCCGCGTCCGCTTGACCAACGGGATTGAGGTTACGACCTACATTCCCGGCGTTGGCCACAACTTGCAGGAGCACTCGATTGTGCTGATTCGCGGCGGCAGGGTGAAGGATCTTCCGGGCGTCCGCTATCACGTGATTCGCGGCACGCTCGACGCGGTAGGCGTCGCCGGCCGCAAGCAGAGCCGTTCGAAGTACGGAGCCAAGCGGCCGAAGGCGTAAAGGCAGTCGTTGGTCGTTCGTCGTTGGTCGTTGGCCAAGAAGATTAAGGGCGAGCAAGAACGTTTCGCCTGACAGCTCAAAGCTGAAGCTAAGAGCCAGGAGCTAGAAGCTAAATGCCTCGAAAAGGATATATCGCCAAGCGGAAAGTGGAGAACGATCCGGTGTACGGATCTGATCTGGTGACGAAGTTCGTCAACTCCATGATGTGGCAGGGCAAGAAGAGCACGGCGGAAGGCATCTTTTATGAAGCCTTGACCAAGCTCCAGCAAAAAGGCGGCGACGAGCCCCTGAAGCTGTTCAAGAAGGCGGTGGAGAACGCCAAGCCGCTGCTCGAAGTGAAGAGCCGGCGCGTGGGTGGCGCCAACTACCAGGTTCCGGTCGAAGTGAATGCCGACCGCCGCACCTCGCTCGCCATCCGCTGGCTGATCACGTATTCCCGCGGCCGCGCCGAAAAGGGCATGGTCGACAAGTTGAGCAACGAATTGCTCGACGCCAGCAACAACCGCGGCGCGGCCATCAAGAAGAAGGAAGACGTGCACCGCATGGCGGAAGCCAACAAGGCGTTCGCGCATTACCGGTGGTAGAAGAGCAGCTTCTAGCTGCTAGCTTGTGGCTAAGACGAGCAGGGTTAGCTAGGAGCTAAGCAAGCTAGAAGCTGAATCAATGAGTACTGGTACCAACATCGCCGGCGAACAAGAGTCTCGCAAGGAAGAGAAGAAAAAAGCTGTGTCCAGAACAGTCCCATTAGAACGGTGCAGGAACATCGGCATCATGGCCCACATCGATGCCGGCAAGACCACTACGACGGAGCGCATCCTGTTTCTATACGGGAAAGACGCACCGCATCGGAGAGGTCCACGAAGGCACTGCCACCATGGACTGGATGGAGCAGGAGCAGGAGCGCGGCATCACCATTACCTCCGCCGCCACCACCTGCACCTGGCGCGACATTCGCATCAACATTATTGATACTCCCGGCCACGTGGATTTCACCGCCGAAGTGGAGCGGTCTTTGCGCGTGCTGGATGGCGCTGTGGCCGTGTTTGACGCGGTCCACGGGGTGCAGCCGCAATCGGAAAAAGTCTGGCGTCAGGCCGATAAGTACGGCGTTCCGAGAATTTGTTTTATCAACAAGATTGACAAGATGGGCGCCGATTTCGAGCATGCCGTCGATACCCTCCGCAAGCGCCTCAATGCCAAGCCCGTCGCGATTCAAATTCCCATCGGACAAGAAGACAAGTTCAAAGGCGTCGTCGATCTCATCGAGATGAAGTCGATCGTCTGGCAGGACGACACCATCGGCGCCGAGTACATCACCGGCGAAATTCCCGCCGAGCTGCAGAAAAAAGCCGAAGCCTTCCACACCGCGCTGGTCGAGACCGTCGCCGAAAATGACGACGACATGCTGCACAAGTTCCTCGAAGGCGAGACCATTTCCGCCGCGGAACTGCGCGCCTCGCTGCGCAAGTCGACCATCGCGCTGAAAGTGTTTCCGGTTGTGGTGGGCACGGCTTTCAAGAACAAAGGCATTCAGCCGCTGCTCGATGCGGTGGTGGATTATCTGCCTTCGCCGCTCGATGCCGGCGAGGTCAAGGGCATCAACCCGGACAACGGCGAAGTGATCACCCGCAAGCCCGCCGACAGCGAGCCGTTTTCTGCGCTGGCGTTCAAGATCATGGCTGACCCGTTCGTCGGCCAGTTGACATTTATTCGGGTTTACTCCGGCCAGCTCAAGTCGGGCGACTCGGTGCTGAACGCCGGCCGCGGACGCAGCGAGCGCATTGGCCGTCTGCTCAAGATGCACGCCAACAAGCGCGAAGACATCAACGAGATTCTGGCGGGCGACATCTGCGCCGCGGTCGGCCTGAAGAACGTTTCCACCGGCGACACCATCTGCGACGAAAAGCATCCCATCGCTCTCGAATCGATTACCTTCGCGGTTCCCGTAATTTCGGTCGCGGTCGAGCCCAAGACCAAAGCCGACCAGGAAAAAATGGGCATGGCGCTTTCCAAGCTGGCCCAGGAAGATCCCACCTTCAAGGTTCACACCGACCCCGACAGCGGACAGACCATCATCAGCGGCATGGGCGAGTTGCATCTCGAAATCATCGTCGACCGCATGATGCGCGAGTACAAAGTCGAAGCCAACGTCGGCAAGCCGCAGGTGGCGTATCGCGAAACCATCCGCAAGCAAGTCCGAAGCCGAGGGCAAGTACATCCGCCAGACCGGCGGCCGCGGCCAGTACGGCCACGCCAAGATTCAAGCTCGAGCCGCAACGAGCCGGGCAAGGGCTACGAGTTCGTCAACGAAATCGTCGGCGGCTCGGTGCCCAAGGAATACATCAAGCCCATCGATCAGGGCATTCAGGAAGCGCTCGAAGGCGGAATTCTGGCCGGCTATCCCATGGTCGACGTGAAAGCCACGCTCTACGACGGCAGCTACCACGATGTCGATTCGAACGAAATGGCATTCAAGATCGCGGGCTCGATGGCGTTCAAAGAAGCTGCCCGCAAGGCTTCTCCGGTGCTGCTGGAGCCGGTGATGGCGGTCGAAGTGGTGACGCCGGAAGATTACGCCGGCGTCATCATGGGCGACCTGAGTTCGCGCCGCGGACGCATCGAAGGCATGGAGCATCGCGCCGGTTCGCAGGTGATCAAGGCGATTGTGCCGCTGGCGGAAATGTTCGGTTACGCCACGCACATGCGCTCGAGCACGCAGGGCCGCGCCGAATACTCGATGCACTTTGCGCGCTACGAAGAAGTGCCGCGCAGCGCGGCGGACGAAATTATCGGCAAGGCGCAGGGCAACACCAAGCGGTAAGATTGTCGGCCAGCCCCGAAGGGGCGAGATATTAAGCCCAGGGCGCAAGCCCTGGGTAGGCAAAGAAAGAGCGAGTCCCGTAGGGACGAAAGCCGCGGGCGAGGGCGCCCGCGCCACACAAGACGGAGCTAGGAAATGGCGAAAGAGAAATTTGACCGCAATAAGCCGCACTGCAACGTTGGGACGATTGGTCACATTGACCATGGCAAGACCACGTTGACGGCGGCCATCACCAAGGTATTGTCGAAGCACAACCCGAAGATCCTGTTCCGGTCGTTTGACTCGATTGATAACGCGCCGGAAGAAAAGGCTCGCGGCATCACCATTGCCACGGCGCACGTGGAGTATGAGACGGCGAACCGGCACTACGCGCACGTCGATTGCCCGGGCCACGCCGACTACATCAAGAACATGATCACGGGCGCGGCCCAGATGGATGGCGCGATTCTCGTGGTCGCCGCCACCGATGGTCCGATGCCGCAGACCCGCGAGCACGTGCTGCTGGCGCGGCAGGTGGGCGTGCCCTACATCGTGGTGGCGCTGAACAAGTGCGACGCGGTCGATGACGCCGAACTGCTCGACCTGGTCGAACTCGAAGTGCGCGAGTTGCTGAAGACCTATCAGTTTCCGGGCGACGATATTCCGGTGGTGCGGCTGTCGGCGCTGGGCGCGTTGAACGGCGAAGCCAAGTGGGAGAAGCAGGTTGACGAGCTGATGGCGGCGGTGGACAAGTACATTCCGCAGCCGGCGCGCGAACTGGACAAGCCCTTCCTGATGCCGATTGAAGATATTTTCTCGATCTCGGGCCGCGGCACGGTGGTGACGGGACGAATCGAGCGCGGCAAAGTGAAAGTCGGCGAGGAAGTGGAAATCGTGGGCTTCCGCGACACCCGCAAGACGGTGGTCACCGGCGTCGAAATGTTCAAGAAGCAGCTGGACGAAGGCCTGGCGGGCGATAACGCCGGCCTGCTGCTGCGCGGCATTGCGAAAGAAGATGTCGAGCGCGGCATGGTGCTGGCGAAGGGCGGATCGATTACGCCGCACACCAAGTTCAAGGCCGAAGTCTACATTCTGACCAAAGAAGAAGGTGGACGGCACACGCCATTCTTCAAAGGCTACCGGCCGCAGTTTTACTTGCGGACGACGGATGTGACCGGAGTGGCGGAGTTGCCGGCGGCGACCGAGATGGTGATGCCGGGCGACAACGTGCAGCTGGTGATTGAGCTGATCACGCCGGTGGCGATGGAAAAGGGCTTGCGCTTTGCCATCCGCGAAGGCGGGCACACGGTCGGCGCGGGCACGATCAGCGAGATTATTCAGTAGCGGGATCGGTAGAGCGCAAAACTGAGTACTGGCGAACTGAATACGGAGAACTGAAGATACTGAAGAAAAGAGAACCAGTTTTCAGTTTCTGGTTCTCAGTTCTCAGAAGGTTTGAGCTAGAAGCTAAGAGCTAGAAGCTGCATTTCAGCGGCTTGCAACATGCCGCCAGTTCTTTCCTCCCGGTGAGCCGGGAGGGGATAGAGAGTGAAACATGATAGGAAAAGAAAGAATTCGCATCCGGCTGAAAGCGTACGACTACCGCATCCTGGACCAGTCCACGGGTGAGATCGTCGATACCGCCCGGCGCACCGGCGCGCAAATCGCGGGCCCGATTCCGTTGCCCACGATGAAGAACAAGTACTGCGTGCTGCGCTCTCCGCACGTGGACAAGAAATCGCGCGAGCAGTTCGAGATCCGCACTCACAAGCGTCTGCTCGATATTCTCGAGCCCACGCAGCAAACGGTGGACGCTTTGATGAAGCTCGACTTGCCCGCGGGCGTGGATGTCGAGATCAAGGCGTTCGGCAAAGAGCACAAATAGCCGTCAGCTCTCAGCTTCAGCTGTCAGCCTGAGCTGATTCAGCTTGCGGAGAAGAATTGAAATGGCAAAGGTAACTGGAATTTTAGGCAAGAAAGTCGGGATGACGCAGCTCTTCGACGACAAGGGCGACGTGCATCCCGCGACCGTGCTGCAGGCCGGGCCCTGCGTGATTACGCAGCACAAGACCCAGACCCGCGACGGATACGACGCGGCTCAGATCGGCCTGGTCGAGTTCATGAAGGAGTCGCGCCTGACCCAGCCCATGAAGGGACATCTGGGGAAGCACAATCTGCCGCCGGTGAAATTTCTGCGCGAAGTGCCGATCGAGGTCGAAAAGGCGGAAGAGGCAGCCGCGGTGAAGGCCGGCGACCGCGTGCTGGTGGATATTTTTGAAGGCGAGAAGTTTGTCGACGTCGTCGGAATCAGCAAGGGACGCGGCTTTGCGGGCGTAGTCCGGCGGCATCATTTCGCCGGCGGCCCCAAGTCGCACGGTTCGATGTTCCAGATCACGGGCTCGATCGGTTCCTCGGCGTTTCCGTCGCGCGTGTTCAAGGGCATGCGCATGTCGGGACACATGGGCGTGGATCGCGTGACCCAGCGCAACCTGCGGGTGCTGGGCGTCGACAAAGACGAAAATCTGCTGGTGGTTGAAGGCAGCGTGCCCGGCCCGAACGGCGGGTATCTGGTGATTACCAAGGCCAAGAAGCCGCCCCGAGAGCGGCGCGGATTTGGCGGCGCGGCCACGGTGGATCCGTTGAAGGCGGCGAAGCGGGCGGCGAAGAAGGCTTAAAGGCA
Source organism: Terriglobia bacterium (assembly GCA_963812465.1). Lineage (GTDB taxonomy): Bacteria > Acidobacteriota > Terriglobia > Terriglobales > Acidobacteriaceae > JAIQFF01. Next base: position 63,623 of record CAWEVE010000028.1, read on the forward strand.
GTCGTCGGTCGTTGGCCAGTCAGTCGTCGGCCCACGACAACGAGCACGGAAAGACATATGGCAACTATCGACATTCACAATCTGAGCGGGGACAAGGTCGGGACGCTCGATCTCGCCGATGAAGTATTTGGCGCGGTCAACGAAGACCTGCTGTGGGAAGCGGTGAAGCATTACCGCGCCGCGCAGCGCGCCGGCACCCACGCCACCAAGAACAAGAAACTGGTCTCCGGCGCCGGAAAGAAACTTTGGAAGCAGAAGGGTACGGGGCGCGCCCGTGTCGGCTCCATCCGTTCGCCACTGTGGCGGCATGGCGGCACGGTGCATGGACCGCAACCGCGCTCCTACGATTACGCTTTTCCGCGCAAGAAGGTGCTGGGGGCGTTGCGTTCGGCGCTGGCTTCGAAGTTTGCCGACGGCAAGCTGATCGTGGTCAACGCGTTTGACGTGAAAGAGCCCAAGACCAAGCAGTTCCGCCAGGCGCTGGACGCGCTGAAAGTGGAGACCACGGCGCTGCTGGTGGAAGTGCCGCGCCACGGGAATCGCAACCTGACGCTGGGCTCGCGCAATCTCGAGGGAGTCGAACTGGTGCATGGCAACGAGGTTCATCCTTATCATCTGTTGCGCTACGACCGCGCGATTTTTTCGCAGCCGGCGATCGAAGCGTTGCAGCTTTCGCTGAAGAATTCGGCTTCGAAGCGGCAGCGCAAGGCGGACGACAAAGAAGGCGCAGAAGAAAGGCCACCGGGCTCTCCGCGGCGGCGCGACGCGCCATGAAAAAGCGGCGGAGGTCGCCTGATGAAATCCGCATATCAGATTATTCGCCGTCCGGTGATTACGGAAAAAGGTCTGGCCATCAAGGAAAACCAGAACACGCTGGTGTTCCAGGTGGCGAAGGCCGCGACCAAGACCGAGATCCGGGAAGCGGTGCAGTCGATTTTCAAAGTGAAGGTGCATTCGGTGCGCACCGCGCTCTATCCCGGCAAGGAGCGCCGCCGGGGAAAATTTGCCGGCTACCGTCCCGACTGGAAAAAGGCCTTCGTGCGGCTGAAGTCGGGCGAAAAGATGCCGGAGTACGCGCAGAATTTATAGTCGTCAGTCGTCGGTCGTTCAGTCGTCAGCGAAGGCACGGCGGCAGCAGGGATATTGCTAGAAGACTGACAGCTAGAAGCCAAGAGCTGAATTTTTATGCCAATCAAGACTTACAGACCGACTACGCAGACGTTGCGCTACCGCACCACGCTGGTCAACGACGATATTACGACCCGGCATCCGCACAAGCCGCTGCTCGAGCCCAAGCAGCGCACCGGCGGGCGCCGCAACAGCGGCGACACCACCATGTGGCATCGCGGCGGCGGCCACAAGCGCAAGCTGCGCCTGATCGATTTCAAGCGCGACAAGAGCGGCATTCCGGCGACTGTGGCTTCGATCGAATACGATCCCAACCGCTCGGCGCGCATCGCGCTGCTGAGCTACGCCGACGGCGAGAAGCGCTACATCCTGCAGCCCGATGGGTTGAAGGTCGGACAGAAAGTGGTGAGCGGTCCGGAGGCGGACATTCTGGTGGGCAATGCGTTGCCGCTGAAGAATATTCCGCCGGGCACGACCATCCACAACATCGAGTTGAAGCCCGGCAAGGGCGCGCAGATGGTGCGCTCGGCGGGCGGTTCGGCGCAGCTGGTGGCGAAAGAAGGCGAGTACGCGCTGGTCAAGCTGCCTTCCGGCGAGACCCGCAAAGTGGCGCAGGATTGCATGGCGACGATCGGCCAGGTGGGAAATCTGGACCATGAAAACATCACCATCGGCAAAGCGGGACGCATGCGCTGGCTGGGGTGGCGTCCGGTGAACCGCGGGGTTTCGATGAACCCGGTCGACCATCCGCACGGCGGCGGTGAAGGCAAGACTTCCGGCGGCCGGCATCCGGTGACGCCTTGGGGCCAGCCGACACGCGGCTACAAGACGCGTAACAACAAGCGCACCGATGCGTTCATCGTGAACCGGAGAGGCAAGAAGTAGAAGAGTCGTCGGTCGTCGGTCGTCGGCAAGCAGATCCTCACCGCGAAGCGGTTCGGAATGACAAGAGATTTGAGGGCTGTTTAGCTGAGAGCTGACGAGCTAAAGCTAGAGCTGACTTTATGGCACGTTCAACCAAGAAGGGTCCGTTCGTCGATGGCTACCTGCAGGCGCGGGTGGACGGCATGAACTCGCGCAACGAGAAGAAGGTGCTGCGCACCTGGTCGCGGCGCTCGACCATCATTCCGGAGATGGTGGGCCACACCATCGCGGTGCATAACGGCAAGAAATTTATTCCGGTGTACATCACGGAAAACATGGTGGGCCACAAGCTGGGCGAGTTCAGCTTCACCCGCCAGTTCAAGGGCCACTCCATGCGGGCGGCCACGGAAACGGCGGCCCGGCCGGCGGGCGTGCCCGGCGGTCCGGGAGCGATCACTCCGGCGGCGGGATCCGGCTCCGGCAGCGCCGGCGCCCAAGGCGTAGCGAGAGCTCGGCGGCTAAGAGAGATAAACGATGGAATTTCGAGCTCAAGTCCGCTTCACCCGGGTCTCGCCGCAGAAGGCGCGCCTGGTGCTGGATTTGATCAAAGGCCGCAAGGTGGAAGATGCGCTCAATACCCTGGTCTTCACCAAGAAGCGGGTGGCGGCCACGGTGGAGAAGCTGCTGCGCTCGGCGCTGGAGAATGCCAACTACCTGAGCAGCGAGAAGGGCATCGACGTCGATGTGGACAAGCTGTACGTGAAGAGCGCCGTGGCCAACGACGGGCCGCGCATGAAGCGCATCCGTCCCGCGCCCATGGGCCGGGCGTTTCGCTACGTGCGGCGCATCGCGCACATCGAGATCGTGCTGGCGGAGCGGGGCAAGAGCGGAGAATCGCTGGCCACCGTGGTCGGGCGAAGAAACAGGCAGCGGCGAAGACAAAGAGTCCGGCCAAGAGCCAAAGCCGGCGCCAAAGGCAAAGCCAAGGCGCCGGCCGGCCAAGAAGAAAGTAGGAGCCAGATAATGGGACAAAAAGTTCATCCCTACGGTTTTCGCCTGGGCTACACCAAGCCCTGGAAGTCGCGCTGGTTTGTGGAGCGCGATTACGACAAGCTGTTGCTCGAAGACGTCAAGCTGCGCAACGAGCTGAAGGACAAGCTCAAGTCGGCGGGCGTGAGCTCGATTGAGATCGAGCGTCCCGGCAACAAGCTGCGGGTCATCATCAAGACGGCGCGTCCGGGCATCATCATCGGACGCAAGGGCGCGGAAATCGACAAGCTGAAGCAGGATGTGCAGAAGCGCACCGCGCGCGAGGTCTACATCGATATCCAGGAAGTGCACAAGCCGGAACTGGACGCGCAACTGGTGTCGGAGTCGATCGCGCTGCAACTGGAAAAGCGCGTCGGCTTCCGCCGCGCCATGCGCAAAGCCGTGGATTCGGCGCTGCGCTTCGGCTGCAAGGGAATCAAGGTGCGGGTCAGCGGACGCCTGAACGGCAACGAAATCGCGCGTTCGGAGTGGTATCTGCAGGGCCGTCTGCCGCTGCACACCCTGCGCGCCGACATCGACTACGGTTTTACCGAAGCCCGCACCACCTATGGCGTGATCGGGGTGAAGTGCTGGGTCTACAAAGGCGAAATTTTGCCGGCCAAAAAGCGCGAGCCGCAGCAGGCAGGCGCGTTCTAAGAGGTTTCGGCTGCAGAGCTAGATGGCTGAAGAGCTGAGAGCTGATTCTTATGTTGATGCCAAAGAAAGTGAAGTACCGCAAGCAGCAGCGCGGGCGCATGACCGGAAAGGCCTGGCGCGGCAGCCAGCTGGCGTTCGGCGATTTCGGGTTGAAAGTGCTGGAGCCGGGCTGGATCACCGACCGCCAGATCGAAGCGGCGCGCGTGGCCATGACCCGTTTCGTCAAGCGCGGCGGCAAGATCCAGATCCGCCTGTTTCCCGACAAGCCGGTCACCAAGAAGCCGGCCGAAACCCGTATGGGCAAAGGCAAGGGAGCTCCCGATCACTGGGTGGCGGTGGTGCGGCCGGGCAAGATTCTGTTCGAGATGGAAGGGGTTTCGCAGACGGATGCGACCGAGGCCATGCGTCTGGCCTCGCACAAACTGCCGCTGCGCACCGTGTTTGTGAAGCGCGAGGGCGCGCACTAGAAACCGGGAACTGCGAACTAAGAACTGAGAACTGATTATGAAATCCGAAAAAGTACGCAATCTGACTGCCGAAGAACTTCGCCAGCAGGAGCATGAGCTCAGCGATCAGCTGTTCAAGCTGAAGTTCCAGCTCAACATGGGACAGACCGAGAGCCTGAAGAAGATTCGCGGCCTGCGCAAGGACATTGCGCGGGTGAAGACCATCGCCCGCGAGCGCGAACTGGCATCGGCCGGCGGAACGGAGAAGAAGTAGATGCCTGAAACCAATCCACAACCCGGAGCGGCAGTACAGCAGGCGGCGGGACGGCGCAAGGAAGTGGTCGGCGAAGTGGTCTCCAGCCGCATGCACAAGACCATCGTGGTGCAGGTGGTGCGCAAGAAGGCGCATCCCTTCTACAGGCGCGTGGTCTCAAAGGCCAAGAAGTTTTATGCCCATGACGAAAAGAACGTGGCCCACGTGGGCGATGTGGTGCGCCTGGAAGAGACGCGTCCGCTGTCCAAGCTGAAGCGCTGGCGCCTGAAGGAAGTCGTGCGGCGAGGCCGCGCTGGTGCCGGAAACCGACGCTGCGCGGAAGTCAGCTAGAGCGGCCGAAGGCGCTGACGAGGGAGATCAAGATTATGGCTGTGATGATGAGATCGATGCTCGAGGTCGCCGACAACTCCGGCGCCCGCAAGCTGCAGATGATTCTGCCGCTGGGCGGTTCGACCGGATTGAACGCCGGCCTGGGCGACGTCATCACCGCCAGCGTGAAAGAGGCCGCCCCGGAAGGCCAGACCAAGAAAGGGACGGTGGTCAAGGCGGTGATCGTGCGCACCCGCAAGGAGCACCGGCGCCGCGACGGCACCTACATCCGCTTCGACCAGAATGCGGCGGTGCTGATCAACGATGCCGGCGAGCCGGTGGGAACCCGCGTCTTCGGGCCGGTGGCCCGCGAACTGCGCGAGAAGAAGTTTTTGAAGATTGTTTCGCTGGCGCCGGAAGTTTTGTAAAGCATTGGTAATTGCGCAATTGTGTAATTTGGTAATTGAACCGCTGACTTGGGAACAGGTTCTCGAATTACAAAATTACCAAATTACCCGATTACTAAATTCAGTTAAGGGTTCTTATGAAGACAGTAGCGACAGAACACAAACGAGTCGACCTCCGCCGCAACGATACGGTGAAAGTCATTACCGGCCGCGACAAGGGCAAAGAAGGCCGCGTTCTGCGGGTTTTTCCCAACGATGCCAAGATCCTGGTCGAGCACGTGATGCTGGTGAAGAAGCATGTGCGCCCCAATCCGCAGCGCAACGTGAAGGGCGGAATCGCCGAGCAGGAGAGCCGGATTGCGATCTCCAACGTGGCGCTTGATGTGCGCCAGCTGCAAGCGCCCGGTGCGCATCGGGCACGAATTTCAGGGCGAGCGCAAAGTGCGGGTGTGCCGCAAGTGCGGCGCGACGCTGGACAAGTAGCAAAGAGCTTCTGGCTGCTAGCTCCTGGCTGCCAGCTAGAGCGCAAGAAGCGGTGACCGGAGTCTAGGAGCTAGAAGCCAGTAGCTAGAAGCTGAGTTACAGAGGAAGCAATGGCAAAAGAAAAAAGAGAGAAGCAGGGCGAGAAGCAGCAGCAGGAGGCGAAGCCGGCGCAGGCGCATCACAGCGCCAAGGAAACGCCGCGGCTGAAGAGCCGCTTCAAGGGAAGTTGCGCCCGCGCTGATGAAGGAATTCGACCTGAAAAACCCCATGGCGGTGCCGCATCTGCACAAGATCGTGGTCAACATGGGCGTGGGCGAAGCCACGCAGAACGCCAAGATTCTCGATCCCGCGGTCAACGAACTGGGCCAGATCACCGGCCAGAAGCCGGTGACCACCAAGGCCAAGAAATCGATTGCGGCCTTCAAGGTGCGCGAAGGCCAGGCCATCGGCGCCATGGTCACGCTGCGCGGCGACCGCATGTACGAGTTTTTCGACCGGCTGGTGAACGTGGTGCTGCCCCGGGTGCGCGATTTCAAGGGAGTCTCGACCAAGTCGTTCGACGGGCGCGGCAACTACACCCTGGGCCTGCACGACCAGCTGATTTTTCCCGAGATCGACTACTCCCGGGTGGACAAGACCAAGGGCATGAACGTCACCATCGTGACCACGGCGCGGAGCGACGATCAGGCGCGGGCGCTGCTGAAGCATCTGGGCATGCCGTTCCGGCCGTAAGCGATTGAAGACTGAGCGATTGCAATGAAGTCTTAACTGAGAGCTGCACGGTGACAGCTGAGAGCTAGCAGCCAGAGCTAGGAGCTAAAAGTAAATTGACTACAGCAAAACGAGTCAAGGACGCAAAGATCCAGGAGAAGTTTGACAAGGCGCGCGGCAAAGACCGAAGCCCAAGTTCTCCTCGCGCCGGCACAACCGCTGCAAGATTGTGCGGACGGCCGCGGGCTTATCTGCGCAAGTTCGGCATTTGCCGCCTGTGTTTCCGCGGCCTGGCGTTGCGCGGAGAGATTCCCGGAGTTTCGAAGTCGTCCTGGTAGAGAGTGACGCAATCTCCAGCGGCAAGAGGCACGCGGGCGAGGGCACCCGCGTCCAGGCTGAAAGTACGTCGTCGCGGGTTCTTCGGTGCCAGGCAGTCAGGGCCGAAGCAAACGGGCGGCGGAGGAGAAGCAAACGATGAGGTTGACCGATCCGGTCGCAGACATGCTGACGCGCATTCGCAATGCGATACGCGCCCGCCACCAGAAAGTGGATGTTCCCGCTTCCAAGCTGAAGCTGGAGATTGCCCGCATCCTCAAAGAGGAAGGCTACATCTCCAATTTCAAGCCCGCGGAGGAGGAAGGCCACAAGGTCCTGCGCATCTATCTGAAGTATGGCAACAACAACGAAGCCGCGATCTCGAACGTGGAGCGCGTCTCCCGGCCGGGTTGCCGGGTCTATGTGCGGCGCAGCGAGATTCCGCGCGTGCTGGGCGGCATGGGCATCAACATCCTGACCACGCCCCGCGGCGTCATGACCGGACGCCAGGCGCGCAAGCAGGGCGTGGGCGGCGAAGTGTTGTGCGAGATTTGGTAGAGAACCAGCTATTAGCTCTTAGCCGTTAGCTAGCAAGACTGAGTCAGAGCAGGCGATAGCTAAGAGCTGACAGCTAGAGAGCTGAGAGCTGAAAGCTTATGTCAAGAATTGGAAGAAAACCGATCCCGCTCCCCAAGGGAGTTGCGGTCAAGATTGAAGGCAACATGGTGGCCGTGCAGGGGCCCAAGGGCAAGCTGGATACCCAGCTGCCCGCGCGGCATCCGCATGGAGCAGCAGGACGGCAACCTGGTGGCGATCCGCGAGAACGACTCGCAGGCCGCGGTCCACGGACTGGCTCGCGCCCTGGTCAACAACGCGGTCGAAGGCGTCACCAAGGGCTGGACCCGCGAACTGGAAATCGTCGGCATCGGATATCGCGCCGAGCTGAAGGGCAAGAGCACGGTGGTGTTCAGCCTGGGATATTCGCATCCCATCGAGTATCCGCTGCCGTCGGGAATTGAAGCGACGGTCGATCCCAAGCAGACCAAGCTGAGCGTCACCGGCATCGACCGCCAGAAAGTCGGCCAGGTGGCCGCCGAAATGCGCAGCCTGCGTCCGCCCGATCCGTACAAGAACAAGGGCGTGCGCTATGCCGGCGAGCGCTTGAAGAAGAAGGTTGGAAAGACAGGAGCGAAATAACCGTCGTTGGTCGTTGGCCTTGGTCGTTGGCCAACTCCGAACGGCAGGGACGAGCATCTGAGGCAAATTCGAAGAGTCGTGATCGCTGGTTTTGCCAACGACCAACGACGAACGACCAAGGACTAGAAACAATGCTGACGCAAACATCGAAGAACCAGAACCGGCGGCACGTTCACGAACGCATCCGCAAGAAGATTCTCGGCACGGCCGAGCGGCCGCGGCTGAACGTGTATCGCTCGTTGAATCATATTTACGTGCAGTTGATCGACGACCTGAAGGGCGCGACCCTGGTTTCCGCGAACTCCGCCGAAGGCAAAAAGGGCGAGCGGCGCACCGGCGGCAACCTGGCCGCGGCCAAGAGGGTCGGCAAGAACATCGCCGAGCGCGCCAAGGCCAAGGGGATCAGCAAAGTCGTGTTCGATCGCGGCGGCTACATTTATCACGGACGGGTCAAGGCCCTGGCCGATTCCGCCCGCGAAGCCGGACTGAAGTTCTAAAGATTGAGTAATTGGAATTGAGTCATTGAAAACGTGATTATTTCAAATTACCAAATTGCCAATTACAAAATTTGAAATGAGAATCAATGCCAACAGTCATTAAGAAGCTCGATGCGAATTCCTACCAGCTGAAAGACCAGGTGGTCGCCATCAACCGCGTCACCAAAGTGGTCAAGGGAGGCAAGAATCTCTCCTTCGCGGCCCTGGTCGTGGTGGGAGATCCCAGCGCTGCCGTCGTCGGCTACGGTTCGGGGAAAGCCAAGGAAGTTCCCCAGGCCATCCGCAAGGGAATTGAGTCGGCGAAGAAGAACCTGATGCGGGTCAACCTGACCCAGACCAGCATTCCGCACCTGGTGCTGGGACGCTTCGGTTCGGGCAGGGTGCTGCTGAAGCCGGCTCCGGAAGGCACGGGAGTGATTGCCGGCGGCGCGGTGCGCGCGGTCATGACCTCGGTGGGCATGCAGAACGTGCTGACCAAATCGATTGGCACCACCAACCCGCACAACGTGATCAAGGCGACTTTTGATGCGCTGAAGCATTTGAAGAACCGGAGCGACGTTGCCGCCATGCGCGGCAAGACGGCCGAGGAACTGTAATCATGCCCAATAAATGGCCAAGAAATCGAATGCGGGCGGCGGCGCCAAGATCCAGTTGAAGTGGGTGCGTTCCGCCATTTGTGCCCCGGTCAAGCAGAAACTGGTGGTCAAGGGTCTGGGCTTTACCCGGCTGAACCAGGTGATCGAGCGGCCGGACAACCCGGCCATTCGCGGCATGGTGGCCAAGGTGCCGCATCTGGTGGAGATTGTTCGAACTAGCTAGAGCTGTCAGCTATCAGCTCTCAGTAAACGCAGAGCACTGAAGCTGAAGCTGAGAGCTGACAGCTGAGAGCTTATTTATGAATCTTTCGAACATTCGCGCACCAAAGAAGGCGACGGAAAACAAGAAGCGCGTGGGCCGCGGCATGGGTTCGGGCATGGGCAAGACCTCCACCCGCGGACACAAGGGCCAGCGCTCGCGCAGCGGTTCGCGCATGATGCGCGGCTTTGAAGGCGGCCAGATGCCGTTGCATCGCCGCATGCCCAAGCGCGGCTTCACCAACATCTTCCGCAAGGAATTCAACATCGTGAATCTGGAAAAGCTGGCCGCGCTGGGCGAGACCACCATCACGCCCGACGTGTTGCGCAAGGCGGGCGTGATCAAGAGCAAGCATCCGGTGAAGGTGCTGGGCGACGGCGAGCTGACCATCGCGCTCACCGTGCACGCCCACAAGTTTTCCAAGTCGGCCCAGGAAAAGATCACCAAGGCCGGCGGCAAGTTCGAGGTGTTGTAGTCCATGCTGGAGAAACTGGCCAACGTCTTTCGCATTCCGGACCTGCGCAAGCGCATTCTGTTTACGCTTGGGCTGCTGGCGGTGTACCGCCTGGGCGGGCACATTCCCACGCCGGGCGTGAATGCGGACAAGCTGCAGCAGTTCTTCGAGCAGAACCAGGGCAGCCTGCTGGGCTTCGTCGATCTGTTTTCCGGCGGCCAGCTGCGCCGGCTGACCATTTTTGCCCTGGGCATCATGCCCTACATCACGGCGTCCATCATTTTGCAGTTGCTGACCGTGGTCTATGAGCCGCTGGCCAAGCTGCAGAAAGAAGGCGAACTGGGCCGCAAGAAGATTACCCAGTGGACGCGCTATCTGACCGTGATCCTGAGCGCGGTGCAGTCTTTCGGCATTGCCTGGCAGCTGCAGCGCGGCGGAGATTTCGTGGTCCATCCCGGCCCGGCTTTCATCCTGATGACCATGCTGACCCTGACCACGGGCAGCGCCTTCATCATGTGGCTGGGCGAGCAGATCACCGAGCGCGGCGTCGGCAACGGCATGTCGCTGCTGATCTTTGCCGGCATCGTGGTGGGCTTGCCGCGCGGCGTCATCGATCTGTTCGACAAGGTCCGCACCGACGCCTGGGGAGCCTTTACCGCGCCGGCGATGATCCTGCTGATCGGCGTGATGGTCGCTGGTGGTGGCTTTCATCGTCTACGTGGAGCGCAGCGAGCGCCGCATTCCGGTGCAGTACGCCAAGCGCGTGGTCGGCCGCAAGGTGATGGGCGGGCAGTCCACCCACTTGCCGTTGCGGGTGAATTCCGGCGGCGTCATGCCGGTGATTTTCGCGTCCTCGATTCTGACCCTGCCCCAGACCGTGGGCTACAGCCTGCGCAACAACCGCTATTTTGGCGATCTGATCCGCGATCTGGGATGGGGCGAGCCGCTGTACACGTTTCTGTATGCCGTCGGGATCATCTTCTTCGCCTACTTCTATGTGTCGATTGTCTTCAACCCCAACGAGGTTGCGGACAACATGCGGAAGTATGGCGGGTTCATTCCCGGCATTCGTCCCGGCAAGCGCACCGCCGACCACATCAACGAGATCCTGACCCGCATCACGCTGGTGGGCGCGCTGTATCTGATCATCATCTCGTTCATTCCGGAGTGGATGATCACCGGCATTCACCTGAACCATCTTGTACGGGCCGATTGGAGCGTTTTTCGAGCGCCTGCCCACCTGGGTGACCAACGGCTTGGGCGTGAATTTTTATTTTGGCGGCACCTCGCTGCTGATCGTGGTGGGCGTGGCCATGGACACGGTGACTCAGATCGAAGCCCAGCTGGTCATGCGCCACTACGACGGCTTCACGCCGCGCAGCGGACGCATTCGCGGCCGCCGGACCTGGTCTTGAGCTAGGCGTGAGCGTCGGACGTTCGCTGTGTAAAGCCGGAGTTTGAGAGTGAGCACGGAGTAGTTGAAGTGCGTGCGTCGTCGTGCTGGTTGAGCGAAATTGGAATCGGGAGGCGGAGGACCAGTTCGATGGCGGAGGCAACCTCGCGCGGCATCGGACCGGTCATCCTGCTCGGCTCGCCGGGCGCGGGCAAGGGCACGCAGGCCAAGCAGATCGTCGAGCGTTACCGCATTCCGCAGATTTCCACGGGAGATCTGCTGCGGGAAATGTGCAGCGCGGCACTCCGCTGGGAGTGGCGGCCAAGGACGTCATGGCGCGGGGCGAGTTGGTGCCCGACGACCTGATGTATGACATGGTGGCCCAGCGCTTGCGCCAGGCGGACTGCGAGCGCGGCTTCATTCTGGATGGTTTTCCCCGCAATCCGGCCCAGGCCGGATGGCTGGATGCGTTTCTGGAGCACGAGTTCTTTGACAAACCGCAGCGCGGCAAGTGTCTGCCGATTGTGATCCGAATTGACGTGGACTATAATAAGTTGTTGCGTCGGCTTACCGGACGCCGTTCTTGTCCCGTCTGTGGACGGATCTACAACGTCTACTCCCAGCCACCCCGTGTCGCTGATCGATGCGATGTTGATGGTTCTACGCTGGTGACCCGCGAAGATGATCGTGAAGAAGTCATCCGGGAACGACTGGCGGCCTACGAACTGCAGACCAAGCCGGTGGCCGAATACTACGCGCGCAAAGGGCGGCTGGTTTCGGTGGATGGCGACCTGCCGGTGGATCAGGTGACGGAGCAGATTTTCAACGTGATCGAGAGCCAGCGCGGCGTGGCTCCCGGCAACGACTGAGCGACTGAAGTCTAGAACTGGAACATGGCGATTGTCTGCAAATCGGCGGCGGAGATCGAGAAGATGCGGCGCAGCGGCGGCATCGTGCGCGAGGTGCTGGACCATGTGCGCACGCTGGTGGTGCCGGGCGCGACCACCATGGACCTGGAACGCGCCGCCGAGCAGAAGATCAAGGATCTGGGCGCGAAGCCCGCGTTCAAGGGATATTACGATTATCCCTGCGTGCTTTGCACCTCGATCAACGAAGAGATTGTGCACGGCATTCCCTCGGAGAAGAGGGTGCTGAAGGCGGGCGACATCGTTTCCATCGATTGCGGCGTGGTGCTGGACGGCTATTACGGCGACGCCGCCATCACGGTCCCGGTGGATGGTTCGATCACGCCGGAGCTGACCAAGCTGCTCGAGGTGACCGAGGCGTCGTTGTACAAGGGCATCGAGGCGGCGCAGAATCGGCAACGCGGTTGGAGACGTGGGCGCGGCGGTGCAGGAGTTCGTGGAAGCCAACGGCTTCAGCGTGGTGCGGGAATTTGTGGGACACGGCATCGGAACGCGCCTGCACGAAGAGCCGCAGGTTCCGAACTACGGCACCCGCGGACACGGGGCGCGGTTGCGCGAAGGCATGGTGCTGGCGATCGAGCCCATGGTGAATTCGGGCAGTCCGGGAACCCGCGTTCTGGAAGACAAGTGGACCGCCGTAACCGCCGACGGCAGCTACAGCGCCCACTTCGAGCATTGCGTCGCGGTGACGAAAGATGGCCCGATGATTTTGACGCAATAAAGCAGCTTTCAGCCTTCTAGCTATCAGCTGCTCAGCTTTTAGCTGAAGGCTAATAGCTGAGAAGCTAGAAGCTGGTTCTTAAGGAGTCGATGAGCAAAGAGGACGCGATTGAAGTGATGGCGACGGTGGTCGAACCGCTGCCCAATGCCATGTTCCGGGTGGAACTGGAAAACAAGCACCAGGTGCTGGCGCACGTCTCGGGAAAAATGCGCAAGAATTTCATTCGCATTCTGCCCGGCGACAAGGTCGCGGTCGAGCTTTCGCCCTACGACCTGAATCGCGGCCGCATCGTGTATCGCTATAAATGAATGCCGTCTCATCTGCCTGTCAGGGTTTTGCTGAAGGCTGAGAGCTGACGGCTGAAGGCTGGTTTATGAAAGTACGAGCATCGGTAAAGAAAATTTGCGACAAGTGCAAGGTCATCCACCGCAAGGGTGTGGTGCGGGTGATCTGCGTCAACTCCAAGCACAAGCAGCGTCAGGGATAAGGATAGAGGAGCACTATGGCACGTATTGCAGGCGTCGATCTTCCGCGCAACAAGCGGGCGAACATCGCGCTGACCTACATCTACGGCATCGGCAACCCGCGCGCGGCGCGCATTCTGGACGCGGCCAAAGTGGACCCGATGAAAAAGGTCCAGGACCTGGGCGAGGACGAGGTCAACCGCATCCGCCAGGTGATCGAAGACGAAGGTCTGGTGGAAGGCGATCTGCGCAAGGAAGTTTCGATGAACATCAAGCGGCTCATCGAAATCGGCTCCTATCGCGGCTATCGTCATCGCCGCAATCTGCCGGTCCGCGGACAGCGGACCCACACCAACGCGCGCACCCGCAAGGGCCCGCGCAAGGGCACAGTCGCGCAGAAGAAGAAGGCGACGGCAAAGACTTAGAAAATCAGCTGCTAGCTTCTAGCTCCTGGCTAGAAGCTAAAAGCTAGGAGCTAGAAGCTAATATGGCAAAACCAGCAGCACCAGCGGCAGCGGGGACCGGAGCAGCGGCGCCGGATAAAAAGGGCAAGAAGAAGACCTTCAAGAAGAAAGAGCGGAAGCACGTTCCGCACGGCATTGCCCACATCCAGGCTTCGTTCAACAACACGATTGTGACCATCGCCGATCAGGCGGGGAATGTTCTGTCGTGGAAGAGTTCCGGCTCGCTGGGCTTTCGCGGGTCGCGCAAAGGGACGCCATTTGCCGCCCAGCAGGCGGCGCAGAACGCCGCCAACATGGCGCGCGATCACGGCGTGCGCAGCGTGGAAGTGCGGGTCAGCGGCCCTGGTTCCGGACGCGAATCGGCGATCCGCGCCCTGGCTGCGGCCGGCATCGAAGTGCGCAATATCAAGGACTGCGACGCCGATTCCGCACAACGGTTGCCGTCCGCCGAAGCGGAGAAGAGTGTAAGAAGCCAGTCTCTGGTTCAGGCTCTTGGCTCAGTTGGCAGAACTCGAGAACTGCGTTTAGCTTAAAAGCCAACGGCCTAGACCAGTGAGCCAAACGACTGATTTTCGTCCGGGACGAAGGGTGAAGCCAAACCTGTAAACCGGTCATCTAATAAGGAGAAAACAACTTGGCACGTTATACCGATCCCGTCTGCCGTCTCTGCCGCCGCGAGGGCATGAAGCTGTTCCTCAAAGGCACCAAGTGCTTCAGCGATAAGTGTCCCATCGAGAAGCGCAATTTTGCTCCCGGCCAGCATGGCAAGGACCGCAAAGCCAAAATCGTCGGCTACGGTCTGCAGCTGCGCGAAAAGCAGAAAGCCAAGCGCATTTACTTCACCCAGGAAGGCCAGTTCCGCAACTATTTCGAGAAGGCGGCGCGCACCCGCGGCGTCACCGGCGAAATGCTTCTGCAGCAGCTGGAGCGCCGTCTGGACAACGTGGTCTACCGCCTTGGTTTCGGCATGTCCCGCCGCCAGGCGCGCCAGTTGGTGCGTCACGGCCACATCCAGGTGAATGGCCGCAAGGTGAACATTCCTTCGTACCAGGTGAGTGTGGGCGAGGAGATTGCCATTCGCGAAGGCAGCAAGAAGCTGCCCATCCTGGAGCCGGCGAAGGAATTTGCCAGCCACCAGAATGCGCCGAACTGGCTGGAGATCGATCGCGACAATTACAAAGGCAAGGTGCTGGCTTTGCCCAAGCGCGAAGATATCAATCTGCCGGTGAACGAGCAGTTGATTGTGGAGTTGTACAGTAAGTAGTCATCAGTCGTTGGTCTTCTGGTCGTCGAGCCAGAAATTCTGTGAAGCCAGACGACTGATGATCGACGACCGGTCCCAACAATTCGAGCCAGATCAGCCTGTCTCTGACGCTTGACCTGAACGAAACACGGACCGGTTCAGGGATGTCAGGACTGAGCCAAACGGCCGAAGGAGAAACAACGTAATGCTTTGGAAGGGATTTCAAAAACCCAAACGTCTCGCCGTCGACACTTCAACCCTAACCGACAAGTACGGCATCTTCTGGGCCCAGCCGTTTGAACGCGGCTTCGGCACCACCATCGGCAACGCTCTGCGGCGCGTCATGCTGTCTTCGATCGAAGGAGCGGCGGTAACCGCGGTGAAGATCGAAGGCGTGCTGCACGAGTTCCAGTCGATTCCCGGCGTGGTCGAGGACGCGACCGACATCATCCTCAACCTGAAGCAGATTCCGTTCAAGTTGAGCGGGCGACGCGCCCAAGGCCATCTATCTGCGCGCCGATCAGCCGGGCGTGGTCACCTCCGGCATGATCGAAGCCGACGCCGACGTGGAAGTGCTCGACAAGGACGTCTACATCGCCACCGTCAGCGAAGGCGGCAAGCTCGATATGGAAATGCGCCTCAAGCGCGGCCGCGGCTACGTTTCCGCCGACAAGAACTTCGACGAAGATCTGGGCATCGGTTTCATCCCCATCGATTCCGTCCACTCTCCGGTGCGCAAGTGCAACTACACCGTGGAAGCGGCGCGTCTGGGGCAGATCACCGACTACGACAAGCTGACTCTCGAAGTGTGGACCAACGGCTCCATCACCCCGGCGGATTCCATCGGCCTGGCGGCGAAGCTGCTGAAGGACCACATGAATATCTTCATCAACTTCGAAGAGGATATCGAGACCTCCACCTCCACCGAAGACCGCAAGCCGGAGATCAAGAACGAAAATCTGAACCGTTCGGTCGAGGAGCTGGAGCTCTCGGTGCGCAGCTACAACTGCCTGAAGAACGCGAACATTCAGACCATCGGTGAACTGGTGCAGAAGACCGAAGCCGAAATGCTGAAGACCAAGAACTTCGGCCGCAAGTCGCTGAACGAGATCAAGGAAATTCTTTCGTCGATGGGCTTGAGCCTGGGCATGAAGATCGACGAGCACGGCAATGCCGTGCCCGGCCCGACTTCGAACCAGGTACTGCCGGCATCGGCGTACGGCCCGGACAACGATCTGTAAAGAGCAGTTTCGGGTGGCGCAGTGCGTCACCCGGTTTCAGTTTCTGTCTAGTAGAGACGCAGCGTTGCTGCGTCGACTGAAGCCGAAACTGACGAAACTAGCAACGTTCTAGAAATTGGACTGGAGGATCGACGATGCGTCACAAAGTAGCAGGATGGAAACTGGGACGTAACACCAGCCACCGCCGCTCATTGCTGCGGAACCTGGTGACTTCGCTCATTGTCGAAGAGCGCATCGAGACCACCGTGCCCAAGGCCAAGGCCATGCGGCCGCTGGTGGAAAAGATGATTACTCTCGGCAAGCGCGGAGACCTTTCCGCGCGCCGCCAGGCCGGCGCCTACCTGATGACCAAGGCAGCGGTCACCAGGCTTTTCGACACCGTCGCTCCGCGCTTCGGGGACCGCGAAGGCGGTTACCTGCGCATCGTTCGCGCCGGATGGCGAAAGGGCGACGGCGCTGACACGGCGTTCGTCGAATTGCTGGGCAGCGAGAAGCTGCAGGAAGAAAAGCGCGAGAAGCGCGCTGCGGTCCGCTCCAAGCGCGCCGAAGAAGCCAAGAAGGCCATGGAAGAAGCCGAGGCCCAGCAAGGCGTTGAGCATCCCGCCGACCACGCCGAAGGCGCGGACAAGACGAAGGACGCGGAATAAAACGGTGAGCGTCTGCGAAAGTGGGTGATGGGGATTATTCGCTTTCAAGTTCCAGGGTTGAACGCGTTGTAGGATCCCACCGTCCGATCGAATGTTAGCGGACGGGATTTAAGAGCCTGGGATGATTCCCATCACCCACTTTTCGCAAAAGATGCGAAAAGTGGGGCATCCAAGTCTAGTCCTCCTGATCGATCCTCCCCCGTCCGACTCACTTTCACCCGGTTGTACATGTCCTCCCGCGCCTATCCGCCGTAATCTTGTACCGCCGTGACGCGCCACGCTAGACTGGTGGCAGGGCCATGGAGTTTTCACGCAATCAAATCGCGATCGCCGCGGGCGCCGGCGTGCTGCTGCTGATGATCTTTTTCGGCTATCTCATTCACCTGAACGGTCAGGGTCCGGTATTGGACCGTTCGGACGATCGCGACCCGCTTTCCGGAATACCCAACTCCATATCACTGAATCCTCTGCGTGACCGCACTTCCGAGCGCGAGGCGGCGAAATTCATCCGCAGCATGCGCGACGGCAACTGCAACCAAGAACTTTCCGCTTGGGAGAAGGATTATCGCAAAAAGTACGCCGCCTTCATCTGCGACTCTGAGGCCCGGCATCCCCTGGTTTCCTGGGAGGTCGCGGATTGGGAAGACACTCCACCTTTGCGCATCCTGCACTACCTTGGCAAACGCCGCAACGCTCCCGACAGAAAGGTACATACAAGGAGCTCTTCTCGGTCACGCTGGAGAAGAAAAGACGGCGAATGGGTCGTGACCAAGTACGACGCCATGTATTGAAAGCAGCCTTCAGCTTTCAGCCGTCAGCCTTCAGTCTTCTGCAATCCTTGAACTAATTTTGTGCGGGATTCTGCGAGTAGACCGGCTCCGGCTTGCGAGCTCGCAAAATAACGAAAAGACAGTATCTGTGCCACCAGCGCGGCCGTGCTGTCGAGTAACACATCATGCACAGTTCCGGTGCGCTTGGGAAGATAGGTCTGATGCCACTCGTCGAGCGAGGCAACCAGCGCGGTCATGAAGAAAGAAATTCTTGCCCACTGGATGGTCCAGCTCGCGCCCGGAAATGGAAACGTGGCCCGCCAGGCGCGGAACAACAACAAGCTCAGAGTGAAATAGCCTACGAAGTGGCCGGTCTTGCGGATGAAAAAGTGCCAGACCAGAAAGTGTCGGACGCGCTTACTCCAACAGGAAATGCAGCAATGGGTAGAGAAACCGGCTGGTATTCTCGGCTGAACCATAATTAGTGGATTCGGCCACGATAAGCCCGAGCCAGAGCGTCGCCGCGATCCAGGTTTTCAGAAGCTGTGTCTGGGCAGAGTTCAAGCGCGAGCTTTCGAGCATCGACTCCGTGGACGTCTATTCCACCGCATAGTTCGGAGCCTCGCGCGTGATCATCACGTCGTGCACGTGACTTTCCCGCAATCCAGCTCCGCTGATGCGGACGAAGCGCGTCTTCTGCAGCAGATCCGGGATGGTGGCGCAGCCGCAATAGCCCATGCCGGACTTCAAGCCGCCGACCATCTGGTGCACGATCATCGCGACTGAACCACGGTAGGGAACGCGTCCCTCGATGCCTTCGGGAACCAGTTTGCCCAGGCGATTGGCGTCTTCCGAACTGCCCGACATCGCGGTCGAAGCATCGCCATCGGTGTTCTGGAAATAGCGTTCGCTCGATCCTGAAGCCATCGCCCCAAGCGAGCCCATGCCGCGATACGACTTGAAAGAGCGGCCTTGATAGAGAATCAACTCGCCCGGGCTTTCATCGGTTCCGGCAAACAGCGATCCGATCATGACGCCGGAAGCGCCGGCAGCCAGGGCCTTCGTAATGTCGCCGGAATATTTGATGCCGCCATCGGCGACCACAGGGACGTTGAGATCTTTGGTGGCGCGGTAAGCTTCCGCGATTGCCGTCATCTGCGGCATTCCCGCGCCGGTCACGACGCGAGTGGTGCAGATCGAGCCCGGTCCAATTCCGACTTTGATGGCGTCCGCTCCAGCGCGCGCCAGTTCGCAGGCGCCGTCGAAGGTGCCAACGTTGCCGGCGATCAGGTCCACCTCGGGCAGCTTGGATTTCACCATCTTGATGGCATCGAGCACCCGCGTGGAGTGGCCGTGAGCGCTGTCAATGGCCAGCAGATCCACCTTGCACTTCACCATTTCCTGCGCCCGCTCCAGGAAGTCGCCGGTGGCGCCGATGGCCGCACCCACGCGCAGCCGGCCCTGCGAATCCTTGGCCGCGTTGGGGTATTTCAACTTCTTCTGAATATCTTTGACCGTGATCAGGCCCTTGAGATTGTAGTTTTCGTCGACCACCAGAAGTTTTTCCACGCGATGCTCGTGCAGGATATTTTCAGCGTCCTCCAGCGTAGTTCCCACAGGGACAGTGATGAGGTTTTCCTTGGTCATCACTTTGCTGATGGGGATGTCGAAGCGAGTTTCAAAGCGCAGGTCGCGATTGGTGAGAATGCCCACCAGTTTTCCGTTCTTGGTGATAGGCACGCCGGAAATTTTGTACTGGCGCATGACCTCGAGCGCGTCCGAGACTTTGGCATCGGGCGACATGGTGACTGGATCGACGATCATGCCGCTTTCCGAGCGCTTTACTTTGTCCACTTCGTTGGCCTGCTGCTCCGGAGTCAGGTTGCGATGAATGATTCCGATGCCGCCCTGCTGCGCCAGCGCGATCGCCATGTGCGATTCCGTGACCGTGTCCATGGCGGCGCTGATGATGGGAATATTCAGGCGAATGTTGCGCGTGAGCTGGGTCTGAGTGTTGGCCAGAGCAGGAACAACGTCGGAACGTGCGGGCAGCAGCAACACGTCGTCGAAGGTAAGCGCCTCAGGGACAGGAAAATGGATCATAAGTTTTCTCTGACGTGGAGGATAGATTTACATTCTAGAGACGGTTCGAAGTTCAGGCAAATCGTGGAAGGCTGCCGTTTTGCTTTGCGTTCTTGGCGAGCTTTGCGGTTAGAGCTCCTGACCGCAAAGAACGCAAAGATCCGCATAAGAGGCTCGTGAATTTGAGTTTTCCGCCTGGCAAAACGGGGCCTCCGCGGAGGTTTCTGAGGTTTGTCTTTTGGTTCCCTGCGGCGTATATTGATATCTGGAACTGTTGTGTAGTTACCAGCACGTGGCGAGACACACCAGTGGGCGCAAGCCCACTTTTTAGTTTAGGCCCGTTTTGGGACGATGAGATTTGGCTTAAGTTATTGATTTCATGGCACTTGAGATCGACAAAATCCGCGAGATCGCGGAGCGCGTGGCGGCCTCCAGCGGGCTGGAGGTAGTGGAAGTGGAGTTGCGCGGCGGAGGCAAAGCTCGCATGCTCCGCATCGTGATTGACAAGCCGGCCGGCGTGACGCACGAGGACTGCGCCAATCTCAGCCGGGAAGTGGGCACGATTCTCGATGTAGAGGACGCGATTTCTGGCGTCTACACGCTGGAAGTGTCTTCGCCCGGGTTGGATCGGAAGTTGATTCGTCCGGCCGATTACGAGCGCTTCACCGGAAGCCGGGTGAAATTGACGACGCAGCAACCGGTGAACGGCAACCGACACTTTGAAGGCCGGCTGGAAAGTTTTCAAGCAGGGGCGTCTGACGCTGGACCTGAGCGCGGCCAGAAAGAAACGCCGTCCGGAGCAAGCGCTCAGCGGAAAAGCTGGAAATCGATCTGGCCAACGTAGAGAAGGCGAATCTGGTGCCGGAGATTTAGTGGATTGAGCAATTGAGTAATTGGGAAATTGAGCAATTTTGTAATTGTTAAAAACCTCGAGGTCCAGGGTTTTCAAATTACCAAATTACCCAATTACCAAATTACTCAATTACAAAATTACCAGTTGCCTTACCTGGAATTATCTATGGCAAGTGAGCTCTATAACACGATCGACGCGTTGAGCCGGGAAAAAGGCATTGATCCGCAAATTGTGGTGAGCGCGGTGGAAGATGCCATCGTGGTCGCCACGCGCAAGTATTACAAGACGCAGGAAAACCTGCGCGCCGAACTGGACAAGGAAACCGGCAAGATACGCGCCTTTGCGGTCAAGACCATCGTGGAGACTCCCGAGCAGGTGGAGGATCCGGTGCTTCAGGTCACGCTGGATGATGCCCGCAAGATCAATCCCAATGTCGAGTTGGGAGGCGAGCTCCAGATCAACAAGCAGACCGAAGGAATTCTGGGACGCATCGCGGCGCAACTGGCCAAGCAGGTGATCTTCCAGAAGGTGCGGGAAGCGGAACGCGACACTGTGTACAACGAGTACATCGGGCGCGTGGGCGAGATCGTGAACGCCACCGTGAAGCGGATCGAAGGTCCGGATGTGATCTTCGATATCGGCAAAGCGGAAGCGCGCATGCCGCGCAAGGAGCAGTCGCGGCTGGAATCGTTTGCCATGGGCGAGCGCGTCCGGGCGGTGATCGCCAGAGTGGAACGGGCCTCGAAAGGGCCGGCAGTCGTGGTTTCGCGCGCCGCGCCGGATCTGGTGCAGCACCTGTTCCAGACCGAAGTTCCGGAAATCTACGATGGAACCGTGGTGATCCGGGCGATCGCGCGCGAAGCCGGAGAGCGCACCAAGATCGCGGTCATGTCCAAGGACAAGGACGTGGACGCTGTGGGCGCCTGCGTCGGCATGAAGGGCATGCGCGTGCAGTCCATCATTCGCGAACTGCGCGGCGAGAAGATCGACATCATCGAGTATCACGAAGATCCGGTGACCTTTGCCGAGAAGGCGTTGCAGCCGGCCAAGGTGAGCCGCGTCACCGTGGTTGATGCCGGCGACAAGCATCTGGAAGTTGTGGTGGATGACAGCCAGCTCTCCCTTGCCATCGGCAAGAAGGGGCAGAACGTCCGCCTGGCGGCCAAGCTGCTGGGATGGAAGATCGATATCAAGAGCGAGGAAGAGAAGCGGCAGGAAGTGGAGCAGCAGATGTCGGCGCTGGTGGGCTCCGCTGCTACTCCGCTGGAAAGCGTAACCGGACTGGGCGAAGGGCTGATCGAGAAGCTGAGCGCCGCCGGTGTGACCACGGTCGAATCGCTGGCGGACATGACGCCGGAGCAACTGGAAGCGATCGAAGGAATCGGCCCCAAGACGGTGGAAAAAATCAGCCTGGCAGTCAATAATTATTTTGCCGGCCTGGAATCAGGCGAAGCGGGCGAGGTCGCGGCCGTAGCCGAAGGCGAAGAGATTCCCGCCGAGGCGGCGGAAGACGCAGCCGCAGGCTCGGAGATCGCGGCGGAAGCCGCAGAGGCCGCAACTGAGGACCCCGTCGAAGCCGAGGCTGGCAGCGAAAATGTTGAAGCCAGCGAAAATGTTGAAGCAGATGGGCAGGCGGAACCGCCTGCATCCACGGAGGAGCCTGACGCCTCCGCGGACAAGCACGAGGAAAAGCAGTAAGTGAAACTCTCCCGCAGCTGCAAAGTGGTTGCGGGGAGCCCAAGGCTGACACCGTGAGGTTGATATGAAGACTTAGCGGGACAGTCCGGAGGACGAAAGGGCGGATGAGCAAGATTCGAATCAACGATCTGGCAAGAGAGCTGGAAGTTAAAAGCAAATCAATTCTCGATGTACTTCCGGAGATCGGAGTCACTGAGAAGAAGAGCCATTCCAGTTCTCTCGAAGACCACGAAGCGGAGAAGGTACGCGCCCGCCTCCGCAGCGCCAGCCAGCGCCAGGCTTCGAGCCGCGTCTCTCGCGACCGGCCGTCCGGAGAGCGATGAAATCAAGACCAAGATCGATCTCTCCCAGATCTCCAAGCCCGGCGATGCTTTAAAAGCCATCATCAGCAAGCAGCAAGCTCCCGCTGCGACGGTGCGCCGCCCCCGCCCGCTCCGGCGACTGCCCCGCCGGCCGTCGAGACCAGGACCGCGGTTACGCCAGCTCCGCCTGCTGCGAGACCTCCGGTACAGAGTCCGCCCAGCGCTCCGCCGGCGGCGCCGAAGTTTGTGGTCCCAACATCGAGTCCGCGACCGACATTTACGGTTCCCGCGGCGCCGCGGTTCCTCCGCAGCCGGTTGCCCCGACTGCTCCGAGAGCTGCAGCTCCACCGTCGGTCAGCGCCAGTAGCGCCAGCGCCTTCTATGACTCCAGCGTCGACGCCGCCGCGAGCCGCGACACCTGCCAGCGCAGCCACCGGCCATGGCCGCGAGACCGGCAGCGCCCAGTTCTCCGCCGCCATTCCAGGCGCCGCCGCCAAGAATGATCGTGCCGCAGACCGGGCCGCGTCCGGTGTACAAAGCGCCTTTGAGACCAGCGGCGCCTGCGGGCGTAGCCGGAGCTCCGGCAGGAGCGGGAGCCTCTGTGCGCCCAGCCCCGGGACGTCCAGTGCCAGGGCAGCCGATTTTCCAGCGTCCGCGGCCAGGCGCTCCGACCAATCGTCCGCCGCTGCGCCCGGGCGAACGCAGGCCCATGCATCCGACCCGGCAGTCGCCTACCGGCACTCGTCCGCTGGGAGTGGGTCCGGGAGCTTTGCCTCCGGGGCCGACTACGCGGCCCGGCAGCAGGCCCGGAGCGCCTTCCCGCAGGCCAGGACAGCGCTACGTGCCGCGTGGGGTGAAGGAAGGTCCGATGAAGGGCTACACGCCGCCGCCGCGGCTGTCGCTCTCCAACGAACCTCAGCCGATCACGCGCAGCATCACGATTACAGAAGGAATCAGCGTCAAGGACCTGGCTGAGAAGCTGGGGCTTCGCGCCAAGGATTTGATTGCCCGCTTGCTGCTGCGCGGAGTCTTCGCCACCATCAACCAGACGCTGGACACCGAGCTGGCCAGCGAGATGGCGCGCTTCTTCGGAGCCGACACCAACGTGATCACCTTCGAAGAGCAGGCCGCCAAGGAAGTTTCCGAGGCTGCAGCGGGTGAGGAAGGCGTCACCACCGAAGGCGTTCCGCGTCCGCCTGTGGTCACCATCATGGGCCACGTGGATCATGGCAAGACCACGCTGCTCGATTCCATCCGCCTGACCAACGTGGCGGGAGGCGAAGCCGGCGGCATCACCCAGCACATTGGCGCTTACAAGGTAACGATTCTGGACAAGGAGTCGCCCGCCTACGGCCGCCAGATCGTATTTCTCGACACGCCGGGCCACGAAGCGTTTACCCGCATGCGTGCCCGCGGAGCCAAGGCGACAGACATCGTGGTTCTGGTCGTGGCTGCCGACGATGGCGTCATGCCGCAGACGCTCGAAGCCATCGATCACGCCCACGCCGCGGAAGTGCCCATCATCGTCGCGGTAAACAAAATCGACAAACCCGATGCCTTGCCGGATCGGGTCAAGAAGCAGTTGGCCGACCGCGGCCTCATGCCGGAAGACTGGGGCGGAACCACGGTGTTCGTGGACGTTTCCGCCAAACAGAAAACGAATCTGAACCTGCTGATGGAAATGATCTGCCTGGTGGCCGATCTGCAGGAACTCAAAGCCACGCCGGATCGTCCCGCGACGGGAGTCGTGCTCGAAGCCAAGCTGGATCGCGGCCGCGGGCCCGTGGCCACGCTGCTGGTGCAGAATGGCACACTCCGCAACGGAGACAACTTCGTGGTCGGCAACGTGTACGGCAAAGTGCGCGCCATGTTCGACGATCGCGGCGCCCAGCTCGAAAGCGCTCCGCCTTCCACTCCCGTAGAAATTCTGGGCATGGAAGGGCTGCCGCAGGCGGGCGACCAGTTCGTGGTGGTGGCCGACCGCGACAAGGCGCGCGGCGTCTCCGAATATCGCGAGCAGAAGGCTCGCGAAGCCACGCTGGCCAAGAGTTCCCGGGTTTCGCTGGAAGGTCTGGCGGAGCAGTTGAAAACAGCCGGCACCAAGGAACTGAACATCATCCTGAAAGCCGATGTCGGCGGGTCAGTCGAAGTGCTAGGCGATCTTCTGACCAAACTGTCGAACGACAAAGTACGACTGAAAGTCCTGCGCTCGGGCGTGGGCGCTATTACCGAGTCCGATGTGCTGCTGGCTTCGGCATCGAATGCCATCATCATCGGATTCAACGTGCGTCCGGAGAGAAAAGCGCAGGAACTGGCGGAGCAGGAGAAGGTCGACATCCGGCTGCACTCGATCATTTACGAGTTGCAGGACGAGATCAAGCGCGCCATGACCGGCCTGCTCGAACCGACCATCAAGGAAACCTACCAGGGCCGCGCCCTGGTGAAGGAGACCTTCCGCATCCCGAAGGTGGGCACGATCGCCGGATGTTCCGTGACCGATGGCATCATCAAGCGCGACTCCGAAGTCCGCCTGCTGCGCGACAACAACGTCGTATTCACGGGCAAGGTCGGGTCCCTGCGCCGCTTCAAAGATGACGCCAGCGAAGTGCGCAATGGTATGGAGTGCGGCATCTCGATCTCCAACTACGGCGACATCAAAGCCGGCGACGTGATCGAAGCCTTCGTGACCGAGAAGGTCGCGGCGGAAGCCATAGCTTAAAAGCAGTCGTTGGCCGGTCTGGTCGTTGGCTCAACCACAGACCTAAGGGCGTTCGGCCAACGACCAAAGGCCAACGACCGAACGACTGCCTTGATCGCTTTTCTCACCCTCGAGCTGCACATCGAAGCGGCACAGTCCCTTAAAGACAAGCGGCAGGTGGTGCGGAGCCTGAAAGACCGGCTGCGCGCCCACTTCAACGTGGCGGTGGCGGAACTGGACCCCAGCGGTTTGTGGAACCGGGCCACCCTGGGTGTCGTCGGCATTTCAGATTCGCGCGACTATCTCGACGGCCTGATGAAGAATGTGGAACGTCACGCCACCCGCATCGCCAACAACGGCGGCGCGGATATTGCGGATTCGTTCGTCGAATATCTATGTAGCGCCGAGCGTTCCTTCGACTTCGCTCAGGGCAGGCTACCGGTATCCGGCGGCGTCCCGCCCGCCGTTTGAAACGAACAGTCCGGTAGTCGCGTCAGCATCGCTACACTTGTTGTCGCCTCGCACTCTGAGGCGGCGAGACGCCGCCTCGACCAGCCGGCGCGACGGCTCGGCGTTACTGAAATCCTACGAGCCATCCCGTCTGGACGCTCGGTTTTCTGATATTCTCATTCGTTTTACTCAAGAGGTGTATGTGGAGAAGCGCGGCGCGAAATACCACCGGGAGCGCCTGGGGGAGGCCCTGCGGGAGGAGATTGAGACCATCGTGGAAGGCGAGTTGGGCGACCCGCGCATCGGCCTGGTCAGCGTCACCAGCGTAGTGCTGGCGGAGGATTCGCGCTCGGCCCAGGTGTTCGTTACCTTGGACGGAGATGACGAAGAGGCCGAGCGTTCGCTCGAGGGCCTGACCGCTGCGGTTGGATATATCCGTCGCGAGGTGGCGGAGAATCTCCATCTTCGTCGTCCTCCCGAGTTGTATTTCAATCTGGACCGCTCCGACCAGTACGGCGCCAGGATTGATGAACTGTTAGGCCGGACGCGGAAGAGGAAAAAATAGTTGGGCCACTAGCTTTACTGCGGAGTTCGGCGAGCATGTTGAGAGAAGTTCTCAAGCACATTGAGCAGCGCAACCGCTTTGTGCTGACCTCGCACGCCCGGCCGGATGGCGATGCCATCGGCTCCGCGCTGGCCTGCCGCCAGATCCTGCGCGCCATGGGCAAGGAAGCCGAAGTCGTGTTGCGCGATGGTGTGCCTCGCATTTACCAGCCCTTGCCTTTTGCGGAAACCGTGATTCAAACCGAGCGCGTCAATGGAGACTATGAAGCCGCCATTATTCTGGAGTGTGACAGCATTCAGCGCACCCGGCTGGAAGGACTCGAAGACCGTTTCACGATCAGCATTGACCACCATGTGAGCGGAAAACCTTTTGCGAATGTGAACTGGATCGATCCCAAAGCGGTTGCTACCGCGGAAATGGTGTACCGCCTGGCGCGCGAAGCCGGCGTAACTATTTCCCCCGAAATCGCAACCTGTCTCTACACCGCGGTTCTCACGGACACCGGCTCCTTCATGTTTGAGGGAACGAACGAGCACACTTTCGCCCTGGCCCGCGAGTTGGTGCTGGCCGGAGCGGACCCGGCGCACTGCGCACGCAACATTTACTTCGGACATTCCACCGCCAAGATGCGACTGCTGGGCGCGGCCCTTTCCAACCTGCACCGGGAAGGCACGCTGGCCTGGATCTCGGTAAGCCAGGAGCAAATGCTGCGCTGCCACGCCAAAGAGGAAGACTGCGAAGGCCTGGTGAATTACGCGCTTTCCATTCAAGGGGTGGAGGTGGCTTTGTTCTTCCGCGAGCTTGCCGACGGCCGCTTTCGCGTAAGTCTGCGCAGCAAGGGTAAGCTGGATGTGGCGGCAGTGGCCGAGCGCTTTGGCGGCGGCGGACATCAATGCGCCAGCGGTTGCGCGCTCAATGGACCGCTTTCGGTCGCGGCGGGGAGGATTCTCGCGGAATTGCGGCTGGGTCCTTCCGTGCAATAAGTTTTGGGAAACTGTGCTGCGGAGTTTCTGAGCTAGGGCGCCGACAGATTCTCATTTCCGATTTGCAGGTTTAGTTCTTATGAGTTCGACTCCCGCAAACCCCGCGTCGAATGCCGCGCTTTCCAATGCCGGCCCCCGGACTCGTCTGGATGGATTGCTCCTCGCCGGTTTCTGCTTATTCCTTTTCTTCTTCGGCCTCTCATATTTTGGTTTGCTCGGAGCGGACGAGCCGCGCTATGCGCAGGTGGCGCGGGAAATGCTTGCCCGGCATGACTGGATTACTCCGACGCTGGGCGGCCAACCCTGGCTGGAGAAGCCGGCTCTCTACTATTGGCAAACCATGATCGCGTACAGCCTCTTCGGCGTCAGCGATTGGGCCGCACGTCTTGCGTCGGCGGTGGATGCCACACTGATGGTGGTTGCGGTTTATCTCTTCCTGCGGCGCTTTCGTCCTGGCTTTCAGTTGGATGGCGCGCTGATGACAGCCTCCGCCAGCGGCGTGATTGGCTTCGCCCGTGCCGCCTCAACCGATATGCCTCTCGCCGCCATGTTCACCATCGCGATGTTGGCCTGGTATGCCTGGTACGAGAGCGACAGCAAGCGTTACCTGGCGCTGTCTTACATCTTCCTGGGACTGGCCGCGCTCGCGAAGGGGCCGGTTGCGCCATTTTTCGCGGTCGTTATCGTCGTGCTTTTCGCGGCTGCGAAGGGCGAATACAGGCTTATCAGACGAACTCTCTGGATTCCCGGCATCGCGTTGTTTTGCGTGGTTGCACTTCCATGGTACGTCGCGGTCCAACTGAGGAATCCGGAATTCTTCCGGGTATTTATTCTCCAGCACAATCTGGCGCGCTTCGGTAGCGATCTTTATCATCACACGGAGCCGTTCTGGTATTACTTGCCGGTGATTCTGCTTGGCCTGGTTCCATGGACGATATTTGTGATCGCGGCTTTGGTCGAGAGTATTCGCGTCTGGTGGGCCGAAAAGAGAGAGGTTTTCCGGTCGGGTGATCCGCTGCCGATTTTTCTCGTTATCTGGCTGCTGCTTCCAGTCGTGTTTTTTTCCTTCTCCGCCTCCAAGCTGCCCGGCTACATTCTGCCGGCCGTGCCGGCGGGCACCCTGCTGCTGGCCGAATATGTGCGCAGGCATGTGGCCGAGGATCGGCGTCTGAATCTCGTGCTGATTGTGCTGCATTCGATGGTCGCGGCGCTTCCGGTGGTGGCGGCGCTGATGATGCAATACATCATTTTTCACCACACACTCGCGTGGGGGCGGGCGACCGCGATCTCATTTGGGTTTGCGGCCGTGCTGGCTGTTGGAATTGCGATCACATTGCGGGGCCGGGTCGGCCTTCGCGTGCTGCGCTTCGTCACGTTGGTTCCCGTGGTGCTGGCGGTGGGCGCGGTTTTGCGACTGGGGGCTCCTTCTCTTGATTCCACGCTTTCCGCGCGTCCGCTGTCTCAGGAAATCAGCCGCGTGGATAACCGCGCTCTGCCGCTTGCGATTCTGCATCTGCCGCGAGAGATCGAATATGGCCTTCAGTTCTATCGCAATCAGAACATCTCGCGTTACGAACTCGGGACAAGTTCCGGACGGCGAGCACTTTTGGTGACCAGGGAGGCGTCGCAGAAAATTGTCGAGAAGTGGACAACCGGCCGCCGGGTTACATATGTAGGAAGTTTCGCGCCCCAGGGTCTGGATTACTACTGGGTGCGGGAAAAGCGGCAATTAGCAATTGGCACTTAGCACTCAGCTCTCAGTACACTCGACTGCCATTCACGATTGGTATGTGGCTCAAATTGCCAGATTGCTGAATCTAGCTGAGATAACTGCCGAGCTCCTCTATTACCACATCCTTGTCCCCCCGTTTGCCTCCCTGCTGGACGAAGCACTACACTCGCTGTTCGCAGCCCGCTATGAGCGCGCTTAGCAAGCCGGAACCCTCTAGGAGCCCCAGGTGGAGATTCTCGACCTCAGACACTTCTCCTCCGCCGACCTGCGTCCTTTGCTGGAGGACGAAGTTAAGGAGTGGGCGCGCGTGCTCTCCTGGGACTACAGCGGTTCGGCCGAGATGATCCTGCGCTACGTGGATGCCAAGATCCTGCCCGGCTATGCTGCCATCGAGCGCGGACAAATTAT
Source organism: Terriglobia bacterium (assembly GCA_963812465.1). Lineage (GTDB taxonomy): Bacteria > Acidobacteriota > Terriglobia > Terriglobales > Acidobacteriaceae > JAIQFF01. The sequence goes on from CAWEVE010000028.1 coordinate 92,889, forward strand.
CGGCTACGCTTTTTTTGTCTACGAAGGCAGCAAGGGCGTGATCGGAGATCTCTTCGTCGCCAACGGCGGCCGGATGCCCGATCCGCACGAGGTGGAGTCGCGGCTGTTGCTGCATGTGATCGAGACGTTGCAGCAATCGCCCGGAATTCATCGGGTGGAAGCGCAACTGCTCGTGCACGAAGCCGGAGTGGTGGCGCGGCCCTTCGTGGAACAGGGTTTTCAGCGGCACCAGCGGCTCTTCATGGTGCTGCCATTGAGCACGGCGGTGAAATCCGCGCTACCGATGGACTCCGAAATCGAACTCCGGCATTGGTCAGAGCAGGACTACCAGCCGGCGGCCGCCGTGATCACCACGGCCTATCGCGGACACGTAGATTCCCAGATCAACGATCAGTACCGCACTCTGAGCGGGTCCCTGCGTTTCCTGAACAATATCGTCCGTTTTCCCGGATGCGGCACGTTCGATCCCGAGGGATCGTTTCGTCGTCGTGCACAAACGGGCGCGCAGCCTGGTCGGACTGATTTTGTGCTCGCGGGTGCGCCACGATGTTGGGCACGTGACCCAGGTGTGCGTTTTGCCGGAATATCGCTCGCGCGGGCTGGGCGAATTGTTGATCGCAGCTACCGTGGCGAATCTTCGCCAGCGGAATTTTTCTTTGCTTTCGCTCACCGTCACCGAAGCCAATGCGCGCGCCGTGACGCTCTATAAGCGCCTGGGATTCGACACCAAGCGCGTGTTCGACGCGTTCGTGTGGGAAGGGTAGACAGCTGTCAGCTATCAGCCGTCAGCTGTCAGCAACACAAGGTCCCTCCACTACGCTTGCTGCGCTGCGCTCCGGTCGGGATGACAAGGTTGGCGGTGTGAGGCGAAGAGCTGAGGCTAGGCTGAAAGCTGAGGCTGAAAGCTGATGCTAGTGTCTCAATATCCACATCACCCAGCCCGCCACGAATACTCCGCCGGCAAACATTACAAAGCAATACATGCCGTAGCGGAGCTGTTCTCTGGCGGTGTTGCGCTGGGTGATTCCGAAAACGACTGAGGCGAAAAGCGAGAACAGCACAGCGGCGCTGAAATGGGAGAGTTCCAGGGTCATTCGGTTCTTCCGATCACGGCTTCTTTCCGATGGCGATATGGTAGGCGTCGGCCACGCTGATGAAATTCAGCAGTCCGGCGACGATCAAGAACTTGGTGCCGTAATCGGCAGTGGCGTGGGCAATGGCGCCGTGTCCCCAGCCTTGCACGCGGGTCACAATGTAGAGCCCGCCGGCGCCCACGTCACCGACAAATCCCAGAATGTCCAGAATGTCGCCGCCGTTGGGAAGATATACACGCCCCTGCATCATCAGGCCGAGAATGAACATGGTGGTGATCGAGGCCATGAGCAGCAGTCCACGAATCCAGCGCTTCTGGATCAGATGGCCTGCGCCCGGGATGAGCCAGGCAATCGCCGGGGCGATGACCGACATGCTGGGGGACGCGGGCGTGGCCAGCGGCTTGGCGTTTCTGCGACAGCAGGCTTGACTGAGTTTGCCATTCAGATGGTTACGAGTTCGCTTTGAATTGTACCTGTTACTTCCGCCGCCCGGGGCCTGACCAGCATGTTCACTTCACTGCGCACCCCGAATTCCGGCAGATAAATGCCGGGCTCGATGGAGAAACACGAGTTGGGCAGAATGCGGCGCTCGTCGTGAATTTCCAGGTCATCCATGTTGGCGCCGTTGGCGTGCACGTCGCTGCCAATGGAATGGCCGGTGCGATGAATAAAGTATTGCTCGAAGCCGGCGCTCTTGATGTAATTTCGCACCGCCCGGTCGACTTCCCATCCCGCAATCGGATTCCCGGCGCTCACAGCGGTTTGTACTGTCTTCACTCCGACGTCGCGCGCCTGGCGGACGATTTTGAAGATTTCCCGCATGCGATCGGAGGGAGACTTTCCCACAAAGCCGGTCCAGGTGATGTCGTAGTATACGGCTCCAGGCGTATTTTTTTTGGCCCAGATATCGAGCAGGACAAAATCGCCCTGGCGGATTGGTTTTGAGCTTCCGGCCTGCGGCGAGTAGTGCGGGTTGCTGCTGTTTGCGTTCACAGCGACTACAGGAAGATCGTCGGCCACAAGGTTCTCCCGGCCGAAGGCCTCCAGGATCCATTGTTGAATTTCGTGCTCGTTCGTCCCGCCGTTCCGCGCGCGCCGGCCAATCTCCTGAAAAGCTGCGGCGGTGATGGGATCGATCGCATCGCGCGCCGCGAAGTGGGACTTGATCTGTTCGTCGCTCAGGGTGGCCTCAAACAGTGCCACCAGATCGCAGGAGCTGACTACGTTTTTACCCAGACCGCGAATCAGGTCGATGGTGCCGCCATCCACCAGCGAAACCGTGAAGACCAGATTGTTGGGCGAATATTGCATGGCGATGTCGCGATGGTTGGCTGAGAATCACCTTCACCTGATCAAACAGTTCCTGCCAGCCCGAATATTTGTGTTTGCTGCCCGGAAGCGTGTCCAGGTGGCCGGGTTCGATTTTGTGGACCAGCTTTATGGGTTCGCCGCTGGCCGGGATCAGATAAAACCAGCGCCGGGTGACCATCAGGCCGGCGGGTAATCCCAGCACGCGGTACGCGATGGGGTCGCGATGATGGTGATCGTAAAAGAGCCACGCGTCGATGTTTCGCTCGCGCAGCGCGGCTTGTATGGCGGAAAGATCCATGGGCAAACAACTATTCTAAACAACGGCAGGGTTTTGAGCGAATTCAGCTCCTGCGCCCGTCAACTGATGCTTGGGGCACAGAATTACGGATGGGTAAGAATCTGCTTCCGCGTGGCGGCTCGGCAGGGTTTCGACAAGCCGGTCCGCAAACACGGAGCGCAGAACTTCTTCCGAATCGGCTGGAAGGTTTCACAAGCGTCCGCAAGACCAGTGGCGCCCGTCCACGAATGCTCAGCAGGTACGGCACGTCGCTTTGCATCGGCTTTAGCAGTTTCCCGCAGCAGCCAGCCCAGGCCTTTCTGCACCATGTCATCTTCGTCGGAGAGAAGCAGATCGGACAGGCTGGTGATTTCCGAGAAAAACATTTTCCGGCGCGTGCCCTGGATCAAACCGACGCAGGCCGCCCGGCGAAACCAGCGATTCGGTGACTTTGCCCAGCGAAATACTTTACTCGCCCGCGCTGGTTTGGCCGCGATCATGGGCGCGATCAGATAATGAACCAAGCCCATCGTGGTCAGACCAGTTGCTGATTCGCGGCAGCCAGGACTCGAGCAATTCGAATTCTTCATCGCCGAATTTGGCGGTGATGTTTTCCAGCAGGAACACCGCCGCATTCTTTTCTTCGTTAACCTTCCCTCGTGAACAGATTGTCAGCCACCTGGAGCAGAAACTTGAGATCAAATTGTTCCAGGATTTCCCGCCGCCATCGAACTGCGGCACGGCGCAGGTCGGCGGTGCGCCAGCCGTGGGAGTGAACTTTCTTCTTTGAAGAAGCGTTGCACGCTGGTTACACGTTCGGCAGAGCCGCCCGTCTTCAAAGTGCGGCGGATTTTATCGGCAACTGACTTGGGCGTGAGGCTTCGCCGGGCCATCTAGTTCACGGCGGCGTGCCGGCCGTATGCTCTTGTCGTAAATCCAGAGCAGCGCCGCCGTCGCCACACCCACGGCGGTTACCGCCCACCAGATGCGTCCGGGCTGATGAGTGACTTCTCCAAAGTGATGGATCAGCGTCCCGCCGAACCACCCGCCCACCAGCGAGCCAATTCCAATCGGCAGAAACGCAAAGCCCATGTAGGTGCCCTGCTGGCCGGGCGGCGCGAGCCGCGAAATATATTCGTAATATCGCGGCGATTGCGTGATCTCGCCCACCGAAACGGCAAACAGCGTAAGCACTGCCATAAGCACCGTGGGATGCGCGATCAGAATGAGCCAGGCCAGGCCCGAGATCAGCGTTCCCAGCGTGATGGCGCGGAGCGCGGGCATCCGTCTGAGTGAGAAAGCTGACCACCAACTGCAGTGAAATAACCGTCAGCGGCCCAGTCACCAGCAGCAGTTCGGTGTTGGCGTTGGGATCGATGTAGTCGTGGACGTAAAGCGGCAGAATAATGAACTCCTGCCAGTAGACCACCCAGTAGCCGGAGAAGATCAACAGAAACATCATGAAACGCGGATTGGAGATGACGGTAAGAAAGTTCTTCGCCGACTGAGCCAGGCTGACGGTTTGTACATCGCCCGAGCGGCGCGGCTCCTTGAACAGCAGCAGCACCGCGAAGAACATGGCAAACACGCTCAGAGCCGCCACGCGAAATACATTCTCGACTCGCATGTGCTGGTGCACCCAGGACGCAATGTAAGGTCCGGCCGCCCCGCCGATATTCACCAGCGTGTAGTAAATGGAATAGCCGATGGAGCGGACATTTTCCTTGGAAGCGCGTGCCGTGGTTCCGACCACGCACGGCTTGACCAGCGCGACGCCCAAGGCGGGCAGCATCAGGACCAGCGTCACCAGCACGCCCAGCGGCATGGCGTTGCGCACCGGCGCCAGCCACGGCGAGCCAATCGATCCCAGCAGGAAGTAGGAGCAACTCAGGATCAGGTAGGCCAGCGAAAGAGACCGGCGAAAGCCCAGGCGATCCGCGATGGTTCCGCCGAAGACGGCCAGAAACCAGACCAGCCCTCCGAACAGTCCGGTCAGGCTGGTCGCCTGTTCCACGCGAAAATTCAAGGTCTCGTGGAGATAGCGCGCCAGCGACGCGAAGGCGGCATAGTAGGAAAGCCGCTCAAAGAGTTCGCTGATGTTGGCGACCCAGAAGGGACGCTCGAACCCGGTACGAATCTCGTGCAAGCGTTCGGAAAATGTCAGAAACGGCTCCTTGCGGTCCGGGCGTGCTGATCGCCTTGGCGATTACCGGTCGAGATCATACCGCCTGATCTTCCTCCGCGGAATGCCCGTGACCCGAACGATCTTATTCCGGCTGCTCTGGCCGGACGCTATGGTAACGGAGGAATGCGGCAACCTTCAAAAGATTTGCGAAGAATTCGATGCAGGCCTCGTTGGCCCGTCCCTCCACGGGCGGCGCGGTCAAAGATAGTTTCAGCGCATCGCCGAGTCTCGCCGGTGATGGCATTCTTCCTGGCGCGGGGATGAACCTTGACCGCAGAACGTTACGCCCGCCGAGAGCGTCTCGTGAATGGGAATCATGAAGACCGATTTACCACAGAAGACTCAGAAGGCGACAGAGCGAACTTAGCAGCCTCCTTCGAATTCCTCTGTGCCTCTGTGGTTAAGCTTTTGTCCTTTCTCCAAAGATCGCCGTTCCCACTCGCACGCAGGTCGAGCCTTCTTCAATCGCAACTTCGAAGTCGTGCGACATACCCATGGAAAGCACATCCATGCCTACACGCTGCAGTCTGTCGAGCCGAGATCTGATCACGCAGTTCGCGCAGCTTGCGAAAATATGGCCGCGCCTGCTGGGGATCTTCGGAGAAGGGTGGGATGGTCATCAGCCCGCGAAATTCCAGGTGTTCCAACGCGTGCTGCGGCGCGCAGGAGTTCCTCGAGTTCAGGCGATTCCAAAGACATGCCGCTCTTGGCTGCCTCCCCGCCAACATTGATCTCGATCAAGACCGCAAGTTTCTTCTGAAATTGCGCGGCGGAGGAATTCAGTTTTTCCGCCAATCGGAGAGAGTCCACCGAGTCGACCGCGTCAAACAGTTCCGCTGTCTTCGATGCCTTGTTGGTCTGCAAATGTCCGATCATGTGCCATTCGGCATCTTTCAAATCAGCCAGAGCGCCGGCCTTGCCGGCAAATTCCTGCACGCGGTTTTCGCCGAAGACCCGAAGTCCGGCCTGGTAGGCTTCGCGGATGCGCTCCGGGGCGAAGGTCTTGCTCACCGCCATCAGCGTGATTTCTTCGGGATCCCGTCCGGCACGGCGCGCAGCGGTCGCAATCTGTTCCTGCGACTTCGGCGACATTTTGGGCGATGGACACGAAAACAGTAAACCACGAAGGACACGAAGGATCACGAAGGAAAACCTGGAAACACCTGGCGGGCTACGCGCAGTTTGCGGTTACATCATCGCCGTGGGCGGCGCGGGTTCGCTGGGATCGCCAGCGCTCGAAAGCGGCAATCGAATCATCAATGTTGCCAGGGCGATCATTACAACGAGTCCGACAAGATATGACGGATTGGTGAAGATCTGTGGCCGAGCCCAGGCCGGGGCAAACTGCAGTCCCGCCCAAACCAGCCCCAGCACGGCTTCGCCGGCGATCAGTCCGGAAGCCGTGAGGACGCCGGCATTCTCCACCCGCGCTTTTTGCGCCTCGTTGAATCCGCGGCGTCTGCGCCAGCCAATCTCCGACCGAGCGGAAGACTCCACCCAGGAAAATGGCAAAAGTTGTTTCAAACGGCAGGTACATGCCAACCGCCACCAGCATGGGACTGCGTACCTGCATCATGATCATCGCAATGCCGAACAGGATGCCGACCACCACCAGCGGCCAGGGCATATCGCCGCCCACGATGCCGATGGCCAGCGTCGCCATCAGGCCGGCTTGCGGCGCGGAGAGTTGACGGTCGCCAAATCCGATTCCGCCGACCTTGATATTCGCTTCGTGCAGAAGCATGAGCGGAAAATACATCACCAGGCTGGCCACGACCACTGCGATCAGCTCCGCGATCTGAATCGTGCGCGGAGTGCCACCCAGGATGTAGCCAACCTTGAAGTCCTGCAGCAATTCGCCGGCGACAGACGCGGAAACGCAAACCACCGCCGCCACTCCCAACACCGCCGCCACTCCCGAGGTTCCCGAAACTCCAAGCGAGACCATCAGAAGCGCTGCGATGATCAAGGTGGAAAGCGTCAAGCCGGAAACCGGGTTATTGGACGAGCCGATCATTCCCACCAGGCTTCCCGAGACGGTGGCAAAGAAAAATCCGACAATGAGCATGACCACGGCCGCGAGCACTGCCGGCCAAACCAGTCCTGTGATACGGATGTAAAGGAAGCACATGAGCACGAACATCAGGGCGATCAGGCTGAACACCGCTTTCGAACTCATATAGCGTTCGGTGCGTGACAGCTTGGCCTGGTCTTCAGCCGTCTGTCGCAGGTCGGAGAATGCTTTGCCCAGTCCGGCGGTGAGGCTCTTTCGCATTCCGTACAGCGTGTAAGCCGCTCCTACCAGCATTCCGCCCACGGCGATCGGACGCACGATGAACCGCCACACGGCCACCGACATGCGCGGCCCAATTGTCGGGCGTATCGGCCGGAAGATATTGTTTGAGCTGCGGTCCCAGGAAAAACATCAGCAGCGGAACCAGCAGGCCCCAGGCCAGAACGCCGCCGGCAAACTGGATGCGACGCCAGGCGGAGTCCGATGATGTAGCCCACGCCCAAATAAGCCGGACTCACGCTGGGCGCCGCGAATGTGCTGGCTCCTCCTGCCGCCAGAACGTTGGTGTTTCCGGCCGCGCCCAAGCGAACCTGGCTGCGGCCAAGATTGCCGATGGCAAAGTGAAGATCCTTGTCGGCGGCAAACAAGTCCGAAGCTGCCGAGCATGTAGACCACGCCGCCCACGCCGATGTTCCAGAACAGATATTTCGCGGCTTCGGCGCCCCGTTGTCCCGCCTTGTGAATTTCCGACGCTGCCACCGACTCGGGGAAGGGCAATTCCGGGTCTTCCACCATGACCCGCCGCACCAGGGAAATGAACAGGACGCCAAGGACGCTGCCTACCAGGATCAGCGCCGTGGACTTCCAGTAGGCGTCGCCCGGGCGGAAAGAAGGCCAAGCCTTGGCGATCAGGAACGCCGGAATGGTGAAAATTGCGCCGGCCGCAATGCCTTCTCCGATCGAACCGGCGGTACGGGCGATGTTTTCTTCGAGCAGGGACCCCTTCCACGCCCGCATGGCCGCCATCGCAATGACGGCCGCCGGATAGGTGGCGGCGATGGTGATGCCGGCGCGTAAGCCCAAATAAGCATTGGCCGCGCCCAGAACCACGGTCATCAAGAGTCCCAGCAGCACAGCCCGGAGGGTGAACTCCCGCATTTCCATGTTTTCTGGGACGTAAGGTTTGAATTTCTTTGGGTTATCGCTGGGAGTGACGGGACCTTGCACACTCATGATCTGCGAGCCTCGGAAGGGTGGGTCAGACTGGGTCCTCGGTGATTCGAGAGACGGCGCACCTTAACACGCAGGACGGGTGCTTTACAAGTGCTTGGGCACGGCCATGGCGGCTTCCGGGCAAGTAAACAAACGGTGCAATAAATCGATTCAAGTGCCACATTCCCCGCCGGTTCTGCTATGATGGCCGCCAATTTTCAATAACCTTCCCCGAGGTTTGAAGCCATGAGCTCCAGACTGTTTCAATGTCGGGACTGTGGTGGTTTTACCGGATACCGCTCTCGTCCCAGAATCTTTAGCTGAAAAAATTCTCTTGCCCCTGCTGCTGCTTCGCCCTGTGCGTTGCGGCAATTGCTTTGGGCGATCGTTGCAGTCGATGTTCGTTCAGGTTCGACAACGGCCGACGTCCAAATCGGCACACGGTGCAACTGCCTAACCGTTGAGTCGTTGCTTGGGGCATTGTCGCCCGCTATACTGAGGAAGATTCGCTCGCGCGCCGCTTGCGCGGACGCCGGGCGGACGCGGGAGGTTCGTCTTCAGCAGTAGCGGGAACCCAATCCGGGCTACCGAGCCCCAGGTTGCGCCGCGGGACAGTTCACTGTTGTCGATTTTCGTTGCTGCAGTGAGCGGTGCTGCCGAAAGTCTCTTCGCCACATTCTTCCCTTCCGACTGTCGTCTTTGCAGCGCCCCCTTGACCAATATTTCTCGCCTGCCGGTTTGCCGGGCATGTCTTTCCGATATGCGTCCGCTCGCGGGCGGTCTTTGCTCGATCTGCGGCGAGAGGCTGCTAAGTCCGTATGCGTTGATGCCGGAGAATGGCGAACCCGTCTGCGGTTTGTGCCGGAGGCTGGAACCTCCGTTCGCGCGGGCGGTTGCCTATGGCAGCTACGACGGAGGACTGCGCGAACTGATCCATCTGTTGAAGTATGAGCAGGTGCGACCCGCCGCCGGAGCCCTGGGGCGCATGCTGGCGGAAGCCCTGGGTGGACTGGAATCTTCCTGGACCTCGCCTTCGGTCGCCGTGGTGCCCGTTCCCCTGCACGCGCGAAAACGGCGTCAGCGAGGCTTCAACCAGTCAGAACTGATCGTTCGGGAGGCTCTGAAGATTGCGGCTGGAAGCGGCCGACTCGTGCTGCACGCCGGAGTTCTCGAAAGGCGCCGCGAGACCCAATCTCAGACCGGACTGACGCGGCATCAACGGCTGGAAAACATCCGTGGAGCATTTGCGGTTATCAGACCCGAGGAGATCGCAGACCGCGAAGTTCTGCTGGTCGACGACGTTTTCACCACCGGCACTACCGCCTCGGAGTGCGCGCGGGTTCTGCGCCGGGCGGGCGCATCCAAAGTATATGTGGCGACTGTGGCTCGTACCCTGAAGGCAGACGCCCAGGGCCTGGCGGTTCCCAGAGAATTGACTGAGGAGGATGAAGCCCTGGCTGCGGCAGGATAGAGCTGGCAGCGATGGAACGATTTCGAATGACCAAATTTCCGGTCATTAAGTATTGATCGGAAAATGTCGAATCATTAATTATGTCGGGGAAGTGGAACAATTCGATGGGCGGCTCAATGCGGAGCCATTCGACTGCCCCCGCTGTTTTCGGAGGGGCTCGCGAAGGAGTTCACCGCGAGGGCAACGGACACGCCCTGCATGCGCCCGTGCTGGTATTGAACGCCTCGTACGAGCCCATCAATGTCTGTGCGGCGCGCCGGGCCATCGTGCTGGTACTGAAGGGTGTGGCCATGACGGAGGAAGAGAATGGACACTTCCTGCACGCCGCCCGCCTGGCGATTCGTGTGCCTTCCGTCATTCGGTTGCTCGAGTACCGGCGCATCCCGCACCAGACTCGCGCGCTTTCCCGCAAAAATATTCTGCTGCGCGACCGGAACACCTGCCAATACTGCGGAGAAGTATTGTCTTCCAGTGAATTGACTCTGGACCACGTGGTCCCGCGCTCGCGGGGCGGCGCCTCTACCTGGGAAAATCTGGTGGCCTGCTGCCATCTTTGCAATCGGCAAAAAGGGAACCAATTTCCGAATGAAGCCGAGATGAAGCTGCTGCGCGAGCCGCGAGCCTTCAACCTGCACACCAGCCGCCACATCATGCGGCTAATGGGCCGCTCGGACGATAAGTGGCGCAAGTATCTTTTTTACTAGCTGTCAGCTATCAGCTAGCTCAGCCGTCAGCTCTAGCCAGCTACTAGCGCGAACTGGTGAGTGACGACGCAGAGGGCTTCGCAATAAAAAAGCGGGAAGGGCACGACTTCAGTCGTGCCGAAACAAGCTCCGGGAGGCGGCGGCTTAAGCCGCTGAGGTGTGCTGGTTTGCGGAACAGCGGACCGCAGGCGCTAAAGCGCGCTAGAGTCTTCCGACTTAGCGGCACGAAGTGAACTCGTGCCCTTCCGGCCCTGATCGCTGAAAGCTGAGAGCTGACAGCTATTTCTGCGGCTTATCCGGCGGCGGTTGAGCTTTGTCCTTGTCGCCTGGCGCCTTCTGCACTTCCTGACCTTCGTAGGTGATCTTCACGTTCGATCCGAAGCGTTTGTAGTCGCTATACTTCACGATCTCGCGGATCTGCACGTCGCCGTTGGAAAAATGCAGCGTGTCGTCGGCTTTGGTGTAGGTGGGAAACCAGTACTTGCCGTCGATCTGTTCACGCCAGGTGGTGAACTTGGGAAAAAGGTTTTCCTGTCCCTCTTTTTTTGCGAATGTCAGGAACAGTCTTGCCGAAGGTTTTCACGATCTGAAAATCGCGGTCATCGACCCAGATGCGGCCCTGGAAATAACGCTTCTTGCCGACGATTTCTTTGGGAGCGATATCGAAGACGTAGCAGTGCAGTTCGTCTTCCTGTTGCTGGCCGACATAGAGAATCTGGTATTCGGGAACTTCTTCGGCGGTGAGCACGAAGGGCAGCCGGTGCCGGATATCGTCCAAATCTTCCGGCGACATCTGAATCCTCGACAGCGAAGACTGCGGCGCGAATACCACGTTCTCCAGACGCTTGCCCTGGTCGTTGAAGAGCACATCGAAGATTTCGTGATACTCGCCGTCGTCCTCGGGCGTTTTTACGGTGACGTCCTGGCGATAGGTGTATTGGTCGCGGGCCTGCTGGAATTCAGTCTCTTTGGCCGCGAAGCGCCGGATGATCTCTTCGGTGGTGATGCCTTTGGGTGGGGCGGGATCGAGAGTTCCTTCATCGGCGAAAGCCGTGCGCGACAACAAGCCGAGATGAAGCCACCAGTGCGACCAGCATCACTGCGAAACGCAGCATTGAATTTCATACCAGATAGTTTATCGAAATCGGGCAGGGAAAGCTGCTCGGGCCGCCGCGGCTCCCCCCGTGTCCGAACCCCCTCCGCTCAGAGGGCCGAACACAGGAGAGCTGCAGTTTTCTTTCAATTGTTTAGATGCCAAGCGGCGCAACGAGTTGCCGGTGAATCGGTCTTTTGGGTTGATCTAGCGGTTCCTGGTGAACTGAATCTCGGTGCGAACTCGATCTTCTGGCTGAGCGATCGGGCCGGGCGCCGCCATTCTGAAGTGACCAGATCGCGGGACGCGCCGTACCCGAGGCCGGCTGCGACACCGGCGAGAGCGACTGCAAGAGGAAGGGAAGAACGCTGGTTCCGGCCGCGGATGTGCCTTGAATCAGCGACCGCTCCCTGAGCTCCTCCGGCGGGGGGCTGAAGAGTGGCCAGCCCCGCCGTATCTGAAAGAAATCGCCAGCCGTGACGACGAGACGATGACCGGCGCAGGATTTCTGGTGACGATAATTCCGCCGATCGAAACCGGCGGCGGAGGGGTCGAGCGGCCGGAGACACTACCTCCTGGAAGGTTACGTTGGCGCCAAGCACGGGGTGGGCGGGCGTTGCTGAATCCGTGACCCGCACCATCACCGGCTGGAAACTTTGCCGACGGGAAGAATCTGGGCGCTGCCCCCCACCGGCTGCAGAAGCAGCGAGGAAGCAGGCACGGCTGTCGCGGAGAAAATCTGGCAGGGCTTATTTCCGGGAGCGACGCAGGCGCTCACCTGCACATCTCCGGCGATCGCCGCCAGGTGCAGAGTGCTGTTGGCGAACCCGTTAGCGTCGCTGGTGGGACTGGCGGAACTGAGCGTGCCCGATCCTTTCACCACCTGATAATTCACCGTGCTTCCGGCGATGGGCGCGCCGTTGGTCAGCAGGCGGGCGGCGAGAGCAACGTCCACGGTCGCGCCCTGAGCAATCCAGGCAAACGGCGAAACCAGCGAAATGTCCAGGGCAGACGAACTTCCGAGCAGCGTGGCCTGAACCGATTTCGGGATTTGTGTAAGATGCCGGCGCCAGGAGGACCGATGATGTTGATCGACGGCCGCCTGCAGCACCGTGACCCGGCTGAGGCCTGTCCGCTCTCGTCGGTAAGCAGCGTGCAACTGCCCGCGCCGCCGCACGCCGGGAAAGAAACTGCAGGCGTGGCGGTGAAGAAAACGCTGGCGCCGCTCACCGGGGTCAGTACCATCCGGGGCCAGCACTTGTACCTGGATAGGGTTGGGCGCCTGCCCGCCGACCGGCGTAGCTGGATTCGATCCCTGAATCAGTTTGATGATGTCGTCGGTCCGGCGCCGTAGGTGAGGGCATTGGTCATCTGCTGAAGACGCGCCGGTGGCAGGGTCTTTCAGCGTAATGCTCTGCAGCCCGTCCGCCATCGCCGGCGCGGTCGTCGATCACCTGATTTGCGGAAACCGCCAGCACCGGGAGCATTCGCGGCGGCGATCGTGGCGGTCGTATTGGCGTGAAAACCAAGCCCTGCACGGTGATCGCTGTGCCGTCCGTCCACCCGGGCCCGCGCCGGGACTGGCGCTGTCGGCATAGAAAACGCGTCCACTGATAGCGATAGTCGGGACGCCCGTCGCCGCGGTAGTCGAAAATGCCCAATCCGAAAACCCGCGTTCGCCTGCAAGGTAGCGTCCAGCCGGGTCATGCCGAAAGTCAAGGTATTAAACGCCAGGTGCGTGCTTGCGGGCGCCGGAGAGGTTCCCGGGTCGGCCAAAGCCCACATGCCGATAACCGGCTGTGCCTTGACCTCGGAAGCGGCTTTGGACTCGTCCAGCGCGGTAACTTCCACTGACAGCGTGCGATTGGCTTGCCCGTTGAACCAGAAATAGTCGGCGTTGCCCAGACCGCTCAGAGCCCCCGCCCAGTCTCCCGAGGCGGGTAGCGCGGCGGGAGCAGCAAAGATCGTTGGCTCAAACCAGTCCTGGAGTCTGGAGCGCGCTGGACTGCATTACGATGTCCTGCTGCACATCGCCACCTTTACTTGACGGTGACGATCAATGGTTGGAACGTGCCGGAGGGCGCACCTGCCAGGGTCCGTACGGGCCCACAATCTGGGACCACAAGGGATCGAGCGGCTCCACGCTTAGTTGGTATTGGGCGCTGCTCGCGCCATTTGGAATCTCCAATCCGGCAAGATCAAAAAAGCCTTCCATCGGCTGGATCATCGGAACCAAAGCGATCGAAAGCTTGTCCTGTGCTGTCGTTGAATCCGGTGGCGGGATTGCCCGCATTTCCGTGAAACAAGAAACCCGGAAACAGAAGCGGCAGCGTAGGTGCGCGAAGGCTGACCGGTAGCGGGGTCGATCCAGCGGGCAATCACATTCACGCCTTGCATGGGTTGCGCCGGTTGTCCGCTGGCGTCCGCAAAATGCACCGCTGCCGTGGATGCGCACCGTGTTTTCGAAAAATAGTTCTTTCCCGGGAAAGCTTGCCTGGTTCTCCGCAGTCACCGGGTACAAGCGGAGAGCGCGGCCCGGTCGTCCATTTTCGGCTGGTCCGCGTTGGCGATAACAAATTGAGATGGGCACGCAATTGATCGGGTCCTGAGCGTGCATGATGGTCAGGCCGGCATAGTCAGCCTGCGAGGGCGCGGGATTGCGGGTGAAAACGTTGACGTTCATCTGCGACCAGTCGAGCCCCAGCACCCGCCCCAGTACCCGGACCAGCCGATACCCCAGATCGGGTAATTGCTGGGAAGTCTGCGCGCACACCCGTTCAGGACGACCAGCGCGTGCAGCAGATGCGCGTCCGCGCTGAAGTTGTCCACTCCACCGTAGGCCGCGTTGTTGAAGCAGGAACTCGCGCTCTCCCGCGCCTTGGCCAAGCAGCGCGTCGGTGACGGCCCCGTCGGCGTCGTAAACGATGGCGACCGGCAGATTCACTGCGGAGGGCAGGATGTCGGCGGGCAAGCGTGATGACTCCGCCGCTGGCGCTGACGTTGGCGCCGCTTACATCTTCGCCGAGTTGACCCGCCCGCTGCGCCGAGACGGCCGCGGTTGGGATGGAGGTCCAGCGGCTGAAGGCGTCGGCGACGAACGCGTCGGCGCTGGCTTCGGGAAGGACCGGGCTGAGATTTCCCCGATCGGTGTAGTAGCTGATCGTGCCCCGCGCCCAGCTAAGCGGAACGCCTTTCGGGTGGAATCGAAGTAAGCTGTCTCCGGCAATTTCGTGCGGACCGCCAGCCTGCACCGATTGCGGAAGCGCAAAGAGCAAAGCGATGCCAACTGATGCCAACGCAAGAACCTGCGTGTCATGATTACATCCGCAATCAGATTCGGCGCCGTGTAGCACGTCGCGCCGGCATGATTTACTCTGGTGGCCGGCGCTCGATGGCCAGCGCCAGAGCTCGACTGTTGACCACGATTCTTTACTGGCGACTGAGCGGGCTGACTTTGCGAAGCTGGAACGAGGTGAGAGGGCTGACAACCGCCCATTGTCGAGGATCGACGTTTCCGCCGGAGTCTACCGGGAAGCGTCCCAGCGGACCTCCAACCAGGCTGGTCAGGCCTAATTTGCTGGGCTTGTACAGGAACAACAAGCAGACGTTCTCCCGTGCCGGTAGCGGTCGCCGGAAGTCCACAAGCCGGCCCACTCCCGGATGGCCAGCACCTGTCCATTGCGCGCTCCGCGAATCGCTTGCTCTACGCGAAAGGTGATTTGCACCGTGGCTACGCTGCCAGATTCGGTCTCGGCGACTCGTTCAACGGACAGCACGGTTCCATCGAAAATGTAACCCGAATTTCGGGTCAGCAGGCTCAAGCTGTAGATCGGAGAAAGCGGACGGCTTGCCGGTGAAGTCTGCGCGGCTGCCGGAAGCAACCACAGTGACGCGAAAAAGATCAGCCCAGGCCCAAGAACGCTGCCGAAGACGAAAACGGCATGGCAAGCCTCGTTTCGAAACGAGACCAGATGGGACGGGGAACAAAACAATGCTAGAGGCAAGAGACGAAGGTGGATGTGCCGGCGGTCACAACCGCACGTGATGGATGAACAATTGAGTCCGATTCAAGATGTGGCGCGGGCGTCCCGCCCGTGCTGGGGCGGAACAGGACCGACTTGGCTTCAAACAGAATTTTCATGAAAGAGAACCACGTCCGTGGGACCCAGCACGAGCGGGACGCTCGCGCCTACATCTTTCTGCGGCGGCCGTACTGGCGCGCAGACAAATGGGCTCCGGTCAGCAGCAGCAATCCGGAAAGAAAAGCCCAGAACATCAGGCTCGCCGACAATGCAAACGGGCCATAGACTTCCTGAAAGTTCAGCCGAGGCAGCGCGAGAACATAGGCGTACTTCAAAGCCTCCGACATCAGCCCCATAATCACGGCGGTCGATAACACGGCTCGGGCGGGCACTTTGCCGTTGGGCAGCAGCCAGTAGATGAGAAAGAAAATAGCAATGCTGGCGAAGATGGCGAACATCTTCATCATCAGAAAACCGCCCAGCCGGACAACAAACGGTCCGTGACCTGCGCAGCGAAGCTTCCAGGAAGCCGATATTTCCCGCCGTCAAAGCAATCGAGAGCAGAGGCCAGCACGCCGCAACTGAATGCCAGGCCCAGAGCGATCAATTGGTTTCCGAAGTAAGAGCGGTTGTTGGGAAATCGCCAAATGCGATTCAGAGCTACTTCCAGCGGCATGAAGATTCCGGTCGAAGTCACCAGAAGAATGATGAGTGAAGCCATCTGGGCGCGATGGCGCGCTTCCACCAGGGCATTCAGATTGCGGATCACAAAATCCTGTCCGGCTGGCAGAAAATCGCGCAGCAGTTGTACGACGACGTCATACATCACAGGAGAGTGAAGCACCCGCCGGATCAAAGTCATCAGCAGCAGTACAAAGGGAAAAAAAGAGAGCAGAGCATTGGCGGCGACGGAAAACGCAAACGTATGTACCTCGGTGCGTAACAGATATTTCACGGTGGAACTGACCACACCGGAGTATGAATCTTCCAGGATCGCGGAGCTGCGCCGGCAGGGACTGCCGAGTCGGGCGATGTCAGACTTGACTTCTGGTCATGAAGCATTTTCTCTAATCCTATCAGAGAGTTGCGGCGTGCCTGCCTGCGGAGACGCAGCCCGCAACGGCAGCCGCCCGGGCCACATGCCGCGCGGCCATGTAAATCCCGCCGCTAAATCGTTTTACGGCGAATTTCTTTTCTTGCCAGAAAGGGAGTTCCTGAATATTATCTTTTGCTCGCTGTGCATATTTCATGGGCAGCGAGGTTGTCGCTTGGGGTTGACGGTTTGTGTCCTGCAGTCAAGACTCGCTCCACCACGATTGCTCCCGAGTTTTGGCCGTGGTTTCCACCACGTCCCAGGCTGCTGGAGCTTTTCTTGTTGGTGCGATCCTGGGGCGGTACACGAGCCGGCAGTGCTTTCGTTTTCTCTGAGGGGGTTGTACGGAGCATGAGCTCCACGGAGCGAGCGAAAGTTAATTTACTAGTCGAGGTGAAAGGAGTTTCTTGTGAGAGAGAAGGGTACAGTAAAGTGGTTTAACGGGGCTAAAGGGTACGGGTTCATCCAACGCTCAACCGGGGAGGACGTTT
This sequence comes from Terriglobia bacterium, assembly GCA_963812465.1. Classification (GTDB taxonomy): domain Bacteria; phylum Acidobacteriota; class Terriglobia; order Terriglobales; family Acidobacteriaceae; genus JAIQFF01. The sequence continues at coordinate 109,856 of CAWEVE010000028.1, forward strand.
TCGTTCACTTCTCCGCCATACAGGAAAATGGTTATCGCACATTGAACGAAGGCGAAACGGTTGAATTCGATCTGCTGAAGGGCCCGAAAGGCTTTCAGGCAGGCAACGTGGTGCGGGTGCAATAGACAGTCCTGGTTTCAACCACTGCGAACCCTTTCGGCCTCGGCTGAGAGGGTTTTTTATTTCGGTTACTGGACTTCGACCGAGACCAAATCCCCGTCGGATTTTCCTCCCGCCTTGTAGTTTACGATGACTGGACGGTCCGCCCACGCGCAGGAAAACTCGTCCGCTCCGACCAGCAACAGCGATTTGTAGTTTTCCGTGCGCAGTTTCACGGTCCTGGCACCGGCTCTTATCGCTAAAGTTGCCGCCGGGCTCTGGCTGCAGTCCACGCTCACCAGTTTTCCTTTCAGGTACTGTACTTTGCGTTTGTCCAACTCCGGTTCCGCCGGCGCGGACGGCGTGTTGTCATCGGAAGTCGTATCCGCTTCTGCTTTATCGGCAGGAACTTTACCGGCAGAAGCCGGGTCGAGCTTGCCCTGAGTGGTTGACGCAGGCTCGGTGGGTGGGGACGGCGCACTCTCCTGCGGGAGTACGCCATACTTTTTCAGAGTGGGCAGATCGTTCAGACTCTTCTGCGCTTTTTGCGCGATTTGCGGATCCGAACTGTTTTTAAGACGGTCGAGCAGCGCGGTCGCGTCGTCCCAATTCTTGCCCGCCAGATCGATCTGCGCCGAATTCAGAAGATACTGCTCATTGCGCGGGCTAAGCTGGATGGCAACCCGTATCGCGTCCATCGCCGCATGGACGCCGCCTCCCTGCAATCGCGCCATCGCGAGCATGTTGTGAGCTTCGGCAAAATCAGGGTTCCAGTCGAGCACCGCCAGCAGATCCTGAACCATGTTGGAAACTCCGACGAATCGGATCACGGTTCACCTGCGCTTCGCGAAATTTCACCAATGCCAGATAGTAGTGGACCCAAGGATCATGGCGGTCGAGTTCGGAAGCTTGCGCCAGTTCTTCGCCGGCTTGATCGAATTCTTTTTTCTCCATGTGGGCCCAAGCCAGTCCGCGGTGCGCGATTGCATTCTCCGTTTTCGGATCGCTGTTGACCGTCCGCAGATCCTTCTCTCCCTGCTCGCGGCGCTCGGGCAAGCGGACCGCCATTTCGCCTACCAAAGCTTGTGCCTGAGCGTCGGTCATCTCTTTACCGCTGCTTCCGACCTGGCCGGCCGCGACCGGAACCGGAAATTGGTATACCGAGTTGGCTGAGCCGGTTGCATTCGCGGGTTTACCGCTCTCCGGCCCCTGCGGCCACGCGCGGGAGTGGAAGTAGTCTTTCACCGCCTGATCGAACTGTGCAGCGCTCACTCCAAAGGCCTGCTGGATGGCCTGCTCCACCGGGACTTTCTGGATTTCGACCAATCCGAAATAGGCTCCCGCCTCGGACAGCTTGTTCTGGTTGAGCAGGTAGTGCATCACGATCCACGACTGGGCGTAGAACAAGGGCGGGTATTCAGCAACGACCCCGGTGCATCGAGAAAAGTTCGGAGACCGGCATCCATTGGCGGTTCAACAATTCCACGAACGACTTGGGCGAATTGGCGGCGGCGGAGGATTCGCCCGGCAACTTGTGTTCCCAGGGCAGGTTTTGCGTGGGGTCGCCGCCGATCTGCGACTGGCTGTCGCCCAGGCGCAAGCTGGAAAAATATTGCGCGAAGCCTTCATCAAACCAGTCTTGTGTAGGCGGATAGTTGAAATAAAGAAACAAGCGGGCAAATTGGCGCGAGACGGCGCGCCAGCTATCTTCGGCCGCCAGATCGAGGACGATGTAATTGCGATCGTCGCCGGCTATGAAAAAGCCGGGCGCGGCAATCGGTTGCCCTTGCCTGAGGGGTGCGACGCGGAGGTAGTCCTCGTCCGATCGCAGGGCGATAACTTCAAGCGGTTCGGGCAGACGCAGCTTGGTCTTTCTGAAGAGCTGCGAAAAGATGTCCCGCATTTGCTCCAGGCGCAGGATCGCCTCCCCGCTTTTCTTGTCCTCGGCATTGGTGAGCACAGAAAAGTGGGCGGAACTTATGCGAAACCACTTGGGCGGGGCCGGCGGCTTAGACGATGCGTTGGACAAACCGCACGCGCACAATATGAGCGCAGGAAGGAAGCTTCGCGGGTGGAAGATGCTACGAGGCATGTTGCTTGCCGCGCGGGCAAAAAAGCCGGACGCAAAAGATGCTACCACGGGCTAATCGACAACTGTCATTTTGGATGAAGCCGCGACTGGGCCTGTCGGCGGAGCTGGAGCCGGTTGGTCATCATCCGACCGCGGAAGTGAAGTGGAAATTCTCTGGGCAGCCCAGGCTGCGCTCTCGGCTACAACTTCATCTTCGTCTCCGCACAGTTTCTCCAGCAAAGGCTCAAAGCGCCGGTCCCCGCTGTTGCCCATTGCGATCACCGCGTTCCGCCGCAGGCCGCTGCGTTTGGCGCGGCGAACGGCCGATCCGCGGAAAGTTTCCCGGAATTGCTCCGCTGTCATTTCGGCCAGCCATTCCAGTGCTGGGTTGACCAGTCCTTCTCGAGCCTGGAATTCCACCGCGCTCGTTGCCGGCGCTTTGCGATTCCAGGGGCAGACATCCTGGCAGATGTCGCAGCCGAACACATGCCGGCCCATCCCTGCGCGCATGTCTTCCGGAATCGCGCCGCGCTTTTCGATGGTGAGATACGAGATGCAAAGATTCGAGTCCAGTTGATAAGGTCCGATCAACGCGTCGGTGGGGCATGCATCGATGCAGGCGGTGCAGGTACCACAACGGTCAGGAGCAGGGAGGTCAGGCTCGAGTTCGAGCGACGTAAGTATCACGCCCAGAAAAAGCCACGAACCGAGTTTCTGATTCAGGATGCAGGTATTCTTGCCGATCCAGCCCACTCCTGCATATTTGGCATACACCCGTTCAACGATCGGCCCGGTATCCACATAGCAGCGAGTTTGCAGAGCGGAGTTTTCCGGGTCGGAGATCGCCTGGCGCAACTTGTTTTCTACGATACGGAGCCGGTCCATCACGGCGTCGTGATAATCCTGGTTTCCCCATGCGTAGCGGGCAATCCATCCCCGATCTGGATCGCTAACCTCGGTCGAGTAGGGTTGGTCGGTGTTGTAGTTGATGGCGCAGACAATCACGCTGCGAACCCACGGCACCGTCGAGCGGAGTGAGGCGCGCTTCAGATCACCTGCATCATCGCGTGCCTCCATATATTTCATCTCTCCCGCGCGACCGGCCGCAATCCATTTTCGGAATTGGTCGAGTTCGACGAAGTCGTGTACGGGGGCAACGCCGGCCAGGTCGAACCCGGCGCCGCGGGCGGCAGTCTTCACCAGGTTCGCGATGTCGGTGCTCTGGCTCATCCTTAAATCCTACTTAGTATTTTGAGAAGTCACCAGGCCGACCGTCTAATAATAGGGCGAGTTGCACAAGGACTGTTTTTTGCCCTTGATGGGGTCATCCTGAGTTTGCGAAGGATCTAGCGCACAGCGGATACCGCTTGCTTGCCAAATGTGCGCTGCGAGTCTGCGTCTCGTTGAATAAGTTTGATAACGTGCGGGGCGCTTGCGCAGACGGGCGACTGACGGCTGAAAAACTAAACTCCCAGCTTCTTCACTTCTTCGTTGTAATACTTGCGGTACAGGATGTCCCACTCCTGGCTGCCCTCGAGGATGGTGCGCTTCTGGCTCTCGATTTTCTGGCGGGCCGCCTGGTCGATTCTGGCTTCCTGATTGAGCAGGTCTTCGAGAATTTTGCGGACCTCAAGGCGGATCGTGTTCCGGTCTTCGACAAAATCCACGGCGTCAATTTCGGCCAGCGCGTCCGTGATCACGTGCGCAACTTTATTCACCTTGTCCCGGCTGACTCTCACAGCACCGCCTTGTACTTGCGCACCAGTTCGCTTTTCACCTTGCGAAACATTTCCTGATAGTTGGCGCCGGTGCGGCGCATCTCCTCGGAATAGGCCTCCAGGATGACGCGCACTTCGTCATTGATGCGGTCTTCGAGGGACAACTCCTCCAGCATCGAGGCGTGTACCTTCTCGGTGACCGCGGGCACAGCTTTGGTCTCGATATGCCCGCCGGCAATCAGCTTTTTGGTGACTTCGCGGGCCAAGTAGCCCACATATTCTTTGGAAAGCAGCATAGCGCGGATCGAAAGTGGTTTGTGAAACAGGTAGTGTAGCACAGGGAGCATTCAGTCGCTTGGCCGTCGGTCGTTAGCCGTTGGCTCAGCATTTGTCATTAGTCATCGGATCTGCGAACATCGGCAGAGAACCACAATCGAGACTTGGCCAACGACCAGAGCAGACCAACGACAAACTGATTTTCTCCAAATTCAGGCATACAATGCAGAAATAACTGAGCCGTTTATGTCTCCTGCGCCCGACAACCTGGCTAGCCTCAAAGATGACATGGTGGCCTTCATCGAAGGCCACGGCATGCGTCGCTTTCATGGCTACGTCGACTACGAAGAAGTGCAGAGCGTGATCTGGAAGACCGAAGACAATCCGGATAGCTGGAAAGACTTCGTGGAACTGGCCAAGGCTGCGGCTGCTCCCTTTCTGACCATGGACTCGTGGACGCTGCGCCGGGAAGAGCTGGACCAGATGGTCGAGCGTTTGACCAACCTCGAGTTCACCAACGACGAAGATGTGGATGAGGCGCGCTGGCTCCGCACCTACATCGGCAAGACCGGCTTCGTGCAACTGGGCTTTGCCCACCAGGGCATCATGATGGTCTATGAAGCCTCCACGGAGTGGTACGACCACTACCAGCGCCTGCTGGAGTTGTCGGAAGACTTCGGCGGCATTCCCATCGACGAACCCGGCCAGGACGACGAAATCTGAATGGCCCCATCAGAAATTCAAGCGCGCCTTGCGTGCGAGTTACTTTGCGTCCTTTGCGCATCTTTGCGGTGACGAAGCTCTTGATCGTCAAATCCGCGAAGTTCGCAAAGAATGCAAACCGTTGCTATAGTCACTGATTTTCCAGAAACTCATTTGCCTATGCGCTGGGTGTCTAAAGACCGCCGACTCGCTGCTGTTGACAATCTCGCCGCGGAGTTGGGCGCTCAACCGTCCCTCGGCCTGAAAAATCCTCAAATTGCTTCCACGGTTGCTCGGCTGCTGGTGATGCGGGGCATAAGCGAAGCCGATGCCGCCGCACGCTTCCTCGCGCCCTCACTGGCTCATTTGCATTCGCCTTACCTGATGACCGGCATGAAGGCGGCGGTTGATCGCATCGAAGCTGCGATCGAGAACAAAGAATCCATCCTGATCTACGGCGACTATGACGTGGATGGCACGACCGCAATCGTCATTCTCAAAACCGCGATTGAGTTGTGCGGCGGCACGGCCGAATTTCACGTTCCCCACCGCATCCGTGACGGCTATGACATGCGCGATGACGTGATCGAGCGGGCGGCGGCGGCCGGCATCAAGCTCATCATCAGCGTGGACATGGGCATCCGCGCCTTTGCTCCGGCGGAGACGGCGCGACGACTGGGCGTCGACTTGATCGTCACCGATCACCACCTTCCCGGCCCGCAAGGCATTCCAGCGGCGCTGGCCGTGGTCAATCCCAATCAGGCTGGGTGCGCGTATCCCTGCAAGGCTTTGTGCGGCGCAGGCGTCGCCTTCAAAGTGGCGCAAGGATTGATCGAGCGGCGCATACCCGAAGGCGAGCAAGCTCGCCTGCTGAAGTCGTTCATGAAAGTGGTGGCGATCGCGACCATCGCCGATGCCGTGCCGCTTAGCGGGAGAAAATCGGGTCTTCGCCAAGCTGGGATTGGAAGGTCTGCGTTCGCCGGTCAATCCGGGACTTAAGGCGCTGCTGGAAGTTGCGCAACTCGAGCGGCCGGGCGCTGACTTCGGGAGAAGTTGCGTTTCGCATCGCGCCTCGCATCAACGCCGCCGGGCGCATGGATGTGGCCCGCGACGTGATCGAGCTTTTCAGCGTGAAAGATCCAGCGCGAGCCCGCGAAATTGCCAATCGTCTCGACCAGCTCAACGGCGACCGTCAGGAGGAAGAGCGCCGAATTCTGCAGTCGATTGCGTCGCGCTTCGAAGAGGAGCCGGCGCTGCGTGATGCTTTTTGCATCGTGATCGATGGCGAAAGCTGGCACCGAGGGGTGATCGGCATCACCGCTACGCGGGTGGTGGAGCAGCTATGGGCGTCCCGCGCTGGTGATTTCGCGCGACGGTGAGCAAGCTCACGGTTCGGGCCGGTCGATCTCTGCATTCCATCTGCTCAACGCGCTGGAGTCCTGCGCCGATCTGTTCACGCGCTTCGGCGGGCACTCTCATGCCGTCGGCTTTTCTCTGCCCGGTTGCGCGCGTCCCAGAATTGCGCGCGCATCTCGATGACTATGCCCGCGCGCGCCTGACCTTGGCCGATTTCGAACCCGCGCTCAGTTTCGATGCCGAACTTTCGCTTGACCAGGTAACTCCGGAACTGTTTCAGGCGGTGCAGCGCCTGCAACCTTTCGGCGTGGGCAATCCTGAGCCGGTCTTCGCCGCGCGTGCGGTCCGCCTGATGGCGCCTCCGCGCGTGCTCAAAGACAAGCACGTAAAGCTCAAGCTGGCGCCGGCAGTCGGATCCTCCTCGCTTCAAGACGGGCGGGACATTGCGATCCTGACCACTCCTCGGTGTGATCCCGATTCCTCGACGCTGCGCCGAAGCGAGGTCAGGGAAGTGACTGACAACCGGGAACGGGCCAACGGCAACTGGCGACAGGCCATGACCTTCGACGCGCTGGGTTGGCACATGGCCGAGCGTTGCCAGCAGGCTGGCCTGCTCCCCGGCGACAATCTCGATATCGCTTTCACCATCGATAACAACGATCATCCGGAATACGGAGGACTGGAACTCTCGCTGCGGGACTTTAGAAGCTGAAAGCAAGAGGAGAGCAGCCGAAGAGGACGAATCGATTCAGCTTCGCGGAAATCGTAAAGCGTCGCTTCTTCGCCGAGCTTTACCATAGATGGTAATAGCCTTCGTGCCGCGCCATTTCCACTTTGATTCCGAACAAGCTCTTCCAGGCGCTCAGGCTGCAGCATCTCCTCTTTGGGTCCTTCTGCAACGATTCGTCCGTTCGACATCAGCAGCACACGTTCGATTTCCGGAATGACGTCGGCAAGATCATGCGTCACCAGAATGATTCCAATCCCGGCTTGCGCCAGCGAACTCATGGTCTGACGTAAGCTCTGCCGCGCGAAGACGTCCAGCGAGTTGCTGGGTTCGTCGAACAGCAGGGCCCGCGGTTTGTGAACCAGGGCGCGGGCGATCAGCACGCGCCGCGCTTCTCCCGACGACATTTCGGCGACCGGACGGTCCGCCAGGCGTGATATCTGCAACTGCGCCAGCGCTGCGTCCGCCAGTTCCCGGTGTCTGGCGTCGACCGTGTGATGGGGGAAGATGCGAGTGCTGCTGAAAAAGCCGGACAGGACAACATCGCGTCCGCTGGCATTGCCGGTACACGTCGACATCAGGTCGTTGGAGACAATTCCCAGCAGCGATCGCAGTTCGAAAACATCCCAGCGCTCCTGCCCCAGAATGGTCATGGAGGAACCTTCCTGCGGCGACGGGATAGCATTCACGCGTAATCGTCTTGATCAAAGTGGATTTGCCGCAACCGTTCGGTCCGAGAATCGCCACATGCTCGTCGCCGCGGATGCGAAGGCTGAAATTTTCCAGAACGACTTTCTGTCCCCGCATCACCGAGACGTTCTGCAAATCCAGTAAAGCAGGCTCGTGCCTGTTCATCGTTCTCCGAGTTTAGACGATGAGTAAAGTTTTTCGGCAGGATTGGCGTTCCGCTGCGCGATCGTGCCGGCCCGCGAAGATCCTTCGGGACTGAAGTCCCTCAGGATGACGCCAGGTGGTGGTTCATAGCCGCCCTCCGCAAGCCATAATCCACTAAGATAGTGTTCGAGCGAATCGCGCTGCCATCACTCGTTCCGCTAGAAGGGATCAATCCATGCCTCCGGTCACCCGACGCTCCTTTATCGAACTGGCACTCGCGCTCGGTGCTACGACGGCGTTTGCCGATCCTTTTGCCAAACCATCCCGCATGCAGTGGCACGAGCGCCGCGATCTGTATCCTGAGGGAGTTGCTTCGGGCGATCCTGACGACAACAGCGTTCTTCTGTGGACGCGACGTCCGCCGACTGGGACGAGGCAGCCGAATTACTGGAAGTTAGCCGAGGACGAATCTTTCGCGCGAGTCGTGGCCACAGCGAAAGCGCCGATCTCGAAGGAGTCTGATTGGACTTGCCGGGTGCTGGTCGGCGGATTAAAGCCGGCGCGAGTTTACTGGTATCGCTTCACCGATGGCGAAGGTTCTGGAAGCCGCGTCGGTCGGACCATCACGCGCCCGCTGCTGACGATCCCAGACCGGTACGCTTTGCATTTGTCAGCTGCCAGAATGCCAATCAGGGCGCGCAGAACGCCTACCGGCGCATGATTTTCGAGGATGAACGCGCTGCGCCGCAGGATCAGCTCGGGTTCGTGCTGCACCTGGGCGACTTCATTTACGAAATCGTCTGGTATCCCGAGGACCGTCCGCAGGGCATGTACGACCGGCGCATTCGCGACATCGTTCGCTATGCGCACGGCGAAAAGATTCGAAGACTTCCACATTCCCATACAGTCGATGACTATCGCGCCGTCTATCGCGCCTACCTGCACGACCCCGACCTTCAGGACGCCCGCGCCCGCTGGCCATTCGTCGATATGTGGGACAACCACGAATTCAGCTGGCAGGGCTGGCAGAGTCTGCAGAAATTTGACGGCAAGACCCGGCCCGCGCAGACACGAAAGGTGGCTGCCAACCAGGCTTCTTTGAATATCGGCCGGCGCGGATGTCCAAGCCGAGCGGCCCGTCGTTCGATCGCTTTGATCCGCCGAAAGTCGTTGATGCGCGATCACTCGCTTTGACGACCACGGCCTCGGCCAGGAACCAAACAACCTCACTGCATCGGGAGCCTGAAGGGGTACCGCGGGCTGCGCTGGGGCCGCAACCTGGAACTGATCATCACCGACCAGCGCAGCTATCGCTCGGAGGAACCGACCGACAGGGAGGAGGCCCACGTTTTTTCCAGCGAAGATTTTCCGGAGTTCATGCCCGAAGAAGCGATGGCGATTCTTGACGCCGGTCGAACCTACAACGGCGGCCATCCGCCGGATTCGATCCGATACGGCAACCTCGAGGTCCCCAATTTTCGCAAGGATCAACCGGCTCAAACCATCCTCGGCGCCGAGCAGAAGGCATGGTTTCTCGAGCGCTTGCGAACCTCGACAGCCACCTGGAAGATCTGGGGCAACACCACCGCGACGCTCGATATGCGCGCCGATCCGCAAAACCTGCCGGCCGGGCTAACCAAGCCCTGGCCGGGCGAGGGATACGCTGGCTTCGGTGGCGGCGATCACGGCAGCGCGTATGTGGAACGCGGCGAGATTTATGATTTCGTCCGCGACCATGGAATTACAGGGTTTGCCACCGTGGCAGGCGATCGCCACAGTTTCTGGGCAGGACTGTCTGCAAAAGCTTTGCCACCCCAACCATTCCAGCCCGTCGGTGTCGCTTTCGTGACCGGTTCCATCTCAGCACCCGGGATTGGTCGAGGCCTTCGAGCACAAATTCCCCAAAGAACATCCGCTTCGATCCCTCTTCGTCGGCCAAGGGCCGGAGGACCACGGTCCCCAGCCGACCATCAATATGCTGCTGCGCCATGGAGTGCGCTCGTGCCTGGAGTACGTGAAAAGCGGAGACATCGTGAAGGCGCGAGCGTTGTCCAACCCGGATCTTTCGCCACATCTTTCATTCGTCGATATGGGCGGCCACGGTTACACGACGGTACGCGTGAGCAGTGACTCGCTGGAAACGGAATTTGTGTGTATCCCTCGTCCGATTGAGCGCAGTGATCGTCCGGATGGCGGCCCGCTGGCATATCGCGTCCGGCATCGTGCCCGCCTATGGAAAAAAGACGAGCTGCCAAAACTCGAAGGAGAAGTTCTTGAAGGCAATCCGAAATTTTCGCTGTGAGATGGATCTGAGAACTCAGTACTGAAAACCGGGAACTGGTCTTGAAAAGACCACTTTTGATTCCGCAGCCGAAGTGCCAGCCCTTAACCTCCTGGGCGTGAATTACACTGTCCTCAGATGCCCCTTTCCATATCCGGCCTGCGTCGCTGGTTTGCGGCCGGCGCCATCGGCCTGGTGCTGGTGGTCGCGGCGGTGTATTTCTACGCCCGGCACCGGGTGCAGAATGCGCTCAAGGAGGTGCCGGCAAAAATCGGAATTGAAATCCAGCAGAGCGCGCAGGGTTTTACCGTCTCCCGCTCCGAACAGGGCCACACTCTTTTCAAAGTTCAGGCCCGCAAGGCGGTGCAATTCAAGCAGGGCGGCCGCGCCGAGTTGCACGACGTCACCATTACGCTGTACGGGCGCGACTCCAGCCGCTTCGACCAGATCTACGGTGCGGATTTTGAATTTGATCCGCAATCCGGCGATGTCCTGGCAAAGGGTGAGGTCCAGATGGATCTTGAGGCCAACCCGGAAGGATTGACTCATCCCGACCAGGCGGCGCCGAAAGAACTGAAAAATCCCATTCACCTCACTACCACTAATCTGCTCTTCAACCAGAAGACAGGCAACGCCTCGACCAAGGAGAAAGTGGAGTTCAGTATTCCCGAGGCCAACGGGTCGGCCGTTGGTCTCAACTATGTGGCCGATACCGCCATACTGACTCTGCATTCGCAGGTGGACGTCGACTTCCATGGCGCCACTCCCGCCAGGCTGACAGCGGTCAGCGGCACCATCAGCAAGAATCCGCGCGTCGTTCTTCTGGAACTTCCGCACCTGGAGAACGCGGACCGCCGGGCCACGGCCGATAAAGGCACGCTTTTCCTGCGTCCGGACAATTCTGTGGAACGCATTCTCGCCGTCGGCAACGTTCGGGTGGAATCCCGCGGTGTAAGCACCACGAAGGCTCAGTCCAACCAGTTAGAGTTGCTCATGGCGGCACAGTCCCAGGAAACCTTGCGCACCGCCACTTTCTCCGGCGATGTTCGAATGGTCAATTCGGGGACGCAGCCGATGCAGGGCAATGCCGGCCTGGTGGTCATGAACTTCACTGGAAACAACGTTCTGACCACAGTCCATAGCCAGGAAATGTCAAACTGTTGCAGCATCAGCAGCCCAGCAACGCCTCCGCCGGCGCGCAGGACGTCGAGATCACAGCGTCGGCCATCGACTTTGTGGTGGCCAACGGTCGCCGGCTCAAGCGTGCCGACACTTCTGGAGCGGCCCAAATTGCCATTCGCCCCATCGCGCCCGCCAGCGGGCAGACCTTGGTCACGGCCGGCAAGTTTCATGCGGGTTTCGACGATCTGGGCCAGCTCGCGTCGGTACACGGCGCCCCGAACGCTCGCGTGGTTTCGCAAACCCCGGGCCAGCCCGACCGGGTCAGCACCAGCACGATGCTGGATGCGTCATTTCATCCCGGCAGCGGCATTGACTCCATCGTGCAGCAGGGAAACGTCGCCTACCATGACGCCGAACGCAAAGCCTGGGGGGAACGGGGCACGCTACACACCGGCCGACCAGATGCTCGTGCTCACCGGGTCTCCTCGGATCATCGATGGCGGCATGACCACTACCGCGCGGACCATGCGGCTGAATCGCGCGACCGGGGATGGCCTTCGCCGAAGGCGACGTAAAGAGCACCTACAGCGACCTGAAAGCCCAGCCCAATGGCGCGCTGCTGGCTTCTTCCGCTCCGATTCACGTGAGCGCTCAAGCCATGACGGCACACAGCAGCTCCTGCGGTCGCGGTCTACACCGGGGATGCCCGGCTGTGGCAGGACGCCAACGTTATCGAGGCGCCCTCGATCGAGTTCGACCGCAATCGCCGCTCGGTTGTGGCGCGTGGATCGGCTACTCAACCGGTGTCGACAGTGCTGGTCCAAACGGAGAAAGAGCGGAAAAGTCACACCTGTGAAAATCACGTCCGCCCGATTCAGCTATACGGACGCCGAGCGCACGGCCCACTTCGAAGGCGACGTACAGGCGAAGAGTTCAGACCTCACGATCACCGCGCGTGAAATGGATGTATTTCTGCAGGCCCGAGAGCAGCAAACTGGAGACCATGCGACACCAAATCAGTCAGTTGCAGGGGCAAGCGCGGGAATAGGGAAGATCGATCACATCATCGCAAGGGAGCAAGTGGTCATCACTCAACCGACCCGGAAAGCCACCGGCGAATTGCTGGTGTACACCGCCGCCGACGACAAGTTCGTCCTGAGCGGTGGAACCCCGAGCATTTTTGATGCCGAACGTGGCAAGATTACGGGGGTTTCGTTGACTTTATTTAGACACGATGATAGGGTCCTGGTTGAAGGCGATAACACATCCCCTACTGTCACTCAGACGCGAGTGGCACGTTAAATGCGTACCCTTGCCACCGACGAAATCGGCAAGTCGTACCGCGGTCGCAGGGTTGTGAATGGCGTCAGTATTCGAGTAGGGCAGGGCGAAGTTGTTGGTTTACTTGGACCTAACGGTGCCGGCAAGACCACAACGTTTTACACCATCGTAGGCTTGATCCCCCCTGATACTGGCCGAGTACTTATTGATGAGGAAGATATTACTGACGTGCCAATGTATTTGCGGGCACGCCAATATGGCATCAGTTATCTGCCTCAGGAAGCTTCGGTCTTCCGCAAACTGACAGTTGAGGAAAACATCCTGGCGGTGCTGGAAGCCCAGCCCATTTCCTGGCATGAGCGCCGGGAAAAAATGGAAGAGTTGATCGATCAGCTGGGCTTGGAGCATATCCGGCAAAATCGCGGATACGCTCTGTCTGGGGGAGAGCGGCGGCGCGTGGAAATTGCCCGCGCTTTGTGCATCAACCCGAGATTTATTTTGCTCGACGAACCGTTTTCCGGTATCGACCCGATCGCAGTGCTCGATCTGCAGAAGATCATCAGCGATTTGAAGGCCAGCGGGATCGGAGTGTTGATCACCGATCACAACGTGCGCGAGACGCTGGCGGTCACGGATCGGGCCTACATCATCGATGGCGGAAGGATTTTAGCCTCGGGCATGCCCGAGCAGCTGGCCAGCGATCCCCAGGTGCGGAAAGTGTATTTGGGGGAGAGTTTTTCGCTGGTTTGAGAGAGAGTGCGTGAAACCACTCGGTCGAAAAACAGTCGGTGAAAGACTGCTGGTACAAAAGACCGTCTGTAAAACTGACAGTTGTCAGTTTTCGGTTGTCAGTTTCAGCGCAGACGACTGGGAGATGGTTTTCGTAACTGAACGAATTAAGAATTATGGTTCTACTCCAGCCCAAGCTCCATCTGAAAGTCTCGCAGAGGCAGATCCTCACTCCTGGCCTCGTGCAGATGGTCAGCGTTCTGGCGCTGAACAAGCTTGAGTTGCGCGACATGATAACCGCGGAGATGGTGGAGAATCCGGTTCTGGAAGAACTGGAAGACTCGGTCCCGCTGCTTGATGATGCTGCGCGCCGCGAAGAAGACCGCGAACGGGTTGCCCCCGAAGAAAACACCGTTACCGCGGTCGAAAAGAAAGATCCGTTCGAAGAGATCGATTTCGGCTCGTTCTTCCAGGAATATCTCGATCCCGGCTATCGCAGCCGCGGCGAGATGGAAGAGATCGAGCGGCCTTCATTTGAGAATTTTCTTTCCAAGCCCACCACGCTCTCCGACCATCTGGCCTGGCAACTCGGGGCTCTCTCGGTGAGTCCGGAGGTGCGGGAGGCTTCCGAAATCATCATCGGCAACCTGAGTGAAGATGGCTATCTGATCGCGAGTGATGATGAGTTGCTGGGCATCGCCCCGCCATCGGCGCCCGAGGTCGACGCCACCATCGCGGCCAACGTGGTGAAAGAAGCTGCCGCGCTGGGATTGTCCACCGACGACGAAGAAGGGCTCGAAGGAGTTCCCGAATCGATTGGTGAGGCCTCAGTGCTGAATGGGACGAATCCGCTTCCGATCTGCATGCTTCCGCCGGCACTGCCTTTGCGCCCGCGCCGGAAGTGACGGCGCCTGAAATCACGGCTGCGCCCGTGAGCCACAGCCCGCCCCGGTTCCCGCGCGAAAGTCGGCTCAACCTGCGTATCAGCCCAGCTTCAACCTGGCGGATTTGCACGAAGCCCTGGATCTGATACGCCAGATGGATCCGCCGGGAGTCGCCTGCCGCGATCTGCGCGATTGTCTGCTCTACCAATTGCGTTACCACCAGCAGCAACTTGCCGCTCACAAGAACGGCAACGGCGAGGCCACCGCGCAAGTTCTTTCCGATGCGGTTGCCATCGTGGACCAGCATCTGCGCGCTCTGCAGAACAAGCAGTACAAGGAAATTGCGCGCGCCATCAACCGTCCGCCGGAAGCCGTGCAGGAAGCGTTGGAATACATTCGAACCCTCGATCCCCGTCCCGGCCTGCGTTACAACAAGAGCGTCCCCGGCTGATCGAGCCCGACGTTGCTTTTATCAAACACGGCGACGAGTGGCTGGTGATGATGAACGAAGATGACGTTCCGGTGTTGCGCCTGAATCCGGCCTACAAGCGCCTGCTGACTCGCGATACCAATGACAAGGACACGCGCAATTACGTCAAAGAGCGCTACAAGAGCGCCATTCAGCTCATCAAGAACATCGAACAGCGCAAGCAGACCATCACCAAAGTCTGCTATTCCATCGTGACCCGGCAGCAGGATTTTCTGGAAAAAGGCATCGACCAGCTCAAACCCATGATGATCAAGGAAGTCGCTGAAGAGATCGGGGTGCATCCTTCCACGGTGAGCCGGGCCGTCGCCAACAAATATGCCCACACTCCCCAGGGCGTTTTCGAATTGCGATACTTCTTCAGCGAGAGCGTGAACGGTCCCCAGGGCGGCAACACTTCGCTGCTCATCCTCAAGCGCCGGGTCAAAAAGCTGATCGAGGAAGAAGATCCACTCCGGCCTTTGACTGACGAACAGATCACCAGAATTCTTCAATCCCAGGGTATCCAGGTCACACGCCGCACGGTCGCGAAGTATCGGGAAGACATGCGCATCCCCAGCACACACCAGCGAAGAGTAAAAAAATAAAGAGGGAAGGGCGCGGCTTTAGTCGTGCCGCAAGTCGCGGCCCATGAAGAGAGAAAGGGGCGCTCATGAACGTAGAGTTCACCGCCAGACAGTGTGAAATCACTCCTGCCCTCCGCAAGTCAGTCGAAACCGGGCTGACGAAAATCCGAAAAATTCTAGGCGATCAATTCGACAGCAAGGTAACGCTGAGCATCGAAAAACACCGCCACAAGGCCGAAATCACGATCAGCCCACGCAACGGGCCGCTGGTTGGCGTTGCCCAGTCCGGCGACATGAAGTCCGCCATCAGCCAGGCGCTCGAGCACCTGGAAAAGCAGGCAGTCAAATACAAGACCCGCTGGCGCAGCAAGAAACGTCACGAGCATAAGATCCAGCAAAAGAAATGGAACGGCAAGGGCGCGCAGGACAGCCTGCCGGTGGCGGTTGGACTCGCAGAAACTACCGAGATTTCCCTGGTCGTGCACAAGTTCCCAGCAATCGCCAAATCCACCGAGGTGCATCTGGTGCGCTCCGAGGATGCGGTCGCAACCCGCCCCATGACCCTGGAGGAGGCCATCAAAGAAGCCCACTTTCGCGACCGTGACGTTTTTGTCTTCCGCGATCCCCAAGGCAAAGTGATGGTCCTGCACCGCACCCGCGAAGGCAAAGATGGAGCTGATCGAAGCTCCGTAGGGTGGAACGGCGCAGGGTGTTGATCCTCGATTTTCGTGTCAACTACGGCGGGCGGGTTTTCCTTCCGACACCGAGGCACGCTTACCGCTCATCTTCCGCAACAAGTTCGAAAATGATCATCCGCGGAAGTGAGCGCCCTTTAAAAAGTGAATGTGCAGGGAGGCGGGGACATGTCCAGTCAAGAATCAAGCCGTTTGGATCCCTGGTCGGCGGTGGTCATTGCTTTGACTCTGGTACTTTTTGTCGTATCCATATTTGTCAAAGGATTTACCCACGAGTTGCTGCTCGAAGCGGGAGTGTTCCTGGTCTCGGTAAAGCTGATCCTGATGGCTCAGAAGAACAGCGTGTCGGCGAAACTCACCACTGAGCGTCTGGAGCAAATTGCCGTCCTGCTGGAGGGGATGAAGAGCGGCCCTAGACTCGATCTTTGATGGATTCCGCAGAAAAAACGCAGGCTTTTGCGGCGTATTCCAGGACTACGTCGACTCGTCAAATCAGATTGAACTCTCAGGCGCGAGATTTGCGTAAGTAATGCCTATGAGAGGCTCCATGGCCGTGCTTCGCCTGGTCGCGATCGTCTTACTCGCGGCGTCGTCGGTCAGGTCAGTGCTCCCGCCACTGAGGCCGTCACCGCCGAAAGCATCATGGCCCAGGTGGCTGCCAACCAGGACCGCAGCGAAAAGCTGCGGAGCCAGTACGTCTATCACCAGCGCATCCACGTAGTTTCCAGAAAGGGCAACGGCAAGGTATTGCGTGAAGAAACGGCCGATTACCACGTTGTCCCCAAGCCCGACGGCACCGGGAAAGCGCTTCAGCAGCTGACTGGCCGGTACTGGCATGGCGGCAAGTATGTAGACTTCTCGGGTGAGCCGGTGCCCGAACCCGACAGCACGGACGCAGAACTGGTTCACAGCTTTCGCGAGGATCTAACCGACGACCATTCCAAGGACGGCCTCGCCCGTGATCTCTTCCCGCTCACCACGGAACAGCAGCAGGACTACCAGTTTCGCCTGATCGGGGAAGAAACCTTCGAGGGCCACAAGACCTACCACATCGGTTTCACTCCGAAAGACTCGGAGGATATTGACTGGGCGGGTGAGGCGTTCATCGACGAAAGCGAGCTGCAACCAATTTATGTGTTCAGCAAGCTATCCAAACGCATTCCGTTCGGGGTTCGCACTTTCCTGGGAACCGATCTGCCGGGCATAGGTTTCGCAGTCCACTATCGCAGACAGGAAGATGGTGTCTGGTTTCCCACCAGCATGGGCAGCGAATTTAAAATTCACGTTCTGTTCTTCTTCAACCGCAAGATGTCAATTTCGATGGAAAACAAAGATTTTGAGCATACCCACGTGGAAAGCAAGATTGTGGAAGGCAATCAATAATCACGCCAGGAGTTGAAGGCTAAGCGCTCGAAACAAGGGCGATTCGTATTACTCCGTCACTTCTTCCGTCACCACGCTAAAACCAGTCAGATTGGCGATGCCGAACGAGGTTGTAATGGCGACGTCTGAAGCGTCGCGGCCGGTGGCCATCAGCACCCGTCCGATCCGGGGCTGGATATGGCGCGCATCGAAAGTCCACCAGCGATTTTGCAGATAGACTTCGAACCACGCGCTGAAATCCATCGGCGTCGGTTCCTTCGGCACACCGATATCGCCCAGATATCCGGTAGCATAGCGGGCCGGAATGTTCAGGGCGCGGCAAAAGGTGACCGCCAGGTGCTGGAAGTCGCGGCAGACTCCGGTGCGCTCGGTGAAGACATCCAGCGCGGTCTTTGAAGAACGCGCGTAGTTGTAGCCGAACGCCACCTTCCAGTTCACCCAGCCGCAGATGGCCTGTACCCGGCTCCATCCCGGCTTCAGGTGGCCGAACAATTCAACCGCAATATTCGACATGCGGTCTACCTCGCAGTACCGGCTGTTGAGCAGATAGCGAAGCGTCTCCGGCGGCAATTCATTCACCGGATGCTCTTGCGCATCGGGATCGCCTTCGTCCGGCGTTCCCGGATCTTCGATTAAAGTGGATCCGTTCAGCCGCAGCGGTCCCGCCGGGGCTAACCATCGGGCACAGCGATTGCCGTAGCTGTCGAAATAGCTCTCGACTTTCATCTCAGGACTGATGCTGACCTCGTCCGGTTCGCGCAAATCTGCGACGCGAGAAGGATGCACGTGCAACATCCCAACCATGGCCACGGGCTCGGGGATCTCGAATTGGATGTCATATCCCAGACGTATCAGCATGGGCTGCCAGGTCTTTCCAGGCACGCATTATGACCTATCTGGCAGCACCCTTGAATTCAAAATCTGGATGGGAGTGAATCGGGCGCCCATTTTTCGCCTGTTTTGCCGAAAGCTGGGAGGGCGCCTCATTCGTCCCGGTGAACCGTCTCCATCGAAAAAGCCGGCAGGCAGATGGCGATGTATTCGGTTTCACCTTCGCCTGGCGTGGAATATTGAACCCACTCGCCGCGGTGGGCGATGACCGCCTGCCCCGCGGCAACATCAAGCTCTCCGGTTTTGTGCTTCACGTGCAGGACTCCTTTGAGCACCAGCGTGAATTCGTCAAATTCCGGCGTCTGGCCGGGCTCTTCCCAGCCCTGCGGACTGCGCATGTGGGCGACGCTCACTCCTGAGGTCTTGGTGTTGACGCGGCCGATGAATTCGTCGATCAGTTTCGGTTTTGTGCCGGCGGCACGGATGCGAGTGGGTTCGGCGACCAGGGTAGGCATGTCTTCTCCTCAAGATAAACAACAACCAATTTACCAAGAGTTAAGAGCAAGAGAAGACGAGTCGTGACTTCCTAGACTGACAGCAGCCGTACTTTTTCTGCCTGGCTCGCGGCCAGCGCGTCGAGCGGTGGAACGGATAGGGGCACGGTCAGGGTGTTCTCCGGCGGCATGGCGCCAGTCTGGAAGGCCTTCACCAGCATTTCCAGAGCTTGACCCGTGTTCGGTCCGGCGAAAATGGTAGCGGTCAAGAGGCCTCTTTTTACCCAGGCCTGACCTGTTTTGGGCAGGCCGTCGCATCCGATGAAGGGCAAGCTGAGCCAGCGCTGTCGAGCCGCACTGTCAGGCAGCTCCTGAAAGGCCTTTCGCGCGCCCAACGCCATGCCGTCATCCTGAGCGGCAATCAGGTCGATTCGATTCTGGTGAGAAGTGGACAACCGCAGCCAGGAGCTTACTGCCCGATAGGAACTGGCTTCGGTCCACTGTGCCCGCATGACTTTTACCTGTACGTCAGCCGGCTTGGTCTCGTACATACCGGTCGTCCTCTGCTTCGCGGCCAGGCTCTCAGATGGGCCTTGAACGTATAGAACGGCTCCGCCTCTGGGTAGAAGCGCGGCAAACTGATGTCCCTGAATGCGGCCGATTTCCTCATGGTCGGAGCTGACTCCGAAGATGGGAACGCGGCAGGTTTTGCGGAGTTCGGCAATGTATTCGACGTTGCGATTCAGCACTACCCAGCCGATGCCCGCGGCGGCCGCGGCGCGAGCCACCTGCGGCAGCGCGGTTCCCCCCACGGGTTCGAAAACGATTCCGTCAGGCTGAGAGTCGGATCGCGACTGAATGACATTCAGAATCTGCTGACTCTGGGTGATGGAATCATTGTCCGCGTAGATGATTTGAACGTCGACGCCCAGGCGTCGGGCGGCTGCTTCAGCGTCCGCAGCTTGCTCGATCTGATAGTCGTTGTCGTTGGTCGTCAGCGAAACCAGAAACTTAAGCTTTTTCATTGAGTTCACGGTCCGTCAAATCATACATGGGCATTGGTTCGCAGGCACCGTGACTGAGGTAACCAAGGTTCAGGGCGTGATACGCGAGTTCGCATTGTGCTTTGGCGTGACAGTGCAATGCTAAAATGCCCAACCTCAGGAGAAAAATGTCATGGGCAAAGCTCTCATCGCCGCAGGATTGCTGTGTTTTTGCACGCTCTTGGGCTGGTCGCAAACCAAACTCTCAACCCACTGGGAAGAACTCACTGCGGGCGATTTCCGTTCGGCGATCCAGCAGTCGCAAGGCACATGCCTGCTGCCCTTCGGCATTCTGGAAAAGCACGGCCCTCATCTGCCCTTAGGAACCGATCTGCTCAACGTTCGCTATGCAGCTCTCCACGCCGCCGACCAGGAATATGCCGTGGTTTTTCCTGAGTACTATTTTGGCCAGATCCTTGAGGCCCGGCACGAACCCGGCACCATTGCCTATAGCCGGCAATTACAGTTGGCGTTATTGCAGGAGACCACGGACGAGATGGCCAGGAATGGCTGCAAGAAAGTCATCATTGTGAATGGTCACGGCGGAAATGAGAGTTTGCTCCCTTTCTTCGCCCAGACCCAACTGGAAAAACCGCATGATTATGTGGTTTACGTATTTGGCCTGATGGAACCGCCCGCCGGCGGTCCCGCGCGCAAGAGTACGGGGCCAGACATGCACGCGGGAGAAGTCGAGACCTCGACCACCATGGTCTCGCATCCCGAACTGGTGCATCTTGATCGCGCCAAAAGCGAGTCGGGAGGCGATCTGGGGCGGCAGAAGCTGCCCGAGAATCTCTACACCGGAATCTGGTGGTATGCCCGCTTTCCCAACCACTATTCCGGGGACGGCTCCGCGGCGACACTTGAGATGGGCCAGTACAAAATGAACGCCTGGATCGACGGGATTGTGAAGGCGATTCGCGCCGTCAAAGCGGATGGCGAAAGCCTCAAGCTGCAGAACGAGTTTTTCGAGAAGGCATCGCATCCGCTGGACACGCGCCCTTAAGACAGGTTGACCGAGGAATTTGTCCTCGATCCGCACCGGAATTCCCACGGCCGGCGCACGTAACTTGGGTAACGTTGGCCCCGGTTCGCTCCCATGCTACGCTCCCTTATAGGCCATAAAATCAGTCGTTTGCGGGGAGCGGCGCAGGCATAAGCGCAGCCCTTCAGCCGGCCTGATGCAGTCCAGCGCGGCAGTCGAAGCCAAGCGAGACCGCCCACGATGCCACGCATACCGATCTTCAAACTCGGCCGCTCGGCGGAGGAGATTCCGCCTCCCAACCTCAGCAGCTACACGCCTAAGCTTCCTCTGGATGATCTGCAGCTGGGCGTGGACAACCTGCGTCACGACGTCCACCTGAGCCCGCGATTCGTGGAGCAGGCGCGGCTGCGGATCGCGCGCATCATCGTGCGTCATGGCGACATGGACGGATTGCTGGCGGCTGAGCCGCAGGACCGGAGCGCAGGCAATCACTTTGCCGGGATCCATGCGAGCGGCAAACCCGCTCGCGCCCAAAACAAATCCGTCGGAACTCAAGACCCTTCTGGCAGACCTGCATGTGTCGGCGCTGAATCGCGCCAAGGCGGCGGAAAATCTTTCGGTGGACGTACTGGCTCGAGTGGCCATCATCAAATTTCTGCGGGTCGAGTTGAACGCACAATTCGCTCAATTGCTGGAACGTGGCCGCATGATGCTGAAGAGCTACGAAGGCGTGCGCCAGCAGAAAGCGCTGGAGTATCGCGAGAAGGTGGCAACCTTCCAGGTGGCAAAAAAAATCATCCTGCGCAAGACGGGGCAGGAGCTGTTCCGCATCTTGCGCGAGATTGAAAAGGAAACGCTGGCCCGCATGCGGCGATCGCTTTTCGGCAACCGCGGCGAGGCGGAATACAAGCTCTTCCTCAACCCGCTGGTATTCACCGAAGACGGTTGCGACACCTACCTGAATGCCGAGCACTATGTGATGCTGGGCAATTTCGATCGCGACCCGGACCGATTTTCCAATGTGCGCCGGGTTGTCCGCGAATTTCTGCTGACGCTGAATCTGGGCTCGAAAGCGGAGGACGATAGCGTGGTCGACGGCTGGTTGAACGTCCCCGAAAATGCCCACGAACTGGTGGGCGCGGGCCAGCCCGACGAAGCCACCCGTGAGGGCCGCGCACAGAAGGCGCGCCTGCAGGCCTGGGTGGAGTTGCTGGAGCGCGAGAAGCTGATGGACTACGTGATCGCGTCCTATGAAGTGGTGCCGCTGCTGGGCGAATACTCGCCACGCATCAACGCGCAGCAATTGAAGAATGGCTTGATCTCGCGTGAAGAGCGCGATCGGGTGGAGAAGCTGATCGCAGAACACGGCAAGCTTTCTCCCGAGAGCCTGTATTCGGCGGTGGCGCGTTGTGCGGCATGCCGGGGAGCTGACCGGTCAAAAATGGCGGCGCGCTTTCTGCGCGACTTCCTGCGCTATCACCGCGATTTGCGGCGGCTGGAAGCGCTCAATTCCGCGCTGGACAGCGGCAATCTGATCGGCAATTCGAAGATGCGGGAACTCTCCGCCATGAATGGAACGCTGTATGAGTTCCTGTTGCCGGAGGAGCAGAAGCCGTCGGAAGAAAAAGTCCTGCGTCACGTGATTCTAAAAGCCGATATCCGGGACTCGTCGCGGCTTACCCGGTCGTTGCTGGAACGCGGCATGAACCCGGCTTCCTACTTCAGCCTGAATTTTTACGATCCAGTCAACAAATTGCTGGCCAAGTACGGCGCCCGCAAGGTGTTTGTCGAAGGCGACGCCATCATTGTCGCCATGCTGGAGCACGAAGGCGAAGCGTCGCTGGCAGTGAGCCGGGCTTGCGTGCTGGCGCGGGAGATCATCGAGATCGTCCGCGGCTACAACCATCTCCTGGAGCGCGCAGGATTGCCCGCGCTGGAACTGGGAACAGGAATTTCATTTCAGGATTCGCCGCCGATGTACCTGATGGATGGCGAACATCAGATCATGATTTCCGAGGCCTTGAACGAAAGCGACCGGCTGTCCTCCTGCAGCAAGCGCGTACGCAAGGCCATCGCAGGGTGTGGATAGCCCGTTCAACGTGTATGCCTTTCAGACGCTCGACGATGCCGACGCGAAAGAGAGCCCGGAAGATTTCATCCTGAAATACAATCTGAACGGAATTCGCATCAGCGAGGCGGCGTTTCCACGGTTGCAGCAGGAAATTTCTCTCGAAGCCTGCCAACTCGATTTGCCCGCGCTGTGGGGCAGCGAAACCTTTCGACTGCACCGCGGCCTGGTGCCGATCGGCAATGACATTTTCAAAAAAATCCTGGTGCGCTCCAGCCAGATTCCGCAAATCGATCCGCAGAAATTTTCCCTGCAGCACTGGACCGAGCGGTGGTACTACGAGGTCTGCTCCAATCCGGACATTTACGCGATGTTGGAGGGCAAGACAGGGGCGGGTAAGTAAGCGAAACCAGTTTTCAGTTTCCGTTTCAGTTTTCAGTTGCTCGACTAGAAGCTTGACTTGCCTCGTACCGGCTTGAATGGGATCAGCACCACGGCTTCGAGATCAACTGCATTGCCGTTTTTGGTTGCGGGACGAAAGCGCCAGTGCGCCAGCGCGGCGCGCGCATACTGATCGAGTTGGTCGTCGACGCCGCGCAGAACCCGGACATCCGTGACCGTGCCGTCATTGCGGATGACGGCATAAAGCGTGACTGTGCCCTGCACATTGCGGCGCATCATCTCCAGCGGATAGGCGGGATCGACTTTCTGCGTGGCCACCGGCGCGGTCAGCTCTCCCTTGTTTTCACTCTTGTCTTCATTCTTGCCCTCAGTCCCATTCAGTTCGGCAAAACGAATGACCCAGCTTCCGCCTGCCGAATTCAAATTGGGCATGTTGAGCGTCATCTTGTAAAACTTGCGATCGCCGAAGATCCAGTGATCGACGTCGGTGGCTTTGTCTTCGCCGACCGCTGCGGGAGCAGAATGGGCCGCGAGGAGCAGTGACTCGCGGCGGAGTTGCGTCCGCGACGGTAGAGGTATTTTGAGCATTGGGCGCGGCACCGACGGTCAGGCCGGTGGGAATGCCATCGCCTTTGCCTGGGTTTGAACCGTTCCCACTCCCGCGCTCGGTGTTTGCCGAAATGTCAGGAGTGCCTGCTGCGCCCGCCTTTCCGGCGGGAGTCGCGGCAAAGGTGCCACGGCGATTTCCGGCCGGCATGTCCATCGGCTCACGGGCTGCTGCGGGATGAATGCCGAGCGCGATGAGCCGGCCTCCATTGTCAGATCCCGCATTGCCCTGGATCGAGGGCGGCGGCGCCACGACCGTGGGCCCGCCGTTTCCGAGCGCGGGTTGGGAGCCTGCGTTGCCTGTGTATTGCTCCGCGACCGGCAACTCCGGAGCGGGAGCGACCACTTCAGAGTGGCCGATGTTGAGATCTCCTAACTTGCGCGCCGAAGCGGCGTCCACTTCCGGCGCCGGCGCCACCACCGCTTGCGACAAGGTGGGAGCCTGCTGGCCGTTAGCCGGCATGGTTTCCGGAGCGGGCGCGACTGCAGGACGCGGAAGGCTTGGAAGCCTCCGGCTCGCCGCCGCGCTGGTCGAAGCCAGCGGCACCACCGGCCGGGCAGTTTGCGACCAGGCGACAATGTTTGGCAGCGGCACGTCGTGATTCAGCTTGACGTCCGACGGAGTGACAATCGTCTGGCTGCGATTGTCGGACTCGGGCGGCACCGAAATGATTGGCTGCGGAGCGTGTTCCGGCTCTCCTTTTTGCGGCCTCGGCTTCCGGGCGCCGCCGGTATCCAGCGGCGGCAGATATTCGGCGGGAGCGTAGTAGATCACGTCCGCTCGATTGAAAGTTCGGCTGACCACGACTTCCGGCCGTTGGGGCCAAAGCTGAACTGATCCCCAGAGGACAACGATCGCGGCGAGGTGGCAGATCACAGACAGGCCAAACCGGTTCCAGGGCAGGCGCGAGGTGACGAAAACGTCGGGCCAAAACGATCCCGGCCTGGACGAGGATTGAAAAGGCGCTTGCGGGCGAGGACGAAGCAGGTCCGAAAGGTTCTGCAAAAAGACCGTGTGCCAGGCGGGCAGGTCGACCAGGAGCACCGGCGCAGGCGCGACTTCTGGCGCTGGTTCGAGCGTGGATTCCAAAAGCGCGGGGAAGTTCTCATCAATTAGGCCGAATCAGCAAAGTTTAATTATAGACTGCTCATTCAGTCCCACATACTGACGAGTTCATCGATCTGACGAGCTCGTCGATCGCGGCCCGTTTTGGGCCTCAGGAGGGCGCTCTGGAGGTCGAGAGGAGACGCTCTCCGCTTTTTAGTGCTTTAATGCTCTAATACTTACATGGGCAGACGGTACAGAACGCTTCCCGTGATCTTGCTGCTGGCATGTGCGCTTCTGAGGGCGCAGAACACGACGCCGAGTGCTCCTGCCGGCAAGCCGGCCGAGAACTACTCGGGCATGTACTCCTTCCTGCAGGACGGGGAGTTCGTGCAACTTAACGTTGAAGACGCAAACCAGGTGACTGGTTTTATTTCCCGCTACGGCGATCTGGAAAGCGATCACGGCCAGTTCCTCGATCACTTCTTCAAGCCGAGCACGCTGGACGGCAGGAAGTTGAGCTTTACCACCGAGACGGTCCACGGCGTGTGGTACGAATTCAAGGGGAATATCGAACGTGGACCAGGGAAAAACCCCGGCGACGAAGCCTATTACCTGCTGAAGGGGACACTGACTCAGTACAGCACAGACTCCAACAAGAAGACTTCGTCGAAGTCACGCGAAGTATCCTTCAAGTCGTTTCCTCAGGATCTGGACACCCCTCCGCCCAGCCAGAACTGAATCTTCGCTGAACGGGTTATTGCGCCGGAGCCAGCCTTTCCATGCCGTCAATCAAAGCTTGCGGCGATACCGGCCGCCCGAGAAACTGGCGCAGAAGGTCCTGGGTTTCGAATTCTCCTCCGACCTTGAGCAAATGATCTGAAATCCAGGGATACCAACGCGGATCGCCGGTATCGAATGGTCCCAGAGATTGCCGGATGCGTTGTCTAATGTCGGCCGTGATGACGGCCCCCAGACCGTAGTTCACCATGTAGCCGGGAGAGTCTACCAGCTGTACGCGGACCGCCCACCAGGAATACTCGGGATGCGGCACAATGTGCAGATAGCGGCTGGTGATGTCGGTCCACACCGCGTTCGGGTCCGCCGCCGGGTTGTTTAGCATTCGGATTTCAAAAAGCGCCCAGGCAACGTCGAGCATGACTCCCGAGTACAGATTCCGCAACGACTCCGACTGTGAAGAGGAAGTGCCCAGATATTTTTGCTGCCAGGAGGGTTCATAGACGCTCCATGACGGAACATCCGCGAAGGCCTCGATGAACAGCAGACTGTCGTTGTAAGTGAAAGCAGGACGGGCCCGAACCGCGACAAAATGAACCGCGTGGCCTTCTTCATGCACCAGCTCAAGCATATTGGAAAGGCCGCCGCGGTCGTAGCTCGCTGAAATGCGAGCGATGGCCGGCCGCCACGCGCCATTCACCATGCGGCCGCCTCGCAGCAGATCGGTATAGGCCAGGGGCGCCTTGCCCGGCCGGGGATCGAGATCGTACAGGACGCCGAGACCCTCAAGATCGGCGCCAAGGTCGTGGTAGTAGCGCTCGCTGATCTTCTGCAACGCCTCCCGTGGGATGGCTTGATCCAGCTTCCGGCCAGTTTCTCCAGCGACATACCGGTAGTCCCAGGGCTCGAGCGGAGTGTCGCCGCTTACCCGGCGCCAGGTATCGAGAATGCGTTCGAGCCAGGCTTCAACGTCTGGGGGGTCAACCCCGAGGCTGTCGGCAGCCGCGGTAACGGCTGAGCCATGCTTTGCCGCGTCGGCTGCGGCCATCCGGATCATTCGCCGGTAGGGGCTATTGGGCTCATCTTTTCCGTTCAACGCTTCCCACAAAGGATTAAACGCAAGAAACAACTTCTTACGTCTTTCAGGTTCTTTGATCTGTTCCAGCAAGCTGAAGGCGGATACGCGGTTGACCGACGTGCCCTCGAACTCCAGCCTGTTAGCGAGTTCGTCAAAGCACGAATACAAGGCGGCCCGCAGCGCGTCGTACCCAAGATCCGGATTCTTCGCGTTCTTGCAATTACTCTGGGGAGAGGGAGTCGACGCATTTTCCGGGAAATCAGAGAGAGCGGCGCGCATGAGGGTGACGGCGCGGGCATCGGTTTTGGAAAGCCCGGTGGCCGGCAGTTTCGACAGATGTGCGACCAGCGCCGCCCGCTTCTTGCGGTAGATCGTCTCCCAGGCTTTGCGGTCTTTTCCGTCGTAGCTTTTCATCAGGCCCGAGTCGATAGTGCTGAACGCGCCGTAGGCGTCCAATACATCGGCGTAGATGCTTTCAGTCTGAGCCACGGACTCGGAGGCCGAGGTGTGGGCGAGTGCGCATGACACCAGACACGTCAGGCACATCCACAACGAAAACAGCTTTCGCATTCGTTCTCCCGATTACGCTTCCGAGTATAAATGCGCGGCGAGGCGGCCTTGGCGGTGGACGCAATCTTCTACATCACTGTCATCCTGAGCGATCCTGCTCCTTCGCTCGCGAAGGAGCAGGTGAGTCGAAGGACCCCTGCCTGCGGCAAGGCTGTCGGATGTTGCACGCACTGAAGAGTTATTGCCAAATGTAGGGGTCCTTCGACTCCGGCCATCCATTCGCAAGCGAATGGATGGCCTCCGCTCAGGATGACACGTTTGAGCTGACACAACGGGCAGATACGTTGGTACTTCAGATGAGCGCGTTGTATCCTCAGGGCGTGCCGCGCCCGCTTGCGCCTCATCGGTCTCCCACTCCGGGACTCGTCTTGGGGCTGATCATTACATTGGCCGCCGTGGTGGCCTGTTCCGGATACATTACGTGGCAGATTTCCGGCCTGCGCGAATTGCAGAACAACCTGGTGGACCGCAACCGCAAGGATTCGCTGCAGCTGCTTCGCATTCAAAACGATCTCAACACGCTGGCGCTGGCGATGCGCGACATCGTGGATAACAACGAGCCCTATCCCCTGACCGCGTGGACGGCGCAATTCCAGCGTATCCGCGCCGACCTGGATGATGCGTTGCGTAAGGAGGAGCAAGTGGCGGTGGCGGATCGCACTCCGGAACAGCGTCAGTATCTGGGAAACTCGATGGCGCAGTTCTGGGATGCGGTCGATCGCACATTTGCCCTGGCCGCGAACGGCAAGCACGACGAAGCGCGCAGCCAGATCCAGCTTTCGCTGCAGGCGCGCCAGGCGGCGCTGAGCACGGCGGTGGCGCGTTTGCTGGTGCAGAACAACGAGAGTGAAGAGCAGGCGGCTTTGCGCATTGGCCAGATTTATGACCGGGTACAGCGGCAGGTATATCTGTTTCTTGCGCTCACGCTGATCGCCATACTTCTCACTGGACTCTATTCCATCCGTTCCAACCGGGAGTTGTTCGCGCAACTGGCCGCGCTTTCCGCCCAGCGCAGTGAACTGGCCCAGAAACTGATTTCGACTCAGGAATCAACCTTGCGGCATATTTCGCGGGAGCTGCACGACGAATTTGGCCAGATTTTGACTGCCGTCGGAGCCATGCTTTCGCGTGCCGGCAACCAGGTGCCGGAGGGTTCGCCGTTGCGCGCCGAGTTGCGCGAAGTTGCGGAGATCGCGCAGAGTACGCTGGACAAGGTTCGCAGCCTTTCGCAGGCGCTGCATCCGGTAATGCTTGACGAGTCCGGTCTGGAGAGTACGCTCGACTGGTATCTGCCGGTGGTGGAACGGCAGGCCGGCATTCACATATCCTATGAGAAATCAGGAACCGGTTTTCCCGTGGACGGCAATTCTGCAATTCACGTCTATCGCGTTGCTGCAGGAAGCGCTGAATAATGTGACCCGTCATTCTGGGGCCAAAGAAGCCTGGGTGCGTTTGCAGTTTCTGCCCAGGACTCTGAAACTGGAAGTCGAAGATCACGGCAGCGGGTTTACAGCGCAGGCAGGGAAGCAGGGAATTGGGCTGGTGGCAATGCGGGAGCGCGCTGAGTTGCTGGATGGCACCATCGAATTTGCCCGGCCCACGGAAGGTGGCACTCTGATTCGACTTACGATTCCCCGAGAAAGATTGAGTGAGAAAATGGATTCCCATGGCGGATAAAATTTCTGTGCTGTTGGTGGATGACCACAGCCTGGTGCGGCGCGGGTTCCGGCGCATCCTCGAAGACGAGGCGGATATCGAGGTAACCGGCGAGGCCGGCGACGGCGCCGAGGCGGTTCAGATGGCGCAGAAGCTCCAGCCCCAGGTTGTGGTGATGGATTGCGCCATGCCGAAGATGAACGGTCTGGAAGCCACGCGAAAGATTCTCCAGGGACATCCAAAAATTCTGGTGCTCATGCTCAGCATGCATCCGGAGGAGACCCTGGTGCGTCAGGCTCTGGATGCGGGCGCTCGCGGTTACGTGCTCAAGAATGCCGTGGACCTGGAATTAGGCGCGGCGATTCGGCGAGTGGTGGCAGGGGAAACGGTTCTGGATTCGCAGCTGCACCGCCCGACTACGCTCAGGGGTGAACGCGACGAACACCTTACGCCGCGCGAACTTGAAATCCTGCAAATGATTGTCGACGGAAAATCCAACAAGGAAATTGCCAGCGTGCTTGATCTGAGCGCCAACACGGTCGCGGTTCACCGCGCCAATATCATGGACGCACTGGGCATTCACAAAACTGCCGAACTGGTCGTGTACGCCATCCGCAACGGGCTGGTAAATCTTCCGTGAACCGTCGCCGATTTCTGTTCGGCATGGCCGGCCTTGCTACCGCTTCAGGTTTGCTCCCAGACGCGACAGCCATACCCCAAGGCCCTTCTTCTCCCGGATTTCGCCTGGTGGATGTGACCTCCACGTCCGGCGTGCGTTTTCACCATAACAGCGGCGCCTATGGAGGCAAGCTGCTTCCCGAAACCCTAGGCGCGGGATGCGCGTTCTTCGATTATGACAACGATGGATGGCAGGACATTCTGTTGATCAACGGAATGGACTGGCCGGGCCACAAGCGCGAATCCAGTACGCTGAAGCTTTACCGCAACAATCGCAATGGCACTTTCTCGGACGTCACGCGCAGCGCGGGTCTCGAAGTAGAGATGTATGGCATGGGGGTCGCGGTGGGCGACTACAACAACGACGGCTATCCCGACCTGCTGGTGACTTGCGTCGGCCAAAACCGGCTGTTCCAGAACACGGGCAAGGGAACATTTGTCGATGTCACCAAGGCCAGTGGCCTGGGAGGACGACAGGCCTTCAGCACGTCCGCCTTGTGGTTTGATTTTGATCGCGATGGGTTGCTGGATTTGTTTGTCTGCAATTATGTGAAGTGGTCTCCGGAGCACGATGTGTTTTGCAGCCTTGACGGAAAGAATAAGTCGTACTGCACCCCGGAAGCATACCGCGGAGAAACCTGCTGGCTTTTTCATAACCTGGGCAACGGAAAATTTGAAGACGTCACTCCAACCAGCGGGATTTTCGACAGCAGTTCGAAATCGCTGGGCGTGGCCATGCTCGATTACGATCAGGACGGCTGGCCCGACCTGCTGGTAGCGAATGACACCCAGCCCAACAAGCTCTATCGCAACCAGCACAACGGAACCTTTAAAGATGTTGCGCTGGACGCCGGCATCGCCTTCAGTGCGGAAGGCAAGGCCCGCGCCGGCATGGGCGTGGACGTAGCCGACTTCAACAACTCGGGAAGCTCGGGAGTTGCCATCACCAATTTCGACAACGAGATGATTGGCCTCTATCTTGCTAGCGGGACAAATTACGCGGACGTGGCCACGCAGAGCGGAGTGGGGCTGGCCTCGAAAGACAGATTGGGATTTGGCTGCGTGTTTCTCGATGCGAATCTGGACGGCTGGCTCGATCTGGCAGTTGTAAATGGACACATTGACGACACCGTGCGCAACGTTCGCGGCGTCGGCTATGCGCAAGCTCCGCAGTTATTTCTGAACAATGGGCACGGAAGATTTACCGACGTGGCGAACGAAATCGGCGGCGGTTTCAGTCAGCCCAAGGTCGGACGGGGTCTGGCCTATGCCGATTTTGACCGCGATGGCGATCTCGATCTGCTCATGACGACCAACAACGGCCCCGCCTATCTTTACCGCAATGACCAGTTGGCTGGAAACAATAGCGTTCGGATTCGCTTGGTCGGGACTAAATCGAATCGGGATGCGATCGGCGCCAGAGTGCGAATTTTTAGCGGTGGATCAACCCAGTCACGCCTGGTGAAAGGTGGATCCAGTTATCTTTCGCAATCCGAGTTGCCTCTGACCTTCGGCCTGGGAAAGCTCGACAAAATCGATCGCCTGGTGATCGATTGGCCGAGCGGTGCTACTGAGGATTACAAGAATCTCGCCGCAGGCCGCGGGTACGAGTGCGTGGAAGGAAAAGGGATCACACCGCTTACTCGCTTCTAATTTGTCATCCTGAGCGGAGTGAGTTGCTTCGCAACGCGAAGCAACTACGGAGTCGAAGGACCCCTGCGTTCTCCACCGGAGTAGAGGTTCTGGAGAATTTGACGCTTGAACTTTGCGGAGAGAATCCATCGCGGCGACGACCGTTAAGGCAATAGGGGTCCTTCGACTCCGGCCATCCATTCGCAAGCGAATGGATGGCCTGCGCTCAGGATGACAGACGCACAGCGTCAGGATGACAAAAGCTCAGCGCTCAGGATGTCGCACCGCTGGGGTGGAGCACCTGACCACGTCCGCTCATGCCCAACCGCCCTAGTATTTTTTCAGTATTGTGCCGTGCGAGCGTCGAGGTTAATGTGAGTCAACTTTTATGCCCTCATAACGCGGCACTCCTGGCCGTGATTCTGAGGAGTTCACCCCACAAAGAGGCAGGCGACGCAACCTGCCTCTTAATTTTTTGGTCCCTATATCCGCCAATCAGTGGCCCGCGTGGTCACTATCTTCTAGGCGGCTAATGTCGGCGGCGAGGTGCTTCCTATCTGGCACAAAAGAATGTCTTGCCCGAATAGCTGTGGGTTACCGCAGCCGGACCGCGAAAGCTCGGCAATCCATTCGGCCTGTTTTTCGTCGATCCATCCTGCCTGAAATAGCCACGCATTCGCCCCCGAGCCGGCCTGAGATTCCTGGGACACTTCCCGCAGAGCTTCTGGCAAAGTTTGAGCGTCGTAGGACCACAGCTCCGGAGAAGACGCGATGACCCGATAATTCCCGCAAGAGGAGTGCAGAAATGTCTGGGTCGTCTTGATTTCGACCACTCGATCGGGGCAAAGGTAGTAACTCAGCATCAGGCCGCCTTCGTAATCGGTCAGGAAGACCGAGCCCGGAGGCGCTTCCCGGCGCATCGAGGCGATCGCCGCGCTCATCAGAATACGGTTTTGGTTCATCGGCTTGATGAACGGAGGAGTGGGAAAGGGAAACAGATTGCCGATCGCAAGTGCGGCGCCCACCGCCGCGAGTCGTTGCCACTCCTGCAATACCTTCAGGCGCCCCAGCCCCAAAGCGATACCCGACATGGCGAAAATCGAAAGCAAAACATCATGACGAGTGCCGCCATACGGATAGATCCCGGCAACCGCAACACCGGCGGTGATCAGGAATGGCAGCGATAACAACAACGCGAGCTGACGCGGCGTGGGCCTTCGATCCACCGAGTGAGAGTTGCGATCCAGCATTAAGAGCAGGACTCCGCAAAGGAAAACAAGAAGCGCCAGAAATCCGATGGTGCCGTTGCTGAACAGGTATCGGAAGAGCCTTACGGTTCTGCTCGCAACGAACACGACAACGTGGTCCTGGCCGGGATGGAAGATGGAACTCCGAAGCCAGGTGTCGGCGATCTGCTGCGGCAACGCGCTGTGCCGGAGCTGGGCGATATGACTGTAGT
Organism: Terriglobia bacterium; assembly: GCA_963812465.1. Lineage (GTDB taxonomy): Bacteria > Acidobacteriota > Terriglobia > Terriglobales > Acidobacteriaceae > JAIQFF01. The sequence goes on from CAWEVE010000028.1 coordinate 142,352, forward strand.
AAAGAAAGCCGCAGATGGCGAGGGCGCCCGCCTGGCCGATGCTCCAGGCTGCGATGAGCCGGCCGTTGGCTTTTGAGCCGCGCAATCGGACAAGAGCATAGATCCCAAGCGTGAGAGCAAAAATCAGCGAGGAATAGTGGGTCAACAGCGCAAGATAGAGAGCGATAGCGGAAGACCAACATCATCGCGGCTGAATCGTCTTCGATCGCGCGCTCGAGGAAGTACAAACTGGTTGCGGCAAAGAACAACAGGAAAGCGTACTGCCGGACCTCCGCTGAAACCGAGACGATTGCCGGGGAAAACAGGAACAGAACCAGGCCGGTGAGGGCGGCGGATCTGTCCGATACTCTCTTCAACCATAGATACATCACCCAGGCAAAAGCCGTGCCCGCAAGCAACGAAGGAAACCGCAAGACGATCTCGGAGTGTCCCAGCAATTGCCAGTAATGCAAGAAAAGAATCAGAAGCGGGGGATGCGCGGTCGTAAGCGTAGCCTCGTAGGTGGCTGCGAGAGAGGGCTGGTGGGACAGTAAATAGTGCAGGACTTCGTCGGGATTAAGAAAGGTCAGGCGCGCCGGAATCAGGCGCGCTAGAAAGCCGCCGGCAAGACAAAGTGGAAGCAGGACAGAACGGGATCGAGTTTGGGTGGGCGGCATCCGCGCTTCGAAACTATCGGGCGACACCCTGATTTCACCACAAAGGACACAAAGGTACACGAAGGAAACCAAAACCTTCGTGTGACTTCGTGTCCTTCGTGGTTCATGAATTTGACGGCGCTACACCACGCCGTGCCGCCAGCGCCGACTATGAGAGCATGTGGTAAGGACGTCGACGGCCACGCACATCGAATGAAGAGCGATCATACACATTGCAGTCGCAAGTTCAGGAATCATCAGTGGCTGTGGGCGTCTCTATTTCTAATTGCCGCATGGTGCGGGATTTTCACCGGCCTGATCGAAGGTCTCGGGCTTCTACTGTTTCAGCGGATTAATTGGAAGCAGTGGGGCCGAATGATGCACGTTTCGAAGGAGATTCTGTGGGTCGCGCCCATTGTCGACCTGATCTTCTTTCTGCTGGTTGCCCTGGTTATCTGGCTGGCTTCTCGATTTTTCAAAAAGATTCCGGCCACCCGAGTGCTGGTTTTCATCCTGACTTTTCTGGCTGCCTATGATTGGCTCACGCTGACCGGCAGATTGTATTCGCGAGCCAGCCTGCTGTTGGCGCTGGGCGTCGCCGCCGCTTTTGTCCGCTGGCTGGGAACCCACGAGGCAGTAGCCATCAGATTCTGGAGAAAGTCCTGGGCGTATCTGGTTGCAGCCCTGCTCGTCATTTTCGTTGGTATTCAAGGCGGGAAGTGGCTTCACGAGCGCATCGTGGAAGCCCGGCTTCCGGTTGCGTCGCCCGGGTCGCCCAACGTGCTCGTGCTGGTGATGGACACGCTGCGGGCGGACCATCTTTCCACGTACGGCTACGCGCGGCCCACCAGCCCGGCGCTGGACCGTCTGGCGAAACAGGGAGTGCTGTTTGAAAACGCCATTGCCCCCTGCTCCTGGAGCCTGCCTTCGCATGCGTCGCTGCTCACTGGCCGCTATCCGCTGGAACACGGCCTGGTGAACGTGCAGCCCATGCCCTGGCTGGGCTGGGGACGCACTGCCATGAACGGATATCCGACGCTGGGGGAAGCGCTGCAACAGCGTGGCTACCGGACAGGAGCATTTTCCGCCAACCGGGTGTATTTCAGCGACGATGTCGGACTGGGCCGCGGCTTTATTCGCTTCGAGGATTATTTCTTTTCTGCCGGCGATTCGCTCACCCGCACCATATACGGCCGTAAGCTCGCGCGTTTTTATTTCTACCGCAGCAACAAGAGCAAGGCCACGCGCCTACTCCGCTACCTGGGATTAGGTTCATGGCTTGATCAGGATTCCGAGGGATCGGGCGAGTATGGCGGGGCATTCGGAGTTCGCAAGCGCGCGAGCGATGTAAATCAGGAAGCGCTCGAGTGGATTGAGCGCGATCGAAAACGTCCCTTCTTTGCCTTCCTCAATTACCTCGACGTTCACTACAAGTATGGCGGACCGTGGAACTACGCGAAGCCTGCATGGGATCAGGGGACACCGATTGACGAGTACGACGCAGGCGTAGCCTATGCCGACGACCAATTCGGACGGCTGCTGGCGGACTTGCAACGGCTGGGGCTGGCTGAAAATACGATTGTGGTGATCACTTCAGATCACGGTGAATCTCTCGGAGATCACGGTCTCACCTATCATGGTGCCGCGCTCTACTGGGAACTGGTTCACGTCCCACTCATCATTTCTTATCCAGGACATATTCCGGCCGGACTCAGAATCGCGACGCCGGTCAGCAATGCCGCCATTCCTGCCACCGTCCTGAGTTTGCTGGGTGACGGCGCCCAAAAAATCTTTCCCGGGCCTGCTTTGAGCGAACTGTGGCAATCTCCGGAAGCCAGTTCGCAATGGCCTGATCCGCTGTCTCAGCTTCCACAGACCAACATTGTCGTCCCCGCGGACAGAGCAGCCGGGGACAAGGTTCCTATAGCCACTACCGGTTCCATGCAGACTCTGGTCACGCCCCGATGGCAACTGATCGTGCACGACAAACTCGGCGCGCAACTCTACGACTGGAGGAGTGATCCCAGCGAAGCGCATGATCTCGCTAAGACGCCGGAGGGGCGACCGATAGTTTCAAGTCTGTTGCTGGAATTGGAAGAGAGAACGAAGAAGCAGACTCAGATGATGATTCTGGGGTTACTGGCCTGCGCGCAAAGGTGAAATGAGCAGACGGCCAGTCGCTTTTTTGGCACCGGCCTTGTCATCCTTGTAGGCCAAATCGAGGGAGCCTTCGCCCATCGGCGAGGCCTGGGCCAGGGTCGCCGCCAGCGCCTGGAACGAGCGGCCAATGTCATTGTTCTCCAGCGCTACCGGAACCCCCTTGTCGATGGCCGGAGCAATCGATTGGAAGTTGTTGGGCACCTTCCACAGGAGCTTGCTGTTGGTGGCTTTCTCGACGTCCTCGTCGGTGAATCCGGGAATCTTCTTGTAGCGATTCAGGACGATTCGCACCCGATCACGGGTAGCGCCCTCTTCCAGAAATGTGCGAATGCGGTTGGCGCTCCAGAGCGAAACCACGTCCGCTTGCGCAACCAGCAGAACGGCGTTCGAGAGATCGCACAACAAGCGCGCCGTCTGATCAACGCGACCAGTGCAGTCCACAACCACATAACGGAAATGAGTCACCAGAAGGTCGAACAGGCGGGCCAGTTCCGCTGCGGTCGGCGTCAGGCTCTGCGGCTGTTGCGGACCGGCGAGCAACTGCAGGTCGCCCTTGCACTGCGTCATCAGGCCTTCGAGCAGCGAAGCATCCAGGCGATGCAGATTTTGCAAAGCATCGACCACTCCGAAAGTGGGCCGCACGTTGAGATGCAGCGAGCAGTGTCCCAGGGGGGCAAAATCAACCAGCAAAACTCCGCCTTGCGATTCCTGAAGCGCAATCGCGGTGTTGACGGCAACCGTGGTGCCGCCCGCGCCGCCTTTGGAATTTACGACGGTAAATATTCGGGCGCGCCCCGAAGTAGTGCGGCCTTTGCCGCGCGATGTCGTAAAGCGATTGAAAGCCTCGATCAGGGCTTCGGGGTAGCGTCGCGCTCCAGAAATTCTCCGGCCCCGGCGCGCATCGCCGCCACGATGGTGGGCGGATGACTCATTTCGCCGATGGCAAAAACCGCGATGTCGCTGGTGTTCGCCTGGATCAGTTCGATGGCGCTGATGGCTCGTTGCGGATTGTGCGCGTCAATGTCGAGGAGGACTACTTCGGTGCGCACGTCCTGCATCTGGCGCAGCACCGGGTCGGTGGCGCTGGTGGGAAATCCCGGCGTGGCTGAAGACATTCCGGCCCATCCCGGTGCCCTCCAGACGGTGCTGGAGTACGGAGAGCCGTTCTCTGTCTTCGCTCAGGAGAGTAACTGCAACGCCCTGCATCGCCGGGACCTCAATCTGTCTTAAATCAGCATGTTATTGAGTAATAAGGGCTACGCCAAATGACTTCCGTAACTCTGTCGCATCTGTCGAGGGATATCCCTATTCCCAAAACGAAATTGCATGTACCGCATATCTTCGATGACCAACCGGGGGACGAACGCATCAGGAGGAGTCCGAAACCGAGTCTTCCATGTGTGATTGACATTTTATGCAAAATAGGGGAGATTGGGAAGAAGGAAAAGAGTGGAAAAACCGCGCCCGGCGGGGGATATGCGCCCACGACTGCTTGACTGTCCAGGATCGCCGCCCTCCGGATCAGCCATTTCCCAAGGGTCCGCTTTCCGATCCTCCCACCGCGACGCTGCGGGAAGCGGGAATGGCCGCATTCTTTTCTGCCTGACCAGCTCCATGCAAGCCGGAGATCCGGGGAAAGTTCGCTGAAATTTGAGCGGCGGTTTCGGCTTTGGGCAGAAATTCGTATCCTTGCAGATGAACCGCCACCCCGAACTTGCTCTGAATCGGAATCACCCGCATGACCTGGCCGCGGCAGCGGACGCGCATGTTCTCGGTCAACGTGATCTCGGCGGGCATGACCAGCGTCAACTCGATCGCGTCTCCTTCAGTCAGCTGGAAATCGGTGTAGAAGAATGCTCCGCGGCCGCTCACGTCCTGGGTAAAACCGTAGCCTTCACGGTCGAGGCCCGCCAGGCGAACAATCACGGGCAGTTGGAAATCGAAGCGGTGCGATGATCGGCGCTCAAGGTGAACCTGATCAGTGCTCATGGTTTCTCCGACAGCCGACGTGTCAACAATGGGACGATTTGCGGACGCCTGAATAGATTCTCCGGCCTGGGCCTTTATACTAGCTTCTATACCGCCGCCAAACATCGAATACTCTACTCCAGCCGGTGACAGCGCGAAAGCTGGAAGTTTATACAGGGTGAAAGTCGGATTCCGCTTCCGTGCTGACCTGGGATACGCAGGGAGTGGCAACAAGGGGGCCGAACAGCGTTTTTGAAATGACCGATTCAGCCAGTTCCAGCCCGGCGCCCTCCGGCCATCTCAGAAGCAATTGAGCCCTTATCAGCAGATTCCGGAATACCGTCCCCGAATACGGGATGGCTGCCGGCCATCTTGCGCGCCTTAAGGCACCGTAACTTCCAGCTCTTCATCGGCGGACAGCTTATTTCCCTGATCGGCACATGGATGCAAACAGTTGCAGAGTCATGGCTGGTCTATCGCCTGACCGGCTCCACCCTGCTGTTGGGAGCGGCTGGATTCGCCAGCCAGTTTCCGGTTTTTCTGGTGGCGCCGCTGGGAGGAATCGCAGCCGACCGCTTCAACCGCCGAAGGCTGGTCATCGGCACTCAGATCTCGTCCATGATTCTGGCGGCTATTTTTGCCGCGCTTACGCTCACGGGAGTCGTGCGAGTGTGGCATATCTTCGTGCTGGCCGCCCTCCTGGGCGTGGTGAATGCCTTTGACATTCCCGCCCGGCAGACTTTCCTGGTGGACATGGTGGGCAAGGAAGACCTGATGAACGCGATTGCGCTGAATTCTTCCATGTTCAATGGCGCCCGCATCGTCGGCCCTGCGATCGCGGGAATTCTGGTGGCGAAAATCGGCGAGGGCTGGTGCTTCTTCGCAAATTCCGCCAGCTACATCGCAGTGATCGCGGGACTGCTCCTGATGCGGGTGGATCGGCCTTCGGCGCTCGCGCCCTCTGGTCCAGCGCTGGCTCACCTGATCGAAGGGTTCCGCTTTGTCCGCAATGCCGCCCCGATTCGCGCCATTCTGCTTCTGCTTGGTCTGGTAAGTCTGGTTGCGATGCCGTACACCATTCTCATGCCCGTGTTCGCCGACAGGATTTTGCACGGCGGAGCGCGCGGCCTGGGAATTCTGATGGGTGCGACCGGCGTTGGCGCGCTGTTAGGAGCTCTTACTTTAGCCACGCGCGCCGGAGTGAGCGGTCTGGGGCGCTGGGTGGCATTTTCCTGCGGTGGATTTGGCATCAGCCTGGTGCTGTTTTCGCTTTCGCGTAACTTCTGGCTCTCCGCCATCCTGCTGCTGCCGGTGGGATATTGCATGATGCTGGGCATGTCGTCTTCGAACACGCTGATTCAGGCGATGGTGCCGGACCAGCTGCGCGGCCGCGTCATGGCGCTGTACACGATGATGTTTATGGGAATGGCGCCCTTTGGATCGTTATTTTCCGGCGCCTTGGCGCATCATCTGGGAGCGCCGTTGACGGTTTCTATCGGCGCGGTGGCTTGCGTCGGCGCCGCCATTTCATTTTTCTATCACTTGCCGAAAATCCGCATGGAAGCCAGGCGGTTGATTGTGGCCCAGGCGATCGCGGGAGGCGAACCATCGGCGGAGATGACGGCAAGAGTGGTGGAGGATTAACGGTCTTCGCGCGTTGCACGTCATTCCTGACCAGGCGCACGCCGCCTGACAGCGCGCTAGTGCCCGCGCAGCTCCCGAATCACCAACAGCAACGAACTGTGCGCGAAGGGCGCTGGAGTCAGTGTAAGCACCATTAGCAGCAGCCCGAAGACAGCAAGCCAACGCCGCCCGCTGGTCACTCCCGGCCATTCCGCCACCATGGGATGCCGCATGCCGCTCAGGCGCAACAGAATTGCCCACAGCAGCCAGCCTGCCCAGAAATAAAACGCCATTGGAATCAGCGCCAGGATGGTCAGCCGCGACACGATGCGATGAGCTCGCGGATTGAGAGAGAAGACGATATGCCCGCCATCCAGTTGGCCGCCAGGCAGGAGATTCAGCGCGGTCGCGAACATTCCCACCCACGCGGCAATTGCGGTGGGATGAAAATAAATGTCGTGCAGAAGTGACGATCCGCCGTGCACATCCGCCAGCGGAAGCATGGCATGGACCACCTTGAAGATGAGTGGATAGCCCATCTCGATATCGGAATTTGCCATTACGTCCGGCATCACGCGCGAGTGTGCCATGGCAATCACCAGTGCAGTCAGAGCCACCACAAATCCAGCGATGGGGCCCGCGATCCCAATGTCGAACAACGCGCAGCGCGAGCGGATGGGAGATCGTATGCGAATCACCGCCCCTAACGTGCCGATCAAAGTTGGCGCCGGGATGAAGAAGGGGAGGGTCGCATACACGCCGTAGTAGCGGCAATACAGATAGTGTCCCATCTCATGCGCCAGCAGGATCAATAAGCAGCGTGGCCGAGAAGGGAATGCCGAGCAGCAGGCGAGCTGGTTCCTTCAGCGCCCAGCCCACCGGAAATAGCGGGATAAATTCATCTCCGTGAATAAACGGCGGGGCGTTGTTGAGGAAGTCAAACTCCATCTTCGCCCCCACAACCAGCGTGGTGAAAATCGTGGCCACAAACAGCAGGATGTGCAGCCAATAGCTTTGCTTAGGAGGTTGAATGATGTAGGTTTCCGCGGGTAAATACTCGGCAGTGGGAGCGGAAAGTGGCGGAGTCAGATCGGACATGAAGACTTTGATGCTGCGATACCAGTGCGGAGACGAGCGCCCCCGCCATGTGAGCCGCGTCGATGGTTCGCGGCGGGACCGGCGTAAAATAGACAGTCCGCTAGTCGATCGACTGCAACTCCTTGCCGGGCTTGAAGCGAACCGCTTTGCCAGGCGGAATCGAAACTTCGGCGCCGGTGCGCGGATTGCGTCCGATGCCGGTCTTGCGCGGCCGCACGTTGAACACGCCAAAGCCCCGCAGCTCAATGCGATCGCCCTTCGACAAAGACCGCCTCATGCTCTCGAAAACGGTTTCGACGGCGAGTTCGGCCTTGGTCTTGGTGATGCCGGTCTTGTTCACCACTTCGTTGATGATGTCGAGCTTGATCACGGTTTGCTCCCGGCGGCGGACTGAGAATAACCCACCAAGTGCTTGATGCTAAGGGAGATAAGAGAGATTGTCAACGGCAGCTTGTGTACCGTAAGATGACGGCACCCAGCCTGACAGCATTGAGCAATTTGGTAATCGGGTAATTTGGTAATTTAAAGCCAAAACCCGAGGGCATGATTTTCCAATTACCAGATTACGAAATTCCCCAATTACTCAATTTCCCCAAGGAGCCGCATGCTGAAGAGTGACCGCTGGATCCGCAAGATGGCCCAGGAACACGACATGATTAACCCCTTCTCCGAGAAGCAGGTGCGCGAAGGTGTGATTTCCTATGGCCTGTCTTCGTATGGCTATGACTTGCGTGTGGCCGACGAGTTCAAGATTTTTACCAACGTGAATTGCACGGTGGTGGATCCCAAGAATTTCGACGAGCGCTCGTTTGTCACGGTGAGTTCGGAGTGCGCCATCGTTCCGCCGAATTCGTTTGCCCTGGCGCGTTCGGTCGAGTACTTCAAGATTCCCCGCGATGTGCTGACAATCTGCGTGGGCAAGTCCACATACGCGCGCTGCGGAATCATCGTGAACGTCACCCCGTTCGAGCCGGAGTGGGAAGGCTTTGTTACCCTCGAAATCTCCAACACCACTCCCTTGCCCGCGAAGATCTACGCCAACGAAGGCTTGTGCCAGATTCTGTTCTTCCACGGCGATGAAGTGTGCGAAGTCAGCTACGCGGACCGCAAAGGGAAGTACCAGTCGCAGAAGGGAATCGTGCTGCCGAAGTTGTAGGAAGCTGTCAGTCTGTCAGCTATCAGCTTTCAGTGGTCCGCTGAGACTGGTCGGCAGATCGGCCATGGACTGTTTCGTGTCAGTCCGCCGCGATTCATTCTTGGAAGTCGAGACCTGGATTCGTGTCGGAAGCGTCGCTGGAAGGCGTTTGCTGAAAGCTGAGAGCTGACAGCTGAAAGCCTACTTCTTGCTGTTTTCGCCCTTCTTTGTACATGTACTTGATCGCGGGCTTGTAGATCAGCAGATTGGTCTGGCCGTTGCGGTTGATCTTGATGCAGCTCTTGTCGTACCACTCGATCATGCCGTGAATTTCTTCGCCGTCGCGCAGCACGATGACCATCGGCGTTTTCGACTGCATCTGCTTCTGGTAGTAGAAGTTCTCGGCGTTGGTCTGCTCCGGGGGCGCGGCTTTCCTGCGCCGCCGCCGTTCGTGCGATCGTGCCGTTCGTTGCGTTCAGGACGATCGGACCGTTCCCGGCGTACCGCTCGTCGACTGTTGGCCTGACCGTGGGTGCCGGCGCATGATTGTGGTCGTTGCGGTTCAGCGAAGGGCGGATCAGCTTGCGGTTGGCAAAGCCCTCTGCTTCGCTGGTCCGATCGGCTGGGAGGGAATCGATTGCATCTTTCATGGCACCACCTGTTTGACACGCTTTTTGCGGGCCACAACACGCGCTGCTGTGATTGTGGATACTGAAGGCGTGAGTTGCTCATAACCTAGCACAGCAACGGCGATATGACAATGCTCAAGTTGTGGGGCAGAAAGCACTTAGCAATCAGCACTTAGGCAATTAGCACATAGGCACTTAGCACTTGAGCCGTGTCGCAATTGGCTCCCGGGCTTCGACGTGCAAGTGCTGAAATGCCAACTGCTGCTCCAAGCTATGCGCTTCTTTCCAGCGCCGTCGCAAACGCATCCAGCGACAGCGATCGCAACAGGTTACGGCGCATTCCGCGTTCGACTTCGTTCAGGCGCTCGGCGGCGAAGGCAATCCAGTCGAAGTCGCCGATTCCGCCAGTTCTTCAGTTCGGCCTGGATATCGGTATTGCGGACCAACTCCGGCGTGCCCGAATTCAGGAACATCAGATCCTGCAGCAGGCTGTAAAGCGTGCGCAGCAGCTTTTCGATTTTCTCGCGGCCCTCGGCTCCGGCGCGATAGGTCTCGGTGACTTTGAACAGCTCGCTGTGATCGGTCGCCGCGCAGCGGCGGTATTGAGGATGGTCAGAGCCTGGGTGCGGGCGGCGGTGTAGCCGGCCAAGATCGAAGCTGCGGGCCGCGCCGACGGCGCCTTCGAAAGGCGAGCCACCAGGGCCCGCTGTTTCGCCGTCCACTCCGGTCGATGCTGGGCCAGATCTCTCTCGATTTCTTCGGCGGGCAGAGCGCCAGCGTGACGATCATGGAGCGCGAGCGGATGGTCGGCAGCAGTTCGCCCGGATTTTCGGTCAGCAGAAAAATCGTGGCGAACTCAGGCGGCTCTTCCAGCACTTTCAGGAGCGAGTTGGCCGCTTCCTTCATGAAAGACGAATCGGTGAAGATGTAAACCCGTTCCCTGGCTTCGCCCGGCCGGTAATAGATGGTCTCAATCACGCGACGCACCTGGTCCACCTTGATCATCATCTGCGGCGGATCGGGCGGAATGACCAGCACGTCGGGATGGGTCTGGACAAACAGCCGCGTTTCTTTCTTGTCCGTCTCGCGCAGGTTCTCGCGAGCTTCGACCGCTTCGGCAAAGCGGGCGTCGAGATCCTCGCGACTGCGCGATGCGCATGCAGTTGGAGCACTTGCCGCAGAAATCGGGCAGGCCGTCGGTGATGGATCGGCGACAGGCAATTCATCGCCTTCGCCAGCATGAGCGCGAGCGTGTATTTGCCCGAACCCGGCGGGACCAGCCAGAATCACAGCCTGGGGAAAGTGATTGCGCGCCAGCATCTCGCGCAGGCGATGGACCACGTCGGAATTGCCGTGGAAATCGTTGAACACAGCTATCAGCTTTCAGCTATCAGCAGATCAGCTGGCAATTAGCAACTTGGCAATTTGGCACGTTTGCAGGTTTCGCTGCTCAAGACGGCGAGTTTGGTCGAGTCTAGCAGAATCCGAGCAGGGCCAATTGCTGATGCTAAGCTGCCAATTGCCGATCGCCACTGGATAGCTGCACTGAGCTGACAGCTGCTTCACGCCGTCTTCGCTGCCAGCTTCAGCCTTCGCCACAATTTCCACGATCTTCGCGTGCGTCTCATTGGCTTTCCCGCGCGCATCTACCAGCACGACTCGCTGCGGTTCGCGCGCTGCAATCGCCAGGTACGCGCTGCGCACTCGTCCGAAAAAAGCCCGGCTCTCCTGTTCGAAGCGGTTTTCGTCGCTCTTGCCGCGGCTATTCCTGGCGGAGTGTGCCTTGTTGCGGCGGCGGGCGCGCTCCACGCTGGCGGCGACATCGGAGTCCATCAGGATAGTGAGATCGGGCTGCAAATCTCCGCACAGGATGCGATGCAGCGCCAGCACCGGCTCGCTGCCCAGCTTGCGTCCGCCACCCTGGTAGGCTTCGGTCGAATCGGTAAAGCGATCGCAGAGCACGATGCTGCCTTCCGCCAGCGCGGGCTGAATGACTTCTGTGATGTGTTGAGCGCGGGAGGCGAACATCAGGGCCAGTTCCGCCAGCGGAGAAAGCCCGGCGGTAGCGGTATCGAGCAGAAGCCGGCGAATTTTTTCCCCGGTCGCGGTTCCGCCCGGCTCGCGCGTCACCACCACAGACAATCCCTGCGCGCGGAGCACCGTGCCAGCTTCTCCAGTTGCGTGCTCTTACCGCAGCCGTCGAGTCCTTCGAAGGTGATGAATTTGCCGCGATGGGAGTGAGAGGGCACGCAGAAATCATAAATGAGCAGTTGGCATTTGGCACTTGGCATTTGGCTCAACCGCATGCAAAGCATCGGCTAACTGCTCGAGTTTCGAATACTTTTCTGCAAAGTCTCGCCATTGCGAGACACAAACGTGAGCCAGATTCTGACAGTCGGCTGTTATATTCAACTGTTTTGTTGCGGTAACCCGACACGTCCCAAGGAGCTTGCATTTGTATCAACTTCCCTCGGTCAGGATTTTTCGCGTTCTGTTTTTCTTCATCGCCCTCTTAGCCGCTTTCGGTTTCGCCGATGTTCGCTGCCGGCGGTCCTGCTCCGCATATCAGCCTTTTCGTGGACGCCACGGAAACCCCGCGCAAGATTTTCCACGCCCGGCTGACCATTCCCGCCAAACCCGGCACGCTCACTCTTTACTATCCCAAATGGATTCCCGGCGAACACGGCCCGACCGGTCCCGATCCAGGATCTCGCCGGACTGAAGTTCACCGCGAACGGGCAAGACTCTGCCGTGGCGCCGCGACCTGCTCGACGGTTGGACCTTCCACGTTGAGGTGCCCGCCGGGGTGACCAGCGTCGAAGCCTCGCTGGACTTCATCTCGCCCGCCGGTCCGGAGGGAATTTATACCGGCGGCGCAACCGCCACCGACCGGATGGCGGTGATCAACTGGAATACGTTGCTGCTTTATCCCGAGGGCTGGACTTCGGATGAACTGACCTACGAGGCCAGCCTTGAAGTTGCCGACGGGATGGAAATTCGGCACCTCACTGCCGGTATCTGCCGAAACCGGCGACAGTCTGAAAGACCAGCGCCAGATCACATTCAAGCCGGTTTCCCTGACCATGCTGATCGATGCGCCCGTCATTACCGGACAATATCTGAAGGTAGTTCCTCTGAACCCGGGGCAGACGCCTCCGGTCGAGATGGATATCGCCGCGGACAGCGCCGCCGCGCTCGACGCTCCCGCCGATGTCTGGGAGCACTACAAGAACCTGGTCACGCAGGCGAGCGCTATTTTCGGAGCGCAGCACTACCGCGACTATCATTTTCTCTACAGCCTGAGCGACCACGTGGCGCACTTTGGCCTGGAGCATCACGAATCCAATGACAGCCGCTCCGACGAGCGCGCGCTGGTCGATCCCGGAAAGCGCGCTTCTGAGTTCGGGCCTGCTGTCGCACGAATACGTGCATTCGTGGAACGGAAAGTACCGGCGTCCCGCTGATCTGGCGACCCCGGACTACGAAAAACCCATGCAGACCGACTTGCTCTGGGTGTACGAGGGGCTGACTACGTATCTGGGCGAGATCCTCACCGCGCGCGACGGAGAGCGGACGCCGGAAGCAGTTTCGCGATGCGCTGGCTTATACCGCCGCCGTTCTGGACCATCGCCCGGGACGCACCTGGCGCAACTTGCAGGACACTGCCGACGGCGTTCCCTCCATGCAGGACGCGCCACACCAGTGGGAATCATGGCGGCGTCCTCTCGACTACTACGAGGAAGATGAGCTGAACTGGCTTTGGGTCGATACCATCATCCGGCAGCAGACGCATGGGCAGAAATCCATGGACGATTTTTGCCGGCTTTTTCACGGAGCGCCGAGCGGTCCGCCGCAGGTGAAAACTTATACCTTCGAAGACGTTGTCAGCACGCTGAACCAGGTCGTGCCTTACGACTGGCGCGGTTTCTGGATCGAGCGGCTGGGCAACCACGGCCCGGGAGCGCCGCTGGGCGGGATCGAAGGCAGCGGCTGGAAGCTGGTTTATGACGACGCGCAGTCGGAATTGGTGCGAGCCCGCGAAGACGACCGAGAGATGGTGAACGCAGCCTACTCCATCGGCCTGTGGCTGAAACCGGACGGGACGATCGTCGATACCGTCGAAGGCATGCCGGCGGCGCAAGCCGGAATCGGCCCGGGCATGAAGGTGGTCGCGGTCAACGGAAGGAAATTCTCGCCGCAACATTCTGCGCGACGCGTTGCACGAAGGGAAGAAAAGCTCAGACGCCCTCGAGTTGCTGGTCGAAAACACGGAGTACTACCGAACCTTCAAGCTCGACTATCACGGCGGCGAAAAATATCCTCACCTGGTGCGGGATGAAACCAAGCCCGACGTCCTGAGCGACATCATCAAGCCAAGATAAGAAACAAGCCGGCACAAAAGACTTAACCGCAAAGTGCGCAAAGAGACGCGAAGAAAAATTCTGTGCAGAGTTTCCTTGGCGAACTTTGCGGTCGTCTTGGCGTACTTTGCGGTTAAGATTTTTCCTCGCTCACACCGGCGAACAAGTCAGTCTCCTGCTGCAGCTCCCTCTGCGTTTACCGCAGCCACCAGATGAAAGACTTCCCGCCGGCCGCGCTTGCGCGCATACTCCTCGAACAACGACCAAAGCGGCTGCTGGCTGGCATGCGCCCGGAATGCCTGCAATTTTGGTTTCCAGGTAATCCCCAACCTCGATGACCGTCGTGATCGGCGGCAGAGTGACCGGCTGTCGCCCGGGAAGAACGAAGTCAGCGGTAGAGTAATACAACTTCTGAATGCGGTGCGGAGTGACGGAGTCATTGAGTTGGTCCGGAAAGCGATTGCTCCGCCCTGCCCAGTGAAAGGCCAGCGTGGCGAAGATCGACGCCATGGAATGATCGGTGTGGCCGGTGACTCCGCCGCCCGGATCAAAAGTGAGCAAGACCTGCGGACGAAATTCCCGTATGCGCAGCACGAGATCGGAAACCACCCGCTGCATCTCCAGCCGATGCAGCTGGCCGTCGGGATAGTCCAGCACAATTCCGCGCGAGACTTTCAGTATTTCGCAGGCGTGCGGCAAATTCCTTGCGGCGTATTGTGGCCAGTTCCTGATCGTTGTGCGCGCCGCCGCGGTGAGGTGGCGGCCTGGCCGGGGGTCAGGCAAATGACGCAGGTTTCTACGCCGCGCTCTCGATAAAGGCGCAGCGATCCGCCGAAGCTGCTGGCTTCGTCATCCGGATGGGCGGTTACGACCATCATGCGTAACATGTGGGGATTGTATCTTGAAGGAATGCGCAGCGCCGGTGGATGGCCGCCTATTGAGCCAGCGGGAGATCGACGCTGTCGAGCTCGGCTTCGGCTTCGTGCAGCATGAAGGCCAGAACTTCCTGGGGCACGGGCGCATTCCACACCGGCGCAAACGACTGGCGATGAAGTGGAGACGGGCCATGTTCGCGCAAAGCAGCCAGGTGCCGGGGAGTGCTGTAGCCCTTGTTCGAAGCCAGCCCGTAAACCGGAAAGACCGGGTCCCACTCCACGATCATGCGGTCGCGTTCGACTTTCGCAATGATCGATGCCGCCGCGATGGATGCGGAGAGAGCATCGCCGTGAATGATCGGCTGCTGCGGAAGTTCGCAGTCCAGCCGCAGCGCATCGACTAGCAGGTGATCGGCTCCAGGGTTAAGGCTCAAAACGGCTTCGCGCATGGCCAGCCGCGACGCCTGGTAAATGTTGATCTGATCGATCCGCGCGGCGTCGACCGCTGCAACCGCCCAGGCCAAGGCAATGTTCGCGAATGCGTTCCGCCAGAATTTCGCGGCGCTCGGCCAATAACAGCTTGGAATCGCGCAGTCCCCGGATGCGGTATGCCGGATCGAGGATCACGGCGGCCGCGACCACTGGACCAAACAGTGAGCCGCGTCCCACTTCATCCACGCCCGCGACAAAGCGCGCGCCCAATTGCCACATCTTCTTTTCAAACCTCAGCGTGCAGCGCAGCTTTTTGAGCAGGCGCAGCTTGACGGCGGAAGCGGAAAGCGATTTTGCGGAATCGGACTTGAGCTTTAGCGGCACAGAGCAGGAATCGAAACCACAACCATCTTCACCCACTTTAAGGCACGCAGCGCAATGTGGAAAACCACTGCTCACTGTGGCAACTAGCCGTGTATTCAGCGGCCCAAAGGTAACCACAACGTGCTATTACCGCGGTAAATTGACCGTCGTGCGCCCGCTTGTTACTTTCGACTCAGAGAGTTGTCTGCACGCAGGCTCACTGTGACAGAAGATAATTCCAATTCATCGCCGGAGCGCCAGAAAAAGCGCATCCACGCCGCCCTTCCGGTTCGCATTACCTACTGGGACAGCGAAACCAGGCCCATGCTTGAAATGGCCTGCACCTACGATATCTCTCAGCGCGGCGCTCGGGTCACCGGATTGCGTTGCGTCAAGGAAGTCGGGAGAGATTCTCGCGGTCGAGCGCGGCCGCAACAAGGCATTCTGCCGCGTGGTGTGGATCGGCGAGACCTAATTCCGAACTACAGGGTCAGATCGGGATCCAGTGCGTCGAGTCGGACCGCACTCTGTGGGAGGCCGAACTGCAGGATATGGAAGAATCCTACGACCCGATCCTGGTCGATGGAGGCCTTAAGAAAGCGGGCACATTCGCCTCCCACGAGCGTCGCCGCCGGCGCGAACGCTACGATCTGGAAGGGTTCGCGGAACTTATCAAGCAGGACGGCAAGGCTCTTCACGTCAAAGCCGCCTTGACTGAATATGTCAGAGATCGGCTGCCTGGTTTCGACCAAGGATGTTGTGCTTCCGGGCACCGAGCTGAAACTGGTGTTGAAGCGTAGGCGACTATGAGATGGCGCTCAAAGGCCAGGTTCGCCACGGCGATCAGCGCGGGCTGGGAATCGAATTCCGCGAGATTCGCAAAGGCGAGCGTCAGATCCTGCAATTCCTGATCCGCAAGCTGGCGGAAAAACACCTCGAAGATACTCTGCAGTTCGAAGTCGACCGATAGTCCAGCCTTTATTCCCGCAACATTCCAAGGCCGAGCGATCAGTTCGCGGCGACTTCCGCCACCGGGTGCTCGCGGTCGACGTCCTTCAGGCGGGCCGCCTTGCCTTTCAGACCTCGCAGATAGTAGAGCTTGGCGCGGCGCACTTTGGATGAGCGCAGCAGTTCCACTCTGTCGATCACTTTGGAATGAAGCGGAAAAATACGCTCCACGCCGTGGCCAAAGCTGATCTTGCGCACGGTAAAGCTGGCCTGGGGGCCGCGGCTGCGCGAAATCACCACGCCCTCAAATGCCTGCAGGCGTTCCTTGTCGCCTTCTTTGATCTTCACCTGTACTCGCACGCTGTCGCCGGGAGCGAACTCAGGAATATCGGTGCGCTTGGCTTTCGCTAGAAGTTTTTCGATGATCAGGTTGGTCATGATCTTGTCCCTTCGTTTCAGAAATCTGAAAATTTGGTCTTAAGTTTCTCGGCCCGTAATCCGGGCCAGCAATTCTTTGTCTTCGTCGCCAAGCGCGGCGCGATCCAGCAGATCAGGCCGGTTGCGCAGCGTCTTCTCCAGCGCGGTGCGACGGCGCCAGCGGCGTATCTCTTCGTGGTTGCCCGAGACCAAAACCTCAGGAACCTGCAAGCCGCGAAAATCTGCCGGCCGCGTGTAGTGCGGGTAGTCCAGCAATCCACCCGACGAACAAGTGGAGTCGGGACCGTCCCCGGCTGCCGGCTTGCGTCACCGCGGTAAACGACTCCTGCCGCGTCGAAGCTTCATTGCCCACTGCTCCGGGAATGAGCCGCGTGACCGCGTCCACAATCACCGCTGCCCCCAACTCGCCGCCGCTCAGCACGTAATCTCCGATCGAAAGCTCGCGATCGGCCAGATGCTGTCCGACTCGCTCATCCACGCCTTCGTAACGGCCGCAGATCAGGACAATCTGTTCCAGCGCCGCCAGTTCTGCCGCTACGCCCTGGTCGAAACGCCGGCCTTGTGCCGACAGCAGCACCACGCTTTGCTTCGTCTTGCCGGCACTGCGCTGCGGTCGAGAGGCTGGATGTTCAGTTCCTCAATACATTCAAAGATCGGTTCCGGCTTCAGCACCATGCCTTCGCCGCCGCCGAACGGGCGGTCATCGACAGTGTGGTGCCGATCGTGCGCAAATGCCCGCAGATCGTGGACTTCAATCTCTGCCAGGCCCGCTTCCCGTGCCTTGCGGACAATGCCGTAATCCAGTGGTCCGCGAAAAAAATCAGGAAAGATCGTCAGGATGTCGATCTTCATCGCGGAACCCTAAAACACACAAGTTGTCATGCTGAGCAAACGAGCCGCGCTTTGCGCGGCGAGAGCGTCGAAGCACCCCTGTACCCGGCACATTGCCAGAAGGTAGGGGTCCTTCGACTCCACAACTGCTTCGCTACGCAAAGCAGTTGCTCCGCTCAGGATGACATTTTCCTGTTACTATCTTCTGCTGCTCTTTCTCTTCCGCCGTCAGCGGCGCATTCAGTTCCAGCATGCCTTCCGGCAGCTTCATGCAAATCTTCTTGTGCTCGAGATCCGCACTCGCCAGGTACGCTTCCGCGTAAGGGATCTCGTACTCTTTCGCTCCTGCCTTCACCACCAGCAGCGGCGCTTCGCCGGCTCCAAACTGGACGTCATGAACCTGTCCAATTTCGCGGTCCCCGTCGAAGACCGTACATCCCACCAGATCGCTGACGTAAGTCCAGCCCGGCTCAAGCTTTGCTCGCTCGGCCGCTGGAACCTGCAACTCGCAGCCAACCAGCCCTTCGGCATCCGAAATCGAGTCGATGCCGGCAAACTTCAGAACCAGATAACTCTTGTGCGGCCAGAACTCTTCAACTTCCAATTCGCGCCGCGATCCGTCGAGGGCCAGGCGCCCACAACCGCATCCCCGCATGAAACCGGTCCGGGATATCGCTGTGCAGCTCGGTTGCAACTTCGCCGCGCCGTCCCTGGGTCTTGAGGACGCGCGCCAGAGTAATGAACTCGCCGGCTATTCCAGAATCTCCAGCGTATAACGCTTGTGAAATTTCAGACCGGCTGCGCCCAGCAGGTTGCGCATGGCGCGTGCTGTGCGCCCCTGCTTGCCGATCACGCGGCCCAGATCGTTCGGGCCGACTGTGAGTTCAAGCACGGTCTCGCCGCCTTCTTCCACCGGATTGACGGAGACCTGTGCCGGATCGTCAACCAGAGCTTTGGCGATCTGCTCAATCAGGACCCGCATGTCCCCGGTTGGCGCGCTCTTGTGTTCTTCAGTCAAGCGGACTCCTGCTTAGTGGGGGTGATTTCGGTGACGCACACAGTGAGGTCAGGCCACCGAAGCGGTAGCGGCCGGCGCAGGCTTGGACACAATCTTGCTGACCCGGTCCGACATCTTGGCGCCCTTGGATACCCAGTAGTCGATGCGTTCGCGCTTGAGCTCAATGCTGGCGGGACTGGTGCGAGGATTGTAAGTTCCCACCACTTCCACCGGACGGCCATTGCGCGCGCGTTCCTTCTCAATCACCACCACGCGATACTGCGGTTGTTTGCGCGCACCCGTGCGCGACAGACGAATCATTAACACAGAGCTTAGTTCCTTTCCTAGTTGCTTCAGGCAGGCTCAGACAAACCATTATTTTTGCAGAATTTACGGGGATTAGCAAGTTGAGGCGTTTAGCGGGCGTGAGCGAAGCGGGAGCCCGCCTGCCGAAATCCCGATGCGAAAGCGAGGGATCTCGGAAGTGTCGTCCGACCGAGCGGTGCAGCGGCGTAGTGGAGGGCTCTTTCGGGAGTGCCGCGCTTCGGATGGACGTCATCGGCGGCGCAGGCCTCTGCGCCAGCGACGCGTCGTGTGAGCCGGAGCGAGCATTATGTTCGCGCACGGCTCATGGCCGACGGACTCGGCAGGTCTCTGGGCTACGTTTGGTGGCGCTTCGGCTTGGTCTGGCTGGGGGCGGGACGCCCCCACGACAGCCGGCGGGACGCCGGCGCTACGAAACCCTAACCCGTGTTGTGCAGGCCGGCGGCGATGCCGTTGATCGTCGCTCCCAGGGCATAGTCCACGCCGTCCGCTCCGCTGCCGGCGCGCTTGCGGCGCAGCAGCTCGACCTGCACCAGGCTCATGGGATCGACATACGGATTGCGCAGCCGGATCGAGCGGGTCAGCACCGGATTGCCTTCGAGCAACTCCCTTTGTCCGGTGATGGAAAGGATCATGCGGCGGGTGCGTTCGAACTCCTCGACCAGCATTCGCCAGACGCGTTCGCGCAGGTCCGCGTCGGTAACCAGTTCGGCGTAAAGGCGCGCGATGGTCAAGTCGGCCTTCGACATGGCCAGTTCCACGTTGCGAATCAAGTCGGAGAACAGCGGGAAGCTCCGCATCATCTCGCCCAGCAGCGGTCTGATGAGCAGCATTCTGGGCCACAAAATGCTCCAGCGCGTGGCCTACGCCGAACCATGCGGGAACCGCGTGACGGCTTTGCATCCAGCCGAAGACCCAGGGGATGGCGCGCAGATCTTCCAGGCGGCGGCCCTCGCTGCGGCGTGGAGGACGCGAGCCGATGCGCGCATGCTCCAGTTCGTTCACCGGCGTGGCCTGTTCGAAATATTCGATCACATCGGAATTTTCGGCGATGTTGCGGCGATAGAAGCTGAAGGCCTCGCCGGACATCTGTTCCATCGCGGGCGCCCAGCGCTGGTCGGCTCCGGGCTCCGGCCCTCGGGTGCGGGTGATGGCCTCCATGCACGACGCGATCATGATTTCCAGATTCCACTCGGCGAGCACGGGATCGGCATATTTCCAGTTGAGGACTTCGCCTTGCTCGGTGATGCGAATCTCGCCGGAAAAATCTCCGACGGGCTGAGCCAGAATGGCGGTGTGAGTGGGGCCGCCGCCGCGGCCCACCGTGCCGCCGCGTCCGTGAAACAGGCGCAGCTTCACGTTACACTCGCGCGCCGCGCGATGCAGTTCGCGATGCGCCTTGTACAACTCCCAGATGCTGGTGAGCATGCCGCCGTCTTTGTTGGAATCGGAATAGCCCAGCATGACTTCCTGCCAGCGTCCCCAGGAGTCGAGCAGCGGCTGATAGTCCGGCGCGCTCCAGATGCGCTCCATGACTGCGGCCGAAGAGCGCAGAGCCTCGATGGATTCAAACAGCGGAACCGGCATAAGCCCGGGATCATCCCCCGACGCGGCAATCTGCACGCCGCACATGGCGGCCAATTGCGTGACCGCAAGAACATCGTCCTCCGATTGCGCCCCGCTGATGATGTAGTTGCGAATTGCGCTGCAGGGATATATCCTTCTTCAACTTCGCGATCTCGCGGAACGTGTCGAGAACATCCTGGCGTGGATTCCGGAAAGTTCCCGGGGTTGGACCGCCTGGGGCTGCATGGGCTGAGCTCCAATCTCGGCCAGCGCTTGCGCGTGCACCCGCGCATGCTGCCGAATGTCGAGCGTCGAGAGATGAAATCCGAAGGTGCGCACTTCGCGCAGAATCGGATCGAGGATCAGTTCGGCCAGCCGCTGGCCACGGTTCGCTGCAAGGCTTTCGCGGATCAGCGCAAGATCGCTTTCGAATTCCTTGGCGGATCGGTATGACTCGGCGTCGGTGAAGTCCTTCGCGGTGTGCCGCAGCCGGACGACGATCAGGTTCAGCAGGCGCCGATAGAGTTCGGAGCTGGAAATTCGCGACTGGCGCGAAGACTCGTCGCCAATCCGAGCGCTGTAGTCCGCGAGCCGCTGCTCGGACCGCCTCGGAAACTGGCACCTGGCGGGAAGAGGCACTGAGCTGATCGGCTGCCGCGTTCCAGTTCCGCGATGTAGTGGTCGATGATCGTATTCCGGGCTCGCTGCAACGCCTCGCGCGTGGAGTCCGGAGTGACAAAAGGATTGCCATCGCGGTCGCCGCCGATCCAGGAGCCGAAGGAGAGAAGTTCGGGGCAGATCGCGGTCGTCGATATCGAAGTCGTAGACCTGGCGAAAAGAGTCGGCGAGTTCGTCGTAAACCCGGGGCAGCGCCGCAAACAGCGACATGGGATAGTGGTCCAGCCCCATGCGGATTTCGTCGGTGACCAGCGGCTTTTCGAGGCGAACTTCATCGGTCTGCCACAGCGCGGTCACTTCCGCGAAGATCAGCGATTCGAACCGGCTGGCGTCGGCGTCGGTCAAGCGGCAGCCGGTCCAGCCGCTCCAAATGTTTGGCGATGCGGCGGCGCTTGAGCAGGACAGTGCGGCGCGCCACTTCGGTGGGATGAGCGGTGAAAACGGGTGCGACTTTTATCTTGCGCAGAACGGCCAGGGCCTGGTCGGCGTCGATTCCGGCGGCGCGCATGCGCTTCAGCGTGCCCCGGAACGAACCTTCCAGCGCCGGTTGCTCGGGATGCAGTTTGGCGGCGCGGCGGCGGCGTTTGCGATGAGTGGTCTCCGCAAGATTGGTGAGTTCGAAGTAGATGGCGAAAGCTTTGGTGACGCGGTGAGCCTCTTCGATGGTCAGGCCCGAGACAATCTTCCGCGCCTGGCTCAGCAGAGGATCTTGAAATCCAGATGGCATTCAGAAGTCCGGAGCTGCAGCTTGCGGCGCGCGGCTGCTCGCGATGCTGAATGAAGATGCGCCGCAGCTCCTCGACCACATCCAGCAGCGACTTGCCCGACTGCTCGACCAGAACACGGCCGAGCAATATGCCGAGCGAGCGGACATCACGGCGGAGAGGGAGATCTTTGGCGGGATCGGTGGTGCTCGCAGTCAGCTCGGCGAGCCGGCTGCGCTGGTCATTATTGCTCCCACCAGCGCTCCAAAGAGGCGAGTCACCCATGTCCAATCATAATTGGTTAATCGTAATTGAAAACTTCTGGATGTACTCAGGCCGGCCGCTGCGAGCCGGTGCAAGAATCTCCCACGGCTCCGGGCGCTCGGTGTAGTCCTCGTTGGCCGAAGCGTAGAGAACCGTGCCGTCACGGTCAAGGATGAAGGTGGCGGGGATGGGCAGTTCCCAGCTTTCGTCGCCGTTGGCGAAGGGCAGGTTGACGAAAGCCCGGCGGTAAATTGCCTGCTGCTCTTCGGGGACGCGGTAGACGAGCCCAAACTGGCGGGCGACCTTGTTTCCGGCAGTCACTCAGCAGCGGAAAGCGCAACTTGTGCTGGTCCGCCATGAAGAACGACTGCTGAACCGTTTGGGGCGAGATTGCGAGCAGTGATCCTCCGGCCTGTTCGATCTGCGGGCAGGATCAGGTTCATTGCTTCCAGTTGTCCGACGCAAAAGGGACACCAGCGTCCGCGGAAAAAGCAGAACACAAGGCGGCCCTGGTTGAGAAGATGCAGCGAGGAAACCGGCTTGCCATTGTGATCTTTGAGTTCGAAAGTCGGGGCTTTGGAGCCGACGGGAAGAACGTCTTCAGCGAGATGCTTTCCTCTTAGGTCCGCGATCACGCGGGCATGAACGGCCTGGGTTTCCGGCGGAACGTACTTGGCGATTAAGTGTTTGCGCTCGGCGAAAATTTCACGCAAAGGGCGAGTGTCCGTGCCGGGCGTGGATTCTTCGAGGGAGCGCCATTTCATAGGAAGTGGGCTATCAGGACTTTGACAGGTCAGTTTACGCTGCCGGTGGTCTGTGCCGACTGAGATCCTTCGACTCCGCTGAGTCATTCGCCAGCGAATGACTCAGCTGCGCTCAGGATGACAGACCCCTACATTCCCGGCATCTTCATCCCCGCCAGCTTGCGGGCGAAGCTGGGCTTGCCGATTTGCTTGAACATTTTGCGCATCTGGGCGTACTGGCGCAGCAGGTTGTTGACTTCCTGCACGCTGGTGCCGGAGCCGCGGGCGATGCGTTTGCGCCGGCTTCCGTTCATGACCTCATGATGCATGCGCTCGTGCTGGGTCATCGAGTTGATGATGGCTTCGACGCGATTGAGCTGCTTCTCGTCCACTTTGTCGGCATGCTTTTGAATGCCTGCGAAAGGGCCGACGCTGGGCAGCATGCCCATCAGGTTCTGGATCGATCCCATCTTCTTGATCTGGCGCAACTGGTCGCGGAAATCTTCCAGCGAAAATCCGTCGCCGGAAAGAGCCCGGCTGGCCATCTCCTGGGCTTTTTTCTTGTCGACATTCTGCTCGGCTTTTTCGATCAGCGAGAGAATGTCGCCCATGCCCAGAATGCGGGAGACGATGCGGTCGGGATGGAAAGGCTCCAGCGCGTCGTATTTTTCGCCCACGCCGATGAACTTGATGGGCTGGCCGGTGACCTGGCGGATGGAAAGCGCCGCGCCGCCGCGGGCATCACCGTCCATCTTGGTGAGGACGACTCCGGTGAGTGAAAGTTTCTTATGGAACTCGTCGGCGGAGTTGACCGCGTCCTGTCCGGTCATGGCGTCGGCGACGAACAGGATTTCCTGCGGATTGAGCAGCCGCTTGAGCGACTGCATCTCATCCATCAGTTGATCGTCGATGTGCAGGCGGCCGGCGGTGTCGACGATGAGCACGTCCGAGCCGGTGTTGATGGCTTCGCGGCGCGCTTCTTTCGCCAGACGCTCGACCGTGGCGGTGTTGGCCTCGCCAACTTCGCCTTCGTAGATATTGGCCTTGATCGCCTGGGCTACGACTTTGAGCTGCTCGCGGGCGGCAGGGACGGTAGACGTCGACAGAGACCAGCAGCGGCCGGTGTCCGCCGTTCTTGAGCCAATTCGCCAGCTTGCCGGAGGTCGTCGTCTTGCCCGAACCTTGCAGTCCGGCCATGAGCACGACCGTCGGAGGCTGCGAGGCGAACTTGACCTTGGCGGTGTCGCGGCCCAGGATCTCGATCAGTTCATCGCGGAGAATCTTGATGACCTGCTCGGCGGGCGAAAGCGCGGTCGCCACCTGCTGGCCGACCGCCTTTTCCTGGATGTGATCGATCAGCTGCTTGACGACTTTGAAGTTGACGTCGGCTTCGAGCAGCGCCAGGCGAATTGCGCGCAGCGCCTCCTGAATGTTTTCTTCATTGAGGGTGGCCTCGCCGCGCAGGGTCTTGAACGCGCGCTGTAGTTTTTCTGAGAGATTCTCAAACATAGGGACGTGGCTATTTTAACAGGGTGAGGAGGTTCAACCCGAGGACACGAACTTTTGGCGAGGCGCAAACAACGATGGCCCCGGATGCCCGGGGCCATAAAAATCACGTGGTGCAAAGCACTCTGTCCAATGCCAGTATTGGACAAGTCGCGCAACCCATGTCAAGTTACTTGCTAAGAATCGCCCTCCACCCATTCACCATCATCAGGAATCTTCACCTGCGCACTCACGCGGGCCGCTTCTGCCTGAAATGCCAGATCACTGCGCGAGAGCAAGCAGTGATTGATGGCTTCCATGTGTACGGCGACAACCTGCGTGTCGGGCGCGCTGCGGCAGACGGTGATGACGTCATCTGCGGTCATGGTGATGGGCCCGCCCTGCAGAAATTGGGCGGCGCCTGCGTTGAGAATCGCAACTTTGGGATGAAATTGCCGTAAAGCTTCTTCCACTTCGGAACACCAGATTGTGTCCCCGGCAATGTAAAGCGCCGGTTCACCTTGAGCTTTCAACACGAACCCGGAAACCGGGGCCATGGCCCTGCCAATTTCTCCGGTGCCATGTTGGCCGCCGGTGCGCGTGATGTTGATGCCATTCCAGATGGCCGACTTCGATATAGGTGTGACCGCTGTGAATCCCTGCGAACGGAATTTGGCCTCATCCTCCGGCTGTCCGAAGAGTGGCAAGTTTTTGGGCAGAAGTTTGGCGGCGGTCGAATCCCAGTGATCGCTGTGAGTGTGGGTGACCAACACAACCTCAACCTTCCGCACAACCTCCTCCGCACTCACGGGCAGCGGAACCAGCGGATTGTTGAGTGGATTGGGCGAGTCCTGAATGGGCGGACGGGCGCCGGCTTCGTCGAGCATGGGATCGACCAGAATAGTGTGGCCGGCGTAATCAAGAATCAGCGTGGCATGTCGGACCAGGCGTATGCGCATCTGTTTATTTTTGGAATCTACGGCACAAAAGGGATGATTTCATCGAACTGGATCACGGGCTCGATGTTCGTGTAATTGGGCACATCGGCGATAATCTCCGCTCCTTGCCGGGTCATCACCGACATAAACTCTTCTATGGAATTGATTTTGATTCGCAGCACGCAGAGAAACGGAACCGGGGCGCCGGTTGGCGTTGCCGTCGCTTTGTAAATCTCCATCGGATTGCCCAACAGCTTGGCCGTCATCGGAAGATGCCGTTTGATGTAGTAGTCGAAATCGAATTTCGCGTCGGCCTTGTTCGGATAAAGAATGGTCACGCATTGCATACTGGAACTCTCCTTGAGAGGCCTTAATACTGTATCCCTGAGTGCCCGGTATGGTCTATTCTGACTGCCCATTCTGTCAATTTTCGTCCAGCTAAGGAGCAATCCATGATTCGCAAGATCCTGTTGGCGATGCTGTTCTGTGTAGCGGGTGCTGGCTGGGCCGCGGCCGAAGTCGCCGATTCCGCGGCTGGCGGATTTACCGTGAAGACCACGCTCACTATTCAAGCCGCTCCTGAAGAGGTCTATCGCCGGCTTATTCGTATCGGCGACTGGTGGAACGCCGAGCACACTTATTCTGGCGATTCTCACAATCTCAGTATTGAAGAAAAGGCTGGCGGATGTTTCTGCGAGAAACTTCCCAATGGAGGCAGCGTGCAGCATCTGGAAGTCCTCTTCATCGCCCCCGGACAAACGCTGCGGATGGGTGGCGGCCTGGGCCCGCTGCAGGGCATGGCAGCCAGCGGTAGCATGACTATCCATCTTTCTCCGGCCGGCAGTGGCACGAAACTCGACCTTACTTACGCGGTGCTTGGCTATCTCCCCTCCGGGATGAACACTCTTGCGGCACCTGTGGATTCGGTCCTCAGCGGCCAGTTCAAGCGATTGAAGAATTACGTCGAACGCGGCGATCCGGCTAAAAACGATCCCGGGGAAAAAGAGGACGAGAAGCAGAAGTAGAAGACTGGTGCGCGCGCTTGGTCACGAAGTCTTCAGGCTGAAGACATCTCGAGCTGCGATCACGGTGTTGCAATGGATGGTTACGGTGTCCTCGACTTTTCTGGCGTAGCCTCCGGCGTAGGTGACCATCACCGGAATATTGCGGGCGCGGGCTACGCGGAACACGAGTTCATCGCGGCGCTTTAGACCTTCCAGGCTCAACGCGAGCCCGCCTAACTGGTCTTCGCGATAGGGATCGGCGCCCGCGATGTAGCACATCAGGTCAGGCTCGAACTGGCGCAGGCCGGAACTGAGCGCATTATCGAGCCAGGCCAGGTAGTCGTCGTCGCCGATACCGTCCGGCAAGTCCACGTCAATCGAAGAATGCGGCTTCCATGCCGGATAGTTGTTGTGCTGATGTAAAGAGATGGTGAAGACGTCACCGGCATGGGCGTGACGCATCTTGCCCGGGTTCGCGCTCAACCCGCCGGCGGCCGAATTTACAGTGGGAGCCGAAGTTGAAGGCAGCGGGTCGCTGGGAGTCCGCGTCCCCGCAAAGATTGCGGCCGTGCCATTGCCATGATGAACGTCGCAGTCGACGGTCATGGCGGTACGGATTTTTCCGTCTTTCTGCATGCGGCGGATTGCAACCGCCACATCGTGGATCATGCAAAAGCCTTCTCCGTGATCGGGGAAGGCGTGGTGAAAGCCGCCTCCGATGTTGAAGCCGACCCGATCCCGAAGCGCGTCTTCTGCAGCAAGAATCGAACCGCCAGCGGCCATCCAGAATGCCCGAACCAACTCCGGCGAGTAGGGAATCTCCATTTGCATTTCTTCGCTGGGGGAGAGCGTTCCGTTCTTCAACTTTTGCACGTATTGCGGAGTATGAACCAGCAGGATGTCCTGATCCGAAGCCAGCGCCGGAGTGACGAAGTCAAAGGGTTCGGCGACGCCGGTAGCAATGAGTTGGTCATGGATGCGGCGATACTTCTCGGCCGGGAAGACGTGTGCGCCGATGGGGAGGAAATAGTCGGGGCTGTAAATAAGCTTGAAGGGGAGCATGGGAAACCCGAACCTAAAGAAGCCGGGCTTATAGAAACGAAACCCGGAATCTAAAGAAACCGGAGCCTAAAGCAAACGGGAGAAAAAGGAAACCCGGAGTCTAAATGCAGTTGCCAGTTGTCAGCCGCCAGTTGTCAGTGGCGATGTCTTAATCCGTTATCTTTTTCGGAATGGAGGCGACGGCGCCACCAGATGCCGCCGCACCGGCACGATCGCGCCCTTGGAAGGATCGGCCACCGCGCTGGCCCGCGACAACACTTCCTCCTGGATGTACTTCACGAAGTCGTGGATCTGGACCTGCATCTCCTCCATGCGCTCGCGCATTTGCAGAATGATCGCAATGCCGCTGATATTTACGCCCAGGTCGCGGGCGAGTGACAGAATGAACTCCAGGCGCTGCAGGTCTTCGTCGGTGTAGAGGCGGGTATTGCCCTCGGTGCGCGAAGGCTTGAGCAGACCTTCGCGCTCATAAAGGCGCAGCGTCTGCGGATGGATCCCGTACATCTCCGCGACCGACGAGATCATGTAGGCGCCCTTGGATTTCCGCTTGGTCATCTTGCACTACTTTACCGCAAAAGACGGAAGCCACGGATCAACACCGATCCCACGGCTAAATCCGTGAAATCTGTATCAATCCGCGGCTGATTTCGACCTAGGGTTTTTCCGGCACCGGCGCCCAGCCGGCGGGTTTCAAGGCGTGATTGAGAACGTAGGCCAGCACGCCGGCCGCGATAAGCAGCATTCCGAAGGCGAAGGAACTCATGCCGAGCACCTGCTCATGCTCGCTGCGGACAACCGAGAAGCCTAGGAGCAGCATGGGAGCGATCCCGACGGCGACCGCTCCAAACATGCCTCCTGGAACGCGGAAGGGGCGTGGCAGCTCGGGCTCGCGGATACGCAGAACGATCAGGGCGACGAACTCCAGGCTCAGGCTGGCTCCGTAAAGCAGAATGTCGATGGTCACCAGGCGCTCGAAACCCAGGCCGAGGCACATGGCCCATCCGATGGCGCAGACCACGATCGCCACCCAGGGGGCTCGCGAGCGGGGATGCAGCTTGCCAAAAACCTGTGGCAGCATGCCGTCCTGGGCCATGGCCAGGGGCAGGCGGGAATAGCTCATCACCAGCGCGTTGAACATGCCAAAGCCGCTGATCATTCCGCCCAGGGCGAGGCCGACGCGCAGCAGCGGTCCGCCGAGCATGCCAGCGATGTCCGCCCAGAAGCCGGTTTCCCAGGCGCTCGAGGAAAGGCCGGTCATCCACATGGCAACCACAGGAACGATGTAGCTCAGGGCCACGATCACCACCGCCGCCAGCATGGCGCGAGGATAAGTGCGCTGCGGACGCTCGACCTCGGTGGCGATGGTCGAGGCATTGTCCCAGCCCATGTAGTTCCACATGCAAATGAGCAGACCGCCGAGAATGTCGACGGTGGAAGTCGTCGGCCGGGTCACGGCGTTGGCCAGCGCCCCGAACTTGAAGGGAGCGATGATCACAATCAGAATGAAGGGCGCCGACAGCACGAAGAAAAGCCAGAGCGATGTGGTCGAGACAACCCGGACTCCGGCAATATTCAGCAGCGCGCAAACCACCACCACCGCCAGCGCCATCATCACGCCGCGATGTCCCTCGGCGAACCAGGGAAACAGGCGGTCGAGGTAGAGCACGAACAGCGTGGGATAAATCGCCATGTCGAAGATCGAGGCCACCAGCGAAAGCCAGGCTTCCTGGAATCCCCAGAAGTTGCCCATGGCGCGGCGTACCCAGGCGTAGTAGCCGCCTTCGAAGGGCAGCGCGCTGGAGAGTTCGCCAATCATGAACGCGGTCGGCAGGCTCCAGAGAATCGGGGTCAACAGCAGGATGAGAATGGCCTTGCCGTAGCCGGCGCCGTGAACGATGTCTTCCGTACCGTAGGTGCCGCCCGACACCATAAAGAAGGTGGCGGCGACCAGAGGCCAGAGCGTTAGGCGGACCGATTTTTTCCGGCTGAGAGGTTTTTCCGGGTGGGAAACTGACGGTTGGGGGCTGGAGATCTTGACGCGGCGCGCTAGCTGTTGCCAATTTCGACGGCTTCCTCCTCGGGCGATCCTTGCGCTTTCAGAATTCGGCTGGAAGCAAGTTCGCAGCCGTGAGCATACGGCAAATTAGATGCAGAGTAAAAATAATTTTTGAATTATTTTTTGCCGAGGCGGCACGGAGGTAACGGTCGTTCAGTCGTCAGTCAGCAGTCGTCAGCCAATCAGCTTGACAGCCAAGGTGCGACGACTAAGGAATCTGATGTGGCCTGACGAGTCGAAGACTGACGACCGACGCCTGTTTTCAAACGTTCTTCCAGAGCTCCGCGCGGGGATCTTCCGGATTCAGCTTGGCCAACTCGCGCAGGATTTCCTTGGAGCGCTCGTCCTTGGGCATGGGAACGGTGAGCTTGACTTCGACGATCTCGTCCCCGCGAGCGCCTTCCTTGGTGGCCGAGGGCACGCCCTTCTCGCGCAGACGCAGTTTTTGTCCGGACTGGGTTCCAGGCGGGATTTTCAGCAGGGTACGGCCGTCAATGGTGGGAACCTCGATTTTGGCTCCCAGAGCGGCTTCCGTGGCGCTTACCGGCACCGTGATGCGGATGTCGTCGCCCTCGCGGTGGAAGACCGGGTGGTCCGCGGTCCGGATAATCGCGTACAGGTCGCCCGCCGGACCTCCACGTACTCCGGCGTTGCCTTTGCCGGCGATGCGAATGCGCTGGCCGTCACGGGTGCCGGCCTTGATCCGCACTTCGAGCGGTTCGGTACGCTCGATGGTGCCTTCCCCGTGACACTGCGGGCAGGTCGAGATGTTCTTTCCCGTTCCGTGGCAGCGCGGACAGGGAACGTTGAACTTCATTCGGCCGCCGGTCTGCGTGACCTGGCCTTTTCCGCCACACTCCGGGCAGGTGCCCGCGGACTCGATAAAACCCTGTCCGTGGCAGTGGGGACACGAATCGCGGCGGGTGATATTCAGCCGCATCACGCCGCCGCGGATGGCGGTCCAGAAGGGCACATTGACCTGGTACTCCAGATCCGAGCCGGGTTCGGGACCTTCCTGCGCAGCCCCGCCGCGTCCGCCGAAGATTCCGGAGAAAATGTCTTTGAAGCTGCCGCTGCCTGAGTTGCTGGCCTTTCTCCCTCTGGCGCCCTCGAACATATCGGTGAAGTCGAAGCCGCCGAAATCGAAATTCGGAGCCTGCCCGCCGCCTCAGATGGGTTCCGGGAAAACCCTGGCCGAAGCCCGACAGGCGCCCCTCCCGCACCGCCTCCGGCCCGGGCATAGGCCTCGGCGGTGGCGGCATCGATGTTGTCGGAGTAGAAGCCGACCTGGTCGTAAATCTTCCGCTTTTTGGGATCGCTCAGGACGTCGTTCGCTTCAGAAAGGGTTTTGAATTTCTCTTCCGCGGCTTTGTCGCCGGGATTGACGTCGGGATGATATTTGCGCGCCAGCTTGCGAAAGGCTTTGCGGATATCGTCCGCCGAGGCGGACTTCTTCACGCCCAGAATCTCGTAATAATCTTTTTTGGGAGGGGTGGCCATCGCCTAAGTTCATCTTAACTGAGCTTTGTCATCCAGTGCGCTCTGAGCGACAGACGGCTAGCGATCTTTATGGTTTAGTTCGGCACGTTGTGCCGGTCTTTTTCCGAAAGCCCGATGCGCTCGTAATTCGACCCATCGATGTACACAGGAATGCGATGTCACTCCCGTGGGCGTGGGCACGAGCACGAACCAGCGTCTTTCATCTTCCACGAAATTCAGGAAATAATCCTGACCATTCACTTCAAATTGCAATTTATCTTCTCCGTTGTTCTCGAACATTGGGATAACCCGAATTAGTAGCGCCGGCGTCTCGCCGGCTGTCCCGAGGGCATCCTGCCCTCGGCAGGTGGGGGCGACGCCACTGCCGCCGAGCTGCGAGGACAGCCGCCGGGGCGGCGGCGCTACACAAACCCGCGGGCGAGTCGCCCGCGACCACGACGAACCTGCCGAGGCCCGCCGGCCTTCGACCCGGCCGCTACTGACAGCTGATAGCTGACAGCTTACTTCTTGTCTTCCACGTCTACGTACTCGGCGTCGATCACGCCTTCGTCTTTCTTGGCCTGACCGTCGCCATCGGGCGCCGGGCCCGCGCCCGGAGCTTGGCGGCGTTTGCGGCTGGGCCGCTTTGTACATCTGCTCGGCCAGCTTGTGCGAGGCCTGGGTCAGCGTGTCTCGCGCCTTGTCCATGGTCGCCTTGTCGTTCGACTCCAGCGCCTTCTTGGCGTCGGCAATCGCGTTTTCTACGTCGCCGCGCTCGGAGCCGGAGATCTTATCGCCCTGCTCCCGCAGCATCTTCTCGACGTTGTAAACCATCGAGTCGAGCTGGTTCTTGGCGTCGACCGCTTCGCGCTGGGCCTTGTCTTCGGCCGAGTGCGCGTCGGCTTCCTTGGCCATGCGCTCGACTTCCTCTTTGCTCAGGCCGGAAGACGACGTGATCGTGATCTTCTGGTCCTTGCCCGTGGCCGTGTCCTTCGCGGTCACGTTGAGGATG
Source organism: Terriglobia bacterium (assembly GCA_963812465.1). Taxonomy (GTDB): domain Bacteria; phylum Acidobacteriota; class Terriglobia; order Terriglobales; family Acidobacteriaceae; genus JAIQFF01. Next base: position 174,160 of record CAWEVE010000028.1, read on the forward strand.
CCGTTGGCGTCGATGTCGAACGTTACCTCGATCTGAGGCACACCACGCGGTGCCGGTGGAATTCCGGTCAGGTGGAACTTGCCCAGAGTGCGGTTCTGCGCCGCCATCGGGCGTTCGCCCTGCAGCACGTGAACTTCAACCGAGGTCTGGCTGTCGGCCGCGGTCGAGAACGTTTCCGTCTTTTTGGTCGGAATCGTCGTGTTGCGCGGAATCATCGGCGTCGCCACGCCGCCCAGAGTCTCAATCGCCAGCGACAGCGGGGTCACGTCCAGCAAGCAGCAGGTCTTTCACTTCGCCCTTGAGCACGCCGCCCTGGATGGCCGCGCCGATTGCGACTACTTCATCCGGGTTGACGCCCTTGTGTCCTTCTTTGCCGAACAGGTCCTTCACCAGTTGCTGAATGCGCGGCATACGAGTCTGTCCGCCGACCAGCACGACTTCGTTGATCTTGCTGGCATCCACGCCGGCGTCTTTCATGCACTGTTTGCAGGGACCGACCGAGCGCTGAATGATGTCTTCCACCATCGACTCCAGCTTCGCCCGGGTCATTTTCTTGACCAGGTGCTTCGGTCCGCTGGCATCGGCGGTGATGAAGGGCAGGTTGATCTCAGTCTCCATGGTGGTGGAGAGTTCGATCTTGGCCCGCTCCGCCGCGTCACGCAGACGCTGCAGCGCCATCTCGTTGCCCTTGCCTCGCAGATCGAGGCCTTCGTCTTTCTTGAACTCGTCGATCAGCCAGTCCACGATGCGCTGGTCGAGGTTGTCGCCGCCCAGGTGAGTGTCACCGTTGGTGGCTTTGACTTCGATCACGCCTTCGCCGACTTCCAGAATCGAGATATCGAAGGTGCCGCCGCCGAAGTCGTACACGGCGATGGTTTCATCCTTCTTCTTGTCGAGGCCGTAGGCGAGCGCTGCCGCCGTGGGCTCGTTGATGATGCGCTTGACGTCGAGTCCGGCGATCTGGCCCGCGTCTTTCGTGGCCTGCCGCTGGGCGTCATTGAAGTAAGCCGGCACGGTGATGACCGCCTCGGTCACTTTCTCGCCGAGATAGTCTTCCGCCGCCTTCTTCAGCTTCTGCAGAATCATCGCGGAAATCTGCGGGGGCGTGTACTCCTTGCCTTGCGCCAGCACCGCCACGTGGTCGCCCGACTGCACGACCTTGTAGGGCACCATCTTGATTTCTTCGGTGACTTCGTCGAAGCGTCGTCCCATGAACCGCTTGATCGAATAAACCGTGTTTTCCGGGTTGGTGATGGCCTGGCGCTTCGCCACCTGCCCCACCAGCCGTTCGCCGGTCTTGGTAAAACCGACAACTGAGGGCGTAGTCCGCCCTCCTTCTTCATTGGGGATCACCTTGGGCTCGCCACCTTCCATCACTGCGACGCAGGAATTGGTCGTGCCCAAGTCAATTCCGATTGTTTTCGCCATAATCCGCTCCTCCTGTAATTATAAGTGCTTTATAATCATAGCCATTATGCATTGAATTCCCGACATGATAAGACTTGAGCGAGTCATTGTCAAGGTTTAGATGCGGCCAAAGGCCGGATGGATACAGCTAATTTCCCAATGCGGCTTCCCTGGAAGGGAAGACCCGCGGGAGAGAGCGTCGTCATGCGGCGTTGACCGCATTTGGCGCCGAAGACCGGCTGCCGGCCGCCGCTCTCTCCACTATGGCGAAGGTACGGTTGCGGCAGCTTACGACTGTTTTTCCATCTTGTAGGTTGTGGTGGTTCCACGCAGCTTGTTGGTGAACTCAACCGTGATCCATTTTCCATCGGGAGAAACCGTCATCTTGGATATGCCCACAACTTTGCCGTCACGTTTGTCGGTTTCTTCGATGGTGTCATTGCCGATGCGCTTCAACGAAACCATGGTGTGGCCGGGGTCGCCCTGAACCGGGTAGTCCTTGCCGTCGAACTTGGCTTCGTAACTCTCGCCGTTGGGATCGGACATCTTCAGCCCATCCTCGGTTCCCTGATAAGTGACGGTAAGCCCGTTGTCCGAAATGCTGTTCACCTTCTCGGTGCGCCACGATCCTGATAAAGCGTGGGAACCAGCCGGGCCCTTGCTTACTCTCGTAGAAGTCACTTCCCCGTTAACCGGCTTGTCCTCGGACTGGTCGGTAAACTTGCTGGTCAGGGTGTTTCCATCCGAAGACACCGTATCTGTGTCCGTGAACATCACTTTGCCATCTTTTTTCTGTGTGAACTCAACGGTGTGATCGTCCACTACTTTGACCATCACTGTGTCGAAGTAAGGATGGCCGGTCACCTTCTGATCGGTCCCGTCCGCTTTCACGCTGTATTTCGGGGTGCATGTCGAGCATTCGTACATACCTTTATTTAACAGGTAGGCGTCGGGCTTTTTGGGAAACTGGGCGGTGTCGAGCTTGACCAACCAGGTCCCATCAAACGGGCTCTGGGCAAACAGCACTGCTGGCACCATCAGCATGAACGTCAAAAGCAGCTTCTTCATGGAACACCTCTCGAGGCGAGATCAGGCAGCCGAGGAAAGTGGCCGAGGGTCCGACAAAGACTAAGGAATAGGGCTGCCGTTAAGCGGGGCCATTCTACACCCGGCGGCGCCAGCGCGAAGGGAGGGGAAACGCCTTCTCGAGGAATCCCCAGCGGCCGGTTTCTATGGCTTGAGGTTTAACCCCCTTGCAAAAGGGGCATCGCCTGGTAAACACCTAGTCGTACTTCTCGTAAAGAATCGACTTCCGGTCCCAGCCCAAGCTCTTCAGCAGTTCGCGGTTGGCTTTGATCATTTTGTCCAGGCCGCAAACGTAGGCGTGCATATTCTCGCGGCCCTGGACGATTCCGGGCAGGTGTTCCTGAACGTATCCCCGCAGCCCTTGCCACTCCGGCCCACCGCGGCTGAGGGTTGGCAGGTAATGGAAGTTGGCATGACGGGCGGCAAGATTTAGGAATTCTTCGTGGTAGTAAATGTCCTTTTCGGTGCGGTTGCCGAACAATAGCCAGAATTGCTTGTCCAGGTGTCGAGCAGGATCCGCCAGCAGCCACTCGAGCATGGAGCGGAAGGGCGCGATGCCGGTGCCGGTGGCGATAAAAATTGTGTCGCGCAAGGGCGGGCGCAGAATGAAGTCACCGAACGGGCCCTGGCAGCGGATTTCTTCGCCTTCTTTCATGTCGCAAAGGAAATTCGACATGAAGCCATCCTGCACCCGATTCAGGCAGAGTGCGAAGCGGTTGTCTTCTGCCGGCGGGGAAGCGATGGAGTAGGCGCGGGTGATTTCCTCGCCGTCGGGCTTGTTCGTCTTGAATGACAGCCACTGCCCGGCGACGAAGCCGAAGCGAGGCTGGCCGGGGACTTCAAACTCCAGGTGCTTGGTCGGTTCGGAGAGAGCAACGGAACGCGCCAGGCGGGCGGTGAAGGTTTGAAAGGGAGACATTGGTTATGTAGATGACGGGGCAGTGCGCTGTTGGACGCTCGCGTGTCTGTCATCGCTCGGGCGGGACGTCGCAGCACCGCCGAGGCGCTCTACTGGCATGCGAGTTATAGGGGTCCTTCGACTTCGCAGCTGCTTCGCTTCGCGAAGCAGCCGCTACGCTCAGGATGACAGAGCTGAGAACTGAGAACCGAAAACTGACAGCTGCTCCTACTCGACAGTGACTGACTTCGCCAGATTCCTGGGCTGGTCCACGTCGCAGCCGCGGCGCACCGCAATGTGATAGGCCAGCAACTGCAGCGGAACGATTTCCAGAATCGGCAGCAACTCTTCCGGCGCCGGAGGAACGTAGAGCACGTGATCGGCGGCTTCCTTGATGTCTTCGTCGCCTTCGGTGGCGAGCGCGATGATCATGCCGGAACGAGCTTTCACTTCTTTCAGGTTCGAGCAGGTTTTCTCGTAGCGCGTCATCGACAGGGCATCTTTGGAGTCGCGGGTCGCGATGATCACTACCGGCAGGTTCTCATCAATCAGCGCGTTGGGGCCATGCTTCATTTCGCCCGCGGGATAGCCTTCCGCGTGGATGTATGAAACTTCCTTCAACTTGAGCGCGCCTTCAAGCGCGATCGGATAGTGGATGCCGCGTCCCAGGAACAGGAAATCCTGAGAGCGCGAGTATTCCTTGGCCAGGTCTTCGCAATCTTCCTCGCGGGTCAGCAGATGTTCAAGCTTGCCGGGAATGCGGGTGAGTTCCTGGATCGCGGCTTTCGCCTGGTCGGGGGTCATGGTGCCACGCTGCTGGGCCAGGAATAGCGCGAACAGATAAAGCGCAGTCAGTTGCGCGGTAAACGCTTTGGTGGAAGCAACGCCGATCTCCGGACCAGCGTGAGTGTAGATCGTTCCCGCAGCTTCGCGGGTGATCATCGCGCCGACCACGTTGCAGATGGCCAATGTCTTTGAACCTTTGGCCTTGGCTTCCCGCTGGGCGGCGATGGTGTCTGCGGTCTCGCCCGACTGGGTGATCAGCATGGTGAGCGTATCTGGAGCGATGATGGGATCGCGATAGCGCCACTCACTGGCGTAATCCACTTCAACCGGCATGCGCGCCAGGCGTTCGATCATGAATTTGCCGGCCTGGGCGGCGTGCCAACTGGTTCCGCAAGCCGCGATATTGATTTTTTTCGCGGACTTGAACTCGGCGTCGCGTGATCTCCATTTCGTCGAGGAAGACGTGGCCAGTTTCCTGCGAAACCCGTCCCAGCGTGGTGTCACGCACCGATCGCGGCTGCTCGTAGATTTCCTTGAGCATGAAGTGCTTGAAGCCGCCCTTTTCCGCCATGATCGGGTCCCAGGTGACGTGCTGGACCTGGCGGACAACCGGCTGTCCGTTGAAGTCGGTGAGCTGGACGCCTTCGGGCGTAATCACGGCCAGGTCGCCATCGCCCAGGAAAAACAGGTCGCGGGTGTGATAAAGAATCGCGGGCACATCGGAGGCGACGAAATATTCGTCTTTACCCAGGCCAATCACAGCCGGCGGGCCATTGCGTGCGGCCACGATTTTGTTGGGCTCATCCACCGCAATCACGGCCAGCGCGAATACGCCAGTCAATTGACCGACGGTTTTGCGAACGCACTCTTCCAGCGAAGGACGATGACCGTTGGCGGTCTTCAGGAAATATTTTTCGACCAGGTGGGCAATGACTTCGGTATCGGTCTCGGTCGTGAACTTGTGGCCCTCTTCGATCAGCTTCCGCTTCAGCGAAACATAGTTCTCGATAATGCCGTTGTGAACGACGACGATTCTTCCCGTGCAATCGCGATGCGGGTGAGCATTCTCTTCGGTGGGACGGCCATGCGTCGCCCAGCGAGTGTGGCCAATCCCGTAGGTGCCATCGAGCGGCTTGAGGCGGATGACTTCTTCCAGGTTGCGCAGCTTGCCCTCAGCCCGGCGAATCTGCAAACCATCGCCATTTCCGCAGACTGCGATCCCGGCTGAATCATAGCCGCGATACTCAAGTCTTCTGAGTCCCTCGATAATGACCGGGACTACCCGCTTCTTGCCAACGTATCCCACTATGCCGCACATGCGAATGCTCCTAGTTTTCGGCGGGGAGACCGAAGATGTTTTTCGTGAGTGTAAAATCCGGCCACTGCTTCAGAACGCGTACCGCACGTTCCGTGGAATCAGCCTGCCGAAGCAGGAAAAACTTTCACCACCGCCGAACCGGGGAATTCGGCTATTCGTCTTCATTCCTCGAGGGAGAGACGAAACTCTTCAATCACCGGATTGGTCAGGACGTCGCGCGCAATCCGCGTGACTTCGGCCTCGACCTCACTCCGGTTCAGTCCGCCATCGAGCGTGAGCTCGAAATACTTGCCCTGGCGAACCTCTTCCAATCCCTTACATCCCATTTTCTTGAGCGCGCCCTGGATGGTTTTTCCCTGAGGATCCAGAACACTCTTTTTAAGTGACACGTATACGTAAGCTTTCATGGGGGATATCACGTCATTATACGTCAGAAGTATTCCCCGCGAACCAAACCATAGACTTAGCCCAAGCGTGTGAGTCTGGAGTCAAGGTCGGAAAGCGCGCTTTCCAGCATTTGGCGGTGGCGGGGGTTCTGCGCCGATTGGAGTTGCTGGAGGATTCGCCGGCGAGACAGGTTGATGGCGTCTTCCTGCTGTTTCCGGGCCGCCTGTTGCGGCGTAAGTCGTTGTTTTGATTCAGTCTGTACGCTGGCAGCAGCTCTGCTGCTCCTCCACCGACTTGCTTTCCCATCCTCGGGCCATAGCTCAATTATAGTCGAAGACGGGACAAGATCGGTCGCAACTCTCGGCCCGGAACCATTGCAGGCCAGGAGTCCAGGAAAGACAATCGCGCCACAATTGTTGAACTACTGAATCGATTCATTGGATTCGCAATTTGAGTTTGCAGAAAAGTCGTTTGCAAGCGGACAAGATTTGGTTTATTGTTCGCTGCGTGCTTGGGTTCTGCGGCAAGATCGTGGGGGCGCGGAGACCTAATCCCTGATACGACGGATTCCTCAGTGCGAAGCATGGCTTCGAATGAATGAGGAGCGCGGTTGATCCGGGGTATTCTGTTGAAAGCTCCTGAAAGCAAGATAGCCATCTTCACCGCCGGACAAAACCTCCGCTCTCTGCGCGAACGCCTTGGCCTCACCATGCGTGAGGTGGAAACTGCCAGCGTCGCGCATCGCCGAACGGCACGGAAATGACGAGTTTGCCGTCAGCCCCAGCCGCCTCTCCGACATCGAAACCAAAGGACTGGTACCCAGCATCTTCCGGCTTTACTCGCTGGCAGTTATTTACCGTTGTGACGTGCGCGAAGTGTTGTCGTGGTACGGCATCGACCTCAGTTTGTCCGCGGCGGATTTGAATCTGAATCTTCCTCCCCGATCTCATGTAGACCGAAACCCTGCAGGGTGCGATGAAGGTAGAGATGCCGACGCGACTGGATCCCGCTTTCGATCCTCGTCGCAGCTGCGAACCTGAGCCGCATGGTGGTGCAATGGGGACTGGTCCCGCTGGCGTATCTGGCGAAATTCAGCGGCGAGAAATACATCTACGGCTATATCGGCAGCGAGGATTTCACCATGTATCCCTTGTTGCCGCCGGGCACTTTTCTGCAGGTGGACGAAAGCAGAAGTAAGGTCGAGTGCAGGGAATGTGGCGCTCCGAATATGAGCGTCCGATCTATTTCGTGGAAACCCGCGAAGGTTATACCTGTTCGTGGTGCACGCTGAAGGGCGACCAGATCATTCTGCAGCCGCATCCGCTTTCACCGGTGGCGGTCCCGGATGTTGCGACACCCTCAGGAAGCGGAAGTGATCGGGCGGGTGGTTGGTATCGCGCTCAAGCTGGGGGAATGGCTTCCGGTGGAGCCTCTGCCGGATTCGAAACCAGAATCGAAAGAGCGTGCAGCACTGAACTGAAATGCCGCGCCGAGCCGCCGCCGAGATCTTGCGGCATCAAGGCCGGCAGCTCCCGGTTTCCAAACCGTCTGCCACATTTTCCACTCGCTGTCATCTGCAGCGCCCCACTCGAATTTGTTCCACCACAACGTCATCGCGCAAGGTTCGCAACGGAGTGCGCAGCAGTCTGAGAAATAACAGACGGTGGGCTTCGGCCAGAGCTTGTTGCGCCGCCGAATCTCCGTAAGCCCGGCTCAACCCCCAGTGCGAGTAAGCGCCCGACGCCCAATCCCGCAAGCTCGCAACATATTCGATCTTCCCCACAATTCCTGCCACCGCTGCAAGCGTTGTTCCTAACACGTCTTCGAGAGCCGACTGCAGGGTCATTTTTCTGATTTCAGAAAACCGGACGGTTTCGTAGTTTCGCAGCAAAAACCACCCAATTGAACGCACAACTTACCACGGTTGAACCCCCTATTCCAGTCCGAAAAGGAGTTCCACCGTGAAAAGACTTTTCCTTCTTCTCACAGGCGCCCTGCTGCTCGCGGGCACGCTTTCCAACCCCATTCACGTGCAACGCCGATGGAGGACCGAAACCGCAATGTCCTTCTGGCCAAAGTGTGCAAACCATAACCCGATTCAACCCAAACTGCGCAAGTTGCAGGGACTGACGAAGGCTCGATGCTTCGAACTGGAGGGCGTGGGTGCGTCATCACAGGAATAGGGTTTGCGACTGACTGGTAAACGGTTTATAGTTCCCGCGATCAGCTATGTACCCTCACTCATTCCTGTGGCACTACCTTTGGATTGCGCCCCACGCCCTCCAGATAGTTATTGCCATCATCATGATCCGGCGAGGTTGTTCCGGGAATTTCCGTGTCTTCTTCGCTTACACGGTGTTTCAGATCGTCGAGGAAGGAACCTTTTCATCCTGGACCACAGCCCGGCGGTTTCCGGCTACCAGTACTGGGATGTACATTGGGCGGGCTCCTAGTTAGCATTGCGGCTGCGCTTTGGCGTGATTTGGGAGATATTCTGCCAGCGTATTCAGTAATTACCCTGGGCTGAAAGGAATTAAGTCGTGTGCTGTTCCGGTGGGCCTCGTGATTACTTTATCTTCGTGGCGATTGTGGTGGCGGCGCACACTCCGGAAGATGGCACGCTTCATCTTCTTTCCGCGAGTCTCATATTCTGGATCTTGGCGGTGGGCTTGATTCAGAGTGGCTTGTGGCTGCTCCTGCTCGGGTTTTCTTCTTACTTTCGGTCTTTCCTGGCGCAGCTTCACTTACGGCATCGCGTTCGGTTTAGGCGTTTTTCTCGACGTATCGACCTGGCGACGGAAGCGATGCGGATCTGGACCGGATTCGGTAGCCGGTTATGCCTTCGATTTCGTTACCATGGCCACTTATCACTGCTGCGTAATGATCTGGCTGGTGTACTTGCTGGTTCCGGAGACAGCGCGCCGGACGGTGAAAGAACTGCCGGAAAATAATCTCGAACAGTGGAACGCTGAATTGCAACGTCTGCTAATGCAATGATTCTTTCCTTCACCCTGGTCTTGGTCGCGCTGGCGCTTCTGCTCCTGCTGCTCTATCTCGAGGGCGGGCATAACTTTTCCGTGGACCGCTGGAAGATCTGGCGGGACGGACCAGTCCGGTCGATATCGAGGCCTTCCGCAATCTGATGGATCCGAAAGAAGAGGATTTCTTGCGCGCCAACCTGCTCCCGCGGGAATTTCGCGCCATTCAAAGGGAACGTCTGGGAGCGGCGCTGGACTATATCCGGCAACACGACGCACAACGCGGCGTTTCTACTGCGCCTGGGCGAGGCTGCCGCACGGAGTGCAGACCCGCGCATCGCGCTAGCCGGCCGACAGCTGGTCGGATAGTGCACTGCGGTTGCGTGCCTACGCCCTGCTATCGGTAACCAAGTTGTATCTCAGAATGGCGCTGCCGGAGGCGCGATTCTCCTACGGCCAAATTAGCCGAGAACTATCAACATCTTAGCGGTTTGGCGCGTCAACTGGCGCTCATGCAGCATCCCACCCAGGCGGCTCGCCTCTCCAGCGCTGCTCTAAGGATTCGCGCAAGTGAGTCTGACTCCTTGTTCTGAAAACCTGAAATTCCACAGGTAGCGAGATGAAATGCCTGCGGATCTGCGTCTTGTTCCGGAAACGGAACAAGCGACAAAAATTAAAGGTTAGCTCGCGAGCTAATAGCGCTATAATCCCCCCGCTTTGCGCGAGGGAGTATGGGGCTCGCATAGATTGAGTTCGGACAGTCACTTCGACACCAACGCAGATCTTCGTCGTTACGAAGCTCTGCTGGAGATGGCGGACCTGGTGGTCCATCCATCAAAGCCTGCCAGAATTGTTCGTCGCGATGGCCGAGCGCTTGCGACAGGTAGTAGCGGCCGAAGCCGCCAACTTCTCGCTTTACGATCCCACAAAAAATATAATGCGCCTGCATCTCTGGGAGGGCAACGGACTCGCTCCCGCTCCGTTGGAAGTTCCGGTGGAAGAATCACCATCGGGGTGGGCATGGCAAAACCAGCAACCCCTGGTGGTGCCCGACCTGACCTCGGAGTCGCGCTTTCCTCCGGTGATCAACACGCTGCTCGAGAGTGGAATGCGCTCGTATTGCTGGTTGCCGTTGACCACAGCGCAAAAGCGCTTGGGACGCATGGGCCTGGGCAGTTCTCAAGCCAATGCCTACACCGAAAGAGACATGCATCTTCTGCCGCGGGTGGCGAAGCTGGTCGCCGTGGCGGTGGAGAACGCGCTGACCCGGGAGGCGCTGGCGCGGGAGAAGGAAAGACTGCAGATGCTGCTGGAGGTCAACAACACGCTGGTGACAAACCGCGATCTGCAAAAGTTGTTTCCGGCGATTTCCGGTTTAATACGCAGAATGATCCGATACGACTATGCCAGCGTGGCAGTCTATGACGAAGGGGCACACTCGTTGTCCTTCTATCCGCTCGATTCCCCATTGACCAAAGGACTGGCGGGCACGGACACGACGGTTCCGGTAAAAGACACTCCGGCAGGCAGTGCCTTGATGGACCGGGAGACCAAGATTTTCTCCCGCGAAGATCTTATGGGAATTCAGTCCAGCTTCGTGAGCCAGATGCTGGAACAAGGAATCCAGTCGCTATGCTGTATACCGCTGACCACACGCAAGGGCGAACTGGGGACGCTGAATCTTGCCAGCAAACAGGACAAAGCCTTCGCGCCGCAAGACATTGGCTTTCTGCAGCAAGTGGCGGCGCAGGTGGCAGTCGCGCTGGACAATGCCCGGGCCTACCGTGAAATCGCACAACTTACGGAGAAACTGGCAAGTGAGAAACTTTACCTGGAAGAGGAAATTAGAACTGAACTTAACTTTGAAGAGATCGTCGGGGAAAGCCCGGCGCTAAAGCGGGTTCTGTCGCAGGCCAGAACGGTGGCGTCCAGCGATGCCACCGTGCTGGTCCTGGGGGACACGGGAACCGGGAAGGAACTGGTCGCGCGCGCCATTCACCGTATGAGTTCCCGCAAAGACCGGGTCTTCGTCAAATTGAATTGCGCCGCGATTCCCACCGGGTTGCTGGAGAGCGAACTCTTCGGCCACGAAAAAGGCGCCTTTACCGGCGCCATCAGCCAGAAGGTCGGGCGCCTGGAACTGGCGGACAAGGCGAGTTTGTTTCTCGATGAAGTAGGAGACATTCCGCTGGAGCTGCAGCCCAAGTTGTTACGTGTTCTCCAGGATCAGGAGTTCGAAAGGCTGGGCAGCACGCGCACGATCCAGGTCAACATCCGGCTGATTGCGGCCACCAACCGTGACTTGGCCAAGATCGTGGCGAAAAGGAGTTCCGCAGCGACCTGTATTACCGGCTGAATGTCTTTCCCATCCGCATGCCGTCGCTGCGTGAACGGAAGACGGATATTCCTCTGTTAGTGCGGCATTTCGTGCAAAAATTCTCTCGCAAGATGAATAAGCAAATTGAGACCATCCCCAATAGCACGATGAATGCGCTGGTAAACTGGGAATGGCCCGGCAATGTCCGCGAGCTCGAGAACCTTATGGAGCGGTCCGTCATCCTCTCCGAGGGCCCGGTGCTCAACGCTCCTTTGGCGGAGTTGGGCCATGTCCGCGAAAATCGGACAGCGATGGCACGCTTGAAAGCCTGGAACGGGAGTACATTATTCGCGTGCTCCGCGAAACCAGGGGAGTGATCGCCGGTCCTCGCGGAGCTGCGATGCGACTGGGGATGAAGCGTACGACGCTGCAATCCAGAATTTTGAAAGATGGGAATTTCCCGCCAAGAGTACGAGTGATAGGTCGGAATTCCGACGGGCGACCTCGAAATCCCGAACCTAACCAGATAGTTCGGTCGACCCGAAAGTGACGATACATCGGCACCGTGCCGAAGTAATGGCAGACCAGGACGGAGCAAAGTCCTGTTACCGACTTGCGGTGAAGGACAATTAGTCTCGTGTTCGCAATAGCTTAGAGGAGCGGCGGACTTTGGCCCTCAGGCTGCCATGGAAGGTTGGTCGGGCACTCACCCGTAGGTGCCAAGAGATAACCCAGAAATCATGCGAGGTTGCCACGATCCGGCTGGCGTACGCAGAAGTTGGACGCCCGGACCCGAGGGTCGACGTGTTGCTTACAGAGCGCAATCGACGGTCGAACCGGCCCCAGCCGAGATGAAATCCGGTCCCCTTGCGTAGCCTGGTTCGAGCGGTTGGCGTCGGCGCCAAACTGTGGCGCGCACCCGAGCTTCAGGGCGCCGTTTAGGCTTCCCGCTGGCGTCGGAAGCGGCCGCAGAACGAATCTGTGGTATGGGGGCAGCCGGATGAGCCCTGCATCGATCCTCTTTACCTGTTCGCGTGTGCCGTGCAGTGGCACAAGGCAGAGCAAATGCCAGCGCTGGCTGGGAACTGGTCAGCGGTCTGAAGTCGTCAGGAGCAACGGCGCGGATCGCCGCGGCGCTGCTGGCAGAAACCGAACATGGAACTTGAGTGTTGATTAGCTTCCGAAGGCTATTCGCAACAGTCCTCCCCGCAGAGGATTCGTCAATACACTGCGAGCAAGGTGGCAGTAACAATGAACACTCCGTACGGATTAGAAATCATCGAAAACTGCGTCACGTGCAAATTGAGGAAGGACAAGTGGTTTTGCGGCTTTCTCCCGGAGGTGCTGAAGGCCTTCAGCGATTCCAGCCATCTGAGCACGTATCCTGGCGGCGCGGTCTTATTCGTGGAGGGCCAGATGCCGCGCGGCGGGTTGGTGCTGTGCTCGGGCAAGGTCAAGCTCTCGACGACCTCTCGTGATGGCAAGGTGCTCATTCTCAAAATGGCAGTGCCCGGGCGAAGCGCTGGGTTTGAGCGCGGTAATTTCAGGGACACCGTACGAAGTCACGGCGGAAACAGATCGGACCGTGCCAGGTGAATTTCATCGACCGCGATGCCCTGATGAAGATTGCTGGACAAGTATGGAGAATTGGGGTTGCACTCGGCCAGGCTTTGAGCCGGGAATTTCAATCGGCATACCGGGAGATCCATGAGTTGGTGCTGGCTCGTTCCTCCGCGGGCAAGCTGGCGCGCCTTCTGCTTTCGTGGGGTGGCCGCCGCGAGAGGGAGAGCGGCGACCACCGAGATTCGTATCCGGTCCAGTCTGACCCATGAAGAGATCGCGCAGATGATTGGCTCGTCGCGGGAAACCGTGACTCGATTGTTGAGCGAACTCAAAAAGAAGGAGTTGATTCGTCTGGAAGGTTCAACTTTAGTGATCCGCAACCGAACGGCTTTGGAAGCGCTGGCTGCCTAGCAGTGGATAGCAGCCCGAAGGGCGGCCGGGACTCCCAGCCTGGCCGCCTCCCCCTCGAGAGTTCTCAAACAGAGAAGTGTCGCGCGCGACGCGTGGCCACACTAGCTCACAATCCAAACAACTCACGCAGCCGCTTGGTCTGCGCCCGGCTGACCGGAATTTCGGTCTGCTTCTTGTCGTCCATTCGCAATTGATAAGAACTCTTGAACCAGGGAACGACTTCCTTGATGCGATTGATATTCACCAGGTAGGAACGGTGCGCGCGCCAGAAAAGGTTGGGATCAAGACTCTCCAGCAATTCTTCCAGCGTGCGGCAGTTGGACTGGCCCTCCATCCCGTTGGGGCCGCCGGTCACAACCGTAATCACGCCCTCTTCGATCGAGGCGAATCCGATGTCTTTCTGATTGACCAGGAACAGCCGTCCTCCGGCCTTGATCAAAAGCTTGGAAGCCTGCGGCTTCTGCGACTCCAGCATCCGGACCAGGGTTTCCAATTTGTCGGTTGAGGCGCTGCCGGATTCCAATTTGTCCCGCACTCTCTGCACCGACTGCGCCACCCGTTTCTTGTCGAAAGGTTTGAGCAGGTAGTCAACTGCATTCACCTCGAAAGCCTTCACCGCATACTGGTCAAACGCAGTGGCAAAGACGATTTTGGGCAGTATGACTTTCTTGTCGAGGAGTTTCTTGATGACGCCGAAGCCATCGAGGCCAGGCATTTGCACGTCGAGAAAAACAAGATCGGGATTATGTTCGCGGATAAGGTTGACGCCTTCAACCCCGTTTTTGCCCTGGGCTACAACCTCCACATCTCCGACATCTTTCAGCAGGAAGGCGAGTTCGTCGCGGGCAAGCTGCTCATCGTCCACGATGACGGCGGACAGGGGCATTCCATACTCCTGGCGAGCAATCAAAAGTATATCGAGTGCCAGTTGAAAGTGCCACAGGCCAGACCTTAGAGCCTCAGCCTTATTGGTCCGAGTGCCGAAGTTCGAGGCCGGTTCTCGCACGCCCGCCTTGCCAGACGGTAAACTGGTGGCTCGATGAATTACATCTACGGGATCAATGCCGTTGCCGAGGCGCTGAAGGCACGCGGGCGCTCGTTCGAATGGGTCGGAGTGTTGAAGGAGCGCCATGATCTGCGTTTGCAGCGCGTGGTGGACGAATGCCGGCGGAACGGCGTCGCTGTGCGCTTTCTGTCTCGTCCGGAACTTGATCGCATGGCCGGAAACAATGCCCACCAGGGCGTGGTGGCAGTTACGTCAGGCAAACAATACAACGATCTGGATGACGTGGTTGCCGCCAAGCGTGGTCAATATTCGCTGGTCGTGGTGCTGGACGGAATTGAAGATCCGCACAATCTCGGCGCCATTCTGCGCACCGCCGATGCCTCGGGGGCGGACGGAGTAGTGATTCCGGAGCGCCGCGCCGCGGGAGTGACCGCGACCGTGACCAAGGCCTCGGCCGGCGCCAGCGAGCATCTTCCGATCGCCAAAGTGACAAACATCGCGCGCACGCTGGAAGAACTGAAGGAAAAGAACCTGTGGATTGTCGGGCTGGATGAACGCGGCAAACAAAATTATGATGCGCTCGACTACAACATGGATTGCGCGATCGTGCTGGGCTCTGAGGGCAAGGGAGTGCACGATCTGGTGGCGAAAAAGTGCGACTTTCTGGTCTCCATTCCCATGCTGGGGAAAGTGCCGTCACTGAACGTGTCGGTGGCGGCGGGCGTCATGTTGTACGAGATCGTACGGCAGCGAAGGAAAAGAGCGGCGGAAGCAAAGTGAAGATGAAGTTTGTTCGCGTCCTCTTTGTGTTCGCCGGTTTGCTGGTCCATGCCTGCGCCCATGCCTACGCTATCGATCGCGAAGCCTTCACCTTCACCAATTACGACCTGGATGTTCGCATTGAACCCGAACAGCAGCGGCTGGCGGTTCGAGGCAAGATCACTTTACGCAACGATTCGACATCGCCGCAGAAGAATCTGTCTCTGCAGATTTCTTCCACTCTGGATTGGAGATCGATCCAGGTGGATGGCAAGCCGGTGCAGTTCGTTTCGCAGCCCTACACTTCGGACATCGATCACACCGGAGCGGTTTCGGAAGCGCTCGTGACTTTGCCCAGCGAGGTTCCGCCGAAAGCCTCGGTTGAATTGGAAATTGGATACGAGGGCGTCATCCAACTGGATGCAACCCGGCTGACGCGAATCGGTGTTCCCGCGCCAGTGGCCGCGCACAGCGACTGGGACCAGATTGGCAAGACGTTCACCGCGGTACGCGGGATCGGATACGTGGCTTGGTATCCGGTGGCCACCGAGTCGGCGAATCTGTCAGAAGGGAACAGCGTGTTCGAAACCGTTGCGAGATGGAAGGCGCGGGAAGTCGGAGCGCAGCTGAAAATCAAGTTGAGCCACTCCGGCGAAGGCACGCCTGCAATCCCGGTTTGCAACGGCGAGGTGGGAAGTCTGCGGTCGTCCCAGCAGACAGGGAAGACGTACGAAAGTGTAAACGAGTGTACGTTCCTGCCTCTGGGCGAGACGGTGCCGCTTTTCGTGATCGGCAACTTTGACAACCTGGAGCGCCCATCGGTCAACATCTCCTACAGTCCGGATCATAAAAAGGCGGCGGAAAGCTATGCCCTGGCGGCGCAGCTGGCTGCCCCGTTCGTCACCGATTGGTTCGGTACACCGCGAGGGCGAACTGAAGTTAAAGCGGAGGTCGTGGAACTGAGCGATCCCGAAGCCGCTCCGTACGAGAGCGGAAGCATGCTGCTCACGCCCCTCAACGGCGATACCAGGCTGGCGCAGCTTATGGCGGTTCACCAGTTGACGCATTCGACCTTCTTCTCGCCGCGTCCCTGGATCTATGAAGGGCTGGCGCATTTTGCCCAGGCGGTTTACCTGGAACGGGAGAACGGACGCCAGGCGGCGCTCGACTTCATGGGCTTGCATCGCACCGCCGTGGCGGAAGCGGAGAAAGCGTCGGCGGAAACGCGCGCCACGAATGGCGGCGCAACTCAGTCGCTGATGAATACCAGCATCGAAGAGTTCTACCGCAGCAAGGCGATGTATGTCTGGTGGATGCTGCGTGACATGGTCGGTGAAAGCGCCCTCAAACAGGCGCTCGCGGCTTATCGCGCTGACGCCGACACGCACGCCCGACTACATGCAGCATCTGATCGAAGCCCAAGCCAAACGCGATCTGCAGACGTTTTTCGACGACTGGGTCTATCATGACCGCGGCTTGCCCGATTTCCATATCGGGTCGGTGTATCCGCGAGAGATGTTAGGGAACAATTATGTCGTGACCGTCACCGTGGAAAACAGTGGAGGCGCGGGTGCGGAGGTGCCGGTAACTCTTAAAATGGAACAAGGGCAAGTCACCAAGCGGCTCGAAGTGGCGGCGAAGTCGCAGGCAACCGTCCGCTTCGAGGCAGCTTCGACTTCCGCAGGAAATTTCCGTGAACGATGGCAGCGTGCCGGAGAGCGATACCAGCAACCACGTGTACAAGATTGAAATTCCGGCGAAGAAAAAATGAGATTTCAGATTTGAGAATTGCGATTTCAGATGTAAGAACTTTCAGATGTAAAAACAGGGGCCTTGCGATTTTTTACAATCTGCAATCTAGAATCACAAATCTGCAATCGATGTTTCGGGAGGATTCTTGGCCTACATTCAGTTTCTCGGTGCGGCAGGCACCGTCACCGGATCCAAGCATCTGGTCAATACCAGTTCAGACGGCGCTGGCGGCGCTGGGTTTCAGATGCTCATCGATTGCGGCATGTTCCAGGGCGCCAAAGAATGGCGGGAGCGCAACTGGCAGCCTACGCCGGTTCCGGCGCGGGAAATCGACGCGGTCATTCTCACCCACGCGCACCTCGATCACTGCGGCTGGATTCCCCGCCTGGTAAGAGAAGGCTTCCACGGCCCGATTTATGCCACGCCATCCACCATCGATTTATGCGGCATCATCCTGCCTGACTCCGGCCATCTGCAGGAAGAAGACGCCAATTTCTATAATCGCCACAATAAGTCGAAACACCATCCGGCGCTGCCCTTGTACACGCTGGCGGAGGCAGAGGCGAGCCTGAAGTATTTCAGCCCGGTAGATTTTGAAGAAACGCGGCAACTCTCGCCCGAAGTTTCGTTTCGCTTTGCAAGAGCGGCGCACATTCTGGGATCTTCGATGGTAGAGCTCACCCTCAATGTGAACGGTCAATCCCGGCGGCTGCTGTTTACCGGAGACATTGGCCGGGTTCGCAGCAACAACAGCGCTCCCGGCAAAGTTGTGCGTTCGGGCCCCACCGAGGGCGAGACTGCCGACGTTCTGGTCATGGAATCTACTTACGGCAATCGGCAGCATCCCACGGACGATCCCCGGCCGAAGTTAGCCGAGATCATCCGCCAGACGGTGCAACGCGGGGGCAGCGTGATCGTGCCCGCATTCGCCGTGGAGCGCACCCAGAAATTTGTTTTCATGCTGAAGGATCTGATGGAGTCCGGACAACTTCCTCGTATTCCGGTGTATTGCGACAGTCCCATGGCGATCAAGGCGGTCGAAGTTTTTCTGAAACATAAAGAGGAGTGCACAGACGAAACCTGCAGGTTGATCAAGCAGTATGGCTCTCCCCTGCAGTGGCCGGGCTTTACCTTCGCCTCAACTTCGGAAGAGTCGAAGAAGATCAACGCCACAAACTTTCCCTCAATCATTGTTTCATCGAGCGGAATGGTGACCGGCGGCCGCATCCTGCACCACCTGATGCAGCGGCTGCCCGATCCGAAAAATACCGTGATCTTTATCGGATTCCAGGCTCCGGGGACTCGCGGCTTTACCATCAAGAGCGGCGCTCCGGAGGTGCGTATTTTCGGCGAGACGGTGCCGATCCGGGCGCAGATCGCGACCCTCGAACAATTCAGCGATCACGCCGACACCCCGGAATTGCTGGAATGGCTGCACACTTTTCCCAGCAAGCCTGCGGTCACGTATCTGGTGCATGGCGAGCCGTCAGCATCGTCCCAGCTGCGCGACGCGATCACTAAAGATCTGGGCTGGAACGTGCAGGTGGCGGAATGGATGGAGAAAGTGACTGTGTAGTCGCAATGACCCGGGTCTGTGTTTCAATTACTTAATTACCAAATTCCCAATTACCGAATTCGGAGGGTCTCATGACGGAAAAGGAACTGAAGAACCATCTTGAGGCCGCCGAGAAAAGTCCCAAGCAAGTGGCAGCGGCCGTTTCAGGGCTCTCTGAAAAGGTGCTTCGCTACAAGCCCGCTCCGGACAAATGGTGCATCCTCGAAATCCTCGGGCATCTTGCCGATATCGAGATCGTTTATGCCTACCGCCTTCGCCAGATGCTGGCCGATAAAAAGCCGGTGATCGCACCGATGGATCAGGATGAGTGGGCGCGCAACCTGGGTTACATGGAGACTCCTCCCGCTGAACTGATTGCGCTCTACGGACTGAACCGTCACGCCAACCTGCGGCTACTGCAGCGCCTCAAACCAGCCGATCTCGAGAAGTCAGCGTTTCATCCGGAGAGTAAGAAAGACATCACGGTCGCGGAATTAGTTGAAAGAATGGGGATGCACGGAGCCAGCCACCTGGCGCAGATTGAAAAATTGAAGAAAGAAGCGAAGTAGAAGCAGAAGTCGTGCTTTTAACCCAGGACTGATCTGATCGCCGGGTACATTCGCCGGTATGCCGCGTAGCTGGTGTGCATTTGCTGCATGGCCGCGGTCTGCGGGGCTACTCGTTGAGCGACCCTCACCACTTCACTGCAGGCATCGTCGACCGAACTCCAGACTCCTGCTCCAACTCCGGCCAGAAGCGCTGCTCCGTAAGCTGCGCCTTCCTCGGCCTCGAGGATCTCGACTTCGTGTCCATACGCGTCTGCCTGGATTTGCCGCCACAAGGGCGAGCGCGCTCCGCCGCCACCCAGTCGAATGGTTCGTACCGGAACGCCCATCTCGGCAAAGAGGGTGAACGAGTCCTGCAAACTGAAAGCCACGCCTTCAAGAATGGCGCGAACTACGTGCCCGCGAGTGTGGGACGCGGTCAGGCCGATCAGAGCGGCGCGTGCGTTCGGATCAAGATGCGGAGTGCGCTCGCCCATCAAATAAGGAGCCCACAAGAGGCCGTCCGATCCGGGCGGAATTGCGGCAGCCTCGGCGATCAGACGGTCATACGGATCGCCGCCATTGCCGTCACCGCCGGCTCCAAAGCGATCGCGAAACCAACGCAGAGAAAGACCCGCAGCCTGGGTCACCCCCATCACGTGCCAACGGCCGGGCACGGCATGACAAAAAGTGTGCAGCCTGCCTTTCGCATCGAGCGACGGGCGATCGGTCGCCGCGAACACGACTCCGGATGTCCCGATGGTTGCGCTCACCGCTCCGGGCGCAACGATTCCCATACCCACGGCGCCGGCCGCCTGATCTCCCGCGCCGGCCACGACGGGCGTGCCCTCCATCAAGCCGGTAGCCGTCGCTCCGGTTGCGGAAACTTTGCCGCAGATTTCGGAAGACTCGAACAGCCGTGGCAGCAGCGACTCTTGCATCCCAACCGCTTGCAGCACTTCATGCGACCAGCGGCGGTTGGCGACATCCAGCATCAATGTGCCGGATGCGTCCGCCATATCAGTCGCCCGGTCGCCGGTAAGCCGGAAGCGAACATAATCCTTGGGCAGCATGACCGAGCGGACCCGCTTCCAATTCTCTGGCTCGTTTTCCCGGACCCACAAAAGTTTGGTGAGAGTGAAATTGGGCAGCGCAGGATTGCAGGTAAGGCGAATAAGTTCGGCGGCGCCGATTTTTTCAGTCAGTTCCTGACACTGTTTTTCGGTGCGCACATCGCACCAGATCAGTGCCGGGCGAACCACCTCGCCCGATTCGTCCAGCATGACCGCGCCATGCATCTGGCCGGAAAATCCGACGCACGCAATCTGATCGCCGCGCAATTCCGCGCGCGCCAGAACGTTCTGCACAGCCGAACGGCAGGCCCGCCACCAGTCCTCGGGATTCTGTTCTGCCCAACCGATCTGGGGCGAAGTAAAGGGATCGTGTTCCTCGGTCGCCGATGCCAGGATGCGGCCGTGTTCGTCCAGAATTACAGCGCGAGTACCGCCGGTCCCGACGTCGATTCCGAGGACCTGCATGGGCATACTGACAACTATATCCAAACATGGATAAACTGACGCGGAGGTCAAACATGAAACGAATCGCGATTCTTGTTAGCGCCGTCTTCGCTCTCTTCGCTCTCGTGCGCCTTCGCCCATGCCGAGGCTGCGACCGCAAGTGTTTCCCACCTCTGCCGGTCCGGTCAGGATCACGCCGCTGAATCATGCCAGTACGCTGATCGAAGCGGGAGGAAAGGTGATCTATCTCGATCCTGCGAAGCCCGCGAAATTCTCCGGTCACCCGAAGGCCGACCTCATTCTTATTACCGACATTCACGGGGACCACATGGACCCCGATTCCATCAAGGAAATCAGCCAGGCGGACACGGAAATTCTGGCGCCGCCGGCGGTGGTTCAAACCGTGACCAGCGCCAAGCCGATTGCCAACGGGGAAAGCAAAACCTGGCAGGGCTGGACCATCGAGGCGATCCCCGCCTACAACCTGAAGCGCGGACCTACTCCCGGAAAACTCTTTCACGACAAGGGACGCGGCAACGGCTACGTCCTCACCTACGGCGGCAAACGCTTCTATTTCTCCGGCGACACCGAAGGCGTTCCGGAGATGCGCGCCCTCAAGAACATCGACGTGGCCTTCGTGTGCATGAACCTGCCCTACACCATGCCTCCCGATGAGGCCGCGGATGCGGTTAAAGCCTTCCACCCAAAGATCGTCATCCCTTATCACTATCGCGGATCCGATCTGACGGTGTTTGTAAAGGCGTTGGAAGGCACTGGCATTGAGGTCCGGGTGCTCGACTGGTATCCGAAATAGATAAACAATGAGGGGGTTCGGGTCGCCGTCCCGCGCCGGTTCGGAGTTGCCCAGAAATTACGGCTCCAGCTAATGTTGCAGTTTAAATTGTCCGAGGAGAAGAAAACGCGCCATAGTGGCTAAATTGCCAGAGGCAGAAGCTAATTGATCGGCCTTCCTTCCTCCTGTTCCTTCGGGACGTCGCCACTGCCTTTCGCAACTTTTCCGTGGGAAGGTCCTTTCGTCCCGTAAACGAAAGTCCAAATTTCGTCGCAGGAATGAGACGTACAGATTGTAGACGTGGGCTCCGTGGTAGTCAGCTCACTACCACGCACCGATGACTAGGATATTCACGGTGGGCATCTGGCCGGCGGCGGAAGTCGTGGTGGAGCTCATCTTCTCAGAAGTCATTTCCTTTGAAGGGCTCGGCGTCGGCGCATCTCGGACTTTGCACCTTGAGGGTATACGATAAAGCATGGCAGGATGCGCCCCGGCGGTTGAACAGGCCTTGGTAGCCGAAGAATTAGTGAAGTATTTTCCGGTGCCGCAAACTGGGCTACGGGCGTTTCTCAATCCTTTCGCACCGCTTACTCATCCTGCTCTGCTGGGAGTTTCTTTCCAGGTAGGAGCCGGCGAAGTCGCTTGCCTGATCGGGGCGAACGGCTCCGGCAAGTCAACCCTGTTGCGAATTTTGGCAACCCTGCTGGTGCCAACCCGCGGTCGCGTGCGCGTCGCGGGTTATGACGTGGAGCGGCAGGCCTCTCACGTACGCGCCCAGCTTGGATTTCACTCGGCTACCGATGGCGGCTTCTACAGCCGGCTTACCTCGCGCGCGAACCTGAATTTCTTCGCCGCCATGAACAATCTGTTCGAGGCGGAAGCAGCCCGTCGAATCGAGGAGTTGACCGAGTTGATGGGTATGGCTGAATTTATCGACAGCCAGGTGCGAACCTTATCCACGGGACAGGTGCATCGCCTGGCTCTTGCGCGCGCCATGATCCATCGTCCAAGCGTGCTGCTCCTGGATGAGCCAACGCGCAGCCTTGATCCCATGGCCGCCGCGGAATTCAGGCGATTTCTTAAGACACAAGTGGTCGACCGTCAGGGTACAACCGTGCTCTTCGCCTCGCATACCTTGGCGGAAGTGGAACAACTTGCGGATCGGGTCATCCTGCTCGACAAAGGACGGCTGGTGGCATGTGATTCCCCACGAGGACTGCGCCAGTCAACCGGTTCCTCCACGCTGGAAGAGGCGCTCGAACGGCTGACTCCGCCTGGCTCCCGGGCTGAGGTGCTCTCTTGAATACGCACAGCACGTCAGGCAAGATTTTGGCCTTCTTCAGACGCGACGTCGCCATCGCTCGCAGCTACCGCATGGCTTTCGCGCTCGAGATTCTGGAAGCTTTTTTCGGCGTCGCCACCTTTTACTACCTCTCGCGATTCGTTTCCAACGACGAACTGGCCCGCGTTCTTCCCGCGGGCGGCGATTACTTTGCCTTCGCCCTGGTCGGTTTTGCTTTCTTCGACTATCTCACCGTGTCTCTGATCGCATTCGATAGCAGCATCATGGAAGCACAGCAGAACGGCACTTTGGAAGCAATGCTGGTTACCGAAACTCCGCTGACCACGATTCTCGTGGCCTCAGCCGCCTACCCGTTCGTCTTGCTCGCCCTGCGCACATTGGTCTATCTGGCCTGGGGAGCGTTGCTCTTTCATTTTCCCGTTCGCGAAGCCAATTGGGTGGGCGCCATTATTATTCTCGTTACTTCGATCCTGGCATTCGCCGGGCTGGGGATTATTTCGACCAGCTATCTCCTGCTGTTCAAGCGCGGCAACCCCGCCCGATGGCTGATTGTGGGAGCCTCAAGCCTGCTCGGCGGCATTATGTATCCGGTGTCGGTTTTGCCGGTGCCGCTGCAGTGGCTGGCGCGACTGATTCCAGTGACGTACTCACTCGAAGGCATGCGGCAAGCGCTGCTGGCGGGCGCCAGTTTTGCGCAACTCTGGCCATCGGTGCGCGCGCTGCTGTTGTTCGCCGTGGTTTTGCTGCCGCTCTCCGGCATAATCTTTGCCTGGGCATTGCGCCAGACCAAGATCACAGGCACGCTCACCCATTTGTAGACTTCCCATTGAGTTCGGAACGGCGCTCAATCGCTTTTCGGCCGCACCGGAAGACCCGCCCAAACATTCACCAGGCCCAGAGTCTCGCGCACCACGGAAAAAATGTCACGCGTATTCCGCCACCAGTGGCTGATGTCAAAGGGATCGTCGTGGGCGGCGTGCACGAGCGCGGCGGGATTGTCACCGACCAGCTTCTCCCACAGAGCTTTGACCCGTCGGGTATGTTGCGGCGAGGTGACGATGATGATTTTGGTCTTTCCCGTTCGCCGCATCTCTCGCGCCGCTTCTTCCACTTCCTGCTCCGTGTCCACCACGAATTCCGGAAGAATGTGAACCGCTGTCTCCGGAACGCCGTCATAAACCAGAATTTCGCGGTTGTATTCCTCTTCACCGATGAAGTGAACTCCGTGCTCTTCGAGTTTACCGCCAGGCCTCTCCGGACGGCTCACCCACACTTCGGGTGCGTAACCCATCGCAAAAACCTTGCCAGCTTCTTCGGCGCGGTAGGGAAGTCCACCACTCAAAACAAAAATCACATCGGCGTGTGAAAGAGGATCTTCATGAACCAGCCATCGGCCCGCATAGCGAAATCCAGCGAGTGCAGCGACAACGATAAAGACAAAGACAAAGATCAGCAGGACCGCCGCAGAGTTCCGCCTGAGCCTCGTAACTCGGGTGTGCGTATCCAGTTCTCTATTTGTAGACGGTGTGGGCTGCATCTTCTATAGTGTTTCCTGACGGGAAGATATTTCTTCTCGATCGACGCGATCACCACATAGTTCGGGTCCACCATTTCATTAAGATGAATCTTACCCACCTCGGATAGCAGTTCGTAGGCGTCAAGCTCCGAAAGGCCATAGTCGTTGTGGATCCAGGAAACCAACTCGCTGAATGCGATGCGCACACAATCATCCAGCGGACGATATGCTCCCAGAGCCATGATCGCCTGATCATTTTCAAAGCGGGGCCAATTGATTTTCTGTCCCTTTATGAGGTTGACCTGCAGGCGGGCATGCAGCGGGACTTCAATCGCCGTTCCCGCGACCTCGCCGTCACCCATAGCCGCATGGCCATCGCCCATGTACAGCAAAGCTCCGCTGACGTTTACGGGAAGATAGAGTATGTTGCCGGCACTGGCCTCGGGAGAATCCATGTTGCCGCCGAATTCTGCCGGGACAATCGAGCTGCGAGCCTCTCCATTCGCAGGAGCTACGCCGATGCATCCGAAGAAAGGATGCAGCGGAATCTTGACCGAAAAATCCGAATCCAGCGCCTTAAATGTCGCGGTATTGTCCACATGGTTGATGGGGTAAAACCAGATCTTTTCGGGCAGCGGGGGATGCAGCATGGGCGTGTAGTTGGTCGCGTTCAATGCCCCAAAGCCGGGCGCAAGAGCTCCCACGCCAGTGTCGCCGTCAACCTGCAGATCAAGAATCTTCACCGCCAGTGTGTCCCCTGGCTGTGCGCCTTCGATGTAAAACGGCCCGGTCAGCGGATTATCGCCTTTGGCCATGCTCAAAGTGTCTCCCGGCTTTTTGAGCGCGTTGCCGAAACAGTCGAGGGTATTTGTATCGAGAATGTCGCCGGGCTTCAGGCGCGCCACCGGGTCAGCCACGCCGTAAACGTACTTCACGTCGTTTATGCCGGCGTGGTATTTCACTACGTTGCCGGTTTGGCCGAAAGCTGTAGTTGCCAGCGCTGCGACCACTGACAGCAACCGAGCGAGATGTTTGTCCATGAAATAGCGCCTTTCAACTCTCGTACGAGGAGTCATCCTGAGCTTGCGAAGGATCTGGCGTGCAGTGAATTGTTATTCCCGGGCAATTGTACGATGCGCGCTAGATCCTTCGAGACTAAAGTCTCTCAGGATGACTCCAGGTTTGGGAGTTTGTTGAAGGCTGCCGATTTAGTCCTTCCTTAAAATTGACGAACTTGCTCCGCAAAATGTAGATTGCGAGTTTCTCCTCAGACCCTTCAAATCCTGAAAGCGGGGCATCATGTCTAAGTTTTCGCGGCGGGAGTTGCTTTACGGCTTCAGCGGGCTCACCCTCTTGCCCTTTCTGCGGGCGCAAGAGCCCGACCTGGTGTTGTACAACGCCAATATCTGGACCGTCGATGATAAACAGCCGCGCGCCCAGGCAGTGGCGATCGTTGGTGGCCGATTCGCCGCAGTGGGATCAAATCAGGAAATTCTGCAGCTGGCGACCGGTCGCAGCCGCAAGGTAGATCTCGCAGGCAGGACGGTGCTGCCCGGCTTCATCGATGCCCATGCGCATCCCGCCACTTCGGGACGGGAGCATCTGAGGATGGTGGCGTGCGATCTACCCTCGATCTCTCAAGTCGTGGCCGCGTTGCGAGAGCGTTCCGACAAAACTCCTTCCGGAGAATGGGTGCTGGGTTTTCTCTACGACGACAGTAAGACGGAGCATCCCATTACTCGCGAAGAGTTGGACGGGGCCACGCCAAATCATCCGGCGATTGTTTTTCACCGCGGCGGCCATATCGCTTTCGCGAACTCGCTCGCCCTGAAGACCGCAGGCGTGGACGAACGGACTCCCGACCCGGATGGCGGCCTGTTCGAACATAGTCCGTCCGGAGCTCTAACCGGCCGCATTGCGGATAAAGCGGTTGACGCCGTCAGGAAGGCGATTCCGGCGCAGGGAACACCGAACGAAGGTCGCGATGCGGTCAAGCTCATCAGCAAAATGATGGCCAGCAAGGGCATCACTTCAGTTGGCGATGCCGACGCCAGCCCCGAAGATTTGCGGGCCTATCAGGATGCAAGCGCGGCAGGCGAACTGTCCGTCCGGGTCTACAGCATTATGTCGGTCGGATGTCTGGATCGCATGCTGGCTGCAGGAGTTCGTACCGGATTCGGCGACGAGTGGGTTCGTGTGGGCGGTGTGAAGATGTATGCGGACGGCTCAATCTCGGAGCGGACCGCCCGGCTTTCCCAACCCTACGTGGACCGCCCGGACTACTACGGACTTTTTCTCAGCACTGAAGAACAGCTCTACGAAAATGCGCGCAAAGCGCACGCGGCCGGCTGGCAACTCTCGACCCATGCCAACGGCGATGTGGCGATTGATCGAATATTGAACGTCTATGAGCGCGTCCAGCGCGAGATGCCGCGCAGCGATCCTCGCTATCGCATCGAGCACTGCACTCTGATCAATGATTCCCTGGTACAGCGCATGAAAGCGCTTAAAGTGATTCCCGTGCCGTTCTCCGGCTATATCTATTACCACGGCGAAAAGATGCGGTTTTATGGAGCCGAACGCACCACTCACATGTTTGCCATGCGCAGCTTTCTCGACGCCGGCCTGCGCCCCACCGATTCGTCGGACTACACGGCCAGCCCCTTTGATCCCATGATGTGGCTGCAATCCCAGGTCACGCGCACCGATCCAAAAGGAAATGTCTGGGGACCGAACCAGCGCATCACGGTGGAAGAAGCAATCCGTTGTGGAACCATCAATGGCGCATACGCTTCGTTCGAAGAAAATCTCAAGGGCTCGATCGAGCCGGGAAAACTGGCCGACCTGGTCGTGCTGGGACGAGATCCCTTTCGGGAGGCCCAAAACTCGCTCGCCTCCATTCCCGTGGAACGCACCATGGTTGGCGGCAAGTGGACATACGAATCGTGAGTGAGAGCCTGCCGGGCCTGCGGATTGGCGAGCTCGATTACCCCATGTACCAGTAGCGAACTTGCACAGGCCGAATCCGAATCCGGGCAAGTTCTTCCGTAATCTCTCGTAACATCTTCCCCCGGGGCATACTTCAGCACGCTATGACCTACTTCCCGCAAGCGCATTCCAGGCTGCGTGCTGCCCGTGTAAGTTTGGCTGGCACGCCGTCGGCCGCAATTCGATTTGACGATGGCCGCCGCACCTCAGGCAAACTTCAACTCGTCTCCGTCACCGGAGGATTGCTGCGGCTTTCCAAGCCTCTCTGCCCGGGAGCTTTGGTGGAGATCATGTTCTTGACCCAATCGGGTCCGGTCGTGGGGATGGCCGAGTTGTTGAATCCCAGTTCAGCCACACTCAGGTGCCTGCAGGCTTTCCGCTTCATCATTTTGGAGGACGGCGATTTTCACCGCTTGAGAACGGCGATTGCATCGTCGTTGGGCGTGAATGCCTTGCCTTCGTCAGACCGCAGCATTCCGGGATCCTGGGCAAAGTGAGCCGGAATCCCGGGCTTGCCTCAGATTGAAAAGTTCTGCCCCTTGAACCCAGGTTTCATCCAGAGCTTGCGAAGAGCTTGCCCGGACTCGATCTTGGCAATGATTGACCTCGGTCCTGTTAAGCTATTGCGTTCGGACCGTTGAATCCTGGACTGGGAATCTTGGACTGGAGAAGACCGTGGAAGTAGTGGCGGGAGTCGATCTGGGCGGAACTGCCATCAACTACACCCTGGTGAACAGGGAAGAGCAGTTCCTCATCGAAGGTTTGTGCGAGCATCCGGCGCTGTCGAAGCAGGGACCAGACGTCTGCCTTCAGCAGATTGAGGATGGTCTCAACATTGCCGTTGAAAAGGCGGGCGTTCTGATTTCAGACGTTGTGGCCGTCGGTCTGGACACTCCGGGTCCAGCCAGCGCGGCCGGCCAGCTTAGCGCCAAGGGCTCCACGAACTTCGTGCATCCGCACTGGGCGGGATTCGATATTCGCGAAAATCTGGCCAAGCGGCTCGGGAAACCCGTGACCTATCTGAACGACGGAAATGCGGGCGCGCTGTGGGGACACTTCACCATCTTTGGCGCCAACAGCCGCGAGACGTCGATTTCGGTTGTGATCGGCACCGGCCTGGGCGGCGGCATCATCATCGACGGCAATGTAGTGAAGGGCAAAATGGGATTTGGAGGAGAGCTCGGCCATGTGCTGATTCCGTACCAGAGTATCGCCGGCATCGTGGGACTGAATCCGGAATGCAACTGCGGTCGCATGGGAGATCTCGAGGCGCTGTGCTCGCTGACCGCGATCGAAAAATCTCTTCTGCCGTTTTTCCTCCCGCGCTATCCCGGCCACCAGCTTGCGAGCGTCGGAAACCTGCACCAGGCGGCGAAGCTGGTGCGAGGCCTGGCAGAAAAGGGCGATCCGCTGTGCAAGGAAATCTTCCGCGTCCAGGCCCATGCGTTGGGGCTCTTCTTCGACGAGATGGTGAATACGTTCGACCCCGATGCCCTGATCGTCGGCGGCGGCGCCCTGGAAACGTGTAAGGAATTCCAGAGCTGGTTCATCGATGAGATTCACGCCGGCATGCCTACCCAGCGGGAAGAGCAGGCAGGCATTCCGATTTATGTGATGCCGAACGGCGACACCGCCGGAGCGCGTGGCGCAGCCATCGAAGCCTTAAAGCTCGCCCGACAGAGTGGCCTCGCGTAGTTCAGTTCGTAGTTCTTTTCCAGGAAGCGGCGATTTGTGAGGCACCAACCCATGCCCCGCGCAGTCAAAACGTACTTGATTTTGCTATTGCTCGTCGCCGCGATGGCAGCGCCGGCGGTTGCGCAGTTTACCCCGCCCTTTGGAGACTGGACCAGGCTCTCTCCTCAGCCAATTATCGCGCCACAGGGCGGTGGCTTCGAATCCGCAGGAACGTTCAATCCCGCGGTCATAAAAACAAATAAGAACGGGCAGTTCGTGATGCTCTACCGCGCGCAAGATCAGAAGGGCACTTCGTCGCTCGGTTACGGCACGAGTGATGACGGCATTCATTTCGTTCGCCGACCCGAGCCGGTGATGGGTCCCGAAGCCCCGTATGAAAAAGGTGGCGGGGTTGAAGATCCCAGGCTGGTGAAGATCGGGCGCACCTACTACTTGACCTACACCGGGTACAACAACGTGGACGGCGCCGGCCCGACCGGAAAAGATGCGCAGCTTTGTCTGGCCACGTCCGCCGACCTGGTGCACTGGAAGCGGCAGGGAATCATCATGCCCGCGTACAAAGGGAAGTGGAATATCGGGTGGACAAAGTCAGGCGCGATTCTCACCCAAAAGATCGGCGGCAAATATTGGATGTATTACCTGGCCGACGGCCGCGCTCAGGCCAGTCAGATGGGAGTCGCTTATTCCAAAGACCTGATTCACTGGACAGACGCAACGGATCATCCGATTTTGTCGAGCCGTCCAGGATCGTTCGATTCCCGAGTAGTGGAGCCGGGACCGCCGCCGGTGATGACCTCGCAGCGGCATTTTTCTGATTTACAACGGCGCTGACGACAAACTCGTCTACTCAACCGGATGGGTTCTGTTCGACAAGAAAGATCCGACCAAGGTTCTGGCGCGAGCCCAGGAACCCGTATTCATGCCGGGGCCGGAGTGGGAGAAAGTTGGCCAGGTTCCGAATGTTGTGTTCGTAGAAGGAATGGTTCACGACGCCAAGCGCTGGCTCTTCTATTACGGAGGCGCGGACAAATACGTAGGCGTCGCCACCGCGCCGGAACGCTGAAGCTCGGAACTCCATGAAGAGAATCCTGCTGGCGCTGTCCTTGATCCTGACGGCAATGATCCTGGCGGCGATGCACACGCTGACTTCGTCCGGACAGGAGTCGTCCTCCTCCTACGATCAGCCCTGGCGGCCGCAGTACCACTTCACTCCGCCGAAAAACTTCATGAACGATCCGAACGGGACCGTCTTTTACAAAGGCGAGTATCACCTGTTCTACCAGTACAACCCCGAGGGCAATGTATGGGGGCACATGAGCTGGGGCCATGCCGTCAGCAGCGACATGGTGCACTGGCAGAATCTGCCGGTCGCTCTGCATGAGGATCCCGGCCACTACATGGTTTATTCCGGAAGCGCGGTGGTCGATTGGGACAACACCAGCGGCCTGTGCAAGAACCCTGATCCGCAGGACCACTCGTGCCTGATCGCGATCTACACCGCAGCGTATAAGGATCGCCAAAAGCAGCACATCGCTTTCAGCAATGACCGCGGGCGGACGTGGACGAACTATTCGGGCAATCCCGTGGCTGATCTTGACGCCCCCGACTTTCGCGATCCCAATGTTTTCTGGTACGCGCCGCAACACAAGTGGGTGATGGTGGCGGTGCTGGCCGATGAACGCACCCTGGTCATCCTCGACTCGCCCGATCTCAAGCGCTGGACCAAGCGCTCTACCTTCGGTCCGGCGGGAGATACGGCGGGGCAGTGGGAGTGTCCCGACCTGATCGAGCTTCCGGTCGAAGGCAGCAGTGGAACGAAAGATACAGAAGAAGTGGGTGCTGATCGTTAACCGCAATCCCGGAGCGCCGGCGGGCGGAACCGGAGTCCGGTATCTGATCGGAAACTTCGACGGCACGACCTTCACCAGCGAAGTGCCTGACACTCCCGCACTCTGGGCCGATTGGGGCAAGGACTTCTATGCCACGAACACCTGGAATGACATGCCGTCAAGCGATGGGCGGCGAGTGTGGATCGGCTGGTTCAGCAATTGGCAATATGCGAATACCGAACCGACCGAGCTGTGGCGCGGAGCCCAGTCCATTCCGCGTACGTTGACGCTGCGCCGTTACGCCGACGGGCTACGCCTGGTGCAGCGACCCATCCGCGAATTGGAGAGTTTGAGGCACGAGCGATTCCGCTGAGAATCCGAGGATAGACAATTCGAGCATGGATGTAGACGGAGTCAATCGCAAAATTCAGCAGGCCGGAATCAAGGGTGAAACTTACGAGTTCGAAGCCGAGTTACAGCTTGAGCAAGCCGGCGAGATTGGCTTCCGCTTGCGCAAGAGTAAGGACGCGGAGACTCTGGTCGGTTTCGACGCCGCTCGCGGCGAGGTTTTCGTCGATCGTACGCGCTCGGGCAATGTCTCATTCAGCAAAGACTTTCCCGGACGTCACGCGGCCAAGCTCGAGAAGAGTGCAAGCGTCAAGTTGCACGTCTTCGTCGATCGTTCGAGCGTCGAAGTTTTTGCCAATGACGGCGAGCGCGTGCTTTCGGAACGCATCTATCCTCCTCCGGGAAGTGACGGGATCGAGGTTTATGCGAAGGGCGCGGGCGGAAGAATCGTCTCGTTAACGATATGGGAGCTGAGTTCGATTTGGCAGTAAGCCGTTTACGCGGTCAGGCGTAAATACCGCGCTGCCGCAAAGTGTAGGCGACGCGGTCGATGGCCAGCATGTAGGCCGCAATTCTGTTAGTAACGCCGTGAGTGTTGGCGTACAGCAGGACTTCCGAGAAGGATGTTCGCAAGGTGTGACCCAGTTGGTCGTTGACCATCGATTCTGACCAGAAATAGCCCTGGCGGTCCTGCACCCATTCAAAATAGGACACCGTAACCCCGCCTGAGTTCGCCAGGATATCGGGGATGACGAACACGCGCTTGTCGGTGAGAATGTCGTCCGCTTCCGCGGTGGTCGGGCCGTTGGCGCCCTCGCAGAGAATTTTGGCTCGCACCCGGTCAGCGTTGCGGGTGGTGATCTGATTTTCGACGGCGGCAGGGATCAGAATGTCGCAGTCCGCCAGCAGCAGGTCCTCAGAACTCATTTCTTCTGTGCCGGGAAAGCCAATCAAAGTGCCGTTGCGTTTGTGATGAGTCGAGAGCGCATCAATGTCGATGCCGTTTCTGTTATACAGCCCGCCCCCGCTGGTGGATACGCCGACGATCTTATATCCCTGCCGGTGCATGAGGCGCGCGGCATTCGAGCCCACATTGCCAAAGCCTTGAATGACCACTCGGGTCTGGTCGCGGTCCATGCTGAGCCGTTTAAGAGCTTCATCGCAGACGATCATCAGTCCGCGGCCCGTAGCTTCGATGCGTCCGTGTGAGCCGCCCAGTTCCAGCGGCTTCCCGGTGACCACCGCGGTGACCGTGTGGCGCACATGCATGGAGTAGGTGTCCATGATCCACGCCATGATCTGTTCGTCGGTGTTGACGTCAGGGCCGGGAACATCTTTTTCCGGACCGAGCAGTTCCATCAGCTCGGCGGTGTAGCGCCGTGTGAGCCGCTCCAGTTCACGTTTCGACATCTTGTCAGGATCGCAAATCACCCCGCCGGCTGCGCCCCCGAAGGGAATGTTCACCACGGCGCATTTCCAGGTCATCCAACTGGCCAGGGCTCGCGTCTCGTCAAGAGTGACATTGGGGCCGTAGCGGATGCCGCCTTTCGCAGGTCCGCGGTCGATGGAGTGTTGCACCCTGAATCCGGTAAACGTCTCCAGCCTGCCGTCGTCCAGTTGCACGGGGATGTGCACGATGATTTCGCGGCTGGGGCTGCGCAGTATCTTCCAAAGCCCCTCTTCGAGATTGAGCTTCTGCGCCGCCAGGTCGGATCGCGCAACCTGTGCTTCCCAGGGATTTACTTCTTCGAGATATTCAGCCGTTGTCATTCGTGCTCACGAACCTTGCAGTCATCCTGAGCTTGCGAAGGATCCGGCGCGCAGCGGATCCGCGCCTTCCCCCATGATTGTACCGATGCCCGCCAGATCCTTCGAGACTAAAAGTCTCTCACGAGGACGCCGGTGGCGCATGAAACGGTTCCAGATTGACCCACAGCTCAATCAGTCTACACACAGCATACAACGGATGCGGACCGGCACTGACCAACGGCCGTTGGCACAGTTTGGCCGTTGCCGTTTGGCGTCGCGGGTTCGATGTTATCTTTATGGGACTGACAGCAATGGGACTGACAGCATGAGGCTGTAGCGCAGCAACAATCCGTCGAAAACTGGATCGCTGGAAACCATATTCATGGACGTTCTCAAACAGCTTTTCGAGCAGCACTTCCACACTCCGGTTGAACAGGTGCAGCCCCTGAAAGGCCAGCTTGGCGGGTCGGGGCGCAATATCATCCGGCTGGCCGGCGAAAAGCACAAAGCGATTGGCATTTTGTATGACGTTCGCGAAGAGAACGTCGCCTTCATCGAGTTTTCCAGGCATTTTCGCCGGCATGGTCTGCCCGTGCCCCAGATCTATGCGGAAGATTTGAATCAGGGAGCTTATCTCGAAGAAGACCTGGGAGACGTCACCCTATTTGAGTTTCTCTCAAAGAACCGTGCCGGTGAAAATATTGCTCCCCCGGCGGTGGAGGCGTATCGCAAGGTCGTGGCCGTATTGCCCCGTTTCCAGATTGAAGCCGGCCGCGATTTGAACTACAAGGTGTGCTATCCGCGCGGTAGCTTTGATCGCCAGTCGATTGCCTGGGACTTGAACTATTTCAAATATTACTTTCTGCGGCTCGCGGGCATCCCCTTCCATGAACAGGCGCTGGAAGACGACTTTAACCGCTTGACCAAGTTCTTGCTGAGCGCCCCTCGCGATTACTTTCTCTATCGCGATTTCCAGTCACGCAACATCATGCTGAAGGACGGCGAACCATTTTTTCTGGACTATCAGGGCGGCCGAAAAGGCGCATTGCAATATGACATTGCGTCTCTTTTATTCGATGCCAAAGCCGATCTGCCGCCGGAACTGCGACAGCAATTGCTCGACCTCTATATCGAAAAGCTGGCCGGGTTCATCAAGGTCGACCGGACGGAGTTCATTCAGCACTACTACGCTTACGTTTACGTTCGCATCATGCAGGCGTTGGGGGCGTATGGTTTTCGCGGCTTCTACGAACGCAAAGCTCATTTTCTGCAAAGCGTGCCTTACGCGCTGAAAAATTTGCGCTGGCTGCTTCATCACGCCCAGCTGCCCATCGAGCTGCCTACGCTGATGGACGCGTTCAAGAGCATGCTGGCATCCGAGAAGCTGCAGAGTCTGGCTCCCGAGCCGGAAAATGTGCTGGTGCGGGTTTTCAGTTTTTCATTTCACCGGGGACTGCCCAAGGATGAGAGCGGAAATGGCGGCGGCTTCATCTTTGATGGCCGCAGCCTGCCCAATCCCGGCCGCGAAGAACGTTTCAAAATGCTTACCGGCAAAGACGCGCCCGTGATCGACTACCTCAATCAGCAGGAGAGCGTGCATCAGTATCTCGCCAGTGTGATGTCACTGGTGGATGCCAGCGTCGGCGAGTATCAGCGGCGAGGTTTCAAGAACCTGATGGTGTCGTTCGGATGCACTGGCGGGCAGCATCGTTCGGTGTACCTGGCGGAGCAGTTGGCCAAACATTTGCGCGCCCGGAACGGAGTGGAGGTAGCGGTGCGTCATCTCAATCTCGAAAAGTTGGGGCTGGAGAGCCCGGCCAAATGAAGGCGATGATTCTGGCGGCGGGCCTGGGCACGCGTTTGCGGCCGCTCACCAACGATCGCCCCAAGGCGCTGGTGCAGGTCGGAGACCGCACCATGCTGGAGATCGCACTCTCCCGCCTGCGCGACTTCGGGATTCGAGATGTGATCGTCAATGTGCATCACTTTGCCGGCATGGTTCTCGAGTATCTGAAAAAGAACGACAACTTTGGCATGCATATTGAAATCTCGCATGAAGACGACTTGCTCGACACCGGAGGAGGCTTGAAGAAAGCCGCCTATTTTTTCCGGGGAATCTGCAAGCTGGACAAGCCGAGAAAGAACCGTTCATTTTGCACAATGTTGATGTCATAAGTACCATCGACCTTCGGCGCATGGTGCAATTTCACGCTGACAATCGGGCGCTCGCGACCCTGGCCGTTCAGGACCGGGAGACATCCAGATACCTGCTCTTCGACGAGCAGTTGCAGCTCCGCGGCCGCCGTCCGGACGCGATCAGAAATCAGAAGCCGTTCAGTCCTCGCCGCGCGTGAAGGCGTTGGCGTTTTCGGGCATCCACGTTATTTCCCCTGGTTTTCTGGCGATGATGACTGAACAAGGCGCTTTCTCCATCGTCGACTCGTATCTGCGCCTTGCCTCTCAGGGAGAAAAGATTCTTGCCTTTCGTGCCGATGAGTATTATTGGCGCGATCTTGGCCGGCCGGACAACGTGAGACAGGCAGCCCAGGATTTGAAGGAAAAAGTTCTGCTGCAGTGAACTCACCCCTTTCCGGGAACGGGATTTCCATCTCACCGCGCCCGAGGCCCGTAACCATTTAATTCCTATGGCTGGTTCTTAACCTCCGATTGGGCCATAATTCAGCTACCTGGGGCAGATTGGGATTGGCAAGCCAATCATGGGAAAACGCCGAGATCCCCGAATCGCCGCCCGATTGCAACTCCGAATCGCCGGCATCGACGCTGCCGGACGTCCCTTGCTAGGGATGGTCATGACCCGCGACATCAGCCGGAACGGAGCTTTGTTGGAAGGCATTCAAGGCACTTTCAAGCCGGGAGAGACCATCTCGATAAGCTACAAAAATAACAAGGCCCGGTTTCGGGTGAGTTGGGTGGGCGAATCAGGTACGGACAGGGCGGGTCAAATGGGTGTTCAGAGCATGGACACAGGCAGGTGTATTTGGGATGTTGCGCTGTTGCCGCCGCCAGCTCCCGATCCCTACGTCGCGCAGCCCAGGGAGAAGCGGCAGCACCAGCGGGTGCAGTGCAAGCTGGGAGCTGAGTTGCGCATACAAGGCTCGGAAGCCCTGGTGCGGGCGCACGTGAACAACATCAGTCTGGGAGGATGCTTCGTGGAAATGTCGACGCTGCCCCCAGACAAAAGCCGGCTCAAAATCGTGCTTTGGGCAAACGACACCAAGCTGGCAACTCAGGGGGTCGTAGTCAGCCGGCGACCCGGCTTCGGCATCTCAATCAAGTTTACGGATATGACTGACGAAGTGCGCCAGCAACTGCAGAGCTTTATCCAGTCGCGTTTAGGTGTTGGCGGCCGATAGGGACTGCCCCGCAAAATAGCGCTGCCCGAAACTTTCTTGTCAGCTCAATTTCTACGGCACCGTTACTTTCGCCATATTGTCATCCGGCACCCGGTCTACCAGAAGCAATAGCGGATCGATGCCGGCCTTATCCGGCAGCGTGTCCGTGGTGAAAGTGTAGGTGCCTTTTCCCGCGGTCATGTGCACCCGTTCGCGGTGCAGCACCTTACCGTACTTTTTCCCTTTTTCTGGAGCCGCCAGCGCGCCGACCTCAATCCAGTCATTCACCGGAACTTCAGTCTCATTTCCTTTTTCGTCAGCTTTATACTTTTTGGTCTCGACCTCAACCGTGACGTCATACTTCCCGTCACTGCGTTTGTGGGCAGTCGCGGTGAGCGCGCGATTGGAAAACAGTGTGATGTCGTAGAAAAGATCCTGCAGCAGATATTGCAGTTCTGGAGGCGTTTGCTCGCGGAGCGCATCCATCAGAGCGTACGAAGTCGGATACGGCGGTTGCTGGTAGCCGTATTGACCCAGCACCTTCCGCAGGGCCCGGTTGACGGCCTCTTCGCCGATCATCTCCCGCAGGTAGTACATGGCCAGACTGCCCTTGCGGTAGTGGATGTAGCCCTGGCTCGATTCCACTCTCAGCAGAGGGCGTTCCTTCAAAAGTTCCGTGCCCCGCGAGCGAAGGTAATTATCCATCTCGTACTGCAGGAACTTGCGCATGGTGTCGCGGCCGTACTCTTTTTCCATGGTCATCAGCGCTGAGTACTGCGCCAGGGTTTCGGAAAGCAGGGTCGCTCCCTGCATGTTTGCCCCAACCACCTGATGGGCCCACCACTGGTGCGCCATTTCGTGCGCCACTACGTAAAAAACAAAATCAATGTCGTCGGGATGTTCAAGGTTGGCGATAAATCCGATCGACTCGGAGTACGGCATGGTTCCCGGAAACGCCTGGGCGAAAGCAGCAATCCGTGGAAACTCGATGATCCTGGCTTCCTTGTGTGCATAAGGGCCGAAATTCTGGGTGTAGTAGGCGAATGATTTCTTCACCGAGTTCAGCATCTTGGGAACGTTCCACGGATGTTCCTTCAGGTAGTACACCTCGATGCTGATCCCGTTCCAGTCGCTGCGCGCCACTTCATACCGCGCCGAGATGAACGAATAGAAATTCAGCGAGTAATGGTCGAGCTTGTACTGGAAATAGCGGCGGCCATTCTCGCTCCACTCCCGTTGCAATGAACCCGGAGCGATCGCGATCTGGTCGGGCGAGGTGCTGATGACCGTTTCCACATTCACCCAATCCGCGTTATTGGTGAGGTAGCTGTCCATGCAGTCGGCTTTGCAGTTCTCTTCCAGCGTGGGCATCAGATCTTTTTCCTTGAGCCCGAACTTCTTGCGCTTGTTGCGATCGGTCATCTCGTTGGTCGGCTGGTATCCGATCATGCGGCGCCACGCTGCTGTTGAAGAAGGTCCCGTTCTGCACCACCTCGCGATTGGTGACCGAATTTTCAAAGCCGCGGTTGCGCGCCTTCACCGTAAAATGCATGACCCGCGACTCGCCCGGCTGCATGGGCGGATCCAGGGCATAGGTCTGAAACAGAAGCCGGGAGTCGTCCTTGGCGAGTTTTCCGCCGGGCAGCTCGATTTGTGTGTCGTAGTTGTCGGTCAGGGTGAACAGCACTTCGGACAGGGGTTGCGAAGTCTTGTTGACGATGGTCTGTTCGCCCCGCATTTCCATTCCGCGAGTTTCGGGGTAAATATCAATCGCGTATTTCACATCCGTGATACGCGGTTGGGGTTGCTTCTCAAATTTCTTGTAAGTCTTTTCGTAATCGGCCTGCAACGTATCGCGATCATTTTCGCTGCGGAGCGGGTTCAGCACCTTGGTGTTGTAGTAGATCCAGATGCCGCTGGCGACGAACACAACCAGCCCGAGGGCGGCCAGAGCCCGTAGCGGTCCGTTGAAGCGCAAGCCCGCGTTCCGCAAGCGGCTGCTCCAACGCGAGTCGCGTCCGCGAGGCCACAACAGCAGGGTCGCTACCACCAGCAGCAGACAGAATGCGGCCCAGTACAGGGTGAACCATGACCAGGCCTTGAGGAACGGCGCGTAGCCGAAGAAATCCGAGTACACCATGTCCGGCGTTTGCCCGAACTGAACCAGGTTCGTCGCTACATGCAGCGGCCGCCAGATAAAGAGATTGAGAATCACGAAGGCAATAAATGCAAAATACCCGACGTACTTGTTGGGCGAGAGCACATGGATAAAAAATGCCAGGATTGAAAGGAAAATGAACAGGCTGAAATCGATCCCAAACAGGGTTGCGACGAACAGCCCGATTTGATGGCGGTGAAAGTGATGGAAGAACTGCACCAGAATGGCCGTCACCATGGCGATAGCCAGGATGATGGCGATGCTGCTCAGCAGCGCCACGAACTTTGACGCAAACGCCGGCCACTCCGGCGCCGGCATGGCATCCTGCACTTCGTCATTATTGTTGTCGCGTTCCTCCCAGATCAGCACGCCTGCGTGATACGTGATCAGTGCAATCAAGAAGAGGTACAGCGTTCCCGCGATCAGCGTCAGCATCTGATAGGTAACCGGAAACGAAGTATTTCCGATACGCCTCAGTCGAATTGAAAATCAGGGCGGTAAGGCAGTTAAGCAGCGCCGCTGCCGTGATCACAACAAATGGGATGGTCTTGATCAGGCGACGGAATTCCAGCTTTGTGCTTCCCCAGAATTGCGCCCACTGCGCTGCCGGGCCGAACTGACGCTCGGCCATCGGGACCGCGGTTGCGACAGGTGCTGAAAGCGGTTTCTTCTTTACGCTTCTTTTTCGGCTTCGTGCTTCGTTCGGCAAAGCTGAAGCGCCAGTAGGCGAAGGCAAATATCAGAGCTCCCACGCCCAGCCAGATGAGCCGGTTCCAGAGCAGCAGCCCGCTGTAACCCAGGGTCAGGCTGTTCTTGTCGGCGACTGTCCAGTACTTGGTTGCGATCCTGAAGGTGTTGACGCCAAATGGGTCGATCAGCGCGGCCGATGGTCTGATTCTGCAGATCGGTGGTCAGCGCCTGGGCAATTCCATATCCCACCAGCAGCAACAGACCGCCGACAAACGACACAACCGTGCTCCTGGTCAGCACCGCGATGGCGAAAATAATCGCCGCGATGAACAAGCGTATTGGGTATCGCAAAAACCAGAATTGCCTTCAGGTGCGCCATCCAGACCACGGGGCCCCAGCGCTCCGCGTCGACCCACGGCATGTATTTTCCGGCCAGGATTCCCGCGGAAACACCCAGCAGTGGGATAACCGCCACCAGCGCCGATCCCAGAAACCGGCCGGCAAGATAGTCAAACTTTTTCAGCGGAGTCGAGAACAGGATTTGATTCATGTTGCAGGCGAACTCGCGCGAAGCGGCTGAGTTCACGAACGCCGTGGTCATCAGCAGGGTAAGAAACGAGCAGACCGCGTAAAAATTCTCGATGACCCAGGGCGCATTCTTATAGGTGTTGCCGAGAGTGTTGCCAACCGTGACCTGGTCTGAGCTGACTGCCCCGAAGAACAGCAGGCCCACGATCAGGAAGAAGATCCACACCATCCACCCGCGGAGCCAGAAGCGGAGCTCAAATCCGAAGAAGTGCCGAAACATTGATGGGCTCCGCTATTGAATTCCCGTGATGCGGGTGAAGAAGACATCTTCCAGGTCAGGACTCACGGGCTGAAATCCTTCGCCCGGATTCTGGTCAGCCTGCACATGGATCAGGGGTTTGCCCGCGATCAGCTTGCTCGAAATCACCTTGTACCGCTGCTCGTATTCTTTCATCTCGGTCTTCAGGATCGATTTCTGCCATATGCGTCCTTCCAGGCCTTTCACCGCATCTGCGGGAGATCCGGCGAAAAGGACTTTGCCTTGATGAATGATCGCCATGTTGGTGCACAATTCCATGACGTCTTCGACGATGTGGGTGGAAAGAATCACGATGACGTTTTCTCCGATGTCCGAAAGCAGGCCATAGAACCGGTTGCGCTCGCCGGGGTCCAGTCCGGCCGTCGGCTCATCGACAATCAGTAACTGCGGATTTGCCGAGCAGCGCCTGTGCGATCCCGAAGCGCTGCCGCATGCCGCCGGAAAAACCGGTCAGGGCCTTTTTGCGGTGGTCCCACAAATTGGTGCGCTGCAGCAGGGCTTCGACCGTCGCCTTCCGTTGCTTGGGATCCACGATGCCCTTGAGCAGCGCCAGATGATTCAACATGTCCTGCGCCGAAGTGCGTGGATACACGCCAAACTCCTGGGGCAAATATCCCAGCGTCTTGCGCAGTTCCTGCTTTTCCCGAAGCACGTCAAGGTTGCCCAGGTGGATCTGCCCGGTGTCCGGTTCCTGCAGCGTCGCGATGGTGCGCATCAGCGTCGATTTGCCGGCGCCGTTCGGGCCGAGCAGACCATACATCCCCGAGGGGATGGTAAGCGACACGTTGTCCAAAGCGCGCACCCCGTTGGGATACGACTTGGATAGGTTTTCAATTCGCAATTCCATGAGGACGATCTCCTGACCCGATCTCGGAACTGATCTGCTCCGATGTGTATACGTGCGGCTCCCGCGGGTTCCCACTGACAATGTCGACAGCGAAACAAAACGCGCGGTACGTGGAAACGGCGAACCTCCAGCGGCCGAATCTTCTCTATTGCCTTGCCGCACGACTGAAGTCGTGCCCTCCCCGGACTCACGGTACCCAAGATTCGATTGGGAGCGATATCCCGCCGCACCCGAAATTCAACCGAATCTCCGCCGGCCCCAGTTCGATCGAATCACTTCTTCATCTGTGCCTGCAACAGAGCCACGGAACGTTTTTCGTCGATGAGGTGGCGGCGGCCGTCCTCGCTCGTGCTGGCTCCTTCCTTGATGAGTTGGATGACTTGCGCCGGCGTAAGCGAAGGATCGAGGGCAAATAGTTTGGCCGCGAGGTTGACCACGTTCGGAGAAGCCATCGAAGTGCCAGACAAGCTTTAGCCTGGCTCCGCCGGGAACGTAGCTTTCCACGTTGTAGCCGTCCGCATCCACGACCACGGTGTCGCCGTAACTGGTGAAAGAAGTTTCATCTCCCGCCTGATTGACCGCGCCGACGGCAGATCAGGTTCGGAAGATGCAGCGAAGCCGGAACATCCTCGACGAAACCGGCATTGCTGTCGCTGTTTCCCGCCGCGGTAATGAATAGAGTGTTCGGCGAGTTCTTGATGGCGGTCTCGATAGCATTCGCCAGATGGCATAGAGTTCGGCCGCCCGCTTCTTGCGCTCCGCTGGATCGGCGCCGCCACCGGTCTTGGAAATCCAGGTTTCAAATTCCTGCGGATCATCTCCCCAACTCATATTGACGACTCGAACGTTGCGCGTCCGGAAATAGTCGGACATCTGTTGGAAGGCAGCGCCGAGATGACGGGCCCAATTCGTCGGTTGGAGCAAAGGGGAGGTCCGGCAATTGATCGTTGAACCGGGCAACCACAAGCCGCGCCGCGGGATTCCCGCGGACGGCGATACCCGCGCAATGAGTGCCGTGAACATAGAATCCTGAAGACCTTGTTCAACTCGAAGAGCTGATGCATTTGGTCGGGCGACAGAGTGCTGAATTTC
Source organism: Terriglobia bacterium (assembly GCA_963812465.1). Classification (GTDB taxonomy): domain Bacteria; phylum Acidobacteriota; class Terriglobia; order Terriglobales; family Acidobacteriaceae; genus JAIQFF01. Next base: position 215,653 of record CAWEVE010000028.1, read on the forward strand.
TTCTGCAGCCGCGTCGGCTTCGGGCGAATCAATGCCATTCTCAATGTCCTGAAATCCTTTGATCTGATCGCGGAATGCCGGATAGGCCTTCTGCTGTTCAGGCGTGAGCGGATAAAGCCATGTGATAGATGGCTCTCCGCCTGGTCATCAAACGCGAGTCCATGCGTGCCGCTAGCCGTCGGCTTTGGATCGGTAAAGAGTTGATCGGGAAAGAGCGAAACATCGATGCCCGAGTCCCAAATGGCTACCAACACCGGAGATAATTTCTGATCCTTGGTGAGTGTGACTTCGCGCGCCGCCCAGATGTCGGGTTTCACAACATTGTGAGCGGCGATATACTGCTTCAAAACTTCAGCGCGCGCAGGCCCCAGCGGGATGGCGAATTGCAGATCATTTCGCGTCGAAATCAGGTCCCACGCTTCGAGATTGTCGAGCGCTCCCGACTTCTGAACCGCGGGATCAAGGTCGGTCTTAACTCCGCCCAGAGCACTCGAGTTCGTATAGATCCGGCTGCTTCGATAAGAGCGTTTAATCGAGTCCTGAACTACATCCCAGGGAAGCGAATCGACGGCTTCCCGATAATGCTTGGTGAAAGCCTCGTCGAACCCGGGACCGCTGGTGCTTTGGTTTCGATCGCAGCTTGCAGCCAGCGCGCGGGCGAAGAGTCCCGTGGTTAATTTCGCCGCCGGTTTTTCTTCCAGCGCGCGCAAGGCGTCCACAGTTTTCAGCGCGTCTTGGTATTCGCCCGCCAGTTCCTCAAGGTCGAGCCTGGCGGAAAGCAGAGTTCGCATCGTGGATTTATCGTCAATCTCGTAGTCACGAAAAATGGTATCGAGATCGGTGCGAACTTTCGCTGCGAAAGCATTAAAAGTAGCATCGTCCGCCTGCACCAACTCGGAAGCCGAGCCCGTCACGGGATAGCTGAAACCGCGGCAGATCAGCCTGGCTTGTGACTTTCTTTTTCGGCCCGATTGGGAGTAAGAGAAGGGAACAATGAGGATGAAAAGCAGAAGCGACGCAAGCAGACTGCACACGACGTGCCGTTTCGGCATGAAATACCTCAGACTTGAGATCGAAAGCAGAGGCCGGCCCCTGGGTACGGAGAAGTCTAGGCACCCGATGAAAGTCCGTCAAGGTTCGGGGCCTACAGGTTAGAACCGGAGAGAGGGCTGCGCGTTGTCTGGCGTAGCAGTTTGACCGCACTTGCCCAAGCTAATAAGATGAAATGCCGGATGGAAAGGAATTTCAAACGGAAATGAGTGCAGCAATGTGGAAGAAAGAAGACGGCGCGAGCCCGCAACCCACGCCAACCTTGGCGACGCACACGGATGCCCTGAACAAATTTACCAAGTCGGCCACGGCCTTCATGGAGCACGTCCATCTCTTGACCGAGGCCAGAGAGGCCTACCAGGAAGCCATGACCGCTAGCGCGGCGCTGCGCAGCAGCCTGGACGCCGGCGACAAAGCCCTGCGATCCCTCATGGCCCAACTGGAGCAAGTAGTAAGCGCGCACTTGGGCGAGCCTCCGGTTGATAAAAACATCGATAAGAACATCGATAAGAAAAGGATGGAACCGGCGAAAGTGGAGCCCATCCGGTCAAATAACGACAGCATTGGCGCGGTGAGGACAACCTCTCTTCCCTGAAAACAAGGCTGGGCTGGTGGCGGTGACCTCCTTGATTTGATATGCCCTAAGTTCTACACTCCTGCGCACAAGGGCGGCGTGCTCAAGCGGCAAAGCCGGACGGCCGTCCGGCTGGGCAATCAATAAATCGTCTCAAGACAAATCCATCGTCGCAAGGAGAGCACACTTGAAAATCGTGAAGCTAAGATTGTTTATTCTGGCAGTATCACTGGCAGCTCTATCGGCTGCAGGCCTGGCGCAGACGGCGCCCGCGACCACTGACAACACCACCAAGACCGAGAAGAAAGCCAAAAAAGCCAAAGCGGAGGCGGTTGACCCCTCCACCATCGCTCAAGCCCCGGGTGGAGGTGGCGGCAAAGTTTGGGTGAATACTTCGACCAAGGTCTTCCACAAAGAAGGTGACCCGTGGTACGGCAAGACGAAACACGGGCAATACATGACGGAAGCCGATGCCACCAAGGCCGGCTACCACGAAGCGAAAGATTCTCCGGTGGGAAAGAAGAGCGACACCAAGAAATAATTCCGGCCCCGCGATAGCGAATCAGGAAGATGGCTAGTCAGGAAATGGACTGGTACGGCCGCGATCTGACCGATGGAAGGTGACTGCGGACGTGCCAGTCTTTTAAATCAACTCCGCGAGTCTGTACCGGCTCCTGAAAAACCTCCAGCAGGCAACTCACAGAATATTGACCGCTCGTGCGGCCAGCAGGGCAAGAATTGTCAACGAAATCAATGACTGCAGCATCATGCCCGCTTTCGCCCAGCGCGACAGGACCGCGGTGTCGGTCGGCGAGAAAGCGGTGCTGGTGTTGAAGGCGAGAAACAGGTAGTCCATAAAATTGGGCGACCATGAGGACTCGCGGCCGTCTGGCGTCAACATTTGCGGGAAAAGAAACGAGCTGTCCAGGCAGCCGCGGGTATGATCCCGCCGCAGCGGACCACCCGCATCCAGTTTCCAATACCACAGCGCAAATACCAGCACGTTGGTGATCCAGAGCGTGCTTGCCGAACGCAGCAGCGTGTTCGGCGGCTCACGATGTTGGGGCAAACCGTGAATCAAAATAGCTAAGGATGCAACCAGGGCAGCCGTGATGGCGCCGTTCGCAGCGAAGGTGAGAATCCGGGCTACCTGGTAATAACCGCGCAGGTTGGACACCACGATCGGGATCAGCAAAACCAAAATCACCGCAAGCAACAACCAGCTCGGACCCACCGAAAGCGGTTCGGGCAATGCCAGGTAAACACCTGCGGCAGCCAGCATGGCGACAAACGCGGGCCATCGCGGTTCACGAACAATGGGATGGCTCATAGGATTGCTCGGCAAGTGCCAGTGTGAAGTGTAGTGCAGCCAGCCTTCAGCCTCAACTTCGGGTGCATGACCCCTTCCTCGAACCGTTGTCGCGCTAAGGGTGTAAGAGCATCTTCAAATTGCCCTGAGGAGAACTGTTATGCAACCGGCGCCGCAGAAATCGAAGTCTTACGGCTCTTTAGCCATTCTCGGTATTCTTGGGCTCGCGCTTTGGCATCCCGGCCTTTCCGGAATGGCGAAGCCGTCGACAGTGAACATCACCCTGGCTCAAAACACTCCAATATCGCTGCGGTTGGAGCAAAGCATCAGCTCCAGGACTTCCGCGCCAGGCCAGCACTTTGGAGCCCGGCTCGTGCAGCCTCTTGCGGTTAATGGCAACACTGTGTTGCCGGCGGGAACCGAATTCTCCGGAACGGTGGCCCGCGCGACTGCCGCAGGGAAGCTGGCCGGCGGAGCCAGCTTGCGCATCGTATTGAACTCTTTCAGCTTTCAGGGAAAGGAGTACGAGGTTAAGTGCGCTCCCCTGGCTCGTGTGGGCCAAGGTCAGGGAAAACGGACCGCTGAGCTGGCCGGAGGCGTGGCGGCGATAGGAGCCGTGATAGGAGTGATTGCGGGCGGACGCGAGGGTGCCGCCATAGGAGCCGCTGCCGGTGCAGGCGCGGGGACGGTCGGCGCCTATGCCACGAACAAGACCGTGGATATTGCGATTCCTGCCGAGTCCCTGGTGACTTTCCACCTCGCCGAGTCTGTCACGGTCGCAATTACACCCAAAGCTCCGGCTCACCACTCGTGGTTATTCTCTTAAGTTCAGGCTGCTTCGGGATCGCCCTGGCTCCGATTGTGCCAGGGCGTTTCGTTTTTAGTTTAAAGTCTTCAGCACTTTACAAGGGATGACAAGGGAAGGGCACGACTTCAGTCGTGCCGCCAGCGGGCAAAAGCTGGGCGGCTTTAGCCGCGGAGGTTGGCTCGTTGCCGTTAGCACCCGCTACTCGCTAGACCGCTTCCAATCTTTTCTGCGGACAACACACCACAACGATTTTGAATGTATTACGCCCCTCCGGCTCCAGAACCCAGGTGCGCGGCTTCGAAACTTGGCTCGGAACTACCAAGACCAGTTCGGGCAGATTTGAGCTTTTCATATTCTTTCTCCCTTCAAAGATTGCCTTCTACCCATAGCGCGACGAACCCGCAGCCAGGGGTCAGATCAAGAACAGAACTGACCCCTCCCAGCTCGCGTTGTCGCGTTGCTGAGTGAAGGCAAATTCAGCGCTCAGGGAGGCTGGTATGTTCTGCAGCGAATGTGGCAAGCCGAATCAGGACAGCGCAAATTTCTGCTGCGCGTGCGGCAAACGCGTAAATGAAAGCTCGGGAACCGACGGGCCGCTGCGCCCCACGCTCACAGCAGCGGGAGCGTCTTGCAGTCCATCGGAAACCGTATCTCCAGCCTGGCCAGCACCGACAAACTCGACGGCTTCAGCCTGAGCGAGTTCTTCTCCGAGGTATTCAAGAAGCGCACCAAGGATGAGATCGACGACTACTTCGTGGTCGGCACCAGCCGTACCACTCCCCGCATCGAGGACGTTGCCACCAGCTGGCCCAAGCCCTGGTTTTTCTTTCGCGTTCTGACTTTCGTAGCGCTGATCTACTTTGGCTTTTACTTTGCCTTTGAACAGTTTGAAAACATCCGCCTGATTCCCGGGCTCATCATGATGGGCTCTCTGGCGGTGCCGCTGGCGACGGTCATTCTCTTCTTTGAACTCAATATTCCGCGCAACGTCTCCTTCAACCGCGTCCTGATGCTGGTGGCCTCCGGAGGGGTCGTTTCCCTGTTCGTCGCGCTGGTCGGCTTCAAGGTTTCCAATCTGAACTGGCTGGGAGCCTCCAGCGCCGGCATCGTCGAAGAAATCGGAAAACTGCTGGCGGTCATTCTGGTGGCGCGTTCGTTCCGCGGGAAATACATCCTGAACGGCCTGCTCTTCGGCGCCGCCGTGGGCGCCGGATTCGCCTTCTTCGAGAGCGCGGGCTACGCCTTCGACTACCTGGAGCGCACGAACAGTCTGAGCGTGATGTTTGACGTGATCCAGAGTCGGGCCTTTTTGACCCCGTTCGGACACGTGGCCTGGACCGCCATCGCCGCGGCTGCTCTCTGGCGGGTGAAGGGAGATCGCGCCTTTCCAGCTCAACATGCTGCTCGACCCCGGCTTTCTGCAGGACCATGTGCATCCCCATGGTGCTCCACATGTTGTGGAACGCGCCCTTTCAGACCCCGTTTGAACTGCACCACATCGTCCTGGGAATCGTCGGATGGTTTGTCGTCTTCGGCCTGGTGCAGCAGGGTCTGCACCAGATTCGCCAAGAACAAGAACAGGGTGCCCAGGCGCGGGCCGACGTCCCCGACGTTACCCGGCCGCCGGCCCCCGGGCCCCAGCTGGTTCAGCCCGGCGACCGCGACCGTCGCGTAAGACGCCGGTCGGCAGCTTTTGTCCCTTTTTCAGAGTTTTGTCGCGCTAGTCAGTGAAGCCAACAATCAATCGCTGGCAACCAACACCCAGATGAAAAAGGAGAGGCCAAGATGAAAAGCAAAAATATGAGAATCGCCGCAACCGTGGCTGGGATCGCGCTTCTGGCCGTCGTTGTGCTGCCTTACCTGGTGAACGTTGACCAGCTGCGTCCTCGCCTCGAGTCCACCCTGCGGTCTCGTCTCGGCCGCGAAGTGCATATCGGTTATCTCGAACTCTCGCTTCTGGCCGGCGGAGCCCGGGCAGTGAACCTGTCCATCGCCGACGACCCGGCATTCGGCTCCCGCCCCTTCCTGCACGCCAAGTCTCTCGAAGTGGGCGTAAGCCTGGTGAGTCTCGTCTTCTCGCATACCCTGCACCTGACCTCGCTGACCGTCGAGCAGCCTGAACTGGTCTTGGCCAAGTCCTCCTCAGGAAAGTGGAACTTCTCCACTCTCGGAACCAAGTCCGAGTCCGAGCCGGAGACATACACTGCCGAAGATCTGGACGACTCTCCCGTCTCTTCATTTGCCCTTGACCGGCTGAAGATCAGCAACGCCACTTTGGTGTTGCCGGGCTCCGATGCGGGGCACGTGCTGAAGAACGTCAACATTGATCTCCGCAACGCTTCTTTCGAAAGCGCCATGTCATTCGTGGTCTCCGCGCGAAGCGACGCTGGGAAGATTGAGGTTCGCGGGGAGGCCGGTCCCATCAATCGTGAAAATCCTGAACGAACCCCGTTTCATGCCACGATTGACGGAGCGAAAGCCAACCTGGCCCAGATTGCCAGCCTGAGTTCGTCCGCCGGACTCAGCGGAATCCTGGGACTGAAGGGGTCGGTGATTTCGGATGGCAATGCTATCCATGCGGAAGGTACCGCGCACGCCGAGAAACTGCGGCTGACCGGCTCCGGACAGGGAAGCCGTCAGCCCATCTCGTTGCGATACATCACGGACTATTCCGTGGCGCAACGCACCGGAGTGGTGGAGCAGTGTGAGATTTCGGTTCGCAAGAGCAGCGCCAACCTGACCGGCGCTTACCAGGTTCGCGGCGAATCATTGGTGGCCCAGCTCCGCCTGACCGGTTCCCAACTTCCGTTGGAAGACGTCGAGGGCGTGCTTCCGGCTATCGGTATCGAACTGCCCGGAAGCGCAAAGCTGCGCGGTGGTACCGTCAGCGCGAACATGGCACTCTCTGGTCCAGTGGATCGGCTGGTCACCTCGGGGACGGTTCAGGTGACCAATGCAAACCTCTCCGGATTGGATCTGGGATCGAAAGTGTCGGCTGTTCCGGTTTTGTCGAAAATGCTTTCCGGTCAGAATCTCGCCATTCTTAGCCTGAGCAGCGGCTTCCGCATTGCGCCGCAGGGAACCCATATCAGCAATTTCACCAGCCAGATCAACGGGATCGGCGGCCTCAGCGGCGATGGCGACATCGACTCCACCAATCATCTGAAGTTCGACATGGAAGCCCACGTAGCAAAAGGCGGTTTGTTGGAGGAGGCGAAGAATCGCATCCCCTGGACGAAGAAACTGCCGGACAACATTCCCTTCCATGTCACTGGGAACGACGTCTTTACCGATCTTTGTGCCGGATAAGAGTCTGTTGGCCCACGCCATTCCCATGATCTCTCCGGAAGACATAGCCAACGCCGCGCAGCAACAAGCGACCAGCAGGACCCGAAGAGGCCAGTCATCCCTTACATCTCGCCAGTCAAGGAGCCAAGCCCGGTTGCATCGAACTCCAAGCCCGAGAACCCGGCGCACACTACACAGCCTGAACACAAACATCGATGCACATCCCTAACCCTATCCACTGGGGACGGCAAAAGAATCAGAACGACACTAAGAATCAGAATGAGGCTGAGTTGACGGCAAAGAAGTGAAGAAACAAGTGAAGTAGTGAAGGAAGGAACCGACCTCGGGCGCCGGACCTCAGCCCTTAGAAATCATCTAACGGGTTCTGAGTCCGACGCCCGATTTTCTTCAATCTCCCATGGCCGCGTCGATCCCCTGATGCTCTTTCAAATCGGCGTAGAGCCAGGCCTTGGCGACGCTCCAGTCGCGCTTTACGGTTTTAGGGGAGATGCTTAGCACGGCGGCGGCTTCCTCGACGCTCAGGCCGCCGAAGAAACGCAATTCCACAATCCGAGCCTGACGCTCATCCAGTTTCGCCAATCGGTCCAGCGCGGCATCCACCGCGATCAGTTCAGCCGACTGCTCCGGGGAGAAAACGAAAGCCTCGTTCAGAGTGACTTTCTGGTATTCGCCTCCGCGCTTCTGCCGCAGGTGGCCGCGTGCGTGGTCGATCAATATGCGCCGCATCAATTGTGCGGCGATGCCGAAAAAATGGGCCCGGCTCTGCCAGTTCACCGACTGTTGCTCGATCAGCTTGAGATAAGCCTCGTGGACCAGGGCCGTGGCCTGCAACGTGTGGTCGGGTCGTTCGCGGCGCATGTAGCTGCCGGCCAGTCGCCGCAGCTCGTCATAAACAACCGGTATGAGCTTCGCGCCGGCGTCTTCGTCTCCACGCGTCAAAGCGGAGAGCAGTACCGTAACCTCGTGCGGATCGCTCATATGGGCGAATATTGTACCCTCACTTCCCAAACTCATGCAGGTCGCCAGACGTGATGGATCGCGCCGCGCCGGCGAGTGAGCGAACCGAAATCTAAGCTAACGAAACACATCGCAGGACTAAGCTGTAAGCTGCAGATAACGATATAGTTGAACGTCTTCAAATTTGCGATATGATGCACTGCATTTTTTTGGGATCGTTCTCTTAGCTCGAACCACTCCATTCCCTCGCCATTCGAGGTTTCGACGATTAAGCCCTATGCTTAATTCTCTGATTCCGAGCCATCCCATTCCGTTCCTTCGCATCTCACAGTGCCAGAACGGTCGGTTTCGCAGCCTGTGGAAAACTAAACCGCTAAAAACCGCATAAATGTGAGTAAGCTATTGTTATATCAGCGTTGGCCCACAGTGGCGGACCTGCTTCCCCTAAAGCGAAGGTTCACCTAGATGAGTACAGCAGTAAGTATTCCCGTTTTTTTGCTCGCGGAGAATCGTCTCCTTCGTGAGGCCCTTGCTCGGATTCTAAACAAGAAAAATGACATCACCGTGGTGGGTTCGGCAACGTACTCAGCCGCCGTATCGGATGCGATTGCCGCGGTTTCGGCCCGCGTTCTGTTGTTCGATCCGGTCGATACTTCCGCCGGTCTAGCCCTGGTGCGGACCATCCGGGAATCCTTCCCCGAGTTGAAGATTGTGCTCATCGGGATGGAACTGGATAGTGAGCTGTTTCTACGCGCGGTTCGCGAGGGCATTACTGGGTATCTGTTGAAAGACGCGACTGCGGCCGATGTGGCCGATGCAGTACGCTCCGCTGCCGACAGCCGCGCCATCTGTCCGCCGGAGTTATGTCAGGCTCTGTTTGACTACGTGGCTCACCAGCGCGCCAGCCTCCCGAGTTTTTTCATCAAACAACAGTTCGGACTCACGCGCCGGGAACAGCAACTGGTCGAAATGATCAGCCGCGGTTTTACCAACAAAGAAATCGCTGTGGATTTAGGCCTGTCCGAGCAAACCGTGAAGAACCACATTCATCGCGTGCTCCGCAAGTTTGGCGTCAGGGACCGCCTGGCCGCTGTAGAAGTCTGTCGCACTCAGGGATTCCTGACGGTCTGACGCCGCCGCCCAGTGTGGCCAGGCGTCACCTACTTCTAAAAACCACGAGGTCACACGCAATTCCATCTCTGATGCGCAAAGAGTACGTTTCTGGTACTAAGCGCCGGCCTTCGAGGTACTTTATCCCAAATTAGGAAAACTTCCTTGGTACCCGCTCGATATTTTGTGAGCCGCCCGATGACGCCCAATTGAACCTGTTCTTTTCCTGATTCGCGGCGATACTGGTCTAGAGGTGCGGCGTGCCGAAAATTAACGTTCTGGTGGCGAATCGACCACGACTGATGCGCGAACTGGTAATGGCGACAATCGCCGATCAGCCCGATATTGAAGTGATCGGCGTTCTGGAGGACGAAAACGCGATCCTGGAGATGGTCGAGCAATCGCATCCCGAGATCCTGATCATCGCTCTGGATCGCTCCGAGGAACGCCCGCACATCTGCGACGTGCTGCTCGACCGCTTTCCGCACATGCGCATCCTCGCACTAGCCGCGGAGCGCAATAGCAGCATCTTTTATTGGGCCAGCCTCGATATCCGGTCCAATCGGATTGAGAACTCCGAAGAGGGGATTCTGAATGCGCTGCGGGGCCTCGTGCCGATGGTGGCGCGCCGGCCCGAAAGCGATCAAAGGCCGACTCAGACTGAACACTAGATTTGGGCTTTGATGCGGTATCAGATTCTTAATAAATGGGTTAGCTCACGGGAGGCCCTGTAAGTGAGAGGGCGGAGCTGTGTACGGCACGCGTCGTTTTGCGATCGAGTCGAAATGGAGCACACCATGTTTTTCAACCGGTTTTTCAACGGCCGCATCTTGATTCTCGCCGCGCTGGTCAATCTGATGTTGTGCGCGGGCGGGCGGGCGCAAGCACAGGGAGCAAGGGCAAGGACAGGGACAAGGAATCGATCGGCGGCGCGATGCGCGCGATGCCGTCTCCTCCATGCGCTCCGTTGAGTCTTCCGATCTCGCCAAGGAAAACATGGAGCGCGTGGCGGCGTCTTCAATCCAGCTCCAGACGGTTCTTTTGAAGGATCCAGGAATTCTGGTGGAACTGAAGCGTTGGGTCGCCAATGAAGCTACCAACAGCGGACAGATCGTGGACGATGACTCACTCACCGACCAGGCAATTTTCGATCGGCTCGATCACGATGTTTCTTTCCGCTCCGTGGCTACGCGTTTGGTGCAACGCTACGGCTATCTGCTGCCCAGCGTGAATCCGGATTCGGACATCGCGAAAGAACAAGACTTGATCATGAAAGAGCGCATCCGTCGTCTGGCGCAGCGCCAGGAGCGCGAAGATCAGGACGCGCTGGCAGAGGAAGAAACCGGCAAGAACCAGGACCAATCATCGAGAGTTGAACGCACCACATGCGATCCTCGAAGTCAGGCGAACTGCACTAACTCCTCTACCATTCGCGGCCGGCAACGCGGCAATTCACAGCCCGATGAAAACCAGGCGCCCGAGAATACTCCGCCGCTGTCGCCGGATCAGCTGTCGCCGTCCGGCGCAAATCGCACGCTGCGCACCGCTATCGGTCGTGACGACACTGAGTCTCGCGGCTATTCCAGCGTGGAATCGGCTTCGCTCACTTCAGACTTTTCCAGTCGCGTTCCAGGTGCTGGGAGCGGAAATCTGCCGCCCACTGGAATGGATGGCATCGACAATTTGATGCAACGCAATAACCTGGACGATCTCACTCTGCCGGCAGCGAACGGAAATCGCACCGAATCGGCCACCGCATCCACCAGAGACATGAACCGCACGACGCGGCTTTCGGACGGCCGTGGACTCGACATGTACACGGGCAGGGATCGGGAACGCGATTTGGACAAAGATCTGGTGCCGGTGAAGATGGTCCACCAGAGCAATCCTTACGCCGACATTCCCTCGCTTTACGACATGTACGTGCAGGCCGCTCCTCGCGATCGCGAGCCCGAGCGCTTCGGAACAGAAATTTTCCGCAACGGCACGCGCGCCATGGATGCGATTCCCATGGACTTGCCGGTTGGACCTGACTACGTGGTCGGGCCCGGCGACGGCCTGTCCATCAATCTTTGGGGCGCGGTCTCGCAACGAATGGTGCGCGCCGTGGATCGAGAGGGACGAATCAATCTGCCCGAAGCCGGTCCGCTGCTGGTGAGCGGGCGCACCCTCGGAGAGGTGCAGGAGTCGGTGCAGCAGGTACTGCGCACCCAGTTCCGCGATGTGTCGGCGGATGTTTCGCTGTCGCGATTGAGGACCATTCGGGTCTACGTTGTGGGCGAAGTGGCCGAGCCCGGCGCTTACGACATCAGTTCGCTCTCCAGTCCCCTGAACGCTCTGTTCGCCGCCGGCGGAATCACTTCACGCGGCTCGCTGCGCAACCTGAAACACTATCGCGGCAAGCAGTTGATCGAAGAAGTGGATGCCTACGACCTGCTGCTGCACGGCGTCGGATCGGATCTCAAGCGGCTGGAAAACGGAGACTCGCTCATGGTTCCTCCCATGGGCGGGCAAGTCACGGTGAGCGGGATGGTGCGCCGCCCCGCGGTTTACGAACTGCACGGCGAGACTACGTTGGCCGACGCTCTGGACCTGGCCGGTGGAATCCTGCCCGCAGCAGCTCTTCAGCACGTCGAACTGCAGCGTCTGGAAGCCCACGAAAAGCGCACCATGCTGACGCTCGATCTTTCGCCCGAAGGCAATCCCGCCTCGGTGACCAGTCAGCTCAACACCTTCAAGATTCAGGATGGCGATCAAATCCACATCTTTCCGATCGCCCCTTACAACCAGCAGGCAATTTATCTTCAGGGCCACGTCCTGCGTCCCGGACGCTACTCCTATCACGACGGAATGAAGTTGACCGACCTGCTGGGTTCGTACAGCGACCTCCTGCCGGAACCGGCGGCGCACTATGCCGAGATTGTGCGGCTCAACGCGCCTGATTTTCGTCCCAGCGTAGAAAGTTTCGATTTGTCCAGTGCGCTGGCGAATCCCGCAACGTCTCCAAAACTCCAGGCGCTGGACACGGTCCGCGTCTTCAGCCGATACGATTTCGAACCGGCGCCAACAGTCTGGGTGGGCGGCGAGGTACGCTCGCCCGGCAAGTACCGCACCTCAGGCCAGGTTCGTCTTCGTGACGCGGTTTATCTGGCCGGCGGAACCTCGACCGAAGCTGGGCTTGAGTCGGCTCAACTCTTCCGCACCCACGCCGACGGGACCATGACCATTCACAGCGTGAATCTGGCAGGCGCGCTGGCCGGGAATTCCGTGGACAACATTCTGCTGGAGCCGCGCGACCGCGTCCTGGTTCATCGCAATTCCGCTCAAGTCGATCCCGCGACTGTCTACGTAAAGGGCGAAGTAGCCAAGCCGGGACGTTATCCGCTGACCACCAATATGCACATCGAGGATCTGGTTCGGGTTGCCGGTGGGCTCAAGCGCAGCGCCGATCCGGTAACGGCTGACCTGACCCGCTACCGGGTTGGTGAAACCGCGGGCACTTCGAATGAGAACTTGCCCATCGAACTCTCCGCCGCCCTCAGCGGAAACGCCAATAACAACCTTCAGCTTCGCGATGGCGACCTGCTTACCGTCCGCGAAGCGCCAGGATGGAATGACATCGGAGCCTCTGCCACCGTGCGCGGCGAAGTTCAGCATCCCGCCGCTTACGGCATTCGACCTGGTGAAAGATTGAGTTCGGTTCTGGAGCGCGCTGGAGGCTTCAGTCCGGAGGCGTATCCCTATGGCGCGCTGTTGATGCGGCGCGAAGTGCGTGAACTTGAGATGAAGTCGCACCTCGCTCTGGTGCAGCGGATCAAGGCAGAGCAGATAAACCTCAAAGCTCTTCCCGAGACCGATCAGGATCAGAAGAACGCCAAACTGACGGCGATCGCGCAGACCGAGACCACGCTCGCACAACTCGAAGCCACCGCCCCGATCGGCCGGGTCGTGGTGCACATTCCGCCCGATCTCAGTCGCTGGAAAAATTCGGCCGCGGATGTGGCTTTGCGCGACGGCGATGTGCTTTTGATTCCGAAGAAGGCAAATTATGTGATGGTCTCGGGACAAGTCTATAACCAGACCGCAATCAGTTACCGTCCCGGCAGGAGCGCTCAGTGGTACTTGAGCCAGGCCGGCGGACTGACCCAGATTGGCGACAAGGACGCTGTGTTCGTGGTGCGAGCTGACGGATCGGTGATCGCCGCGAAAAACAATTCCGCGGGATGGTGGTCGGGCAACCCGTTGAGCGCAGCGTTGAAGCCGGGAGACTCGATTGTGGTTCCGGAAAAAACGCCCAAGATCGGCTCCCGGAACTGGGCGACCACGCTGCAGGCGGCCCAGGTTGCCACTTCCGTGGCCCTCACCGTCGCTTATTTCAAGCCGTAACACAAGCGGTAATAGGGGAAGAGTCTGCGGAAGTGGATCAGTATAGTGGCCGCGTGCGCATGGACCGGGTTCAGTCTGATGATCGCAGAACCGGCTGCTTGCGCCCCGCAGACCCAGGCGCCTGAAGCGCAGGCCGCAGCGGATACTCGCCAGACGCCAGACACGCCCGGCCCAGAGGCGGCCGGCAAAGACCCGTCCGGCAAAGATCAGTCCGGCAAGGATTCGGCCGGCAAAGACTCATCCGGATCGGGGAGTTCTTCGAGCGATACCGGGAATGCTTCGGATCTAAGTTTGTCGGGGTTAGGAAAAGATATTTTGCACGACCAGCAACGGATCTGGACCAGTCCCGCGCATCTGCGATTTTCGGACACGGAATGGCTGGTGCCGCTCGCTGGAATTTCGGCGGGACTGTTTGTGACCGATCGCGACGTCAGCCTGCACTTGTCTCACAATCCGAGTACGCTCAGCCACTACAACACGCTTTCAAACGCAGGCGTGGGCGCGCTGGTGGGTGGCGCGGCGGGTTTGTGGTTGTTGAGTTTTCCATCGCACAACAGCCATTGGCGGGAAACTGGTTTGCTGGCCGGCGAGGCTGCGATCAACAGCCTGATTCCGGCGGAAATCTCTAAGTACGGGCTGGGCCGTGAGCGCCCCTTGCAGGGGGACGGTGGCGGTCACTTTTTTCAGGGCGGCACTTCGTTTCCTTCGGAACACAGCGTTGCGGCGTGGGCGGTGGCGGGTGTGATTGCGCACGAGTATCCCGGTCCCATTCCAAAACTGTTGGCCTATGGCATGGCTTCTCTGGTGAGCTACTCCCGGATCAGGGCAGAACAGCATTTTTCCTCCGACGTTTTCGTCGGCAGCATTATCGGTTCTCTTATCGCGCAGGAAGTTTACAGTCACCATCACGATCCCGAGTTGGGTGGCGGAGACTGGAACTCGATCGGCGAAGTATTCCGCGCCGGCAGCTCCAATCCCGCCAATCAGGGAACCCCGTATGTGCCGCTTGGACAGTTGGGTGTATCCGGCTCTCGATCGTCTGGCTGGATTGCATCTGGTGGACAGCGAATTTGTCGGCGATGAGGCCGTGGACGCGCCGCGAATGCGCCCGGCTGGTGACTGAAGCCGGAGATCATTTAACCGACGCCGATAGTCGCGAACAGCAACGATGCCCAGGAAATCGTCAGCCAGCTGGAACGGGAATTTCAACCCGAAATTGACGGAACCGAGCAAGGCGTATTCCGGGTCGAGTCCCTGTATTCGCGGGCGGAGTATATTTCCGGTTCGCCGATCAACGACGGCTATCACTTCGCGCAAACTCAAATCAATGACTTCGGGCGGCCTTTCGGCCGAGGCTGGAATACCGCTACCGGCTTTTCCGCGTACGCCACCGAAGGCCGCTGGGTATCTTATTTCCGTGGCGAGTGGCAGACCTCGGGAGGATTGCCGGCACTCTCGCTGGCGGCGCGCGAAACCATCCAGCAGGTCGACCACATCGGGCAACTGCCGCCGGATACGCCCCAGCCTTCGGTGGATCAGTTCACCGTGCTGGATGCCTATGTCGGCTTGATGTTCTCCAACTGGCAGGTCACGTTCGGGCGCCAAAGCCTGTGGTGGGGCCCGGGGGACGGGGGCCCGATGATGTTGAGCGACGACGCGGTGCCGCTCAACATGTTCCGCATCAATCGGGTTACACCTCTGAAGTTGCCCAGCGTGCTGGGCTGGTTGGGACCCCTGCGGGTGGAATTTTTCCTGGGCCAACTGAGCGGACAACAATTCATGAACGTGCACGGCATCATGGGAAGCTTTCAACATACCCTGCATCCGCAGCCCATGATTCATGGCGAGCGCTTTACCTTCAAGCCCACGCCGAATTTCGAATTTGGTTTTTCCCGCACCGCCATCTTTGCTGGGGAAGCCGTGCCCTTCACTCTGGGGTCTTTCAAGAACAGCCTGTTTAGTCTGAGCCGGTCGGCCACGAACGATCCGGGAGACCGGCGATCGGGAATGGACTGGTCGTACCGTCTGCCCATGCTGCGCGATTGGGTCACGTTCTATGGTGATGCCTTCGCCGACGACCAGATTTCCCCGATTGCGTATCTGGACCGGTCGGCGATCCGCGCCGGTCTTTACTTCTCTCATCTGCCGCGGATCTCAAAGCTCGATTTCCGCGTCGAAGGCGTCTACACCGATCTGCCCGCCGGAGGCGCCCTGAGCCACGGATTTTTCTATTCCAATGATCGCTATCTGAACGGCTATACCAATAACGGGGAACTGATGGGAAGCTGGATCGGCCGCGAGGGACAGGGCGCCCAGGCCTGGACAAACTATTGGTTCAGTCCGCGCAATCGGCTGCAGTTTAACTTTCGACATCAAAAAGTAAGTCAGCAATTTATTCCCGGCGGAGGCAGCCTGACCGACGTGGGCGTACGAAGCGATTACTGGCTTCGCCCCAGTATCGGACTTTCCGGCTGGGTGCAATACGAACGCTGGATGTTCCCCATAATTCAGCCCAACGCCGCGCGCAACACGACGGTTGGAGTTGAAGTTCAATTCCAGCCCCAGAAATGGTTTCAGCGTTCCGCCACCAATGCAGCCGACAACGGCTTTGGGAGTGGAGGCCGGCCCTGAGCCGAAGCATTCAACGCCGGACGGGGTTTTGCTTCGGGTTGAACTGGGGTCAGGCACGCTTTTCCAAGCGGGGACCTCAGATTCAGGAAGCCACAGGTTACGAAAAGGAGTCGCGTCTTCGTTTTCGGAGTTCCAGACCGGCTACTTCCCGGATAATTACGGAGAGATTAAGCGCGGATGCATTCTTCAGTCGGAGTACGTCAAGTCAGGGATACGCTTCCGGGAAAACTCCCGAGCGGCGATCTCCACGTTATACAGCCCAGCGAAAGACAAACGGCGGCAGTCCGCTTCCGCCGCATCATCGCTCTGTGCGAAGTGATTGCGGACCTTCTCACCATCACCGCCGCCGTGAGCCTGGGTTATGCAATCTACGACGCTTTCGGACTGGGTAAACACGTTTACTACCCCGCCAAGGCGGTGGTGGCCCTGGCTTTCGTCTTCGCCATCGTGATGGTTCTGATGCTCGACCGGGTGGGAGCCTACCGGCGCGGCAACAGTCTGCTGCGAGTGCGGGAAACCGAGCAGGTGCTTCGGGTTTCCACGGGCGCGTTTCTGATGGTCTTCGCCGTCAGCTTTTTCTCAAATTTTCTGTTCTCGCGCTGGCTGCTGGTGCTCTGCCTCAACCTGGTTCCACTGTTGCTGTTTGTGCAGAAGAACTTGACCTATTCCCTGATTCGCAGTCTTCACTCCCGCGGATATGGAAACGAAAAAGTTCTGATCTACGGTTCGGGGTACACCGGACGGCGGGTGTTTTCGGTTTTGCGGCGATCGCCCAAGCTGGGGCTGGAGCCGGTGGTTTTCGTGGATGACGATCCCTCCAAGGCCGGCACCGTGGTTTTCGAGACGGGATACGAACGGCGAAGTTCCGCGCCCATCGCGCCCGGCCCGCTCGACCGGAACCTGATCTCGCGCTTCGGCGTCGATCTGGTGATTGTTGCGATTCCATCCATCGGCCTGGAGAAGTTTGTTCGCACCATCGAGGAAGCGTTAGTAGCCAACGCCCGCATCTCGTTTGTGCCCAGTCATCTTCTGCCTTCAGATCCGTGGGTCGATTATCAGGACATCGATGGCGTGCTTTTGGCGTCGTTTGGAAGAACGAGCCGGATGGGATATGACATCCTCAAGCGGGTTTGCGATTTTGCGGGCTCGCTGGTGCTGATGGTGGTAGGCCTGCCCATATTCCTGCTGCTGGCGCTCATCATCCGGCTGGATTCGTCCGGGCCGATTTTGTTTCGCCAGGAACGGGTCGGACACAACGGCGAACTCTTCAAGATGTTCAAATTCAGAACCATGCACGCCAGCGCTCCGGCGTACGAGTATTCACCGCGCGCCTCCGACGATTCGCGGATTACCCGGGTAGGGAGGTTTCTGCGCCGAACCAGTCTGGACGAACTGCCGCAGCTCCTGAACGTTCTGCAAGGCAAGATGTCGCTGGTGGGGCCGCGTCCGGAGATGCCCTTTATCGCGGAGCAGTACACCGCCAGGCAGGCGCAGCGGCTGCAGGTAAAGCCCGGCCTGACCGGCCTGTGGCAGCTGAGCGGCGATCGCGCCTTCCTGATTCACGAGAATGTGGAATATGATCTCTACTATATTCAGCACCGCAATCTCTTTATGGACCTGGCGATCCTGTTGCATACTTCAATCTTCGCCATGCGCGGTGTGTGAGCGAATGTATCTGTGAGAAACGCCAGAAAAACCGGAGAGGTCGAGCTGGAGAATCCCGGCCAAGGCACAGCCCTGCGCGATATCGAGACCATCCCGGAAGTAGGGTTCTCTTACGGGCGGAAGTCCGGCGAGTCAGATCCGTCATCTCTCGACCACGGCTGGACCTCGTACTGCTGGCTGCTGTGGGAAAAACGCGGACTGCTGTACAAGGTGGCGATACGCGTGCTTTTTGCCGCGACTCTCCTGGTGCTGCTTATTCCATCGCAGTATGAGTCCACGGCTCGCATCATGCCGCCCGAGCAGGGTGGCAGCGGAGCTCTGTTGTCGCTTCTGGCGGGACGGGCAGGGGGGGCTGACGCTGGTTCTTCAGGGCTCGCTTCGTTAGCCGGCAATTTCCTGGGCTCGCCCAGCAAGGGGGCGTTGTTCGTCGACCTGGCGCGCAGCCGCACCGTGGAAGATCACCTGGTCGATCGCTTCGACCTGGAGAAGGTTTACGGCGGCCGCTACCGCCAGGATGCCCGCAAGATGCTGGAAAGGCGCACGTCGGTCGACGAAGACCGGAAAAGCGGAGTGCTCGTCGATCACGGTGACCGACGTGAGCCCGCAACGGGCCCGCGATCTGGCTCAGGCCTATGTCGAAGAACTGGATCGTCTGGTGTCGCAGGTAAGCACGTCGGCGGCGCGGCGAGAGCGCATTTTTATCGAGCAGCGCCTGGCCGCGGTCAAGACCGATCTGGAAGCTGCGGAGCAGCAGTTCAGCGCCTTCGCCAGCAAGAAGGGCACGCCTGATATCAAGGAACAGGCCAAGGCCATGGTCGAGTCCGCGGCCTTGCTGCAGGGACAGGTCATCGCGACGCAATCCGAATTGCAGGGTCTGGAGCAGATTTATACCAGCAACAACGTTCGCGTCCGCGCCCTCCGGGCACGGCTTAACGAACTTCAGAGCCAGCTGCAAAAGCTCGGCGGCACCGATGCGCCTCTCGTCCCTGACTCCGCCACTCCTGACTCCTCCGCTCCGGAGCCGATGTATCCCTCCATCCGGCAACTGCCGCTGCTGGGAGTGGAATGGGCTGACCTCTATCGCAAGATGAAGATTCAGGAAACCGTCTACGAACTCCTGAACCAGCAATACGAGCTGACCCGAATCCAGGAAGCCAAAGAGATTCCCGACGATTCGGGTGATCGATCCGGCCAACATTCCGGAAAGAAAATCCTGGCCACCCCGGTTGCTGATCATCTTGCTGCTCACATCGATCTCACTGCTGGTCACTACGGGCTGCATCCTCGGATCAGCCTACTGGCAGACGGTGGATCCGCATAACCCGGGGAAAATGCTGGCGAAGCGCTTATGGAAGTCAGCTTCACGGGATGGCCGTCATCTGATCGAACGCCTGCCGCTCGCCAGCTTACGCTCACGGTTTTCCTCGAAGCCAAAAGCCGGACCACCGGAATCCTGAGGCAACCTGACGTCCGGCCTTCCCTGTATTGAACGATTCTCGATAACACGGCTTCAGCCCGCAGTCGGTTTTTGCCGACTCGTGGCCGATCGCTGATCGCATTAGCCGGGAAATGATCTTAGGGATCTCTTAATGAGTACGACAGCAATGAATCCGGCAGCCCGGTTCATGAAGGGTGCAGCCCTTGGAGGCGAAGCCCTTGTGCTCGGCTGGTTGCTGGCGACCGAGGACCTCAGCGGAGTGGGCCTTCTGGCACTAGGGCTGCTGGGAGCCGTTTTTGTCGCTGTGATCGTCTCGATCAGTTGGCCTTTTGGGGCGCTGCTGCTTCTGACCGCTGGCAGTGCGATGCCGCGGTTTGCCGGAAACGTGCTCGGCCTGCATCTGCGCCCCGAGCATGTCGCGATAGGTTTTGTGGCGCTGGCGGTGTGTTTCCAGGCGCTGAAGCAGCGCGAACTTCCCAGTCTGCGCTTGCGAACGTTCGATTACTTTCTGATGGCGTACGTGGGCTTGAATTTTTTCACCTCAGCCGTGACCTCTCCTGAACCCCACCTGACGCTGCGCTGGGCGACGTTGAACGCAATCGTTGTCAGCCCATACTTTTTGATTCGCCTGCTGGTCAGGGACGAGCGCGGGCTTCATCGCGCCTTCCACCTGTTGTTGTGGGTGGGCGCCGCCGAATCTGCTTACGGCATTGCATGTTTTATATCGAATCATCTTTTTCAAACCTCGGTCGGCGTTCAGATCGGGCAGTACGGCGCGATTCCCGGCATATACGGCACCCAATACGAGGCCAATCTGTTTGGCAGTTACACCGCCTGTTGCGCCATCATGTTTCTGGCGTATTTCATGCTCAGCCACGAACCACGGCGGGCCTGGTATGGATGGGGATTTGCCATCACGCTGCTGGGGGCTCTGGTCAGTCTGGCCCGGTCGGTATTCTTGGCTCTGCCGGTTGCCGCCGCGATGGTGATTTGGGTGAGCCTGAAAAAAGGCCAGTTCCGGATCCGGCGAGTTGCGCCGCTGGTGCTGGGGGTTGGCCTGTTACTGGTGGCGGTCAGCCCAGTGGTCATGAAGCTGGTGCGGGAGCGCTTCAGCACGGTTGACCTGAGCGAAATTACCGCCGACAACACCACCTGGGAGCGGCTGGTTCAAGTGGCCGTCGCCGTCGAAGATATTAAGGCTCGCCCGGTGCTTGGAACCGGCACCGCCAGCTTCCACCTGTTCTTTGATCCGAATGACTTCCCGGTGGGCTTTGCCGGAGACGAAGAAGAACCGGGCTGGATCAGCAACACGCCGCTTCGCATTCTTCACGATACTGGCGTCGTCGGCTTGATGGTCTTTCTGCTGTTCCTCGGGTACCTGGCAGTCGGGGTGCGTAAAGCCGCGAGAAATGCCACTGCGCGGAATGCGGCAATCCTGATTGCTTTGTCTGCCGGGGGCGTGCTTTACGCCATCGCATTCCAGGCCACCGAGGCGACCATGCTGGCCTTTACCTGGGTTCACCTCGGCCTTTTGGCGGCGGCAGTGACCGTTCTTCAACCAGAACCCCTTGCTGTGGAGGACCGCGACGCCCGATGACTCGCGCCCAAGACTTCGGGTGGGACCTGGCGGTTGCCTATCGCATTTACCCGGCAGTTTCGAAACCCGCGATCGGCATGCCTTTCAGCGAGGATAAATACCTGCTTTCCGAGGTGTGCCTGAAGTCTTTCAAAGAGTCCCTCGGCGGGTTGCGGGTGAAGATATGGGTGCTGCTGGACGGCTGTCCTCCGGAATACGCTGCCCTGTTTCGCAAGTATTTCGCGCCCGAAGAGTTGAACCTGGTCGAGCTGAATCATATCGGCAATCGGGCTACGTTCTCGAAGCAGATCGAGATTCTTCTGGAACAGCAGGATGCCGGTCTGGTCTATTTTGCCGAAGATGATTACTTTTACCTGCCGGACCAGTTTCACCTGATGCTCGACTTTCTGAGCGCCCATGACGATGTGGATTTCGTTTCTCCCTACGATCATTTGGACTGTTACACGCTCGACTTGCACCGCGGTCCGAAATGGCTGCGAGCCTATGGCTCTCGCCACTGGAGAACTGCAGCCTCCACCTGCCTCACCTTTCTGACCAGAAAGGGAAACATTGGCGGAGTATCAGGATGTGTTTCGCACTTATGTGCATGGCAACAATGATTGCGCCTTGTGGTTAAGCCTTACCAAGCACCGGGTGTTCAATCCCCTGGCTGCCGCCCGCTATTTTTTCCGCGGGCTCTTTTACTGGAAGATTCTAGTCAGGGCCTGGCTCTACGGCTGGCGTCAGATTCTGTTTGGAAGAAAGATGAAGCTCTGGGTTCCAGTGCCCGGAATCGCCACTCACCTGGACGCCAAGGCGCTCTCTCCCACGATTGACTGGCGCTGCCTTGATGCTGCAAACAGTTGAGGCCAAGAGTCGAGCTGTGGGCGAGCTGGCTTAAGCCAGGGATCCCGTGGACGGCGCCCGACCAGAGAGCGCGGATTAAGAGTGACCAATTGAAAACGCTGATCGTCATCCTCAACTGGAACACCTACGAAATGACCCGGGAGTGTGTCCAGAGCCTTTCGGCGATGACGGGCGATTCGTTCGAAATTCTGATTGTTGACAATGGCTCCCATGACGGTTCACTGGAGAGCCTGCGCCATGCCTTTCCGCAATTGACGATGATCGCGAACGGACACAATCTGGGGTTCGCAGCCGGGGCCAATGTGGGGATGAAACGCGCGCTGGACCAGGGTATGGACTATGTGCTGCTGGTGAACAACGATACCGTGGTCCAGCCTGATCTTCTGGCCGAGCTTCTGGCGGAAGCGAAACGCTCTCCCAAGGCGGGAATGATATCGCCGAAAATCTACTACGCTGAGCCCCCTGACCGTATCTGGTGGGCGGGAGGCACGTTCAGTTTGTGGCAAGGGATTCCCCGGCATCTGGGCCGAAAAGAAAAAGAACGCGGCCGCTACGAAACCGCGCGCACCATCGACTGGGCAACCGGCTGCGTGGTGTTGATCCGCTCTGCCGCTCTGCGTGAGGCGGGGCTGTTCGACGAGAAAATTTTCGCCAATGCCGAGGACCTTGACCTTTCCTTGCGCATGCGAAGCCTGGGGTGGCAAATCCGTTACGCGCCGGCGGCCAAGCTATGGCACAAGGAAGGTTTTGCCACCCGTCGAAACGCGGGAGAGCACGTCCGCTACTTCACCTCGACCAGGAATATTCTCTGGGTGATGCACAAGCATGCACGTGCGCTGCAGTGGGTGACGTTTTTTCCGTATTTTCTGGTACGCTACGTGTTTGTGCTGGTATTGAAATCGCTGTGCCGTGGAGACATGAAATCTGCCCAGGGTGCGCTGGCCGGTATCGCCGCATTCTGGCGCATGAGATATCGCCCCGGCTCGGCGGTGCTGCCTGAGGAGTTGACACGGACGATGCGGCCAATGACGGAGAACGCTGTCGTTTGTGTCACCCCGACCGACGCCGGTCGTTGATCTGGCAGCAGGCGTTTTTTAGGAGGATGTAGACCTTGCGCATTGCGCTTTTCGGTGCTCGCGGAATTCCCCACACCTACAGTGGTACCGAGACATTTTTTGGAGAACTGGCGCCGCGACTGGTCGAACGCGGGCACGAGGTTATCGTGTATTGCCGCCGCAGTCTATTTCCCGAGCGGCCGCGCACCTATCGTGGTGTCCGTCTGATCTATTTACCCAGCATTGAGAGCAAGACTTTAAGCACGCCCACGCACACTCTTTTTTGCATGTTCGACGTTCTGTTCCGCGGCGTCGATGTAATGCTGGTCACCAACGTGGCCAACACCTTGCACTGCCTGGTGCCCCGGATCTTCGGGAAAAAAGTAGCCATCAATGTCGACGGCGTGGAGTGGAAGCGCTCGAAGTGGAGCGCCCTGGGACGGTCCTACTTTTATTGGAACGCCCGCCTGGCGGGAAAGATCTGTCCTGATGGCGTCATCACTGACGCGGTTGCCATGCAGCGCATTTATCTCGAGGAGTTCGGTACGCGTTCGGCGTGCATGGCTTATGGCGCCAACATTGAGCGTTCGGTGAATCCGGAGGCGGTCCGGCGATATGGCCTGGAGCCATTTCAGTATTACCTGATTGCCAGCCGCATGGTGCCGGAGAACAACGCGGACCTGATCATCAAGGGATTTGAGAAGTTCGGGGGCAATAAGATTCTGGCCATCGCGGGCGACGCCAACTATCGCAGCGCATATGTCGATTCCCTCAAACAGACACGAGACCCCAGGATTCGCTTTTTTGGGCCACGTGGGTAGCAGCGACGATGTGAAAGAGCTGCACTGCAATTGTTATGGCTATATTCACGGCCACAGCGTGGGGGGAACCAACCCGGCGCTGCTCAAGGCTTTGGGATACGGCAACTTTGTG
This sequence comes from Terriglobia bacterium, assembly GCA_963812465.1. Classification (GTDB taxonomy): domain Bacteria; phylum Acidobacteriota; class Terriglobia; order Terriglobales; family Acidobacteriaceae; genus JAIQFF01. The sequence continues at coordinate 239,321 of CAWEVE010000028.1, forward strand.
CTCGCGCTGAACACGTCGTTCAATCGCGAAGTGGTCGGCCAGCACGGAGTTCTATTTGAAAATGATCCCGCCGATTTGGCGGACAAGCTCGGTTACTTCGAAGAACATCCCGACGAAGTTGCCCGATACCGCAAACGGGCGCCGCAGCGAATCATCGACGAGTACTCCTGGGATCATGTCACCGATCAGTATGAAGACTACTTCGCCCGTTTGGCGTCAGGCGAATCCCCAGCCCTTGACCGTGAACTGGGCATGTACGTGCCCAAGCACAAGGCGGCCGCCGCCGCTGCCGCAGTCCTGACCGGCACTCTCGAGGAACACTTGCCCACGCGATCGTGATCTTTCTGTCCTTGAATCTGTCCACGATTGCACAAGCCGAACATAACGCGAGCTGATGTGCAGGCACGTCGCCGATGCGATTGCCTCTGCCAATTTTGCAAATACTTTCAATGAATCGCACAAAACCATTTTTGTCTTTGGAAATCTGCTGGCCGGGAGTACCGGAGAAAGGTGTCGTGGCATGAAGCTGCTGATTGCCGGTGGTGCCGGATATTTGGGAACTACCTTGATTCCTAAACTGTTTGAGCGCGGGTATTCCGTGGATGTTGTCGACCTGTTCTGGTTTGGAAACAATCTTCCTCCAGAAACCAACATCCTCAACAAGGATATTTTCGCTCTGACAGTTGCCGATCTGACCGGCTACGACCAGGTAGTCTTTCTGGCAGGTTTGTCGAACGATCCCATGGCGGAGTATTCGCCCAGCATGAATTTCATATTCAATGCAGCGGCTCCGGCGTTTCTCGCCTATATCGCCAAGAAGGCGGGCGTGCAGGCGCTATATCTACGCCAGTTCCTGTTCCGTATACGGATATACGGAAAATGAACTCTACGATGAGACTCGACAGGTTGCGTCCAGCTATCCCTACGGAATTTCCAAGTTGCAGGGTGAGCAAGCGGTGATGAATCTCAAGGACGACAGCTTCTCCGTCATTTCCCTGCGAAAGGGGACGGTCTCCGGTTACAGCCCGCGAATGCGCCTCGACCTGGTGGTTAATACCATGTTTAAGTGCGCGATCCGCGACGGAGAGATCACCGTCAACAATCCCTCGATTTGGCGGCCGATCATCAGCATCGAAGATGCAGCGTCAGCCTATATTCGCGCCATCGAGGCGAACGAGATGGTTTCCGGCATTTTCAACGTGACCTCGGGAAATTACACGGTAGGAGAGGTAGCGGATCAGGTCAAAACTCAGATCGAAGAACAAATGGGCATCCGCCTCCGGCTGAGAATCAAACATCTACAAGACGTGCGTAATTACAAAGTGAGCTTCGAAAAAGCCAGGAATGTTCTGAGTTTTCACCCACGACAGGATATCGGCAGCATCGTCCACCACCTGATCGCGAATATGGACCGGTTCTCCGATTGGGACAATCCGCTCTACTACAACATCCTGACCTTCCAATCTCTGGAAGGAAAATTTTCCGTTCCCGCGCTTGCGCAGCGTAAGTCGGCGTAAACCTGCCGGGGTTACTGAATTGTTATTTTATGAAAATCGGCATCGACGGCCACACGCTGGGCAGCCAATCTTCTGGCAACGAAAATTATTGCCTGAAGCTGCTTCGTGACCTTGCCGGGATCAAGCCGAACGGCGATCGCTACGTGGTCTACTTCACCCACTTGAGTGGCCTTCCGAAGATTCCCGTGGTCGATCAATTCAAGGTAAAGCGAATCTTCCCGGCCAATCCTTTGATACGCGTGCCCTTCTCCTTCCCCTTTGAGTGTCGCCGGGACAAGCTGGATGTGTTTCACGCTCAGTACATCATCTCGCCGTTTTGCCATTGCCGGACGGTGGCCACCATCCATGACATTCTGTTCGAAAGCCATCCCGAGTTTTATACTCGCGCCGAAAATTTCTACTTTCGCGCCCTGATTCCCGGGTCGGCTCGTCGTGCCGACCACGTCATCACGGTTTCGCAGTTCTCCAAGAACGACATCGTTTCCCGATACGGCGTGAATCCCGACAAGGTCACCGTAGTCGAGCAGGATCCTCGCGATGAATTCCGCCTGATGGATGCGGACGAATGCAGAGAAGCCATCTTAAAAAAATACGGAATTGCGCCGCCTTTCATCCTCTACGTGGGAAGGGTGAATGCCCGGAAGAATCTCGTCCGGCTGGTAGAGGCTTTTTCGCGTCTGCATCGTAAAGGCATTCCTCACCAGCTCGTGATCGTGGGAAAGCAGGACTGGATGGCCGAAGAGGTCGTGCAGAAAGCAAAAGAGCTATCGCTCGAGCATGCGGTTAAATTCACCGGCTATGTGGACTGGGATGACGTACCGGTGTTTTATAACGCCGCAGAGTTGTTAGCTTTTCCTTCGATCTGCGAAGGTTTCGGACTGCCGGTCATGGAAGCCATGGCGTGCGGCCTCCCGGTGGTGACTTCTTACGGGTCGTCGCTGGAAGAGGTGGCGGGCGGTGCCGCGGTGCTGGTCGATCCCTGTTCGATCCAGTCGATCGCCGATGCCACTGGAGAAAGTGCTGACCGATCCTCAGTTCGCGCTTTCATTGCGCGAGAAGGGTTTAAAGCGCGTCGCCGATTTTAGAAGTGCCCGCAAGCCGCAGCAGACGGTTTCGATCTATCACCAGGTGTGCGGAAAAAATTGAGGTCTTCCACGTTGATGAAGCGCAAGAGTTATCCAGTTTTGGAGGCTGCGTGAGAGTTGCGGTGGTTGGAGCGAACGGCCAGGTCGGGCAGACTTTGGTCCAGGCATTTGCTGAGCGTGGAGACCAAGTGACTCCACTCACCCATGCCGAGATCGAAATCGCCAGCCTGGAGTCGGTGCGCGCTTGCCTGACTGCGCTGCGGCCTGAGGTCGTGGTCAATACCGCGGCGATGCATCACGTGGAGAACTGCGAAACCGAGCCGGACAAGGCCTATGCGGCAAATGGTCTGGGCGCCCGCAATCTTGCGCTTGTAACCAGCACACTGGGTGCGCTGCTCATCCACATCAGTACGGACTACGTCTTCGATGGCAGCAAAGGCCAGCCTTACGTGGAGGAAGACGCGCCGTTTCCGCTTAATGTCTATGGGAATACCAAGCTGGCCGGCGAGTACTTTGTTCGCAGTCTCAATGAAAAACATTTCGTGCTGCGTACTTCGGCTCTATATGGAAAGTATCCCTGCCGTGCCAAGGGCGGAAAAAACTTCCCCGATCTGATGCTGCATCTCGCCCGTGAACGAGGCAAAGTGCGGGTCGTGGACAGCGAAGTCGTGAGCCCGACTTCGGTTCTCGAACTGGCGCGTCAAATCGTAACTCTCAGTGGCTGCGATGCCTATGGCCTCTATCACGCTACCGGTGAAGGCAGTTGCTCCTGGTACGATTTTGCCCGCGAATTGTTTGCTGCCACCAATACCAAAGTGGATCTCCAGGTAGCCGCGCCCAACGAATTCCCCGCCAAAGTGCGAAGACCAAGCTATTCGGCGCTTGAAAATCGCGGCCTCAAACGGTTGGGCTTGAATTGTTTTAGCTCCTGGCAAGATGCCCTCCAGGAATATCTGGGACAAGCCGGCGACGGGAGAGTCAGTAGTCTTTCGGCCAAAGCGGCACAAGTTCCCCAGCGATAAAGGAATGTCTTCCATGAGCTTGGTGAGAGCGGTAGATATAAAAGTCGGGTGCAAGGCCGGAGTTGAGTCCGCGAGACTCGACTGCCAGGGGAGAGCATGAGACCTGCGACCCTGGTGGTCCTCCTAATGCTGTTGTTGTCTTTTCCGATTCTTTCCGGCGCGCAGTGCAGCAGTACCGCCGGCCCTTGCGCCGCAGGTGTACCGCACCTGATACGGTTTCGTGGAGTCCTGAAGAATTCGCCTGGCCAGGAAGGCATGGTGGGCATCACTTTCTCCATCTACGCCGACTCCAGCGGCGGAACCCCCTTATGGCAGGAAAGTCAGAACGTAAGAGTGGATCAGCAGGGCGGTTACGCGGTGTTGCTGGGTATGAGCAAGCTGGAAGGGGTGCCGCCGGAGTTGTTTTCGTCCGGTGAGCCGCGCTGGCTGGGAATGCAGGTGCAGTTGCCAGGAGAATCGGAACGGCCCAGGACATTGTTGGCCAGCGTTCCCTATGCCCTGGAGGCGGCCGACGCCCAGACTTTGGGTGGCTTGCCGCCATCGGCTTTTTTGAAGGCTGGGTCCGCCAACTCGAACCTGTCCCAAGGCGGTGACTCCTCGAATTCCACGGGGCAAACGGTGGTGGGTTTTGCAACCGGAAATATTTCGCCGCCAGCCGGTCAGGCGGTCAGCAGCTCGGGTGGAGTTGCGGGAGCGATTCCCAGATTTTCCTCCGCTGCGTCGATCGTCAGCTCACAGATAACGGACTCCAACGGCATGGTCAGCATGAAGAACCTTGCCAACACTCTCTTCGCCGACCAGTTTCCTGGAGGAGTTCCGGACGCGGTGGCGGCGTGTCCCGCGCCAGGGTGCGTTATTTACGCACTTTCACCCAAGGTAAATCTAAACCTCGGAACCATCAACCCAGGGAGCAAAGCCATTACGCTTTACCTGGGGCCCTACACCTACACCGTCAGCCAGATAACTTTGCAGCCTAACCTGCAAATCATCGGCATGGGGTCCGCGACTACGTTCCTGCAATCGGTGAGCGGCAATACTCCGGTGATCGTGAGCCCGCAATCGACCAATGGCGTGGCCACCAATGTCTTGCTTAGCGGGTTTCGCTTGATCGGATCGACGGGTAATACGTCCCAGGACGCCATCCTGCTGGATTCAAGCGGATTCACCAACTCGGGGTCTGGTACTCGGAGGTGCGTGACATCTTCATCACCGGCTTCGCCGGCAACGGCATTCACCTGGTGGGCACCAGCGCCAACTTCAGCGGTATCAGCCAATGGATCGAATTCAATCGCGTTATCGTGTTTCGATCAAGAGGCGGAGGCAACGGTCTGAGGATCGAAGGCGCCACCTACGAGCTGTATTTTAACGACTGCCAGTTTGACGGCACGGCTCCGGGGGATGGCACTAATATTTTCATTGGAGCCCGCCCGGGCAATCCTTACGGTATTCCCATCGACATCAATTTTCGCGGATTGACCTCGCAAAACGCCGCGACCGCCGTTCAAATTGACGGGGGTTGGGCGGTGTCCTTTTATAGCCCTCATCACGAATTCGTCTGGGGGGTCTACGCGCTCACCGGAGATCTCGGAGCCAGCATCGCGGGCGTCACTATTTCCGACGCGGGCTTTCAGACCAGTGGCGTGAACAACGGTGCGGGCTATTTGCTCAGCGTCACCAACCCCGGAGCAGTCGGCGTCCGCTTCATTCACAACAACATCATGGGTCCCGCCGATGCAGTCGTGCGTGCGTCCAATGGCGCCGGGATCGTGTATAAGGACAATCTATTTGCCGGCGGCACGAATCTGCCGGTCACTTCCGGCATTACCACGCAGATCACGCCCGCCGCCACCATCAACATTGGCGGAGCCCACACCGTAGGGCTGAATGCTTCGACCACCCCCATCACCGTGATTCAGTCCGGTCTCGGACCAGGCGAGACGGTGACCTTCATTTCCCTCAACGGACCGGTAACCTTCGGCGTTGGCGGGAACATCAACCTGCTGGGTGAATCCTCGTTCACGGTGAATGGATCGATCACCTTCGTAGTGAGCGATCTTCCAACTCCATCCTGGATTCCCATTTCGCGCTGGAGTGTTGGACAGACAGTCAGCTCACCCGAACCGCTACCCCTGCCCCCCACCCGATTTCCGCGCTAATTCTTGTTTCGCTGGTCTCCGGATCCCGGAGAATCCGCTTCCTCCATCACCCACCCGCCCCGGAACCCTGCCCTCGCTCTGGCTCAATTGCGCCGTTTCTTCCCGGCTGCTGCCGGATGCAGTTGGGCAACCAGAGGTTCTCGCATCCCGTCCCGCCATCCTCTTGCCAGGCTGGCTAATTTCCCAGCTCGATTCTGTTCCGCCAGAACCAGCTTCGCAGTGTCCCGCAGCCACTTCAAATTATCCTGCAACACCCAGAGTGTGTCTGAGGCCAGGTATCGACGATAGACGATTACGCGATTGCGTGCATTTGAGTAGCACCGCGCCGGGCTGTAGTTTGGCACCATGAACCGCTTTCCCAGGATCGCGATGAGAAGTGGGCGAACCCAGCCGGTGATCGAGTACGGCGCCGAGCGCCTGGATAATCCTGAAGCCCCGCTGTCGCAAGCGAAGGCAAAAATCGTGATCGACATAGTCCATGAACAACGACTCATCGAATCGATCGTCCGGGCCGAAAACGGCTGCTTTTCACGAAGCTGCCGGAGGTCATCAAGGTCTTGACTTCCCGGAACGATGACCCACCCTGAACCGGGGTTGGCTCACTGGCGGACGCGCTCATGGCCAGCTTATAGTTAGCTCCGATCATGGCGACATCATCCCGGAAAGGACAGGAAGAATAGGCCTCGAAGATGGCGTCCACGAAGTCCGGCGGCACCAGACTGTCCTGATCGAAGGTGGCAATCCACGAGTATTGACCATACCTCAGCGCCCGATCAATCCCCGAGTTCAAACCATCGCAATGCCCAGATTCTGATCGTTCCAAACTACTTCCACTTCGCAGTCCGAGGCTACTCGCGCGACCAGGGAACGGGCCGCAGGCGACGACTGGTTATCGACGATGATGACTTTTCCAACCTGGGGAAGCAGCGCTCGAACATTCTGCTCCAGGCTCGAATCAGGATTGTAGGTCACGACCACGGCGCATACTTCGGGGTGGGTCGGAGCCTCGCGAGGCGAATCCGATTGCGCCTCGATATTTGCGCTATTCACGCGATTCCGTGTCCTCAATGTTAGAGATTCTGGCCCTCTACGGCTATGTATCACTTATCGCTGCATACCGTGTCATCGAGTAGCACGCGCTTCACGATAGCAAGGCGCGGAATACGCGTCTTAGCGCGACCTCGACGCACAGCGGTAGTGCGAGACCGTCTTGTACAATAAACATCCGTGTCCCCGCTAGAAACCCAGATTCGTCCGACCCTTCCACCGGAGCGCCGCCTCGGCACCAAGATTGTCCGGAACACGTTATCCGGTGCGTTAAGGCTTGTAGTCCTCGCCCCCATCCCGTTCCTGCTCACGCCATTTCTTTTGCGACACGTGGGGACTACGGGATTTGGGGTCTGGGCCGTTCTCCTGTCTTTTAACGGCTTGACCGCCCTTGCCGACCTTGGGATCGTGGCACCCTCACCAAACACGTATCCGAGCACTACACCCATCGCGACTACGTAAGTCTCAGCCGGGTGATCAGTGCCGGCATCCTGATGTTCTCGGTCATTGCGATCGTTTGTGTTTTGGCGATTAATGCGGCCAGCGGATTCATAATTTCGGTCTTTTTTCGTCAATCGCCGCTTCCCATACCGCAGCTTCAACAGGTGATTCGGCTGTTGAGTTTCGCCATCGCCTTGAATCTTCTCGCTCTCCCTTTTGCCTCGGTAATCTCCGGCTTGCAACGGTTGGACCTGACCAACCTTCTTTGGGCGCTCAACGCCATCATCACTGCTATTGCGGCTGCCATTTTCGTGGAACTGGGAAAAGGGATTCCAGGCTTGGTGGTGGCCATCGTCCTGACGTCGGCCATTCTATTCCTGCTAAACGTAATTCTGGCGTGGCGTCTGCTTCCGCAGCTTCGCATCAGGCCCGGCCTGCTGCGCGTTGCTGACATCAGAAGCCTCGTCCGTTTTTAGCCTGCAGGTATATGTTGTCCAGGTTATGGCCGCGGTCTACTTCCATACGGAAAAGCTGCTGCTGGCCCACTTCGCGGGCCCCACGCCGGTGGGCTGGTACGAGATTGGCAGTGACCTGGCGCTGAAGCTCCGGAACGCACCCGCATTGCTGATGACGCCGCTGATGCCGGCGGCCGCCGAGCTGGAGGCCCGCCGCGACGATGCCCGAACCTCGGAGCTTTACTACCGCTCGCACAAATACCTGGCGTTTATCGGCGTGGCGATGTTCGCGGTCGTATGGCTGCTGGCCCACCGCTTTGTCGATCTCTGGCTTGGTCCCGGGTTTTCTGCGACCGCCCGCGCGCTTGTCGTACTGACGGGGGTCCAGATCGCCAACCTTGCCGGGGCACCTGCGCTTTTGATCCTGGTGGGAAGAGGAACTCTGGGGCCGGCGGTGCGTTTCGCCGTGGTGGGCATGTTCGGCACCGTGATCGTCAGCAGTATTTTGATCTCGCGCTGGGGTTTCGCGGGCGCCTTGTACGGCACCGCCATCTCGGTCGTGAGCGCCACTGCATATCTGATATTATGTTTCACCAGGAAACAGGTTTTCCCTACGCAGGTTGATGCCTATCTACGGGAAACCCTTGTTGGGAGGAATATGCGTGGCCGTCGTTGGCCAACCGCCTGGTTCCTGTTCGCCAGCTTCATTGGCCGGGCATGATCGGTACTGCCGTGGCAGTTGTTCTGCTACAGGCAGTGCGGCTCGTGCTGCTGAGATATTTCGACGCTTTTGACCTGAGCGTTCTGGAGCGCTTTCTGCCCGTACCCGAAATACTGCGCAGGAGTTCGCTCTTTCGTTGAGCCAGACGTCCGACTGACGGCGATTACTTGCGACGTCACAAATGGGCTTCATTGCTCTTATAGAATCTTAGGTCCATACTTGTGATGAGGCGGCGCATTTCGCTTTGACTCTCGAGAACTCATTTCGGCGGACGGGTTGTCACCGGACGCGTTTCCGGATTTTCCAATACCAGTCCAGCACCTGGTCAAAAAATAGATTCCTCGGCTTTCCGAAATATCAGATGTCCTTCGACCTGCGGCTGCTATCAGGAATTAAATTTCGATCTGCGATCCGCGTTGCATTATTCAAACCGGCGTAGCTCCAACGGAGGGTCCATTTTGTATTTCGCCGCTCTTCTGGATCTGTTGGCAGCACCGCGGATGCCGCTGGTCAGGGGAGAAGACTCGAGTGAATGACCGCGCCAGGCGCTGAAAATCCTCGTATTCATCCTGACTGAAGGCAGTTCCACCGATCCAAGGTAATCAGAGCAGTGAGATCAAAGGTTAGCGATACGAAGGGATTGTAGTTCTGGTTCCGACCATCAGCAAAGCCCCGTCCTGAGCGAGCTGAATTTGCACCAAAGATTCGTCGCGTGTCTGGTCTTACCTGGTTGACGGGACACCAACATCAATAGGCTAGCCTGTTCTCATTTCGCGTGGCCCGACTGTGAGGCCGTTCACGAGTTCCTGCAAACCGACGACCGATTCATCAGCGACGATTAATTGTGGCGGATTACTGCTCCGATTTCCACCCGTGGGATCAGACCCGCTGGCCTTTTCTCCAAAATTGGGCAACGGATGGGGTGGAATGTAAAATCACCACTGTGTTTTGAAGTCAGAAGGGATACCGGCTTGAACGGTTTGGCGAAATTCTTACGCTCTTCGCAGCTGATGTGGTCGGGCAGAGCTCCGCACAAATTTTCCCGCTGGCTCACCTTGTGTCGTTTGTATGCGTCCCCGTCGGGAAAGATCCTGAATTTTGACGTGGAATACCTGCGTAAAGAGTCGATGCGCTATCTCTATGACGAGATTTTCGCCCGCGAGGAGTATCTGTTCGAAAGTTCTACTCCGAAGCCCGTGATTTTAGACTGTGGCGCGAACATTGGCATGGCCACTCTGTTTTTCAAGTGGCTCTATCCCGAAAGCACCATCATGTCTTTTGAGGCAGACCCAACGACCTTCGCCGTACTGCAGCGCAACATTCGGCAAAACCACCTGGAGGACGTGACCGCGCACAATGTCGCGCTGTGGAGCGAAGATGGCCACATCCCGTTCTTTGTAAGGGAAGATGAACCGGGAGCGCTCCTGATGAGCGCAATGGCGGCCCGCACAGCGGGCAGGGAAATCAATGTTGAAGCGAAGAAACTCTCTTCGTTCATAAACGGCCGGGTAGATCTGCTGAAGCTGGACGTGGAGGGAGCTGAGGTTAAGGTGATTTGCGATTTGGTTCAGTCAGGAAAAATCGAAGCAGTACAACAGATGATCATTGAGTATCACCATCATATTGCTCACGAGACTCCATGCTTGGGAGATTTTCTGGCGATGCTGGAACGAAAAGGATGGAATTATCAGTTGAGCAGCTGGTTTTTTCCCACCAGCGCCCGCGACGTATTTCAGGATATCCAGATTTATGCCTATCGATAGTACCTATCAATACATGGTTCCCCGCGAGATTCTGCCCACCTCAAACCGGCGCGGGTGCTCAGTGCGTGGTCAAGCACGCCGTGCTCTGGGTATCGCTTAATCCTCTCAGAGCGCTACCACTTTGATCCACATTGCCGTGGATGCAATCGCCTCCTTGCAGCGAGTATTTGAACGACTTCGAAATCTGGTTGCCCTGGAAGATGTTGCCGGTGTTCTGCGTGCCTTTTTCAAACAAGCCGAAGAACCGCGCCGCCGACGATAGCTGGTCGCCGAGAATCCGGTTTCCGACGACTCGGGCGCCAGAGACATTCCCCTGAAAAATCACGCCATACAAGGTGTTCCAGGGATAGTTACCGGCGAGAGAGACCGAGACCTCCGAGGGGGGGCTTGGCAGGCCGCCGCGTCTGGCCTATAATCCTCGCCGCCAACTAAGGTAACCGAAGTTGAATCGTCGCGAAGTACTCAGGTTTGGCCTGCTGGCCGGTGCGCAGGCCCTCGTCACGCCGCTGCTCGCCCCCGGCCCGCGCCGGCTGCTCGCCGATCCCGTCGAAAACCCAGGCTCTCGCCGCGGCTTCCAACTGCCGCGCACCCGGGATACTCCGGAAGCGATCGCAGTCTCCGACCGCGCCGCCGAGATCGTCCATCGCACGACGGTCATCGACATGCTCAGCCTGCTGACCCTGGACTGGCCGCGGCTCTACGGCTGGGAGAGCCAGCCGCAGAGCTTCGGCAAGGCCGACCTGGCGCGCCTGCGCGCTTCCGGAATCGGCGTCTTCCACCCGGCGGTCGATCCCAGCGAGGCCGACGCCTACGGCGCCGCCGGCGCTGGATGGCCGGCTGGAACCGGCTGATCGACGGCCATTGCGACACCCTGCTGCGCATAAACGGCGCCGCCGATCTCGAGCGCGTCAAGGCGGCCGACCGCATCGGCCTGCTGCTCGGCTTCCAGAACTCCAACCATTTCCGCACCGCGGCCGACGTGGAGCTGTTCTACGGCCTGGGCCAGCGGGTGTCGCAGCTCACCTACAACGAGCGCAACAGCAATACATC
>CAWEVE010000029.1:0-155141 GCA_963812465.1 Terriglobia bacterium
GAGAGCCGGCCAAAAGCTTAAAGTCGTCAACGACGATGCCACCTCCCACAATATTCACCCCATGCCGAACAACAACCGGGAGTGGAACGTGTCACAGCCCGCGGGCACTCCGGTCGAGCAGGTCTTTGCGCGGGAAGAGGTCGCGATTTCCGTGAAGTGCAATATTCATCCCTGGATGCGGAGTTATATTGCCGTGGTAAAGAACCCGTACTTCGCGGTCACCGATAAAAATGGGGCTTTCGAACTGAAAGATCTGCCGCCGGGCGAATATACGGTGCAGGCGTGGCACGAAAAACTGGGCACCAGAACCCAAAAAATCACCGTAGGCGCAGGCGCAACCAAGCCGGTAGAATTCGTATTCCAATAGCGGACGATTGCGCCTCGCTGCATATTCCTGCATCCGGCGCTATTCTGACCCGCGCCAGAAGAGTGCTTAGTAGAGCGCGCAACACCAGTGCGTAATCATGAGTAGCGCGGAAACCGATAAGACCGCCGGCTGCAATCTGCTGCTTTACCGGATGTACATCGTCCTTAAAACGTCGGTGGCAAACGGCCGCTTGCGGCGGTGGCCCGGCGCAAAAAAAGGGCTCGAGCAGTTTAAGGGTCTGATCCGGCGCCGTTTCCTCCGAAAAACGCAGGCCTGGGTGCAGATTCAATCCGGCTTGTCTCAGGGAATGTGGATGCAGATTGCAATTCCCGGAGAAGGTTTCCTCTGGCGAGGGGAGCACGAGCCCGAGGTCCAGATGGCAATTTCCGCGGCACTTCGGCCGGGAGCCGTCTTCTACGACGTTGGCGCTCATGTAGGCATCATGACTCTTGGCGCTGCCCGGCTGGTTGGCCCCGCTGGCCGAGTGGTTGCCTTCGATGGCGATCCCGAAAATATTCAACGCTTGCGCGCGAATACGGCGAAGAACGGACTCGAAGATCGGCTTCAAGTTGTGCACACTGCCATATGGTCGCGTACAGTGGCCGGTGGAATTTCGTTTCGCCGCGGCGCCAGCGCCCGGTCTCAGGGAGGGGTTGAAGCCGAGGGAAACCGCCCAGTGCTGGCGACAGGTGAAATCGTGAATGTCCCGGCGATCACACTCGATGATTTCGTTGCCGCTGGAGGGCCTTTGCCGCAACTGGTCAAGATCGATGTGGAAGGCGGTGAGTATGAAGTCCTCCGCGGGGCCGCAAAATCTTTGCGACTCAACGGCCATTCATCGTCGCCGAAATCCACCACCAGGAGGCTGCAGAGCAAATCGTCTCCTGGTTGAACCAGTGCCGATATGCGGCGAAGTGGAAGATACCAGACGAACAATTCCCGCGACGCCTTTTTGCCTGGCCCGCTGAAAAAGATGGAGAAGCCTGGGTGCGCGAAGCCTGGGTGCGCGAAGCCGGGGCGCGCGGCGCTTCATCGAGCACTCATTAGTAGTTATGCCGCTGAAGGGTGGGCACGAACGTGCCGACGAGATTTTCAACTAAGAGCCAGAGCTTCGAGGCAACTTACCGCAGAATCCAGGTCGCTATAGCGCAATTCCAGAACCTCCGCGCGAAGCAGATCGCGCAATGATGACTTCTGAGCGTCGCGAAGATGCTGCTCACCATAGCAAATTACCTGCTCCAGGCTCGCCAATGCCCGTTCCGGCGGGAAAGGCCGCAGGCTCGCCGGACCTGACGATCCGCGATTGAGGAAGACGAGGAAATCAATTGACGACTGCGGCGCCGTAAGAAGCTCCGAAAGCTTCGACGTTGCCAGCTCAATCGCAATTTCTCCGTTGATACGCGGCGCGAGGCGGTGGGACTTCAGGTCGGTAAACAATTCGGTCGCAGATTCGCGAAAGTGCAGGTGATGCGGATCGCCCACTACCACTCGACCTTCGCCTCCGCGAACCAGAAAGCTGGCGTCGTCCGAAACAAAAGTCCATCCCCTTCGGGCACAGGCAAACGAGAGTGAGGACTTTCCTGCTCCCGAGTCTCCACACAAGAGCAGGCCGCGCCCCTGGAAGGCCACGCAGGCGGCATGGATTGGAGTCAGATACAAAGCCTCGATCAGGAGCAGAGCCATTGCATCCAGGAAGTGGTATCGCAGGTAGGGCCCGTTCTCAACCGTGCTTGCAGACAGCCAGCAGGTAGCGAATCCGCTGGTCAGGTCGCAGAAGCGAAATCCTGCGCGCCGGCCACGAACATCACCAGGTTTCGCTGTCCGCGACACGTCGGGGGAGCCAGGTTTTGACTTGCACCATCGTCGAGCACAGCGATGCGAAGCTGAACCGGCGGTGCAGGAAACACTTTGTGAAACAGTTTCCAGTTTTCTTCGGCGGCCCCTAACACCTCCGCGCAATTCGTGGCGATTTCCACCGTGAAGCCGAGCGGATGGAAAACGCCCTTCAATGGCAGACTGAAATCGCAACCGATCGGGTCGGGGCGGGCGCTCGACGCCTCGCGTGGATACGCGGATGCGGGATCGAGCACAACTCCTTCCGTAGCCTGATCAGCCATTCGGCCGCCCTTTTCCCTGGTACTGGCCCGTTCGATCGGAGTCGTTGACGGGTATGGCATTGAATTTCCCCGGGTTCGGAATGTACAAAGAACACACGCAACGCCGACAAATCGGATCGGTCGCGACGTCGAGATTCCCGCGAAACTGCAGAGCTTCGCGGCCGTTCAGGATTTCGGACAAAGACCGGTCGCGTGTATTTCCCAAAGGACGATGAAAAAAACACGGCCGGACGTCTCCGCCAGCTTCGACGACGGCCGAGACCCAGGGCGCATTGCAGCGCGGAGCAACCGGCTCCACCTGCCCCAGACAAGCGCGGAAATGCTGCACGATGCGGCGAAGCTTGGCCGGGCTCTCCGCAATGAAGCCAGACGCCAGATCGAGGGAATGCTCGCTGATCAGGCATTCAATCTCCTGCTCCAGTGCTTTCACCTCGTCGCCGTTGAGGGCAATTCTGTCCTGCAGTTCCGCCGGCGAGACAGAGGGCCGATTGAACGCCGAGGAACTGATGTCGGCGGCGAGAAACGAGATGCAGTTTAAGCCGATGTCTCGAGCCGAGGAGGCAGTGGCGCCTAAAGAACAATGATTCAGCTTTTGCACCGTACACCGGCCACTTATCGCAATATCCGGGCGCAGATGACGCAGCTCCTTCACCCCGCGTTCCAGGCGTTCAAAGGCCTTGGGCACCCGCCGGATGCGGTCATGCAATACCGGAGGACCGTCGAGAGAGACGATCACGTCATCCACATTTGCTGCGACGGTTTCAGCCTGCGATTCCAGAAGCAGTCCTGCCGTCAGAAGGGTGACTCGGATTCCTTCATCCCGAAGTATCCGGGCCAAAGCAGGCAGGCGACTATTCTTCTGAGGCTCGCCCCCGCTAAAGACGATCCATCGAACGCCCAGGTCGCGAAATGAATCCATCTGCCGCTCAAGATCCGTAACCGAGAGTTCCTCGGCATCGCGAATTTTCCAGATGTCACACATCACGCAGTGACAATCGCACTGATTGTGAGGAAAAATCACCAAGACAGGCACCGTAGAAACGCGATGCGAGTGTAGATCGGCATCGTCGATCTCAGTATCTGGCGGCGAGATGGAAACGATATGATTCATCCGCGAATATCGGCGTGGAGAAGCGCCTGCGCTCTTCGCACTCGCCAGCCTCTTGCCGGCAAAGAGAAACAATCAACTCCCGGCCCTGGCATGCAGCACGTAGAATTTGGATGGCTCTCGCCGCCGCATCACCCTCGCTTTTGTCGGCCGCAACGCCCAGTTCACTCCGTACCAGGGTTTGTAGATGCTCCACTTCAGCTTCAACTGCAGCGCCAGGCA
This sequence comes from Terriglobia bacterium, assembly GCA_963812465.1. Classification (GTDB taxonomy): domain Bacteria; phylum Acidobacteriota; class Terriglobia; order Terriglobales; family Acidobacteriaceae; genus JAIQFF01. The sequence continues at coordinate 3,815 of CAWEVE010000029.1, forward strand.
GTCCAAAATGAGTGGCGTAAGGTACTCGAGGCTCTGAATGCTGTCGGAGCGAAAGCCATACTTGCGATCGAAGGCGGCTCGTTTTTCCTGCAACATCTTCTGTCCGCTTTCCTCGTTCCAATAGAATGGCGAATCCGCGACAATCAGGTGCCCGCCCTTTCGCAGACATCGCAGCGCTTCCTGTAAGGTCCTCCGGTAATCTACGGAGTAATGCAGCGATGCATTGAAGATCACCATTTCAAACTGCGCCGGCATGAACGGAAGGGAATCCATCTCCGCCTTGAAACGCAAGAACGGACGCACCGCGTCGAAGTAGTGCCGGGCGGCGCCGAGACCGTCAGTGTCATTGTCCAGGAGGTCAACTGCCACCGGACGGTGCCCGCGTTTCGCCAACCGGTAAGACAGCCATCCGTTGCCCGCGCCGATATCAAGTATGTCGCAACCGCGGGGATGGGAGCTTTTCGATTTTCGGGAACAGGTGCTTCTCCATGAATCGAAACGTGCGTGCCCGAATCTGCCACTGCCACGCATTGCGGCCGGTGAGATCCTTGAAGGGAAGAGCCAGGTAATAGTCGGCGCTAGATGAACCGCGTCCCTCATTGGCACGCACTGATTCGTAGTCGCGGACGAACTGCTGAAACGTCGACTCACGATCTGGCGGCAGTGCGTTGTAGATTCCGTTGAATTCCGCAAAACAAATCCACACGCGCCACAGCGCGGTTCTGATGAAGGTTGCCACCCGCACGGCCCATGATGGCAAGCAGGGCAGCGCAGTTGGATCTGCGATGCGAGCACCCGATCAACGGGAGGAATCGAGTCGATGGCTGGCGAAGCGGAAATCATAAAGTTGCGCCTGCCTTGGTTCGCTCGAAGCGCAACAACACGTGATCGGCGGCCATGCGAGCTCCCGGACAACGTCCCAGCACCCGATCGGCGCTGGTTGCGATCCTCAACATCGTGGGAAATCGGCTTGCCCATGCTTCGAGATAACTGGGAGGCACTGCAACTCCGACGCCCCGGATGGCGTTGAGACGGAATTCAGGAGCGAACACATCACGGATGGAGCCGACAGACGGATAGTTGACGCGAAAAACGGCGCCGTCGCCAAGCCGGGCTTCAACTCCGCCTCGATGAAAACGCCGGAATGCTTTCGCGGCCTTTCCGTGAAACAGATACCACACCGTTTCCCAGAGACATAGCGGGCCCATGAGGCATAAGAGAAGATTGGCTCCGGGCTTGAGAAGCCGGGCCAGATCATCAGCCAGTTTGGCGATGTCTTCGACGCAATTGACCGCCCCGAAATTGGAGAAAGCGCCATCGAAGGGGCTGTCTTCGATCAGACTTGAAATCTCCTCAGCCGGCAGCAGGTGCAATTGAACCGAACCCGGAGATCGAGGAAGGGCCGCCATTCTTTTCTCAGCCACTTGCAACATGCGCTCCGACCTGTCGCAGGCGACGACATCCATGCCACGCTCGGCCAGAAACCGCGCATCCACGCCGGTGCCGCAGCCAATGTCGAGAATGCGATCTCCCCGACGAAAGCTCCTCATGAGTTCAGCCCAAACCGCATCGCGTTGAATCTGGCCGATTGTCGAGCAAGTAAACGTCGCATCGTAGTGTCGGCGATGGCGTCGAAGGGCGACGAATAGGCGGACGATTGGGCTAAGGCCGTCATAGGGCGGTCAGGCCTCCACCTCGGCAGAGGAAGCGTGCAAACCAGTCCGCAGGTCCGCCACCTTATTCTGCAATTCCGCGATCAATGAGGTTTCCACTCCGGATTTTCTCCGCGTGCGCTCCAGTTCAACTTCGCTTCGCAGAAGCTGATCGGCGAGTCCGTAAAAGTGGCGCGAGTGCCGGCCTCGGATACGCACCTCCCGATCGGAACTGACCCTCCACGGCTTCATCCGCTCCACCTGCTCGGCCACGCGCGAGGAATAAGGCGTCCCCTGGATCGGATACGCTACGGTGGTGAAGAAAATATCCGGATCGGTTTTCTTTACGTGTTGAATCGTGGCCTCGACGTCGTCGAGTTCCTCGCCTTCATATCCCCACATCAGAAACATTCCGGTCTGAATTCCATGAGACTTGCATAGGCCGACCGCGGTTTGAACTTGTTCCACCGTCACGCCACGCTCCATGGCATCCAGAATTCGCTGAGAGCCGCTCTCGGAACCGATCCACACACGAAAGCAGCCCATCTCCGCCAGGGTCTCGACGACTTTCGCATTCAAGCGGTCGGCGCGCGAAATGCACTCGAAAGGAAGTTTGAGGCCGCGGCTGCTTTAGTTCCGCGGCGTACTGGAAAAGCCAGCCATGATGAATCGTAAAGACATCATCCGCCATCCAGGCCATGTCGGGTTGATATCGCTTCACCAGCCATGCGAGTTCATCGGCGACAGAGGCGGGTTTCCTGCGGCGGTGTGTCTTGCCGAAACACCTGATGACTGCACCAGCGGCAGTGGTATGGGCAACCACGGGCCGTGATCAGCGACACCGATCCCTTGCCATGATGCTCGCGCCAGACTGAAACGTAACGGTCCATGTCGATGGCTTCGCGCTCCGGCAACGGCTGCGAATCGATATCGCGAATCTGTTCTCGCGGACGCGGTCTGAATGATGTTCCGCTCGGCGCGCGAAAAGCGATGCCAGCGATCTTGTCGAGAGGCCGATCCATGGCGTCGCGATGGAGCACTGGCACGAATTCTTCGAGTGTGAGTTCGCCTTCTCCGATGACAACGACATCTGCTCCGGCGTCGAGATACTCCGCGATATATGCGCCCGGCTCCGGACCGCCAACGATGGTCTGCCAGCCCGCATCTTTTGCGCACCGCAGAATCTCGATCACATTGGCGCGGGTCATCAAATTTGCATAAATGCCGAGCACCGACGGAGGACCCTTGCCGAAGCAGGTCGAAGAGTTGCTGGCGCGAAGAAAACGTCGAGTCGAAGACTTGAACCTGCATCCCTTTCTGTCGCAGGTGGGCGCAGATATAGAGAATCCCCAAAGGAGGATAGGGCTTCATGATCTGAAGCTCCTTCGGGTCTTCGTACAGGAAATAGCCGTGAGTGAGAAGAATATCCATGCAACAGGTCTGGCTGTCGCTTCCCGGATGATCGTCCGATGAGTCGTCGCCGTACGTCAGAGCTGGAAGCGGTCTGCAACTGCACCAGCGGGTCGCTCGACAGCGGGCAGAACGGTGGGACGAGAATTGCGGCAAGTCTTTTCCAGTCTGACGACCGCTGCCACCAGACTTCATCTGGTGCTGAGCCGCGTTCCTCCGATCGTTCTTGGCCGCAGCTACCGTTATGACCGGAGTTCCAGGAATCGACTTGCGCGTGTAAAGCATCATGCAAGGCACGATAGAACTCATCGGTGTACGCGCCCTGGAACATCATGGCCAGGTCCTCACTGTCGGACCAGTTGGTCTTTTCGCCCAGCTGCGCGCGCACTCGATCAAAGAATTTGGTTCCTGGCAGAGGGTAGGAGACGGAGACACCGATGTCGTCCGGACGCGTGTCGTGGACCAGATGCACTGGTCTTCTGAATGTCCTGCCAGGTCTCGCCTGGATATCCGAACTGCAGGAAATAGCAGGCCCGAATGCCTTCCTGCCGCAGATTTTCACGAGCGACGGCGATCTGGTCGACACGAGTGCCCTTGTCCATGGCTGTCCAGGATCTTCTGCGATCCTGACTCGGCGCCCATCCAGACCTCCACGCAGCCGGCGCGGCGCAGTGCGTGGACCGTCTCCGAAGTCATCAAATCGACGCGGGACTGCATCTTGAAAGGGACGGCTGCGTCCAGTTGCTCCACCTCAGACGCGAGTTCACAGACCCAATTCGGTTTCAGGCCGAAAATGTCATCGGCGAACCAGAGATGTTCCGCTCCGAAATCGTGTTTCAGGCGTTCGCATCTCCTCGGCAACACTCTTGTGGCGATCGCACCGAAAACGATCGCCGTAGATAGGTTTTGCGCACCAGTTGCAGCGGTAAGGGCAGCCGCGACTCGAAACAATGTTTAACGAGAAGAACCCGTGAGCCGATTTCCAGGCAGTCGCGTATTGGTTCGACGTCGACCAGATCCCGCGCCGGCAATGGGCAATAGATTCAGATCGCGCATCAAGGGGCGAGCTGGCGGTCTGAACCAATTCGCCGGTGGTCGCCGTGCAGGTAGGCAAGTCCAGGAATCTGCGAAACGTCAGAGCTGCGGTCGCGCAAGAGATGCTGAACCAATTCCAGCAGAGTCCATTCCGCCTCGCCGAGGAGTACACACCGAAAACCCTTTTGCAGATAACTCCATGGCATGGTCGGAAGCGTCTGATCCATTGACAAGCACACGTGCAGCCCGCCCGCTGAGAGGCCTCAAGAATGCGATAGGCCACGTCGCGCATGCGGGTCAGGCACATCTTCGAAAGGAAATTGAAATTGTCCTCGTAAACCACAACAATTCGCGGGCTGATGCTGCTCAAGTGCGGCCTCGAAATGCTCTGCTCGGGATTGGTCAGCATCGAGTCGAACAATGCGACCGAAATTCCAGCGCTGCGCAGAAGAGAAGCCGCATAGAGCGTGCCCAGCGGCGGATAGGGCTGCATCTTCCGCGCCTGCTTGCGGTCGAAATACAAGATGATAGGAATGCGTCAGTAGAACGTCGGCCACGCTAGTCGCGCCTCGCTAGTCTGGTCTGCATTCAGCACACTTCCATGTCAGCACACTTCTTGATGCGTTCGCTCAACTTCTGTCCGGTCAGAAGCGACCGCCGGGTCACCACTCTTTCGACCGTGCGCGAAACCCAGAGCTCCCACGGAAACGAATAGCGGTTGCTGCCGATCCGCCACCGAACAGGTGCGCCAAGAGCGCGCCGGAACCCCCGCCTCAACCAGGCGTGCTTTCGGGTCGCCTTGCGAATCTGGTTGTTCAGCAGAAAGTATTCCAGACTCCGTCGCAGCCGACGTAGTTCCTCGCCCTGCAGCCACGGAAGCATGTTCCGGCCCAACGGCCAAAATCTCCCACTCCTCCAGAGACTGCGGTTCGCGCACGCCAAGCTCCTTCAGTTGCGGCCAGATTGGAATTCCCGGGTAAGGAGTAAAAATGTTGGGAGAAAAACTCACGTTCCAGTACTCGCCGCGCAATGTCGCTCATAATCGAAACGTTTGCTGACGATCCGCTTCGGTTTCGCCGGGATATCCGAGAATCACGTTGAAGGTCACGTGAATTCCGGCGAGTTCCGCTTTGCGCGCGGTTTCGACCATCTGTTCGACCCGCTGATGGTGCTTGTTCATCAGCTTGAGCACGTCCTGCGAAGCTGACTCCGTGCCAAAGCCCATGTGAGTTACGCCGCTCTCGCCCAGCAAGCGCTGACATCGTCGTCGCTCATCTTCCACAGGAAATCGGTTGAGGCCTGAAAATCCCAGCGGAATTTGACTCCGCTCGAGACGATGCCGCGGGCGATAGCGATCGCGCGCTTTATATCCACCAGGAAATTGGAATCGAGAAGCGCGACTTCCTCGATCCGGTAGCGACTGTACCAGCTCACGCCAAATCGATCGACCACGCGGTCCGCGCGGTAGGCGTTGAACCGGCGCTTGTAGAAAACCATGTCCGTGCAGTAGTTGCAGGCGTACGGACACCCCACGCTGCTGGCATAGGCAAGTTGACGAGTTCCCGAAGCCGACGCATAGACATCGAAATTGCCCAGGTGATAAGCCGGAGCCGGCAAGTCATTGATGTTGGCCACCGGACGTTCGGGCTCATGATGAGTTCCGCTGGCATCCTTGAACGAGAGACCCTTCACGCCATGCCAGTCCTGGCCATCGGCGATTCGTTGCACGAGTTCGAGCAGCGTCAGTTCGCCCTGGGCTCGAACGATGGCATCGACAAAATCAGGCTTCAGGGTTTGATCCGGAACCAGGCTGGGGTGCCACCCTCCGAAGATGACTGGCAGATCCGGCCGGGCTCTTTTCACCTTCTTCGCGATTCGAACCGCAGATCCGATATGGGACCGGTGAGAACGGAAATCCCGAGGCAAAGCGCGTCCTCGGTTTCGCGCAGGATCACATTTTCGAAATCGGGCGAAGTCAGGTTGTCGACCAATTTGACTTCAAATCCGGCTTGCAGCAGCGGAGAAGCCAGCGCCAGCAGACACAGGGGAGCGCCTAGCGGGGGGCCATCATACGGTGGGTAAAAGAGAACGACCTTTTTCTTCACAGTATCCCCGCGTGACAGCACGGTGATGCGGCTGTTCCGTGAAGTATTTCGTGCAAAGTTCGGACTCCCGGAACTCTAGCCGCTTGCAGCAACAGTTGTCGCGGATAACAGAGAAAGTTACGCCCCGTAAGAAACGCCCTTGTCACTGTGTTGTCAAATTTCTGTCACTTCTGGAGAGTGATCTTTTCGATATCAGCGAATCGTGGTTTTTACATAACTTTGACAAGTGCGCGACAATCCCGCCGTTCTGGCTTGATAGTTTCCTTGCTTCATCTCCATGCTGAGCGGCTTAGGTTGAGCGGCTCTCGTTTCACGGGACTGCAAGGTCGCGCTTTGCGGATCCGCGATCTCCAACCCAGGACGGCGAGAAAGCTCGAAAGGCAATCGTGTGAAGGCTTCGAAGAAGATCGTATTTTTTGTTCCCTCCTTTTCCAGCATCGAAGCGACAGCGCCGTTGGGGATTCTTGCAATTTCAACTCCGCTGTTGAATGCGGGATACGAAGTCAAGATCATCGACTCTACCATCACGCCGAACTACAAGAAGCGGATCCTGGAGGAAGTGAAGGACGCGCTGTGTCTGGGCATCTCGGTCGTAACCGGACCGATGATTCGAGACACGGTGGATGTCGCCAAAGCGGTAAAAAAGTGGGACCCGGATTTCCCGGTCATTCTCGGAGGATGGCATCCCTCGCTGCTGCCCGGCCAGACCCTGGAAGCTCCCTACGTCGACATCATCGTCCGCGCGCAAGGCGAGGACAGCATGCTCGAAGTGGTCGAACGACTTCGCGATGGCGCCGACCTCGATGATGTACTCGGAGTCGGATTCAAGCGGGACGGGAAAGTTCATTTCACTCCGGAGCGCCCTCTAAAGACGCTCGACAAGATGCCGCCAAAGGCCTACCACCTGGCCGATTTCGACGCGTACGAGCGGGTTTGCGGCCGCCGCTGGACCATGTACGTTTCGAGTCTGGCCTGTCCCTTCAATTGTTCCTACTGCACCAACGCGGGAGTTTACGGCCGCAAGTGGAACGCGCTGCCGGTCGAACAGGTGGTGGAAGAGACCATCGATCTCACTCGACGCTACCGCCTTGAGTTGCTGTGGATGGCGGACGACAACTTTCTGGTCGACTTGAGCGGGCGATGCAAATCGCGGAAGGGCTGATTCGCGGCAGGCGCAACCTTCAAGTGGAGCGTCCAGGCCACGACCAACCTTACCGCCCGCCTGAGCATCGACGAATTGACCACTGCTGCGGCGCTCCGGCTTGCATCAGATCTGCCAGGGCATCGAAACTGCGTCCCCGACCGTGATGAAGCTGATGAACAAGGATTTCCAGGTGCTGGGCGACATTTACCAGTCGACGGAACGCTGTATTAAAGCCGGGGTCATTCCCTCATTCAATATCATTTTCGGTTATCCCGGAGAGGGCGACAAAGAGCGGCGGGAAACTGTCAGCTTCATGATGGATATTTGCCAGAAATTTCCGGGCGCGGAGTTCTGGACTAATATTTTTACTCCGTATCCCGGTTCCCCCATTTTCCTTCAGGCCAGCGAGATTGGGCATTGAAGTGCCCAAGTCGCTGGAGGGCTGGGTGGAATATTTCCCCCGATACACCGTGCTGCCATGGCTCAAAGGCAAGGACCATCAGCGCGTGCAGACCATGCGCGATTACTTGCGGATTGCGTTTGACCGGGCGCCGATCGCGGCCAACGGCCCCGGCCGTTTCGCCAAAGCCGTCCAGCATCTCACGGCTTATCCGGCGCGCTTGCGCCTGAATCATGATTTCTACAGCTTTCCCGTTGAACTCTGGCTGAACCGTCAACTGAAGAACATCGTGAAGCTGCCCAAGCCCAGCGTCGATGCCAAGACCATGGGCCCGGAAACGGCTCCGAGCTGCACCTGAAGCGCGGATCGCAGTTGCCCGGTGTGCCTCCTCAAGAACTCTCGACCATGATTGTTCTTTACAATCCGAAAGCCACTAAGCCTCGCAACCGTCGCTTTCCCTTGTCGATTCTGGCGATCGCTGCCGTTCTCGAAGGCCGCGAAGAATTCACCATCGTGGACGGCAATCTTGACCCGAAACCCACCGAGACTCTGCTGGCCCTGTTCCGCGAACATGAGGTGGAACTTCTCGCGGTCACCGTCATGCCCGGCCCTCAGACGGTTGGCGCGGTTGCAAGCTGCCGCGAAATTCGCAGATCCTTCCCGGATGTCCCGATTGTTTGGGGCGGATATTTTGCTTCGAACTACACCCAGGCAGCCTTGAATGCCGATTACGTGGACTACGCAGTGCGCGGTCAGGGAGAGCAGACGTTCCTGGAGTTGCTGGAAGCGATTCGAGGGCGGAAGGATTTCAAAAGCATTCCCGGTCTCTCGTACAAGGATTCGGACGGCACGCAACGGAACAATCCTGAGCGGCCCATCGGCAAGCTCGACGGTTTTCCCTGGTACCCCTACCACCGCCTGCCGGCCGAGAAATATTTGCTGCCCACATTTCTGGGCCGGCGGACGGCCGTTCACCAGGCCAGCATCGGCTGTCCATTTCGCTGTAATTTCTGCGGTGTGGTCACGTTTTCCGGTAGCCGCGAAAAGATGGAGTCTCCGGCGCGGACGGAACAGATTCTGCGTCATCTGGCCACGACTTATGGAGTTGATGCAATCCAGTTTTATGACAACAACTTTTTCCTGCGGGAAGACCACGCCAGGGAAGTGGCCGACCGAATGGCTCCCCTCAACATGCGCTGGTGGTGTGAGGCTCGAACTGACATCATGATGGGATACTCGGACGCCACCTTCGAGGCCATCAAGCGCGCCGGATGTGCCATGATTTTCTTCGGCGCCGAATCAGGCTCGAACAAAGTCCTGAAGGAGATGAATAAGGACCTTTGCGCGGAAGACACTCTGGCTCTCGCTTCGCGCATCCGCCGCTTCGGCATCATTCCGGAATTCTCGATCATCTTTGGAAATCCAAAAGACCCGGAAGGCGACACGCGGGACTGCATCAAGTTTATTCGTCAACTGAAGCGCCTTAATCCGGCCTCCGAAATTGTGGTCGAACACTACACTCCTGTGCCCCAGCGCGCTCATATGTATGGCGGAGTGGAGGACAAATTCAAGTTTCCCGATACGCCCGATGAGTGGGCGACCGAGCCCTGGCAGCGCTTTGCCACGCAGAAGGACCCTCGAACTCCGTGGCTGAGGCCCAGGACCAAACAGTTGATTGACAACTTCGAACTGGTAGTTTCCTCTCGCTGGCCCACCGCGCAGGATATTCGGCTTCCAGGCTGGGGACGGCTGGCGCTCAAGGCCCTGAGCAGCTGGCGATACCGGCTGGGAATTTACGCGGCACCGATGGAATTGAAGTGGACGCAGCGGGCTATCAACCTGCGGAAGCCAAAAGCGGAGAGCTTGTGAGCCGTGGGTCAACCTCAGAGCAAACCCTTAGTGAGAACAACAGGACATTCGTTGCTCGCATCGACGAAGTAGCATGCGTCTCAGTGCCCTGGAGGGCTACGAGCGCTGGGCCCAGACGTATGACCAGGTTCCCAATCCACTCCTGGCGCTGGAGGAGCGTTATCTCAACCGCATCCTTCCCGACCTCGCGGGAAAACATGCTCTGGATCTGGCGTGCGGCACGGGACGGTGGCTGACGCGGCTTTTGTCGCGCGGCGCCCAGACTGTGGTTGGGCTTGATCTTTCAGCAGCCATGCTGCGAGGGGCGAGAGACAAGGCTCCCATCCACCGGCTTGTGCTGGCCGACTGTTTACAGCTTCCGTTTCGGGCCTCCGCGTTCGATTTTGTTCTATGCTCGTTCGCCATCAATCACATTCACTCTCTGAATGTCGTGGCGCATGAATTGGCGCGAACCATGAGATCAGGCGGCCAGCTCTTGATTTGTGAAATGCATCCTGAGGCTTACGCTCGCGGTTGGCGGCCGGGTTTCCGCGACACGCAAAGCGCTGTACAGATCGAGACTGCCGGCCATTCGGCGGAGAGTGTCATCTCATCTTTCCAGTCGAACGCGTTTACCTGTCTGAAGCTGCACGACCTTTTCTTCGGAGAACCGGAACGCTCAATTTTCCTGCACACCGGAAAGGGAGAGATGTTCGCCGACGCCTGCCGGGTTCCTGCAATTCAGGTTTACCAGTTCGTGAACGCCGGTGCCGCAATCGGATCTTGAGGTGCAACGGGAAATCGCATGCACGCCAAACCGTCCAGCACGTTGAACCCCGCGCCGAGCGCTGAAGCGCCTGCGACATCTCCTCGCGCTGCCGAATTTCTTCATCGTGGGTGCGCCCAAGGCGGGTACAACGTCGCTCTATCACTATCTGGCGCAGCATCCCGACGTGTACATGAGCCCTATTAAGGAGCCTAATTATTTCTCCGAAGAGATTCGGCTCTGCAACATCGACGCGAATTGGCAGGAGTGGGCACAGCGGGAAGACGCGTCGCTCCAGCAGTACCTTCGTGGCCCGATGCAGGAAAAAAGGTTTGGCGGAATTGTCTCGAACTGGCCCGACTATCTGAAGCTGTTTCAGAATGTGAATGGCGAGAAGGCTCTTGGAGAGGCCAGCGTCTGTTATCTCTGGTCCAAAAACTGCCGCTCAAAATATTGCCTCAACCCTGCCCAATGCCAAAATCATCATGGTACTGAGGGACCCGGTCGAAAGGGCATTCTCGCAATACAAGCAATCGGTTGCGAGCGGACTGGTGAAAAAATTCGTTTCGAGAACTGGTGGAAACGAATCTCAACCGTAAGTCCGACAAATTTGATCTGCTCAATCCCTTCCTTGAATTCGGTCTTTACCATGAGCAGGTCAAACGTTATATGGAACTTTTCCCGGCGGAGAATCTGCGGATTTATTTGTATGAGGAACTCAGGCGCACGCTCCCTGAGACTTTGGCGGACATTTTCCGGTTCCTGGAGGTCGATCCGCAATTCTCTCCCGACACTTCCGAGCAACACTTGCGGAGCCGGGCGCCGAGGTATATCTGGCCCAGTTACATGCTCAAGCAGTTCCGCATCTGGTCGCCATTGAAGAATGCTATTCCAGGCCCATTCCGCCCCGCCGTTCGTAAATGGGTGTTCAGCCACTCACAATCTCTGGAGCTGGATCCTGCGGATCGAGTTTATCTGAATAACTATTATCGGGAAGACACGGTTCGGCTCTCAACTCTCATCAAGCGAGATCTCGATGGCTGGCTCCACTAGAGTTTTGCCACAGCTGAAGCCGGACCCTCAGCGGCGCCGCATGGTGCAGGCTACGCCGGACTTCCGTTCGCCCGCTGCAGAATTAGTCCGAAAACATCGTTGGCTCCTGCCAACGTTAACCGTCATTTGTGCGGCGGCGTTTGTGGCGGCTGTAGTCCAAGGTGCGCCTTTAGTCTGGATTCTGGGAGCTGCCGCTGCGCTCGTAGCCGCGTCTTATCTTTCTGGATACGCGGCGCGGGCGTTCAAGAGAATCGCCTACCCATCCCTGTTGAATTTGCCACGCCGCAGCTATGGGGAGGTATGGGACGGTCTGGCGGCCTCGCCACTCCTGGCCCGGAGGGCCGCATGCGGACACGACGACGAGAGCGCGCTTCGCCGCTCGGCCGAGCTCCCGATTAAGAACCTGGTCGAACTGGTCGACGTGCGGCCGCAGGACGATATTTTGGAATTCGGTTGTGGTGTGGCGCGAATCGGGCTGGAACTGGCGCCGCGTTGCCGCACCTGGACCGGAGCGGACCTCTCGGCGAACATGCTGGCCACTGCCGCGGAGCGTTTGAGCGGGGTGAAGAATGTCAGGTTGGTAAAACTGTCAGGGGTTGGTCTGGATCAACTGGAGAGCAACTCATTCGACATCGTCTATTCAACCAACATGCTGGCTCATCTGGACGAAATGGACCGCTGGAACTATGTGAAAGACGCTATTCGAGTGCTGCGTCCCGGCGGACGACTGTACATCGACAACGTAGATCTTGAATCGGACGAAGGCTGGGAAGCATTTTCGCGAGATGCGGAATCGTCCCAGGAATCGGAACGCCCCCCGTATATTCCGACGCCGTCAACTGCCGCGGAATTGACCACGTACGCGTTGCGCGCAGGTTTCGGAGAGGTGCGCTCGCACAAACGGTCTCCGCTGGTAATTGTGACCGCCATCAAGCCAGCTCTGCGATAGCCCGACGCCAATTGCCCATACTCGGGAGCAGCGCTAGTTCGGCTCTGGCGGCGGTGTCGAGTCCTCCGGAGGATTCTGATCGGGAGACGAGTTTCCGCCGGGAGCATCCGTATCGGAGTCGGCAGGCCGGCTGCCGGGACGCCGCTTCAGCACGGGCCGATCGTCGGATGAGAAAGGATCCTGTGAGTCAGGGCCCGCGCCCGGGGTTCGTTGCAAAGTATCAGAAGGTACGACGGTGAGCGGAGCCTGGAGCCGGAAGCTAAGCATTGCCTCCGCTGGAAGCTGAACCTGCGACGGCTTGGCCGAGGCTTGGACGCCGGTGCCCGCTCCGGCGCCGACCATGGCTCCAATGGCAGCTCCCCTTCCGCCGCCCAGGATTCCACCGATAAGAGCGCCCACGCCTGCGCCGCCGCCAACCGTGGCTACAGCGCGACCGGTCCGCGAAGGACCCTGCTTTGAAAATTGATTGCTTTGCAGCTCGTAAGTCCTCCCGTTGTAGGCCAGACGAGTCACTTCCACCACCAGACCGGGCTTTCCGCTAAAGCGCCCGGCGTCCTGCACTTCGACTACCCGGCCTTGTACACCTGCTTCGGCCGGAACCACCACGTCGTCGTCCAGCATGATCGGTGAGGCCAGGCTTCCGATAAAGGTGTCTCCCTTCTGGTTCACTTCCGAACTCAACGTTTCGCCCAATCTCACCGTGAGCACCGTTCCATTGGGAAGCGTGACCTCTTCGGGCTCCTGCGTTGGCGACGAAGCAGGCATTGCGCTATTGCTAGGGAGGGGAGCGTTTGAGACGGGAGCGTTTGAGTTGATTGAAGACGAGGAATTTTCCGTTGGGCCCGTACTAGCAGGTGGAACCGCGGCAGGTGTCGCCGCGTTCGAGCTAGTGGCCGAGGGTGCGGTCATCGAAGTTTGAGCGTCCGACGAACGCCTTGAGCTCTTGTAGGGGTGCAGGCGCCGCATCCTCAGATGCAGCCGGAGCTCTGAATCGTGTTGCGGACCGGACTAGGCCCGGCGCGGGTTTTTGCAGGGATGGCGGCGTCGGAATCTGGGGGGCAGAAGCGTTTGCCGCCTGCGGCTTGTCTAAGCGTAGATTATCAACCACCGTCCTGACGCCCTCAACCTGGGCCGCGTCCTCGACCGTGGCGGCGCGCTGATCGTCGCTGGCGACATAACCCGAGAGAGTAACGACTCCGTCGGTTGCCAACGCCTGGATCCGAGCCATCTGCAGCCGGTAATCGGAGCGAATCTTCGCCTGCACGTCGGAGGCGAGCTGTGCGTTGTCCGGCTTGCGCGAACAGCCGGTGGTCACCAGTCCCAGTACGGAAAGCGTTGCGATCCATCCCAGCCCGAATCCGCGCACCCTCAACATAGGAGTTCCTCCCCCACGTGAGCTTAGATGCGGGCTCCTCCCCGATTGCAACCTCCTTAGTTATTTGCGCGAAAATTCCCATCGGACCAGCTCGACGAAGCTTAAGATTACCTGAATGGACGCGTAAGTGGCTGACAACAGCAGCCCCTGGGCGGAAGGTTCGGAGGCTGGGAACGACCGCCCTACTGCCCTTTCTCCAGTTCCCGCGCTGCTGAATCCACCAGCGTTGCTTCGTCCTGGAGCGCGCTTGCCGCCCGCGCGATCTGCTCGTCTGCTTCTTTCCATTTCTTCTGTTCGATGGCCTCGCGAACTCCCGGAATTGTCTTTACGCCATATCCGGTATAGGCGCCGGGAGCGTAAATCAGGTGTTGGAACCATGGCCGTCCCGGCAATCCCTCGGGCGATGTGAGTTTGCGTTCGCTCTGCAAGAGTTCGGAGTTGAGAGTCTGAAGCGAAGCTGCGCTTACCGCCAGATCGCCGTTCTTGGTGACCTTCTCCAACGCCTTCTGGTAGCGCTCCGCGCTGCGGGTGAGAGCTTCTGAAGCGTTTTGCAGAGGTGCGAAGTTCAAATGCGGCGGGACTTCCTCGACCGGCGGAGGCACCGAAGTTTTCTTAGGATCTGCAATTGCGGTGAAGACTCCCTCTTCGAGCTCTTTATTGCGCTCGACGGCTTCGTCCTGTTTGGTCTTTAAAAGTTTCTCCAATTCGTCCTGATAGCGGTGGATGGTATCGGCGAGACCGGTGAAATCGTAAGGCAGCAGATCAGAGTCGGCCAGCCTCATCACCGAGGTCCCGGCGGTCTGCGACAGCGCGCGTCCGTAGGTGAAATCGGTATCGGAGAAATGCGTGTACCAGTAGAAATCGTCGTAGATGGAGTGATAGATTCCGCCGCCGTCTTCATCTCCATACGCGAGACTCAGGGTAGCGATACCGAGGTGATCGAGAAAAACGGTCCAATCCGACCCTGAACCGAGAGCGTCGATGCGCAGGTCAGCGCGTTCGCGGACTTCCTTCCTGTCTTCGGGCGTCTTGGCGTCGGCAATCGCCTTCAATTGATCGCGCTTCCACACCGGGATCTTCTTTTCCGGATCTTCCACGTCTTTGGCGACGCCGTTAATAAATTTTTCCAGGGTGTGCGATCCGCCCATATCCAGGTAGCCGCGGCCGTTGCCGTCGCTGTTGATATAGGCCACGGCGTGCTGACGAAGTTCATCGGCATGGGTTTCACCCCACTCGGTCGATCCCAGCAGCCCTTCCTCTTCGCCATCCCACACGCAATAGATGATGGTGCGCTTAGGTTTCCATCCCTGCTTGAGCAGCGCAGCAAAACCCCGCATTTCCTCCATCAAGGCTACCGTACCTGAGATGGGATCTTCGGCGCCGTTCACCCAGGCGTCATGATGATTGCCGCGCACAATCCATTCATCCGGGACTGGTCGAGCCGGGAATCTTCACGATGACATCGTAGAGGGGCTTGATGTCCCAGTTGGCTTGCACTTTGAGGTGAACTTTCGCCGGTCCGGGCCCGGCGTGATACGTCTGGGGAAGGGAACCGCGCCAGTCATCTGGAACAACTTCGCCTTTTAATGCTGCCAGCAGCGGCTGCGCGTCAGCATAGGAAATGGGCAGCACGGGAATCTTGGTGAAGGTCTTTACTTCTTTCAGTTCGAGGCGTTTTGCATCCTTGGTGGCTCCCACGCCCGGCGTTAGAGGATCGCCGGGATAGATTGGCATATCCATCACGCTGCCGCGTTGCACCCCATCGCGCGGACGCCAGGCGCCGTTAGGAAAGACGTCGCCCTGAACGTAGCCGTCATCGGCCGGATCGGAATAAATAAGGCATCCGACTGCGCCATGCTCGGCGGCGACCTTGGGCTTGATTCCGCGCCATGAATTTCCGTAGCGTGCGATCACGATCGCGCCCTTCACCGAAACCCCCATCCGCTCCAGCTTCTCGTAATCGTCAGGAATACCGTAGTTGACATAGACCAGCGGCGCGGTCACGTCGCCGTCCGCGGAATAGGCGTTGTAGGTGGGAAGCTGTTCTGCTTGCTGGTTCGACGTGGGATCGATGGCCAG
Source organism: Terriglobia bacterium (assembly GCA_963812465.1). Taxonomy (GTDB): domain Bacteria; phylum Acidobacteriota; class Terriglobia; order Terriglobales; family Acidobacteriaceae; genus JAIQFF01. Next base: position 19,631 of record CAWEVE010000029.1, read on the forward strand.
CGCGGGCTCCTGCAGCTTGGCGGTGAACCGGGTTGGCTCCAGCAACTCCACGACGCGCGCTTTTGGAGTCGGAAACAGAACGTCGAAACTTTCAATGCTCGCGTCCAGGCCCCACTCTTTGAATTTGGCCAGCATCCACTCCGCGTTGTCCTTGTCGTAGGGCGAGCCGACGTGGTGCGGCCGGGCGCTGAGCCGCTGCATGTAGTCGCGCTCGTTCTGTGGTTCCGGAATGGCGCGGAATTTTACTTCCCAATCGCGCTCGGTGCGGGATGAGGCGGAAGAATATCCGCCAAGCGGCTGTTCATTGTCGGGAGTTGTGGCCAGAAGCAGAAAACAGGAAAGTACCAGCAGGACGAGCCGGACGCCAGCGCGCATTCATTTCCTCCGTCGGGAAAAGCAGTCATGGGAGCAACCATTTCGAGCGGACTGAGCATTATAGAGGGTGCCGCGATTTCGCACGATAGGCGCGGTTCGGACCAGGCGCTGCACGCTGAGACACGACGAAACCTAACCGCAACGCAAGCCCCAGCGCCGGCGTCATCCTGATGGACTTCAGTCCCGACGGATCTGGCGTGCATCGCCTGCTGGCGGTCTCGACCTTTCCGTGATCGCACGAGCGAGGACGCTCGCGCCCACATTTAAGACGATGAGGGCTTGGCAAATTGCAAATCAACCGAGTAGGCTCTCTTCTCTTATGCGGATATTTCGAGCGCCTGCTTTCCTGCGTCGTACATTCATTGCGTCTCTTTTGGTCTTACTGCTCTCTCCCTTTGCGGCCGCTGCTGCGAACTTCACTCTCGAGCAGGTGATGAGTTCGCCTTTTCCCTCGAACCTGGTTGCCGCGACTCACAGCGGCAGAGTGGCCTGGGTATTCAATGCGAAAGGAGTTCGCAATCTTTGGGTGGCGGACGCGCCCAACTTTCGCCGCCCGGCAGGTGACGCACTATGACAGCGACGACGGTATACCCATCGCCAGCCTGCGCATCACGCCGGACGGACGAACCCTGGTGTACGTCCTCGGCAGCGAAACCAACGAAAATGGACGAGTCGCCGATCCCACGAGCGGAGTGTCGCTCGCGAAAGCAGCAGGTCTGGGCTGTCGATGTGGATGCGGGCGTGCCTCGCATGCTGGGTGAGATGGGTTGCGGGCAGGAAGAATGCGAAGACGTCGAGCTTTCGCCGGACGGACAATTCGCCGTCTGGGCGGCGCGCAAGCAATTATGGATTGCGCCAGTCATCGGAGCGACGCCGGCCCATCAGTTGACCGATCTTCGCGGCGACAATTCAAGTCCCAGATGGTCTCCCGATGGCCGCCAGATCGCACTCGTCAGCGATCGCGGCGATCACAGCTTTATCGCCATCTACGATTTCGGCCGCGAAAGCGTGCGCTATCTTTCTCCGAGCGCGGATCGCGATGGCATGCCGCGCTGGTCGCCGGACGGGCGCCACATTGCTTTTGTTCGGCTTCCCGGCATTCAGCAGAAGCTGCCGCTGATTCCGGTGCGTCCGATGCCGTGGGCGATCTGGGTTGCGGATTCCGCGACCGGCGAGGCAAAAGAAATCTGGCACAGCGGTAAAGAAGCGAACGATTCGTTTCCGAAGGAAACCGCCGACAAATCCTTTTACTTTGCCGGCAAGGACAGATTGGTGTTTGCCTCCGAGCAGGACGGCTGGAATCACCTGTACTCGGTTCGCGTGCTCGGGCGGCGCGCCCGCGCTGCTCACCCCCGGAGTCTTTCGAAGTGGAGGATGTCACGCTCAGCGCGGACCGGCGCTCCGTCATTTTCTCATCGAATCAAGACGACATTGACCGCCGTCACCTCTGGCGGGTCAGCCTTGAGGGAGGAGCGCCGCAAGCCCTGACCAGGGGAGAGACGATGGAGTGGAGCCCGGTTGAGACCGGCTCGGGCGGTCAGGTGGTGTGTCTGGGTTCCAGCGCGACCGTTCCTGCGATGCCGTTTCACGTGACCGCACAGGGAAGGGAACTGATCGCCAAGGAAGCGCTGCCTGCCGATTTTCCGTCGAAGCAGTTGGTTACGCCCAAGCAAGTCATCTTCAAGAGCGAAGACGGTTTGGAAATTCACGGCCAGTTGTTTGTTCCGGCGGGACGAACCCAGCCTGGACCCGCCGTGATTTTTATGCATGGCGGTCCGATGCGGCAGATGATGCTCGGATTTCACTACATGTACTACTACCACAATGCCTACGCCATGAATCAATACCTGGCGAGCCAGGGCTATGTTGTGCTCTCGGTAAATTATCGGCTGGGCATTATGTACGGCCGCGCTTTTCGCGAAGCAGCTAACGCAAGCTGGCGGGGAGCTTCGGAGTATAAAGACGTGCTGGCGGGCGCGAAGTTCCTGCAAAGTCTGCCCACAGTCGACCCCAAACGGATTGGACTCTGGGGAGGCTCCTATGGCGGATTTCTGACGGCTCTGGGACTGGCCCGCAATTCCGATATTTTCGCGGTTGGAGTTGATATGCATGGCGTGCATGACTGGTCGGCGTTCCTGCCTCGTTGGGAAAATCGCCCTGGCGCGCCGGACGCGAAAGAAGCGGAAAAACTGGCTTTCGATTCTTCTCCGGATGCGGCGGTTTCGAGTTGGAAGTCACCCGTTCTCCTGATTCACGGAGACGACGACCGCAATGTTCCCTTCGGGCAAACCGTGGACCTGGCACAACGGCTGCGTGAGCAGCATGTAGAGTTTGAGGAGCTGATATTTCCGGACGAAATCCACGATCTCCTGGTGTGGAAGGACTGGATAAAGTCCTACACCGCGGCGACGGAATTTCTTGGCCGCACTTTGAAACCGGCAAGTCAAAGGTAGGCCGAGGATTTTCTATGTCACGAATTCGCGCTTCAACATCGGGAAGGGCATGATGTTGCGGGCGAGTTAGTCAGAAACGGGATGGTTCCGGGAAGGGCATGCTTCAGTCATGCCGCATGTCGCTCCGAATTGCGGCTTTAGCAGCTGAGGCTTGCTTTTCCGTTCCGGGCTTATTTCTCGGCATCTGCGTACGCGACGCCGAAGTCGGCTCCGCGCGGGCGAGTCGCCCGCGACCACACAGCTTCGGCGACGCGCCGATGCCGCGTTTGGGCTTGCTCTTGATTGCTTCCCAGCCATAATATCGTGAGCATCGAATAGTCGGGTCGAATTCCATTGCCATTCCAAGCGCTGCGACATCGGTTTCTGTGGCGGCAAAGAGCTCCCATCGGTCCCGGCGAAATCCGCCGCATCGAGCGATGGCTGGCTACCGCTCGCGTTTTTCTGGCTATTTCCGCGCTGGTCGCAATACGAATGGATCCCAGCGAGATCCGCTACTCCTTCTGGGCCTATGGCTTGCTGGCGTTTTATATCGCCCAGGGCGTGATTATCATCCTGCTTTTGCGCCGCCGGGAAGAGTCGACCGCCTTCCTTTCGCCTCCTGGTTCATGCCGCGGACATCATCTGGCCGGCGTTGATCTCGATTTTCGCCACCGGCCAGGCCAATCCCTTTTTCCTTTTCTTTGTCTTTGTCCTGGCCGCTGCAGCTTACCGCTGGGGCGTGTGGGAGACCGTCGCCACGGCTGCCTCCGAGGTCTTGCTGCTGTGGCTGGAGAGCTTCGCCTTCCAACTGGGCTTCTTTGACTGGGTGGACGCGGTTGCTCTTGCAGCGTCACTTGCCGCAACTCGGGGTCCAGGCTTCCGATTTCGAGCCCAAACGTCTTTTCATGCTCTCGATCTACCTTCTGGTCATGGGCCTTCTGCTGGGATATCTGGCCGAACAGCAGAAACAACTGCGCTCGGAGAAGGCGGTGATTGCCCGCATCCTGGGAAAGGTTCGAGTCGAGGCTGGGCTGAGTGGCACACTGCAGCAGATTGTGGGAGAGTTGCTGGTCATGTACGGCGCGGGGCGGGCCCTCATCGCCTCGCAGGAGGCCAACGGGCATCACTTATACGTCGGTGAAATGCTTCTGAGAAACGGCGAAGCTTCCTTCTTTCGCTGGCTCGACCCGGTTCGTTCTGATCACGAGATGTACCTGTTCAAGAGCCCGGCAGAAACCTCGTATGCCTGGCGAAACGGCCATAGCCGGGGCGGAAGCTACACCCTGCTGGGCCTGGACCAGGAGGGGATGAAAATTCCCGACGCCTCCTCCACCATGCTTGACCCGCTGGCGCAGCAGCATGGGTTTGAGAGTCTGATGACAGTTTCATTTACTTTCGGCCAGGAATGGAGGGGCCGCATCTTCTTTCTTGATCCGTCGTTGACCGGAGAAATCACCGAAGAGTTGCGTTTCCTGCAGGAGTTGGTGCGGCAGATCGGTCCGGCGGTCTACAACGTGTATTTGCTGCGGCGTCTGCGCCTGCGAGCGGGAGCTCTGGAGCGCGCCCGTTTTGCCCGCGAACTGCACGATGGCGCGGTCCAGTCGCTGATCGCGGTCGAAATGCAGGTCGATGTGCTGCGCCGTCAGTCCGCGACCAAAGTCGGAGTCGGTTCCCGAGGAACTGGGAAGAATTCAGGGACTGTTGCGCGAAGAGGTTCTCAAGCTCAGAGAGCTGATGCAGCAGATGAAGTCTCTCGACGTAGACTCCAGAAAACTAATTGGATTCCTGGCGGACACGGTAGAGCGATTCCAGCGCGAAACCGGCATCACCGCCCGCTTCTCGTCCGATCTGGAAGAGCCGGACATGCCCCAACCAGTCTGCCGCGAGTTGACCCGCATCGTGCAGGAGGGATTGGTGAACGTCCGCAAACACAGCCGGGCTCACGCCGTGATGGTCCGGCTGAGCGCGAAAAATGGCCGCTGGACGCTGGTGATCGAAGACGATGGCGTCGGCTTCTCCTTCGCCGGCCGGTTGTCTCAGGTGGAACTGGACGCGCTCGGACGGGGACCGCTGGTCATCAAGGAACGGGTGCGTGTCATTGCAGGCGAACTCGCGATAGAATCAACTCCGGGTCAGGGCTCGCGTCTCGAGATCAGCGTCCCGCAAAAGCCCGAAGTGGCCTATGGATAATCGAAGATCCCAGCCAATACGAATTCTTCTCGCCGATGACCACCCGATTTTTCGCGATGGCCTGCGCCGTCTTTTGGAAGCCGAGCCCGATCTCAAAGTTATCGGGGAAGCCTGTGATGGCGCGGAAGCGGTGAAGATGGCCCGCCAGCTAAAGCCGGACGTCATGCTTCTCGATCTGGCCATGCCTCGCATGCCCGGACTGGAAGCCCTGCGCGAGATGAGCGCCGGCCCGGTCTCTAATTCTGTTCGCGTGATTCTTCTGACCGCTGCCGCCGAGAAAAAGCAGATTGTCGAGGCCCTGCAACTGGGAGCCCGCGGCGTGGTGTTGAAAGATTCCGCCACCCAGCTGCTGCTGAAAAGTATCCATACCGTGATGTCGGGGGAGTACTGGGTTGGCCGGGAGAGCGTCTCCAACCTGGTGCAATATTTGAGGAACCTGGTGCAGTCCTCCGGGGAAGAGGCGAAGCAGAAGAAATTCGGCCTGACGCCGCGCGAGCTGGAGATTGTTTCCGCGGTGGTTGCCGGCTACTCCAACAAGGAAATCGCCGAATACTTCAAGATCAGCGAAGACACGGTGAAACATCACCTCAGCAACATTTTCGACAAACTAGGTGTCTCTACCCGCCTGGAATTGGCCCTTTTTGCCGTAAATCAGGCCTTGCCAATCAAGACGATCGCCTAAAGGGCTAGCACTTTGGTGCCATGTCTTTCCACAATTGGGCTATTGGCAGCTTCATATCCGCCGTTTACCCTAATGGAAGACTTGCACTCTGAGTTTTGTCGCCTGACAGCAGTTGAGGTCGACCCTTACTCAGAATCAAGCGGGCTAAGAAAGGCCGATCAGTAGTTCAAGGGGGCAAGATGAAAAAGTGGCTTGAGAATATCTGGAGGGACGATCAAGGGCAGGATGTTGCTGAATATGCCGTGATGCTGGCTGTTATTCTGGTGATCGTAGTGGGTACGATCCGGCTGATCGGCTCCAACGCCAACAACGTATTTTCTTCAGTCGGAAGCGCGATTCAGTAAGAGCGCTTCGAACTCTGAGTTGGTCCCCAGCCTCCAACCCAGTCTTACGTTTGGCTTCCTCCCTTAATTCCCCTGACCGCATGTGATGACTTCGCCGGGATTTTCCCGCCTCGCGCCTTCGTGTTTCCAGTCCTCCCGTTCAGTCTTCCATGATCTTGAGCTCTGGGCTGAGGATGAGCGTGGGTTCGGTGACGCGCTGCACGTCGTCGGCAGTCAGGCCAGGGGCGACCTCTTCCAGCACCAACCCTGTCGGCGTCACCTGAATCACCGCCATCTCGGTGACGATCGTATTCACGACTTTGACCCCGGTCAGAGGCAGGGTGCACTTCTTCAGGATTTTGGGCTGTAAATCTTTGGTGGTGTGCTCCATGGCCACGATCACCCGTCGCGCGCCCGCCACCAGATCCATCGCGCCACCCATGCCTTTCACCATCTTGCCGGGAATCATCCAGTTCGCCAGATCGCCGTCCTCATCAACCTCCATGGCGCCCAGCACGCTCAAATCGATGTGCCCTCCGCGGATCATGGCAAAGGAATCGGCGCTGGAAAAATAGGCTGTCCCCTTCATCTCGCTGACGGTTTCCTTGCCGGCATTGATCAGGTCGCAATCCTCTTCGCCTTCGACCGGATAAGGGCCAATGCCGAGCATTCCGTTCTCCGATTGCAGAATCACGTCCATGCCCGGAGGGACGTGATTGGCGACCAGCGTCGGCATTCCGATGCCAAGATTCACGTAAAAGCCATCGCGCAGTTCCCGGGCAATTCGCCTGACGATGCGCTCGCGTTTGTCGGTATCTTTCATGGATCAGTCGTTGGTCTTTGGTCGTTGGTCTTTGGCCCTTCGCTATCGACTTTGGCGTCGTCCACCGTTCGTTCTTGCCAACGACCAACGACCAACGGCCAACGACCAGGACGACCGACCAACTAACGCGCTTTCTCACCGTTCTTCTTTCGATTTTCTTCTCAAATAAGCTCGCCCTGGAAGATGCGTTTCACGTAAACGCTAGGTGTGTGAATCAGGTCGGGCTCTAATTCGCCGACCTCAACCAGGTGTTCAACCTCCGCGATCGTTATCTTGGCGGCTGCAGCCATCATGGGATTAAAATTCCGCGCGGTCTTTCGATATACCAGGTTGCCCCACTTGTCGCCCTTCCAGGCCTTTACAAAAGCGAAGTCTGCTTTTAGAGCGCGTTCCATGACGTATTCACGCCCGTCGAACTCGCGTATTTCCTTTTTCTCGGCGACCACGGTGCCAACTCCGGTCGGAGTGAAGAAGGCAGGGATGCCGGCGCCTCCGGCACGAATGCGCTCTGAAAACGTTCCCTGCGGCACCAGGTCAAGTTCCAGCTTGCCCTGAAGGATCATCTGTTCGAGCAACCGGTTCTCGCCGACATAAGTCCCGATATGTTTGACGATCTGACCGGCAGCGAGCAGCAGTCCGTTGCCCAAACCGTCCACGCCAACGTTGTTGCTGATGGTGGTGAGATTCTTGACGCCTTTGCGGACCAGGGCGCGAACCAGATTTTCCGGGATGCCGCAAAGTCCGAAGCCGCCAATCATGATGGTGGCGCCGTCGAAGACGTCCTGGATGGCTTCGTCGGCGCTGGCGACAACCTTGTTCATAAGGCAGAAATTCTAAATGAAAGTCGGGGGCCATGGGCGGATCAACCCAGGCGGCCGCTGAAAGATCATTTCCTGCTTCGCGTCTTGCGCGTCTTCTTACGCATCTTCGGCGCTACAGCCCCTGGTTTTCGCAGATGATGCGCCTGTTCGAACTCCGCAGCCAGTTCCCGTGTATCCAGATTCTCGCGGATGTGAGCCAGCCGCTGTTCCAGCTTCAATAGAGCTTGCTGAATATTGCTCTTGTTGGTAAGCGCCACATCGCGCCACATCGAATAAGGACTGCCCGAAATACGCGTCATCTCGCGCAGGGCGCGGCCGCCGGTCTCGAGCAGCGGCGCGTCTTCTCCGTACTCCTCCACCAGCGTGGCAGCCAAAGCGGTGGAAATCAGTTGCGGCAAGTGGCTGATCCAGGTGCAGAGTTGGTCATGAGCATTGGCGTCCATGCTCGCCACTCCCGCGCCTATTTTTCCCACCCACTCCAAAAATTCTCCGCTGACGCCTTCGAATATTTTCTGTCCCGGAGCCGGCGTTACAAACCATACCGCGCCCTGGAAAAGATCCGCATCGGCAGCCTCCACGCCGGATTGCTCTTTCCCGGCCATGGGATGCCCCGCAAGAAATCGACGGGTACGTTTTTTCCGAAAGTGCTGACCGCACGGGAAAGGATTTCAGCCTTAGTACTGCCGACATCGGTCAGCAGAGTCTTCGGAGGGAGATGCGGGCCCAATTGCCTGATCAGTTCAATAATCGCTCCGACAGGGGCTGCCAGCAGCACCACCTGGCTCCCTCGCACCGCCTCAACCGGATCCGTATTGGCCTCGTCAATTGCGCCTTTCTCTTTCGCCAGTTTCAGTACCGGAGCGCGATCGCATCCGACAATCGTGCCAGTAAAGCCGCGCTTCTTCAGCGCCAGCCCAAAAGAACCACCGATAAGGCCTGTGCCGATAATGGTGATCTGGCGAATTGCCATGGGACTCAAGAACCAGCCCGGAACTCAGCTATGCGGTTCCGCAGATTGCGAAAGCAAGCCGCGATTCAACTCTTTAACATGCTGCCGAGGTCGTCAGGAAAAATCAGGCCACTTTCCGTCCGACAGCCGGAGCGATCATGCGCAACTCGTCCATCAGTTTCACGAACTGGTCGGGGAAGAGGGATTGAGCGCCATCCGAAAACGCGTTATCCGGATCGTGATGGACTTCGATCAGAAGCGCGTCCGCACCCGCTGCCAGCGAGGCCCGAGCCATGGGCGGCACCTTGTCGCGAAGTCCCGTGCCATGCGACGGATCAGAAGTCATGGGCAAGTGCGAGAGTTTCTTGATAATCGGAATCGCCGAAACATCCAGAGTGTTGCGAGTATAGGTTTCAAAAGTGCGGATGCCGCGCTCGCACAGGATCACGTCGTAGTTGCCGCCTGCCATGATGTATTCGGCGGAGAGCAGCAACTCTTCCAGGGTGGCGGCAATCCCGCGCTTGAGCAGGACCGGCTTCTTGACCTTTCCCAGTTCACGCAGAAGATTAAAGTTCTGCATGTTGCGGGCGCCCACCTGGAAAATGTCAATGTAGGGCAGCATGAGCGCAATCTGCGAAATCTCCATAACCTCGCTGATCACCAGCAGATTGAATTGATCGCCCGCTTCGCGCAACAACTTGAGCCCTTCTTCGCCCATTCCCTGAAATGAATAAGGTGAACTGCGCGGTTTGAAAGCCCCGCCTCGCAGTACCCGAGCCCCCGCCTTAGCCACCTGTTCGGCCACGGTGAATAGCTGCGCCGCGATTCCACCGAGCAGGGACCGGCCATCACCACTACTTCGTCGCCGCCAATCTGTACTCCCCTGGGAAGTTCGACGATCGTCCCCTGCGGGCGGAAGCTGCGCCCAGCCAGTTTGTAAGGCGCGCTGATGCGGTGAACGTGTTCGACGCCGGAAAGAACTTCAAGATTGCGAGTGTCGAAATCGACTCGAGCGCCCACCGCGGCCAGCACCGTCTGCCGCTCCCCGGTGGTGCGATGCACGGAGAAGCCCATCCGGATCAGGTGTTCCACCACCTGCTGGATTTGCTCATCGGTTGCTGTGTCCTGCATGGCAACAATCATAAGAAAGCTGTCAGCCCTCAGCTGTCAGCTATCACGCTCGTGTCGAAAAACTGACGGCTGATAGCTGAGGGCTGAAAGCTGCTCCTCAATCGTTCACGTCGTTATCCAACTCGGTATCGCCTCCGCTTGGCGCTTCCGATCGCGGAGCGATTTCCTCCTGCTGAATCTGGCGCATGACATCCATAATCCGTTCGTAAATGCGCAGCAAGTCACGATCCGGCAAAGGTCCAGGATTGACGCTTCGCACATTCGCAAACACGTTACGCTCCCGGTCGGGCTCGTAAATCGGCATGCCCACGCCGCGTTTCAGCTTGCCAATCTCATGGGCTGCCTGTGCCCGCTGGCTCAGCAACTCCACCAGTTTGCGGTCCAAGTCGTCGATTTTCTTGCGCCAGTCGGAAATGTCCATGAGCAGTCGCCGTTGGTCGTTGGTGCCTCAGTCGTCAGCCTGTCGTTTCTGATGAAAGCTCTGCCGATGCTCTGATGCAGACTCGAATGCAAATTGCGCCGCTGAAACGAAAGGAGAGTCGCGGATCGGATCTTTTGACCAACGACTAACGACCAACGACCAGCGACCTTACAAATTGTGCCACACTATCGGCTTCTTTGCCCGGATTGCGCTCAATCGTCTGGACAATCGCGCTGCCTACGACTGCGGCATCGGCAAATTTTCCCACGGCATTGAATTGCTCCGCCGTGGAGATGCCGAAGCCGACTGCGATAGGCAGCTTGGTGTATTTGCGCAGACGGCGCACCAGTGCGGGCGCGTCCTCGGGCAATTGCTGGCGAGTTCCGGTCACGCCGGTTCGCGAAACCGCGTACACGAATCCGCTGGAGGCCTGGGCGATCTGCTTCAGTCTCTGGTCGGTGCTGGTAGGAGCGGCCAGGAATACGGTTGCCAGCCCTCGTTCCTGCATCTCCAGCAAATAGTCGCGCGATTCTTCCACAGGCAAATCCGTGACCAGCGCCCCGTCGACGCCTGCTTCCTGAGCCACGGCGCCGAATGTTTTCAAGCCCAGCCGCAGGATCGGGTTCAGATAAGTAAAGATGATGAGTCCTGCCTGCGAGCGCTGCCGGATCTCTTTGGCGAGGGCCAGCACCTGGTGCAACGTTGTTCCCTTGCGCAGCGCCCGTTCACTGGCGCGTTGGATCACAGGTCCATCGGCCACCGGATCACTGAAGGGCACACCAAGTTCGATGATGTCCGCACCCGCGTCAATGGCGGCGAGCGCGATGTCCCGCGAAGTCGCGAGATCAGGATCGCCGCAAGTGAGATAGGCGACGAGGGCAGGTCGATGTTGGAAATGTAGAGCCATTGTGAAGCTGAACAGTGAAGCTGAACAACGAAGCTGAAAACTGCCAAGTCTACCGAATCCTCAGTCTCAATCCAACTTCAGGCTCTCGCGCAAGATTCCAATATCCTTGTCGCCGCGTCCAGAAATATTAACGATCACAACATCTGATTTTTTCATCTGAGGCGCGCGCTTGATTACCTCGGCCACGGCGTGCGCGGATTCCAGCGCAGGAATGACGCCCTCTGTCCGGGCCAGAACGGTGCAGGCTTCGAGCGCTTCCGCATCTGATGCAGAAACATATTCCGCGCGCCCCGTATCCTGCAGCCACGCATGCTCAGGGCCAATCGATGGATAATCAAGTCCGGCAGAAATCGAGTGAGTGAGCGCAATTTGCCCAGCCGCATCCTGCAACACATAGGAGTAGGTGCCCTGCAACACGCCCGGCGATCCGCCACTGAAACGGGCCGCATGTTCGCCCAGTTGCCGGCCGCGGCCGCCGGCCTCCACGCCGATGAGCTGCACTTTCTTGTCTTTAATAAAATCGTGGAAAATGCCGATGGAGTTCGATCCGCCGCCCACACAGGCGATGATCGCCTTAGGCAGTTTGCCCTCGGCTCGAAGAATTTGTGCGCGCGCCTCGCGTCCGATCACTTTGTGAAAGTCGCGGACCATGGTCGGGTATGGATGCGCGCCCAGAACGCTCCCCAGCAGATAGTGCGTGGTGCGAACATTCGTGACCCAGTCGCGCATGGCCTCATTGATCGCGTCTTTCAAAGTGCGCGACCCGGAATCCACGCCGCGAACTTCAGCGCCCAGCAACCGCATGCGGAAGACATTCAGTTCCTGCCGCCGCATGTCTTCGGTGCCCATGTACACGACACATTCGAAACCAAAGAGCGCGCAGACAGTTGCTGTGGCCACGCCGTGCTGCCCGGCGCCGGTTTCAGCGATGACGCGATGCTTGCCCATGCGTTCAACCAGCAGCGCCTGTCCCAGGCAGTTATTGATTTTGTGCGCGCCCGTATGCAGCAAGTCTTCGCGCTTGAGATAAATCTTTGCGCCGCCGAGTTGTTTGGTCAGCCGCTGCGCGAAAAATAAAGCGGTGGGACGACCGGCATAAGTCCGGAGCAGTTCGTCCAGACGGCGCTGGAACTTGCGGTCGCGCTTGGCTTTCTCATAGTGGCGCTCCAGTTCTTCAAGCGCGGCCATGAGGGTCTCGGGAACGTAGCGTCCGCCGTAGACACCAAAGCGGCCGGGGGATTTCTTCTCCGAAAGCTTCGCCCTTTTCGTTATGGTGGCTGTTGCCATTTCTATTTGTCTTTCTCGGTTTCGCGCACTGCCCTGACAAAGGCGCGGACTTTCTCCGGGTCTTTTTTCCCCGGACTGGCTTCCACTCCAGAGGCAACATCCACTCCCCACGGCTTCAGGACTCGAATCGCCTCCGAGACATTCCCGGAGTTGAGGCCGCCCGCGACGATTACGTTGATGCCTGCACTCATTTCTTCGAACCGGGCTGCAGCTTTTTCCCAATCAAATGCTTTGCCGGTGCCGCCAGGTTGCTCCGGCGTGCCCGAGTCCAGCAGAATGCGGTCGAATGGCCGTTCGGGCTTCCTTTCAACGAACGAAGAGAGGTTCGCCGCAGCCGGGCCGTCGCCGAGAAACCATGCCGCCGGCATCGCCAGATAGAATTTGTGAGGCCTCGCGGCAGACACCGCACCCAATTCGCGATCCTGGCTCGGCTGGTCGGGAAGCGGCAATTGAACATGGATCTGCAAGCTCGTCAAACCAACCTGTTCGGCAATTTGCGACGCTGACTGAGAACCCTGCAACACAAAGACGCCTACTTTTTCTACCTTCGGGGGCAGTTCCGCCACAATTCGCCTCGCCGCTTCCGGATCGATCTTCCGCCGGCTCTTCTCATAGAAGATGAAACCCAGCGCGTCGGCACCCGCGTCAACTGCCGTTAATGCGTCTTCCAGATTTGTGATTCCGCAAATTTTGATCCACGTCATGAAACCCAGTTCCCGGTTCTTAGCCGACAGTTCTCTGAAAAAGACCTCTGAAGAAGACTCTTCAGCTTTGAGCAGTCAACTGAGAGCGCTCGCGTTCAGCTTCCGCCAGCAGTGATCGCAATGCTTCGCCAGGCGAATCCGCTTTCATCAGAGACTCACCAATCAGAAAGGCGTCATACCCTGCCGCGCGCAGGCGGGCGATGTCCCCGCCGTTGTCGATGCCGCTCTCAGCCACGCGAACCACATTGTTCGGAAACATCTCTGCCAGGCGGAATGCAGTTTGCGGATCCACTTTGAAGGTTCGCAAATTGCGGTTGTTCACACCGATCAGATCACATCCCGCATCCACCGCGCGGCGTAGTTCGTCTTCGTCATGAGCTTCGCAAAGCACATCCAGGCCAACAGCACCAGCCTTCTTGGCAAGAGCAATCAATTCGGCTTGCGACAGCACCGCCACAATAAGGAGAACCGCATCTCCAGAGTAGGCTCGGGCTTCCAGCAACTGGAACTCGTCGACGATGAAATCCTTGCGCAGGCATGGCAGATTCGTAGCGGCAGAGGCGCGTCGCAAGTTCTCCAGCGACCCCTGAAAGAATTCTTCGTCGGTCAGGACTGACAGCGCCGCAGCTCCGGCGGTCTGCAATTCCTGAGCCAGATGTTCAACATCGAAGTTGGCGCGAATCAATCCGCGGGAAGGCGAAGCTTTTTTCAGTTCGGCAATGACGGCCACTCCGGCCTGCTCTCTATTTGCCAGCGCGCGCCGAAAGCCGCGCGGAACATGGTCCTGCGCCAGCTTCTCGAGCTCGACGCAGATCGGCGGACCGCCTGGCATCAGCGACTCTAAGGCGCGTGGCGGCGACGATCTGGTCCAGGGTGGCTGGCATAAGAAGCTTCGAAGATTATACGGGAACGCAAGAAGACGACCCCGGGGCGCATTCCCGCTGTCCTATTCAAAGGTGAACTCGAGGGGAAGCTGAACGGGAGAGCGGACATTCCGCCCGGCCTTTATTCCGCTGAAAACTTGAAAACAGTCTGCGAACGGAAGGTTGTCCCCGGTCTCAAAATGGTCGATGGAAAATCCGGATGATTAGGAGAATCCGGAAAATGCTGTGTCTCCAGGCAGAATCCGTCGCGCTTCTTGTAAGCGTGTCCCTGTTTTCCGACGAGGGTTCCGTCCAGGAAATTGCCGGAATACAACTGCACCGCCGGTTCTGTCGTATAGACCTCAAGCACTCGACCGCTATTCGGTTCGCGAGCTCGGGCCGCCAGCGTGAGGCTGTTGTCCTTCCGCTTGATCACGAAATTGTGATCGTAGCCATGCCCGATCACCAGTTGCTCGTAATTGTCGTTGATTCTGGCGCCGATGGTTGTGGGCGTCGTGAAATCCAGCGGGGTTCCTTTTACCGGCCGAATTTCGCCGGTGGGGATGAGCGTTTTGTCGGCCGGCGTGAAGCGGTCGGCGTTGAGCATGACTTCGTGCCCTAGAATGTCGCCATTACCTTCCCCTGCCAGATTGAAATAAGTGTGCTGAGTGAGATTTAGCGGCGTGGCTTTGTCAGTGGTAGCTTCGTAATCGATAATTAACTGGTTTTCATTCGTCAGCGTATAGCTGACTTTGACCTTGAGGTTGCCGGGGAAGCCCTCCTCGCCATCTTTACTCAAATAGTTGAACGCGACTCCAACCCCTTTTGCATTCTTGAATTCCTTGGCTTCCCAAATCACCTTATTAAAGCCAATCAATCCACCGTGCAGGGTATTTTGGCCGTCGTTTTTGGGCAGAGTGTATTTCACGCCGTCGAGGGTGAAGGTGCCGTTCGCAATCCGGTTGGCGTAGCGTCCCACGATCGCCCCGAAATATGGAGGGTTCACCAGATATCCGTCGAAGTCGTCGTGGCCCAGGACAACATCCGCCAGCTTGCCTTTTCTGTCCGGCACCCGCATGGAGACGATGATTCCGCCATAAGTCATGGCCCGCACTTCCAGGCCGTTGGAATTCGTCAGGGTGTACAGATCAACCGGCTTCCCGTCTGCGGTTTTGCCAAACGTTTCTTTGCGAACCTGAAGCTTGCCTTTTGCCATCGCTGCCTCTTGCGCCAGGGCGGCGGAAACAACAAAGAGTACCAGCACAAAAAGATGAAAAATAGTTGATTTGTGTTTCATCGTGGTCCCTGCTCCAGCGGGAATACGTTTGCGAATCGGCCCACAAGGTTAGCACGCTCCGCGCCCACCGGTCATGAATTCGATCTTCAGTGGAAGGCTTGTCTCCCCACACCTTTTACCCAATTGTTCGGTCATGAATCGGGCATTCGGGGAAAGCCTGTAGAACCCTTTTCTGCACTTCTTTCTGCCCTTTCGGCACCCCTGGAACCGCCTCGAACCTCTTACAATAAGACATGGTTTGTCGAGTTCGTTTCTTTCAATTGGCTTTCATAGTCTTATCCGGCAGTTTGCTCAGGGCTGATACGGCGGCATTTGATCTGACTGGACCCAGAATAGAAGTGAGGGTAACCCGCGCGGGCAAGACTCTGCCCATATCAAAGGTTCCGAACCTGCAAGCGGGCGACCGGCTGTGGATTCATCCCGATATGCCGGATGAAGAGTCCGTGCGCTTTCTCATGATTTCGGTATTCCTGCGCGGCTCAACCAATCCCCCGCCCGAAGCCTGGTTCACCAGAACCGAAACCTGGAACAAACACGTGCGCGAGGAGGGAATCGTAATTACGGTTCCAGAAGGCGCGCAGCAGGCGCTTATTTTTCTTGCCCCGCAAACCGGCGGCGATTTCGGCACCTTGCGTGCCGCAGTTCGAGGGCAAACCCGGAGCATTTGTCCGAGCTTCGCAGGACTCTGAATCAGGCCAGCCTGGACCGTTCACGGCTCGACAAATATTTGAGCGCGGTGCGGGAAATGTCGAATAGCGATGCCGCGTCCTTGCACGATCGCTCAGTGCTGCTGGCGCGAAGCCTCAACATCAAGCTGGACAACGACTGTTTCAATAAACCCAGGCAGCAGCAGGAATCCTGTCTGACGCAGAACACCGATCAATTGGTGCTCGACGACGGCCACAGCCAGTCCATGGTGGCGGCGCTCACCTCGGGCAGCGGTCCGGATCTGGTGGGGCAACTCAGCACCACCCGGATAGCCGGCGGCGGAGCCTACAGCCCGTACGTGGGCGTGGTCGTGGATCTGGCGAAGATGATGGAGAGCTTTCACACCCCCGAGTATCGCTACATCCCGGCGCTGGCTCTGCCTCACCTTGACGAACTGAATCTAAAACTCAACAATCCGCCTTCGTTTCGTAAGCCGATGTCGGTGATGGTGCTCAGTCTGCCGGCGGTGGAGGCGGCGCAATTGCCTCCGCTCCGCGCCGTGGACGGAAATCAGAGTCTCTGTCTGGAAAAGCCTGCGCTGCTGCTCGCGGCCGAAGGCGCACCGATCGTTTTCTCGACTGACTTCGCCCACGACCTGACCTTGCACGTTCCCGATAAATCAGGCCGCGGGATCGATCTGCCCGCCGTCCCGGATGCCGCCCGCGGCGGTTTTGCCGTCGAAACCCGGACCGTTGCGCCCGACAAACTCGAACGTGAAATGATAGGAACGATCCGGGGCAACTGGGGATTCGATTCCTTTGAAGGCCCGGCTTTCCGTCTGCAGAACGCGCACCCCGCGACCTGGACCATCGCCTCGGCCGACGAAAGCGGGCTGATCGTGGGCCGTGAAAATGTCATTCATTTCAAATCGGATGCAGCCGCCTGCGTGGACACCATCAACTTGAAGAATGACCAGGGCAAGCCGATCAAGGCGACCTGGAGTTCGCCAGCGCCCAACGAACTGGAACTCAAAGTTCCGCTCAAGGAAGAGACTCCGGGAAAGATCACCATGCTGGTCAAGCAGTACGGAAGCGGCAAGCCGGAGGAAGTTGACCTTCACAGCTATGCCGAAGCTGCGCATCTGGATAAATTTGCGATCAATGCCGGCGACTCTCAAGCAACCTTGATCGGAACCCGTCTGGACCAGGTGGCTGCGGTGGAATTAAATGGCATCCGCTTCGCTCCGGCGGGCCTCTCGCGCAAGGATACGAAAGATGAATTGAGACTATCCACCGATGCCCAGGACATTTCCGCTCTGCACGCCGGCGACAAAGTCTCGGCTCGCGCCGATCTCAAAGACGGCCGCGTCTTGAATCTCGAGGCCACCATCGATCCGCCTCGGCCGAAGGTTACTCTGCTCAACAAGAGCGTACAACCGGGGCCGCTCCTCGGCAATTCAGCTCGGCAATCAGGACGAGTTGCCGCTGGACGGTAAGCTTTCATTTTTTCTGAAAGCGGACGTGCCCGAGACATTTTCGCGCGACCAGAAGATCGAAGTGGCCACGGCGGACGCCTCGTACACCGCTTCCCTGAGCCTGGACGACGGCACTTTGATTGCGCAGGACGCTCATACCGTGATGGCGACTCTCGATCCGCTCAAGAGTTTCGGACCGTCAGCCTTCGGCCCGCTGCGTTTTCGTGTGGTGGAAGGTGACGCGAAGGGCGATTGGCAACCGCTGGCAACTCTGGTGCGCTTTCCGGCGTTGAAGGAAGTGCGCTGTCCCGAGAGTCCCGACAAGCAGTGCATTCTCAATGGAACCAATCTGTTCCTGATCAGTTCCGTTGCTTCGGACTCGGAGTTCACGCACTCGGTTCAGGTTCCCGAAGGGTTCGCGGACTCCGCGCTGAGCGTGCCGCGCCCGGACAATGCGTTGCTATACATCAAACTGCGGGACGATCCATCCGCTGTGAATCCCGCGTCGATACCCGTGTTGCCGGAGACTTTCAACGTCGAAGTGAAGTGAGTTCTTAGAAACCGGAAATCAGGTGGTGCCATCGAAGGGACTCGAACCCCCACACCCTTGCGGGTACATGGACCTGAACCATGCGCGTCTGCCAATTCCGCCACGATGGCAAAAGTAACTCGGATGCGGCAATTTTGCAGAAGCCGCCTTCCAGGAAAGGACTACGAGTAATATTCTACAGGGGGAGCGCGGACTGTCAAACTCCGAAGCCAGATGGAACAATCCAGCAAGCTGCCGGCCGACTCGATAGCGAACCTCCGCGAGCTGGCTCACGATCTCAGCAATTCGCTGGAGACAATTCTGCACGCCGCTTATCTTCTGCAGAGAGGCGAAGCTGGAAGGACCAGCAACAAGAAATGGGCGCGGATGATTGACACCGCCGCGCGCGACGCCGCCCGCATCAATCGCGAAATCAGAAAAATACTGAAATCGCAGAGTCTTGGTTCCAGACTGACAACTGACAGAGCCTGAGCCAACGGCCAAGCTGGCAATGTTTTCTACCCCTCCAGCTTCGCCGTCATCGTGATATTCGCCTTGAGCAGTTTGGACACCGGACAGCCGCTCTTGGCATTTTCCGCTGCTTTCTGAAACGCCGCATTGTCCGCGCCCGGAACGCGCCCGACCACGTCGAGATGCACCGTGGTAATGGTCCAGCCGGAGTCGAGCTTTTCCAGGGTCAGAGTCGCCGTAGTCTCGATGCTCGAGGCGGTGAGATTGGCCGCGCCCAATTGCCCGGAAAGCGCCATGGAGAAACATCCCGCATGCGCCGCCGCAATCAGTTCTTCGGGGTTGGTTCCCGGAGTATTCTCAAAACGGGTGGCAAACGAATACGGAGTATTGGACAACACACCGCTGCTCGCGGAGACCACCCTTTGCCGTCTTTAAGCCCGCCCTTCCATATTGCGCTTGCCTTGCGTTGCATGCGACTCTCCTGATCTCTTGAAGTGGATTGCGTGCTGACTATTGTAGACGGCAGACAGGCGCTCGGATTCAGGCGGTAGTTGATTTCACGATCTTACGGGATGCTTGAGGCTGCATCGGGAATTTGCTATCCGCAGAACGCAAAAATCCGGTTCGGAATCGGCACAGGCGTCAAGCACCGCGCAGGACGGAATTCATTCAGATTTCAACTAATGCGCAGGCGTAAAATCAATTATTTCGCCGCCGGCAGATCGCTGTTCCAGCAGTTCGCGGTCATCAGCCAGACTCCCAAGCCGACGCCAGACCTGCACAAACTTGCCCCGGTCGGCGATCGTCGTGCCGTTCGCCTGCTCGGACCGCCACCGTGTAGCGGCCAATTTCGAGCGCCATATCGCCGGACTCGTCCACGCGAAGGGTTTCCATGCGAAGGTTCTGGTATCCGGCTTCTCCGAGTCTCGCGCAGCATCAACTCGATCGGCCTTCTGGCCCTGCACGGCCTCGTGCTGCGGCGGCATCAGGAAGCCGTCCGCGGTAAACAGCGCGGCTGCCTGATCGTAGTTTCCGGTATTGAAAGCGGTAGCAAAATCCTGGGTAAGCCCGCGCACCGCGGACTGTACATCCAACCATGAATTGACGCTCGGGGCGCTACCAGATGAGGGCCGGCTACATCCTGCTACCTCCGGGAGGGACTAGCGGACGGCGCAATAATCTCCAGGATGCGCCGCCAGTTGCCGCGATACTAACCCAAAGCGATGTGGAAAAGTTGCTACCTTTCCGCAGGGCGAATTCACTCCCGGCTGATCACCTGCCATCTTTGATTCCTGGGGTTATGATAGGTTGCTCGCGCTTTCTGGATTTCCGCGCGCGAGGGTCTGCTGATGTACTTCGAACAGTTTTATCTGGGTTGCCTCGCCCACGCCTCTTACATGCTCGGGTCGCATGGCGAGGCAGTCGTCGTCGATCCCCAGCGTGACGTGGATCTGTATCTGAAGGCTGCCGAGGAACACGGGCTCACCATCCGCCACATCTTTGAAACCCACCTGCACGCCGATTTTGTCTCCGGACACAAAGAACTCGCCGCTCGCACCGGGGCACAAATCTATTTCGGCGCGAAGGCCGGAGTGACATTCCCGCACGTGCCGGTTCACGATGGCTTCGAATTGCGATTCGGCAAAGCCCGAATCAAGGTTCTCGAAACTCCGGGACACACCCCGGAGAGCATCTGCCTGCGTGGTCACCAGGATGATCGAGAAGCCGACTAAGCCTTGGGCGGTTCTGACTGGCGACACGCTTTTTCTCGGCGACGTGGGCCGTCCCGATCTCTCCCGAAGCTTACACCCCGAGCAATTGGCCGGCATGCTCTACGACAGTTTGCATAACAAGCTCTTGAAGCTGCCGGACGAAGTGCTGGTATATCCTGCCCACGGCGCGGGCTCGCTCTGCGGCCGCAACATGCGTGCCGAACGATCGTCCACCATCGGCACCGAGCGTCTCACCAACTATGCCCTGCAAATCCAGACCCGCGAAGAATTCGTCAGGCAGTTGACCAGCAATCTGCCGGCGCGTCCGGAATATTTCTTGCAGGATGCCGAGATCAATCGCGGAGGCGCTCCCGCGCTCTCCGAATTGCCGGAGCTGAAAGCAATTTCGCCCGCTGGAACTGAAAGCCATGCTGGAGGAGACGAGGCGTGATTGCGCTGGATATCCGCCCCGGAGAACAATTTGCCGCCGGCCACGTGCCTGGTTCGATCAACATTGCTCTGTCGGGGCAATTTGCCTCCTGGGCCGGAACCATTCTCGGCTTGTCGTCGCGCCCGGTGTTGATCGCCGATTCGCCGGAGCAAGTTGTCGGAAGCCCGCCTTCGCCTGGCTCGGGTCGGTATCGAAGCAGAACGCGGATATCTGGAAGGTGGCGTCGCGGGATGGAAGCAGGCGGGATTCGATTTGGCGCAATTGCCCGAGATCGAGCGTGCAAGAACTGCAGCGGCAGTTATCGGAAGACAGAATCGCGTGCTCGACGTGCGCCGCGAAGCCGAGTGGATGGCCGGCCACATTGACGGAGCAGGCTGGTGGCCGCTCGATCGCTTCCGGATTTCTCCTCCCGAGGTTGATCTCAATCTTCCCCTGGCAGTGCATTGCCAGAGTGGATATCGCAGCATGATTGCCTGCAGCCTTCTGCAACGGGCCGGTTTCAAGAATGTGATCAACGTCAGCGGCGGATTTGGCTGCCTGGCAACAAGCGCAATTGCCGGTGGCCACAGGTGCGCCAGTCGAGGCCTGAAGTCGGTGTTTGCTGTGCGCTCTTTGCGTCCTTTGCGGTTAAGAGTCCTAGGCGCAAAAGCACGCGGAAGACACAAAGGCGAACACGGCCCGTCCAATCAAACCCACCACGCAAATGATGCTAAGCGATCCTCCCTGTAGAATGCAGCTAAAGATGATCACTCTCGCCGACGTCCAGGCCGCCCTGGAACGGGTTCGCCAATCCATTTATCTTTCGCCGTGCACTCTCTCCGCCACTTTTTCCCAACTCACCGGAAATTCCATTTATTTGAAACTCGACAATCTGCAGAGAACCGGCGCATTCAAAGAACGCGGCGCGTTGAACAAACTCCTGACCCTGAGCAGCGGAAGAGCGCGAGCAGGGAGTGATTGCGGCGTCGGCTGGAAATCACGCTCAGGGACTGGCTTATCACGCCGGCAAACGCGGCATCCGCGCCCAGATTTGCATGCCGCTCACCACTCCGTTAATCAAAGTGTCCGCCACCAAAGCCTACGGCGCGGAAGTGATTCTGCACGGCGCGAATTACGACGAGGCCTGCGAAGAAGCCATCCGCCGCGGCAATCAGCAACATCTGACTTTCATTCATCCTTTCGACGACGATGCTGTGATCGCCGGCCAGGGAACTCTCGGTCTGGAAATACTGCAGCAGCATCCTGAAATTGAAGCCGTCGTTGTTCCCATCGGCGGCGGCGGACTGATCGGCGGCATTGCCTGCGCGATCAAGGAGACAAATCCGAAAGTTCGAGATCATCGGTGTGCAGACCTCACGGCTTCCCTCGATGAAGGCCGCGGTGGCTGAGGGCAAACCCGTGACCATCCCCGCCGCTGCCACCATCGCCGATGGCATCGCCGTGCGTCGCGCCGGCGAACGCACGCTGCCGCTGGTTCAGAAATACGTGGACGAAATCGTCACCGTGGACGAAGAAGAAATCGCCAACGCCATTCTTCTCCTGCTGGAACGTGAAAAGACAATGGCGGAAGGCGCCGGCGCAGCCGCCATCGCCGCCCTGGTCAATCACAAAATCGATATTGCGGGAAAGAAGGTTGCCGTGCTGGTCTGCGGCGGCAACATCGACGTGACCCTGCTGTCGCGAATCATCGAGCGCGGTTTGGTGAAAGATGGACGCCTGGTCCGGCTGCGCGTCCACCTTCCCGACTATCCCGGCGCGCTGCACCGGCTGACCGGAATTCTCGCGGACCACCGCGCCAACATCGTGGAAACCTCCTACGACCGTACCTATTACGGAGTGAATCTGGGCGAAACCGCGATCGACATCACGATGGAAACGCGGGGACCGGACCAAATCGCCGAATTGCTCTCCGCTCTTGCGGTGGCCGGCTATTCCCATGAGAGAATTCTTTAATCGCTGCAATACCATTCCTTGGAGGGTTAGGATTCATGTTTCGCAAGTTCCTTGTTTGTTCCGCTGTATTCGTCTTTATTTCATCTGCCTTTGCCCAGGTTGAAACGTGGAAGATCGACCCGGCACACTCGGCTGCACAATTTTCCGTGCGCCATCTGGGTATCTCCACGGTCCGGGGGGAGTTCAAGAAAGTAAGCGGCAGCGCAAATTACGATCCTGCCGATCCGGCCAGGACTTCGATCGAAGCCACCATTGACGCCACCACCATCGATACTCGCGTGGACAGGCGCGACAACGATCTTCGCGGTCCGGAGTTTTTCGATGTGCAGAAATATCCGACGATCACGTTTAAATCCAAGCGGACGGAGGCTGCAGGTACAGGCAAGCTAAAAATCACCGGTGACCTGACCATTCACGGAGTGACCAAAGAGGTGGTGCTCGATGTTGATGGCCCGACTCCCCCGATCAAAGACCCGAAGGGAAATTCACACATGGGCGCATCCGCGACGACCAAAATTAACCGCAAGGATTTCGGGGTGAGTGGGGCCCCCACCGTGGCTGGCGACGAAGTATCAATCACGATTGACGTCGAGTTGATCAAGGACGCATCCGCATCCACGCCGCAATAAGTTCGTTCTACGGCCGACGGTTATGGACGATCCCTTGCGCTAACGGAATCCCGTATCTCCCCGTCCTGGGCATCGGCCATCGATCATGATGCGATCTTGCGATTAGTACTGTCCGGCAGCGTGATCGAGTCGCTGACCGTTACTTCGGCGACGTGCAGCCGTGTGACAGTCAGATCCTGTATCTCAAGGGATTTGAATTTGGCCCTCTCGATGGCAATTTGACGGATTGCCAATCGTCCAATTGCGAGCGCCCCGATCGCGAATGCTCCTATTGCCACCGCGCCCATCGCGGTTGCGATCGTTGCCACTCCACTCAACTTCAGAGATTGCGAACTACTCGTCTCACGCATAGCGTTCTCCCTCGTGCAATCTGCGGGTGCTCAACTGGATTTTCGATTCAGTCGGAAGCTGGCGTTGTCACGCTCGTTTTGGACGGGCTTTCTCAAACAGGAATGGGTGACATGATAGTAGTAGCAGAGTTCACAGAACGAACCACCGCAACATTCCAATTGGCAATCAGAACAGATCGCAGCGCCACAATCGGCGCATCTGGCTACGGCAGGCTTACCGCAGGGCATTCCAATATCACTATCGCTGGAAACCTGCTCGATCTCACAGATTCGGTTCATCACGCCTTCCGCAAATTCCGAGCTAGGCACTGTTGGGCAGCGCTCCGAATTCTGCCAGTCCGAGACGAACTTCTATTTCAAGCATTCGGTGCCTGATATAACCGTTTTCGGTTAGGTGTGAAGGTGCTGCATCGTCTTGTTTGAAAGAGACCAGCTTGTCCATTGGATGGCGAGTTTCAAAGTTGGGATCAGCGTGTCGGCAGAATTGGCAATCGCGCCCTGCGCGAGTGTCTTGCGCAGGTCTGAGGTGAAGGCGTTCCATGAGGGTCTCCAGCTGGGTATTCGGGATAACCTACGCGCCAAGACATCTTTTTGCAAGTGGCCATGACCCGCACCCAGGGCCGCGAAATCCTTCCTGATTGAACCGGTCCGGTAGGCGAAAAAAAGGAGAATATATTATCCTCGGCATTGTGGGCTGGTCCCCAAACCTCCGCACGAAATTCTCACCGGGAAGAATTAGCAGAAACGCGGCAACGCCTCTCAAGATGATTATGCACTTGACACAGATGACCGTCAAGCATAAAATTGATTCATGTGGAAAGGTTGGAAGCGAATAGTTTTCAATCTCATTGTTTTGACCTTTGCAATCGTCGGTGGTCTCTTTTTTTGGTTGTTTGTCCTGTCCCGCGTTTTTAGCAAATAGGTGATCTCATGAAACTGATAGACGTAACCAAAGCCTTCGCATCCGACGAACAATGCCTAGCCTACCTTGAAGCCTCGCGCTGGCCCGATGGCGTGCGCTGTACCGTCTGTGGCGCGAAAGAAGTGTCCAAGATCACGCGCAAGACCAAGACGAAGAACAACAGCGCCCAGGTCTACCAGTGCTTGAGAAGTCTTGCAAGTCGCAGTTCTCAGCAACCAATGGAACGATCTTCCACGATTCCCACTTGCCGCTGAACAAATGGTTCATGGCAATCGCTCTGCTCGTCGATGCGAAGAAGTCCATGACCGCACTTCAACTCTCGCGGCATCTGGACTGCAATTACCGTACAGCGTGGTATCTCGCCCACCGGATCAGGGAGGCCATGGTGGATGCAAACGCCCCAAAGCTCACAGGCGTTGTTGAAATCGATGAGACATACATCGGTGGAAAACAACGCGGCCACAAGAGCAAGCGGAAGAACAAAGACGTAGTAATCGGAGTCCGCGAACGGGGCGGACAAGTCCGTTTTGTCCACACGAAAGATGCCAGGGCGGAATCGCTCTGGGAAGTGGCGAACAAGCACATCTCGCCCGACGCCCAGGCCATCATGACCGACGAGAATCCTGGCTACAACTTCCGGCTCACGCGGCTCCGCAACGTGCGTCATGCCCGCATCAAGCACAAAGATCGCGTCTACGTAAAAGGCGACGTGCATACGAACACCGTGGAATCGGCATTCTCCCTGCTCAAGCGCGGCCTGATAGGGTCATTCCATCAGGTCTCGATAAAGCACCTTCAGCGGTATTTAAATGAGTTTGGCTACAGGTTCAATCGGCGGGAAGATGCGGACTTGTTTGAGCAGACCGTGGGCCGGATGGCGGGAGTGAAGCCGATGCCGTATGCCAAGCTGGTCGAGGAAAACGCCTTCACGCCTTTTGTGCGGCCTTCTTAGTTCGGCGCTTCTTTGCAGGCTTTGTTTCGGAGCGTTTCTGCGGTTCGCTGTTTATGAGCCTGCCTAGAAGGACATCGAACTTCCGTTTATCTACCTTCATCACCCGAGTCTAGCAGAAACAGAAAAGCCCGAGCTACCGGCGCTCAGGCTTCCCTGCTAAAAACGTGTTGAGCTTGTCAGGCTATTCAATATTACAGCCAAACGGTTCTCAGATGCCACCGTCAGTCTCGGGTTTGGCTGCTGCCCTGTCACATTCTCGAAGATACGCGACCTTAGTTTTCTGTGTCAAATGCATAATCATCCCTGTCAATGATGAGCACAACCGCTGTCCAGGACTTCGATCAATATGCCCACACTGTTCGCTAAACGTCGCCAAAGGATATATTGATTGGGATCGGCAACGTACCCGAGTCCATCGAGGATAGGGATGCCCCCTCCGGCACCGGAGGAATCTTGCCGTCGCTATCCCTTTCCCGTCGTGTTGGCAACAAAACTCGGCTAGTCGAATCTAACAGGCTAGGAAGAACGCTTCATGGAGAGAACCATACAGTTTCCCACAAGAGTCTTGCCGCATGAGAATTCCCGGAATCCGAGTCGGGGCTGTTTTCGATCGAGTCTGTCTCAACCTGCAAAAATTGATTGCTCGTCGTCGCAGCCTCTTGTCTCCGGACAGTTCTACAGCATCTTGCACCCGACGGCAGGCACCGCAACCATCTACCGGATGGGAGATGGCACTCGTGTTCTTCGCTTTACGAACTTCACCACGTCAAACGGTCCGGATGTGCACGTCTACATGGTCGCCTCTGACGATGCGAAGGACGTGGCGACGGTGCAGCAGGCTGGTTTCATCAATCTCGGAGTCATCAAGGGCAACATCGGCGACCAGAACTACGCGCTGGATGGCGACTTGGACTTGGCTAAATACCGCGCAGTATCCATATGGTGCAAACGATTCAGCGTGAATTTCGGAGCCGCAGCGCTGAGACCGACCCAGGCAGCGCAGAATCACTAGCATTGCATCCGGGTCAATGATGGTCACAATGTTAGCAAACCTTGAAACATCGCTAACTTCTCGGCTTTCATTGACTTACCCTATTGCCGGACCTAAGATTCAGCCCAATGATCGGTCGAACCATCTCCCATTACCGCGTTTTGCGAAAGCTGGGCAGTGGCGGCATGGGAGTGGTGTATGAGGCCGAGGATACGAAACTGCGTCGAAGCGTAGCCCTGAAATTCCTGCCCGAGGGACTGGCGCGCGATCACCAGGCGCTTGAGCGTTTTCAGCGCGAGGCCCGGTCCGCCTCCGCCCTGAACCATCCTAATATCTGCACGATTTACGAAGTCGACGAGTACGAAGGCCAGCCCTTCATCGCCATGGAACTCCTGGACGGGCAAACTCTGCAGAATCGCGTTGCCGGAAAGCCTGTTGGGAACGAAGAAATGTTGGATTGGGCGATTCAGATTGCCGATGCACTCGATGCCGCACACTCGAAGGGCATCTTCCATCGTGACATCAAGCCTGCGAACATCTTCATCACCGCCCGGAATCAGGCGAAAATTCTTGATTTCGGACTGGCCAAGAGAACCGACCGCGCGGGCGGTGCGGAGACGGAGGCCGGCGATACCGCTCTGCTGACTCGTAGCCTGGGAAATGAGAACCTGACCAGCCCGGGCATGACCATAGGCACAATCGCCTACATGTCTCCCGAACAGGCCCGGGCTGAGGAACTCGATTCTCGAACCGACCTGTTCTCCTTTGGAGCAGTGCTATACGAAATGGCCACGGGCCGCCCTCCGTTTACCGGCAACAGTTCGGCGGTGATTTTTGAAGCGATACTGAACAAGAACCCGCCGCCCCTGCAGCGGTCAGGCCCTGAGCTGACCGACAAATTTGTCGACATCATTGACAAGGCGCTCGAAAAGGATCGCGAGTTGCGTTATCAGAGCGCCGCCGAGATGCGTGCCGACCTGAAGCGCCTGAAGCGGCAAACTTCATCGTACCCCTCGATCGCAGCGACCAAGGCTGTGGTGTCTGACCCGCGACGCAGGTGGCCCCACCGATCCTGGCTCGCTCTGCTGGGCGTGCCTGTGATCTTAATGGCGGCGGCAGGGTTCTGGTTTGGTCCCTCTACCGGCACCTAAAGTGCTGGCTTACACCCCGCTCACCAGTGACCGGCAGAAGAAGTTTGATCCTTTGGTTACAGATGGTTCACGCCTGTACTTCGTGATGCCGGGGAAGAGCGGATGGACAATTACGGAAGTCTCCGTCTCCGGTGGGGAAACTGCCCCCGTTGCCTCGCACTTCGATGACATTCAACTGGCTGACATTTCGCCGAACGGATCGGAGCTGCTGATTGGGCAATTTAATATGCCGGGGATGTGCCTATTTATATTTTGCCATTGCCCGCCGGTTTGCCGCGACGGGTGGGAGACATTCTCGGCCACGATGGCAGCTGGTCCCCGAATGGAGAACAGATCGTCTATGCCCGCGGAAACGAACTGTTTCTGGCAAAGCCCGACGGTAGCGAGTCCCGCCGGCTGGTGACTCTGACGGCTCCTGCTGGGCAGCCACGCTGGTCGCCTGACGGAAAGGTATTGCGGTTCACGGAGTACGATGAGAAGACCAATTCCTCTTCACTGTGGGAAGTAGCTTCTGACGGGACCGGCTTGCGCCCTTTGCTGCCTGGCTGGAGCAGTCCGCCAGAAGAGTGCTGCGGAAACTGGACGCCGGACGGGAATTACTATGTGTTTCAGTCCGATCGGGCCAACACAACCACGCTTTGGGCCGTCCGCGAGAAGAATGGGTCTCTGCACAGGCGCAACCCAGAACCAATCCAGTTGACCACCGGCGAAAGCAACATGGCAGGCCCGGTGTCCAGCAGGGACGGAAAGAAACTCTTTGCAATTCAAAGAGGTCCCCGAGGTGAACTGGTGCGGTTCGATCCTAAGTCTCAAGAATACTTGCCCTACCTTTCAGGAATATCTGCGAATCATTTAGCTTTTTCGCGAGATGGGCAGTGGGTCGCGTATCGCAGTGTCCCGGACGGAGCTCTGTGGCGCAGCAAAGTGGACGGCACGGAGCGGCTTAAGCTCACTCCTCCTCTCATGGACGCGGTTGGACCCCGATGGTCGCCGGATGGGAAGCAGATTGCATTCGCTGCCACCATGCCAGGCAAGCCCGAGCACATTTATATCGTATCGGCAGATGGCGGAGCCCCTAAACAAGTGACCAACGGCGAGCTGCGAAGAATGGCCTGACTGGTCGCAGGATGGCAATTCGTTATTTTTTGGCAACCAGCGCAGCGACATGGCAGACGCTTCTGCGAACACTATCCGTCGGCTGGATTTGAAGACCAACCAGCTCACCACCTTGACTGGTTCGGAAGGCAAGTGGTTTCCCAGGCTTTCGCCGGATGACTCCTACATCGCCGCTCTTTCTTTTTCGAAGCATCTCATGCTGTTTGACTTGAAAACCCAGAAGTGGACAGAGCTAACCCAAATTCCGGTGGAACACCCGGCATGGTCGCATGATGGAAAATATGTGTACTTCAACTCCACGGCCGAAGGTGAGCCGGCGTTCTATCGCGTGCAAATAAAAGATCACAAGCTGGAACGTGTGGCCAGCTTGAAAGATGTGAAGAGGCCAGTATCAGGAATGCTGGCGGCCTGGACCGGATTGGCTCCCGATGATTCCCTGTTGGCGCTGCGGGACATCAGCACCTTCGAAGTCTACGCGTTGGACTGGCAGCTTCCGTAGCTCTTACTCCGCTCAATAATTGCGCTGAATAACAATTTGGAAAATCTTAGATAGTGGGCCAGTTACCCTGAGCTCACTGAAAGACTTCTCCTTTATTCTGCGCTGGAGGGGCTTAGTATAGAATTTGTCCCAGTTTTCGGCTCAATAGGGAAATTCCGAAACAAGGGAATTTTTCTGGAGAATTTATGCTCCGGTGCCCTGGGCTTCCTAGCCCGTGTTGGGTGGTTCTGATCCTCTTTCTTGCATTTCCCGCCTGTGTGCTCTGCCAAATTCAAAACGGACAGTTCGCTGGAGTGATCGAGGATCCCACAGGCGCGAACGTGCCGAACGCGCGCATCTTGATCAAGAACCTGGAGACTGGTTACGAGCTGGTGGTGCACAGCAATGAATTCGGGGCCTATGCCGCCCAGGAACTGACGGTCGGCCATTACAAGCTTACGGTGGAAGCTGCAGGATTCAAGACCGCCACTACGAGCAATGTGGAATTGAATGCGGGAACGGTCGCACGGGTTGATTTCAAGCTGCAGATTGGAGAGCGGCAGGAAACTGTCGATGTGACGGATGTAGCCGTTATGATCAATAGCGAGAACTCCCGATTAGCCCAGACCGTGGATTCTACGCAGGTCGCCAATCTTCCGTTGAACGGACGCAACATCTATGACCTGATCCAGTATTCGCCGGGTGCGACCAATATGCGGGGCACGATGTTCGAAAGTGGTGCGAACACCGTGGTCAACGGCGTTCGGGAAAACTTCAACGGCTTCGTCATCAATGGGGTTTCCAATAAAGGGCTAAGCGGAGGGCCGGTCAACCAGCCGATTGAGGACACGGTGCAGGAATTTCAACTGCTGACCCTGAACAACTCCGCCGAGTTTGGCAACAGCGCGGGAGCGATCACGAATCTGGTGACCAAGTCGGGCACCAATATTCTCCACGGGAGTGCCTGGGAATACTTTCGCAACGACGCACTCGATGCCAATCCGTTTTTCGCCAACCATTTTGCTGACCCTGCGGAACGCCAGAAAACGCCGCTGCACCTGAACCAGTTCGGGGGAACGATAGGCGGGCCGATCCTCAAGAGCAAGCTGTTCTTTTTCGCCGCCTATCAAGGGGACCGGTTTATCATCTCCAACCCGGGACAAGTGCTGGCGGAGTCCTCAGCGTTCCGGCAATCCGTGATCTCGACCTTCCCTAATTCCATTTCCAGCCTGTTGTATTCCAACTTCGCTCCTGCCAACTCGGGCAGCCTGGCTTATACGCTGCGTGATTACGTCAACGGAGGCCAATTCTCGGGCTCTGGTTTCGCAAACTTCGGCGACTATTTGTGCCCTAATAGCAACACCGGGATTACCAGCGCGATGTCCAGCAAGTTTGCCCCCTTGTTTGGGGTGGAGCAGGCGGATATCGATTACATGAACCAACCGGCCAACTGCCCGAGTGGTTCTCCTTACTCCAGTCCGATAGCGGGGGCATTTGGGCGCGACCTTCCATTTCTGGTGAACGTGCTGAACCTCGGCAAGTCACAAGTAGACGAGAACCTGTTCAACGGGAATGAGGCGTCAATTCGACTGGACTACAACTTCAGCAGCAACGATCGACTCTTTGGTCAGCTTAACTGGTCCCGGGCTGCCGATCAGTTTGCAAGCGGCAATCCAGCGCAACTTCGCGGATTCTACAACCCTTCGACAACCACTACCCCAAACTTCCAGTTCAGCTACATTCATACTTTCACGCCCACGGTGCTGAACGAGTTCCGGGCCGGCTACGCAGGAAACGACTCGTCGGTACGGGCTGACCTTCCCGGCGTGCCAGACATTGAATTCGATGACGGGACCGTCGGCTTTGGCGCTTCCAGCGGGTACCCGCAGACCTTTCACGAAAACATATACAACTACGTGGACCTGATCTCCGTCAGCCACGGCAAGCACACTTTGAAAGGAGGAGCGGAGATTCGGCGGAACATTGAGAACAGTGACTGGGACGTGGGCCGGCCGACCTACATCTTTTTCGACCAGCTGTTCTTCGCCATTGATCAACCCTACGACGAGGGGGGCGGCGTCGACCCGGGCTTTTTGAACGGCCGGCCCGCGCAGTTGGCAACCAACAACCGGCACTTTCGCAACTGGGAATACGGATTCTTTTTCCAGGACGATTGGAAGGTTTCCCGGCGTCTTACGCTTAACCTGGGGCTGCGCTACGATCTGTACACCCGCCATACTGAACTGAATAATCTGGCCACAACTTTCCTGCTGGGCCCGGGTCAGAACCTGATCGATAACATCTCGACCGGCGCCGGGCAGATTCAAAGCGCCAACGCTCCTTGTCCGGGCGACCAGCGGGGGATTCTCGCCGGCGAGTGCGGTCCGGGAGGCTTTGCGCCATCCAAAACCTTGGGGAAGGGAGATCACAATGACTTCGGTCCCCGCGTGGGTTTCGCCTGGGACGTTCTGGGAGATGGCAAGACTGCATTGCGCGGGGGATTCGGCGTCGCCTATGAGGGCACCCTTTATATCCCACTTTCGAACACGCGCTGGAACCCGCCCTACTTTTCGCTGGATGATGCCACCAACACTCTGGGCGGCGGAAGTAGCAACATCGTGTACGGTCCCTTGGCAGGAGGCGCTCCCAGGTTCGTCGGACCATCTCCTCCGGGTCAGCACGCCGAAGTGGGGTCGGCAGGGAACATTTCTGGCTGGGACCCGTCGAATCCCCATCTCGCAAAATCACCTCTATTGTTTTCCCCGCGGGAATTCGAGATCCTTACGTGGAGAACTGGTTTTTTGGCGTGCAACGACAGATCCAGTCCAGGCTCTCGATGGAAGTGAACTACGTAGGTACTGCCGGTCACAAATTGCTGCGCGCCCAGAGCGTCAACCGGGTTCCAGGCGGAGCCTTGCCGGAGGGAGTCTGCGTACACGACACATTCGGTCGGCGGCTGTGCAGCCAGATCAGCGACGAAAATCCATTTGGAGTGTTGAACCCGAATTACGGAAACTTGCGAGTGTGGGAGAATGTCGCGAATTCCAGCTACAACAGCCTGCAAGCCTCGCTAAAACAGCAACTGAGTCACGGCCTGCAGTTTAGCGGCAACTACACTTGGAGCCATTCCCTCGACTCGGGATCCAGTTGGCACAATTCCCAATTCAGCGCCAATGGTTTTGGTGCGGGTGACGGTTATTCAACCGATCAGACATTGCCTCAGCTCGACCGTGGCAACTCCACTTACGATATTCGCCACCGGCTGACTTTCAATTTTGTCTGGGAGATGCCGTTTCTGCGGGACAGGCACGACTTCGCGGGAACAATGCTGGGGGGTTGGCAGCTGAATGGAATCTTCTCGCTACAGACCGGGGCTCATTGGTTCCCTTACACTGGCGGACCATTTTCGAGCAGCAACTTGCACGAGAATGTTCCCGGCGCCTGCAGCGCTCCAACCTTTGACCCCAAAAACTGCGTGAACATTGGCTCGGACTACAACCTCGACGGAGTCTCGAATGACCGTCCCAATGCCATCGCGAACCACGTGAACGCAACTCACCAGCAGTGGGCTGACGGTTTTAACCTTCCGGACAATTTCTTTTCAACACCCTGCCTGGGCTGTGTCGGCAACCTGGGCCGCAATACCTTCGTGGGGCCAGGCTACGTGAATCTGGACGCATCGTTGTTCAAGAATTTCCGTCTGTCTGACCGTTTTCGGCTGCAGTTCCGAGCCGAGGCATTCAACATTCTCAACCACACCAACTTCCAACTAGCGGCGGAGGATGTCGGGCCTAGCGGTAATAATCGCCTGAATAGCCCGGAATTTGGAAAGGCTGGCGGGACATTCAGCCCAAGAAATCTTCAGTTCGGCCTGAAGCTAAGTTTTTGAACGATCCGAGCGTCCCTGTTACTCGTTGCCGGAGTTATTCAGATGATGGTTAGGCACGCTCGTTTGGCCCCGAAACACCAATTGGCGGCTGTGCAGCGGCTATGCGATACTGGCGCTGCACAGGCCGTACCAAGTGACACTAGAACTGACACTAAATCGGAGCATTTTTGAGGGGTGCAGCACCGATCATCAACTAGTCATAATTCTTCAAGGACTTAGTTGACCTAGGCCGGGATGGCGGAACTGGCAGACGCAGCGGACTCAAAATCCGCCGACCTTCGGGTCTTGGGGGTTCAACTCCCCCTCCCGGCACCACAATTATCTTCATTTGCTTGAATAATCAGCGAGAAGGCAGGGTCGCTCGAAACGCTGGAGCCTTCCTCTCAGAACCGGGGATGGTTGTGCCTTTTACCGACACAATACTCTTTTAATAACAGGTTTCCTCGCGCGCATCACGAGTCGAAGTTCACTCCGGGATCGTGAAATCCCAAATCCTTCCGGAGGCCGATCCTCCCGACCTGTTCCCTCCGTGTGCGCCTGCCATGGTATTGCTCTGGCCCGTGCCCATGAAGAACGCGTATTCCCCCGGCTTCAAGGCTTCGTCCAATAACGTGATTTTGTACATTCTGATTCCGACGTGTTCGGCGTGAAAGGGAACTTCCTTGTCCTTCTGCACGCCAGACTTGCCGCCCGTAATACCGCCGAAGGAACCGATCTGAAATTCCCGGTGATCGCTTTTCTTGTTCAGCTTGATCAAAGTGTAGTCGGATGAGTCATCCCCATCGGGAACATACAGGTAGAAAATCGGCTGGCGGTCCCGGACAACATTTCTCGAGGTGTGCCCTTCGATGGTTGCATCCCAGTGCTGATTCCTCAGCCCGTTCGTAAATAAACTGCCCGCCTTGCCCCCGGTCTTTGTGTTTGTCACCGCCTGCCCCTGAACCAGCACAAACTTGCCTTCGTTCCGCCAGTACACACCTACTTCGGGCGGAGGGAGATTCGGATCGACCGAGATCGGACTGGTTCCCGCCACGACTGTTGCCGGCGGAGGAGCAGGGTTGATCATCACTTTAATGACCGAGTCTGGAACGTTTGCGGCTTTGAGTAACTTCAATCCATCCAGGCTGGTATCAAAGCTGACCGCATCAGTTCCAGCCTGGTACGCCTGGCGAATCTTTGTGATGACCACGTCGTCGGACAGGCCCAGCTTCGCCATCTCGATGACGTCCTGGTTGGTGAGCCGTTGGCGCAACACCGCGCCTTCCTGGCCGCCCGCAACACAAATTGCCACGAACAAAATGAACAGACCCGCCATCACAGTTCGATGGGCAATTCTCATTATGATTACCCTCCAGTGCAGCTTTTTCCGGCTGTCCAGGCCCAAGCGGCACGGATTATACCCTACACTTCGCGCGGAATCACATAGCTGTCATCGGCGACAAAAACCACTGTGGTAGCTCTATGTTCAAGCCAGGCTGAAGGAATTCAATTCGACTGTTTTGTAATTGATTGAAAAGAGGAGCAGAGCAGGAAATTTTAAATGGTTTAGAACGCGCCCGTGAACTCAAAATCCGCCGACCTTTGGGTCTTGGGGGTTCGACTCCCCCTCCCGGCACCAACCACAAAGCCGCGTGGGACGCGGGCTTCGGTCACATCGGCAAATTCACGACGGTGCCGATCCGACCATTGCCTGAAATAGAGAGATTTAGACGATGGCACGGCCGGAACACCGCACAGCTCTTCCGTAATACCTTGCCGGGAGAAGCACCGGCTAACTATGCTTTCGCCAGATACTTTCCGACCACACTGGCGCACGCTTCGACAAAGTCCTGTTCCGGTTTAATGAACGTACCGGCGAAATAGCTCTCAACGTCGAGTTCGGCAACGAGGGTTTTCTTTACGAAGATGGGCACGACGATTTCAGATTTCACCAGTGTCGACCCCGAAAGGTATCGCGGATCGGTGTGAACGTCGTGAACTATTACGACCTGTCCACTCTTGGCGGCTGCGCCGCAGAGACCTCGATCGAGCGGTATCCGGGCGTTGGGCGTAAAGCTGCCGACGAAAGGCCCAACCAGCAGGATGCCGGCATCAGCCGGATCGACAAGATAAAAACCGACCCAATTGTACTTCGTCATCTTTTCGTGCAGTCGTTGGGCGATACGCTCCATCAGAGAATTCGCCGTGGGAGCAATCTGAGCGAAATTCTGAAAATCCTTCAGAAGTTGTTCGTGAAGAGAAATCATCTCGGCCCAGCCATGGGAGGAGAATTATAAGCCAGAACTCAGGGCTGGGTTTCCACCCGGAACCGGCCCTCAATAACCCCCGCTGACAGGGCGATCCCAATTGCTGTCGGCCTTCCATCCGGTTCGAGCGAACCTTGACATTTCAGCTAGTTTGTAGCCCGCGTAAATGGGCGATATCGACGTTGGACAACCGGCGCGGGACAGACGATGCGATTTGGGTTGTCACTCCGGCCTGGAAGGCGACGCTATTGCGAGGGAAGGCTTGATTATCCGCGAGAACTTCGCCGGTCGAATAAATCGCGGGAATAAAAATGACTGGCGCCGGTTATCACCTCAGAACGCTACAACCACGGATGACAGATGACGGACAAGAAACAAGGTCTGATCGATCCGAAGTTGGGCGGAGCGAATACGCGATGTTGGTTTTCTTTCCGATGAAGGGTTTTCTCGGGACCGGCGCCCCCTTCGGGGCGGATCTCAACCTCGTCGTGCAACTCGTCATGGGAATAGCCTTGATCGCGGGCGCTCTTCTCGCGAAATACAAACGCTACAGAGCTCACGGAATTTGCCAGACGAGTGTCCTTCTCTTGAATTTGTTGATGATCGGATTGGTGATGTGGCCCTCGTTCCAGCAACAAGTGAAGCCAGCGCTGTCCAAGGCTTTTCATAAGTGGTACTACAAGGTGGCGATAATTCACGCGGCTCTGGGGATCGGGGCCGAGCTTCTGGGACTTTATATCGTTATCGTGGCGGGCACGAACGTTCTTCCACAGTGGCTGCGGTTCAAGAGATTGGAAGTTGTGGATGCGTACGGAGCTGGTGCTTTGGACGATTGTTCTGGTCAGCGGTGTGGCGACGTACTACGCATGGTATGTGGCGCCATTCCGGTAGAAGAATATTTCTGTTCGGGGAATATTTCCCTCTTACGCAGTTTCACATACCGGACAGCAACACGCGAAGGCAAGGAAATCTTTCATACTTTAAGGAGCGTACATGTTTGAAGGACTGTTTCAACCCATGCATCTGGTTGCGATTTTCGGAATTGCGCTGCTCGTGTTCGGGCCAAAAAAGCTTCCGGAACTCGGCAAGGGAATCGGAGAGGGCATCCGTGGCTTCAAGGCGGCCATCAAAGATAAGGATGAAGAAAAACCCGCCAGCATTGATGCCGCGCATCACGAGGATCAGACTGAGACCGCCGATTGAGTGATCGATGAGACTGTAAACGGTTCAAGTAATAGTCGCTCTTCCTATTTCAAACGGTGTTTTCCGCCGCATACACAAGATGGTGAACAGTCGGCTCTCCTCGGGTATGGCTTTGTACCCGCTCTGACACCAGGCGGTCTTCGCCGGTCGAGCGCTCGTGCTGGCGCAGATGTTCCGCCCAGGAATCCACCAGAAAGATTTCCAGGTAGCGGTCCGGATTCTCGAGGTCTCGATAGATTCCCCAGCGGTATGCGCCGTCGCGCCGTCGAATGCGCCCGTATTTATTGATCGCCTTAATAAACGCAGGCACTTTCTCCGCGTCCACGTCGTATTCGAT
This sequence comes from Terriglobia bacterium, assembly GCA_963812465.1. Classification (GTDB taxonomy): domain Bacteria; phylum Acidobacteriota; class Terriglobia; order Terriglobales; family Acidobacteriaceae; genus JAIQFF01. The sequence continues at coordinate 56,338 of CAWEVE010000029.1, forward strand.
GGTGACCAGGATCGGGCCGGCGTCTGCGTCTGTGGGCGCAGGATCCCGGTTCAGTACGGTGGGGAGCCGCCAATGAATCCACGGCGTCAGATCGACGGCCGAGTCGGGCAGCTTCAGAAATAGCCCGCTGAGAGTACTGACCATCGTTCCCAGGCCGGCCCACATGAAGCGCGGCGTGTATGCCGGTCTTCGTTGCCAGGGCGCCCCACACAGCGCTTCCAGCAGCCATGGCTCCCTGAAAAGCCAACATCGACACCGCGAGAACGCGAGCGCGGACCCAGTCGGGTGTGTGATTCAGAATAAGCACATTGAACAGCGAGATGAAAACAATCCATGCCGCACCACCGATCAGCATGACTGCGCCCAGTATCGGCAAGGCGCGGAAGCTGCCCGTGGCCACCGTCATCAGCCCGAATATCATGACGCCGCCGGAAACGACCGCTTCTGAGGACCAGCGAGCGCGAGCCCGCTGCATCACCAGCGCGCCCAGCACCGCGCCTAATCCGAAGCATCCCAGCAAAACTCCGTAACCCAGTGGACTGCTGCTCACGGTGTGCGCCACCGAGGGCAGCAAAGCGAGAAGCCCGCTGGCAAAGAACATGAGGATCCCGGAGCGCAAGATCAAAGTGCGAATCGCCGGGGAGAAGCGCACGTATCGAAGCGCCGCGACCATCGCACCGTTCAAGCTTTCAGGCGGCGTGGTGCGTTGATGCCGGGGCCTTTTCCACCGGGCAATAACGAAGATGACCCCCAGAAACGATGCCGCATTGACCACAAACGCGGTACCAACGTTCGCGACCGCGATGACAACCCCCGCCAGAGCCGGCCCAATCGCGCGAGCGAAATTAAATTCGATACCGTTGAGGGCTGCGGCAGCTGCGAGATCTTCCTTCGAAACCAGCTCTGGCAACACAGCCCGCCAGGTTGGGCTTTCGATGGCATCTCCCGCGGAAAGGGCAAATGTCAGGACCAGGAGTAGAACCGGAGACAGCCGTCCTGCCAAGGTCATGCCGGCGAGCACAATTGCGACCGCAGCCATCCATGTTTCAGTAGACAGAATCAATTTGCGGCGATCGACAATGTCACCGATAGCCCCGGCCGGCAAAGCCAGGAGGAAGAAGGGCAGGGCACTTGCGGTCTGAGTGAGGGCAACGTACAGAGGCCCGGCATTCAACGACACCATCATCCAGGCGGCGCCGACGCTCTGCATGAAGGTACCGACATCGGAGGCGACGTCGGCGACCAGGAGATTACGAAAAGTCGGCGAGCGCAAGGGGCGCCAGAGACTCGTCGTCTGCTGCGTTCCGGGGTCAGGCATGTTCAACCGTTCGGTCTTGTCTATCGACTCCTTGGTACTATCCCCTTCTTCTTGGCGTCACGCAATCCGCCGGAGTTTCTGTCCTTGGTTGACTTTACTTTCTCCAACAGCTTCTTAGATTCTGATACCACCTCTGCTTCTTTGGCATTGACCCGTTGCCTTATCTCCCGATCTTCTCCTGTGTTTGCCATGTCGTCCTCTCTTCAGTAACGCGAAGTGATTTTTGTCAGTGCTTCGTTACGGGTGCCGGTGCATTTCAACCGCGAATTGGAACGAACCCTTCGGGGCGCAACTCTCCCGGCTCGATCTGGTCGACAAAGCACCACACCCAGTCTTCCCCGGGTTCGATGGAGCGAATAAGGGGATGCTTGCTTTTGTGAAAATGTTTGGTTGCATGCTTGTTCTTGGACGAGTCACAACAACCAACGTTTCCACATTCCAGGCAAAGCCGCAAATGAACCCAGGTGTCGCCCATTTTGATGCATTCTTCGCACACGTGTGTATCGGTGTTGGTAATCCTTATCTGCTTGAGGTGTGTACATGCCGTGGGCATTGATTCCTCCTGTCTGGATGATTTTATGGATTCTAGTTGCTTTCCAGTCTCATGCGAGCAGTAAGTGCTAATTTTTGGGCACCGTATCCGACGGGCGTGAAGCTACCCCGTGGGACTGCCCGTTTGCCGTCCGCGATCTTCCGGTGTAACCTTTCTTCTAATGCCATTCTGCCCTCAGAGGTCCGTGCGTTGTTGTTGTTGCACGTGTTGCACGTGCGTCCTCTGGAACGGGTGGGCTGATATTTAGATAGCTGAGTCGAGTTCAGATTTCACGCCCGCCGCCAGAGCTTGACTCGCCGGTGGGTTTTTCATTTTGTACTGAATCTCAGAGCCACGACTTCAAACTGGAGGTCATCTCGAAATGTTATTTAAGGCTGATCCAACTTTTTATCCTTCTCCCAAACTTGCGAGTCAGGCGCCCAAAGAGGGATTGGCTTATGTCGCGGCCCTCAACGCGGATGGCGGCAATAAACCTGATGCCTTGGTCGTCGTAGACGTCGATCCTCAGTCGAAAAGCTACGGCCAGATCGTCGGCCGTGTCGACATGCCGAACGCGGGAGACGAGTTGCATCACTTTGGCTGGAACGCATGCAGCTCCGCGCTGTGTCCTTACGCGGCCCATCCTCATGTGGAGCGCCGCTACCTCATCGTGCCGGGCTTGCGCTCCTCGCGCATCCACGTCATTGATACCAAGCCCGATCCGCGCCAGCCAAAAATTGTGAAGGTCATCGAGCCCGATGAAATCGCCGCGCGTACCGGATACAGCCGCCTGCACACCGTGCACTGCGGGCCGGACGGCATTTACGTCAATGCTCTCGGCTCCCCGGATGGTGAGGGCCCGGGCGGAATTTTCGCGCTCGATCATTACACCTTCGAGCCGCTGGGAAGATGGGAAGTGGAACGAGGCTCGCAGTATTTTGCCTACGATTTTGCCTGGCACCTGGGATACGACACCGCCATCACCAGCGAGTGGGGCACGCCCAAGATGGTGGAGGACGGAATAATCCCGGAAGCGTTGCTGGCAGGAAAGTACGGCCACCATCTGCACGTGTGGGACCTGCGCAAGCGCAAGCATCTGCAATCGCTGGATCTGGGCGCGGAGCAACAGATGGTGCTGGAGCTTCGTCCGGCGCACGATCCGACCAAGGCCTATGGATTCGCGGGAGTGGTTGTATCGTTGAAAGACCTTTCCAGTTCGATCTGGTTGTGGCATCGATCGAACGGAAACTGGGAGGTGAAGAAGGTCATCGAAATCCCAGCCGAGCCGGCGGATCCGGAGCAGTTGCCTCCTCTTCTTAAGGGTTTCAAAGCAGTGCCGCCGTTGCTGACGGATATCAACCTCTCGCTGGACGATCGCTATCTCTATGCTTCGAATTGGGGCACCGGTGAACTGCAACAGTATGACGTTTCCGATCCGTTTCATCCCAAGCTAACGGGCTCAGTGAAGATCGGCGGAATTGTGCGCCGAGCGGCCCATCCCGGACAGCCGAAGCAATTGTTGAATGGCGGTCCGCAGATGGTGGAACTCAGCCGCGACGGCCGGCGTGTTTATTTCACCAATTCGCTGTACGCCTCCTGGGACAAACAGTTCTATCCCGATGGAATTCACGGCTGGATGGCGAAGATTGACGTCGCGCCCGATGGCGGCATCGCGCTGGACAAGGACTTCTTCGTCGACTTCGGAGATCTTCGCAGCCACCAGGTCCGGCTGCAGGGTGGCGATGCCTCGTCGGACTTCTATTGCTATCCATGAGCGGCGCCTGGCCCTGGGCGATGATTGCGTTGCTCGGGGCCTACCATGGCCTGAACCCGGGCATGGGTTGGCTGTTTGCCCTGTCGCTGGGATTGCAGGAGAAGAGCCGGCGAGCAATTTTGTGGTCGCTGTTGCCCATCGCTCTCGGCCACGCCGTGGCGATTTTTCTTACGATTCTTGCGGTGCGCGTCGCGCAGGAAGCCATCTCGCCGCGAGCCATCAAAATTGTCGTTGCCGCTGCGCTGTTCGCCATGGGCCTTTACCGCCTGTTCCGCGCTCATCATCCTAAAGGCGGAGGCATGAGAGTCGGGTTCAAGGATTTATTACTTTGGTCTTTTCTCATGGCTACAGCCCACGGCGCGGGATTGATGCTTGCGCCCATTCTGCTGGCGCAACCTATGCAGGGCATGAGCCATATGAGTCATTCCATGGGCAGCGCTGCAAGTGCCACAGAACTAACTCTGGGAGTGCTGGGATTGGCGGTATTGGTCCACACGCTGGGCTTGCTGCTGGTGGCCGGATCTCTGGCGCTTGTGGTTTATCAATCCTATGAAACGTCGGGACTGCGATTGCTTCAGGGCGCGTGGTTCAACTTCGATTTGTTGTGGGCAGTAGCTCTATTCGTGGCGGGGATTGCAGCACTGTTGATCTGACGAAATCAGGCCTTTAATTTTTCAGGAGTGATCGGCAACCGCCGCACCCGTATTCCCGTCGCCGCGAAGATCGCGTTGGCCACGGCCGGAGCGACCGCCGGAACCGCGGTTTCGCCAAAGCCGCCGGGCGGATGGTCGGAGGCAACGATATGAGTTTCGATCTCCGGGGACTCGTCGATGCGGACAACCTCGAAGTCCGAGAAGTTTTGCTGAACCGCGGCGCCGTTTCTGAAATCGATTTTGCCGTGCAGAGTCGCGGATAAGCCCCAGGTAATGCCGCTCTCCGCCTGCCCTTCGAGGCCGGCCGGGTTGATGACCAACCCGCAGTCCGCCGCGCAAACGATTCTGTGGACATGAATGTCCCGCGACTGACGGCCGACGGAAACCTCCGCCACCTGCGCCATAAAGCAATCGGAGTCGTACACATTGCAGGCAATGCCCCGGCCCCAGAGACGGTCGTCGTGATCGCGAGCGAGCGGTTGCGGTTTGCCCCAATTCGCTTTTTCCGCGACCACCTGCAGGACGCGAATGAGGCGGCTGCGGTCGATCTTCGCGTCCCCGATTTCGAGGACGTTGCCGGGAGCGAGCAATTGCAATCGAAACTCCAGCGGATCTCGTCCGGCGGCGTGCGCCATTTCGTCGAGGAACGACTCTCGGGCAAACACTGTCGGCGGATATTCCACCGCCCGCCACGGCCCGGTCGGCACCGGAGAATTCAAGGGCACAAAATCTGCTTTCAGATTGGGGAAGTTGTAGGGATTGTCGAACGATCCCCACGGGCTACCATCGTTGAAGTAAAGTTTCGGATTTTTCTTTTGTTCTTCGGTGGGAAAGCCGAACATCGAAAGATTTGAGCCGATCGATCGTCTGGGACCATGCGATGGGATGGCCGTTTGCGTCGAGTCCGCCCACGATTCGCTCGATGTCGCTGGGATGAAAGAAGCCATAGCGCATGTCGTCGCTGCGCGGCCAGACCACCTGCACTGGCTTGCCGATTGCGCGCGAAATCTCGACCGCCTCAGGAACGTAGTCGGCAAATAGTCGCCTTCCAAACCCACCGCCCAGAAGCGTGATGTGTAACCTTCACCGAATCTTCCGGAAGTCCCAGCATCTTGGCAGTCTCGGCCTGTGCCACCTCCGGACATTGTGTGGGAACCCATATCTCGCAGGAGCCAGGGCGAACGTCAGCGACGCAATTCATGGTTTCCACCGGCGCGTGTGCCTGGAAAGGGAATTCATAAACGGCTTCCAGTTTTTTTGCGGCTGACTCCAGCGCCGCGGCCGCATTTCCGTCGTCGCGCACAAAGTATCCGTCCTGATTTAGCGCGCTTTCCATTTGCTGCAAGAATCGGTCGGAATCGAAATCGCGATTCGGCCCCGGGTCCCATACCACCTTCAGCGCCTCGCGCCCCTTCATCGCAGCCCAGGTGTGATCCGCAACCACCGCGACTCCGGTCGCGAGCCCAGTCTTCACCGGGACTACGTGACGCACTCCCGCCACAGCTAACGCCTGGCGATCATCGAAGCTGACTATCTTTCCGCCCAGATATGGACATCGTTCGACCACTGCGTACAGCATTCCCGGAACACGGACGTCCAGGCCATAGACTGCGCGCCCGGTCACAATTCCCGAGCCATCTGTTCTTTTCGCAGGCTTGCCGATTAAACGGAATTCCTTTGGATCTTTGAGCGGTGGATTGTCGGGCGGTTTTTGTTGTGCGGCAGCGGCGGCGAGTTGGCCATAAGTGAATCTGCGACCGCTGGGTTCGTGGACGACGGCGCCGCTGCTCGCGCGGCAAGTGGAGCGCTCTACTCTCCACTTCTCCGCGGCGGCGGAAATCAGCATTTCGCGCGCGGTTGCACCCGCCTTGCGCAGGGCTTTGTAAGTCCCAACAGTGCTGCCGCTCCCGCTGGTTCGCAACCGGATGCCTTTGAATCTGCCTCCGGGAAGCGCCTGTTCGAGCTGAATCCGCGACCAGTCTGCTTCCAGTTCCTCGGCGAGCATCATGGGTAAAGTGGTGCGAACGCCTTGCCCCATCTCTGACCGCGTAATCCAGAAGCGAACCACGTTGTCCGGCGTGATACTGATGTAAGCGTTCGGTTCGAACACAGTGGACGTTTCAGCTCTCGATCGGATGGGGGACTCAATCCAGATCGCCAGCCCCGCGCCAACTTTGAGCGTGGTGGTGAGAAATGTTCTCCGCGTGGCTCTCACGTGGTTTGTACCTCGCGGGCGGCCCGATGGATGGCTCGCCGAATGCGCTGATATGTCCCGCAGCGGCATACGTGGCCTCCCAGGCTGGAGTCAATGTCTTCGTCGCTCACTTTTGATTTACCCCGGATCAAGGCGGCCGCCTGCATGATCATGCCCGCCTGGCAGTAGCCGCACTGCGAGACGTCTTCCTCAAGCCATGCCTTCTGGCAGGGATGGTCGCCGTTTGCGGAAAGCCCTTCTATGGTTACGTACTCTTTGCCCGCGGTAGCTGCGAACCGAATCTGGCAGGAACGAACTGCCTTGCCATCCTCGTGCACGGTGCAGGCGCCGCACACTCCCATGCCGCACCCGTACTTGGTTCCGGTCAGGCGCAGAAGGTCGCGAAGCGCCCAAAGCAGCGGCATATCGGGGTCGGCATCCAGTTGGCGCCGGGTTCCGTTGACCGTGAGAGTGAAGAGCGGCATAGAGGGGGTACAACTCAGTGTGACGCAAGGTGGTCGGGAAAGTTAGCGGACAAATTCACTGCGGTGTTGCGAACCGGTGAGATGAAGGTACAATTGCTGCCGTTTGTCGTAAACAGGGAGGGCGGCAGGATGCTCAGCTATTCGCGCGGGCCGGACGAGCCGCTGTGGGAGATGACGATCGGGCAGGTGCTCGATCAGACTGTCGAGCGCTGGGGCGATTCTCTGGCCCTGGTTTCCCTTCATCAATCGGAGCGCTATACCTGGCGTGAGTTGCGTGATCAGGCGGACCGCGTCGCGCGGGGCCTGTGGTCGATCGGGATCAGGCCGGGAGATCGCGTCGGTCTATGGTCCACCAACTGCGTGGAGTGGGTGATGCTGCATCTGGGTTGCGCGCGGGCGGGCGCGATTCTGGTCAATGTCAATCCTGCTTACCGCGCGCATGAGTTGGCATTCACCTTGCGAAAGTCGCGCATGAAGGCTCTGTTTCTATGGGAGCGGGACAGCCGCTCCGAATACGCCCAGATTCTTGCGGAAGCCCGCCATGGGCCAGAATCTTCAACTCGAACACGTGATTATGTTCGGAACGGCGGCTTGGGAAGAGTTTTTGCGAGCTCAATGTGAAGTCCGCGCCGCGATTCAACCTGAAGACGTCGCCAACATTCAATACACCTCGGGAACGACCGGCATGCCGAAGGGCGTGATGCTGACTCACCGCAATCAGGTGAATAACGGCCGAATGCTGGCGCAAGGCATGCGCTACACGGAGCGCGATCGCATTTGTGTTCCCCTGCCGATGTACCACTGTTTCGGATGCGTGATCGGGACCATGTCGGCGCTGGCCAGCGGGGCGGCAATTATTCTTCCCAACTGGTGTTTTGACGCGCGAGCCACGCTCGAAGCCGTCGAGGCGGAGGCCGCCACCGCGCTCTACGGTGTGCCCGCCATGTTCATCGCGGAGCTGAGTCTTCCCGAGTTCAAGAACTTCAGCCTGGCAAGTCTGCGGACGGGCATGATGGCCGGCGCGCCCTGTCCGGTTGAAGTGATGAAGCGCGTCATGTGTGAGATGCATTGCCGCGAGTTGACCATCGGCTACGGTCAAACGGAGAGCACGCCGGTGGTGACTATGTCGACCCCTGACGATCCGGTCGAACTCCGAGTCTCCACGGTTGGCAAGGCGCTGCCGTGCACAGAGATGAAGATCGTGTCGCAGCTTGACGGCAGCACGGTGCCAGCAGGCGAGCAGGGCGAAGTCTGCGCCCGCGGCTACATGGTGATGAAGGGATATGACGACGAGCCGGAGGCGACGGCGCGCGCGGTCGATAGCGAGGGCTGGCTGCATACCGGAGATTTGGGCGTGATGCGCGAGGACGGCTACATTCACCTGACCGGCCGGGCCAAAGACATGATCATCCGCGGCGGAGAAAATGTTTATCCGCGGGAAGTGGAAGAGTTTTTGTACGCGCATCCGAAAGTAGCTGAAGTGCAGGTGGTTGGGATTCCGGACGAACGCCTGGGTGAAGTGGTGCTGGCGTGGATACGCCTGAAATCGGGCGAGACCGCCACGGAAGAGGAGATCCGCCGGCATTGTGAGGGCCAGATTTCCTACTTCAAAATTCCCCAGCACATCCGGTTTGTGGATGGGTTTCCGATGACAGTTACTGGGAAGATACAGAAGTTCAAAATTAGAGAGATCGAAACCAAAGAGCGCGGCCTGGAGCGCCTGGCTGCGCGGGAGACCGCGTAGGAATTCGCAGGACAGGTTTCTTGATCAGCCGCCTAACGCGGTGTGGAGCAGTTTGAGCAAGCCGCAAACTCGGAGTCATCCTGAGGGACTTTTAGTCCCGAAGGATCTTGCGCGCATCGCCACGGTCGCGGGCTTGTGCACATCCGCTCCGCGCAAGATGCTTCGCAAGCTCAGCATGACGCCTGGCAGAAGGTGGAGGAAATTCAAACTGACCACTACCAACGCGGCCGAGTGATTGCGCCTTCCGAGGCGGATGACACCAGCGCGGCATACTTCGCAAACACGCCAGTCGGGTATCTCGGCTGCGGAGGTTTCCACTGCGCCAAACGCTGCCGCAAGGCGGCGTCGCTGACTTCAACTTCCAGCACCCGTTGATTGATATCGATGTGAATGGTGTCGCCTTCGTGTACGGCGCCGATGGGGCCGCCTAACGCGGCTTCGGGTGAAACGTGTCCCATCATCAGGCCGCGAGTGGCGCCGCTGAAGCGGCCGTCGGTCAGCAGGGCGACGGATCCGCCCAGGCCTTCGCCCACAATTGCCGCAGTCACGCTCAGCATCTCGCGCATACCGGGACCGCCCTTTGGTCCTTCATTGCGGATCACGACTACGTCTCCGGCCTTGATGTGTTTTGCCGGTGACCGCGGTCATGGCGTCTTCCTCGGATTCGAAGACGCGTGCCGGTCCGCGATGGCTCAAACGTTCGTGGCCGCTGATTTTGGCGACACATCCTTCGGGCGCAAGGTTGCCATGAAGAATTACCAGGCCGCCGGTCTTCTTTAATGGTTTGTCCAGCGGCGCGATGACTTCCTGGCCCGGAGTTTCGACGGCGCTCTGGCCTTCAGCGCCCAAAGTCTGGCCGGTCACGGTGAGCGCATTCTCGTGGATATGACCTGCCTGCATCAGCCGACTCAGCAGGAGGCGCACGCCTCCGGCGCGATGCATGTCCGCAGCCACGAAGCGGCCTGAAGGTTTCAGATCGGCCAGCAGGGGAGTGTGCTCGCTGACTTTCTGAAAATCGTCGATGTGCAGCGGGACACCAGCCTCACGCGCGATCGCGAGCAAATGCAGAACCGCATTGGTCGAACCACCGGTCGCAGCGACGGCGGCGATGGCATTGTCAAAGGCCGGTCGGGTCAGGATTTCTTTGGGAGTAAGCCCCTTGCGCAAGAGATTCATGACCAGTTCGCCGCAGTCGAAAGCAACCTGATCTTTCTTCGGATCCATGGCAGGAACGCTGTTGAAGCCCATGGGAGAGAGCCCGATCATTTCCATCACCGTCGACATGGTGTTGGCGGTGTATTGGCCGCCGCACGCGCCTGCGGCCGGGCAGGCGACATTTTCCAGTTCGTGCAAGTCGGCATCCGACATTTTTCCGGCGGCATTGGCGCCGACGGCTTCGAACACGTCCTGAATGGTTACGTCCTTGCCGCGATAATTGCCGGCTGCGATGGTTCCGCCATAGAGCACAAGACCGGGAAGATTCAATCGCGCCAGCGCCATCGCGCCGGCGGGAATGGTTTTGTCGCAGCCCACCACGCAAACCACCGCGTCGAACATCTGTCCGCGGCAGACCAGTTCGATGGAGTCGGCGATCAATTCGCGGCTTACCAGCGAAGCCCGCATGCCTTCCGTGCCCATGGTTTCGCCGTCGCTGATGGCGATGGTGTTGAACTCCATGGGCGTGCCACCCGCGGCGCGGATGCCTTCCTTCACCTTGGCGGAAAGGCGGCGCAGGTGGAAGTTGCAGGGCATGGTTTCGATCCAGGTGTTGGCGACGCCGATGATGGGTTTGGCCAGATCGCTGTCGGTGAATCCAATGGCCTTGAACATGGCGCGGGACGGGGCGCGATCGCGCCCGTCGGTGATGCCGTGACTGCGGTGTTTTAGATCCATGGGAGAAAGATTATGACAGAGAGAGGTTCATCTTAGGAACTGGGCGTGGAAAAGCGCGCAGGGCTTCTTCGCTGAGGCCGCCATACTGCTAACCAGACGCCGCCGATTGGCAATCTGGATTCGGTCTGTATATTCTTTCCGCAATGCCTCGCGACACTGCCATTGATTCCCGCCAGGACATCTGCGCACTGCCGCTCGACTTTTCCAGCAGCAAGGCTACGACGCTACTTCCATGAACGATGTGGCTGCCGCACTCAAACTCAGCAAGGGCGGTCTCTACCATCATTTCCAGAGCAAGGACGAGATCCTGTTTAACCTCATGAATCACGCCCTGGACATCACTCAGGAGCGGGTCATCGACGCCGTGCAGGATATCGCCGATCCCGGAAGAGCGCTTGCGCACGCGTGATCCGCCGGCATATCGAAGTGGTGATGAGCGTGCGCGACCGCGAAATCACGGTCATGCTGCATGAAAACCATCCTCTACCTCCGGCGATGCGACGGAAAATCAACGCGCGCAAAAAAGACTACGTGCACTTTATGGAAAATCTGATCGCTGAGGTGCAGCGCGAGCGAGGCTCGAAAGCGAATGTCGGCGCCGCGAGCGTCGGCCTTCGCACTGCTCGGCATGATCAACTGGATTTACCAGTGGTACCGGCCGGAAGGCGCTTTGCAGGAAGAGAGTCTGGTGCGGGAGTATACCGAGATTTTCTTTGCCGGGGCTTTTCAGTAAGTCGTCGACAACATTCGGTATGTCATCCTGCGCGATCCTGCTCCTTCGCTTGCGAAGGAGCGGGCGAGTCGAAGGACCTAGGAAGACGATGTCTGAAATGGCGGAGGGATTGGGAAATCGGGGATTGCCAGGCGTAGGGGTCCTTCGACTTCGCCCATGCGTTCGCGAGCGAACGCATGGGCTTCACTCAGGATGACAAAGGATAGAGACATGGCAAAACAGGAAGAGTTTTTTGAAATTGACGAACTGGAGCGGAAACGCGGCCAGGCAGGGAAGTCGTATCTGGAGTTTCTGCGAATTCCGGCGATGAGCGCCGGGGTTTATACATTGCCGGCCGGAGGCGTCGATTCCCAGAAGCCTCATCGAGAAGATGAGATGTATTACGTGGTGCGCGGACGGGCTCGCATGCGGGCGGGTCAGGAGAATCGGACGGTGCGGCAGGGCAGCGTGATTTTCGTGGCTGCGGGAGTGGAACACCGGTTTTACGACATCGAGGAAGAATTGGTGGTGCTTGGTGTTCTTTGCGCCGGCGGAGAGTTAGCATTCGGGTTCAGCGCTCATCGGCGGCTGGCTAGTGTTCCTTTGCCGGGGATCCAGTAAATCTCTTCCTTCAATACTTCCTTGGCGAATCCAATTCGCTGCAGCATTCCTTTGCCGTGCTCGATCATCTGGGGATGGCCGCACAGATAGCCGACGGAGTTCGCGCCGTTGAGTCCCCACATGTCGGTGTATTTGCGAATCAGGTCGTCCACGCGGCCGATTTCGCCCGTCCATTTAGGATCGTCCCAGGGGCGGCTGACCGTAGGGATGTATTTCAGCCAAGGGGCTTCTTCGGCGAACTTCCGCAGTTCATCCAGGTAGCCGAACTCCCAGGAGCGGCTGGCGCCGTTGAGCAGGAATAATTTCTGCTCGCCGGCAAACTTGCCTTCCTTCCAGTCTTTGTGAAGCGTGCGGATGTAGCTGACGAAGGGCGCAATTCCGGTGACGGTCGAGACCAGCAGGTGATTGGTGCGTCCGCTTTTCGTGTCGAGCGTAAAGCGTCCCTTGGGAACTTTACGCATGAGCATTTCATCGCCGACCTGGAGCTTGTAAATCTCTGGAGTCAGTTCGCCCTGCGGGACCAGCTCAAAAAAGAATTCGATTTCGTTCTCGTAGGGAGAAGACACGATGGAGTAGGGACGCTCCGAACGTTTCTCCGGACGCTGCACGCCCAGGGTGGCATACTGGCCGGGGGCGAACTTGAACTCGCCGTCAGGCTGGACACGGATCATCCATAGATCCGAAGAATAGTCCACGCGCCTGATGATCTTGACCCGGTAGAACTTGTCGTCCGGAGTTGCCATGCGTCCGCCTCAGGCTGGTGAGCCTATAAGGTGCATCAGTTGGCAGGAATATGGCAAGCTGGAATTCTGCTGGAGCGGTTTACTGATTCAGGACGGGATCACACCGGTTGCGCTTCGCTTCCAGCCTGAGCCAGGGTAGCGACACTCAGCTCGTAGCGCTGGCGAAGCCGCTGCAGCGAAGTCTTGATGGTCTCTTCGCCTGCAGCATTGCCCTGGTCGCTGGCTTCCGCCATCGTACGGGCGGAATTTTCCGACAGGGTATTCGCCACTTCCAGCAAGGCCAGCAGCGAGTCGGCGTGCAGCTTCCACAAAGACGGCGAATTTTCCGCCCGCTTGAGCTCTTCCAGTTCCGTGCTGATGCGAGCGACCACGGCCACAATGCGGAGCAACACCCGGGCAACATTGCCGCGCTGACTCTTTTCCTCGAGATAGTCGGCGCTGCAGGCGTCGGCTTCGGCAGGGGAGAGAGTGAGATTGAAGAAGCGCATGGGAACTACCTGGCGGAATTTCGGGTCGGCGACACGCACGAACACCCGAATGGATTCCTCAACCTGGCGAACCTTGGTTTCTTCGGTAGAAATTTGCTGCGGCGTAACCGCCGAGCGCATGGCCTGCACATCAAACACCGGCCGACGGGAACGCGCGGGCGGCGCGGGTTTAGGCGGCAGGACGGCCGGGCTGGTTAAATGCCGGCGTGGGCACCGACGCAAAATATGACACGCGGCGAATTGGCGGACGCCGCTCCAGGGCCTGTTTCAGCTTGGAGACCCGGCGAAATTTGTCCAGTGCAGTGCTGTAGTCGATCTTCAGCAATTCGCTTTCTTCCAGGGAAGCCACGTGCTCGACGGTAACGTCCACGCCTTCTACATTGCCGAGAATGGTGCCGCCCTGTTCCTGCAAGGCGGCGGCAAATTCTCTTATTTCGGCTGCAGCTGCGTGAAACAACTCGTCGAACCGCTTGCCGAAGGCGGCGTTGTAGGGAGCGATCGTCGCCAGCACTCCGGGATGATAGAAGGAAGCATCGAGCGACTGTTTCATGTCCCGAACCCGAGTAATAATCCCCGAGTCCAGCAGGGCGTTCAGGTCGGAGTAAGCCAGCGCCTCCTGCTGCAGCGGATCGAAGCGGCGCAACATTTGTACATGCTCCTCGGAGAGCGAGGGCACGTCGGTGTCGGCAAGAATTTCAATCAGGGCAATTTCAAAGGGCGAGAGCGGCAGCGAGCCATCGAGCCCATAACCCCGGCGCTCCCACTGTCCCGGGACGCGCGGATGACGATAAAGAAAAGTCGCGACTAAATCGGTCTTATCGCGATTGATGTCGCTGGCATCTTTTTTGCGGGTGTAATAGCGCAGGATGGCCTCTGCGATTTCGGGATCGATCTCGGAGGTAAAAGCCCGCCGCAGCATGGCCGGCGTGATGGCCTGATCGAGCAGGCGCAACCAGCGGCGCATTTTGTCGAGCGTGGCGCGGACTTCGCCGTCTCCCTGCTGCAGGGAAATCGCTTCCAGGCCGGCCGGAACCGGGACTTCACCGCCAACGTGGTCCTGCAAGAGCTTTTCGTAGAAGCCCTGCACGGTGGCCAGGATGGCCAGCTCCCATTTTGGATCTTCTACCACTTTGGCTCCCGAGAACCTGACTAGCTGCGAAATACAGGTTTGGCCTTAGTAAATCCCAATTTGGGCTTCCGGCACAATCGTTTTCCAGGAGGGATGGCACTAAAGTCACAACGGAGGGGGATGTTTCTGTGCCACAGACCACGTGGGGACAGCCGCCCTCGGCTGTCCGGGCGAGCAAGCTCGCCAGTCCTGTCGATTATATTGGAAATCCTGCGGAGCTACGCTCCGCCTGGACAGCCGAGGGCGGCTGTCCCCACATGGTCTTGGGCCCCCACGTGGCCTGTGGACAGGGTGATCAATCGAATTACTTTTTCAGGTCCTTCAGGATTTCGCGGGCGGCGTTGGCGCCCGAGCCGCCGGTCAGGCCGGCGCCGGGATGAGTGCCTGAGCCGCAGAGGTATAAATTCTGAATTGGGGTGCGGTAACGCGCCCAGTCGAGCAGCGGGCGCATGGTGAAAAACTGGTCCAGGGCCAACTCACCGTGAAAGATGTGTCCCCCGGTGAGCCCGTAAGTTTCTTCCAGATCCTGAGGAGTAATGATCTGGTGCGTCAGGATCAGCTCCGGCAAGTTCGGAGCATATTGCGACAGCGTCTTGACCACAGTGTCGCCCAACGGCACACGCTGTTTTTCCCAGTCGCTGCCTTTCAATTTGAAAGGAGCATATTGCATGTAGATGGACATCACGTGCTTGCCCTCGGGCGCCAGCGCGGGATCGGTGAGCGACGGAATCGCGACTTCGAGATAAGGCTGTTTGGAGAAATTTCCGTACTTGGATTCGTCAAACGCCCGCTCCAGATAGTCGATCTCAGGGCCGATATGAATGCGCCCGCTCAGTGAACGATTGTGATTTTCGCCTTCGAGCGCAGTGAATTTCGGCAGTCCGGAAAGCGCAAGGTTGACCTTGGCAACCGTCCCAGGCATGCGATAGTGCTGCAACTTCATCACGAAATCGGGCGACAGTTGCGCCGGGTCCACAAGCTTTAACAGCGTGCGTTTGGGATCGGCGTTCGAGATCACGGCCCTGGCGGTAATCTCTTCGCCGGTGGAGAGCACGACGCCGCTGGCGATGCCATCCTTTACGCGAACTTCAATCACTTCCGCGCCGCTTCGGATTTCAGCTCCGGCTTGCTGTGCGGCGGCGGCCATGGCCTGAGTTACAGCGCCCATGCCGCCGGTGGCGAACCATGACGTGCCGGCGGGATGCTCATCGGCGGCGGCACGCATGAGAAGCACGAGACTGCTGCCGGCAGACCACGGTCCAAGAAATGTTCCGAAGATGCCGCGGGCAGCAATCGTGGCCCGCAAAAGTTCGGTCTCGAAATACTCTGCCACCAGATCGGCCACCGCCATCGGCCCCCAGCGCAGCAGGCGGTACATATCCCGCCGTCCAAGTTTGCGAACGGCACGGCCGGTGTTGAGCATGCCCCACAGATCGCCCGAGCTGGGATTGTCGATATTCGGCGGAGCCAGCGCCAGAGCTTTGCCGATCACGCGCCCCATGCGGGCGAGCGAGGCCTGGAACTGCGGGATACTTGGTCGCATCTTTCTGGGAGAAGTCGGCGATTTCCTGCGCGCATTTTTCCGCATCGCGATAGAGAACGAGAGCGCGGCCGTCCGGAGTGAGAGCAGTTACCTCAACTTCGGGCGTAATCATATTCAGCCCGTGCTTGGCCAGTTGCATGTCGCGAACGATGTCGGGCCGCAATGGTCCGGCTGAGTGGGCGAGCGTGGAACAGCGAAAGCCAGGATGGAATTCTTCCGTGATGGCCGCGCCGCCGGGTTGCGCCCGGCGCTCCAGCACCAGCGGCTTGAACCCAGCCTTGGCCAGGTAGAAAGCGGTGACCAGCCCATTGTGGCCGCCGCCGATAATGACCACGTCCCGGTTTGTGGATACGCTGGTTTTTGCGGGCATGCGGCTTAGGCTGCTCCCTTGAAGTCTTTCAGGATTTCGAGGGCCGCTAGCCTGCCCGGTCCGCCCATGATGCCGCCACCCGGATGCGTGGCTGATCCGCACATGTACAAGTTCTTGATGGGAGTGCGGAATTGCGCCCAGCCCGGCACCGGCCGCAGGAAGAACAGTTGCTCCAGCGACAGTTCACCCTGGAAAATGTTGCCCTCGCTCAAGCCCAAAATCGCGTTCCAGGTCGAGCGGCGTTACCACCTGCCGATGCAGGATGATGTCCTTAATGTTGGGCGCGTATTCGGCGATGGTGTTGATCACGTTGTCGCCGAAGGCTTCTTTTTGATCGTCCCAGTTGAGGCCCGGCCGCAGCTTGTAGGGCGCGTACTGCACGAAGCAGGACATGATGTGTTTACCCGGCGGCGCGACCGAAGGATCGGTCAGCGTGGGAATGACCATGTCGATGTAAGGACGGCGGGAGAAATTGCCGTACTTGGCGTCGTCGTAGGCGCGCTCCATGTACTCAACGCTGGGAGAAATCGAAATCGCGCCGCGCAGATGCGCGCCCGGTCCGGGTATGGCCTTGAAGTTGGGCAGAGCGTCGAGAGCCAGATTTACCTTGCCGGAAGATCCGCGGTACTTGTAGCGGTTCACTTCTTCCAGAAATTCAGCGGGCAGCGTGCCCGTCTCGATAAACTTTGTGAAAGTAAGCCGGGGATCGACGCTGGACGAGATGATGTCGGCATAAATTTCGTCGCCGTTGGCCAGCACCACGCCTTTGGCCTTGCCGTTCTTCACGATGATCTGTGCAATCGCGGCTTCAGTGCGGATTTCGGCTCCGGCCTCGCGGGCCGCATCAGCGATGGCATTGGAGATTGCGCCGGTGCCGCCACGGGCAAACCCCCATGAGCGGAAGGCGCCATCAATCTCTCCCATGTAGTGGTGCAACAGCACATAGGCGGTCCCCGGCGAGCGCACACCGAGGAACGTTCCGATGATGCCCGAGGCAGACATCGTCGCCTTGAGCACATCGGTTTCAAACCACTGATCCAGGAAGTCGATGGCGCTCATGGTCATCAACTGCACCTGGTTGTATTTGTCCTCGCTGGTCATGCCCTGAAAACGCCGGCCGATGAACAGCAGCTTCATCAGTTCTTTGGGATTCAGCGTCGCCGGATCGGGAGGGACCATGCTCAGGATCGGCTTCACGAAGCGGCACATGGCCTGCATCGCTTTGCCGAATTCGTCGTAGGCCTCGGCATCGACTTTCGAGTGCCGCGCGATCTCGCGATGAGTCTTGCCGTGATCATTGACTCGCCACAGATAGTCGCCGCTGGGCATGGGAGTGAAAGTGCCGTCGAGCGGGAGGATTTCCAGGCCATGGCGGGGCAGATCGAGATCGCGAATGATTTCCGGGCGCAGCAGCGAGACCACGTAAGAGCACACCGAGAATTTGAATCCCGGGAAAACTTCTTCGGTGACCGCCGCGCCGCCCAGCACGTGACGCCGCTCCAGCACCAGAACTTTCTTTCCCGCGCGCGCCAGGTAGGCGGCAGTGGTGAGGCCGTTGTGGCCTCCGCCGATAATGATTGCGTCGTATTTCGAGTTAGACGGCATGCCGGCTTTCAATTCTCAGTCCGCGAAACGGACAGCATTGGCGATACAAAGTTTTCAGAATTCTAACAGTTACATCTTGAACATCGGGAAGAGAACGCGACGACTCGGACTAGAGCCCGCTGGGAAGAACCGTCCAGGTAAGGATGACGTTCCAGGGTGAAGTCATGGTTTTGACTGATCGTGATCGAAATGTCATTCTACCGGGAAGTTCGATTCTTGTCTGCAAAGATTCGCAGTCTCTCTCTGCGGATCTTTGCGGCCTTTGCGGTTCAAATGTTTACCGCGAAGAACGCAAAGGTCGCAAAGCAACGACCTCTGACCCGCATCAGCCGTGACCAGCAGTCATCCGAGCACTGGCGTCATCACCACAGCGCTGCTTATAATCCACGGACTGAATCGAGGAAACAACTTGCCAGTCGGAACTGCATTTCACGAGACGAACTTTTCCGCTTTGCCAGAGCCTGAATTACCGCGAGTGGTCGGGATATTACACCGTCAGCGTCTACGAAGTGCATCACGAGCACGAGTACAACGCCATCCGCAACGCTGCGGCGCTCATCGACATTACGCCGCTTTACAAGTATCTGATCACCGGCAAGGACGCCACCAAGATGGTGAATCGCGTGATCACCCGCGATATCAGCAAGGTGAGAGTCGGCCAGGTAATTTACTGCTGCTGGTGCGACGAGCAGGGCAACGTGATCGACGACGGTACCATCACTCGCCTGGAAGAAAACAAATATCGCTGGACCGCTGCCGACCCCAGCCTGCGCTGGTTCCGGCAGAACGGCTTGAACATGGATGTTCAGGTCGAGGACATTTCCGAGCAACTGGCCGCTCTGGCTCTGCAGGGGCCAACCTCGGGCAAACTGCTCAAAGCGGTCGCCGAAGCCGACATCGCCAATCTCAAATATTTCCGCATGACCCGCGGCAAGATCGGCAACGTTTTCGTGGATATTTCTCGCACCGGATACACCGGCGATCTGGGCTATGAGATCTGGGTTCCGTGGAACGATGCGGTGAAAGTCTGGGACTCGATCATGGAGAAAGGGAAAACAGTTCGACATCCACGCCGCCGGAATGCTGGCGCTGGACGTGGCCCGGGTCGAGGCCGGATTGCTGCTGATCGAAGTCGATTACACCAGCAGCAAGAAGGCGCTGATCCCGTCGCAGAAATATTCACCCTACGAATTGGGCTTTGGCAAGATGGTTCATCTGGAAAAAGAAAATTTCATCGGCAAGGCCGCGCTGCTCGAGCAGCAAAAACAGCGGTGTGCCGCGGCAGCTGGTGGGACTCGAAATCGACTGGCCCGAAGTGGAGGAGCGTTACGAAAAATTTGGGCTCACGCCCGCCGCCCCCAGCCAGGCTTCGCGCGTGGCGGTGCCCGTTTATGTGGAAGACAAGCAGGTGGGCAAGGCCACTACCACCACGTGGTCGCCGGTGTTGAAGAAGATGATCGCTCTGGCCAGCGTGGACACTGCGCACTCCCAAATCGGCACCAAACTGCAGATGGAGATTACCATCGAAGCTATCCGGCAGAGGGTGACCGCGAAGATCGTGAAGATGCCGTTCTTCAATCCGGAGCGAAAGACGGCAGTACCGGTATAGCGAAACCCACTCTGATCAGCGCATAGTCGCTACGCGCAAGATCCTTCGGGACTGGAAGTCCCTCAGGATGACGCCGAAGTGGAGGCGTTCAAACTGTGCAACTGACGGCGTCGGTTCTGGCTTGACAGCCGGGCCAAATACATCTCTCATTCATTTTGAGAGCATATTTTGAAAGCATTAACTTTGAGCGCATTTCAAGGCTAGGTCCCACCCCATGATTCGAAAACTTAGCTTGGCGCTCGTTGTTCTTGCCGTGTTGTTGTGGCATCCCCTGGCAACCCAAAAAGCTCTCCGCGCCCAGATTCCGGCCTGCCGCTTCGCACCGGCGTGTATGACCCCAGTCTCGATGCCAAAGTAGAAAATCTTCTGCGCCAGATGACGCTGGAAGAGAAGGTCGGCCAATTGGTCCAATATTCGCCAGGTCAGGCGACCGGACCGGGCGCCGGACGTTCCGACTACAAAGACCTCATCGCCGGCGGCCAGATCGGCGCCCTGTTCAACGTCACGACTGCGAAGGAGACCAACGCATTCCAGCACGTTGCAGTTGAAAAGTCGCGTCTGCATATCCCAATTGTTTTTGGGCTCGACGTGATTCATGGCTTCCGCACGGAATTCCCCATCCCGCTGGGTCTGGCCTCGACGCTGGGATCCGGCGCTGGTGGAGCAGGCGGCTCGCGTGGCGGCCCAGGAAACTTCGGCCACGGGAATTCGCTGGACGTTCTCTCCCATGGTGGATATCTCCCGCGACGCCCGCTGGGGCCGGATGATGGAAGGCGCCGGCGAAGATCCATTTCTGGGTCGCGCAGATGGCGGCAGCCTACGTTCGCGGATATCAAGGCTCGCGTCTTGATGCGCCGGATAGCATTGCCGCCTGCGCTAAACATTTTGTCGGCTATGGCGCGGCCGAAGGCGGACGCGACTACAACACCACTGAAATCTCCGAGCACACACTTCGGCAGGTTTATCTGCCACCGTTTCACGCAGCAGTGGATGCCGGCGCGGCGACGCATCATGAGCGCCTTCAACTCGCTCAACGGAGTGCCGACCTCCGCCAATCCCTTCACTCTGAAGCAGATTCTGCGCAACGGAATGGGGATTTCGGGGCGTGGTGGATAGCGATTGGACCTCGGTCGCTGAAATCATTCCACACGGCATCGCCAATGACGGGGCTACCGCGGCCCGCAAAAGTTTTCTGGCGGGCGTTGACATGGATATGGTCAGCAGCCTTTATCACGATCACCTGGCCGCGCTGGTCCGTTCCGGACAGGTGCCGCAGGCAAATTTGGACGAGGCCGTAAGGCGCGTTCTGCGCTTTAAGTTCGCGCTGGGATTGTTCGATCATCCTTATGCTGATGAGGCGCACGAAGCTGAGGCCATGCTGCGACCGGAGAGTGTCGCGTTGGCGCGAACTGCCGCCGAGCGTTCTTTTGTTCTGTTGAAAAACGAGCCAGGAAAGAATCACGCGCCCTTGCTTCCGCTTTCGGATGCGGTTCATGACATCGCGTTGATCGGACCGCTCGGTGACGATCGATCCAACATGCTGGGAGCATGGACGGGAAAAGCCCGAGCCGAAGACGCGGTCACTTTACGTGCGGCGCTTGCCCAACGAGTGGGAGAGCAGCACCTGTTTCAGGCGAAAGGCGTCGGTATCACCGGCGGGTCCGACGACGATCTGAACGCTGCGGTCGCAGGCGCCGCTAAAGCGGATGTGGTAATTCTCGCGCTCGGCGAAGATGCTCCCGGGATGACCGGCGAAGCCGCTTCACGAACCAACCTCGGCCTGCCGGGGCGCCAGCAGGAATTGCTGGAGAAAGTTGTCGCCACCGGCAAACCGGTGGTTCTCATTCTGTTCAGCGGACGTCCGCTCACTTTGCCGTGGGCCTTCGAACATGTTCCGGCGGTGCTGGAAGCGTGGTTTCCGGGCATCCAGGCCGGACCGGCGCTGGTGCGCACGCTTTACGGCGAATCCAATCCCAGCGGCCGGCTGGTGGTAAGTTGGCCTCGCAGCGTCGGACAGGAGCCGCTTTACTACAACGCCCTAAGCACCGGGCGGCCGGCGAACAAAGTGGATTTGACCAGACCCCCGAGCAACTCGTGAAGAGAAATACGTGTCGCGTTACATCGATGAGCAGAACAGCCCGCAGTTTCCATTCGGCTACGGTCTGTCTTACAGCAGTTTCCGTTACGGGCCGACGGAAATCAGCGGAAAGAAATTGCTGGCGTCCAACTTGAACCAGGGGCTCGATGGCAGTCCCGGAGGACAAAAGCTGTGCTGACCGCCAGCGCTGAAGTTACCAACACCGGTTCCCGGCCGGCGGAAGAAGTGGTTCAGCTCTACGTTCGTCTGCAAGGCACCAGTATGACGCAGCCGGTACGTGCGTTGAAGGGATTTCAGCGCATCCCTCTGGCGCCAGGCGAAACCAAAAAAGTGACGTTTATGTTGAGGCCGGAGGCGTTCGCCCTGTGGGATGACCAAAACCATTTCGTCGTCGAACCCGCAAAGGTGACGGTCTGGATCGGTCCGGATTCGGCCCACGGATCGGGAGCCGAGTTGGAAATTCAGCCGTAGACATGTGCTCGACGGGCATGAATTCCATGCCGTCGCCACGCCGGGAAGGGCACGACTTTCAGTCGTGCCGAAACCGCTATGAGCCGATGCGGCTTTGAGCCGCTGAGGTTCGCTGTTTATCCGGCAGCATTCAAGGTGTGTCATCCGCACGAGTACCGCGGACCAGTCCGAAAAGATGCCTGGACGCTCTCGCAGCGGCTGAAGCCGCAGAGTATCGCTCGAGCGGCACGGCTAGAGCCGTGCCCTTCCCAAAGCACAGAGGCAGGCGGAATCGTGCTTTGCCAGCTGATCTGAACTGGCCGTGACGCAGCATGATCGGCGGGCGAGCAAAGTCTTCCTTCCCCTAGACGACCTTCTTCTGAAATACCTTCAGCTCTTTGGGAATGATGAAGACCGCGTCATCCTTTGCCAGCTCAAGCTCCGGAAACTTTTCCTGCGAAAGCTCAACGTGAACCGGCGCTCCCCACTCGGTGAGGGCTTCGACCTTGACCAGGGGGCCGGCGGAATTAATGTGTTTGATGGTGGCGCGAAAGTTGCTTCCGCCATTGGGCTGGCGATGGATCTCCAACAGGTGCGGCCGCACGTAGACCAACTCTCCGGTGGCGGCGTCGTGAATCGCCGGATTTTCCTCGTCGATGCGGCCGTGGAACAGATTTACGTTGCCCAGAAAGTTATAAACGAAAGGCGTGATCGGACGATGGTAAACCTCGTCCGGACTGCCGACCTGCTCGATGCGGCCTTCGTTCATCACCGCGATCCGGTCGGCAACCTCCAGCGCCTCGTCCTGATCGTGGGTCACGAACACGCTGGTGATGTGAACTTCGTCGTGCAATTGCCGCAGCCAGCGGCGCAATTCCAGCCGGACTTTCGCGTCCAGTGAGCCAAAGGGCTCGTCCAGCAGCAGAACGCTGGGTTCAACCGCCAGCGCCCGCGCCAGCGCAACCCGCTGCCGCTGGCCTCCGGAAAGCTGGGAAGGATAACGGCTGGCCAAATTTTTCAGCTGAATCAGCTTGAGCAGTTCGTCAACCTTGGCGCGAATTTGCTCCTTCGAGGGGCGCACTGCGCGCGGCCGGACTCTGAGCCCAAAAGCGATGTTTTCAAACACCGTCATGTGGCGGAAAAGCGCGTAGTGCTGAAACACAAAGCCGACGCGGCGATCGCGCGCAGTTCGCTGAGTGGTATCTTCGCCATCGAATAGCACGGTTCCAGAATCGGCGAATTCCAGTCCCGCGATAATGCGCAGCAGAGTGGTCTTCCCCGAACCCGACGGCCCCAGCAGGGCCACCAGTTCGCCGGAGGGAATTTCCAGGTCGACATGGTCAAGGGCGGTAAACTGCCCAAACTTCTTGGTGATGTTCCGCGCCTCAATACTCATGCAACTCCCCGCTCATGCAACTTCCCCGTTCCACCGCGCGGATTCCGCAAGCTGATGCCGCGCTCTCCATTCCACCAGGGTCTTGACCACCAGCGTAGCCAGAGCCAGCAAAGCCAGCAGCGATGCCACGGCAAAGGCGGCTGCGAATTGATATTCGTTGTAGAGAATCTCAACGTGCAGCGGCATCGTGTTGGTGCGTCCTCGAATGTGGCCGGAAACGACCGAGACCGCGCCGAATTCGCCCATGGCCCGGGCATTGCACAGGATCACGCCATAGAGTAATCCCCATTTTATGTTGGGCAGGCTCACGCGGAAAAAAGTTTGCCAGCCGCTGGCGCCCAGGGCCAGCGCGGCTTCTTCCTCTTCCTGTCCCTGCGCCTGAAGCAGCGGGATCAATTCGCGAGCCACAAAAGGAAAAGTCACGAAGATCGTCGCCAGCACGATTCCCGGGACGGCAAAAATGATTTGCAGGTCATGCCGAGCCAGCCACGGTCCCAGCAATCCTTGCAAGCCGAAGAGCAGCACGTAGATCAGGCCCGCGACCACGGGAGAGACGGAAAACGGCAGGTCAATCAGGGTGATCAACAGGCTCTTTCCGACAAACTCAAATTTTCCGATCGCCCAGGCCGCCGCCACTCCAAACACCAGGTTCAGCGGCACCGCGATGCCTGCCGCCAGCAGCGTCAAGCGGATGGCCGCCAGCGCATCGGGCGTGCGCAGGCTGGCCCAATAGACAGCAACTCCTTTTTCGAAAGCCTGAGAAAAGACAATCGCGAGCGGCAGGAAAATAAAAAGCGCGAGAAACAACACAGCGACGCCGATCAGCGTCCAGCGGACGGCCGCCGACTCCCCGGTCGCGGCCGTGGCAATGCGCCCGCTTCTCGGAAGCTTTCCCGCAACTAGTGTGGTGGTTGCCATTTATCTCTCAGTCTCAATGAACATTTACGTTTCCATCAGCTCCGGAACTAACTCGGCGGCCTTCTCGTCCCGGCTGCTGCTCCACTTCTGCAAAAGATTGATCGGCAGCAGCAGTACCAACGAGAACACCAGCATGACTACGGCGATGGCAGTTGCGCCCGCATAGTCGTACTGATCGAGCTTGGTGATGATCAGCAGCGGCGTGATTTCAGTTCGCATCGGCATGTTGCCGGAGATGAATACCACCGAGCCGTACTCTCCGATTGCGCGGGCGAATGCCATGGCGAAGCCGGCCAATGCCGCCGGCAAAATCGTCGGCAGCACAACCTGCGAGAAAGTTTGCCAGCGGCTGGCTCCCAGGCTGGCCGCAGCTTCTTCGAGTTCCTTGTCCATGTCTTCCAGGACGGGCTGCACGCTTCGGACCACGAAGGGCAGGCCAATAAACGTGAGCGCGATGGCGACTCCCAGCGGGGAATAGGCCGACTTGATTCCGAGAGCAGCGAGCGGCTTGCCCAGCCAGCCGTTGGGCGCGTAGATGGTGGTCAAGGCAATGCCCGCAACCGCGGTGGGCAGCGCGAATGGAAGATCTACCAGCGAGTCAAATAATCGCTTGCCGGGAAAACTGTATCGCACCAGCACCCACGCCACCAGAACCCCAAATACAAGGTTGACGAGAGCAGCGATCAGCGAAGCCCCGAAGGTTAGACGATAAGAGGCCACAGCGCGAGGAGACGAAACGATGTGCCAGAACTGAGCTCCAGCTCAGCGCCGAAGCCTTCAGAAAAGTTGCAGCCAGCGGAATCAGCACAATCAGGCTGAGATACAACACGGTGAATCCCAGCGCCAGTCCGAAACCCGGCAGGTTGCTGCGTTTTTTGAAAGTAAAAGTCATCCCTTTACCGGCTACTGATTGGGCTGATAAATCTGATCGAACACCCCGCCATCGGCAAAGTGTGTTTTCTGCGCGTTCTGCCAGCCGCCGAAAGTGTCATCGATGGTGACCAGCTTCACTTTGGGAAAAGTTGACGGCATACTTCTTCGCGACCGATTCAAGCCGCGGCCGATAATAATTTTTCGCGGCGATCTCCTGCCCCTCGGGCGTGTACAGATACTCCAGGTAGGCTTGGGCGGCGTTCCGCGTGCCTTTCTTGTCCACTACTTTGTCGACGATTGCGACCGGTGGTTCGGCCAGAATGCTCTGCGACGGCACCACAATTTCAACTTTGTCCGGCCCCAGCTCCTTGATGGAGAGAAAGGCCTCATTTTCCCAGGCAATCAGCACATCGCCGATTCCACGCTGCACGAATGTGGTCGTCGATCCCCGCGCTCCCGAATCCAGCACCGGAACATTCTTGTAAAGGCGGCTCACAAAATCTCGCGCCTTCTCTTCGCTGCCTCCTGGTTGTTTGAGAGCGTAGGCCCAGGCAGCGAGGTAATTCCAGCGCGCTCCGCCCGACGTTTTAGGATTGGGCGTGATCACCGAAATCCCCGGCTTCACCAGGTCGTCCCAATCTTTGATATGTTTCGGATTGCCCTTTCGCACCAGCAGCACAATCGTTGAAGTGTAGGGAGTGCTGTTCTGCGGCAACCGCTTTTGCCAGTCCGCCGGAAGCAATCCGGCATTCTGCGAAATTGCGTCGATGTCGTAGGCCAGCGCCAGGGTGACCACGTCAGCCTGCAATCCGTCGATCACCGCGCGCGCCTGCTTGCTGGACCCGCCATGAGACTGCTCGACCGTGACCGTCTGGCCGGTCTTAGCCTTCCAGTATTTGGCAAAGGCCTGGTTGAAATCCTGATACAGCTCGCGCGTGGGGTCGTAGGAAACATTCAGCAACGAGACTTGACCGGACTGGCCCAGACCTTGGATCGACAAAACACTCAGCAGACCAAGAGCGATTAGGATTTTCTTCCGCACTAGCTCTCCCCCATAAAATTTCGCTAAAAAGCAAACGGCCGACGATTTTGATCATCGTCGGCCGTTTGAGAACTTGAATGTTTTGCTCCGGCTACATTCCATCCTCGTGCCCACGACGATTACGACACGCGCAGCAACAGCTCGCGTTCGTACAACAGGTGGACATAGCTTGGCCGGTCACCATGAAAGAGAGTATAAGCAAATCGTCTTGTATAAGTCTAGTAGTTTTATAGACATTGTTGCTTTAGGGCATATGCGGGACGGCTCGGGTTCGCCCCTGCTTTCGTGACCCGTACTAGTTTCTCAGCGCTGCAGCACGCGCCAGTTCGCGCCTGGCATCGTCGGTCCTGCCCAGGTGTTCGTAAGCTTGTGCCAGAAGGGAATGGGCGTCGGCAAAATCAGGCAGACGGCTGGACGCAATCTCAAGATGAACGACGGCGGTCTTGTAGTCGCCGCTTTTAAGCAGGCTCGTGCCCATTGCATAGTGGGCCCAGGTCGAGTCCGGCTGCAGTTCTATGGCGCTATGCAATCGCTCAATGGCTTGCGGGAACTGGCCTAGTTGCGCGAGCGCTGCTCCCATCACGTACTGCGCCAGATACATCTTCGACGCACTCGCCATGAGCGGTTCCAGGACAGCGACGGCTTTCTCCGGCTTTCCGTCATTCAGAAAACTTTGCGCAAGCAATACCTTATTGGCGACCGCAATTCCGTCCTTCGGATCGACTCCGCTGGCCGTGCTCACCGGCGAACCTGACTTCTGCAGCCCGACATATCCCAGAGACGCCAGTTTTTGCATTTCACTCGAAGTGAGTTCCGAAGCGCCAGCAGCGGCGCCGGAGTTGGTAAAACGTCGGTCGAACGCATCCAACTGGGCCGCGATGGTTTCCAGCGTGGCTTTGGAACTCTGCGCCAGATTGTGCGCCGCGCCCGGATCAGCGGCGAGGTCGTATAGTTCGGGTTTCGGCGATCGAATGTACAGATATTTTCCGGCACGCCACGACTCCAACGCGCTCCAGCCAAACGCGCGTTGAGGAAACTCACTCGCGGAATAAGCAGGCTGATCGGAATTTGTATTTGCTTTGGCAATCCGCAACAGCGACTGTCCTTGCATCTGCGAAGGAATAGCGACTCCCGCGACTTCCAATAGAGTGGGGGCAATATCCACCAGGCTGGCTCTGGCCCGCACACGCTTTCCTGCGCTTTGGTTTTGCGGCAATTTCACGACTAGGGGAACCCGGACAGTTTCATCGTAGAGAAAAATGCCATGAGACTCTTCGCCATGCGCTCCCAGGCTCTCTCCATGATCGGAAGCAATCACGATCAACGCGTTGTCGTACAAGTTGCGGGATCGAAGCGCCGCCATCAATTTTCCCACCGACGAATCAGCACTTGCGATCGCCGCGTTGTATGCGGCGCCTGACGCCGCCGCAGGATCATTCAAGTGAATCCATAAAAAGAACGGCCCTCGTGCATTGCGCAGTAAGCCAGTTGCTGGCGCGGGCCACAACCTGTGCACCCGTGCGCTCGACGGAGCTGAAACGACTTTGTCCACGCGCCGGCGGACGAAATCCGGCGTCATACACGGTAAAGCCCCGGTCGAAGCCAGGGGCGAATCCGTTTTTCGGGTCCAATGCAATGGCCCCCACAAATGCAGCGGTGTGGTAGCCGTGCTGGCGCAGCAAGTCGGGTGCGAACGGCAAAGACGGCGCAAGAGCATTGCCAAACTCGCTTGCCCGATGCGTCTGGGGGTAAGTGCCGGTCAGTATGGTTGCGTGAGACACCACGGTCAGCGGTGCCTGAGAATATGCCTGTTCAAAAACGACGCTCTGTCCGGCGATGCCATCGAGGTTCGGCGTAAGTTTCGCCTTCGAGCCCAGGAAGCCCATGCGGTCGGCGCGGGTTGAATCGAGGGTGATCAGGACGATATTCGGCGGGGTGGCTGCTGGAGATGAGATCGGACGCAGGAAAATAATGACGGGAGCGAACAGGAATAGCAGGAATTTCCGCCGGAACATGGATTCAGTCTACCGCAGAGCTACAGGCCGCCCGGTCGCTTGACATCAACTGGCAGGGCGCAGAGAATCACGCTCTACATTGCATTTCCAACGAATCCAGAAACTTTGTTTTTCCCTGCTGCTGTGCGCGACGGTTGCGCTTCTGTTTTCGTGCCAGCGCCAAAAGTGGCAGGGCAACAAGAAAGCTCATCATCCTCGGCATTGACGGGATGGATCCGCAACTCCTGAAAAAGTTCATGGCCGAGGGCAAGATGCCGAACTTTTCCGATCCTGAGCCAAAAGGGATCGTTTCGCTTGCTCACGACCAGTATTCCACCGCAAAGTCCGGTGGCGTGGTCGAACCTGATCACGGGCATGAATGCCGGCGGGCACGGCATCTTTGATTTCATTCATCGCGATCCGCACACGCTGCAGCCTTATTTCTCCGCATCGCGGGTAGAGCCACCGAAACACGGAATTCATTTGGGAAGCTGGGTTATTCCCTTCGGGGGCGGCACGGCGGAGCAGCTCCGCCAGGGAAAAGCGTTCTGGGAAACTCTCGACGACTACGGAGTCCCCAACTCAATTTTTCGTATGCCATCGAATTTTCCGCCAGTGCCGGCGAAGGGACGCACTTTGTCGGGCATGGGTACGCCCGATTTGCGCGGCAGTTACGGCACATTTTCTTTCTACACCGATGATCCCATGGCAAGCGCTGGAGTGGTGGAAGGCGGCCAGATTATTCCGGTCGAAGTAAAAGAATCGCAAGTAAAGGCCAAGCTGATCGGACCAGACAACACATTTCGCAAGGGAGCACCTCCATCCACCGAAGCCATTCACGGTTTCTGTCGATCCGCTGGCGCCGGTGGCCATGTTCGCGGTGCAGGATGCGAAATTCGTGTTGCGCGAAGGCGAGTGGAGCGACTGGGTTCACATCCAGTTTCAGCTCATTCCGTTTATTGGGAACGTCCGGGGCATCTGCCGCTTCTATCTCAAGCAAGCCCATCCGCGGTTCGAGCTTTATGTTTCGCCCATCAACATTGATCCCGCCGATCCGGCGTTACCAATTTCCACTCCGAAAAACTATTCGCGCGAGCTTTCCGAAGAAGTGGGCGAGTTCTACACCCAGGGCATTTCCGAAGACACCAAGGCGCGCTCCGCTGGGGTCCTCGACGATAAGGAATACCTGGAGCAGTCACGCACGGTGTTGGCCGAG
Source organism: Terriglobia bacterium (assembly GCA_963812465.1). Lineage (GTDB taxonomy): Bacteria > Acidobacteriota > Terriglobia > Terriglobales > Acidobacteriaceae > JAIQFF01. The sequence continues at coordinate 85,738 of CAWEVE010000029.1, forward strand.
CACCGTCAGATCTTCGACGTCGAATTTCCTAAATTCCATTCGGGCGTATTCTTTTTTTATTTTTCCAGTCTCGATCTCAATTCGCACATGCTATGGCGCCTCATCGATCCACAACACCCGGAATACGACGCATCACTTGCAGCTGAATATGGTGCGGCCCTGGCTGACTTCTATGAGCAGATTGACCAGGTGTTGGGCGAAGTTTTGCAACGCGCGGATGAGAACACAACGATTCTTGTACTCTCTGACCACGGGTTCGCGCCCTACAACCGCTCTTTCAATCTGAATACATGGCTGCTGAACCACGGCTACATCACGCTACGGGGCGAGCCCAATGCCGATCCGAATCAGGCTTTCGCGAACGTGGACTGGGCCCACACCCGCGCCTACGGGTTGGGCTTGAACGGCTTGTATCTGAATCTGCGAGGCCGCGAGCGCGAAGGGATCGTTGAACCGGGCGCTCAGGCCGACGCGTTGCTTAAGCAGATTAAGAGCGAGTTGCTGAATGTACGCGATCCACAAAACAACCTCGCCGCGATCACGCGCGTCGACCGAGCCAGCGAAGTTTATCAAGGCCCGTATGCCGACCACGGCCCTGATCTAGTTGTCGGCTACAATCGCGGTTATCGCGCTGGATGGCAAACCATCCTGGGCAATTTTCCGGCTGACGTTTTCGAGGACAACACCAATCCCTGGAGCGGCGATCACTGCATGGATTACACCCTGGTGCCGGGCGTTCTTTTGAGCAACCGTCCCATCAATGCAGCTAATCCGGCGCTCACCGATATCGCTCCCACCATCTTTGCGGAATTTGGAATACCCCAGCCGGGCAGTATGATGGGACACTCGGTTTTTTAATATGGAGACAGCGTAATGTCGTCGCAAAAAATCAAAATCGAAGGTGAATTGCTGGAAAAAGCTAAAAAGTGCGCCGAAGCTTCCGGCTACGCGTCGGTGGATGAATTCGTGCTGCACACAATTGAAAAGGAAATCAAGCGGCTGGCGCCTGACCAGGGAAGTTCTGAATCCAAGGAGAAGGTGACCAAGCGCCTGCAGGGACTGGGCTACATCGAGTAGCTTCGCTTCGTGTTTACAAAATCAGTGATCACTCTCTCTTTCATACCTTTCCGCTGGCTCTTTAGCTCCGTCCTGCTTTCCTCTGGTCCGCTCCTGCTCGTTCTGGCCATTTCGATTGTGATCGGGCTGTTGATGGTGATCGTGTTTCGCTACACCTCCGATCAAAAAGCGATCGGCCGGGCGAAAGATCGCCTGAAGGCGCACTTGCTTGCGGTCCGGCTTTTCCAGGACCAACTTCCAGTGGTGATGCGCGCGTACGGGCAGAATTCTGCGCGGAACCGGCAGCTATCTGCGGCTGGCGTTCACGCCGTTTCTGATCGCGATCCTGCCCATTACTTTTCTGATCATCCAGTTGGACCGTTATTTCGGCTGGACGCCGCTGCATCAGGGAGAGACTTTTCTGGTAGAAGCCAAAGTCGATGACCCCGCCGCTGCGAGTGCGATTGAACTGCAATTGCCGCCGGAGCTGGTGAGTTCGGCTCCCGCGGTCCATGTTCCCGCGGACAAAGAAGTTGTCTGGCGGGTGGCAGCACAGCGTGACGGACGATACGACATTCATCTCGCTGCCGCCGGGGAAAGCGGTTTCAAAGCAGGTCGTCGTCGCGCCGGGACTGGCTCGCGTTTCGCCGGTTCGATTGCACGGAAATTTCTGGGAGCGGATGTTTATGTCTGGCGAGCCGGCGCTGGCGGAAAATAGTCCAGTGCAATCAATCGCAATCTCTTATCCGCCGCGCGTCATTAATTTTGCGTGGATGGAATGGAACTGGATTGTCTTGTTTTTTGTAGTCTCGTTAATTGCCGGGTTTGTTTTCAAGAGCGTGTTAGGAATCCAGGTATGAAGTTATCTTCGTTCCGCAGGAAACGCACTCGGCCTGGTGTCTGCCGCACTCCTGGTTGTCGGTCTGGTGCTGCTGTTTCCCGTTGCGCAGCGAGGCGTATGCAGGTCCGGGCGCGGGATTTGCCGTCCTATCTTCTTTCTGGACCATTTTTGTCGCCTTCCTTTATTCCTTCTACGCGCTTGTGACTTGGCCCATTCGCCAGTTGCTGCGGGTGTTCCGGCGGCGCAAGGCCTATGGCAAGGCGCAGGTAAAGCGGGTGATCATCGTGGGCTTCGACGGCATGGACCCTGTGCTGGCCAGCCGTTTCATGGACGAGGGCAAACTTCCTAATCTCGCCAAACTGCGCGACCACGGAACCTTTCGTCCACTGCGTACGACCTTCCCCGCGATTTCTCCGGTCGCGTGGTCCACATTTCAAACCGGGGTGAATCCCGGCAAACATAATATTTACGACTTCCTCGCCCGCGACCTGAAGAACTACCTCCCGTATCTTTCTTCGGCCCAGATCAGCGAACCCAAGCGGCATCTGCGCATTGGCAAGTATTCGCTGCCGCTGGGAAAATCCGAGGTCAAAGGCTTGCGGAAGGGAACGCCTTTCTGGCACTGGCTGGGCAAGGCGGGAGTTTTCTGCTCGGTCATCCGGGTTCCGGTGACCTTCCCGCCGGAAAAATTTCCCGGCGTCTTGCTCTCGGGCATGTGCGTTCCTGACTTGAAAGGAAGCCAGGGCACGTTTTGTTTCTGTACCACCCGCGCCAGCAGCGGCAAGTTTCGCGAGGGCGGCGTGCGAATTCCCATCGAGCGCAACGGTGCGGGATTTCATTCCTACATTCCGGGTCCCGAAAGTCCTCTGGGCACAGGCGACGAATTGCGCGCCGATTTCAAGATTTATACCTGACCCGCGCCGCGGCCGGGCCCGGATTGATATCGACTCTGAAACTGTCACAGTCAAGCTCGGCGAATATTCCGAGTGGATTCCGGTGAAGTTCAAAGCCGGCATGGGTTTTACCGCTCACGGCATCTGCCGTTTTTATCTGAAAGAAATCTCGCCTGAGGTGGAAGTGTACGTCACCCCGGTGAACATCGATCCCGGACGCCCCGATCTGCCGATTTCGCACCCCGTGACCTACTCCATTTATCTGGCGAAACTTTTTGGTCCCTACGCCACTTTAGGCCTGGCGGAAGATACCTGGGCGCTGAACGAAGAAGTTTTGGACGACCAGGCATTTCTGGCGCAATGTTATGGCAATCATGAAGACCGCGAGCGCATGTTCTTCGATGCGCTGGAAAAGACTCCGCAAGGCCTGTGTGCCTGCGTCTTCGACACTACTGACCGAGTGCAGCACATGTTCTGGCGCTATCTGGATCGCGGATCATCCCGCGGTGAGAGATCTGACGCAGGATCAAAAGCCCCGCGTCATTCAGGATCTGTATGACCGCATGGACACGCTGATCGGCAAGGTCATGCAGCAGATTGACGACGAAACATTGCTGCTGGTGATTTCCGACCACGGCTTCAAGTCATTTGCCCGCTGCATGAACCTGAACGCGTGGCTGCATCAGAACGGCTACCTGGCGTTGAAAGACGGGAAAACCGAAAGTGGGGACTGGTTCGAAGACGTGGACTGGTCTCGCACCCGCGCCTACACCATGGGCCTTAACGGCCTTTACCTGAACCTGAAGGGCCGCGAGCGCGAAGGGATCGTTGAGGCCGGAGCCGAAGCCGAGGCTTTAAAAGAAGAACTGCGCGCTAAATTGGACGGCCTGGTCGATCCCGCATCCGGTGCGGTTGGCATCACCGGAATGTTCGATTGCGATGCTGTCTACGCCGGTCCGTATGTGGACAACGCTCCTGACCTGATTGTCGGCTACGGCGAAGGATTCCGCGCTTCATGGGACTCGGTGATGGGAAAGGTGACCGGCAAGATCTTCGAAGACAACCTCAAAGCCTGGAGCGGCGATCATTGTGTTGATCCGCGGCTCGTCCCCGGGGTGCTGTTTTCCAATCGCAAGATCGCAATCGAAAAGCCCGCAATCGTCGACGTGGCTCCGACGATCCTGAAACTCTTTGGCCTGGAACTGCCCTCGTATTTCGACGGCAAACCCTGGACGGTACAGCCCGCCGCCAAATCGACGTAATGTTCCACGTGGAACATTTTGTGCTTATGTTAATGAATGTACAATAATATACGTTGTACGGGGGAGGACCCTTGTTTGCAAGGACCTGCCCGCGGTCAAGTTCTCTTTACAAAAGTCCATTCGTTCCCTGTGACAGGCCGTCGTGAGGAAGGACTTTCTCCCGCCCTTGGAAAAGCGCAGGGGGTGGGACACCCTCGGATCACTCTGATCTTGGCCTGAGGGACAAAGCCTGGTTGGAGACCGGGTTGTGGTATCGGCGAGTAGAATCGTGGTGGGCTCGGTGTAGAATGAGCGCGGCTTAAACTCAGGCTGTACTCTCTGAAGCCGTGAACAAAAGAACTTTTCTCAAGCTTTGCTCCGCGATGATCGCAAGCCCTGCGCTCTCACCTTTATTCGCCTGGGCGTCGGGTGGCAAACTGACGAACTGGGCGGGAAATTTCGAATACAGCACCGAGAAGCTTATATCCGGCCGGCTCGCTCGAACAGGTACAGGAATTCGTCAAGAAGCAGAGCCGCCTGAAGGTTCTGGGTACGCGTCATTGCTTCAATAAGATTGCCGACAGCAAGGATCAACTGCTTTCGCTCAAGGCCATGGACAAAGTGGTCGCCCTTGATCCGGACGCTCGCACTGTCACCGTCGAGGCAGGCATGAGTTATGGTCAGTTATCTCCGTACCTCGATAGCAAGGGATACGCGCTGCACAATCTGGCCTCGCTGCCACACATTTCAATTGCCGGGGCCTGCACCACCGCGACTCACGGTTCGGGCGAGAAAAATGGAAACCTGTCCACGGCGGTGTCGGCGCTGGAATTCGTGACCGCGGCGGGTGAAGTGGTGACGCTCTCCAGCCGGCGAGACAGTGAAACCTTTCGGGGCGCGGTGGTCGGGCTGGGCGCGCTGGGCGTCATCACCAAAGTCACGCTCGATATTCAGCCGACATATCAGATGCGGCAATACGTATATGAAGACCTTCCCATGGCTGAACTGCGCGATCATTTTGATGCGATCGAATCCAGCGCCTACAGCGTCAGCCTTTTTACCGACTGGCAAAAACAGCGATTCAACGAAGTCTGGCTCAAGAGCCGCGTCCAGCCGGGCCAGGAGTTCGACGCGCCCGCTGAATTTTACGGGGCGAAACGCGCCACCAGGAATCTTCATCCCATCGTTGAGCTTTCCGCCGAAAACTGCACCGAGCAGATGGGCGTGCCCGGCCCCTGGTATGAGCGCCTGCCGCACTTCCGCATGGGCTTCACGCCCAGCGCCGGCAAGGAACTGCAATCGGAATACTTTGTGCCCCGCCAGCACGCGATGGAAGCGATTATGGCGGTGGAACGATTGCGCGACCAGGTTGGTCCGCACCTGATGATCTCCGAAATCCGCACCATTGCCGCCGACAACCTGTGGATGAGTCCCTGCTACCAGCAGCCGATGTGTGACCATCCACTTCACCTGGAAACCGGAGTGGCCCGCCGTGAGCCAGCTCTTGCCGGTAATTGAAAAAGAACTGGCTCCCTTCCAGGCGCGGCCGCACTGGGGGAAGCTGTTTACCATGTCCCCGGCCCAACTGCATTCCAGATACGAAAAGCTGCCGGAGTTTATTCAATTGAGCCAGGAAGTATGATCCCCAGGGCAAGTTCCGCAACGATTTCCTGAACACCAATATTTTCAGCGCCTCCTAGCCTCCTAGCGCTTTTGTATTATTGTGTTTGCGCCCTTGTCTGCGAATAACTTGTCTGCAAATAACTTGTCTGCGAACTAACTTGTCTCAGCTCGTATACTCTTCCGGTCGCAGTACGCAGAAATTCTGACCAATGGCCACCGCTACCTGATAAGGCTGATCCATTGAGCGTGATCCATGGCAACGAATAAAGGAAACGACACAAAAAACAACGAAAGCATCGCGCCCGACCCGGCAAAGCCGGCCACAAAGATCAAAATCATCGAGGACGCCGAAGCCACCGGCGAAACCGCCGCTGCTTATGACTTCTGGCGCGCCGGTTCCGGACGGCATCAGGTTCCGGGAATCATCAAGTGTTTCGGCGCGCGGCCCGATTTCCTGCGGCAGGTGGTCCAGTTCTCCAACACAGTCCATTTTTCCGCCGGACATCTCGAGCGCCGCCACAAGGAAATGATTGCGAGCTATGTCTCCTACCTGAACCGGTGTCCGTATTGACTGGACAGCCATGCTTACTTCCTGCGGGTTCAGGGAGCGACTGATGAATGCGTTGCGGCAGTACTAGAGGGAAAGCTGGACGAGGCCAACCTCACTCCGGCGGAGCGCGCCCTCATGGACTACGTGAAACTGATTACCGACGCGGCTTATCGCTCCACCGCCGAAGATGTTGAGAAGCTGCGAGTGGCGGGCTGGAACGAGGAGCAGATTTCAGAAGCTGTATACATCACGGCATTGTTTGCCTTCTTCAACCGCGTCGCCGACGCCTTCGGCATTCCTTCGCAGAACTATCTGACTACGGGAAAACTCACGCCGTAGCAGGCTGCGGAAAACGCTTGAATCAGATTCCGCGCGCCTTCTCTCATCAGTTTGTATTCCGGAAACAAGCTTAATTCTTGGTGCCAGGGTCATTTTCGTCGCATGGCTCCTATCCAGTCAGATACACTCACCCGCGTGCACGAGACAGACCACGCACCAGCGATTAGCCCAGCAGGCTGGCTGGCGTCATTGCTTTTGTTCGGGATACCGGCCTTGACCTTCGCCTTGCTGTTTCACTGGGTTGGCCCGATTCTGTTGCGGCAGATGAGTTCGTGGTGGTGCATTTTCCATCTGCTGCTCATTCTGCCCCTTGCACTCATGTTGATGGCGTCGCTCGTTGGCGCAGCAATCGACGTTCGCTTCGCATCTTGGAAGGCGCTCACGCAACGGTTACGCCTCTCGGCTCCAAACGCGACGGCTTGGATCTGGGCAGCTGCGCTCTCGGGCTTCATGTATGGAGGTAATTGGGAAGACCTATTTGCGGTTGCGGCATCCTGGCTTGCCCTTTGGAGAGAGAACAATCGCCAAGTCTGGGTATTCGCTGCGATTCTGATAGGCCCGACCCTCAAGCGGAGTGCTGGCATCCTTCGACCAACCCTGCAGTCCATCAGGTTCTTCGACGCTTCCGGGTTCTACCACGAGTTTTTCGATCGCTTCGGTCCGAAGGATTTTATGGGCATTCCTTTACATGGGGCTTGGTGGATTCTCGTTTACTATGCCGTCGTGATCCTTGTGTGCAATATCGGCGGGGAGGAATTGTGGTGGCGCGGTTATGTGCTTCCGCGCCAAGAACTCGCGTTCGGAAGGGCCACGTGGGTTATCCACGGGATTCTCTGGTCGGTCTTCCACTTATTTATGCAGCCTACTCTCTGGGACACGGTCCGCATGGCAATCACAGGTATCGCGCTTTCCTTTGTTGCTCAACGCACAAAAAACACATGGCCGGGCATCGTAGGCCACAGCTTCGGAAACCTGGCCTTCTTTCTAAACTTGGTTAAGGGTGTGTCATCCCCTTGAGGTTCACTTATCTCCCAACAGAGCAACTTTTTCCGCATCCTGCTAGGAAGCTTTTCGGAAAAACACGGTCCGCATAGGTTTGGGAACGGCCCGACTTCAGTCGTGCCGTAAATTTGTCCGAACCGGTCCGGCTATGAACGCGTTCGGTGTACGGCGAGGGGCTGTCTGCTGATGCCCTCGGCGAATTGTTCGACCCGGTCGGCGGCGGCTTTGGCGCCGGCGTATTGTCGCATCGATTCTGATACTCGCTTCGCTGAGTGACGGTAAGCCACGTCTTTCAATACCCGGTTTACGGCAGCGCCGAACTCGACCGCATCAATCGCCTTCTCTCCGTCCGCTCGGGTCACCGGCATCACAATCTCACCTGCGCCAGGGCCACAAGGCCGACGTGCATTACTCTCGCGTTCTGTGATGGTCGGTACGATCACCGCCGGAGTTCCGGCCAGCAATCCTGTCATCACGGAGCCGTGACCGCCATGATGCACCATCAGGTCGCAACGCTCAGCCATGGCAAGGCCGGGTAGATAGGCGGCGTGAGTAAAGTTCGCCGGCAATGCCCCAACTTCCTCCGGTAGTGCCTGGTACCCAGTGGTCAGCACAACCTGGACTGGCATCTCGCCAAGGGCCTCGATGGCCGCTCGAATCACGACGATGGAATCGATCGGCGTCGGAGCGTTGGCGTATCTGGGATTTCCGGAATAAACCCAAATCAGCGGTTGGTGGCGGCTCAGTGCGTCGACCCACTCGGGCAGCCGGGTTTTTTCCCGCTGCCAGACGATTGGTCCGACGTATTGGACGTTCGCGCTGGCCGGCAGCGGATCCGTTTCCGGCGTACCCAGGATCAGAGAAAGATTCCCCGCCATGAGATCGACACAACGCTTAACCGGTTCGATCCCGTATTCCGCCGCAACTTTATTGATCACTGCGGCTGCACTTGGCAATCCAGCTGGGCGGTCTTTCTTCCACCAAAGAAATCCATCGCTGGCGGGATGAATATTGCCCTGAAGCACGGTTACCAGCGGCACCGCAAGAACGCGTGCGGCCAGGCAAGTTAGAAGCCCGAATGAATCGATGACAACATCAGGATCGTAATCGCGGATCAGGTCCACGTAGACCGCGGTTTCGCCCCGAGTCGATTCCTCGTCAAAATACAGAGCGGCAAAAAATTCTTCCACATCCCAGGCGGACCCAGCCTGAGCCAAATCGATTACCGGAGCCGGCATAGGCCGCGAGGGCATGGGTAGGTTTTGTAACCCCGCTTCAGCGATCAGCTTTGCAGGTGCCGGTGCGGGATTAAACACCGCCACTTCATGGCCCCGATCAGCGAGTGCTCGAGCAATGGGCACAAGACGAGTCGGCAGGCCGAGATCGTTCGCCAGCAACATCGTAAAAAGGAACCTGGCCATCGGTCCTCCGGGTGAACCATCTTTCCATATTTTCGACTCGGCGACACTGGAAAGTGAAGGTTTCGATAACCCTGAAGTTGTTTTGCCGTAGAACTTTTCCAGTTCTCCGGCGGGGCGGCGAGCGCATAGGCTACAGTATTTACTGTATGTGCAGCACGCGTTTGTTGCTCTCTACGTTCGCAAAAACATACGTTTACAATGTAAATCTCCGTAACCTCGTAACACGTCCTGTCTCGCGTCCAGCGCGGCATTCGCTAAGTCACTGACATCACAAGAAAACTCTCCTGTGTCTTCTCGACACAGTTCTTGGTCAGCGAATTGCATCTGTGTTTTACCAAATAGTCTTGTTATTTGGCCGTCGATTCTGTGTCAACAGCGCGGCGGCCTCAGTAAGTACGTGATGATTAATCGGCCCCGTCTTTCGATGTTAGCTCACGATGTTAGCCCAGCCGTGGGTTCATATGCTGCGCGTCCAGCGTGTGGACCACACCTTCCCGAGTTTTCACCATCAGGAGACAAGTAATGAAGTGCTTTTCGTTTTCGTGCAAATTAGCGTTTCGCATTGCCCTCGTCTTTCTCATCGGATTCGCCGCTGCAACTTCGGCCCGAGCTGACAATCTGTATGCCCGCATTCACGGGACAGTCACAGACAGCAGCGGCGCAGTGTTGCCCGGCGTTACCGTGACCGCGTTCAATAACAGTACTGGCCTTTCACGCACCGTCATCTCGGATGCCACCGGCGGCTTCGAATTCATCCAGCTTCCCATCGGAACCTACCAGGTGAGCGCCAGCAAGAGCGGCTTCAAGAACCAGGAGCATAAAGGCATCACGCTCGTGCTCGACCAGAACTACGCGCTTCCGATTCAAATGGAAGTCGGGACCACGACTGAAACCATAGAAGTGCAGGCCAACCCGGTACAGGTTGAGACCAGCAGCAATCAACTGGGCGCGGTCGTTGCCGGGAAGACGATCGTCGATATGCCGCTGCTGGCCCGCAACTGGATTCAGCTTCAGCAACTGCAAACCGGAGTGGTTGGCACCTCCGATCGCTTCGGCGATACCTTCGCCACCAACGGAAGCCAAGCCCAGCAGAACAGCTATCTGATCGACGGGATCGACGACAACGACATCACCCTCAACGACAGGCTGTTGATTCCGAGTCCCGACGCCATCGCCGAATTCAACATGGTGACCAACACTCTCAACGCCGAATATGGACGAAACTCGGGAGCGATTTTGAACGCGGCCATCAAGTCGGGAACGAACTCATTTCATGGCGATCTGTTTGAGTTCTATCGCGACACTTTTCTCAACACCAAAAATTACTTCGCGCTGACGCCCGCGCCCTTCCACCAGAATCTGTTCGGCGCCACCATCGGTGGACCCATCTGGAAGGATCACACTTTCTTCTTTTTCTCCTATCAGGGGAACCGGGCAAGTCAGCCCGACACCAGCGGCCTGGCTGAAAATGGCGGCAATCCGACGGTGTTCACCGCGGCCCAACGAAACGGAGATTTCTCGGGAGGCTCGGCGGCTTGTCCGTTTGGGGCCAACGTCTCTCCGATCGCACTGCAAAACAGCGCCGGTATTACTCAGCCGGCTGGAACTCCCTATTGCACTCTGTTTCCCAATGGGGTTATTCCGACGGCCGACTTCAACAGCGTTTCCCAGGGCTTGCTGAAATTCGTCCCACAGCCCAACTTCGGGGCCAGCACGTTTGTATTTAACCCCGTCGAAAATATTACCCAGGATCAATACATTTTCCGTATCGACCACACCTTCAATCAGAACAACATTCTCTGGGGTTCAGCCGCAATCGAGCATTTGCCCGACAGCTTTACTTTGCCGTTCCTGGGAGCGAACCTGCCGGGATTCGGGGAGACTGACGACAGCCACACTAAGCAGATCACCGTGGCTTTCAACCACAGTTTTTCTCCCAGCACACTGAATGAGGCCCGTGTAGGGTATTCGCGGCTGAATTTTGCCTCAGTATTCCCCACCGATCCCGCTCAACCCTCGACCTTCGGTTTCACGGGAATCACTCCGCAAAGCGCCTCTGGTGCGAGTGCGCCTCTGATTGGAGTGACCGGCTTCTTTACCTTGGGATTCAGCGGCAACGGCCCGCAACCGCGGATTGTGCAGAATTATCAATTCACCGATAACTTCTCCAAAATTATTGGAAAGCACAGCCTGAAGGCGGGATTTGAAATGCGCCGCTACCATGTGTTCAATCCCTTTTCGGCAAACAACAACGGTGATTTCACTTTCGGCGCCACTGGCCCATTCAGCACGGGCAATGCCGGAGCGGACTTCCTGCTGGGTTTCCCGGACAGCTATACCCAGGGCAGCGGTGACACTATCGACGCAACCACGCAGGAGTATTACAGCTACATCCAGGACCAGTGGAAAGTGCGGGACAATTTCACCTTCAACTACGGCCTGGGTTGGCAGATCGACACTCCGCTCAGCGACAACTTCAATGGCGGCCTGTCCGTCAACTGCTTCTCACCCGGCGTACAGTCCACGATTTATCCCACGGCGCCCGCAGGCCTGGTGTTTCCCGGCGAAGCCGGATGCACTTCCACCGGCGGCGTTAAGACCAGTTACAAGCACCTCGGTCCTCGAGTCGGATTCGCTTACAGCCCTGACTGGGGACGCTTGTCCGGCGGGCCAGGGAAGCTTTCGATCCGGGCGGGTTATGGGATCTACTACAACAAAGGCGAAGAAGAGTTGACTCTTCAGAACGTGGTTTCGCCCCCGTTTTCAACTTCGATCAACACCCAGAACCCTTCATTCGCGAATCCTTTTCAGCCCATTATTGGTGGGACGCCGACACACAATCCATTCCCGGCTTCGCCTCCGCCCGCGGGGAGCAACGTCGACTTCACCCAATACGGCGTTGATGGATCGCTGTTCTTCAACGTGATGAATCCGAATTTCGTGCCCGCTTATTCGGAAAACTACAACCTCACCATCCAGCGTGAGCTGCCCGCACACACCGTGTTGAGCGTCGGCTATGTCGGGTCCGAAGGACGTCACGAACAGATCACGATCGAACAGAATCCCATCACCATGGCGGGAGCGGCTTTGTGCGCGGCCGATCCGAACTGCGTGGCCAACGCGGTTCTTCAGCATCCGCTCTTTCCCACTCACTCCATTTATCCGGGCAACGAATTTGGTTCCATCGGCCAGGAAGCCAGTTTCGGAAACTCGAATTACAACTCGCTGCAGGTCAGCGTCAACAAAGCCCCGACGCATGGCTTGAGCTTCCTGGTTTCCTACACTTACGCCCACTCGCTCGACATTTCATCGTCTTTTGAAAATGCCGACGTGAGCGGCACCAGTCTGGGAACCAATCCCTTCAATCCCAGAGAGGATTACGCCGACTCTCTGTTCGACGTCCGGCATCGTCTGGTCAGCAGTTTCACTTACGAGATTCCAAACTTCCGCCATGTTCGTGGATTAGGGTTCGTCCCTGATCGCATCAGCAATGGTTGGAGACTTATTGGAATCGATACCCTGCAAACCGGACTGCCGGTGGTGATCAAGGACAGCGGATTCACTTCGCTGACTTGTGACGCCTTGTCGTTCTACGGATGCTGGGATCTGCCCAACCAGGTGGCTCCAGTCACGACGCTCGATCCGCGGAGTGCTCCCAACAACGACTACTTCAACCCCAGCGACTTCGCCAAGGCGACTCTGGGCACGATCGGCGACGCCGGCCGCAATCCGTTCCACGGGCCGGGCCTCAATAACCTTGACATGGTGTTCGCCAAAGATACGAGGATCACGGAATCAACCAGACTGGAGTTGCGGTTTGAAGCCTACAACGTCTTCAACCACGCCCAGTTCTTCAACCCGATCGGTGACATTAACGCCAGCAACTTCGGTCAGGTGGTTCAGGCTCAGAATCCACGCCTGATCCAGTTAGGAGCGAAATTTTACTTCTAGCAGGCTGGTGTGATTCCCGCTGGTGTATGCGACTGGTGTACGCATCCGGTGTACGCATTCACGACGCGGATTAGTTCTGGCCGCAGGAAGCCCTGTCCTTCGTTCCGTGAAGGGCGGGGCTTTTCTGGTTCGCCGCAACACTTTCCCCAAAATGAACGTCTAACCTAAGGGAAGCACTGTCTCCCGCAACCCAAAATGATTGCTGGTGGTTAGCGGAAAGGTATAATCAAGGGACAGCGTTATCTCGGAGGAAGTCATTATGAATCAGCGCGCAAGCGCTTTTTGGGCGCGATTGACGGCGAACCGTCCCGCCTACACCCTTTCCATCCTGCTTACTTTGGCCGTCGGCATTCTCATCGGCACGGTCATCTCTTACGGGGTGAAGGGGCAGGATAAAAAAACGTCTTCCTCCTCCGACGCGACTATGCTGACTGTGCCTTCGCCGCAGGTTCTGTCGAACCAGTTCTCCCAGATCTCGAAGCAGCTCGAACCCAGCGTCGTCAACATCAACACCGAATCCACCATCAAGGCTCAACGCCGCCGGCGCGGCAGTCCGAGTGGTCCGAATGACGATGATGTAAACCCGTTCGACGATTTCTTTGATCGCTTCTTTGGAGGTCAGGGCGGACAGGGAGGCCAGGGCGGTCCGGGTGGTGGTTCGATTCGTGAACGCTCGCTGGGTTCCGGCGTGATCGTCGATCCCAAAGGCTACATCGTCACCAACCGCCATGTGGTCGAGAAGGCGGACCGCATTCGAGTGAAGCTGCAGGACGATCCTCCGGGAATCCTGCATGACGCTAAAGTCATTGGCTCGGACCAGGAAACCGATCTGGCGGTGATCAAGATTGATAGCGAGAAGCCTCTGCCCACCGCCAAGCTGGGAAATTCCGACGGCATGCAGGTCGGCGATTGGGTGTTAGCGGTAGGCAGCCCATTCGGATTGCAGGAGACCGTGACCGCGGGAATCGTCTCCGCCAAAGGCCGCAACATCGTGCCCAACCGCCAGTTCCAGTCGTTCATACAGACCGACGCCGCCATCAACCCGGGCAATTCGGGCGGTCCGTTGGTGAACATGGCGGGCGAAGTGATCGGCATTAACACCGCGATTCTGACCGATACCAACGCCTACGCGGGCGTGGGATTCGCCTTGCCGTCAAATACTGTCGCCCAGGTTTACAACCAGCTGATCAGTCCCGAGCACCGCGTAGAGCGAGGCTCGATTGGGATCATGTTCAGCGCGCTGGAGAATCCCGCCATCGCCAGAGTCTATGGAACCGGCTCGGGGGTGACCATCTCGAATGTGACCCCGGGCAGTCCGGCGGAACAGGCCGGCCTGAAAGTGGGAGACACGATTGTCGCGGTCGACGGCAAGCCGGTAAAGAACGGCGATGAGCTGGTGGCCGACATTGCCAGCCGCAAGCCCGGCTCGAAAGTTGCTCTCGGATTCATACGAAATGGCAAGAAGCAGGAGTTGACGGCCACGGTGGCGGACCGGGCGAAGCTGTTTGCCGCCCGCCTCGGCGACGACGATGATGCCGGCGTGGAATCCGGGCCCAAGGAAAGCAAACTTGGGTTGACGGTGCGCACTCTGAATCAGGAAATGGCGGACCGTCTTGACGTGCCTTCCGGCAAGGGCGTGATCGTGCAGGACGTGAAGTCGGGTTCGTTCAGCGAGGATGTGGGCTTGACTCGTGGTGATATCATCCTCGAGATCAACAAGCAGCAGGTCAATACTGAAGATGAATTCAACAGTGTGGCTGCTACGTTGAAGAGCGGACAGGATGTAGTCTTCCTGGTACGCCAGCGGGGCGCCGGTCGCGATGGTGGGACCATCTTCCTGGCCGGTACACTTCCGTAACCGCGGACTGGCCCGAAAGTGGCTGGTACTGAGATCGGCGATAGGTTAGCCTGCCTGCTCGATCGGAAATTGCCCGAAGTTCGTTTTCGGAGCCCGATCCGCGAGGTGCTGGTTTTGAAGCTTGGCGGTCTCATTCCGGTTAAGTGGTTGAGCGTCGGCGGCGCCATGCTGATGGTGTGTGCCTTAGCCTCGGCCCAGACCAAGGCCTCCACTGCTCGCACATTCTGAAGCCCGGTTACTGCTGGTCTCATCCAGCACGACTTCTTCGCAGAGCACTCCACAAGAGCAAGAAATCACGCAAGACTGCCGCCAAGAAGCGTGGGCAGCAAAAGATCGATCCCGAGCGCTCCCGCGAAATTCAGCAAGCCCTGATTCGCGAGCACTACATGGACGGCGCCGCCTCCGGAGTCTGGGACGCAAAATCCCAGAGCGCCATGGAACGCTTCCAGGCCGACAACGGCTGGCAAAGCAAAGTGGTTCCCGACTCCCGGGCATTGATCAAGCTGGGATTAGGGCCCGACCACGAGCACCTGTTGAATCCGGAAAGCGCCATGACCTCTCTGCCCCAGTCGCCCCGCGTCTCGCCCATGTTGAATCAGACGCCCGCAGTCGTAATGCCGCCTCAGAGGTAAATTCGTCATCGATTCTTTGCATGAGCAAGCCGACCGGCACTATCCCTTCTTCATCACCGGATTGGGAAAGTAGGGCAGTGGCTTGTCGTTGATGACGGCGCGAGGATTGTCATCGACTAGCGCTTTGGCGACATCATCGCCGTAGACCTTCGCTACCTTTTCTCTGGCTGCGGAAAGTGCCGGTGTGCGATGTTTGGTGTCGTGCGCGTCGGTAGCCAGTACGTGCACTGCATCGCGCTCCAGCAGCCATTCGGCGGCGCGAACGACTTTCGGTCCCCAGGCTCCGGTCACCGCGGAAGCGGTGACTTGCACGGCGCACCCTTGATCGACCCACTGCAGCACCCGCTCCTGGGACTCCTGCAGAATGGGATTACGCTCGGGATGGGTGATCAATGGCGTGATGCCCACGTCGGCCATCCTGGTAAAGCATTCGCCGATCTGAGAAGGGATACTGTAGTTGCTCAACTCCACCAGCAGGTAGTGGCTGCCTTCGATGGTGAAGCGCTCCGGAGAGATTAGAACTTCCTGCAGGTTGTCGTACGAGAGATGGAAGTCGCAGCCCAGCGAGAGCTGTGGCGTTTTTCCCACCAGAACACGAAGGTATTCGAGATTGCTGGCCAGATGCTGCCGGTTGTACTGAAAACGTTCGTTGGCATGCGGCGTAGCCACGATGTGCTCAATGCCGTCCTCGGCGGCCATGCGACACATCTCCAATGACGTGTCCCAGGACTTGGGTCCGTCGTCTACCTTAGGCAGAATGTGGCAATGGATGTCGATCACGTCGACTTTCGAGAGGGAGAGCTGTGACCTGATTTAAGCAGATTTTTGATGAAAGCGAAAGAGTTCACCACTTGCACCCTTATTCGCGGCAAACTTTCGTAATCGTAGTAATCCGCCATGTCCGGTTACCCAACGCGCCCCTGTGCACGCCTCTCATCTGATTGTACGTCGAGTTGTAATTTTCGAGTCGCGGAACCGGGCTTCGCGGCACAGCTCATGTCCGGCGCTGTGCCGGACAAACTGTGACCGGACATCAGGCATGCGCATCCGTTAAAGTAACGCTTCGGCTTTTTAATAGCAGGCTGCAATTTTCAACAGGAGGCATCCGGTGAACGATCGTACGAAGACTTCAACCGCGGCGGCGGGCACGGTAACCCTGGGCGGCGCGCTCACTGTCCACCGTTTGGGTTATGGAGCAATGCGTCTTACCGGAGCGGGAATCTGGGGGCCGCCGAAGGATCGGTCAGAAGCGCTTGCCGTTTTGCGCCGTGCGGTCGAACTGGGCGTGAATTTTATCGATACGGCGGATTCATACGGCCCCGAGGTCAACGAAGAAATCATCGCCGAAGCGCTCGCGCCCTATCCCAAAGACCTGGTGATCGCGACCAAGGGAGGCTGGATTCGTCCAGGTCCGGGCATCTGGGCCCATGATGCGACGCCGGATCATCTGCGCCAGGCGGTCGAGGGCAGCTTGAAAAGGCTTCGCCGGGATTGCATCGACCTCTACCAACTCCATATTCCCGATCCCATCGTTTCTCTCGAGGCGTCGATGACGGCGTTGGCCAAATTTCAGTCGGAGGGAAAAATTCGGCTGATCGGCTTGTCCAATGTGACGCGCGAGCACATCGAACGCGCTCGCAAAATTGTGCCGATTGTTTCGGTACAGAATCGTTACAGCTTCGCCGATCGCGAGTGGGACTACGTGGTGGACTATTGCGAGCAAAACAAAATCGCGTTCATTCCCTGGTTCCCGCTGGGCGCGGGCAAAGTTGCGCAAGAGACGGTCCAGGGAATCGCCGACACCCACGGCGCCAGCCCCATGCAGGTTGCCCTGGCATGGTTATTGCAGCGCTCTCCGATGATGCTGCCGATTCCCGGAACTTCATCGGTGAAACATCTGGAGCAGAATATGCAAGCCGCGTCCCTGCGACTGACCCAGGAAGAATTCGACAGGCTGGCTAAAGTTCCCGAACTTGTTTTCTATCGGTGAGAAATGCAGCACCACAGTCCACGTGGGGACAGCCGCCCTCGGCTGTCCAGCGGAGCATAGCTCCGCAGTTCTTTTCCAGCCAAACCTTGTCGAGCTACGCTCGACCGGACAGCCGGGGGCGGCTGTCCCCACGTGGCCTCTGCTAACCGTTTTTGCGCCGCCGAGTCTACTCGCCTGATGGCACAACAATCGCTTTGCCGCTGGGCCGTATTTGTAGCGTTCCTCGTTTCTGCGTGTGCTGCGCCGAACGCCGCCAGCGCCCAGGCCGACAATGCACCAGAGATCTTTAAGAACATGAACTACCTGAAGTCTCTGGTTGGAACCTGGGACGCCGTCGCCGAATTCCACGAGAGAGATGGCAGCCTCGCGTACGACCTCGGCACCTACAGGATCTCCTCAGTCCTCGAGGGCACCTACCTTCAATGGGAAGTGGTTCTTCGTAGCAAAGACAATCCGGCCAGACAGCATTCGTTCTTGACTTTCATCACCTACAACCCGGTTACAAGGAAGTACGACTCCACTTATTTTTATAGCCGGTGGGCGTTGCGGGTGACTGAAACTGGCGAGTATGACGATAAGACGAAGGAATTCAGGACGACCGCCTTCATCCCGCTGGAAGACGGAGTGCACGATGAGAACGTCAGGACCATCACAAAACTGGGCCAGGACAAAGTTGTGTACCAGCATTACAGCCGATACAACAATGAAAGCGCCGAGCGAATGGACGTCGAGATCAGGCTCACTCGGTCGCAGTAAGGCTCGCGTCCCAGCTTTCTTTTCTGGCTTGTAAACCTCCACAGCTTGCCGCAATCCAGGCTATTTTCCCATGGTCAGCACGACCCGGAAGCGGGCTCGTCCGCTGCTCATCTGATCGTAGGCCTCCGCCACCTTTTCCAGCGGGTACTTCTCGATCATGGGGCGAACACCCGAAAGCAAACTGAATTGCAAGGTGTCCTCGGAATCTTTCGCAGTGCCCGAGGGCCATCCCCGAACCGTCGTGCGCGGGAAGATGAGTTGCAGCGAGGTGAGGCTGAAAGGCTCGGTGCTGGCGCCGACGATGATCAGTTTTCCGTCCGGCCCCAATCCATCGACCAGTGACGGGATTGCCTTGGCGTCGGGCGCCGTGGACAGAATCATCTGTGCGCCGCCCAGTTTCTGCAAGGCGGGAGCCGCGTCGGTAACGGCCGTGTCGATGTAATCGTGGGCGCCCAGCTTTTTCGCCAGCGCTTCTTTATCCCCGCCCCGGCCGATTGCGACGGTGCGAAAACCCATCTGACGCGCATATTGAATTCCCAGATGCCCGAGGCCTCCGATGCCCTGCACGGCTACCAGTTGGCCGGCGGTCGCTCCGGCATTGCGCATGGCGTTAAATACGGTGATGCCGGCGCACATCAGAGGCGCGGCTTCGTCGGCCGCCAGTTCGTCGGGCATGGCTGCCACCGCCTCGGCGGGAATCACCACGTATTCCGCATAGCCGCCGTCATAGGTGAGACCAGTAATTTTTTCGTTCTTGCACAAAATGAAATTTCCGCGACGGCACGGATCGCAAATAAAGCAGTGTCCGCCGTGCCATCCGACGCCTACGCGCTGGCCGGGCTTCCATTGTGTAACGTCCGCGCCTACCGCATCGATTCGTCCGGCAATTTCGTGGCCGGGGACGCGGGGGTATTGCAATCCGGGAAAGCCGGATTCTTTTACGATGGCGTCGCTGTGGCAAATGCCGCATGCTTCCACCTTGATCCGCACTTGGGCTCGTCCAGGCTGCTGGAATCGGGCGCTCGACAATTTCAAAATTTCCACCAGGTTTGCTGACTTGTACGGCTTTCATAGTTCTTATCCTCCGGAGTTTGCAGGTAATGGATGAGTCAGGAGCAGAGTCTTGCGGGTCACAAAACCTATAGATGGTCGCGCGAAGAACTGGGAGTAACAGAAATGCTTTAGTAGATGTGAAAGCCCGAGGATGCCGTCCTCGTCTCTCCGGTTTTGGAGAGACAGGGGGGAGATGCAGAATGTGCCACAGCCGCACGAGCGGGACGCTCGCGCCTACATAGCTTATTTATATCTCTCCGCCATGAACTCGCCGATGGACTGATAGGCCTTCGTCAGTGTCGCTTCGTCGGGTAAAAACACAATGCGGAAGTGCCTGGTCCCGGGTTTTTGCCCGAAGCCGGAGCCGTGGACGACCAGGACATGCTTCTGCCGGCACAGTTCTTTCACGAACACGTCATCGCCTTCCTTGATATCGAGACGCGGGAAAGCATAGAACGCGCCGCGCGGGGAGACGCAACTCACGCGCGGAGTTGAATTGCACCACTTGACCGTCAGATCGCGGCGGGCGCGCAGCTTGTTGCGCGTCTCCTTAAGGTGGTCCTGGGGACCGTCCAGAGCGACTTTGATGGCGTACTGTTCGGGATGATTGGCGCACAGCCGGGCGCGCAGCAGGCGATGTATGCCCTCAACGTAGGGTTTTACGGCGTTGGCGTCGCCACTCACGATGCCCCAGCCGATCCGCCATCCGGGAGCAAGATAATTTTTCGACAACCCGCCGAAAGTTACAACCGGCACATCCGGCGCGATGGCGGCGATTGAGATCTGTTCGTCGTTTCCTGCACCGTTCTCGCCGCTTTCCCCCAGGATCAGCTTGTCGTAGATTTCGTCGGCAAAGATCACCAGATTATTGCGCCGCGCCAGTTCGGCTAATCTGTTCCAGCATGCGGCGGGAGCAGATGGCGCCTGTGGGATTGTTGGGGTTGATCAGGACGATGGCGCGGGTGCGCGAATTGATTTTGCGCTGCAAGTCGATCAGGTCAGGCTGCCAGGCGTCGTCTTCGTTCAGGTCGTAAGCCACGACCGGAATGCCCAGCTTGCACAAGACCGCCGAATAGAGCGGATAGTCGGGGCTGGGCGTCAGAATGTTTTCGCCGGGATTGACCAGGGCGGTCAGGCAAACATCGACCGCTTCGCTGGCGCCCGAAGTCACGAATACATCCTGCACCGTCGAAATGCCTTTGCGGGCGGCTTCGCGCGCGAATGGCTTCCAGCGCTTCCGGAATTCCCGGAGATGGCGCGTAGCCGTTTTTGCCGTCGCGCATGGCTTTGTAGACGGCTTCGATCAGATGCGGGGGCGTTTGGAAATCGAAAATGTTGGGATCGCCGACGTTCAGCGACAAGAACTTTGTGGCCTTGCCGCGTGACTTCGTCCGCCACCGAGGCCAGATCGCGGATGGCATAGCGCACATTGTCGAGCCGCTGGGCGGCAGCGACTTCGCGGATTTGTGTGCTGGGCATAAGTTTAGATTCGCTAAAGGCCAAAAGTTCTTAACCGCAAAGAGCGCAAAGGTGCCGCAAAGAACTCCAGCGAAGCGCGCACAGATGCTCTGTGGCCAACGACCAACGACCGACGACCGACGACTACGTCAATCCACTCGATCGATCTGCGCCTTCTGCAATCGGTCTGAATAGTCCACGTAAATCGACTTCCATTCCGTGTAGAAGTCGATTGCGCCCATCCCGCCCTCGCGGTGACCGTTGCCTGTAGCCTTGACGCCGCCGAAAGGCAGATGGACTTCTGCTCCAATCGTGGGCGCGTTGATGTAGGTGATGCCGGCATACAGGTCGCGCATGGCGACGAAAGCCCGATTGACGTCCTTGGTGTAAAGAGATGAGGACAGTCCATACTCGATGCCGTTGGCGATGGCGATGGCATCTTCCAGATCTTCGCACGGGATGATCGATACCACTGGACCAAAAATTTCTTCCTGAGCGATGCGCATCTTGGGATCGACATCGACAAACACCGTCGGCTCCATGAAGTAGCCGTGCTCATATTCGCCCCGGTCGAGCCGGTTGCCGCCGCACTTCAATCTGGCGCCTTCGGCTTTGCCGATCTCCACATAGCTGAGGTCGGTTTTGAGCTGGGCCTCGTTCACCGCTGGACCCATCTCGGTGCTCTCATCAATGCCATTGCCAACCCTCAATCGCTTGGCCCGATCCACATAGCGCTCGACGAACTCGGCATAAACGCCCTTCTGCACGATGATGCGGCTGGTGGCGGTGCAGCGTTGTCCGGTTGTCCCGAAGCCGCCCCAGATGCCGCCTTCGATGGCCAGGTCAAGGTTGGCGTCGTCGAGAACGATCATTGGATTCTTGCCGCCCAACTCCAGCGAGCAGTGTTTAAAAGTTTTGGCTGCGGTGGTGCCTACGATTCGTCCTACGGCGGTAGAACCGGTCAGCGAAATGGCACGCACGTCAGGATGTTCCATCAGCGGCCCGCCCACCTCGGCGCCGAATCCGGTAACGATATTGATCACGCCTCGCGGGATGCCCGCGTCGGCCAGGGTGCGCACCAGATTGAAAGTGGAGAGCGGCGTATCCTGCGCCGGCTTGATCACGCAGGTGTTTCCGCAAACGATGGCGGGAAGAATCTTCCATGACGGAATCGCCATGGGAAAGTTCCAGGGAGTAATCATGCCGCAAACGCCAACGGGAGTCCGCACCGCCATGGCGAATTTGTTCGGCAGCTCCGAGGGCGTGGTAGGGCCGAACATGCGCCGGCCTTCGCCGGCGAAGTAGTAAGCGGTGTCGATCGCTTCCTGGGTGTCACCGCGAGTTTCTTTCAGAATCTTGCCCATTTCCCGGGTCATGTCGCGGGCATATTCTTCTTTACGCTCCAGCAGCATTTCAGCGGCGCGGAAGACGATCTCGGCGCGCCGGGGTGCGGGCACCAGGCGCCACTTGGCGAAGGCGTTTTTCGCGGCCTCAACCGCGGCATCCACGTCGGCCCGGGCCGACTTCTGGAAGATGCCGACGACGTCGCGAGTGTCGGCCGGATTGCGATCCTCGAAAGTCTCTCCGGTCGAGGATTCCACCCACTCGCCGTCAATGAAGTTCTTGTAAACCTTAGTCGTGGTGGTGGTGCCGAGCATGGCCGGGCTGGCCAGCGTGTCCGTCGCCATAATGCCTCCTGAAGAATGCCGGAATATCCATGCTACAGGTGAGCACAGCGGGCGGCAACTCGAGGGCAGGTGGTAACCGCACTTAGAATTTAGCTGACAACTGACAACTGTTCACTGACTACTGAAGATTTAACACCCGCATACAGAAATCTTGCTTCTCTGAAAGGTGGTGTAATGGAAGGGCGGGTTTCTGCATGGACCCTGCACGAGCGGGACGCTCGCGCCTACATATGCCCACACCACAGGACATGACCCAGGGGGTGCGACCCAAGGTAATCACCCCTGCCCCGCCAGTAATGCTTGTGATACTCTCGCAAATACCTCATATTTTTTAAGTTTGACTGATTTTTGGTGCCCTTTGTGTCTTCGAGCAGCAAACCGGGAATCCATGTAGCGTGGAAGACGGTCACCTATCGCAGCGTGGCCCTCGGCGTATTGTTCATTACGGCCGTCTTCTTCGTGGGCATGAATTTCGCCTTTCCACAGTTCACACAGAAGGGCGTTAAGTCGGTCACGAATCTGGGCAGCCGGCTGCTGGAGATGGTGGCCGGAGCAGGCGGGACCGCCAAGGCGGGGGCGGGAAGCTCCCAGCAGGCGCATATTACCGCCCTGGACGGAACCGTCCGGGTAAAAAAGGCCAGCAGCAACAGCTGGCTCACCGCCGATTACAACGTGCCCCTGGAAAAAGGCGATGTGGTCCAGACCGGTTCGGAAGGTATGGCCAAGATCGTCTTTAACGACGGCACCAACTACACCGTAAAGCAGGATTCGCTGATCGTCATCGAAGAAAACTCGGCCAATGACCAGCAGCAGACCAATGTGTCGGTCGCGGTCAGTACCGGCACGGTCGATCTTTCGACTGCCACTTATGTTCAGGGATCGAAGTCCCAGGTGATCGTGGCCGGCGCAACCGCATCTCTGGCTCCCGACAGCGCGGCCATGGTGCGCAACGATCCCAAGGCTGACCAGCACGAGATTCTGGTGAAAAAAGGGTCCGGCGAAATCGCGCGTAACGGCGAAGTGGTTCATCTGGCGGATTGGGAGAAAGTTGCCTTTCAATCGCAGTCGCCGCGCATGGCCAAGTTGAAGGAGATCGGGCCGCCGACGCCGATTTCACCGGCGAACATGATGCCGATCTTTTCTTCGGGCGATACCAAGCCGGTGGAGTTTTCCTGGACCCAGATGGCCAATGCGGTGGGATACCGGCTGCGCATTTCGCGCAACCCGTATTTCTCTTCGACCATCGTGGATCGCAAGGTGAATACGGCCGACGTAATCGTCTCCGGTTTGGGCGAAGGAGCATACTACTGGCTGGTGCAGTCTTACGATGCCAGCGACAAGGAGTCGCTGGAGAGCCAGAAAAACCGTTTCACCATCATTCCCAAAGGCAAGAATACGGCGGCCATCAACCTCGACCTCGATCCTTTTATGCAGCATGGTCACGTCATCGAACTCACCGGAAAGACCGAGGCCGGGGCGCGGGTGATGGTGAACGGCAGGGAAGTGCCGGTGGTCGGTGTCGATGGCAGTTTCCACTACTTCATGCCTCCACTTCCGCAAGGGGAGAGCGTGATCACGATTACCGCCCAGAACGCCAAGGGCGGGGTCAACACGGTACAGAAAAAGATCGTGATTCAATAGAAAAGAATGGCCTCGGAGAGGAATCCCGAGGTGCCGGGACTTTGGTTTGACGGCGAAACGGGGTTCATCCCATAGAATTAGGGCACGGCCCCCCACCCGCACAGCAAAAACCGGGCATGCCCGGAATGACAGCGGTCCGAGAGAGCTAAATCGCGTATGTCATCCAACGGATTTCATTCTTCAACCCGCTTGCACAATCTGAGGTCGCTGTTCAGCATTTTTTCCAGCGATCTTGCCATCGACCTGGGGACGGCCAACACGCTGGTCTATGCACGCGGCAAGGGCATCGTGGTCAATGAGCCCTCGATCGTCGCCATCAACAAGAACACGGGCGAAGTCGAGGCCGTCGGCAAAGAGGCCAAAGAGATGCTGGGCCGCACGCCCGGCAACATCGTGGCCATCAAGCCCATGAAAGACGGCGTGATCGCCGACTTCAAAGTCACCGAGAAGATGCTCAATTATTTCATCCAGAAGGCGCACAACCGCAAGATGCTGGTGCATCCCCGGATCGTGATTGGCGTGCCTTCGGAAATTACCCAGGTGGAAAAGCGCGCGGTCATGGATTCCGCCTATCGCGCCAAAGCCAGCGAAGTGTATCTCGTCGAACAAGCCATGGTGGCCGCCATCGGCGCCGGGCTGCCCATTACCGAGCCCAGCGGCAATATGGTCGTCGATATCGGCGGCGGCACCACCGACATCGCCGTGATTTCTCTGAGCGGCATCGTTTATTCCCGTTCCGTGCGCATGGCCGGCAACCAGATGGACGAAGCGGTGATGAACTACCTCAAGCGCAAATACAACTTGCTGGTCGGCGAACGTACCGCCGAGCAGATCAAGATGGAGATCGGCTCCGCCTATCCGCTGGAAAAGCCGCTGACCATGGAAATCAAGGGCCGCAACCTGATCGAAGGCGTGCCCAAGACCATCACCGTGGACGACAGCGAAATCCGCGAAGCTCTGAGCGAGTGCGTTTCGACCATCATGAATGCGGTGCGCGTGGCCCTGGAGCGGACGCCGCCCGAGCTTTCCGCCGACATCAGCGACCGCGGCATCGTGCTGACCGGCGGCGGGGCGCTGCTGAAGAATCTCGACAAACGTATTCGGGAAGAAACCGGGTTGCCGGTTTCGATTGCCGACGATCCGCTGTGCAGCGTGGTTCTGGGCACGGGCAAAATGCTCAGCGACTTCAAGCTGCTGCGTAAAATTTCGATCGAATAGCGGTGAAGCAGTTTCTAGGTTTCCAGTGCCTGGTTTCCAGTTCGCATCGTTTGTCGTTGCTTTCTGCCCAGCTATGCCGCCCGGGACAACAGGAACTATCGGCCGCCATCGTCGCGCCTTTGAAACTGGAGACCGGAAACCCGAAACTGTAAGTTCCATGGAAACTCTCATCAGCCGCTACCGTAACGTCACCATCCTGGCGGTGATGCTGTTTCTCCAGGTGCTGGGATTGGCAGTCCAGGTCAAACGCGGGGGCGGCGGTGAATCTACGCGTCTGATCCGCACCTGGACGGTCAGCGCCGTCTCTCCTCTGGAAAAAGTCATCATCTGGGGCCAAAGCGGGATAGGCAATCTCTGGAACAACTACGTTTACCTGCGCGGAGTGCGGCAGGAGAATCGCGATCTGAAATTTGAGATCGAGCGCCTGCGGCTGGAGCAGGTGCGTTTGTCGGATGACGCCCGCCAGGCCCGGCGGCTGCAGGCACTGCTGGGCTTCAAAGAACAGTACATCTCCAAAACCGTTGCCGCGCAGGTGATCGGATCGAGCGGCAGCGAACAGTCGCGCTCCGTCTATATCGACAAGGGCTCGAACGACGGGGTGGAAAAAGATATGGCGGTAATTACCGCCGATGGGGTTGTGGGCAAGGTTTTGCGGGCGTTCGGATCCACCTCGCAGGTGCTGCTGATCAACGACTTCAGCAGTGGCGTAGGCGCCATCGTCGACAAATCGCGCTCCCAGGGAGTGGTTCGGGGCACGCCGGCTGGTGATGTGATCCTGGCAAATGTCATGACCGGCGAAATGGTGGGAGCCTGGAGAACTGGTGGTCACCAGCGGGGGCGATCAGATCTTTCCCAAAGGTCTTCCGGTAGGCACGGTGATGAAGGTTTCGCCGGGAGCGGATCTTTTTCTCAACATCCGGGTAAAGCCGGCGGTCAATCTCAATCAGCTCGAAGAAGTTCTGGTGATCACGAAAAAGGAAGATCGGGCGCCCTCTCTGGCTGAAACCAATAGCGTGCGCGCGGTCGATATTTTGACCCAGCGACTGCCGTCGGTTCCGGACAAGCCGGTGGTCGAGCCGATTCCAGCCACCAGCGGGCGAAGCCGCCGCACCCGCGACAAATCCGCAGGCGGCCGCAGCCAAGCCTCCAGTGAAAGCCGGAAATTCGCCGACTGGATCACCGAAGCCAGCAACATCGTCGAAGTCACTTTCCAGGCCCGAACCAACCAAGCCCCAACCAGCCAAGCCTGAATCGAAGCCTGACCACGCGGTAAACACGGGAGCTGCGGCGTCCGCACCCGCAACGACGGAGGACAAACCGCAATAGCGTGCCTATCACTTACACATCGCAAGATCAGGTGGAGGTTTACAAGTTCAGCCCTCCAGTGGCTATTGGGATTCCGCTGGCTGCGCTCTTCCTGCAGGCTTTCGTGCCTTTGCGGCTGCACTTCTTCTCTCTTTTTGATCTGCCGTTTCTGGTGGTGATTTTCTTCGCTGTGGCCCGGCGAAGCCCGGTGGCCGGACTGCTTACCGGATCCCTGATCGGCCTGTTGCAGGATTCGCTCACGCATCAGCCCATCGGGATTTATGGAATCGCAAATACAGTGGTGGGATATGGCGCGTCCTCTCTGGGCGCAAAACTCGACGTAGACAACGTCGGCGCCCGTTTCCTGGTGACCTTGTTTTTCTACGTCGTCCATCAGATCGTGTATTTCACGGTGGCGCGCGGCCTGGTAAAGTTCACCATCGAGTGGAGTTGGGGACACGAACTGGCCGCAGCCCTGATCAATGCCGCGACCGCGGCAGTGCTCTTTACTTTGCTGGACCGGTTCAAGCAGAGAGCGTGAAAGCCCGTCGTTGGTCGTTCGGTCGTTGGCCGTTGGCAAACAGTCCGGATTCACGGCGTCTTCATCCAACCGGCAATGTCCCTCCGTCACCCTTGATGACAACAAAAGCGGTTCCCCGCCGGTCTACAATGAAAAGCTAATGTGATTGGCCAACGACCAAGGGCCAACGACCAACGACGACTAGCAAAACGACTGACGACCGACGACTGATCCCATGTTTGGCCGCGATGAAAAAGTCTCGAGTTTCCGCCTCACCGCGGTGCAATACATTATCCTCGTCGTTTTTCTGGTGCTGGCCTACGGTTTGTGGCGGCTGCAGGTGGTGTCGAGCGAGTTTTATCGGCGTTAGCGGAGAAGAACAAGACTCGCGAAGTTCCGATTCTGGCGCCGCGGGGCAAGATTCTGGACCGCGACGGGCGCGTCATCGTAGACAACTATCCTTCGTTCACCGCCCTGCTGCTGCGCGATTCCACGCGCGATCTTACGGGCGACGCTGATCTCATCGCGCAGGGACTGCATCTTGACCCCAAGGAAGTCCGCGAACGCCTGCGCAAATTTGCCGGCACGCCGCAGTACCAGCCCATCTATCTCAAGGAAGACATCACGCCCGACGAGCTGGCCTTTATCGAGTCTCACCGCAACGAACTGCCGGAACTGGACACCATCACGGCGCATCGCCGGCTCTATCCGCGCAACGGTTTCATGGCCCACCTGGTGGGCTATGTCGGCGAGGTCAGCGAGCAGATGCTGAACCAGGCGCAGCTGGGAGCTTTACAACCCGGGCGACGTGGTGGGCAAGTCGGGAGTGGAGCTGGAATACAACCCGATCCTGATGGGCAAGAACGGTTCCCGCCAGGTGCTGGTGAACAGCCGAGGCAAGGAAGTAGGGCAACTGGACGAGAAGCCGGCAGTGCCGGGAAAGCAACTGAAACTGACGCGTGGATATCGATTTGCAGATTGCCGCGGAACAGGCTCTGGAAGGGAGGAATGGGGCCATTGTCGCGATGGATCCCAGAAACGGCGAAATCCTGGCTATGGTCAGCCGGCCCGACCTACGATCCCAATGATTTTGCGGTGCGAATCTCGAATGACGAGTGGATGAAACTGGTCAACGATGTAGATCATCCCCTGTTGAATAAGGCCATTCAGGCGCAATTGGCGCCGGGTTCGGTATTCAAGATCATCATGGCGACTGCGGGCCTGCAGGAAGGTATTGCGCAGGACATGAAAGTGAATTGCACCGGCGGCGCGTCGTTTTACGGACGATATTTCAAGTGCTGGGTGGTGGCTGAACATCGGACCCACGGAATCATCGACATCAGCAAAGGGATCTACCAGTCCTGCGATGTGTTCTTCTACACTCTGGCGGAGAGCTTGGGCATCGAACGCATCGCAAAGTACGCCATGGCCATGTTCGGCATGGGGCAGAAAACGGGGATCGATCTGCCGCAGGAAGTCAGCGGGGTGATGCCGTCGGAAGAGTGGAAAATCCGCAACTTCAAACAGAAATGGTATGCCGGCGAGACCATTTCGGTGGGCATCGGACAGGGCGCGGTGGCGGCGACGCCGATCCAGTTGGCGCGGGCGATTGGCGCGATTGCCAGCGGCGGCCTGCTGGTGCGGCCGCATGTGACCAACCCGCAGGGATCTGCCGCCAGTGTCGATTCCCGCGTCGAACGTGCCGGAGCAGATGAGGATCCCGATCGATCCCGAGAACTGGGAGACATTACCGACGCCATGGCTGGAGTGTGCCCTCGGCGCTGGGACGGCGGAGCTGCGCACCTGCAGGGAATCGATTTTGCCGGAAAAACCGGCAGCGCTCAGACCATCAGCAACATGCTGAAGGCGAAAACCGTGAACGGAAAACCGAAATACAAAGACAATGGCTGGTTCGTAGGGGTCGACGCCGCGAAGAAATCCGGAAATGGTGGTTGCAGTCTTGTTGAAGGAGGAGAGCACGGCCACTGGCGGCCCGAATCGCGGCCCAGGTGATGAAGGCCTATGTGGAGAAGCAGCGCCGCCCGCCCAGCAAGCTGGCAGGCGCAGGGAAGGTGGAAGTAGGCGCGGTGTGGAACGGCGACGACGCGGACGAGACGCCATCCGCGGCGGACACTTCGTGCTTGCAGGTGCCGAAAAAGCGCTTGCCGCTGGCAGCGGCCGCGCCAGGATTGCAGTAGCGCCGGCATCTTGCCGGCTGTCCCGAGGGCGTCTCGCCCTCGGCTGTGAGGGCGGGACGCCCTCACGACAGCCGCCGGGACGGCGGCGCTACTTTGCAAGAGTTGAGGAGAGATCAAGTAGTAACTATTCGTCGGCCAACGGCCAAAGGCCAACGACGAACGACCAATGAGGGCGACTGAAGACTGACGACTGAGATTAAAAACCCATGTCTCGCTATATCTCATTCCGTGATTTCGACTGGATTCTCCTGATCTTTGTCCTGCTCATTTGCGGGCTGGGGGTGATGGAGATTCACAGCGCGACCCTGCACACCAAGTTTGCCGGGGCGCACGTCCGGCAGGTCTACTGGATTGCCGGCGGCCTGGTGGGCATGTTCCTGATCAGCCTGGTGAACTACCAGTTGCTGCTGGATCGGGTGCACTGGTTTTATATCGCGGCCATCGTCTCGCTGATGAGCGTCATGATTTTCGGGCAGAAATATCTGGGCGCGCGGCGCTGGGTAAAGATGCCGGGAGGAGGGCACTTTCAGCCGTCCGAGTGGGTCAAACTGATCCTGATTCTGGCGGTGGCCAAGTACTTCGCCGACCTGCACCAGCAGAGAGCTGTCCTGGCCGGACTTCGTCAAAGCGGGTGCGATTGTGCTTGTGCCCATGCTCATGGTGCTGCGGCAGCCCGACCTTGGAACCAGCCTGACCTACCTGCCCATTGCGGTTATGGGACTGTTCCTCGGGGGAGTTCGTTTCAAGCAGGCGGCAATTGTGACTTTGGGGGCGGCCCTGCTTCTGCCGCTGGCCTGGCATGCCCTGAAGCCCTACCAGCGTGATCGTCTGACCAGCTTTATGCATCCTGAGGCCGACAGCCAGGGTTCGGGCTACCAGGTGAACCAGTCTCTGATTGCGGTCGGCTCAGGGGGCGTGTGGGGTAACTCGGAAGGTTCGCAGACTCATTTGGCCTTTCTGCCGGTCCCACAAACGGATTTTATCTTCGCCGCTTTTGCTGAGGAGCATGGATTTGTGGGCGCCTTGGCGGTATTGCTGCTATACTTTATAGTGCTGATGAGATTGACTCAGAACGCGCAAACGGCGCCCGACCGCGCTGGCACGTTCGTGGTAATGGGTGTGGTGGCGGTACTTAGCTTCCATATTCTGGTCAATGTCGGCATGGTGGTCGGTTTTATGCCGGTCACCGGAATACCCTTGCCGTTAATGAGTTATGGCGGGTCTTCGGTCCTGTTTATATTTCTGGCGTTGGGCATCGTAATGAATGTCCGCATGCGCCGTTTCGTGAATTGAAGCGGGAAGAAGAAGGCAGGGGAGTAGCCGCGCTCGCCATTCCGCGGCAGAAAACAAGATTAATTACGATCGCCCTCGCGTAAAGAGGGCACACGCCGGCTAGAAAAGCAGTTCAAGGCCGGGCAGGATTAAGCAAAGGCGCCGCCAGGCCGGTAACGGCCCCCTCAGAGTTGAGAGAGCGGTCACAAACCTGGCAAGCGCAAATGCGATAAGTGCAAAAGATTCCTAAGCTTACGCAACGGATTCGACCACGGGGAGAACCCCGGGGCCGGGGCTGTCCCTCGTTCAGGGCGGCCATCGCAGCGCTTGATCCTCCCAGTCTTCTCCTGCCTTCGATCCGGTGATCCCGCGGCCGCCTGACGGCCCGGGACCGGAGTTCGCATGACCAAAGAATTGTTTGTGTCTTCCACGCCTCACGAAACCAAAGTGGGGTTGGTCGAAGACGATCTGCTCGCGGAAATCTACCTCGAACGCGAAAACGAATACACCCTGGCAGGTTCCATCTATAAAGGCCGCGTAACCCGCGTGCTTCCCGGAATGCAATCGGCCTTTGTCGACATTGGCCTGGAGCGCGACGCGTTCCTCTACGTCTCCGACTTTATGGAGTTGGAAGACGCGGAGGATCTGGACGAAGTTCCTACCAATCGCCCGGTGACCGAGCGCCATCAGCCCCAACCTCAAGCCGAATCGCACGCGGGAGAAGCAGCAGCCCTCCCTGCGGGCGAGTCGCGGAACCGCACGAACATCAGGAGCATCAGGAACATACCGAAGCTGGACGAAGCGAGAATCGTGAATCCTCCGCTACCGGCCGAACGCGAGAATCGCGATGGCATGCGGGGCCGGCGCCGGCGGCGCGGACGCCGCGGCGAACGCTTTCCGGAATCGAAGTTTGCCCGCCCTGGAACCGAGGCGCCGCGGGAAACTCCGCGGCCAGAACGAACGGAACGCACCGAACGACGGAACGACCCGAACGGACTGAACGAACCGATCGTCCGGAGCGCTACGAGCGGCCGGAGCGCAGCGAACGGCAGGGGCGGCCAGAACGTTCCGAACGTTCAGACGTCGGCGAATATGGACCGCCGCCGGGATATCAACCTATCATTTTGCCGGGAGAGTCGATCTCCAAGTATCAGCGGCTGGCGCAGAAGCGGCCCGCGCCCGTCAGCGGAACGCCCGCTGTCGCGGCAGCCGATCAGACCGCACCCCCGATTTCGGAGATTTTCTCCGCCGACGAGCCATTATTTGCCGAGTCAGCTCGGCCTGCGACCTTCGAGGAACCCGCCCGATCCGACGAGCCCGCGGCCGACGCGACGTCTTCCCACTGGGATCGCGAACAGAAGCGCCTGCACCAGATGAATGTGGCTGCGGTGTTCGGCGGAGAAGAAACCGAAGTCGAACAGAACAAGAAGAAGACGGCGATCATCGCGATGTGAACGGCAACCAGGCGGACCCAGTCGTTGCTTCACTTAAAGCTGAGCATTCGGAACCCGCCGCACCCGTTGCATTGGCCGGAACGGTCGAGGAAGAAGAGATCGAAGAAGAAGAAGCGGATCTGGCTCATTACGTCGAGGACCTCGAGGAGGATGCAGCCTTCGAGGAGCTTGAAGAAGAGACCCACGCAGCCGGAGAACAGATCGCTGACGAGCACCATCACGCCCCGCAGGACATTGCAGCCTCGGCCGAGGTTGCATCCGTCGACGCTGTGCCCTTTTCGTCCGAGGCGATTTCCTCGGAAGAAATTGACGTAGCGGCGGCGGAAGAAGTCGACGAAGAAGCCGAAGTCGAAGCCGAGCTCGATGAAGCCCAGGCCGAGGCGGAAGCCGCGCTCGCCGCCGAAGCCGGCGGCGCCGGAATGACCGAGGCTCGGGCCGAGGTTCGCGCTCCGGCGGGCACAGCTGGATACACCCAGCGTGCGCCGCGTCCGGGATACGATCGCCGGCCGCAGCGCGGCGGGCGCCGTGGCGGCGGTGGACGCCGTTTCCGCCGCAACGAGCAGCAGAGCATGCCGCTGATCACCGATCTGCTCAAGGAAGGGCAGGAAATCCTGGTCCAGATCGCCAAAGAACCGATCGGCAAGAAGGGCGCTCGCATCACCAGCCACATCGCGCTGCCCGGCCGCTTCCTGGTCTATATGCCGACGGTGAATCACACCGGCGTGTCGCGCAAGATTGCTTCCGAAGAAGAACGGCAGCGGTTGAAGCGCATCATCCAAAGCGAGCGCGAAAACGGTCACGGCGGATTTATCGTCCGCACCGCCGCGATGAACGCCGCCGAAGAAGATCTTGCGCGCGGACATCCGTTTCCTGAAAGGCTTGTGGGCTGAGATCAAGATCCCGCGCCGATGCCGGCAAGGGGCCGACGCTGATCTATCACGATCTCAACGTGGTCGAGCGCGTGCTGCGCGATCAGGTCACTTCGGACTTTTCCGCCATCTGGGTGGACAGCGACGAGGAATACGAACGCATCCTGCGCTTTGCCAACCGCTTCCAGCCCGCGCTGGTCAAGCGGGTCAAGCTCTACACCAAGGAAACTCCGCTCTATGAGCAGTTCGGCCTGAGCGAGGAGATCAACAAGGCGCTCAAGTCGAAAGTCTGGCTGAAGAGCGGCGGCTACATTGTCATCAATCAGACCGAAGCGCTGGTCGCGATCGACGTCAACACCGGCAAATACGTCGGCAAGACGACGCGGCTGGAAGACACCATCGTCAAGACCAACGTGGATGCGATCAAGGAAATCGTGCGCCAGATACGGCTGCGCGACCTGGGCGGCATCATCGTGATCGACTTCATCGACATGGACGAACGCCGCAACCGGCAGAAAGTCATGCAGGCCCTGGAAGAGGCTCTGCGCAGCGACCGTGCTCCCTCGAAGGTTCTGCAGTTTAACGACTTCGGACTGGTGGCCATCACCCGCAAGCGGGTGAAGCAGTCGCTCGAGCGCACCATCGGTTCGCCCTGCCCATATTGCCAGTCCACCGGCTTCGTGAAGTCGGTGACCACGGTGTGCAACGAAATCTATCTCGAGATGCGCAAGATCGCGAAGCATCTGGAGCATGCCGACGTGATGCTGCGGGTGAATCCCGAAGTCGCCAAGGTGCTCAAGTCGAACAACGGCAAGGCGCTGATCGAGATGGAAGAGATGACCAAGAAAACCGTGATCGTGAAGAGCGATCCGGCGTTGCACCAGGAGCAGTTTGATATCAATTGAAGCAGCTTCTAGCTATTAGCTCCTAGCTTCTAGCTGGTTCCTTCGAATTACGAATTATGGAGAGACGGGCGTCCGCGCCCGTCTTTTTATTGCGCACGGGTGTATTCACCGGTATAAGCACTCGCGCTTTATTGCAATCGACGGGCGCGTGTATTGTCATTCAGTGTGTTCATAAAAGCACATTCATATGGCACACTCAGTATGCACACTATGCCTGCGAAACGCGCTCCACATTCTCCTGCCCGAAGACTTGCTCCGGGAGATCGACTCTCTCGTCGGACCTCGCGGGCGCAGCGCTTTTTTGGTCGAAACTGCCCGGAGCGAAGTTCGCCGCCAGAAGTTGCTTCAGTTTCTGGAGGGCAAGGGTCCGACCGGGAACGCCCCTACTGCAGCGCGTAAGAGTGCTCGTCTTCGCATCCGAAATACAAAGCTCGGGAGCGTAAGTAAAGGGCGTGCGGGATGATGTTTAAGGTTCGATTCATATTGGCGTGAGCCTGCCAAAATGGAACCAGGGTGCCAAAGCGATGCTTGAACGGGCAACTTCAAAGCCCAATTCTCAATCAAAATAGTGCGGTCCAAATTCGGACAGGAGATCTGCGTGAAAATACAACGGATTAGAAGTCTTGCGGCATCGGCGGTAATGACGGCGGCTTTGGGTACGGCGATGTTCGTTACCGTCCCCCAGTCGTATGCGGACGAGCAT
Source organism: Terriglobia bacterium (assembly GCA_963812465.1). Taxonomy (GTDB): domain Bacteria; phylum Acidobacteriota; class Terriglobia; order Terriglobales; family Acidobacteriaceae; genus JAIQFF01. The sequence goes on from CAWEVE010000029.1 coordinate 120,175, forward strand.
GCAAAATGCCAGCACAACATTGAACGCGCGGAAGCGAAACTGGATGAGGCGGTTCGCAAACACGGCGAGCGCAGCCATCAGGCGGATCAGCGGCGGCGCGACTTGAACGCAGAGCGTGAGCGCTGCTGGAACCAGTACCACGGCTGGTGGAATGGTCACGATCATCAATGGCACACAGATCGTGACTGGGAAGATCATCACTAGACTCCAGCCTGTCCTATCGGGATGAGCGAGTGGCCCCTGGATCGGGTTCCAGGGGCCTTTTAGTTTTCTAATCCTGTTTTCTGATCTTTGCTCATAGGCGCCACCTTATTGCCGGATCGGCCAGAGAGAAATAGGGAGCTGTTAAAGCGAAGGAGAGCAAAGCGACGCATGGTTCGAAATCGCATGCCGCCTCCTGTGCAAGAGACACAGACTGGCGAGGCGGCAAAACGTCAGCTGGAAACTAGCTCTTGCGGCCGGCGATCATGAGTCCGGCTCCGACCACCAGCATCACGGCGCTGATGGCAGGCGAAACTTTTTCGCTGTCATGCGTCTGAACTCCGATGTTGACATCTCCTGCCTTGATGCCGTGATTTTCGGAGTGCGGAATCGCAACGAAAAACGACAGGATTCCCAGAATCGCTACCGCCAGCCCCACTACAAACAAAGCCTTCATAGAAGACCTCCTGATTGGACTATACTCCGTGGACCCGAGCGTCCATTGAGCCGCTTGAGATGCGGGCAAGTGGGGGTGGGATGCTTCTAAGAGCGCTTTAATACAGGCTCGGGCGAAGCTGGAAACGCTTCAACCCGCGAAATCCCGGGCGAATTCAACCAGGCTGCGCAATCCGATTCCGGACGGGCCTTTGGCAATCCACGGCTTCTGTTCTTCCGTCCACGCGGTGCCGGCGATATCGAGATGCAGCCAGGGAACGTCTTCGGCGAACTCTTTCAGGAACATGGCCGCGGTGATGGCGCCGCCCCAGCGTCCGCCGGAGTTGACGATGTCGGCGATATTGGAGCGGATGATTTCCTTGTATTCGTCATCGAGCGGCAGGCGCCACATTTTTTCGCCCGCCTTGGAGAGTGCTTTACTGAAACGCTCGAACATCTGCTCGTCGTTGCCGAAAATTCCTGCATTGATGGAGCCGAGCGCGACCACGACCGCGCCCGTGAGCGTGGCGGCATCGATCAGGTGAGTGCAGCCGAGCTGGCGCGCGTAGAAGAGACCGTCGGCCAGAACCAGGCGGCCTTCCGCGTCGGTGTTGATGATCTCAATCGATTTTCCCGACATGGCAATCTGCACATCGCCCGGTTTCTGCGCTTTGCCGGAAGGCATATTCTCGGTGGCGCAAATGATGGCCGTGATTTTTAGCTTCGGCTTGAGCAGCGCGATGGCCCGCATGGCGCCGATCATGGTGGCGCCGCCGGCCATGTCGTATTTCATCTTCTCCATGCCGTCGGCAGGCTTGATGGAAATGCCGCCGGTGTCGAAGGTGATGCCTTTGCCCACCAGTCCCAGCACCGGCTTTTCGGGAGCGCCCGCCGGTTCATAGCGCAACACAATCAGCGCGGGCGGTTCGTCCGAGCCCTGGGCAACGCTCCAGAAGGCTCCCATCTTGAGTTCCTTGATCTTGTCGGCGCCGTAGACTTCGCATTTCAATCCGACTTCCGCCGCCATCTTCTTCGCGCGCTCAGCCAGAATGGTTGGCGTCATGCGATTGGAGGGCTCATTGACCAGGTCGCGAGTGAAATTCTGCGATTCGCCGACGATGCGGGCGTCGTCCATGGCCTGCTGCAGTTTGGCTTGATCGCCGCGGGCAACCACGGTGAGTGCGTCGATCTTCTGATCCTTGCGATCGCTCTTGTAGTAGTCCGGATCGAAGTTGCCGACAAATGCGCCTTCCACGATGGCCTTGACCGAGTCTTCCATTTTCAGTCCGGCTTCGGGCGCGAGGATGGCGAAGCTGCGCAGGCCGCGCGATTTCAAAGTGCGGACCGCCGCGCCCGCCAGTCGACGCAGTTCGAAAGCCGAAAAGCTTTTGGCTTTGCCTCCGCCGAGCAGCAACAGCCGCTTCGCCTTCAGTTTCGCCGGATGGTGGAGCAGCGTGGCCTCAAAAGTCTTGCCGGTCACTTCTCCGCCGGCGATGACGTCGGCGGCTGCGTCTTTCACCGCGGCCTCTGAGGTTTCGATCGACAATTGCGGCTTGTCTTTCTCGCCCTTTCCTTTTTCTGCTTTGTCGAGGACGATGGCGACCAGACATTCGGTTTCAACTTCTGCGGGCGTGGAGAAGGAAAGATTCGTTTTCATGATTGTTTGTGCTTCCAGTATCGTCGGCGGGAAGGGAATTAGGCAAGAGCGAGGGAATTCATTCAGGACACAGTGGGTCCTTGGGGCGGGAATCCGTCCGAGGTCTCAGACTCGAAATTCAGCCCCTTCAGGCGTACACTTCCGGGGATTTGCCGGAGGACGAATTTCGCAAATAATTATGGCCACCACTGCCTCTCCCGTTTCCAGCACAACTCGCCCTGCCGCAAGCACATGGATCGGCCTGGGCATTGCTCTCTTCGCCCTTCCCCTGATCAGGCAAGTGTTTCGCATGATCAATCCCGCGCCGGGAACCGCTCTGCTTACCACGCGAGAGCTGGTCATGTTCGCGAGTGTCGTCGCGCTGCTCCTTTTGATCAGGCGTGGAGAGAAGCTTCCGCTCAGCTCGGTAGGCTTGGGCACGTCGCCGTGGTGGAAGTCTTTGTTGTGGGGATTGCTGGCCGCGATCGTTTGTGGAGGGCTCGCCGTGATCGTGGTGAAGGTGATGGGATTTAGTCACGACGGCACTTCTGCCACCTTCGACCGCGCCCCTTTATGGTTGGTCACCCTGATCATGTTCCGCGCCGGCATCGCGGAGGAGTTGTTCTATCGTGGTTATTCCATCGAGCGTTTCCAGGCTATGGGATTGGGAAAGCTTGCCTCCGCTGCCATTCCTCTGATCATCTTTGCGGCTGGCCATTACACCGGCGGAGTGGCAAACGTCGTGGTAGCCCTGGTCATGGGAGCCATTCTTTCCGGATTCTATCTGTGGAGACGAGATCTGGTGGCCTGTATGTTCGCCCACACCCTGATTGACTTTGTGGCCAACGTAGTGCCGAGACTGGGATCATAACCGCAGATTGTCCACCGCAGATTGTTCACCGGAGATTGCCCCGCGATGTGTGCTTGCGCCCACACTGTGTTTCAGGTCCCACGCTGATTAATTCTCCTGCTGCTCGTAAACCCCGCCTGATCAGTGCCTTCTGCGATGGCTGCTCCCGTGCGATCTCCCTGGCTGGAGGCAACACAGGAGGAGAATATGACGCAACTCAATTTGTCCGGCAGGCAGTCAAGCAACAAGCAGCAGAACACGGCTGCGGAACCCGAAGGCGAATCCATCAAGAACCAAACCGTCGGCGCGCTGGGAGCGCTCGCCATGTTCGCGGCAGTGATCGTTATCGGCAGCTGCTCGCACAGCAGCAAGCCCGTCGCCACACAGCAAGCAATTCAACCAACAGCGCCGGTCTCAGCCCCGGCCGTCGCCACCCCAGCCCCACCGCCCGCGCCGGTGCAGGCGAAGGCTAAGCCGAAAAAGCATCGCGCGGCCACGCTTTCCTACGTCAATCGACAGTACGGAGTCTCGTTCGACTTTCCCCGCCAGTTCAGTCTGAAGTCAGGTGACCAGGCGCAGTTGAGTTGGGGAGACCTCGGGCCATTTCAAATGGACTTCGCTCAACCCGGCGGCGTGACCCTGGCGGGCGTGGAACTGCCGGCAAATTCTTATCCGGCAACCGATTTCAAATCCGCCTTCGTTACCCTGAGCGTGAATCCGGGCATGACCTCTGAAGCCTGCACTCAATTCGCGTTTCCGGAAGCGAACGCCGCGGTCGATCCATCCTCGACGGAAAAAACCGGGAAGGTGAAGATCGGCGCGCTTGAATTCAGCGAAGTTGAGAACTCCACGGCAGGCATGATGAAGCAGACCGACGCCAGGTACTATCACGCTTTCAGCAACGGAGCCTGCTACGAGTTTGCTCTGGGAGTCGGCACCGAAGGCAACGTAACAGGTGAAGGCATCAAGCCGGTAGATCGCGACCAGGTGTTTGGCAAACTGGAGAAAATCCTGGCCAGCGTGAAACTTCAGCCCGCGGTGGTTCCTGAAACCGAGCCCGCAGCGCCCTCGGCGGGAGTCAATGGCCCGGCTGAGTCTTCAACTCCGGCGAGCGCCGTGCCAGCACGTGCCGCCGAGCACCGTAAACGACCGGATCTTTTAATTCTGGCTAATAACTCTGGCTAACCGCCGGCGGGTTCAACCGGACTGCCAACTGGCAGTCCGGTTCCTTGTTTGTCCGGCGACTGGTAGCTTTTGAATCCGGCTCTTTGCATGCCCTGGATGGCTTCACGATTTTTCATGAAGGTATCCCAGACAAATCCGGTGCGGGCGTTTTCCGCCATCAGCAAAGTGATTCCGGTATCGATCGCGATCACGTCGCTGTCATACCAGCCTTTCAACGGGTTGAACGCATTCACAAATCCGTACGTACCCCAGGCCTGAGGATAGTGATTCCTGATATTCCGAAGCACCCGCATGACGGGCTGCGGCAGAAAGGGAAGCGAGCCGCCGGAGGCGCTGGGAACGACCGTGCCATCGATCGGGCCCATGGCCGGAGGCCCGCCCCAGATCACGTAGCCCCGGTCCGAATCGGAAGCGGAGATGCCCCACAGATCGTCGCTGTAGTCGGGAAACTGTTTGCCCAGTTCCACGCAGAACCGGCGATGCACGTCGGTGGCGATGATGGAGTTTTGAAAGTAATCCGCGTAGCGGTCGCGCTTGCCGCGGAAATCAAACCAGGCCTGCGAATACTGATGAACAAATAGCGGCGCAAACGAGCCGATGTAACGCAGCCCGTCATATTCAAAAACGTTTCGCTTCCAGGCATCCCAGGCCTCGGCCTTGAGCGGATGCGAAGACGATCCCATGCCCAGCAGGTACATCATCATCAATTCGCTGTAGTAGTCCCAGCGATAGGGCAGGAAGCCGACTTCGGGCAGCCATCCGTGAGGCAGGAGCGTGGTGTCCTCCGAGAGCCAGGTCCAGTCCACGCGGTCGACGATATCGTGACACAACTGGCGAATTTCGAAATTCTCGAAGTGCTGCCGGCAGCACAGAATTCCGCACAACAGCAGGGCGGTATCGACCGAGGAAATCTCCGAATCCCAGATTCTCTCGCCGGTATTGACGTTGGCGAAGTGGTAGAAAAATCCGCGATGATTGGGCAGCGTCTTCCAGAGAAAGTGCAGCGTGTTCAGCACCCGCGTCCGCGCCTCGGTGAGTGAAAGATAGCCGCGCTTTTCCCCGATGCAGAGAGCGGTAAGGCCAAAGCCGGTGGCCGCAATGCTGGCCACCACCGCGCTATCGGTCGAGGCCCTGCGCGCGTTGCAGCGGTCTTTCACCAGGCCGGTTTGCGGGCTGGCCTGCTCCCAGAAATAGCAGACCATGACTTTTTCCATGTCCTCGAGCAACTGGTCGTCATCCGGGGAAAGAACGGTCTTGATCGGCGGAGGCGCGGGACGGGTGTGCTGTTCCGGGGCAGGGGACAAGGCGGCGGGCAGCGAGAAAGACGCGAATCCCGACTTGGCGAATGGCAGGCAAAGCCCCATGCCGGCGATCCGCCTGAGCAATTCACGGCGGGAATGGCTCACCCGGCCCAACTTCTTTTCGATCCCCTGACCATCCACTTCACAAATTTAAATGATCCTGGGCCGGAGAACGATTACGGAGGGACAGTGAGGGTAACAGGAATGGTTACACCGGCTGAGCCTAAAGAGCTTGACGAAAAGGATTAGGGAACTAAAAATCGGTGTGCGCAGCGGGCATCGTAGAATGTTGGGCAGAGGCCGGCGGGATGACGACTGACGAGATGGCGACCGGCGGGATGGCGACTGGCGGGGATGGTGACCGCCGGGATGGTGGCTCGATGAGCGGTACGCGGAAGCTGATCATGTGGGTGGCTGCAATCGTGGTGGTCGGGGCGACCGTCGCCGCGACGGTTTTCATCCGTCCCCACACCCGGCCCATGTCGCTCGGCGGTGCGGTCATCCGCCAGGACGCCGATCCCAAGAAAGAGCTTCCCCTCGCCGACGTTGAAATCAAGGCGATCGCCAACGACTCGGTGATCGGCGAGAGCAAATCTGACGCCTCCGGTCTTTTCACCATCGCGCTACGCAACCGGCTTCTTCATCGGACGCGCGGTCACGCTGCAATTCCGCCATGCCGATTATCAGCCGCTCGACCTGCGCGAATTCATCGGAGACAAGGTGTACGTGGCTCACATGGTGCCGGTCCCTCATGAAGCCAATCCCTCGAATCGTCCCGATATCGTAGTTTCCAATGTTCTGGTGAGATATACCATCAAGACGACAACCGCCGCCAACGTGGGCAGCGCGGTCAAAACTTTTGAAGTGCCGAACGCCGGAAACGTGCCGTGCAAGAAGCAACCTCCCTGCTCGCCCGACGGAAAATGGAAAGCCTCGATGGGCTCGGCAACCCTGGACGCGGGCGAGGGCAATGAATTCCGCAATGCCAGAACATCTTGTATTGCCGGACCTTGTCCTTTCACCAAAATCGAAGGCGAAGACCTTTCGGACAGCGGCCGCGTCATCCAGGTGTCAGCGCGAAACTGGTCCGACACCGCCACTTTTCTGCTGGAGGCCGAAGTATTTCACCCCATGGTGAGCGACATGGTGCGTACCTTCTACCCGGTAATTTTTGGTCAGGCGCTGAACTTCACCGTGCCGGGATCAGCCGAGGGAGTCACCATCCAGGCCGAGGTAAATGGAGAGGCGATTACGTTTCCGCTGGGACCAAATCTTTACCTCAGTTGGGCCGGCTGCAACGCCCGCGTCAATAAAGATCAAACAAAAGTCTTCCGCTGCGAACTCAAGCCCGGCTACCGCCTTCCGTAAGACTGTGCTGAGTAAAAGAACTCGAGGGTGCCCCATCCTTCGCGTTTTTTGCGAAGGGTGGGGTCTTTAAGAGTGAATCAAAAACGACCCAGCGAGACAAATTCCCGGCGCAATCTGCCTAGCGCCCTTTACGCGATCGCGCAACAGCCTCTCTGGCTTCGCTGTCGGCGGTGCGGCGGCGTTCGGTTTCCCGCTTGTCCCACAGTTGCTTGCCCTTCGCCAGGGCGAGTTCAACTTTCACTCTGCCATTCTTGAAATACAGCCGGGTAGGAATAAGGGTGAGTCCCTTCTGCTGGGTCTTGCCGATGAGCTTGCGAATTTCTTCCTTGTGGACCAGCAGCTTGCGGGTGCGCAGGGGCGCGTGGTTGAAGATGTTGCCATGGTCGTAGGGTCCGATATGGCAGTTCAGCAGCCATAGTTCGCCGTCTTTAAGCAGTCCGTAGGAGTCTTTCAGATTGGCCTGGCCGGAACGAACCGATTTCACCTCGGTGCCAGTCAAAGCAACCCCGGTCTCAAACTTTTCCAGCAAGAAGTAGTTATGGGACGCGGCCCGATTCACGGCGGCGTCGCGTTCACCCGCGGCGGTGGGATCGCGGCGGGGATTCTTCTCGGGCTTGGGCTTGGTCTGATGTGCGGTCTGGCGCGCCATGGCGGTAACTAGGTTATCTCACACCCACGCGAAGGGCGTCGAGTGACGCAGCCGCAAGCGTTTCTTCCGCGCTGCCCGGGTCTTCGCTCCGAGTAGCTTCGCGTGATGGTTGAAAATTTCCCTGAGTGGCTGAGTCAGCCAGAAGGAAACCGGCATGGTTTGGCACGACCGAGGCGCTCCCGCACGAGCGAGGACGCTCGCGCCCACATTCCTGCATCCCAGTATGTATGGATGTCGAGCCCCAGCGGAGTCCAAATCGGGACAAATTCTTCCCGAAATGGCCTTCCGAGTAACCCGTTTGGGACTAAGCCTTATGAGTTTAACTGCTACCACAGCAGTCACTTCCACCGCTGAGGAGCGATGCTATAATCAGCCAGCTTACTTCTCAATCAGCGCATATTCAGCGGCCTAGCCCGGGGTTGTTGGCCGATCCCCGAGGGGAAGACTGCCTGCGAGGGACCATTGAAGACACGCCTGATTCGCCCGGCAGCGATCATATTGCTCATCGTAGCCGTTACCCTGCCCATCGGGGCTGCCGATAGCGCCAAATCCTTATACAACAAAGGTAAGGATGCCGAAGCTCGCCAGAATTACGAAGCGGCCTATGACTTTTACCGCCAGGCCTACGACCTCAAGCCCAGGGACTTGGCCTACCGGACATCGTATGAGCGGACCAGATTCCTGGCCGCTGCCTCACACGTGCATCGCGGGCAATTGCTGCGGGACGCCGGAAAATTGCAGGAGGCTTTAGCCGAATTTCAGAAGGCTGCAGACATCGATTCTTCAAGCTTTATCGCCCAGCAGGAACTGCGCCGCACCCAGAGGATGATCGATGCTGGTAATGCGCCGACTCCGCCGGCCGCAGCCAAACCGCCTACCGGCCTGCAAAAGCGCGTGGACGAGGCCCAGGGACCGGTCGATCTGGCCGCCATCTCCAACGTTCCCATCACCCTCAAACTCACAGAAGACACCAAGGTCATTTACGAAACCGTCGGCAAACTCGCGGGGATCAACGTTTTGTTCGATCCCGATTACACTTCGCGGCGAATCAAAATCGAGCTGAACGGGGTAACGCTGCAGGAAGCGCTGGAAATCATCGCCCTGGAATCGAAGACATTCTGGCGGCCGGTGACACCAAATACCATCTTCGTCGCCTCCGACAATCCCGCCAAGCGCAAGGAAGTCGAACAGAGCGTCATCAAGACGTTCTATTTGGCAAACCTGTCGCAGCCCACCGAGTTGCAGGATGTGGTGAACGCGTTGCGGCAGATTCTGGAAATTTCCCGCATTCAGCCTTTGCCTTCGCAGGGCGCTCTGGTGGTGCGCGGCACTCCGGACCAGATTGCGCTGGCGGAAAAATTAGTGGGCGATCTCGACAAGGCGCGTCCGGAAGTGATCGTCGAAGTGGCGATCATGCAGGTCAGCCGCGACAAAACTCACAACCTGGGCATCAGTCCGCCGACCAGCGCCACCGTCGCGCTGCAGAACAATCTCAACACCACCACGACCAGCAGCACGAGCACAGCCACCACCAACAGTTCGACCACCTCGGGAACCGCGAACCAGGTCAACTTGAACCGGCTGGGAAATCTGAACGCAACCGACTTTACGGTCACGATTCCGCCGGCCACCGCAACTGCGCTGTTCAGTGACAGCAGCACCAAGCTGATTCAAAATCCGCAAATCCGCGCCGTCGACGGGCAGAAGGCATCGCTCAAAATCGGCAGCCGTGTACCGGTCGCCACCGGTTCGTTCCAGCCAGGTATTGGCGGTGTGGGTATTAATCCTCTGGTAAATACACAATTTCAATATCTGGATGTCGGCGTGAACATTGACATCACACCCAAGGTGCATGCCGGCCGCGAAGTGACGTTGAAAGTTGCGATGGATATTTCGTCGGTGACCGGGCAATCGAACATCGGCGGAATCAGCCAGCCGGTGATCGGGCAGCGCAAGATTGAACACGAAATTCGCCTCAAGGAAGGCGAAATAAATATCCTGGGCGGAATATTGGAGGATCAGGACATTCGATCGCTGAACGGTATTCCTGGCCTGGCGCAGATTCCGATCCTGAAATACCTGTTCGCGCAAAGCAACGTCGATCATTCGACCAACGAAATTGTGTTTGCCCTGATTCCGCACATCATCCGGGCGCGGGATGTTACCGATCTGAACGAAAAGGCTCTTGAGGTAGGTACAGCGGCAGCCATCGAGTTGCGCCGCGCCAGCCAGGCGCCGCCGCCCACGCCCGCGCCCGGAGAATGACAACTCCTGCTCCGGCGCCCGCCACGCCGCCTTCGGCGCCCCAGGCTTCGATGTCACCGGCTGCCCCTTCGGAGCAAGTCCCGGTCCAGGTTGCAGCGGGCGCGGCCAGCTTTGTGTTCGATCCCGCCAACGTTACTCAAGCCGTCGGTTCCACGTTTGCCGTGAACGTGCTGCTGAAGGGCGCGCAGAATGTGTATTCCGTGCCTTTGCAGGTCAGCTACAACCCCAAAGTTTTGCAAGTGGTGAATGTTTCCAACGGAGGCTTGCTCTCGCAGGACGGGCAGGTAGTGGCCCTGGTCCATCGCGATGATGACTCGACCGGCGCATTGCAGATTACAGCTACCCGGCCGCCGGGAGCGAACGGAGTTTCCGGACAGGGCTCCGTCGTAACTCTGACTTTCCTTACCAAGGGAAGTGGCCAGTCGACTTTGACCATTTCGAAGGGCGGCGCACGCGACCCGGCCATGCAGGCAATGCCGGTTGCGGGAGCCGTGGCCACGGTCACAGTGCAGTAACCAGGATGCAGATCTGGACTCATTGCCTGAAGCTCCGAAAATCTCGAGGACTCGGGAAACCTAAAGTCCGGGCCGTTTTCGGCGATAATATCCTATGAAGTCTGTCGTTCCGCAACCCACCTCCGCATTCGGCCTGCGCAGGTTCACATCCCGGGGATTCACTCTCATCGAGTTGATCGTGGCTACCGCCATCCTGGTCATTTTGACCGGCTTGGCTGTGCCCCTGGCGCGAGTGGCGATCAAGCGGGAAAAAGAGCGCGAGTTGCGGCATGACCTGTGGGAGTTGCGGGACGCAATCGATCGCTACAAAGACGCGGCCGATCGGGGCGCGTTCCAGATCAAGGTAGGCAGCGAAGGCTATCCCCCGGATCTCGAAACCCTGGTCAAAGGGGTCGACGTGGGCGGCAAAAAAGTTCGCTTCCTGCGCAGCGTTCCGAAAGATCCGATGACCGACAGCACGGAATGGGGTCTGCGCTCCATGCAGGACGATCCTGATTCGGATTCCTGGGGCGGCCAGAATGTTTTTGATGTTTTCACCAAAGCGCAGGGCACCGGGCTCGACGGCACCGAATATAAGACGTGGTAAATGACGAAACTCAGACACAAGCGGGATCGGGGATTTACCTTGATCGAGCTGATGATCGTCATCAGCATGATTCTGATTCTGGTCTCGATCTCCATTCCCGCCTATAACCAGTCCATCCTGCGCGCTAAAGAATCGGTGCTCAAGCAGGATCTCTTCCAGTTGCGCTCCCTGATTTCGCAATACACGCTGGACAAGCAGAAAGCGCCGCAGTCTCTCGATGACCTGGTGCAGGCGGGATACATCAAGCAGATTCCCGTGGATCCGATGACCGGCACCAACAGCAGCTGGACCGTGGATCAGGAAGATTCGCTGATGTCGGTGGACCAGCAGGATCCCGGCATCAGCGATGTGCACAGCGGCGCCACCCAGACCTCAAGCGACGGCACCGCCTACAGCACTTGGTAGATTTGAACAGTTCCTGCCCAGGCACTAACATCTAGTCATGCCGGTTGAAACCGAAATCAATCCATCCACCTACACCCCCATTCGCGCTCCGCGGGGAACTCAGATCACATGCAAGGGCTGGCAGCAGGAAGCCGCCATGCGCATGCTGATGAATAATCTCGACGAGGAGGTTGGAGAGCGCCCCCAGGATCTGGTGGTCTATGGCGGCACCGGCCGCGCGGCGCGGAGTTGGGAGGCCTATCACGCCATCGTCGCGTCGCTGAAGAGTCTCGACAACGACGAGACCCTGCTGGTGCAATCCGGCAAGCCGGTGGGCGTGTTCAAGACCCACGAACATGCGCCCCGCGTGCTGATCGCAAATTCCAACCTGGTTGGCCACTGGTCGAACTGGGAAAAATTCAACGAACTGGAACGCGCCGGCCTGATGATGTATGGCCAGATGACGGCAGGCTCGTGGATCTACATCGGTTCACAGGGAATCGTTCAAGGCACGTTTGAAACTTTTTCCGCGGCGGGCGAAAAACATTTCGGCGGCGACCTGGCAGGCAAGCTCATCGTCAGCGGCGGCATGGGCGGCATGGGCGGAGCCCAACCGCTCGCCGCGACCATGACCGGCGCGGCCTTTCTAGGGATCGACGTCGATGCCGAGCGCATCAAGAAGCGCCTCAAGACCGGCTACTGCGATTTCATGGTCACCACGCTCGACGAGGCGCTGCGCATCCTGAAGAACGCGGTGCGCAAGAAGGAAAATGTTTCCGTCGGGCTGGTGGGGAACTGCGCCGACGTTATTCCGGAACTGGCCGAGCGCGGCGTGCTTCCCGACATCCTCACCGATCAGACCTCGGCCCACGATCCCCTGAACGGTTATGTGCCCAATGGAATGACGTTGCCGGAAGCTCTGGAGCTGCGCCGGCGCGATCCCCAGGCCTACCAGGAGCGCTCTCTCGATGCGATCGCGCGTCATGTCGAAGGCATGCTGCGACTGCAGAAGATGGGTGCGGTCACGTTCGACTACGGAAATAACATCCGGACATTTGCCTTCCAGCGCGGCGTGAAGAACGCGTACGACTTTCCCGGTTTTGTGCCCGCCTATATCCGACCGCTCTTCTGCGAGGGCCGCGGACCCTTTCGCTGGGTGGCGCTGTCAGGTGAGCCGTCGGACATCGCGGTCACCGACGATCTGGTGCTGGAGCTGTTTCCCGAAAACAAAATTCTGCGCCGCTGGATTGATCTGGCCCGCAAGCGAATTAAGTTTCAGGGTCTGCCGGCGCGCATCTGCTGGCTGGGCTATGGCGAGCGCGCGCAATTCGGTCTGGCGATGAACGACCTGGTAAAGAAAGGCAAGCTCAAAGCGCCCATCGTGATTGGGCGCGACCATCTTGACTGCGGATCGGTGGCATCGCCCTTCCGCGAAACCGAAAGCATGAAAGACGGCAGCGACGCGGTTGCCGATTGGCCGCTGCTCAATGCGCTGCTCAACACCGCGGCCGGCGCGTCCTGGGTTTCAATCCACAACGGCGGTGGCGTAGGCATTGGATATTCGCTGCACGCCGGACAAGTCACAGTCGCCGACGGCACCGAGATGATGGCCAAGCGAATCGAGCGCGTCCTGACCACCGACCCCGGCATGGGAGTCATCCGCCACGTAGACGCCGGCTACGAAGACGCGAAGGCCTTTGCGCAGAAGAATGGTGTGAAGGTGCCGATGGGGAGGTAGCTATCAGCCCTCAGCTATTTGCGAGGCCATGTTTTTCCTTTGCGTCCTTTGCGAACTTTGCGGTCAAGGTCTTAAAGTCTTAAACCGCAAAGGACGCAAAGGTCGCAAAGGGCGCGGACTGCCGAATCAATGCACCCTGTTGCGCAAGCTTCCGCTCCATCCCCCACAGTCGCTGCTAAACTAACCATCGCGTGACTCCTCCAACTAAGAGCGATACACCACGATCGTCCGCTGCTGCTCATCAACATCAGCCAACTGCTGACGCTGCAATCTTCCTCCGGAAATTCCGGTCCGCGCCGCGGCCCCGCGCTTCAAGACCTCGGCATCATCAAGGACGGTGCAGTGCTGTGCGTGGGCAAAAAAATTGTTTCTGCCTGCAAAAGTAAAGACGCCTTGCGCGATCCCTGGATCAGGAAGAACCGCAAGAAAATTGTCGAGATCGATTGCGCCGGCCAGGTCGTACTGCCTGGATTCGTGGACTCCCATACTCATCCCGTGTTCGTGTCACCGCGGCTGATCGATTTCGAAAAGCGCATCAGTGGCGCGACCTATGAACAGATCGCGGAAGCCGGCGGCGGAATTCGCTCGAGCCTGGAGGGCGTGCGCCAGGCCGGCAAGAAGCTGCTCGTCGAAAAAGTGTTGACCGCCCTGCACCAGATGGCAGAGCAGGGCACGACCACGGTCGAAGCCAAATCGGGATACGGACTCACTGTCGACTCCGAGATCAAATCGCTGGAGGCCATCCGCGGCGCAGCCGCCAAATGGCCGGGAACCGTGATCGCGACCCTGCTGGGCGCGCACGTTGTTCCCAAAGAATTTCACGGCCGATCGCAGGAGTATGTTGACGTCGTCTGTCAACAGATGATCCCGCAGGTGGCCGAACGAAAGCTGGCGCAGTTTGTGGACGTATTCACCGACCGCGGAGCCTTTTCCGCAGAAGACACAGAGAAGATCTTCGACGCGGCCAAAAAATTCGGCCTGGGAGTGCGTGCCCACGTCTGCCAGTTGAGCGAAACTGCGTTGCGTCCTCTGCTGCGCTTCAGGGTCGCGTCCCTCGACCACCTCGACCACGTCAGTCCCGCGGACATAAAGCAACTGGCAAAGAGCGAGACGGTCGCGACCCTGGTGCCGGGCGCAAATTATTTTCTCGGTCTGGAGAAATTTCCGCCGGCCCGCGAACTGATCGACGGCGGCGCAGCGGTCGCCGCTGGCCACCGACTACAATCCGGGCTCATCCCCCACCCCCAGCATGCCGTTCGTGCTCTCGCTGGCATGCACTCATCTGAAGATGTCACCCGCAGAGGCGATTGCCGCCGCCACCATCAATGGCGCCTGGGCCTTGCGCCTGCAGGAGCGAAAAGGATCGATCGAACCGGGAAAGGACGCAGACCTGGCGGTCTTCGACGTAGCCGACTATCGAGAAATCGCCTACTGGGTAGCATCGAACCGCTGCGCATTTTCAGTTCTCAACGGCGCCATGGCGGCGTCACGGCCGCAATAGCGCACGACGATCGCCGCGCGGTGATTTGAGCGAACCCAACTCCGTTGCTATAATCGTGGCTGTTCCAAACGCTTCCAGCATCCTGACTGCCCGAATTGACTGGCAATTCCGTCCAAGTCCTCGTCCGCCAGACGAGGCGCGCTGGCAGACAAGCTGTGAGCCAAACGTGGCCAGGTAGCTCAGGTGGTAGAGCGCAGCCCTGAAAAGGCTGGCGTCGGCGGTTCAACTCCGTCCCTGGCCACCATTTATTTGGGCAATCGCGCAGAACATATTGCGCATCTTGTTGTTCAATCCTGTAGCGGAATTGAGAGAAATTGAAAGCAGGCCTGCTGGCCGGTTGAATTACAAGATATTCACGGCAATCGTGCTGACGTTAGGATCGGGCGCGTGTGCCGGAAGATCGATCTGGAGCTTCGCTTCCGTCTGGCGGAACTTCAACGCTTGCCCGGTCGTGAGCAAGTGCGCTGAAATCACTTTGGCTTGCAGTCCGTCGACATCAAGCGCCGACGATGGCCAGTCGAACACGTGAATGAAGACTTTCTTGTTTTTCGCGGTGGTTCGGACCGAGGCCATACCCTGCACCGGGCCGTAGGTTGTTTCGTAAATCGATTCGCCATTGACGGAGAGCCATTCGCCGATGGCGCGAAGACGGTCCTGAAATTCGGGCTGAATGACGCCGTCGGGTTGCGGACCCACGTTGAGCAGAAAATTGCCGCCGCGACTCGCTACTTCCACCAACCCTCGAATCAGAAACTGTGCCGATTTGAACTCCCGATCGTGCATGTTGTAAGCCCAGGTGTTGTTGATGGTCATGCACGTCTCCCACAGCTCAAAGTCTTCGGGCTTGGGAACGATCGACTTCAACTGTTGCTGAATGCTTGTGTCGACGGCGTTAAACCGAACGCCCTTTGTGGGGATCCCGCTGGGGATAAATTGTTCCGGTGTCTGGTAATCTCCGGGAACGCCGATTCGATCATTTACGAGCGTGGCCGACTGCAGGTGCCGAATCAGTTCAATAAATCGAAGGCCATTGTATTTTTCCTGATGATGCAAACCATCGAACCAGATCAGCGCTGCCGGACCGTACTTCGTCAGCAGCTCGGTTAACTGCAACTGCATGTAATCAAGATAGAGAGGCCACTCCGGACGGGTGGGTTCGCCGTTCCAGTTCTCGGCCGCCAGCTTGGACGTGTCGCGAAATGCCGGATGGTGCATGTCGGGGGGCGAATAGTAGAAGCCAAGAGGCATGCCTCGTTCTTTGCAGGCTGCGGACAACTGCGCCACAATGTCCTTGCCGTAAGGAGTGTTGGTGATTTTGTAGTCGGTGTACGAGGTATCGAACATGCAGAAGCCGTCGTGGTGTTTGGTTGTGAACACCATGTATTGCTGGCCAGCGGAGCGGGCCAGATCAACTAGGGCGGAGGGATCGAACTTTGTGGGATTAAACCGCTTGGGCAGCTCGCGATACTCGGCTTCGGTGATGCCGCCGGACTTGGGAACCATGATTGGCCACGAGGCTTCCACGCTGGCCAGGGAGTAAGGCCCCCAATGGATGAACATGCCAAACTTGGCAGCGCGGTACCAGGCCGTGCGCTCATCGGCGAACATCGAGGCAAATCCCAGATCGGGCAACAGCGGAAGCGAAGACGCGGCCAGAGCAAGTCTGAGGAAGTCGCGACGGCTGGACAAGGAGCCACTCGCATCCTGGGAGTGATCGCTGAAATCAGGAAGTGCTTTCAAGGGTTCCCCTGTTGTAGCCGAGGAATTCAAGGACGCTTGCGAACATCTCCAGACTGTGGCTTTGCCTTGTCAACTGCGATATACAAAGCCTTAGCCGCGTCTGCATTGTCTGGGTCGAGTCGCAGCACTTCGCGTAGTTCCACAATTCCATCTTGCCACCGGCCGAGCCGGCATAGAGCGAGTGCGTAGTTCAAACGGAAGCCGAACCCAGTGGGGTCCAGATCGAGCGCCGCCCGGTACTTGGCCAGAGCTGCCCGGATGTCCCCTGATCTTTCAAGTTGTATTCCTTCGCTGTTCAGATCAGACGCGGCAAATCCCACTTCGGAGGCCCGGTCGCTTTGATGTTGCAGTTCAGCCATCCGCTTCTCGATAGGTTTTGCCTCCTCCAACCGCCCCGTCTTACGCAGGGCAAGCATTAGGTTGTAGAGGGTGGCGCGATCGTTGGGAGCATAGAACAAAGCCTGCTTCAGATGCTCGACGGCCTTGAATGCGTGTCCGTCTTGCAGGTACAACTGACCCAGGCGATATTGAGCCAATGCGTCGTCCGGTTTCAGGGCAACTGCCCTCTGCAACGCCTCTATGGCTCCTGCATTATCCAGAGCTAGACGTAGCATTCCGCCTAGATCCGACCAGGCTTCTGCATAATCAGGCCGCAAGTGTACCGCCCTCTGAAGTTCAACCATCGCCTTGTCTATTTGGTCTTGTGCGCCCCAGATTTTTGCTCTCAGGTAATGCGCGTAGGCGGCCTTCGGGTGGTTGCCTTGTAGTTCAATAGCATGATCGAGATGGTCACCGGCTGCGGCCAACTCGCCAGCCTGTGCGAGAACCAGTGACAAGTTGACATGAGCCTCCGCCAGGCCTGGGTCGAGTTCAAGAGCTCTCTCAAATTCCTGGCGTGCCGCCTTCACTTCGACAAAGCGGCTCAAAACCATGCCGAATTCATTGTGTGCGGTCGCCGAGCTTGGATTCAGTCGCACTGCCTCAGCCAGCTGTTCAATCGCTTCGCCCCGAACCCCCTGCAGAGCCAGCGTTTTGCCAAGCAATACTCGTGCGTCAATATTGCTCGGATCGGCCGCGATAGTTTGACGTAGCATCGCCTCCGCTTTATCAAATGAGCCAACGGAAACCAGCTTCTCTAGCCCTCTCCAGACT
This sequence comes from Terriglobia bacterium, assembly GCA_963812465.1. Taxonomy (GTDB): domain Bacteria; phylum Acidobacteriota; class Terriglobia; order Terriglobales; family Acidobacteriaceae; genus JAIQFF01. Next base: position 137,681 of record CAWEVE010000029.1, read on the forward strand.
CGACTGTCCTGCGCCAATAGCTCGGAACAAGCCAGCACGACAATTAGCCCCACTACCTCATCCGAGCTTTAGTTATTGGACCGCATCATCGGTAGCCGGATTTCCGGTCAATTGCTCGAGACGCTTTGGAATGCTAGCGAACTGGCCATGCGTCCAAATCCCCATTTCTCGTATACCGCCTGGAAAGGCATCTTGTCCCATTCCAGAAAATAATTTCTTGCGTGATCTCTCGTCCGTTCATGTGGTATATACGAGCGGCCACGTAGCCATGCGTCTTCCAAGAGTTAGTTCCGGCGATTGCGACGACCGCGCGTCGTATGCCGAACTCCTTATGCTCGATGATGAGCGCGTAATGCGGCACCTTCAAGCGGGTAATACCGATGCGTTCGCGGTGATTTTTAAGCGGTATCATCGCCTGGTTCACGTGACCGCTTTGCACATTTTACGAGATGCCGCGGAAGCGGAGGATCTCACGCAGTCCGTTTTCCTGGAGATTTATCGAAAAGCGGGACAATTCGACTCTGCGAGAGGGACTCTTAAAGTGTGGCTTCTCCAACACGCGTATAGCCGCAGCGCGAATCGGCGGAACTATCTGCTGGTCCGGCAGGTGTACAACAAGGCTGATGTAAGTGCCGTTGATGAAGCGGCAAGCCTTTGGTCTCCAGGCCGGCTCCAATTGCAGGAGACGAGCCGGCTTGCCACCGAAGCACTCGCGTCTCTTCCAGACGCGCAGAGGCAGACGATTGAGATGTTCTTTTTCGAAGGTTTGGATTTCAAGGAAATTGCGCGGCGAAGAAATGAGAAGTTCTCGAACGTGCGTCACCATTATTACAGGGGCTTGCAGCGACTTCGCTCTTACCTGGAAAATGACTCGCAGGCAGAAGGGGCGAGACCAGCCATTGCTCATTGAGGAAGGCACGACATGTTAAGGCACGAACATTTCGAGGAAATCTGCGCTGCCGCTAGCGTTGGGCAAGCCACAGGCGAGGAACTCGTCGAATTAGAGCAACACGCCTCGGAATGTGGACGCTGTAAGCAGACCTATTTCAATTACTTAAACGTTGCTGCTCAACAATTCGCAACGGCAAAGCAGGACCCGACGATCTCGCCGAAAGCGATTGAGGAATGCATCGACTCGGAACTCTTCATCCGCCGCTTTCTGGATCGCGCCGAACGGGAAGGCATTACGTTCTCCCGCGATGTGGAAGACACTGTGAAGTTGCCAGCAGCGATTCCGTTCGCCTTTTCACGAAGCATTGGGTGGCGGATGCCTGCCGCCGCAATCGCGGCCACCCTACTTTTCGCCGCATTCGCGTTGACTGGTTATTTTTACGGGAGAGATTCATTGAATCACACCCGCAGTCGTCCAGAGTCACAACTTAGCCACTCTCCAGACACCGGCTCAGGCTAGGGCTGCCGATCTGCGTATCGCTGAGCTGGCAGACGCCAATCTGAAGCTCCAAGCCGAGGTGGAACACTTAAGCGGTGAACTGCGCGAAGCGAATGATCGACTGGTTGCGAGTGAGACGGATTTGAAAGCCACATCCCAGGATCGCCGGTCGCTGGCATCGAACCGCGACGCACTGGAGCTACGACTTGAACGAGATTCAGCGCGAACTCGCCAATTCCCAAGCTCTGGTCGCGAATGCGCAGCAGGAAGCGATGTCCCAACACCAGCGTGCCGCCGACATGGAGTCGACGCTGATTGCTGAACAGGTCAAGCTCCATGATCTCGAGTCCGGGCTGAAGGAAAAGTCGGCCGCGTTGGATCAGGAACGCCAACTGCTCAGCCTGGGCCATGACGTTACGGACCTGATGGGCGCGCGAAATCTTCATATCGTGGATGTGGTAGATACGGATGGCCGAGGGAAGGCACGCCCTGCTTTTGGCCGGATCTTTTTCACTGAGGGCAAGTCACTCATCTTCTACGCGTACGACTTGAACGAAGCAAAGATGCAGAAGGCCAACTATCAGTACCAGGTCTGGGCAAAAAAGGAAGGACCAAACCGGCAAGCCCAGAGGCTGGGTATTTTCTATTCAGATGACAAGGCCCAGCGGCGTTGGGTTTTTAAATGCGACGACGCGAAGATTCTGCGCGAGATTGATTCCGTCTTCGTCACTTTCGGCCGTCCGGATGGCGATTCTTTGCATCCGGAGGGTTCGAGCCTGATGTATGCCTACCTGCGCGGGCAGCCGAACCACCCCTAAACCAGTTCGTTCCCGCGTCGCGATGCTGATGCGCTTCTTCCTATCGCACTTCTGCGAAAGAAATCGGTTCTTTTCTGAAATGCTCTTGCACGATTGGGACAAATTGTGGACACGGCAGGAATACTTGGCAAACAGGAGGAATGCCGTGGGAAATGAACGTCGTCCTCGCTTCCGTGGGTATTTTGTTCTGCTGGTTGTTCTTGGGATCTTGCTTGTTGGTCTGGTTTCGCAGCACGCGATCGCACAGACAGAGAAAGCCTCGGTATCCGGACGTGTCACCGACCAGAGCAATGCTGCCATTCCGGATGCCGAAGTCCAAATCAAAAATACCGATACCGGCGTCACCACGATAGTGAAGACAAATGGGGAGGGCGTGTACGCCTTGCCGTCGCTGAACCCAGGCAATTACGTCATGACCGTAAACAAGACGGGGTTTCGGACAGTATCAGTTACGGGTATGACGCTCAACGTGCAGGAAAACCTTTCCCGCAATTTCACATTGCAGGTCGGATCCACGGCAGAGTCAGTTACGGTGACCGCCGAATCAGGCGCGGACCTGATCCAGACTACCAGCTCGAACCTCGGCACGGTGATAACCCAGAAGGCCATCCACGAGTTGCCGTTGAGTGGACGCAATTTTAGTCAATTGCTGACCTTGACGCCCGGGGCCACGCCCATCAGCACTTCACAGAGTTCGGGCGTCGGAGTCAACGATCTCGCCAATCTGGCCGTGCCTACCGCAAGCATCGCCCAACCCGCAATCCAAGGCCAGTTCAACCGGTCCAACTTATATTTATTGGATGGGGTGATTAACACGGAACTGACTACCAGCGCATATATCATGCCGCCTATCATTGATGCGATGCAGGAGTTCAAAGTGCAATCGCACAACGATCAGGCAGAGTATGGCAGCGTGCTGGGCGGGGTCGTCAACGTGGTAACTCGCAGTGGGACCAATCAGCTTCATGGCAGCGGATGGGAATTCCTCCGCAATAATATTTTTGACACGCGCGACCATTTCAAGGATGTCAATCCCGACGGGTCGCCAGCCCCGCCGGCCGCTTTTCGGCAGAACCAGTTTGGCGCAATGGTGAGCGGACCAGTGTTGCTTCCCAAGCTGTATAACGGACGTAACCGCACATTCTTCACGTTTGCATACGAGGGCTGGAGGTTCACGTCAGGCGGCTCAGATCAAGTACACAGTGCCCACCGATGCGGAACTCGCCGGTGACTTTTCCGACTCAGCCCTGACGAATCCAATATTTGACCCGGCCACGACCCGGCCTGATCCCAGACCCAGGCAGCTTATCCGCACTCAGTTTGTCGCCTCACTAAATCCAGGGGCTGGCAATTACAACCCGGCGTGCATTGCCCGCCGGCCCAAACATAATTCCGACGGACCGGATTGATCCGACCATGGTGAAGTTCATTCAAGACCTACTATGCGCGACCCAACCTCACGGGCGGTGGGGTGCTGAACGCCATCGTACGCATCCCCACGTAAATAATTCCGATCACTATAACTTCCGCATCGACGAGCAGATCGGCAGCAGGGACAACGTGTTCTTCCGCTACGATCGGGTCAACGTGGATGACGTCAGGCCTTTTGACATTTCGGGGATTTTTGCCAACTCCGTGCCAGCCCTCAATATTGGGGTGGGGTGGACCCACGTATTTAGCTCTTCGCTGTTGATGGAAAATCGTATTGGACGCGCGCAGCGGCCCTTTTACGCGCGATCAGATCGATACGAATGGCCTCGCACCGATGCTGGCGTTGGGATTTGCTAGTCCGGGTGGAACCATAATCGCTCTCTGCGCCCCCTTTGGGGGTGGAGTACTTTCCGCAAACCCTGGGATTCAGAATGCAAACACCATCGAAAGTCCAGTTACCAGCTTCTCTCACGGTTTGACCTGGACCCATGGAGGGCACCAGTTCAAATTCGGCTTCGAATACATCAAGCAGGGAAATGACAGCGACAGCCCTCCTTATGGCGGGTACAATTTCGCTGACGCTACTACGGGTGATCCAAAGCAGGTCGGCACAACGGGCTCATCCCTGGCATCAGCGTTGCTCGGACTTCCTTCACAGCTGAATAACACAGACCACACTATCCATCCATAACCGCGTTTCCACCTGGGCGTCTTATTTCCAGGATCAATGGAAGCTACGGAGAAATCTGACCGTCACGTATGGACTGCGATTCGATCATCGGCGCCCGTTTGACCCCTCATCTGGGACCCTCAACGCCGGCCCGAATTCAGATGGTCACTGGTGGATCGGTGCGGACAAACTCCCGCCGCCCTGCAGCCAGACTGGGGTCTCGCCTTGTATCCCCGGCGACGGTACATTGGGAAGCATTCCTGACGGCGACAAGATTCAGCTTTCGCCCTATGGGCGCTCTTGGGGACCCGGCTCCTGAGTGGGACGAATGGGGCCCACGCCTGGGTATCGCTTGGGAGGCAACTTCTAAGATGGTTGTCCGTGGAGGCTACGGTATAGTCTACGATCCGCTAACGGGCATTGAGCAGGATTGGAAAGGCTTTTCGAATTTTTGGCCCGCAACTGGTTCCGGATTCACCAATGCGCCCGTCAATCAATTGGGGCAGCCTCTTACAACTGTCGAGCAAACCTTCAGTACAGGTGGGTACTCGCTTGCCCGATCCCTCGCCCTGGAATCAAACCAGCTGGTTCATGGACCCGCACCACAAGGATGCGAGGTCACAACAGTGGAATGTGGAAATCCAGCGGGAGATGGAGCAAGAACTTGGCAGCTCTCGGTCGGGTACGTTGGGAGTAAGAACGACCGCCTCGATCTCACGGGCTTGTTCAACACCGCAAGACCCCTGGGCGGAACCCGGCGAGAAGCCCTCTTCCCCTGGTACACGGTCACACCGTTCTTTGGCACGTCCCACGGAAATGGCAACTATAATGCCTTGCAGGCGAAGCTAGAGCACCAGTTTGCCGATGGTTTTCAGTACCTGGTTTCCTACACCTGGTCGAAATCCATTGACACGGGGAGCAGCGGGTGGTTCGACGTCAGAGAACGGTCCCGGAGGAGGAGCTATCGGGGTTGCAAGACCCCTACCACCCGGAAAGAAGCCGAAGCGTTTCTGCGTATGATATTCCGCACTTTCTTTCGATGAGCGGGGTTTGGGACCTTCCTTTCGGTAGGGGCAAACGATATCTCAGCCAGGGGTATCGCGAGTCAGGTTCTCGGCAATTGGCAAGTGAACGGCATCGTGCAGTTACGTTCCGGCCAACCTTACAACCTGTCGGTAGTAGGCGACGTAGCCAATATCGGCAACACTCTCTCTTTTGGAACTACGCCAGGCCGAACATCGTGGGAGATCCACACCCCGCCCACCCGACGCATAAATGAGTGGTTCGACCCGAATGCGTTCGCGGTACCGTCGAACTCATACGGAGACTTTGGACGAAACGTCTTGCGGTCGGCGTCCGTGTATGACGCGGATTTCTCGGTGTTCAAGAATTTCCCGATTGGTGAAAGATTTCTCGTTTCCTTCCGGGCGGAATTCTTTAACGTTTTCAACATTCAAAACTATGGTCCCCCGAACACTACGATCGGTGTTGCCGGGGCCGGACAGGTTACCTCCAACGTGCTTCCACCCCGGCAGATCCAATTCGGCCTGCACTTGGGTTTTTGAGGCGGATGGATGGAAAGTGGAGACGATTAGGATGCAAGAACAGTGGCGCTGTCGAAAGACAACTAGGTCGCCAGCTAGCACCTTATTCTAAGGAACGACGTTCGTTTCTCTGCAGGGTTGCAACCGCGGGGGCGGGATTGGCAGGTTCTGCCATCTTGTCCCTAAGCGCCGAAGCACAGCGCAAGGAAGCTTCGCCCAAAGCGTTTGCAGCGACCAGTTGTGGAAACAGCAGGGTTATTGCCTCCGACAAAACCGTTGCCGAGACGACCGCTGGAAAAATACGCGGCTTCCGGCGGAACGGCGTCTACATTTTCAAAGGCGTGCCCTATGGTGCTTCCACAGCTGGCCCAAGGCGCTTCATGCCTCCGGCGATTCCCGAGCCCTGGAGCGGAATTCGCAACGCGCTGCAGTATGGTCGTGTCTGTCCTAACCAGGATTGCGCTCACTTCAACACCGATGGAAAGAATCTCGCGAGTACGGATGAAGATGCATTCGTACTCCATCGTGGTGCAGCCGCCACAATACCCGGTGAAGACTGCCTGCGCCTCAATCTTTGGACACCCGAGATCAATGGTTCCCATAAACGCCCCGTCATGGTCTTCATGCATGGGGGTGGGTTTTCCAGTGGCAGCGGGCATGATCTCCTTTCCTATGATGGCGAAAACCTCGCGCGAAATCACGACGTTGTTGTGGTCACCCATAATCACCGGCTAAACGTTTATGGCTATCTGAATCTTCAAGAACTGGGCGGCGAAGAATATGTCAGCTCTGCTAACGCGGGTCTGCTGGACATCGTCGCTGTGCTGGCGTGGGTTCGCGAAAACATTACAACATTCGGGGGCGACCCAGGTTGCGTGACGATCTTCGGGCAATCTGGTGGCGGCGGAAAAGTCCTTGCCCTTATGGCGATGCCGGCAGCAAAAGGTCTTTTTCATCGCGCAATTGTTCAGAGCGGACCTTTCTTGAAATCCCTATCTCCAGATTACTCGGGTCGACTGGCTGAGCTGGTGCTCGCGGAAGTGGGTCTATCCAAGTCGCGGGTGAGAGAACTGCAAGCAATTCCAGTTGACCGTCTTTCGGGTGCCGCCGCGGAAGCGATGAAGAAAATGCCTTCGCACCAGTCCTCGCTTCGTCAAGTGTACGGTGAGGACAACTGGGGTCCGACGGTGGACGGGCGGATACTTCCTCGTCATCCATTTGATCCAGATGCTCCCGAGGTATCAGCGGAGGTCCCGCTGCTGACTGGCTCAAATCTTCACGAAATCGTAAATGGGTTAGATCGGCCCGAGACGCAGGCAATGCCGATGGACGAACTTCACCAACTAGTGAGTCAGGAGTTCGGCGAGCACAGCAAAGGGATCATTGACGCTTACAGGCGCGATTATCCGCAAGCAACTCCGTTTGACTTATATGCCACCATTGCAGCGGCTTCTTTTCGCCGCCCTGCATGTGAACAGGCAATCAGGAAGGCTGCTTTTCGCCGGGCACCCGCGTACGCCTACATATATGCCTGGCGTACTCCGGTATTGGACGGACGCCCCGGGCCATTTCATGCCGCTGAACTTGCGTTTACTTTCGACAATGCTGAGCTCTGTGATCACTACAGTGGAGGCAGTATTGGAGCAATTGTCTTATCAAAACAAATCAGTACTGCTTGGGTGAGTTTTGCCCGAACCGGCAATCCTAATCACGACGACTTGCCACATTGGCCGAAATATACCTCGGAGCGCCGAGCAACGATGCAGTTCGATAGCACATGCGCAGTGCGCAACGATCCGGAAGGCCAAGGATTGAGGCTGATCGCAGAAGCGTGAAAATCCGACTTAAACCTTCCAAAAGAGACTCGTTTGCCAGTAACCAGTTAGAGGCTCAGAGCATTGTTTCTTCAAAAGAGCGGAGCATGATTCTTACCCGACGAACCGCGATGCGATTGCTGGCTGGAGCCCCCGCCATAATCTTGGGCCAGAAAAGTGCAAGTTCGTCTAGTCAACTCATCTTCACCCGCAGCGAGTCGGATAAACGAAATCATCGTGGTGTGCAAAACGCATTTCGACATCGGATATTCGGACAGAGTAGCCGATGTGTTGACCTTCTACCGCACTACGATGATTGATCGTGCGCTCGATCTAATCGATAAATCGAAGAGAATTGCCGCCGGAAGAACAATTCATTTGGACATGCCCTGGTTGGGTTTTCGATCGGATTGTTGAGGACTGGCCAGGACAGACAGCCGAACGTCGTCAACGACTGGATCGCGCTGTAAAGACTGGCCGACTTGTCGCTCATGCATTGCCCTTCAGCATTGAGAGCGAGCTGATGTGGCCGGAAGAATTCGCGCGAGGTTACGCATTTGCCGATCGGTCGTGTCAGCGCTATGGAATGCCGATACCGCGAGGGGCGAAAACATCAGACGTGCCTTCACAATCGAGAGCGCTGGCGACGGGCCTTGCGCACGGCGGAATAAGATTTATGCACATTGGGTGCAACTGGCCATCCGGGTATGTTCATGACCTTCCGCCGCTCTTTTGGTGGGAGGGGCCGGACGGTTCACGTGTGTTGACCATGTATTCGACTATCTACGGAACGTGTACAGCACTGTGGCCCTGGGGAGGAGAGGGAGATCCTTACATTGGACATAACCTGCTGCCTCCCGCTGACTGGCCATATAAAACCTGGCCCGCCATCATCGTTACTTCGGACAATTCGGGACCGCCGACTTTGGAAGCCGTCCGGTCTTTATTTGCTGAAGCATTAGAAAAGTTTCCCGACGTAAAAGTCCGAATGGGTACGTTGGACGACATCGCGGACGCTATCTTGGCAGAGAAACCGGAATTGGCTGTTGTTCGCGGTGAAACACCAGACACATGGATTCATGGATGCATGTCGGATCCCGGAGGAATGCGACAGGCCCGGAATGTGCGTCCACTGATCCCAGCTGTTGAGGTCTTGCATACTCAGTTACGCCAGTGGGGCTTGCCAGTTGAGGACCACGATGAGGAAGTCGCGAAGGCGTTTGAACAAAGCTTGCTATACAGCGAGCATACCTGGGGACTTGGACAGTCTGTTGACGTTTACGGAAAAGCCTTTGAGGAGCTTCCTGCGGGCAAGTATCAAAAACTTGAAGCCTCTTGGGAAGATAAGACAAACTATATCCGAAATGCAGCAAGAATTACTTCATCGTTGTTGGATGCTGGGCTCTCCGCTCTCGCGCGGGCAGTTGACGCCGAGGGATCTAGAGTTGTGGTATACAATCCCCTGCCTTGGCGGCGCTCGGGGATGGTCGAGATCGATGGCACCTCATTCCTTGCCAAGGATATTCCGGCACTCGGTTACAGAACGTTTCCTCCTCCGCCCCCTGTCGTAGTCGAAAACACTGTCCGGTAACACATTGGAAAACGAATTTATCAAAATAACGCTCGATCCGGTCCGCGGCGTGATTGCGTCGCTTGTCGAGAAGAGCACAGGCCGAGAGTGGGTAGACGGATCCGCTGAACACGGCCTGGGACAATATCTCAACGAGCGATTTGAGAGTTCGCAGACAGAGGACTACTGCCGAGCGTATCAACAAGGCAGATGGGGCACTCATCTTCATCCAGGGATGTACAAGCCTGGTCTTCCTGCCGGGGTGCGCTACCGTCGCGCTTCGGGCTCGAACGGCTCCATGCGTCTCGTCAAACAGGGTGAAACGCTGACCGGCATTCTAGAGATGCCGGGTGATTTGAACAACCATCTCCCTGCAACGTCGCTGCGCGTGACCCTTCATACGGGTGTTGCTTATCTTGATGTCGAGCTGACAATTAAGGATAAAGCGAAGGACAATTGGCCGGAAGCCGACTGGCTTTGCCTACCATTCAGATTAAACTCGCCGCAGTTCCGCGTAGCCCGGACGCTCGGAGTCATGGACCCGTCATCGCGATATTTTGCCCGGCTCGAATCGCCACATGTATGCGGTTGGCGCCGGATTGACAATCACGGGCAGCGATGGAGCGAGCGTCTCACTCTGTCCAATGGACCACCCCTTGGTCAGTCTCGATACGCCAGGGATCTGGAAGTTTTCTCTGGATTTTGTTCCCAAGAAGCCAGTGGTCTTCCTCAACCTGTACAACAACCAATGGAATACGAACTACCGTTATTGGTATTCAGGCACTTGGAGTTCACGAGTACGCATTTGGTTTGGCGACCAACTCGCCGTGCCCGCGCTAGAGACTATGCTGCCACTGATGGCTTCGGCTGGGTCCGGTGCTCGTGGACCACTTCCCTCAAGTCAGTCAGGGGTTAGCGTTTCGCGTCCGGGCGTGGTGGTCACTGCGCTCAAGCAGACAGTCAAAAGGTAAAGTGACCCTCTTGCGGTTATGGGAGCTCGCGGGAGAATCCGGCAAAGTAACTGTGCAATCTCCCTTCCGGATCACTCGCACGCATCGCCAGACCTGTGGATCTACGCGGCGATTCGCTGGGTCCACCAATTGCAATCCAAGGCGGCTCATTCGAGTTCTCTACTCAGCGGCTTTGCCCCAGCTTCGTTCGAATTGGAATAGATTCGCACGTAGTAAAGCGGCCCTATGATGATGTCTCTGCACATAAGCGCGAAGCTTCATTGTGGGCTGAGATGGAAGGATTGATGGGCATGACTGAGGTCCGATGACCGAATCTCGGGATTCTCACGGCATAGCGCCGCTTAGAAGGGTTTGGAGGTTTCGGTGCCTGGAGTCTCGAAAGCCAAGAGTCCCGCTCGCATCTTGGCACTCGTGCTTTGCTCTTGCCTGTTATGCGACTCACCGAGCGAATTGCAGAAGGCTCAAGAGATGGCGTACTGAGGGACGCAGTCCCAACGTGGGCGCTGGCGATACGATCGCCGGTATAATGCGACGAGTTCGGGGGCAAGATGAAAATCTCGCTTAAAACTCAGCCCCTTCTTGCTATCGGCATTCTTCTGCTTGTCGCCACTCTCGCCTCCGCCGACACTATCTATTTGAAAAATGGGATGTACATCGTCGTCACCAAAGCGGTGGACAAAGGTGGCGAGGTCGAATACTGGGTGGGAAGCACGAAGTATACGATCTCCAAGGATCTGGTCGCGAAGATCGAATCTGGTAACCGCGCCCCGAGCATCCAATCCTCAGCTCCGATGAATGGCGCCTCCGCCGTGCAGGATCTTACGCGGCGGGAAGGTGCGGGGAACGCGGGAGCTGTAAGCCACCGCGAGAAGCTGCAGCTTCCCGCTCCTGGCGGACCAAAGCAGCAGGAACCTTATTGGTCCGCTCTGCGCACCCGCATCACGCAGGGGGATCGCGTCAACGAGACCAGGCTGGCGGAAATCGAACTGGACAACGATGCCCGCACCACCTCCAACGCCTACTTTCTTGCTGGGGTGACCGAAATGCAAAGCGGCGACTCCGCCAAAGCCAGCGTCTATTTTGAAAACGCTCTGCGTGCGACGCCGGAACAGGCAAACTTGCTGGAGTGGCACGCCGTCGCGCTATCCGCCCAGGGGAACTACGCCGAGGCGGTCCATGAACTCGAGCGCGCGACTGCGCTCGAGCCGGGCTCGCCGCATCTTCTGCAGCTATTAGGGCTGGCGCGATACGATGCCGATCGCACCAGCGAAGCGGTGACCGCCTGGAAGCAGGCCGTCGAACTGGCGCCCGATCCATACACCGAGAAACTGCTGCACAAGGCCGAGCGTGAACTCGAGGTCGAGGAGCGATCGCGCAGCCGGCAGAGCGCTCATTTCACTCTGCACTATCAGGGTGACGCGACCTCTGCCGAGCTGCAGCAGCAACTCCTGGCGACGTTGGAGGAATCGTATCGCGACCTGGCCAGTCAGCTCAGTTATCAGCCTGCCGAGAACATTATCGTCATTCTCTACACCCAAAAGGAATTTGTTGACATCACGGAAGCGCCGTCCTGGGCGGGGGCGATCAATGACGGCAAGCTGCGTATCCCGATCGGCGGAGTTAACGTCATGACTCCGCAACTGCAGCGCATTCTGAAGCACGAGCTCACCCATTCGTTCCTGCGTTCCCTGGCCGGCGGCCGCTGCCCGACCTGGCTCAACGAGGGTATGGCGGAGCTGATGGAGCCGCGCAGCTCGGATACATTTGCCAAGCCTCTGGCTGCTCTCTTCCAGCAGCAAAAGGAAATTCCATTTTCCGTGCTGGAACATCCCTTCAACCGCTTTTCTGATTTGGAGGCGCAGGTCGCCTACGCCGAGTCGCTGTCCGCGGTGGAGTACTTGCGCGAGCGCTACGGAATGGCTGAAATTATCAGAATGTTGCGGAACATAGCTTCCGGCGTGGAGCCCGAACTGGCATTGCGACAGAGTACAGGCATGGACTACTCCGTCTTTCAGCAGAGAGTTGGCGAATATCTGGCTAAAGCGAACTGAGATCGATTTCTTGTCATTGCAACTAACGTTCTCCTTCTCAAACTAAAATCCATAAGGCGTACGTCCTAAGGTTACTAGGCGCGACACTTCCAGTCTGCGAGTATGAATTGTGCAGATACCGCAAAGTGGCGCGCTTCAGCTTGCCGGCCGCAGAGGGATAATCTCGAACGTCCTTGACGCTCGATCCAGCTTTGTCGCTCTGCAAGCGCTGGACCTGATCACTACCCTGGTGGCGTTTCACTTCGGCGCCTTTGAAATGAACCCTCTGGTGGGCCGGCTCACCGCGCTTTTCGGCCCCGCCGGTGGTGTCGTGTTCAGCAAGGTAGTCGCCGTACTCATCGTGCTTCGAGTGCGGAAACTGATGTGGTTCGCCAACCTCTTCTACTTCGGCGTGGTCTGCTGGAACACTTTTATCCTGCTCGCGCTTTCGCACGCTACGCGCTAAAGGCGATTAGCACGCTGCTCTCTCATAACACCTGGTTTGATCGAACCGGCGCGGTTGGATCCGGGCCGCTCTCTGATTCTCACTGACTAATTTAGGTTAATTAGGTACGGCGCGATCCGGACTTTCTTCTTGCCTGGAATCGGACGCGACAGGAAACAACTGCGGTTCGGAAGTGTCATCCACATTGTTGACCATCAAGACCACAGCGAGAAACATGAGCAAAATCACCACAACCGACACGATTTCCTCCTACTCGTGGGAACAGCATTCGCCGCAACGGTAAGAGGATCGTCATTCATTCGAGATCGCATGTAAAGATGATCTGCGCCCAAAGCGTGACAGAGGTAACGCTTCGCGGGAGTCACGAGAAACCAGGCTGCCAAGGCGTTTGACTTGAATAGCCTTATTCGGGGGAGCACGTTATGGAAAGGGAGCGTACCTCTCCCTGTAACACCTCCTCCGATGCCGCAGGGGCGCCCCCCTCCAGTGACCCAAGATCCCTAGTGGGTCACCGAATTACTCTATCGTCCTCCACCGCACACGGGAATGGCCCTACGGCCCTACCAAAGCGGGCCACTGGCGGGCCATTGACAAAAGCATTCAGGTTTGTCGAGGCCTTGCCGTAGCCCGTCGGGACCCAGGACACCAGTGCCCGCTACAAAAAGTGCAAAATAAAAAAGAGCATCGGATGTCGCCATCCGATGCTCCCTGTGTAACGCTAAACTGCTACGTTGCTTACTGCAGTACGGGATACGCAGGGGCCAGTGCAAACCGCCGCGCCACCAGCCTGCGGAGCTGCACCAGCCGCACCAGGGTGAAGTGGATCACTCCATCTTCAGCCGAGCAGAAGTTGCGCACACCGGTCTGGTTGAAAGCAGACGGTGCAGCGCCCACGCCGTAGGTCAGGATCAAGGTGCCACCTGCGCCCACTACGCCGGCTTCGGTGTAGTAGAAACCACTCTTCGCCGTACCCGCAGCGCCAGCATTCGACAACACGCTATCAATCAAGCAAGCATTGGCCGAACCGGTCCGCCCGCAGGGCAAGTCGAACCCGCACCACCAGGCCCAAGCTGAGGCCAGGTTGGTGGAATAACCCACCGTCGGGAAAGCCGACTGATAGGAAACTTCAGCGGTGTTGATGGTACGGATCGCACTAACCGCAGATGATTCGTTGGCTGCGATACGTGCACGCAGCAAGTTCGGAATGGCGATCGCAGCGATGATCAGAATGATCGCGACCACGATCAGCAACTCGATAAGTGAAAAGCCCTTCTGTTTCCGCATCTCGTTTTTCCCTCTTGCCCGATTTGAAATTTTGGTCTTCATTAGCCCCAATCTGGGAATCTATTGGCATTCTTCTGGCCAACCACTGGAAGCCCCCAAATGATTGACCTCACAGGTGAAGATGTCTCGGGATCGATTCTCGGAGATTTTGCCCCTGGTCGGTTTGACACAATTTGTCACCGACCTGTGACAAAATTTGCCAGTTTTAACTGAGATATCCACTTTTTCGGATAGTTTGTTTACGATTCCAGGGACCGTTCTAAAAAATGGTTTCCGATGCGCAGAGATTCTCCTGCGTCTGGTGCGGCGCGATTCACTTCAGGTTATTCCGCGTGCCGTGACGCCGTAATTACTTCGCCGTGAATTCGAGCCGGACGCTGAGGCGCCATTCAACGAGATCAGTCTGTGCCTCATCACTGGCAACTCTAGACCTTGCTCTCGCCGGCGGATGGGCCGAAGCCGCAGCGTTCGCGCATGCGTTGGCGGAATTTTTCCCGCTCTTCCGGCGTCATGTGCTCCCAGCGCTCTTCCATGCGACGGCGGAAGTTGGAGCGACCGGAAGCCGCTGCCATCCAAGTCCGCCGAAGAGGATCCGGCACAGCACCAGAAGTCCAAGCGCTTGCCAGAAGGTGATCTGGCGCCAGCCGAAGAGCGGCGGCAGCAGCCAATTCCACAGGTGCAGCACGATTTCGCCGCCGATGAAGACAAATAGCAGCATCCCCAGAATCGCCAGCGGAGCAATGAAAATCATTCTTCCATTCTCGGTCTCATGTTCAGTCCCTCACGCTTTCGTAAATTCGTCGTAAATGCTTTGCAATCGCTCGCGCAGATGCAGCACCGCATAACGTTTGCGCGAGAGCAGCGTATTCACGCTCACGCCGGTCTCGGCGGCCATCTCCTTGAAGCTGCGCCCTTCCAATTCGTGCGCGACAAACACCTCGCGCTGCTCCTCCGGCAACTCGTCGACCGCAAGCTCCAGCTCATCCAGAAGCACGTTGCGGACGTAAAGCGCTTCCGGCCCGGCATCGGGCGAAGGCAGCAGGTCTTCGAACTGCAGCAGTTCGTCTGTCGTCATCGTCATCGCCCCGCGCGACGGCGTATCGCTGAAGCTCTCCGGCTTCTTCTTGCGGAAGAGGTCGGTGATGCGATTGCGCGCCACGCGGAAAAGCCAGCCGGTAACGTGCTCGATCGGCATCAGCAGGCGGTTCGCTTCCACCAGTTCGTAGAAGACGTCCTGCAGAATGTCTTCGGCGTCGCGCGGGTCAGGCACGCGCCGGCGAATGAAGTTGCGCAGCCGGGACTGCTCCCGCTTGACCACTTCGGAGATCCGCTGGTCCTGTTCGAGTGCCATCTGCTCCAGGCTCGCTGCGTCCTTCCTCTACGGATGTAGACGAATGAGGGGTGCGAATATTGTAGGGTCGCTAAGTTAATGAGGAGGATCGCCCGGAATGTGCGGCGGCTCTGGTCGCCCCACGAGTTCGGGTCTCAAACTGGCGGCATCGACAGTTTCCGCGCGGCCCAACGCCGGACCTTCGCAACCTATCTCAAGAATTCAAAAAGAAGACACGGCAGCTTGACGAGGTCTTTCACTCATACACTCATCCTCTCGACGATTTGGCCGGCGATGGAGTACGTTCTCCACTGGTCCATCGGCATTGTAAAGCGGTGCGAGATAGATCCCATGCCGTGCAGCAATGGTCTTCAATCTCCTCGACCCGCTCCGGAGTGATGAACCCTCTTCCCTGAGAGAAGGGTTCGAACCGGCCCTCCAGAGCAAGAGCCATGCCTTCGAGCAGACATCCATGGACCACATCGGGGAACGGATGCCGATTCAGAACTCCATGAAAATCCGGCGTGAACCTCAATCCGCCCGTGATCTGTCCCAGACCTCCGAAGAAGACTGTGGCGCCAGGCATCTCCGCGCTTGGGGACAGGTTCTTCGGGTAGCCCGCATCGCAAACCAGTGCGTCGGGCGCGATCCGGCCCAACAGAAGCGAAGGGGACGCCAGACTCGCCGCGCAGATCACGACGTCGGCCTCCGCGGAGAATCGCTGCGAGATCCGTCGCGATCTCCACCTGAACTCCATCGGCTTCCAACTCCGCGGCGAGCCTGCGCAGTCGCTCCACGTTGCGCGCGCTGAGCAGCACGCGCTTCACGATAGGCGCCAAACAACGGGCGCAGCCGGAACCCACATCTCCTGTTGCTCCAACGATGAGCAGCGTCGATCTTCGAAGGTTCCGGCCCTCCAGCGCGCACATCTTCTTGATGCCCTGAACGATGAAACCAACGGTCAACGTATTGCCTGTCGTGAAGACCGTATCGTGTCTTTCCGGAAGCTGATCGAAGTTGCCCTCGATCAGAATGGAACTGAATCCGCCGAGACTCACGATCTTCGCTCCTGCCTTGATCGCGCAGGCCGCCGCCCCTCGAACGCGGGCGAGGTTGTCGTGCATGTAGGCGGCTTCCAGACGGTCGGGAGGAATGAAGGAGTCGATGTAGAGGCCGCGCGCCTTCGCGCCGGCGATCGATCCGACCTCGACATGGCAGACCGCTCTGGGCGGAATCCATGGAAGGATGTCCTTGATCTCGTCGTCCGGCAGAGGCGTATGCTCCGGCCCGCGCAGGACAGCGAGCACGTCCGCAGCCGCTCTCCAACTCTCCTGATGCCCGATCAGGGCGAAATCGAGTTCGCGATATCCGCCCATCCGCCCGCTACACTGGCAACTGAGCCACCCATGTAAGCGTTACCTCCCCGGGCAGCCCCAGCATGTCCAGCGTCTTCAGGTACTGTTGCAGCGACGCTCCGCGAAGCTCGGCCGCACTCAAGCTGATCTCGAACAGGGATGGCTTCACACAACTGCCGTGGCACACTTCGCAATGTCCATGCTTGCATTCCCTCGCCAGCATCTCCGCCAGGGTGGTCATCACATCAAGATGCAGCCGGTGCACCTTGTCGTCGAAGCGCTGCGCGTCCAAGGCTCGCTCCGTTCTGAGAATCGCCATGGCGTGATCGATGTGCTCTTCTTCCTCTGCCGCGATGGCGGCAAAGGTCTTGCCAAGACTCCCCGGCGCCACCTTCCCGACGCGTGCATAGCTTGCGACGGCGAATGATTCCAGCATGATCTCCTGGACGATCAGGCAGCCAATAAAGTCGCGCTCCGCGATGCAGCGCATGAATGCTTCGCGAAGCCGCTTCCAATGCTTTGCGTCGACGTTATTGGGGACGTCCACTCCAATCTTGCGGCCCTCGGCGGCGAACGCGGCAGCATGCCCCTGTTCACCCTCGCGCATGCTCCAATGCATCGGCTACTTCTTCGGGATCGTCACATATCTCCGATAAGGAGGTGTAGTTCATCGCGGCGATCAGTTCGCCGGTCATCGCCTGTGCCAGAACGTCCTGCCAGATCGGAGCACTGGGTGAGAGAGAAGTACATTCAATCGCTGGTGAGCAGTTAAGACCAATAAGGGTTTC
>CAWEVE010000030.1:0-151481 GCA_963812465.1 Terriglobia bacterium
TGGCGTCATCCCGAGCTTGCGAGGGATCCTGCGCGGGGCGGATCTGCACTTAGCCCGCGTGAATTGTGCCGCTGCACGCCAGATCCTTCGGGACTGAAGTCCCTCAGGATGACGCCTTCGGCGGGGCACTGATCGACCCGTCGAGCGCAGCGTATAATTCTCGACAGATACTTCCTAAGGAAAAAATAGTTAATGACTCCCACCAACGGCACTGCCGGTAATGGCAGCAATGGCAGCAGCGTCCCCCGGCCTCGGGCGGAATGGATCGCAAATCGCAAGGCTAAAAACACCGACGGCAATTTCTCCCAGATGCATTATGCCCGTAATGGCGTGGTCACCGAGGAAATGGGATTACGTCGCCCGCCGGGAAAAGCTTTCGCCGGAACTGGTTCGGGACGAAGTCGCGCGCGGACGCATGATTATTCCGGCCAACATCAACCATCCCGAGCTTGAACCGATGTGCATCGGCGTGGCCTCGCTGTGCAAGATCAATTCCAACATCGGCAATTCGGCGGTGACCTCCGAGGTCAACGAAGAACTCAAGAAGCTGCACACTTCCGTGCACTACGGCGCCGACACGGTGATGGACCTCTCCACCGGCGGCAATATTCATGAAATCCGCGAAGCGATTCTGCGCCACTCGCCCGTGCCGATCGGCACCGTGCCGATTTATGAAGCCATCTCGCGAGTCAAGCGGATTGAAGATCTGAACAAGAACGTGATGCTGGAAGTGATCGAAGAGCAGGCCGAGCAGGGCGTGGACTACATGACCATCCATGCCGGCGTGCTGATTCAGTATCTGCCGATGGTTTCAAAGCGCATTACCGGGATCGTCAGCCGCGGCGGCGCAATTCTGGCGCAGTGGATGGCGCATCATCACAAGCAGAATTTTCTTTACGAGTGCTTTGACGATATCTGCAAGATTTTCGTCAAGCACGACGTGTCGTTTTCCCTGGGCGACGGCCTGCGCCCCGGCTGCATTGCCGACGCCAGCGACGAAGCCCAGTTCGCGGAATTGAAAACGCTCGGCGAGCTGACCAAGAAAGCCTGGGAATACGACGTGCAGGTCATGATCGAAGGCCCCGGCCACGTTCCGCTGGACAAGATCAAAGAGCAGGTCGATAAAGAAAAAGAACTCTGCTACGAAGCGCCCTTCTACACTCTGGGGCCGCTGGTGACTGACATTGCTCCCGGCTACGATCACATCACTTCGGCGATCGGGGCGGCCATGATCGGCTGGCACGGCGCGGCCATGCTTTGCTACGTCACGCCCAAGGAACATCTGGGCTTGCCCAACGAGAAAGACGTGAAGGACGGCATCATCGCTTATAAGATCGCCGCGCACGCCGCCGACCTGGCGCGTCATCGCCCTGGAGCGCAGGACCGCGACGATGCTCTCAGCTACGCGCGTTACACATTCGACTGGGAAAAACAGTTCGCGCTTGTCGCTCGACCCCGAGACCGCGCGCTCCATGCACGACGAAACCCTGCCCGACGACTATTACAAAGAAGCCGCGTTCTGCTCCATGTGCGGCCCGAAGTTCTGCTCGATGAACTATTCCTCGAAGGTGGATGAGTACAACAAGCAGGTCCACGGCCTGGAGAAGAAAGACTATTCGGAGCTGGTGGAAAAGTTGGTCAGCTTCAAGTAGTTGTCGTTGATTGTGTAGAGCGGGCGCCCTCGCTCCGCTAGCCGTTGATCTTCCTAGTGGATGATCCATCGTGGATTAGCAACTGCCGAAGATCAAGAGCAGCGGGCGAGGGCGCCCGGTCTACACAACCACGTGCCTATTGCCGGAAATCCGCTATGCCGTCCCAGACCAACTGCACCGCCACGGCAAAAATCAGGAAGCCGAAAATTCTGGTGATGCCGGCAACGGCTCCTGGGCCCATCCTTGCCACCAGCGGCCCTCCCAGACGCAGGAACAGATAGACGCTCAGTGCCAGCGCCGCGATTCCGATCACCAGGCCTAAGTAGGTCATCGGGCCCTCGGCATTAGCCGCCAGACCCATCACCACACCGATCGAGCCTGGACCGGAGAGCATAGGCATCGCCATCGGAGTCAGGGAAATGTCACTTTTGCCGGCAGCTTCGTCGCTCTCAGCGGGAGTGATTCGGGTCGAAGCCGTGACCATGCCCCAGGCGGTGTGGGCCACGATCAAACCGCCGGCAATTTTCAGCACCGGCAGCGAGATTCCGAAAAAGTTGAGCACGAAGCGACCGAAAAACATGAATACGACCAGGATGCCGAACACATACATGGCCGTCTTCATCGCAGTGAGATTGCGCTCACTGTTGGAATAGCCCGCCGTCAAAGCGAAAAACAGCGGCACGCCGCCAAACGGATTCACAATCGGAAACAGGGCAAGAAAAGTCGCGCCCGCCGCCGATGGCAGGGTTCTCAGGACCTGAGCGATGGCGTGGGCGGGCGTCATCTAGTGAGCGGCCTCCAGTACTTTGGTCGCGCGAGTGAGGGCCGCAGCCAGAACCGTGATTTGCTGCCGGGTTCGCTCCAGATCGTGCTTGTCGATGGCTTCGTTCACGCCCGGAATTACCACCGCCGCGTACCCGGTGTATTGTCCCGGAGCATATATGGCGTGCCGGAACCACGGACGATTGGGCAGACCCTCGGGAATCAGCAAAGCCCGTTCCGCCTGGCGCAGGCCCTCGTTGAGCTTCGCCGAGTCATTGCCGGGATTTCGCTGTTTGCGCATGATTTTTGCCCCCGCCTGCTCGAACTGACGGGCGGCGCGAACCGCCTCGGAGAAATTGGGCGACTGGTTTCCGAACGTGGCATCAGCTTTTCTTTTTGCGGTATCGATGTAAGAGCCGATTTCCCTGCCATATTCCCCGTAGTCGTAAGGCAGCACGTCGGTGCTTGCCATGCGGATCACGGCCACACCGAAGACGCGAGCCATCTCCTGTTCATAAATGAAGTCGGGATCGCCGAATTTCTTGAACCAGTTGAAATTGTCGAACACCGAGTGATAGACGCCGTAGGCTCCGGACGAGCTCACGTCCGACGAAGGCACGCCCAGATGCTGCAGAAAAACGCTGTAATCAGAGCCGCTGCCCAGGTCGCCGACAGCGACCTCGGACCGGCCCGCCGCAGCCGGCGCACGTTCGGTGCCGCCGATGTCCTGCGTAGGCCTTCGTTCGCCGTCTCCCGCCGATTGGCTGGTTTTTAGCCAATCATCGTAGACCATGCCGCCCTTTGGACCGGGAACAACTTTGGTGACATCGCGGAGATACTGCTTAAGCGTGGGCACGGACGACGCGCCAAATTTCGGACCAGAGACCGCCACGTCCATGTTGAAATAAGCGTCCGCATTGGCCAATTCCGCTTCGTGCTGCTCGCCCCATTCGGTCGAGCCCATGAGGCCTTCTTCTTCCGCATCCCAGCTTCCGAACACGATGGACCGTTTCGGCTTCCAGCCGGACTTCAGCAGCTCGCCGATTCCGTGGACGGATTCCAGCATCGCCGCCGTGCCGCTGTTGGGATCGACTGCGCCGTAGACCCAGGCATCGCGGTGATTGCCGGCCACCACCCACTCGTCAGGCAATTCGCTCCCGCGGACGCGCCCGATTACGTCCCAGATGGTGCGCAGCTGATAGTCCTGCTTGAGGTGCATCTTCACTTTTATCGGACCGGGTCCGACGTGATAGGTAAAAGGCAGCGATCCCTGCCACTCGCGAGGCGAGTCGGGGCCGCCGAGGTGTTCGAGAATCGGCCAGGCGTCGGCGTACGAGATCGGCGTCGTGGGAATTTTAGGAAGCTGGGTAGATTGATCGGGAGGCGTGCGTTTTGAATCCGGCAGCGACGGCACGGAAGCGATCCCGGGCGTGGTGGGGTCTCCGGGAAACTGGAACATGTAGCCGATCGAACCGCGCTGTACGCCGGTATCGGGGCGCCACGGGCCTTGCGGATATTTGTCGCCATGCCGCCAACCGTCGTCCGACGGATCGGAATAAATGAGGACGCCGGCGGCGCCATGTTCCTGGGCCACGAAGGCTTTTACTCCGCGAAAGTTTTGTCCGTAACGTACCAGCACGATCTTGCCGCGTACATCGATTTTCATCTGCTCAAGTTTCTGAAAATCGTCCGGCGATCCATAATTCGCGTAAACCACTTCGGTTTCGACATCCCCCGACGGCGACATGCTGTTGAATGGCGTTACTACACGGGGATCATCCTGGAAGGGATCGCCAACCACGTGTTCGCGAGTGGGGCCATGCATGGTAACGCCGGCGGGCGCGGTCACGTCTACGCTGATTTCCGCTGGATAGTTCATCCATACTCTGTATTCCACAATTTCAGTGTCGAGTCCCGCGTCGCGGAATTTTTGCGCTACGTAGTCGGCCGTAGCCTTGTCCTCGGGTGTGCCTGCCATGTGAGGGGCCTGGGTGATGATGCGGAGATGTTCTTCGGCGAGCTTCGGGTCAGGCACGACCATGAAGCGGGTTTCTCGTGCCATCTCATCGGCCGAATTGCGGAACCCGAAGAGGGCATCAGACCGGCTGGCGGACGGTGCCGATTGCGATGTTCCACTCAGGTTGGCAAAAAGAAAGATGCAGACGAAGAGAACCGCTGCGGAGAGGACTTTCATTGGGCTCCTGTGATTTTCCATCTGTGACCAGTTCATGACCGGCGTAAGGCCTCGAGCGTTTCCTCGAGATCGGGAAGTTGGCTCACTGGGTAAACCTTACTGAACGTAATTTTTCCACGCTTATCCACTACAAAAATGGCACGCTCGCATGCGCCTTCAAAGGGTTCCTCGCACCGCAATACGCCGTACCGGCGGCTGACTTCGCCGTGGGGCCAGAAATCGCTGCAGATTGGGAAATCAAAGGGGCCGATCTCGCGTTCCCACGAAGTGGTATTCATGATGGAATCCACGCTGATGCCGACCACTTCTGCGTTGCGCGCCAAAAATTTCTCCCTCTCTACCTGATATGCGATCATCTGCTGCGTGCTGACGGGTTCCCAGTTCATGGGATAAAAAGCCAGCACCAGACTTTGCCTGCCCCGGCTCTCCGAGAGGCGGAACTGTTTCTTCACGCCGCCAATCAGGACAGGAAGTTCGAAATCAGGAGCCATGTCGCCGGCCTGGAGCACCGTCCATCACCTCATTCAGGAACCTGATTCAGCAAGCTGATTCAGCAAGCTGGCGCGCGACTGAATCTCGTCGCCGGCGCAATTGCTACCGTACTTGTCCGCTGCCCACGACTTCGTACTTCGCCGATGTCAATTCCGCCAGGGCAAAGGGGCCGCGACAGTGCAACTTTTGCGTGCTGATGCCCATTTCCGCGCCAAAGCCAAATTCGCCTCCGTCGGAAAAACGCGTCGAAGCGTTCCAGTAGACCACGGCTGAATCGACGCTTCGCATAAACTGACGCGCTCGGCCTTCGTCGCCGCTGACAATGGCTTCGGAATTTTTCGTGGAATAGCGATTGATGTGCTCGATCGCGTCTTCGATGCTCGCTACAACCCTGATCGCGATGCAAAGCCGTAAATACTCTTCGCCCCAGTCTTTATTCTCGGCCGGCCGGACTGGCATTCCCGCCAGCCAAGCGGCGAGTTTCGGCGTCCCCGCGCACTTCCACGCCGCTTTCCAGAAGCTTTTTCACGATTCGCGGGACATATTCCGCCGCAATGCTCTGATGCACCAGCAGTTTTTCCGCCGCGTTACAAACGGATGGACGTTGCGTCTTGGCATTGATCACAATTCGGTCCGCCATTTCGAAATCAGCCGACTCGTCCACGAAGATGTGGCAATTCCCTGCCCCGGTTTCGATCACCGGCACGGTGGCGTTCTCCGTCACGAAAGAAATCAGCCCCGGTCCGCCGCGAGGAATCAGCACATCCACCAGGCCTCGCGCCTTGATCAACTCGTTCACCGAATCGCGAGAAGTCGAATCCAGCAGTTCGATCGCGCCCGTCAGGAACTCCAGGCACAGCGCTCAGGATCTCGACCAGCCGTCTCATTGCTGTGCGCCGCCTCTTTGCCTCCGCGCAGCACAATGGCGTTGCCGCTTTTGAGCGCCAGGGAAACCGTATCCGCAGTCACATTCGGCCGCGATTCGTAGATGACGCCCACCACGCCCAGCGGCACTCTCACTTTGCGGATGCGCAGCCCGTTGGGGCGAGTCCACTCCGCCAGGGTTTCGCCGATCGGATCAGCCAGGCCGGCGACCTCGCGGACGCCCGCTCGCCATCGCCGCGATGCGCTCGCGGATTCAGCAGAAGACGGTCGCGCATGGCTCCGGCAAGCCCGGAGGAGGTCAGATCGGACTGATTCGCCGCAATGATGCTGGCGGTATTCGCTTCAATTGCGTCGGCCATGGCAAGCAGCAGCTCGTTCTTCTGAGCCGTGGTGAGTTGTGCCAGGCGCGCAGCGGCGTCCTTCGCCCGCAAGAGTTTCTCGCGGGTTGAGGCCGGCGTCCTCACGCTAGTTGCCATCGGAAGACTTTCTGCGCTGCGGCGGGAAGTAAGTTCCAATCTTGCGCTCGAGGGCCCAGGGAATGGCGTGAGCGTGGCGTCCATTGGCGATGGCGACGTTCGCGCCCGCTTCGCTGGCCAGTTTGGCCGCGCGCAGCTTGGAGCGCATGCCACCCGTGCCCAGCTTGCCTTTTCCGTTGCACACCGCTTCCATGCTGCGGGGTAAGCTTGCGCACGGTACGCAGCAGGCGCGGCCGCTTGCCGCTGGGAACGAAAAAGCCATCCACATCAGTCAGCAGCAGCAGCCAGTCGGCTTTGACGGCGGTGGCCAGCAGCGCGCTGAGTTCATCGTTGTCGCCGAACGCTCCCACCAGTTCGCGGACTGAAACGCTGTCATTCTCATTCACTACCGGAACGACTCCCAGCTTCAGCAATTCATGCAGCGCATTCTGCAGGTTGCCGTAGCGGATGGGCGAGGTAAAGTCGTCGCTTGAGAGCAGCAGTTGCGCCACTACTTTCTTGCCGAAAAAAAGCTGCTCGTAGGTATGCATCAGCAGACTTTGCCCAACCGCGGCGCACGCCTGCATGAGCGGAACCGTGGCCGGACGCTCGGCTAAGTCCGAGGTGGGCCATGCCGGAGGCGATGGCTCCGGAGCTGACGATCAGATACTCATGACGCGAAAGATCCAGCTGATCGACCAGCGCTCGCATGCGCGTGGTGTCGATGCGGCCGCCGGGCGCAATCAGACTGGTGCCGACTTTGACGACGAGGCGCATAGTCGAGCTTCTAATTTAGCAATTCGGCGAGGTTTGGGGAATTGGAGCCGCTTCGCTAGATGTCGGAGCGACCTCGGAGCACTGCGGACTTTGTCCCAGGCTCGCGCTTTGAACTAGGGTCTCGGCATCGCTCACGCCGGACGTCAAAGCTCAGCAGCGCTGGCAGGACGGAGTGTCCGCCCGCGCCTACGATTCGCGTCGCGGCTAAACTGTTTTCATGGCTGTCCGAGACTCAACCCAGCGTTTTTCTTCTCGCGTGGGAAATTATGTTCGCTATCGCCCTGGCTATCCGCCGGCTGTGATCGATTTGCTGAAGAACGAATGTGGGCTTAACTCTGCGTCCGGTGGTCGCCGATATCGCATCCGGTACCGGCATCTTTACCCGCATATTGCTGGAAGACGGCAAGCCGGTCGCGTCTTCGGCGTCGAGCCGAATGCGGAAATGCGCAAAGCCGGCGAAGAATTTCTGCGCTGCGTACCCGAATTTCACCAGCGTAGAGGGAACGGCTGAAGCCACGACCCTCGCCGGATCACAGCGTTGACTTGGTCACCGCAGCCCAGGCCGCCCACTGGTTTGATCGCGAGAAGGCGCGGCGCGAATTCATTCGCATTTGCAAGCCCGGTGGATGGACCGTGTTGCTGTGGAACGAACGCCGCACCGACTCGACGCCCTTTCTTCGTGAATACGAAAAACTGCTGCTCACCTACGGCACGGACTATCAGAACGTCCGCCATGAGCGCACGACGGAGGAAATCGAGACATTCTTCGCGCCCTCGCCATTTCAGGTCCGTATTTTCGATTATCAGCAGGAATTCGACTATCCCGCGCTTGAAGGGCGGCTGTTGTCTTCTTCCTACACGCCGCAAGCCGGCGATGCCGCCTACGTGCCGATGCTGCGCGAGCTTGCGGCGGATATTTGACGCGCATCAGGTGGACGGGCGAGTGGCGTTCGAGTACGACACCCGGGTGTATTTCGGGCAGCTCGAGCTGACTTCGACGGCTACAAAACCTATCAACCACCAAGGGCACGAAGGTACACGAAGGAAACTGATCACAGAGATGTCGTCTTACGGAGAGTGAATGGCCAGCGAGAAAACTTTTCACATGACTCCCGACGAATTCCGCCGCCACGGACACGCCGTGGTGGACTGGATCGCCGATTACTACACCCGCATCGAATCGTTTCCCGTCCTGTCGCGGGCCGAGCCGGGACAGATTCGGGCGTCGCTGCCCGCCGATCCTCCCGCCAAAGGTGAGCCCTTCCCCGCCATGCTGGCGGATATCGAAAAGCTGATTCTTCCCGGCGTCACCCACTGGCAGTCGCCGAATTTCTACGCTTACTTTCCTTCCAATGCCTCGGGTCCGGCGATTCTCGGGGATCTGCTCTCTTCCGGCCTGGGCGTGCAAGGAATGCTGTGGGCGACCAGCCCGGCCTGCACCGAACTGGAAACGCATGTGCTGGACTGGCTGGTCCACATGCTGGATCTGCCGCGAGAAATTTCTTTCCACCAGCAGCGGCGGCGGAGTGATCCAGGACACTGCTTCGAGCGCTTCGCTATGCGCCCTGCTGGCGGCGCGGGAGCGGGCGACAAATTTCGCCAGCAACGCGCGCGGCTGCGATGGAAAGCTGGTGGCCTACACTTCGTCGCAGGCACACTCGTCGCTGGAAAAGGGCGCTCAGATTGCCGGCATCGGACGGGAACACCTGCGCGCGATCGAAGTGGACGAGAATTTCGCCATGCAGCCCGGAGGCTCTGGCCCGCCAGATCGAGCAGGACCGCCGCGCCGGGCTGATTCCGTTTTTCGTTTGCGCCACCGTGGGCACCACGTCTTCGAACGCGATCGATCCCGTGCCGGAAATTGGACGCATCTGTCGCGAGAACAATTTGTGGCTGCACGTGGACGCGGCCATGTCGGGCACGGCGGCGCTTTGTCCCGAATTTCGCCACATTCATGCCGGCCTGGAGTTTGCCGACAGCTATTGCTTCAACCCGCATAAATGGATGTTCACCAATTTCGATTGCGATTGCTTCTACGTCGCCGATCGCAAGGCGCTGATCCAGACTTTGAGCGTCCTGCCGGAATATTTGCGCAACAAGGCCACCGAAACCGGAGCGGTGATCGACTATCGCGACTGGCAGATTCCGCTGGGCCGGCGCTTCCGCTCGCTCAAGCTGTGGTTCGTGATCCGCCACTACGGAGTGGAAGGGTTGCAGCATCACATCCGGCAGCACGTTGAACTGGCGCAGAATTTTGCCGCGTGGGTCAAAGAACGACGACCGTTTCGAACTGGCCGCGCCCGTGCCGCTGAATCTGGTCTGCTTCCGTCACAAAGGCGGCGACGAAAGCAATCAGACTCTGATGGATCGCCTGAATCGCAGCGGCGATCTCTATCTGACGCACACCCGGCTCAACAACCGCATGACATTGCGCTTTTGCGTCGGGCAGACCAACACGACCTCGCGCCACGTGGAGCGGGCCTGGAAACGAATTCAGGAAGAAGCAGGAGAGCTGGAGGGCAGCAATTAGCAATTGGCAATGCAATTAGCAATTAGCAATTAGCGTTCAACGCACGCACTTGCTGCAGCTTGACTTGGTACTCACAGTACTACTCCAATTGCTTGCTCGAGCAATGGAGCTCAAGAGCTGCAATTGGCAACTGGCAAGAGCTAAGGGCTAAGAGCTAAACGCTAAGTGCCAATTGCTAAATGCTGCCTTACTTCCTCTTCTCCAACTCCTTGGGCTTGATCAGGAAGCGGCTGTGTCGCTGAGGCGTCGGGCTTCCAGGCGGTGGCATTGGCGCCCGCAGACGGGTTCACGCCGAAATCCCAGACGTAAAGATTCATGCCTTCTTTGCCCAACAGCTCGACAACCGCGTACTCCCCGGGTTCGAGATCGCTGGATGGCGTTACCTTCACCCAGCCGCCGGTGAGTTTGGTCGCGGTCGTAGGCACAAACTTCTGTTCCTGGCTGACCTTGCCGTAGATCGCGACCTTGATGTCCCCGACCACGCGCTTGTCTTTGTTGCCTGCAGACGCACGATGCGAAAACGGTCCCAGGGCAGTTCCTGCTCCTTCGACTTCTCGGCGATCTGGGTTGCTTTGTCGAGCTCGTCCTGCTGCTCGAGTATTTACATAGATCGCGGGCACGGTGGCGTGCGCCTGTATTTTGGCGTGCAGTCCGGGAAGCTCGATGGTTTGCTTGGCGCTGGCAATGGGATTGATGGTCGAGCGCAGAATGTTTCCCTTGATATTCCGGTTGAGCTCGCCGCTGTTTTGCTGCAATTCGACCAGCTGGGGCTGCGACTGGAAAGTATCGAGCAACATCACGCCGCCATCGTCGGGCAAACGCAAGCCCGGCGCGACGTGCGGAGACCTGGCCTCGTCGGCCTGGCGTTCGGCCTCGAGTTCCTTGTCGAGCGCCACTGCTTCCGGGGCTGGCTTGCCGGCGGCCCGGTCCTTTTCGAATTTGTCGGTGGCCGCCCAATCCACCATGGAGTTGGGCACTTCTTCCCACTCGTTGCGTTCCGCGCTCAGATAGCGAACGCGGTCGCCCTTGACCTCGTATTTGGTTGCAAGCTGGTAGGAGCCGTCTTTCAGGATGAGCCGCTTGGCCAGGTGTTGAGCCGGGGCAGGCGTAGCCGTCAGCAGGAAGATGCGGATTCCCGCCAGCAGAGCTGACCAGGATGCGATGAAGGCGACGCATGAGGCTAATATATTGGATGCAACCTGCTGCCGCCCAGTGTACTCCGGGAAGACTGCCTTTCTCACGCGGTACGGTGACGCGGCCCCCACTTCTCGCAAAAACCGCGAGAAATGGGGCACCTCAGCTGCACTGTATTCTGAGATCATTGAACGACTTGCCAAAACTTCGCCTAGTCACCAGAATATTTTTCTGGCATAATCAGTTGTGCACCCATCCTGCACAAAATTCCAAAGACAATTTCATGTGAGGAATCGATGTCGGCAAAGTACATCTTTGTGACCGGGGGCGTGGTGTCTTCACTGGGCAAGGGACTGGCGGCAGCCTCGATTGGCTGCCTGCTGGAGAGCCGCGGGCTGAAAGTCAACCTGATGAAGTTCGATCCTTATCTCAACGTCGACCCGGGCACCATGTCGCCTTTCCAGCATGGCGAGGTGTTCGTCACCGACGACGGCGCCGAAACCGATCTCGACCTCGGCCACTACGAGCGCTTTACCCACGCCAAGCTTTCCCGCGACAACAACTGGACCACCGGTCGCATTTACGAGCAGATCATCGCCAAGGAGCGGCGCGGCGATTACCTGGGCAAGACGGTGCAGGTGATTCCCCATGTCACCAACGAAATCAAGGCTGCGATGAAGAAAGTGGCGCAGGATGTGGATGTGGCCATCGTCGAAGTCGGCGGCACGGTCGGCGACATCGAGTCTCTGCCCTTCATGGAAGCCATCCGGCAGATGCGGCAGGAACTGGGCCGCGACCACACCTTGTTCATGCACGTGACCCTGGTGCCGTTTATCGCCGCCGCGCAGGAGCTCAAGACCAAGCCGACACAGCACTCGGTGAAAGAGCTGCTCAGCATTGGGATTCAGCCCGACATTCTGCTGTGCCGCACCGACCGGTTTCTGTCGAAAGACATCAAGGGAAAGATCGCGCTCTTCTGCAACGTGGAAGAAGAGGCGGTTATCACCGCCAAGGATGTTGCTTCGATCTACGAAGTGCCGCTGGTGTTCTCGCGTGAAGGCGTGGATTCCCTGGTGCTTCGCTACCTGCGCCTGGAAGCCAAAGACCGCGACCTGAAAGATTGGGAGGACATCGTCCAGCGCGTCTACAACCCGAAGGCCGAAGTCACAATCGGGATTGTGGGCAAGTATGTCGAGTATGAGGATTCCTACAAGTCGTTGAAAGAGGCGCTGGTTCACGGCGCGCTGGCGCACAACCTGAAGCTGAATCTGAACTGGATTGAAGCCGAAGGTCTCGAGACCGGAGATCGCACCTTCGAAGAGCAGCTCGCGGGCTACGACGGGCTGCTGGTGCCGGGCGGATTTGGCAAGCGCGGCATTGAAGGAATGTTGATCGCGATCCGCTATGCCCGGGAAAACAAGGTTCCGTATTTTGGCATTTGCCTGGGCATGCAGACCGCTTGCATCGAGTTTGCCCGCAACGTCTGCGGTCTGGCGGACGCCAACTCCAGCGAATTCGATCCGGCAACACCGCACCGCGTGATCTACAAGCTGCGCGAACTGCGCGGAGTGGAGGAACTCGGAGGCACCATGCGGCTGGGAGCATGGACCTGCAAGATCGAGCCGGGAACTCTGGCGCACAAGATTTACGGCAAACTCGAAATCAGCGAACGCCATCGTCATCGCTACGAATTTAATCGCGAATATGAAGAGACCTTGACTGCAGGCGGACTGCGAATCTCCGGGTCGACGCCGGACGGCACTTACGTAGAGATGGTCGAATTGCCCGATCATCCTCACTTCATCGGTTGCCAGTTCCATCCAGAATTCAAGTCGAAGCCGCTGGAGCCGCATCCTCTGTTCAAGACGTTCGTGGGCGCGGCTTATGAATATGGACTCAAGCGACGGGCAGACAAGGCCGCCTCTGAAGTTGAGATGTTTCACCGGCCGGAGAAGTTAAGAATCTGAGGTCTGGAAGTGAGATGCCGCAAACCAGCGTTGAAATCCGCACTGTCGCCGGCAGTTCCCTGGCCGTGGGCTCGTCAGGTCCGAGAACGGTGACGATTGATCGGGCTAAAGAAGCCGGCGGCCTCGGCTTGGGCTTCAATGGTGGTGAATTGCTGCTGTTGGCCATCGGAGGCTGCTATAGCAACGACGTTTATCGCGAGGCCGCGAAGCGTGGCTTGCGCGTACAAAACGTCGAGGTGAAGGTCACCGCCGACTGGGCCGGGGAGCCCGTTCGCGCGCAGAATGTCTGCTTTTCCGTAAGCGTTGAAGCTGAGGCCACTGCGCAAGAAATCCTCGAACTCATTCACCATACCGACAGCGTTGCCGAAATTCCTAATTCGCTTCGGCTGGGCACTGCAGTCCAACTGGCGGAGACCAAAGCTATTCCACGAAGCACCCGATGACCACTTCTTTCCAGATCGACACGGTCCGGATCGGTGGCGGAAATCTTTTTCTCATCGCCGGCCCCTGCGTGATCGAGAGCGAAGAGCATGCCCTGTTCATGGCGGAAGTGATCAAGGGCGTCACCCGCTCGCTCAACTTCCCTTTCATTTTTAAGGCGTCCTACGACAAGGCCAACCGCACTTCGATTCGCAGCTATCGCGGCCCTGGGCTGGCGGAAGGCCTGCGCATCCTGAAAAAAGTAAAAGATCGAAGTGCACGTGCCCATCCTGACTGACGTCCACGAAACTGCGGACGTGGCCAAAGTGGCCGAAGTGGCGGACATTTTGCAGATTCCGGCATTTCTTTGCCGCCAGACGGACCTGGTCGTGGCGGCCGCTATGACCGAGCGGGTGGTGAATATCAAGAAAGGCCAGTTCGTCTCGCCAGCGGATATGCGGCACGTCGTCGAGAAATGCCGCAGCGCGGGAAACGACAAAGTTTTCGTGACCGAGCGCGGAGCGAGTTTTGGCTACAACAATCTGGTCGTGGATATGCGGTCGCTGGCCATCATGCGCAAATTTGTGCCGGTGGTATTTGACGCTACGCACTCGGTGCAATTGCCGTCATCGGCCGCCGATGGGGACCAGGCGGTGAGCGGAGGACAGCCCGAGTTCATCCCGGTGCTGGCGCGTGCGGCCGTGGCGGCGGGCGTGGATGGAGTCTTTATGGAAGTCCACGAGAATCCCCTGCACGCCAAATCCGACGGCGCCAATGCCCTCGAGTCCACGAAACTGCGCGGCGTTTTAAAAGAGCTGCAGGCGATACAGAATGCACTGACCGCCGCTCATGCAATGCCGTGAACCGGTTTCGCCCCGGAATCTGCTACCATTCCCGCCGGAGTCCAGAGGTTCCATATGAAAAATCTTTTTGCAGCTCTTCTTGCCGGTTTCCTGTTCATGATGCTCACGACTTCCCACGCCCAAACCGCCGCCGAAGCCGGGCCGCTCCGGGTTGGATCGCAGGACTGGTTCACGGACACGTCGACGGGTTTTTTCAGCGATCGCTGCATCGGCCCGATATCCAGATGGTAGGAATCGCGGAAGCTGACCAGCAGGTCACCTCGCGCTATGCGGCGCAATTCAACCTCGACCGCGAGTCTGCTGTTTACCGACCTGGAAGAAATGCTGCAGAAGACTCATCCGCAGGCTGTTTTGGCGTACACCAATACGTACGACCATCGGCGGGTGGTCGAAATATGCGCGCGCCACGGCATTCCGGTCATGATGGAAAAGCCGCTCGCGGTCAGCGCCGAGGACGCTCACGCCATCGCCGACGCCGCGCGCAAGGGCAAGATTCAGGTGCTGGTGAATTACGAAACTTCCTGGTACCGCAGCAATCACGCCGCCTACGACATGGTTCACGAGGGGGCGATTGGCGACATTCGCAAAGTCGTCGTTCACGATGGCCATCAGGGCCCAAAGGAAATCAACGTCGCAGCCCGAGTTCTTTGCCTGGCTCAACGATCCCAAGCTGAACGGCGCCGGGGCGCTTTACGATTTCGGCTGCTATGGCGCGGACCTGATGACCTGGTTGATGGATGGGCAACGCCCCACTTCAGTGACCGCCGTCACCCAGCACATCAAGCCGGAAATTTATACGCACGTGGACGACGAAGCCACCATCATTCTGACCTATCCCAAGGCGCAGGCGATCTTGCAGCCGTCGTGGAACTGGCCGTTCGATCGCAAGGATATGGAAGTCTACGGCCAGACCGGCTACGTGATCACGGTGCGTCACGACGACGTGCGGGTGCGGCTCAAGGGAGAAGAACAGGAGAAGGCTGGTCGCGGCCAAGCCGGTTCCGCCTCCTTCCGACGATTCGATACGGTCTGCTGAGGGCGGTGGTCATGGGCGGAGCGGCGCCAGACGCGCCTTCTTCTCTGGAAACGAATGTCATCGTGGCCGAGATTCTCGATGCCGCCCGGCGCTCCGCGGCTTCCGGAAAAACCATTCAGATGGCCTCCGGACGGAAGCTCGCACTGAATCTGCTACCATTTCCTGCGCCATGTAGGCGCGAGCGTCCCGCTCGTGCGGGGACGGCAATGAGCAGGTCTTTCGTATCTGTATTTCGGTTTCCGCCCTTGGGGCGGAAAATTTCTCGCTTCCTGCACGAGCGGGACGCTCGCGCCTACATTGAGCTTTCTGCCGTCCGAATCGCCTGATGCATGTCGTCGCTGCCATCGTCGGAATTCTTCCCATTCTCGCTATCCTGCTGGATGCGTTCGAGACCGTGGTGCTGCCGCGGCGGGTGCGCCGCACCTTCCGCATCAGCGCACTGGTTTTACCGGCGCACCTGGATTCCATGGCGAAAGCTGGCCAGCCGCATTGCCAATCCAGTCCCGCCGGGAGAATTTTCTCGGCTACTTCGGACCTCTCTCGCTGATCTTCCTGCTGATTTTGTGGGCTACCGGGCTGATCTTTGGCTTTGCCCTTCTGCAATACGGAGCGGGAGAGCACTTCCGTTTGAGCGGCGAGCCGCTGACCTTCGGCCTCCTGGTCTACCACAGCGGCGAAACCTTCTTCACTCTGGGCTACGGGGACATCATTCCCAGATTCAACAGCGGCTCGCGCCCTGGCGGTGATTGAGGCCGGACTGGGTTTCGGCTTTCTGGGCATGGTGATCGGATACTTGCCGACGATTTATTCGTCGTTCTCGCGCCGCGAGATCGAAATCTCTCTCCTCGACGCGCGCGCGGGTTCGCCGCCAACCGCGGCCGAACTGCTGGCGCGGTTCGGGAACTGTCCGCAGCAGGCGGTGCTCGACCAGATTTTTCGCGATTGGGAGCGATGGGCGGCGGAGGTGCTGGAGAGCCATCTTTCCTATCCGGCTCTCAGTTTTTTTCGATCGCAGCATAACAATCAATCGTGGCTGGGCGCGTTGACGACGATTCTGGACGGCAGCGCGCTGGTCATGGCCGGCGTGGACGGATTGCGTGACGAGCAGGCCAAAATCACCTTCGCCATGGCGCGGCACGCGATGGTCGACCTGGCCCAGGTGGTCAACGCGCGCTACAATCCCGGCCGCACCCGACCGGCTGCCGGCCGAGGAATTGGATCGGCTGCGGCAGAGCCTGGCCGCACGTGGCGTGAAACTGCGCGAGGGCGCCGAGTTCGAGGAAAAGCTGTGCATCTGCGATCGCTGTACGAGTCTTACGCGGTGGCGATTGCAGCTGAATCTCTCTATCACATTGCCGCCGTGGATCCATCCCGAGAAGCAGAAAGACAACTGGCAGGCCGGTCCCTGGGACCGCGCCATACAGGCCCGAAGTCTGGCCGGGAAGGTGCAGCACGCTGGACGATCATTTTTAGAAGCAGCTTTCAGCTATCAGCTCTCAGCTTTCAGTCACGGCCGCTCAGACTCTGAGACATTTTCTCGTGGCAACGACGGTAGCACTGAGAGCTGAAAGCTGATAGCTGACAGCTGTCCTTCGCGTGCTAACATCTTTTTCCTTCCATGAAACATATCGGCGAAAACGTAGTCCGGATCGAAGCCGACGCCTTGCGCGCGCTGGCGGACCGCATCGCAGGTCCCATGGCCGGAGCATTCGACCGGGCGGTCGAATTGCTCTATGCCTGCGCCGGGCGGGTAGTGGTCACGGGCATGGGCAAGAGCGGCATTATCGCGCGCAAGATCGCGGCCACGCTGAGTTCGACCGGGAACTCCGGCGTTGTTCATGCATCCGGTCGACGCGGTGCATGGAGACCTCGGCATGGTTGTGCGCGGCGACATCGTGCTGGCGCTCTCCGCCAGCGGGGAGACGGAGGAGATTCTGCGGTTGCTGGCGACTATCAAGCGGCTGCGGGTGTCGCTGATCAGCATGACCGGGGATGCGGTGTTCGAAAAACCCGCGGGCGAGGTCGCCCGCGACCACACAATCCAGGCAAAAGATCTCGACTCTGGCGGCTGCGGCGGATGTCGCGCTCGATTGCTCGGTGGACCAAGGAGGCCTGCGGACTGGGTCTGGCGCCGACTGCTTCGACCACGGCAATGCTGGCTTTGGGTGATGCGCTGGCGATGGCGCTCTCCGAGAAGCGCGGCTTCCGTGAAGAAGACTTCGCCAACCTGCATCCTGGCGGAAAGTTGGGCAAGCGCCTGGCGCGGGTCGAGTCGCTGATGCATACCGGCGAGGCCGTACCGCGCGTCACCCCGCAAACCAAAATGCCGGACGTGATTTACGAAATGTCGCGCAAGAAACTGGGCGTCACCGCCGTGGTCGATGGCGAGAAAGCTGGTGGGAGTAATCAGCGACGGGGATTTGCGGCGGTTGCTGGAGAAGCGCGGCAAAGACGTACTCGACCTGGCGCGCGGGCGAGTGCATGACGGCGGAGCCCCGAACCATTGGCGCGAACGAATTCGCCGCCACCGCGCTGGCTTTGATGGAAGAGAAGAAGATTACGTCGCTGGTGGTGATTGATGGCGACCGCACTCTGCTGGGAATCGTCCACCTGCACGATCTGTGGGGAACGGAGATGATGTAGCGCCGGCCGTCCGGCCGGCCCGGTGGGCGGGCGAGACGCCCGCCAGACAGCCGGCGGGACGCCGGCGCTACAATAAACCCATGTACCACTACGATCCAAATACCGCGCTGGAAGAACTCACCGAAGACGCGACCCTGCCCAACCCAGTCCATGTGCGCGACATGATCCTGCGCAAGCGAGTCAATGCGGACAAGTCGCTGGAGTTGAATCGCCTGTTCGTCGAATATCAGAAGTTTTTCGGCGAGGCGCAGAAGCTGGGGAAAGAGATTTTGAAGCAGTTAGCGGGCTAGGATCGACTATCGGCTTATCGCGGGGACAGCCGCCCTCAGGCTGTCACAGGGCGGCCCGCTGGAATGTCACGCCATGCCGCGGACTCCTGCGCTCGATAACCATGTGGCTCCCGAGATGGTAGGACAACCATCTGCCAGAAACTGATGATCGTGGCGAACGGCGGTATTGCCTCGCCGATTTAAATCCGGAGCGACGCCAGGCGCTGATCAAGGACGCGTTTCGTCGTCGAGGAAGGTTCCTGTGCTCTGAGCTCTCAGCCGGATTGGGCCTTGGATCAGCCGAGGCGTCGGCTGGTCGCAGCAACCGCAGGCATGGCATGGTAGCGCAGAATCCGCCATCCGGCCGGACAGCTGAGGGCGACGTGTCCCTACGCGATTCTCGGTCCTGCAGTCAAAGCCGAGTTCAGCCCCCAATCATTTACAATAATGCCAATTCCCTACTACCCAGGACTCCTGACTATGCATCGCTGGTCCCAACTCTTTATCCCTACGCTGCGCGAGGCTCCGGCGGACGCCGAAGTCGCCAGCCACAAATTTCTGGTGCGGGCGGGCTACATTCGCCAGCTTGCGGCCGGGATCTACTCCTATCTGTTCCTCGGAAACCGCTCGTTCAACAAGATCATGGCCATCGTGCGCGAGGAGATGGACAAGATCGGCCAGGAATTCTTTCTGCCGGCAATTCATCCCCGGGAGTTGTGGGAAGCCAGCGGGCGTTGGGCGGTGATGGGCGACAACATGTTCCGCCTGAAAGATCGCAAGGGCGCCGACCTGTGTCTCAGCATGACCCACGAAGAAGTCATGACCGACATTGCGCGCAAGGAGCTGCGCAGCTACAAGCAGTTGCCGCAAATCTGGTATCAGATTCAAACCAAATTTCGCGACGAAGCCCGGCCGAAATCAGGTCTGCTGCGGGTGCGGCAGTTCATCATGAAGGATTCGTACTCGTTCGACATCGATGCCGCCGGCCTGGACGTTTCCTACCAGAAACATTACGACGCCTACCGCCGCATCTTCGACCGCTGCGGATTGAAATACATGGTGGTCGAAGCGGATTCCGGAGCGATGGGCGGATCGCAATCTCACGAATTCATGGTGCGTACGCCGGCCGGCGAAGATCACATCGTGAGCTGCGAAAAATGTGATTACGCCGCGAATCTGGAAAAGGCTACATCCAAGTTGGAGTCCGTCGAAGATCTCGCGCCGGAAGGTAACGGCAAGCCGCTCGAAGTCCACACTCCGGGAATGAAGACGATCGAGGATGTGGCGAAATTCCTGGGCGTCTCGCCGAAGAACAAGATGAAGACTCTGGCGCTGATGCTGGAAGACACCGACGCCAAGACGGGGAAAGTGAATAAGCGGGCCGTAGTTTTGCTGATGCGCGGCGATCATCAGATGAATGAAACGAAGTTGTTCGTCGCGCATTGGGCGGCAAGGCCAGCCGGCCGATGACCGAGGACGAGATCAGGCAGTTGTTCAATTCTCCGGCGGGTTTTCTGGGGCCGATCGGCATCGAATGGGCGCAAGGACATGAAGGACGTTGACCATCCCGTGCTGCTGGTGGACAAAGCCCTCGAAGGCCGCACCAACCTGATTGGCGGCGCTAACAAAGAGGACTATCACCTCAAGAACATCACCCCGGGCCGCGACTTTCAGCCGACCGCATACGCCGATCTGCGCAGCGTGACCGCGGGCGAAGCCTGTCCCAACTGCGGTGGCGCGCTGCGCATCGACACCGCGGTTGAAATTGGCCACATCTTCAAGCTGGGCTACAAATACACGGACTCGATGGGCGCGCGCGTTCTGGACAAGAATGGCAAAGAGGTCATGCCGATCATGGGCAGCTATGGCATCGGAATCGAGCGCATTTTGACCGCGTCGGTGGAGCAGGGTAACGACGAAAACGGCTTCTGGCTGCCGCCGCAGATTGCGCCTTTTGAGATTGTGGTCACGCCCACCAACGTAAGTGACGAGAAGATAAAGGCCGCCGCCGAAGACATCGCCCAGCGCCTTGAAACGGCTGGTTACCAGGTGTTACTCGACGATCGCGACGAGCGCCCTGGGGTGAAATTCAAGGACGCCGACCTGGTGGGCATTCCCTTTCGTGTCACGGTGGGGAAGAAGGTTACCGAAGGCACTGTGGAAGTGGTTCGGCGCTCGACACGTCAAATTGAGGATGCTAGCATCGCCGCAATAACGGAATATTTTGACAAAAACCTGCGGTCGGCGGGCTAGCGAACTTTCCTGGCGCGCGACCGGAAGCGGAGCGCGCAATGAAGCTTATTTTTGGCATTTTCATAATGGTTGCCGCGGTGATTCTGATCGCCACGCTGGCGCCTCCCTATTTCACCAACTACCAGTTTGAAGACGCCCTCAAGACCGAGTCGCAGATGAGTACCTACACCACCAAGACCGAAGACGTGATCCGCGACGAAGTCTTCAAGAAGGCGCAGGACCTGGATGTCCCCATCACCAAGGAGCAGATCAAGGTGGTCCGCAATGGAGTGGTGGGAACGGGGTCAGTGAGTATTGACGCTTCCTACACTGTGCATGTAAACCTGCCCGGATATCCTCTGGATCTGAACTTCGACGCCTCGGCTCGAAACAAAGGTGTGTTCTAAGCCCGCGATAGGTTGGGCGATCGCAGATTCCCGAACCTGATTTTGCGAAGTCCGATGGCGTGGAATCAGGTTGCCAATCTGAATGGTCCGGATTTTGATTTTGTTGAATCAGTATCTGCCGGAACCCCGCAAAGCACTCCTCCTCTTACTTCCGTACTCTTGTTTCCCATTCCGGTAACTACCTAACATCGAAGAATAGGCGCATCCAGTGCGTCCAAATCGTGAGTGCTGGGCGTGTTCTATTTTTCGCAGTCGGCAGTCTGCGCGCAGGCGCAAACCAGGCCGCGACTCAGACAGTCGGTTGTGGAGGATGTAATGAAGCTGGCGAACAAAATCTTCTCTTCGATGTTGGCGGTGGCTGCAATCTTATTCTGGGCGGGCTGCGGAGGCGGCTGTCCAACGAATTCCTTGAGCAGCACCGGCAGCGGCTCCGGCACTACGGCCGGGGTATCGCACGGGGGCACGGCCTGCGGTGCGGGGACAACTCCTGGTGGCGGAGGCGGAAACGGAACCACTGTCTCTGCCCTTCTTTATTACATGGGCACAAACAATATTCTTGGCGCCAGCCTGAGTTCAACCGGGACCTTTGCCGCCATTACCTCATTCGTCCCGCCGACGCTGCCCAGCAGCGTTGGCAGTGACATGCTCATCGTCAACAAGAATTTCCTTTACCTGCCACAGAGCGATTCCCTGACCATTCAGGCCTTCGCGATCGATCACACCACGGGAGCATTAACCGCGATCCCCGGCAGCCCATTCGCCACGGCAAGCGCCAGTTCGATTGCGGCCGATCCGACGGGTCGTTTCCTTTTTGCCGGCAGTGACACCACCGGCCAGATTTCCGTGTTTCAGATCAACGCCACGACCGGCGCCCTGGTGGCTGCCCCGGGTTCACCATTCACCGCTTTCAATCTCGATTTTGCTCATGTTCTGGCCGTGGACGGCACCGGAAAATTTATCTACGCGGGACAAGGGTCTGCGTTCCTGCCGGTGCATGGCTTCTCGATTGATCAGAACACCGGCGCGCTCTCTCCGATCCCGGGAAGTCCGTTCGTCCTGAACGTCGCCGGCGTGCGTACCGACTTCACCGGCAAATACGCAATCGGACTCAGCGGCACCGCTGGGGACAACCATTTGTACGTGTTCGCGATCGATCCCACCACGGGTGGGCTTGCGCCTGTCGCGAATTCGCCTTTTGCCACCGTTGCGACCCAGTTATTCGACCTGAAAGTGCATCCCAGCAATCAGTTTGTTTACAGCTTCGGCCAGACGTCCAACGGCACTATCGCCGCCATGGAAGGGTTTACCCTGGACCCAACCACCGGGGCGCTCACCGAGTTGAGTGAATCGCCCTTCACCACTGTGCCCATCGTCGACGACTGCAAGTGGGATCAGGGAGGCACAGAGGCATTCTGCGCCAACGCGACCACCAGCGCTTTCTCGGTGCTGGGCACGAATTTGTCCACCGGAGCCCTGACCCACACCGTCACCGACCTGAGTGTTACCAACGACGCGGTCGCATTCGCTCCAACCGACTAGGAAGCGGAAGGCGCAGCCACAGGCCGGGCTGAGCGAAACTTAACCAGTTCGGCACTGCACGAAGGAACACCAGAGGGGGTTCACCCTCGTGTACCTGCCTGGCAACCGGTAGCCACCGCAAAACCTGGGCCAACGGGTTAAAATGAAGTATCTCTTCCCAAGTCTTTGTCTTGCGTCGAACGCCGTCAAAGTCCAGGCGCGAAGGCGGAGTGCTCGGGCTCAGGACTGGAAGTTTCATTGCAGAAGTTTCATTGTCCAGAGGTAGCGTTCGGGATAACGGCAAGCATGCACTCCGACGTCTAAGGTAGCAAAGGCGCATCCAACCATAGGATTTGTGGCCATAAAACTTAAAATCCCGACCGGCAAAAAACCTGGACAAACCGGAAAGATGCCCTTTTACCCGCGATCCGATCGTGCAGGTTGCCATGATTGTGTTCGTGGTCCTGGCTTTGGCCACCGTCGGCACCTTTGCCTACTACTACTTCACCATCGGGCGGATGATCGATGCGCGCTTCAAGGGTTCGGTTTTCGGCAACTCCGCCCGGATCTACGCCATCCCTCATGCGGTCCATGTAGGCGAGAAGATCGAGTCCAAGGAAATTGCGGCCGAATTGCGGCACGCCGGCTATACCGATCAGGGCGATGGCAAGTCGCCGATGGGAAGCTTCCGCCTGCTCGAAGGCGGAATCGAGATCAAGCCCGGTCCTGACTCTTATCACAGCCAGGAGTCGGCCATCATTCGCGTGCGCGGCGGCAAGGTCGACAACATCGTCAGCCAAGGTGGAGAGCTGGCGGCCTACGAACTCGAACCGCAGATGATCACTTCCCTGTTCGACGCGGGGCAGCGTTCCAAGCGGCAACTGGTCAAGTATGACGAAATTCCCCCGCTGCTGGTGAACGCGGTGCTGGCTATTGAAGACCGGCGCTTCTTCCAGCACGGCGGAGTGAACTTTATTCGCCTGGCCGAGGCCACCTGGGTGGACGTAACTCATCAGCGCCACGAGCAGGGCGGTTCGACCATCACCATGCAGCTTTCCCGGGCCTTCTTTCTGACGCCGGAAAAGACCGTCAAGCGCAAGCTGTCGGAAATGATGATTGCCCTGGAGATGGAGCAGAAGTTCAGCAAGCAGCAGATTTTCGAGTTCTATGCCAATCGAGTTGACCTGGGGCAGCGCGGTTCGTTCACCATCAGCGGCTTTGCCCAGGCGGCGCAAGCCTACTTCAACAAAGATTTGAAAGACCTGTCCCCTGCGGAAGCCGCGCTGATCGCGGGAATCATTCAGGCGCCCAGTTACCTATCGCCCTACCGTCATCCCGAGCGCGCTCTGGAACGCCGCAACCTGGTGCTGGACAGCATGGTTGAAACTCACGCCATCACCCAGGCCGACGCGGAGAAAGCCAAAGCCACGCCCCTGAAACTGGCGCCGCCCAATGTTGAGGCCAGCGACGCGCCTTACTTCGTCGATCTGCTCCGCGAGACTTTGATCAGCAAGCTGGACGAGCGCCAGATGAACGACGAGGGCTACCGGATTTACACCACTCTCGATCCCGATCTGCAAAAAGCCGCGGCGGCCGCGGTTCAGACCGGCATGAAGCTGGTTGACGATCAGGTGACCAAGCTGCGCACGAAACGGACAAAGGTCGGCAAGAACAAGTATGAAACTCACGTCCTGCCCGGGCCGCAGGCGCAGGTGGCGCTGGTGGCGATCGATCCGCATACCGGCGAAGTTCTGGCCCTGGTGGGCGGCCGGA
Organism: Terriglobia bacterium; assembly: GCA_963812465.1. Classification (GTDB taxonomy): domain Bacteria; phylum Acidobacteriota; class Terriglobia; order Terriglobales; family Acidobacteriaceae; genus JAIQFF01. Next base: position 24,010 of record CAWEVE010000030.1, read on the forward strand.
ACTACGGCATGAGCCAGTTAAATCACGCGGTGGCGAAACGTCCTACCGGCTCAATCTTCAAACCGTTCGTCTATGCCGCGGCCATGAACACGGCGCTGGATGGCGCTAACCCTGTGTTTACTCCAGCGTCCATGGTCACCGATGAACCCAGCACCTTCGCCTACGGCGATCAGATCTACGAGCCCCGGAATTACAAAGAGGAGTACCACGGCGAAGTCACCGCCCGTTACGCGCTGGCGATGTCGTTGAATAACGCCACCGTCAAGTTGGCGCAGGAAGTCGGATACGACAAGGTCGCGGACCTGGCCAAATCAGCCGGCATAGTTTCCGTCAAAGCGACGCCGGCCATGGCTCTGGGCGCATACGATGCCACCCCGGTGGACATGGCGGCTGCCTACACCGTGTTTGCCAACTCCGGGGAACGGATCTCGCCCACCGTCGTGAACTCGGTGCGGAACGCCAACGGCGACGTAGTAATGGATTTCAAGCCGGAGAAGCGACCGGTGCTCGACGCCCGGGTGGCTTACCTGATGACCACCATGATGGAAGGCGTGATGAACAGCGGAACCGCCTACGTGGTTCGCCAGCGTGGTTTTACCACTCCCGCGGCCGGCAAGACCGGCAGTTCCCACGATGGCTGGTTCGCCGGCTACACCAGCAATCTGCTCTGCATCGTCTGGGTGGGCTACGACGATTACAGCGACTTGCGCCTGAGCGGAGCCCAGACCGCCGCCCCTATCTGGGCGGAGTTCATGAAGAAGGCAGTCACCCTGCCGCAGTATCTTGACGCAAAGCCGTTCTCCCAGCCCTCTGGCGTGGTGGATGTGCAGCTCGACAAGACCACGAATCTGCTCGCAACTCCTTCCTGCCCGGAAGATTACAGCGTGGCCTTCATCGCCGGGACCGAGCCGAGCGAAACTTGCGACCAGGGCACCGGGATGCGTGGTTTCTTCTCTCGAGTTTTCGGGCTGGGCGGGGAGAAAGCGCTTCCGCCTCCGCCTCCGGGAGCACAGCCCGACGCCCAGGCGGGGGCCACCGCCAATGCGGCTGAAGATCCCAATAAAAAGAAAAAAGGTTTTTTTGGCAAAATTGCGGGTATCTTTAAAGACGACAAACCGTCTAACCCTCCGCCGCCCAAACCGGCGGACAGTAGCGGTACCGGTCCTCAGTAGGCGAGCGCAGCGGCGTTTAGCTCGTCTTCAGGAGTCGACTTATGGCTCGTCGATCTCTGCTTTACTCTTCTGGCAGCATTGACACCGATTTGCGCCAGTGCTCTTCCCGATGGCGCAGGTTCATTCCCCCGAACAAGTCCAGGTGAGTCCGCCGCCCATACGGCGTGCCGAACCTCCGCCGGCGGACGCCCCCGTCGTCGATCTGGAACAACGCGGCGATGTTCTGCGCGCCGAAAAGTCCTTTCTTGACGCGCTCGACTACTACCGGGCCGCGCTGGCGAAAGACTCGAACAACGCCAAGCTCTATAACAAAATCGGCATCAACGAACTGCAGATGGGACGCTTCGCCGACGCCGCTAAAGATTTCGAACGCTCCATCAAACATGATCGCCAGCTTGCCGATGCTTACAACAATCTGGGCGTGATTTACTACCTGGAAAAAAAATACGGGAAGGCGATCAAGCAATACGAGAGTGCGATCAAACTGCGTCAGGATTCCGGCTCTTTCTTCAGCAATCTCGGAGCTGCGTATTTTTCCAAGAAGGAATTTGAGAAAGCCAGCCTGGCTTACAACCAGGCGCTGCAGATCGATCCCGAGATCTTCGAGCGCACTTCCCACAGCGGAGTGCAGGCGCAGATGTCGTCTCCCGGAGACCGCGCCCATTACTACTACGTCCTGGCGAAGATTTACGCCAAAGCCGGCGCCGCTGACCGCTCCCTGCTTTACTTGCGGCGGGCCATGGAGGAGGGCTACAAGGGGATCGAAGACGTGTTCAAAGACAATGAATTTGCGGGATTGCGCAAAGACCCGCGATTCACCGAGTTAATGAACGCGCGCCCGGTGGCGATTCCGGAGTAGCAAACTATTACAAAAATTTACAAAATTCTACGCAAATTTCTCCACCTGTTGGGTTTAGACTCTTCAACATACTCCTGAAAACAACAGGGTGAGTAAGGAGAAACGGTAGCCCACCGGTCGTCGACCCGAGCACGCCCCAAGCAGACGGCCGGTGGGTTTTTGATTTAGGGGCAGAGCAGCAATTGGCAATTGGCACATTAGCAATTAGTTTCGATCGCAGCAACTCATTCCTTTTTCCAAATCTCAAAATCTTCCAACTGTCTCCGCGCGTGGAACGCCAAGTGCTAATTGCCAAGTGCTAATTGCTAATTGCTGTTCCCCTACGTGCGCGCAATCCACAGGATCGGAAAGTTGCGCCCGAGCTTTTCGAAGTCTCGATCGGAGGTCACCAATGTGGCTTGGCGCAGAACCGTCAGGGCCGCCGCCACGCAATCCACATATGGAATCTTGTGGACAGCCTTAAGCTCGCCCGCCTTGAGGGCTTGGGGAAGATCGGTTGGAACAAGTTCAATGGGAAGCTTGGAAAGCTCTCCCAACGTGCTTCGGGCAAACTCTTCTCCGCGCTGCTGCCAAAAGTGATAGAACACCTCGCCCCAGTTCAGAACCGACATCAGTAAACTGGATGTTGCCATGGCGTGACATCCGTGAGTAATTTCTCGACCCGTTCTGCTCCCGGACCGTCTTCCATGAAATCCAGCACCGCATTGGCATCGAACACATACGTCCTGTTCATCTCGTCGTCCTGTCCTTCTCAATGCGATGCTCTCGCTCCCGGGCTTCAACCAGAGAGTCCTCACCTTTGCAGCAACCGCGAAGACTACGAATAAACTCATCGCTGACAGGCGGTGGCGTTTGTTCCTTGTATTCGCTCTGAACCGCCTTGCCCTCGTAGCGAACGTCAAATCCGCGATCCTGCAAGATCGCCACAGCCTGGTGCGAGTTCGTGGGGTCATTAGGCGGCACACCTGCCGCCTCCAGGATGAGCGGTCTGGCGGGCAGCTCCCGCCCCTCCACGATTACCGTCCACTTGGGCATCTGACGGTTCCACCGAAAGCTCTTCGCCGCAGTGGCAATTTCTTCCTTTGTCAGCTCGGAAACCTTTGCGCTTGCCATCTCCTGGCACTCCTGAAGAATATTATTCATATTACTCAGCATACTATTCATCGTCAACATTGGGCTTAACCCGAGCCTACGAGCACTTCTCATCAGGCGAACGTTTTACGAAAGTCGCATGATAGAATGTCGGCAATGTCTTCCCTTCCCTCCTCTCTCGCCTGGGCTCATCCGCTGGTGCAGGAGTGGTTTGTCCGCAAGTTCGGCACGCCCACCGAGCCGCAGGAGCAGGGCTGGCCGCACATCCTGGCCGGGCGCACCACGCTGATCTCCGCGCCCACCGGCTCGGGCAAGACGCTGGCCGCGTTTCTCGCCTGCATCGACCGGCTGGTCCGCAAGGCGCTCGCGGGCGATCTGCACGACCGCACCGAAGTGCTCTACGTCTCGCCGCTCAAAGCGCTGGGCAACGACATCCAGAAGAATCTGGAAGTCCCGCTCGGCGAGATTCTGCAGATGGCGCGGCGAGCGCGGCCTGCTGATGCCGGAGATTCGCACCGCGGTGCGCACCGGCGACACGCTGATGCACGAGCGCCGGGCCATGCTGAAGCGGCCGCCGCACATTCTGGTCACCACGCCGGAGTCGCTCTACATCCTGCTGACGGCGGAGAAGAGCCGCGCCATCCTGCGCGACGTCGAGACCGTGATCGTCGACGAAATCCACGCCGTCGCCGACGACAAGCGCGGCGCGCATCTGGCGCTTTCGCTGGAACGGCTGGAAGCGCTGACCGCATCGCCCGCCGGTGCGCATCGGGCTTTCCGCGACGCAGAAGCCGATCGAAGAGGTCGCGCACTTTCTGACCGGCAACGGCCGGCCCGACTCCGGTCGATCGTCAACGTCGGACACAAGCGCAAGCTCGATCTCGCGCGTCGAAGTTCCCGGCAGCCGAACTCGGCCCCGTCGCCACCAACGAAATGTGGGACGAGATCTACGACCGCCTCGTGGAACTGGTCGAGCAGCATCGCTCGACGCTGGTCTTCGTCAACACGCGGCGGCTGGCGGAGCGGATGGCGCATCACCTGGGCGAGCGGCTGGGCGAAGACAACGTCGCCGCGCACCACGGCAGCCTGTCGCGCAAGCTGCGCCTCGAGGCGGAGACGAAAGCTGAAAGAAGGCGAGATCAAAGTTCTGGTCGCGACCGCTTCGCTCGAACTGGGCATCGATATCGGCACGGTGGATCTGGTGTGCCAGATCAGTTCGCCGCGCGCGATTGCGGTCGCCCTGCAGCGCGTGGGCCGCTCCGGCCACTGGCGCGGCGCGATTCCCAAAGGACGCTTCTTCGCCACCACGCGCGACGAACTTGCTGGAATGCGCGGCGCTGGTGCGCGCCATTCGCCAGGGCGAACTGGACCGGCTGATCATTCCCGAATGCTCCGCTCGATATGCTGGCGCAGCAGATCGTGGCGCTGTGCGCTGCGTGCGGCAGCCGACAGCACGTCGCCGCGACCGACGATGACGACGGCTGGGATGAAGACGAACTGTTCGCGCTGGTCACGCGCGCCTATCCCTATCGCAATCTCTCGCGCGAGACTTACGACGCAGTTCTCGACATGCTCTCCGAAGGCATCGCCGCGCAGCCGCGGCCGCTACGGCGCCTACCTCCATCGCGACCGCGTGAATCGCAAGCTGCGCGCGCGGCGCGGCGCCGGCTGGCGGCCATCACCAGCGGCGGCGCGATTCCCGACAACTGCGCTCTTCACCGTGGTCGCCGAGCCGGAAGGCATCGTGGTCGGCACCGCTGGATGAAGATTTCGCGGTCGAGAGCATCGCCGGCGACATCATGCTGCTCGGCAACACTTCGTGGCGCATCCGCCGGGTGGAAGGCAAGCCGGCCGCGTGCTGGTGGAAGATGCGCACGGCGCGCCGCCCAACGTTCCCTTCTGGCGCGGCGAGGCTCCGGCGCGCACCGCAGGAACTTTCCGCTCACGTCGCCGAGCTTGCGCCAGGAAATCAGCGATCGCCTGCCGACACGTTTCCCGATCGGAGTCTCGCAGAATCAACCCGCAGTGGCGGAGACGGTCGCCTGGCTGAAAGAAGAATGCGGCCTCGATGATTCCGGCGCCGAGCAGGCGATCGAATACATCCTGCAAGGCCGCGCCGTGCTGGGCGCCGTGCCCACGCAGGACACGATCATCGCCGAGCGCTTCTTCGACGAAGGCGGCGGCATGCAGCTGATCATCCACGCGCCCTTCGGCGGACGCATCAACAAGGCCTGGGGACTGGCGCTGCGCAAGCGCTTCTGCCGCGGCTTCAATTTCGAATTGCAGGCCGCGGCCACCGACAACGGCCTGAACATCGCGCTGGCCGAGCAGCACAGCTTTCCGCTGGCCGACGTCTTCCATTTTCTGCAACGCCGAAACCGTGCAGCCGATTCTGGAACAGGCCGCGCTCGCCTCGCCCATCTTCGGCACGCGCTGGCGCTGGGATGCCAATCGCGCGCTGGCCCTGCTGCGTTTTCAGGGCGGCAAGAAAGTTCCGCCGCAGATTCAGCGCATGCGCTCCGACGATCTGCTGGCCTCGGTGTTTCCCGATGTGGCCGCCTGCCAGGAAAACATCGAAGGCGACATCCAGATTCCCGATCATCCGCTGGTGCACGAAGTCATGAAGGATGTGCTCACCGAGGCGATGGATATCGACGGCCTGAAGAGCTGCTGCGCGGCATCGAGGACGGGCGCATCCGCTGCCTCGCCGTGGATACGCCGGTGCCGTCGCAGTTCTCGCACGAGATTCTGAATGCGAATCCCTACGCCTATCTCGACGATGCGCCGCTGGAAGAGCGCCGCGCGCGCGCGGTCGAGATGCGGCGCATGCTGCCGGAATCGGTGCTGGAAGAAGTCGGCAAGCTCGATCCGGCGGCGATCGCGCAGGTGCGCGAAGAGGCCTGGCCCGATGTGCGCGATGCCGACGAACTGCACGATGTGCTGCACACGCTGATTGCGTTGCCGGAGCACGTGGGGACAGCCGCTCGGCTCGTCGAGGTCCGCGGCTGCAGCACTCGCCGGAGGCTCACTTCTTCGCCGAGCTGACCGTCGAGCTTCGCTCGACCGGACAGCCGAGGGCGGCTGTCTCCACGTGACGATCGCTGAATGGCAGCATATTTCGAGCAGCTGCTGCGCAAGGCCGCGCTGCCCGCGCCGAACACGCCGGCACGACTTACTGGGTAGCGGCCGAGCGGGCGAAGACATTCTCGCTGCTTTTCCCTGACGCCAGTTTCGATCGCCAGTTCGCCGACATTCAGGCCGACGCTGCCCTCGCGCGACGATGCCCTGCTTGCGCTGGTCACAGGCTGGATGTCGCATCTCGGCCCGGCCACGCGCATCGCAACTTGGCGAACTGCTCGGGCTTCCCGCCGTCCGAAATCGAAAAAGCGTTGCTGCGCATGGAAGCCAGCGGCGCAATGCTGCGCGGACAAGTTTACCGACAAGCCTCGCGGGCGAGTCGCCCGCGCCAGCACCGGCCACGCAGCCGAACCGAGTGGTGCGAGCGGCGGCTTGCTGGCCCGCATTCACCGCCTGACGGTTGCCACGCTGCGCAAGCAGATCGAGCCGGTGACCGCCGCGCAGTTCATGCGCTGGCTGTTGCGCTGGCAGCACGTCGCGCCGGGACCAGGTCCAGGGCGAACGCGCCACGCTCGAAGTCCTGCGCCAGTTGCAGGGATTCGAGATTCCGGCCAATGCCTGGGAGCGGCAGATCCTCGGCCCGCCGCATCGCCGACTACGATCCCAAGTGGCTCGACCAGCTTTGCCTGACTGGCGCCGTGGGCTGGGGACGACTGTCTCCGCATCCCGCCACGCTCGAAGATTCCGCCGCGGGCAAGCGGCGCGTGATTCCGACCAGCGTCGCGCCCATCACATTTTTCGTCCGCGAAGAAGCCGACTGGATGACTCCGCATCACCCGGCATCCGGCCTCGGCGGCAGCTCAGACCAGCCCGAAGCCCGCGGGCTTGAGCGAAGGCGCGCGGCAGGTGCTGGACTTCCTGCGCCAGCGCGGCGCGTCGTTTTTCGCCGACATCGTGCGCGGCACCGGACAAGCTGAAAGCCGAAGTGGAAACCGCGCTGTGGGAACTGGTCGCCGGCGGACTTGATCACCGCCGACGGCTTCGACAACCTGCGCTCGCTGATCGATCCCAAGCGCCGCGCCGGGCAAGGCAGCGGGCGCACCGCGCGTCCCCGGCACAGCACCGGCCGCTGGGCGCTGCTTTACACCGACCAGGCGGCCGATCGCAATCGCGCCGTCGAAGCCACTTGCTGGATGCTGCTGCAAGCGCTACGGCATCGTGTTTCGCGACTTGCTGGCGCGCGAAACCAATCTTCCCAAGTGGCGCGAATTGCAAATGGCATTCCGGCGGCTGGAAGATCGCGGCGAGATTCGCGGCGGGCGCTTCGTCGATGGATTTCTCGGCGAGCAGTTCGCTCTGCCGGTGGCGGTCGAGTCGCTGCGCGCCACGCGCAAACTGCCGCTCACCGGAGAGACGATTATGCTCTCGGCTGCCGATCCGCTGAATCTGGTGGGAATTCTGGTGCCGGGGGAACGCGTTCCAGCCATCTCCGGCAAGAACTGTTGACTTTCCAAGATGGAGTGGCGGTGCAGGAAGTGGCTTCAACGATTCGCAGCGCTTAACCGCGCTGGGGGAGTAGAATGCCTTCGAGAACAATTTGCTGGTCATTCCAGATTCATGAACAGTCTTCAGTGATCAGTTCCCGGTTGTCAGTTCGGGTTTCAGGTAGAAAAAACGACGGGAACCCGATGAGGGGGTCCCCGGGTTCCCGATCGGCGCATCCCGGCGGAACTGCTGAAAGCGCTTCCCCCATCGCTTTTTGCCAAGCTGTCGCACGTTGCCTAAGAGCACGTATCCGGCCATGCACGGACTTCAAGCACAGCAAGATCACTAGCTTGCACTATAACTCATTCATTATATTAGTTTTATCATACGTTCTGAATGAGACCTTCCACTCCGAAATAGGCCAATACCCTATCCAACCGGATAGAGTCTATCTGTTCGGATAGTGGAACAAGATCGCGACCCGCGTTTCGAAAGACCGGAAACTGTGTTAAACGGAAAGCGCGAATGAGGCGCGAAAACGTGAAGCCCAGACTCCAGGTGTCTCAGGTCCTTTGGCCGACTCCATTTATTTCCTGACCGAGGCGGAAATCCGTATCGGACGGGATCCTTCCAACTCGCTGGCCATCAGCGATCTCTCCCTGTCGCGACGCCACTGTCTGCTCAGTCCGCGAGCAAGACGGTTACACGATTCGCGATCTCGACAGCCGCAACGGAACCTTCGTCAATGGCGGGGTTGTGTCGGAGAAGACATTGAACCACGGAGACCAGATCTCGGTGGGAGATTCGGTTTTTGTGTTTCTGGTAAAAGAAGACGACCGGACGAGGCGATCATGCGAAGCAGTAGAGTTCGACGACAGCATCACCCAGGCCACCGCGCAAATTCGTCCCCAGGATGTTCTCTACCTGCAGCCCGACCGCATGCTGAAGGAATTGCCGGCAACCTCGCGGCTGGGACGGAATCTGAATGCGCTGCTCAAGATCAGCCGCGTCGTGCACTCCATTTCCGATCTCGAATCAGTTGCAGGCGCAAATCCTGGAACTGATTTTTGAAGTGGTTCCCGCCGAACGCGGCGCGATTCTGCTGGATAGGCCAGGGCAACGAAAAGTTTTCCTCCCTGTTCGTCCATCCTCCAGCCGGTCAAACGTGGCGAGCCGGTGCGCGTCAGCCGCACTATCACCCGCCAGGTGATGGAGCAGGGAGTCGCAATCCTGGGCGCCGACGTCCCGGGCAGCGGCGGCTTGAGCGAGGTGGAGAGCCTGGTGAATTTCCAGGTGCGCTCCCTGCTGTGCGTGCCGCTGACCGTGTTTCAGAAGGTGATCGGCTGCATTTATCTGGACACCACCAGCCACAGCGCCCGCTTTGACGAGGATCACCTGGAACTGGTGGCCAGCATCGCCGGGATTTCTGCCGTAGCTCTGGAAAATGCGCGCCGGCTGCAATGGCTGGAGCAGGAAAACCTGCGCCTGGCCGCGGAAATCAATCTGCAGCACAACATGGTGGGCGAAGGCGGCGCCATGAAAGAGGTGTACCGGTTCCTGTCGCGAGTGGCGCCCACCGAATTCTACGGTGCTGGTGAGCGGCGAGAGCGGCACCGGAAAGGAACTGGTGGCGCGCGCCATCCATCGCAACAGTCCTCGCGCCAGCCGGCCGTTTGTGGCCATCAACTGTGCCGCCATTCCCGAAGGTCTGCTGGAAAGCGAACTCTTCGGTTACGAAAGAGGCGCATTTACCGGCGCAGTCGCGCAGAAAAAAGGCCGCCTGGAGATGGCCGATGGCGGCGTGGTGTTTCTGGACGAAATCGGGGAACTGGCGCCGGCATTGCAAGTCAAGCTGCTTCGCGTGCTGCAGGAGCGCGAGTTCGAGCGGCTGGGCGGATCCCGCCCCATCGCGGTCGACATCCGCCTGATCGCGGCCACCAACAAGGATCTGGCAGCATGCGGTAAAGACCAGGACATTTCGCGAGGATCTCTATTACCGGTTGAACGTGGTGTCAGTGGTGGTGCCGCCGCTGCGCGAGCGCCGCGAAGATATTCCGATTCTGGCGGAATATTTTGTCACCAAGTTTGCCGTCGAAATGCAAAGTGAAAGCCAAGAAGATTTCTGCCGAAGCCATGGCCGGCCTGATGAACTACGACTGGCCCGGCAACGTGCGCGAACTCGAAAATGCCATCGAGCGCGCCCTGGTGCTGGGCGTGTCCGATGCCATCCGGCCCGAGGATCTGCCGGAGTCGGTTCTGGAGAAAGATGCCGGCGCCCGGCGTGCTGGAGAGGCGAAATATCACATGGCGGTCAAGCAATTGAAGAAACACCTGATCCTTACCGCTCTGGAGGAAGCCAAAGGCAATTACACCGAGGCCGCCGCAATCCTGGGAGTGCACGCGAACTATCTGCACCGCCTGGTCCGGAACCTGGACTTGCGAACCTCGATTCGCTCGCTTTCGATTCCCCACGGCGGGACAGGAAGAACTCTGGATGGCAGGGCGTCGTGAAAGAATGGCCGAGCGACAGGGACGAGAGGACGTCTAAGGCAGTTTGAGAGTCAACAGGGTTGCGGGGTTCAGATAAACGCCTTCCCAGCGAACCGCCAGATGCAAATGCGGCCCGGTCGCGCGGCCGGTGCCTCCGCTCAATCCGATCTCCTGGCCGCTCTCGACCCGCTCGCCCGGCCTTTACCTTGATCTCCGACAAGTGGAGATAGAGAGTCAGCAGTCCCTGTCCGTGATCGAGCACCACGCAATTGCCTTCAAAATATAAAGGGCTCGCCAGCAGAACCGTTCCCGCGTTGACGGCAAAAACCGGCGTCCCTTTCGGAACCGCGAAATCGAGCCCCTGATGCATGCTCTGAACTTTCCCGTTGAAGGTTCGCCGGGTGCCGAATACATCGGAAACAGGGGCGTCCACCGGCGCGACGAAATTTCCCCGACCACTCCTGTTCGGACTGGTATGGCTGAAACACATCCTGTTTGACGGTCTTGTCCTGTTGAATGCGTTCCAGTTGCTCCGGGCTGGGTTCGGTGAATTGTTTGGCGACGGAGACTGCGATGCTGGGATACTTCGCTGACCGGATGGTGATCGTTCTGGAAAACGAGATTTCGCTTCCTCGCGAAGTAGTGCCCTTCAGCTCGAGATCGTAGATCCCGGGATGCGTTTCCAGGCTGATCCCGGCAACCCCGTACCAGTTCTTGCTGGCCGCTCGTAAGCGAAAAATACTTCATGGTCGAGCCATTTCCCCGAGAGGCTCGCTCAGTCGCGCGGGTGGTTTCACTTGAAACACGATCGGGGCTCCATTCACCAACTGCGCCGGTTGCCATTGAACCGACCAGGAGCTTTTGACGCTGCCCTTCGGAACCGCGGGCGTATCGTTTGCGAGCGCATCACCGGCCGTCGCAACTTGAAATGCGGCCAGCAGGATCGTCCCCAGAAGGATGATTCTCCAGCGCGCTGCCGCAGCGGACAAACTTGGCGAACGCGGCGTCAGTCGGAACCGGCAAAGTTCAGACGGCAATTTTCCGAAGAGTGTTTTCCAGGACAACATAGAAGGCACGATAAAACCAGACTAGCACTGCGTCGCCGCTTCGGAAGTTAGAATCCGTACGTGGGAACCTGCGGCGGAACGGCTGGCGGCAGAATCAAAAATGGGAGCAGCGATTGAATCCGATGCGGGCGGTTGAGCGTCAACCCGCGGCTGATCTGGCTTTGATGCTGGTCACTCGGGCACTCTCGATTTCGATGAACCGCACCTTTTGCAAACCATCTTTTTTCTCTGCCGCTCCGGCCGCCGCACATCGGGCGTTAGGTTCGCCATGCTGCGCAAACGCTGTATGCGGTTCACGGCGCGGTCAACCACCCGCGCGAGTTCCGCTCCGTGCTCAGGCGCTCGGTCTTCGCGCAAACGCCGTTTTGCCTTCTCCGCGGAAAACCACGTCGGTTCGCGATTGAACTCCTGGGGTGGACCGAGCCGCAACACTTCGCACAGGTGAGCGGAGACGGAAAGCTCAGTGGCGGCGGACTCGCCGCATGTTGGCGCGCTTGCGTTGAATGTATCGGGTAAAGGAAACCTCCTCCATCCGGCCATGCACTCCCGCCTCTTCGAAAGCCTCCAGGGCAGCGGCCTGGGCATGGGTCAGCCCCGGCTCGGCGCTGCCTTTGGGAAAAATCCAGCGTTCTTTGCGAGTGCGGACCAGCAGGAACTCGATGCCGGTGCTGCGCACGCGGAAGCAGACCGCAGCTACCTGCTCGCATCGCCGCAGTTTGCGGAGTTGCGCCAGACGAAGAAATTTGGCCGACGGCTCCGGGCCTCCGGACCAGCGAATCGGCAAGGACAAGCCTTTCTCATCCCTGACATCAGCACTCATAGCAGCAGAGTGCATGACGACCGCGGCTTCTGACTAGAGCACAGCTTGATTCCGGCTGCGTTTTAAGTAGTAAGTGCCGCTTTTCACGTAGAAAAAAATGCCCCATTGATCGCGTTCGTGCGACCAGTGGGGCATTTCCTCATGCGGAAAACTGTCGGGAAAATGTCCGGCAAATCGAGCTACGATCCTGCTATTTTTTATCCGGACTTTTGTCTGCGTTCTTGTCCTGGATTGAAAGCAGCTCCACTTCAAAGACCAGAGTCGAGCCAGGTGCGATTTCGGGGCCCGGCGAGCGATCTCCATATGCCAGGTCCGAGGGAACGAAGAGCTGCCACTTCGATCCCACCGGCATGAGCTGCAGAGCCTCGGTCCATCCTTTGATGACTCCGCTCACCGGAAACGTCGCGGGCTGGCCGCGCTTGTAGGAGCTGTCAAATTCCGTTCCGTCGAGCAGAGTACCGCGGTAGTTGCAAACCACAGTGTCGCTGGCGGCAGGCTTGGGGCCTGTTCCCGGGGTCAAGATCTTGTACTGCAGGCCGCTCGGCAGAGCGACGATTCCGTCTTTGCTTTTGTTTCCCGCCAGGAATGCTTCTCCTGCTTTCTTGTTGGTGTCCGCGGCCTGCTGCATCTCCTCCTGCTGCTTCTTGCGCATCTCGGTCTGCACCTCCATGAGCGCGGCTTTGGCCTGATCCTCGGTCAGTTGCGTCTTGCCGCCGGCCAGCGCGTCCTTCAAACCCCGGGCCAGGATGTTGGGATCCACCGGAACCGACTGGCGGTGCAGGCTCGTTCCCAGGTTCATTCCGAGAGCGTAGCTGAACTTGTCTTTCTGCGTGGTGAGGGGCGGCGCAACCGCGGATTTTGCCGCGGGCGCTCGCCGGGTCGTCGCGCGCGGGAGGCGCTTGAGTTTTTGCGGGCGGAGTCTGTCTGTGCGTGGGAGCGTAATTTCCCAGCACCAGCATTCCGGCCACGAGTAGATTTAGTGCCGTAAGGAATTTTTTGGGCATGCATTCATTGTCACATTGGTTTAAAGCGTTCGGCAAATCGGAATGGATCACCCAGGCTGTACCGCTTACTCCGAACCCGCCTTTCAACGTGCATCCTCGAACCTGGCGTCATCCTGAGGGACTTCAGTCCCGAAGAGCCTGCCCTGAGCGTAGTCAAGGGATCATGCGCGCATCTCCACGACTGCCGAGGCGGTTCCGGACATTCCACTCCGCGGGAATCTTCCTGCGTACTTGCGCCACACCTGCTATAGAGACAGTATTTTTCTATCGACTGAAACGTCACCCAGGAAGGGTCCTTTGGAAAATCTGTATTGTCTTCGCTGCAATCGGGAGCTCGAAGCCGGACATAAATCCGTGGCGGTTTATATGTTCGCGCAAACCGTTGGAATCCGGCCGCGGCAGAAATCGGCGGCGCAGCGGATATGCTTTTGTCCGCAATGTTCGGTTTCGCTGGCCATGGGACCTCCGCCGGAAGGCGCGCTCAACATCGCTGCCTGGAACATGATTCGCGACCTGGTGGGCGCAGACCCGGCGCTGAACGAGGCCGCCTGGGAGAGCTTGCGAGGACTCGTCGGCTTGCTGTCCGCCACCGGAACCGATGGAGGACCACGCCGAGCGTCCGCCGCCGGCTACTTCGAATTCTGACCGGAACCGAAGGCGAAAGAGACGCAAGTCTGATTTTCTGCGAGTTTTGGTGGACCTGGTCGGGATCGAACCGACGACCTCTTCCATGCCATGGAAGCGCGCTCCCAGCTGCGCCACAGGCCCACTTCTGAAACACCAGCGTTTGTACGAGGGATTGAAGCAGCTCAATTCTCGCCTACTGGCTATTGATAGTCAAACCTTGCGCCCGTCAGTGGCATCTCTAACTGCATCACGAAACGCGTCGCGCCGTCCATTTTGCGAAAGCCGGGAAACTTAGTATGCTGATTCACGTTTGGGGCAACGTCTGCGGCAACCTTAATGAAACGAAACCCTATCTTCCGTTTGCGATGTTTGTCCGTCTTGCCGCTCTGTCTGGCGGTGAGCGCGCAGGTTATCTCCTCCAACCAGCCCGTGCCTCAGGGCCCGGTCTCCTACTCTTCGGTCAATCAACTGAACGGCTTGCTCTCCCAGTTGGAGCAGGCTTCCCAGGCGGCGCAAGTGGATTTGGCCAAGCTGCGCATCGACAAGTGGAAGACTGATTCCGGCAGCAAGCGGCAGACCCAGGGCAACGTGGAATCGATTCAGCGCAACCTGCAAACCGCTTTGCCGGAAATGATCGCGGAGCTGAAGGCTTCTCCCGAAAGTCTGACGTCCACCTTTAAGCTCTATCGCAACCTGGACGCGCTTTACGACGTGTTCGGTTCGGTGACCGAGTCGACCGGCGCATTCGGTTCCAAGGATGAGTTCCAGTCGCTGGAAAACGATTTGAGCGCCTTCGAAAAGGCGCGCGTCGCCTTTGCCGAACGCATGGAGAGTCTGGCGGGAGCGAAGGAAGCGGAAGTGACTCGCCTGCGCGCGGCGCTGCAGAATGCGCAGGCCGCTGCGCCGCCGCCGCCCAAGAAAATCGTGGTGGATGACGACGCGCCGCCGAAGAAACCGCCCGCCAAGAAAAAGGCCGCTCCCGAAGCCCAACCGGCCACCACGCCTCCGGCCACCAGCCACCGCCGCCCAGCCAAACCGCAATAGTCTTTGAACTCCGATTGCGACGCGTGCCGTCGAGTTTCCTCGCCAAGCGCAACTTCGCCATGCCCGCTCAAAGCTTACCATGCTCTAACATATTGAAATACATTGCACTTACAGCGTGGAACTCTCTTTCCCACGGCGGGGTCTATACATATAGAACCAGTTCCTGCGGGTTGAGCATGCAGGCCGGATTTTAGTTTTGATCGGTTGGGGCCGGAAGAATCTATAATGGGGGTGACGCCGTGAGCATCATGGCGGGAGCAACCACCTTGGGTGATTTCGCAGGCGCATCGGAATTCGGGCACAGGAATCGGCGATTGTGGCCGAACTGAAGGCCGGATCGGAAGATGCCTACGCCTGGTTAATCGGCGAATTCCATCAGCCAATCTACAGCCTGGTGTATCGCATCGTCACCGATCCCGCGGATGCGGCCGATACCACGCAGGAAGTGTTCCTGAAAGTGTTTCGCGGAATGAAGCATTTCCATGGCGAGTCCAGCCTGAAGACCTGGATCTACCGCATCGCGATGCACGAGGCTTCCAACCGGCGGCGCTGGTGGTTCCGGCATAAGGCGCAGGAAACGTCGATCGAACCGGCTCCCGACGACAGCGGGCATGGGAACATCCGGCACGTGAGACACGCTGGTGGATGACGGGCGAATCGCCGTTCGATAGCGTGGTGCACGAAGAAGTGCGGGCGCGGGTTGAAGAAGAATTGCGGAAGGTCTCGGAGCCATATCGCACAACGGTGATCTTGCGCGATCTGGAAGAGATGTCGTACGAAGAGATTGCGGAGATCACGCAGGTTTCGCTGGGAACGGTGAAGTCGCGGCTGACCCGGGGCCGGGAGGCGTTGCGGCGGCGTTTGACAGCATACGTCATGGAAAACGGGCAACAACTCGGATTGCGCAGTCCCGGAGGAGAACGCGGGAAGAAGCCGAAGCCGGATGCGTGGTGTCCGCGATTGAGGTGGCGCCGATGAATTGCGCTCAAGCCAAGCCGTTGTTCTCGCCCTACCTGGACGGAGCGGTGACTGGCACGCAGATGCGCGATCTCAGCGGTCATCTGGAGATCCTGCGCCGCATGCCGGCAACAGTACGTTTCGCTGCGCAGCACGCAGCAACTGCTGGCCAGGTGGGCCCGCGGAAGGCGCCGCCAGATTTGGCGTTGAAGCTGCGGGTGGCAATTTCGCGCGAGGCTGCGCGATCGCGGTCGCCGGTATCTGGATGGCATCGCGGTGCGGTTCGAGAATGCGCTCAACGCTTTCATGGTGCCGGCCACGGCGGGCCTGACGCCGCGGTAGTAATTTTCGTCGTGCTGATGGGGTTTCTGGCCCCCTTGCAGGCCGACAATTCCGACGTTCCCTTGATGCTTCACACTGCGCCCGCAACTGCAGCAATCTGCTTTCGGGACTGCTTTGGATTCCATCAACGACGATTCGCTGGTGATTGAAGCCTATGTGGACGCGAAGGGACGAGTGCAGGATTACCGCATTCTTTCCGATTCCAAGGAAGACGATCCCACTGCTGCCGCAGGTGAAGAAAACATGCTGATTTTCACCACCTTCACCACCTTCCGTCCGGCGATTTCCATGGGCAGGCCGACCGCGGGCCGGGCGGTGTTGTCGTTCTCGAAGGTCAGCGTAAAGGGGTAACCCTTGCTGCCTCCGACTGTGCCGGCGGTTGACCAGTTGCGAATAAGAAACTGCAATCAGCCTAGATTGATTCTCCGGCGGAAACCCCTTACACTTATCAACAGACGTCCCGCAGCCTGACCATCCTTGCAGGAGGCTTTCCCTGAATCTCAGTTTTAGATGCTCGCTTTGTGCGGTCCTGCTTGCCCTGCTGGCAGAGCTTTCGCTGGCACAGAACCAGAGCAGCGTTGCGCTGGACACCAGCGAGAACTCTGTTCACGGTGCTGACCGCCATCAACACCTGCGGATACGACCAGGAACTGGGCGTCTCCGACCCGCTGCGAACCCAGGTGCGCTCGGAGGTAGCTCGCGCCCGCGAAGGCTCCCGGAAGCCAAGGACGCGGCCCAGGCGATGTGCCAGTTTTACGACCTGCACCAGCACGCCGGATACCTCGCAAGCTGCTGGCCGAGTATGTGTCACTGGCGCTGTACCTGAATCCCGCGCCCGAATCTGACCCCCAAGGTGAAGGAAGCCGACATGCCCCCGGATGCGGTTGCCGTGGTGGGCATCTTGCCGCTGCTGCAGAAGTTCTACGACACGGCTGGTTTGCACGGCATCTGGGAAGGCGACCATGCGGCCTTCTCGGCCTTGACCGAGCGCTATCACGAGCCGCTGGCCAAGATGCTGTTCGATACCGAGATTTATCTGAAGGTGCCTTCGGCAGGCACTGGGCCGCGAGTTCACGGTGTATGTCGATCCCATGGGCGCTCCCGGACAAACCAATGCCCGAAACTACGGATCGGATTATTACGTGGTGATTTCTCCGGGCACCGGTTCGTCGCTCAAGATGGATCAGATCCGGCACACCTACCTGCACTACTTGCTGGATCCGCTGGCGATGAAATATCCGCACGTCGATGAAGCGCCTGGAGCCGCTGCTGGCCTCGGTCAAGACCGCGCCCATGGACGAAAGCTTCAAGACCGACATCCTCGCTTCTGGTGACCGAGTGCTTCATCCGCGCGATCGAGGCGCGTACCGCCGGGTCCCGAAAGCGCCGGAGGCGGAGCGGCAGCAGGCAATCCAGAATTCGATGCAGCAGGGATTCATCCTGACCGCGTACTTCTACGAAGCGCTGGCCAAATTTGAGAAGGATCCCGCCGGTCTGAGCAACGCCTACGGCGACCTGGTGGCCAACATCGATGTGGGAAAAGAGCGGAAGCGGGCGGCGCAGATAAATTTCGCCGCCGCATCCGATCCCGAGCTGTTGCATCTTTCGCGTCCGCAGGAGGGCAAGCTGCTGATCGCGCCGAGCAGCGGCTTACGGCGGGCGATCCGGAGACGGCGCAGAAACTGGCGCAGCAGGCGCTTGAAGAGAAGAGCGAGGATCCCGGGCGCGCGCTTTTTATCCTGGCGGAAGTAGCCACTCACAATTCCGACATGCAGGGTGCGCGCAATTATTTCGAGCGGGCGCTGGAAGTGGCGCATGAGCCGAAAGTGGTGGCCTGGTCCCATATCTACCTGGGAAGAATATTCGACTTGCAGGAAGATCGCGCCGCGGCTATCGATCACTACCGCGCGGCCGAGACCGCGGGTGCGGAGTTGCCCGAGGCCAAAGCTGCGGCGGAGCTGGGATTGCAGCAACCGTACGAGCCCCACAGCCATCCACAATAGGGCGTGGCGACTACATCAAGAAAAGCAGTATCAGAAACAGCAAGTCTAAGATTGGACTTCACCCCCAAGGAGAAAGCATGAAGCGAGCAACGATGCTAGTCGTGATACTGGCCCTGACCACTTTGATGTCAGCGCAGACACCCGCAGCCCCGGCCCAGCGGTGCCGCAGCGGCGCCGGCGCGCGGAAACGTCCGCCCCAAGCCAAGACCCAGCCCGAATTCGATGCCTACAAGGCGGCCGCCGCCACCACCGACCCCGCGGCCATGGAAAAGGCGGCTGACGATTTTGCCGCCAAGTTTCCCGACAGCGAGTTGCGAATCCTGCTGTACAAGCAGGCCATGCACAGCTATCAGAGCGCCAACAAGGCCGACCAGATGATGGAGATGGGCCGCAAGGTGCTCAAGATCGATCCCGATGATCCCGAAGCATTGGTGGGCGTGTCGCAGGTTCTGGCGGAACGCACTCGAGACACCGATCTGGACAAGGATCAGCGGCTGGATGAAGGCACAAAATTGGCGCAGCACGCGATCCAAACCGCCGACACCGATATCGCTGTGCCGCCTGGAACTCCGCAGGACAAGATTGACGCCTACAAGGGCTTTCTGAGATCCAGCGCATATTATGTCTTGGGCACGATTCGAATACACGCGGGAGAAGTATGCGGATGCGGAAGGCTATTTCCGCAAATCGATCGACGCTTTCCCGTCACAGCCCGATCCGCTCGCGATACTGCGCCTGGCTCTTTCTCTCGACAAGCAGGAGAAATATCCGGAAGCGCTGAAGTTCGCCAACCAGGCGGTGCAGTTGACGGAAAGTAACCAGGCTTCGACCCTGGCCACGCTCTCCCGCAACGAACGCGACCGGTTGGTTCAGTTAACTGGCGGCACTGCAGCTAAGCCGCCTGCAAGCGCGCAGACCCCGACGCCCAAGAACTAAACCGGTTTCCAGGAGCCTGCTTCCGCTGAGCGCTTCAGAGCGGCGCTGGAACGGCGCACTCTGGGTCGCCGCCGGCCTGGGTTATCGCGCTTGGCTGGTGTCGCGCAGGGATGGGCTCCGTGAGGCTGGGAATCGGCCGAGCTGCTGTTTTTACTCGCTCGTCAAAACATGAAGTCACGCGACATCGCGATCCTGCAAACCACGCTGGGGTACAGCTTCCAGCGCGCGGAACTGTTGAAGCAGGCTCTGACCCACAGCTCCCAGGCCCGCGAGCTGGAAGCTTTGCAGGCCGCCGCCGGACGCGTGGGAGACAACGAGCAGATGGAATTTCTGGGGGATGCGGTCCTGGGATTTGTCACCACCGAAGAACTGTTCAACCGCTTTCCCAGCTTCCGCGAAGGAGAACTCTCCAAGCTGAGGGCGCACCTGGTAAGCGAAAAACACCTGATCCGGGTCGCGCAGGAATTAGAACTTGGGCACTATCTGAGCCTGGGGCGGGGCGAAGAAAAGAGCGGAGGGCGCAACAAGACTGCTCTCCTGGTAGACGCGCTGGAGGCGGTTCTCGCCGGCATCTATCTGGATGGCGGGCTGGAGGCGGCGCGGCGTTTCGTGCTGCAATACATCGTCACTCCGGAGCTGGACCGGATTGCGTCGAATGGCAGCAGCCTGCCGGTGACGGATTACAAGTCCGCGTTGCAGGAAAAATTGCAGGCGATCGGACGGCCTCAGCCATCCTACGTGCTGGTAAAAGAGCGCGGTCCCGAACACAGCAAGACTTTTACCGTCGAGGCCCGACTGCAGCCGCTCGATCATGCCGGCAAAGCTGAGTTCGTGGGCCGGGCGGAAGGTTCCACCAAAAAGAATGCGGAGCAGGACGCCGCTCATCAAGTGCTCGAATATCTGGGCACCGTGCCTGTGGAGTCAAATGGCCGCACCAAGCGCAATTAACGGCGCGTAGTGACCCCGGGATGGAAGTAATGGGAAAGCATCGGCAGGCGGACACCTTGAGTTCGCTCCAGTCCTTGCTGGTGACCGTGGTCATTGCGGTTTTCGTCATCACCTTCATCGTGCAGGCCTTCCAGATTCCCTCCGAATCGATGGAAAACACGCTGCTGATCGGCGACTACCTCCTGGTCGACAAATTCCGCTATGGCGGAGGCGGCTTCTGGGATTTGTTCATGCCCTACAAGCGAGTGCAGCGCGGAGACATCATCGTCTTCCGCTATCCCGTACACCCCACCCAGCATTTTGTGAAGCGCGTGGTGGGAGTTCCGGGCGATCGCGTCCGCTTGATCAACCGCCAGGTGTACGTCAATGGCAATCCTCTGCAGGAACCCTATGTCCGCTACAGTTCGAGCACGCATGACATCTTCCGCGACGAGTTCCCGCGTCTGAACCTTCCCGTTCCCGGGCTGGAAGGAGGCTGGTGGCTGGAGATGAAGAAACTGGTCGAGGACGGCGAACTCATCATTCCTCAGGGGAATTACTTCGTGCTGGGTGACAACCGGGACGAAAGCCTGGATAGCCGCTACTGGGGGTTCGTGCCGCAGGAGAATGTCATTGGAAGCCCGCTGCTGATCTATTGGTCGGTGCGGAACGCCGACCCGGACATGCCGGTTTCGCCCACACCGGGTGATAAACTTTATCATTTCGCTTATGCAGCCACCCATTTGTTCCAGATGACGCGCTGGGACCGCACTTTTCGGGTGGTCAAATAAGCGCAGAGTTGAACGCAGACTGAAGAGCTGAACGCAAAGGATCCATTGGCTAAGAAAGAAGGAAGAACTAAACAGGAAGAAAAGCCGCGCGAGACTACGGTCGAATTTCTGGCCTCGCTGGCGGCGGTTCTGGTGACCGGGCTGTTCATCATCACGTTCGTCCTGCAGGCTTTCGAAATTCCCTCCAGTTCGATGGAGAACACGCTGCTGATCGGCGACCATGTCTTCGTGAACCGGGTGCAGTTCGCGCCCGCGACCCACTGGATGGGGCCTCTCATGCCGTACCGCGAGATCCGCCGCGGGGATATCGTGGTTTTTCTTTCTCCCGCGGAGCCTGGTCTTTATGTGGTGAAGCGGATCATCGGCGTTCCCGGAGACCGGATCCATCTGCGCAATGGCGTGGTGTTTCGCAACGGCGAAAAACTGGATGAGCCTTACGTCATCCACAACAGCGATGAAGGCCCCAACGATTATCGCGACAACTTTCCGGCAGTGCCGCCATCCGACTACAACCGCCTGTTTCCGGACTGGCAACAGAATCTGCCGCAATACATCCAGGGCGACGACTTGGTCGTGCCTGCCGACAGCTATTTCGCCATGGGCGACAACCGGGACGTGAGCTACGACAGCCGCTACTGGGGATTTATCCCCAAAGAGAATGTGATCGGCCGGCCGATGTTCATCTATTGGTCGTTCGAAACCCCGCCCAACCAGTACATGCATACCGCAATCGGCGAGCGGATCGGCTTTCTGGCGCACGTAGTCCTGCATTTCTTTGACGAGACCCGGTGGCGCCGGACCGTTATGAGAGGTGGTGCGTTGAATTTTCTTCGCTCCAGGCGCGGCAAAGTGGTTGCGGGCATTGTCCTCGTGCTGGCGCTGTTTCTGGTGCGTCCCGGGGCGCAACGATTGCGCACTCGCATCGTCCGATCCATCAGTTTGGCGTTAGGACGACAGGTGGACGTAGGCTCGGTCTCTGTACGGCTGCTGCCCAGCCCGGCTTCGATCTGGAAAACTTTGTGGTCCACGATGATCCGGCATTTGGCGCCGAGCCGGTTTTGCAATCATCCGACGTGGTCGCCTTGATGCGTTTAAGTTCTCTTCTGCGAGGACGGCTGGAGATTGCCCGCCTCAGCCTGACCGAACCCAGTCTGAACCTGGTGCGCGATCGCGAAGGCCGCTGGAACCTCGAGAGCCTGCTGGAACGCGCCGCCCGAACCCCGGTCGCCCCCACCGCCAAGGCGAGAACCGAAGTACGGCCGGGCTTTCCCTACATTGAAGCCGAACATGGCCGAATCAACTTCAAGTCCGGGCCGGAGAAGAAAGCCTACACCCTCACCGAAGCCAACTTCGCGGTGTGGCAGGACTCGGAAAATGCCTGGGGCATGCGCCTGAAAGCCCAACCCATGCGTACCGATTTCAATCTCAGCGATACTGGCGTTTTCGAAGTAGAGGGTTCGTGGCAGCGGGCGGAAAATCTGCACGAAACTCCGGTGCAATTCACGGCACAGTGGGATGGAGCGCAGCTGGGCCAGGTGACCAAGCTGACGTGGGGTCAGGACAAGGGATGGAGAGGCGCAATCCGGCTCTCCGCCAAGTTCACCGGCAGTCCCGAACGATCTTAAGGTGAACGCTGACGCCTCCATCGATGACTTTCGCCGCTATGACATCGCCGCAGATAAAGCCTTGCGCTTGGCGGCGCGATGCTCCGGACATTACAGCTCCGTCGATCATGTTCTCTCCCAGGTCGGCTGCCTCGCTCCGGTCGGCGAAGGCGGAATCACGGTCAACGGGAGAGTTGCGGCTTTATCGCCGGCTCGCAACTATGACCTGACATTGCTCGCCCAGAATCTTCCCATTCAACCGCTGGTCGAGTTGGCGCGCCGCGTAAAGAAGAATGTCCCTTCCGACATGATTGCCGCGGGCAAACTGGATGCGAAGATTACATTGAGCGGCGAGACCACCGCGACTGGAAGCAGGCCGGTGTGGCACGGCGGGGGCGAACTGCTGGCTCTGAATGTGCGCTCGCCGCTCAACAACACCAGACTTGTCGTGGACAAGATTCCCTTCACCGTGTCTTCGAATAGCGGCGTTGACGGACATGTGTCAGATCCAGTCCGGCTCGCCTGCTCGAACCTCGTGTGGATATTGGTCCCTTTAATTTGGCATTAGGCAGACCGGCCAACGCCACTGTGCACGGCCAGGTGAACAGGTCAGCCTACAACCTGGTGGTTCAGGGAGATGCCGAAATACAAAGACTGCTGGCGGTGGCGCGAACCGTCGGGTTACCAGCGCCTCAGCTGCCGGCAAATGGAGATGCCCGGATCAACCTTCGCATCGCGGGCGGCTGGGCTGGATTTGCGCCTCCCACGCTGACTGGTACGGCGGCGCTTAACTCAATTCAAGCTCGGGTGCGAGGCCTGAGCAAGCCGGTTGAAATCCTCTCGGCAAACATTTCTCTCACACCAGACAAAACTGAAGTCGAGAAGCTGACCGTGTTGGCGGCGGGCAACACCTGGCGGGGCACGCTCGCCATCCCGAGGCGATGCGACGCGCCACACGCATGCTCGATCCGCTTTGACCTTCACGCCGACGAGATTGCAACCGACCAGCTGGGAGTGGCGAATCTGGCTCCCGGCCAGCAACCGTGGTATCGCTTCCTGGCTTCGCCGGTGCAATCTTCGTCTTCATCTTCATCTTTGCCCCGGCCGTATCTGGCTACTGTCCACGCCATCGGAAAACTTACCGCGGGCCGTAGTTCTGATCCACGACCTGGTCGCGAGCCATGTCTCGGCGGAAGCCGAACTCGATCAAGGCCGGCTGCGACTTTCGAACCTGCGGGCAGAGGTTCTAGGCGGCCGCCATAGCGGCGAATGGACGGCCGATTTCACGCGTCAATCCGCCGGCATACAGCGGCACCGGCACCCTGGAAAAAGTCGTGCTGGGACAATTGGCCGAGGCCATGCACGATGATTGGATCAGCGGCAGCGCAAACGTTGCGTACCGCGGCAATACGTCGGGCTGGAGCAAAGCGGAATTGCTGGCCAACGCCGATGCCAGTTTGCAGATCGAAGGCCGGGATGGTTCGCTGCCTCATCTCGCGCTGGCGGGAGAGAGCGCCCCACTGCACATAAACCGGTTTGCCGGACGATTGCTTTTTCGCGATGGAAAGTTTCGAAATCGCGCAGGGCAAACTGCAGACTCCGGTCAGCATCTACCAATTTAGTGGCACCGCGTCCCTGAGCCGGGACTTGGATATCAAACTCATGCGTGATGGAACTCATGCCTTCAACATTACCGGCACTTTGACGCAGCCTCACGTCGCCATTAACACGAGTCCGGAGACTCAGGCCGCTCTCAAACCATGAAGGCTCGCACCGCCCTGCTTCTTTGCGCTCTTTCCGGGGGTTTACTCTCTCTTGGACAGCATTCCTGGTCGCAATCCCAGTCCAATCCAGACTCCGGCCCGGCTGCGAGCGCCGAGCGTAAGCTGCAGCATCTGGAGAGCAATGGCGCGCAGACGCACCCCGACCCCGCGCCCACCGAATTTACCGAGCAGGAGATCAACGCCTACGTTGCGTCCGGAAACGTCAAATTGCCCGCGGGAGTTCGATCAGTGGCATTTCAGGCGCAGCCCGGAGTGGTGATTGGAAACGCGCGCGTCGACTTCGACCAACTGAAGGCCGGGAAGAATTCCTACAACCCTCTGCTGTCGATCTTCAGCGGCGTGCATGATGCCGTCGTCAGCGCTCACGCCCACGGCGCGAATGGGCAAGGTGTGGTTCACGTGGATTCGGTTTCGCTGGATGGTGTCGAGGTCCCGGATTTCGTGCTGCAACTGTTCGTCGAGAAATATCTCAAGCCCAGATATCCGAACGTCGGCATCGACTCCCGGTTTGCTTTGCCGGCAAGAGTCGATTCGGCCACCGTCGGACTGCACAAAGTCACCGTTACCCAGAAGTGAATCCCTTTACTGGCTGTAGCCCGCCCCTCGCAGAACCTTGCCCGGAAGTTTTCCCGTCATTTTGCCTTGATCGATCACAGCGACGCCGTTCACCAGCACATACTCCATCCCCTGCGAGAGCTGGTTGGGTTTTTCGAACGTGGCCAGGTCGCGAATCGTAGCGGGATCGAAGACCACAACATCGGCCCACATGCCCGCTTTCAAAACTCCGCGGTCGGTCAGGCGCATGCGTTGCGCCGGCAAGGCGGAAAATTTCCGCAGTCGCATCTTCCAGGGAAAGTTTCTTTTCTTCTCGAACATATTTGCGCAGGATCCGCGGAAAGGTGCCATAGGCGCGCGGATGAGGATGCTCCTGGCCGAGAATTCCCTCGGGCGATGCCCCCGACGAATCGTTGTCCAAAGCCACCCAGGGCTGCAGCAGGGCCAGAGTCACGTCGGGCTCGGACATTCCGAAAACCGCTACTTCGGTATAGGCGTGGTCTTCGATCAGCAGATCAAACAGAGCATCCATCGGATCTTTGTTCTGGAGTTTGGCCACCTCCGCCAGCGTCTTGCCTTGCAGAGCAAGCAGCTTGGGATTGTGCACCACGCCGATCAGAATTGACTCCGGACCAGGAATCTCCTGCCACTCGTTGTCCCAGTCGTTGGAGGACGTCGTCATCTCCTTGCGAAGTCGAGCGCGGATGGCTGGATCCTTCAAACGCTCGACCAGCTTGGCGTCGCCGCCGTCGTGCGCCCAGGGTGGAATGAACGCGGAAAAACTGTTGTACCACGCAGTGTAGGCATACGTATCCGCGGTGACATCCATGCCTTGCGCTCGGGCCTCGTTAATTTTTGCCACCACTTCCGGCATGTGCCCCCAGTTCTCTTTCCCCGCAACCTTGAGGTGCCAGATTTCCACCGGAATGTGGCCTTCCCGGCCGATTCGCAAAGCTTCGTCAATAGCTGCCAAAACAGCACCGCTCTCGTTGCGCATGTGGGTGGCGTAGATGCCGCCGAATTTCGATGCCTCGGAGGCCAGAGCGATCAACTCTTCGGTCTTGGCATACGGCGCGGGCGCATATTCGAGCGCAGTCGAGACTCCAACCGCGCCCTCCCTCATGGCTTGTCTGACCAATTCCTTCATCTGATCGAGTTGAGCGGGCGTGGGTTGTACGTCATCGTCTCCCAGCACCATGCGCCTGACCTGCGTGGCGCCGACATAGCTGGCGAGGTTGATGCCCATGCCCTGCTTTTCCAGGCGCGCGAAGTACTGCTGAAAGGTTCGCCAGTCGGGCGTGATGTGATAGTGATCGTACTTGGACTGGTCGGCGCGAATGATGGCGTCGTTCAGCGGCGCGATGGAGTCTCCCTCGCCGGTGATCTCGGTCGTGATGCCCTGATAAATTTTCGAGGGCAGGCGCGGATCGACCAGGATGGTCAGTTCCGACTGGCCCAGCATGTCGATAAAGCCGGGCGCTACGACCATTCCGTGGGCGTCAATGGTGCGCGCGCGCCGGCGATCGCTCAGATTGCCGATGGCGGCAATTTTGCCGTCGAGGATGCCGATATCGCCCGAATACCAGGGCGATCCGGTGCCGTCGATGATGTGGCCGTTGGTGATGACGACGTCAAAGGATGGCGCACCCGGTTGTGCCCACAGCGTGTGAACACCAGCCAGCAACAAGATCGCGGTGAGTATTGATTTCCTTTTTCCCGGCATCCCGAGCATTCTGACTCCCGTGGTTTCAGGTTCGTCGCTTTTCTATTTCCAGCCCTACGAAGTTCTTGCCCGCCGCGCCAAGGCGACTCCCAACGACAGCCAGATTCCCAAAGCCAGCCATTCATATTTGCTGAAGTGTCCGGGCACGAACGGAACGATCTTCATCAGGATCATCAGCAGCCCGATGAGGGCGCCAGTGGCGGCAATCAGACGCTCGCGCGGAGCCGGACCCATTTGATAATACGCCGCGCAGGCGGCCAGCCATCCTGCCGCGGACGGCCACCGAGCCTACCTCCGAGATCGGCACCAGAATGGCGTCGCCGAGAAACATGCAAGCCGCGGTCCCCAGCCCGACGCAGATCACTGCGACCGAAGGCGTTTGATTCCGCGGATGGATCAGGGCCACGCGTTCGTCCACCAGGCCGCGACGTCCCATGGCAAACAGCAGACGGCTGGCCGCTACCAGGTTTCCATTGAACACCTTCAACAGCGAAAGCAAAGCTGCCGCCAGAATCACTCTGACGATCCATCGCGAGCCGACCGCGCGCTCGAACGCGACCGCCGTCATGAATCTCTCGCCGGTGAGTTCTCTCCAGGGAGCGACGTAGCCCACAGCCGCAATCACGATGGTGTAGAAAAGAATGCCAACAATGATCGCCATCCAGATTGCCTTGAGGAATCCGCCGGAGCGAAACTCCGGGCTGGCTTCCTCCGCACCCTTGACCACAGACTCGAAGCCGGTCATGAAATAGGGCACGATCTGAATCACCAGCAGGATCGAGACAAACGCGCTATGGGTGAACAGAGGCGGAAGATTTTGTGGAGAGCCCTTGCTGACGCCACAAGCCACGAAGATCACAAACAGGCCCAGGGTTCCGAAGGCAGTCCAGTTCTGGAAAATTGCGCTCAGGCGAATACCACGGTAGTTCAGCACGGTGAGAATTGCGGTCAGCCCCAGCCCGATAACCACGTGCGGCAGATAAATCGGCCGTCCCGCGATGCTGTAAAGCTGCACTGAATCCAGCACTGGAAAGATGTAGGCGGCGATCTTCCCCACCGCCACCGCTTCCCACGGACAGACGATGAAGTAAGCCAGCATCATCATCCATCCCGTGCCAAAGCTCACCGATCGCGGAAATACTTTTGCGGTGTAAGCGACTTCGCCGGCGGCGTCAGGCATGGCCGTCACCAGCTGGCCGTAGACGTAGCCGATGGGAAGCAACAGCGTTCCGCCAATCGCGAATCCAAGAACGCCGCCCAGCGGGCCGCCGCGCAGCAGCCAGTCGTCCATCACCACCAGCCAGCCCACGCCGACCATCGTGCCCCATCCCAGGGCGAAGTAATCGACCACGCGGAGTTTGCGAGCGAGGGTAGTCATGCAGTCAGCAATTGGCAATTAGCAATTAGCAATTAGCAATTGGCAATTCGCACTGACAAACTGGTATCGATGTTTGGCTAAATGCTAATTGCCAATTGCTAAATGCTGATTTACGCGGAGCCATCCTCTAGAACAGGCACAGCAACTCGAAGAGCAAATTGGCCGCCAGCAGCGAAGTAATTTCTCCGTTATCGTACGGCGGCGAAACTTCGACCAGATCGCATCCCACCAGCTTCAGGCCCTTCAGGCAGCGAACCAGTTCAAGAATCTGCGGGCTCGACAGGCCGCCCACTTGCGGAGTGCCGGTGCCGGGAGCGTAGGCCGGATCAACCACGTCAATATCGAGCGTGATGTAAACCGGCCGGTTGCGCAATTTCTTCAGGTGTCGCTTGACCAGCGCGACCCCGCCCCGGTGAAACTCTTCCGAAGTCACGATCTTGATGCCGTGCTTATGGGCGAAATCGAAGTCCTTGTCGGAATAAACCTGGCCACGCAATCCCACTTGCAGCGCATAGCCCTTCTCGATCAGACCTTCTTCCACGGCATATTTCACCGGCGTGCCGTGGGAATGTGGACTGCCGAAGTATCCGCTCCAGGTGTCGCCGTGCGCATCGAGCTGAATGAAGGCAACCGGCCCGAAATGCTTGTGGATGGCCCGGAGAATCGGCAGGAGAATGGAGTGATCGCCGCCGACGCACACCGAACGCGCGCCGGCCCGAAGCACATCGCCCAGTTGATCGGTGATGCGCCGATAGGTGTCTTCAATCGAAAGTGGGTTGATGGAGAGATCGCCGAAATCGCCGATTCGCCATTTTTCGAACGGGTTGACCTTGAGCACCGGATTCCAGGGGCGGATCATGGCCGACTGCACGCGAATGTTGCGTGGGCCGAAGCGCGGGCCCGGGCGATAGGTTGTGCCTCCATCGAACGGAATGCCGATCAATGCCAGGTCGAGTTCCTCCGCGCGAGGAATATGGGGCAGCCGCATAAACGTGGGCATGCCGGAGAAGCGTGGATACACCAACGCGTCCACCGGCATGGGATGCGGCTTTAGCGGTTTTCTTGATCTTCATAGGTCGCGCGCATTATAGAACATCATGCCGAAACCCTAGCCTGAAACGTGGTCTGTTTTCCTTTGCGTTCTTTGCGTACTTTGCGGTTGAGGCCTTTTAACCGCAAAGTACGCAAAGTACGCAAAGCAAATCGAGATCCCGGCATCGTGCCGTCAGATGCGGTGTGCTATGTTTTAGCTTTCCTGCTGACACATCAGAGCGAGGCAACGATGCCCCGATACGAATATCGAGTTCTCAAACCCGTCCCGGCCGCAGAGAAGGCCTTCCTCGCAATGGATTGACACACTCGATCGCGAGTTCGCGAATCGCGATCCTGAACATCGCAGCAACGTGGTGCGCGAAACCCTGCACCAGCTTTATCTTGGGCGTCCCTACGCGGCTCCCGATCCCGCCGCGCCTTTGGCAATTCAAACTCTGGTCCACTCTCTTGATCCGCGGAATGCCACGCTGGAGCCCGAAACTTACGGCGACGCCGATCCCGCAAAATATGGCGAGCGCAAACCACTAATCTGGTTCTGGATGATGTACGACCGCTCCCCAGTCGGCCTGAACCACTGGCTGGGGCACAAAGTGCGCGCCATGCTGGCGCGCCACGTCTTCAAGCATTGCGGCAACAATGTGAAGATTTTCCACGGAGTGGAGTTCTCCTTCGGCTACAACCTGACGGTGGAAGACAACTGCACCATCCACAAGTATGTCCTGCTCGATGACCGCGGAGAAATCATCATTCACGAAGGCTCGTCAGTTTCCGATTACGCCAACATCTACTCGCATGCCCACGATCTCAACGACGGAATGATCGTGACCAATCACAAGACAGAGATCGGGCCCAAGGCGCGAATCACATATCACGCGACAGTTTTAAGCGGTGTGAAGGTCGGCGAACACGGCATGGTGGGTTCGATGGGAGTGGCCTCGAAAGATGTTGATCCCTACACCGTCGTGGCGGGCATTCCCGCCAAGCCGATCAAGGTAAAATCGATCGCGCCGGGAGAACTGCGTAAGGCGATAGAAAAAGAAAAACATTGATGCAGTAATTTACAACCGCTTTCGATGCGCTCGGCTCGCGCTCGAAACCGCCGGAATCGCGGCTCCGCGTGTTAGTATCGAAGCCAATCTCGCATGACCCTGCACTACATGGACATCGTGTTTCAGTTGATCGCGTTTCTGTTTGCGATCAGCGTCCACGAGTCGTCGCACGCCTGGATGGCCAATTTGCGCGGCGATCCCACGGCCCGTTTGCTCGGCCGAATTTCGCTCAATCCCATCCGCCATATTGATCCGATCGGAACGCTTCTGTTGCCCGCAGTGGCCTTGTTCTTTCACGTTCCGGTATTGGGTTGGGCGAAGCCTACGCCGGTGGACCCGCGAAATTTCAAGAATCCCGTACTGGATGACATCCTCACTTCGGTGGTGGGACCGATCAGCAATTTTACCGTGGCAATTTGTGCCGTGATTCTGTTGGCTTTGGTTAAGTTGGTTTCGCCAGTGGGACAGCAGATCGTTCTCGGCATTCCGCAGGGCTTTATTTCCACAGATTCTGACTCGTTTCTGGTGCCATTGTGCCTGCTGCTCTATGAGGTGATGGTGATCAACGTCGTGCTGGGCGTTTTCAACCTCATACCGGTTCCGCCGCTCGACGGCAGCCACGTAGTGCGTCATTTGTTGCCCGCCGGAATTCTTCGCGTCTATGACACAGTAGGCACATTTGGCTTGCTGCTCCTGGTTTTCTGGGGAGGCGGACTATTGGGCAGGCTGATCAGCCCAGCCATCGGAATTTTTAACTACATCCTATTGAGAATCTGATGACCTCTCGCTCAAGCCAACGCAAACGCGTGCTCAGCGGCATGCGCTCCACCGGCAAACTGCACCTGGGAAATTTTGTCGGGCGCGCTGGACAACTGGGTGCGCATGCAGGAGCAGTACGACTGCTTCTTTTTCGTCGCCGACTGGCACGCCCTCACCACCGATTACGCCGACACCTCGCGCATCAAAGAAAACTCGCTGGAAGTGTTGCTCGATTGGCTGGCCGCCGGGCTCGATCCCGAGCGCTGCACCATGTTCATTCAGTCGCACGTTCCCCAGCATGCCGAATTGCATTTGCTGTTTTCCATGATCACGCCCCTGGGCTGGCTGGAGCGCGTCCCCACCTACAAAGAGCAGCGCGAGAATATTACGGAAAAAGATCTGAATACCTACGGATTTCTCGGCTACCCGGTGCTGCAGGCGGCGGATATCCTGATTTACAAAGGCGATTTTGTTCCCGTCGGGCGAAGACCAAGTTCCGCACGTCGAACTGACTCGCGAAATCGCGCGCCGCTTCAACATGTTCTACACCCGCAAAGGCGCGTACGTTTTTCCCGAACCGCAGCCGCTGCTGACTCCGGCCGCAAAATTGCCGGGCACCGACGGGCGCAAGATGTCAAAGTCGTACGGAAACACAATTCTCCTCACCGATCCCGAGCCGGTGGTGCGGCAAAAGTTGAAGACCATGGTGACCGACCCGGCGCGGGTGCGGCGCAGCGATCCCGGCAATCCCGATGTTTGTCCTGTGGGCGATCTGCACAAGATTTTCAGCGATCGCGCGACTATCATGAAAGTGGACGAAGGCTGCCGTTCCGCGGGCATCGGCTGCATCGAGTGCAAGGGCTGGGCGGCGGATGCCCTGGTAAGCATTCTCAATCCCATGCAGGAGCGGCGAAAGAAATATGAGGACAATCCGCGGCTGGCCTGGGATATTCTGGAGGCAGGCTCATCCCGCGCCGGCAAGGTCGCAAGCGCGACTATGGACGAGGTTCGCGAGGCGATGGGCATGACGCTCGATTACGATGGCGTCGGTGAACGCAGGAAGCAATCGCAAATCAGGAAATAATGGCTGACAATCTAAAAATCGCTCCGGAACAGTCGTCTGAAGCCGGAAGCCGCAACCACGCTGGCGCCGGTGGTGCAGATGCCGGCGGCGCAGAAGCCGAAACCGGAGAGCGACTTCCCTTTCTCGGTCATGGTGGGCGACGTTTACGAAGGGCCGCTCGATCTGCTGCTCGACCTTATCCGCAAGCAGGATATTGACATCTACGATATTCCGATCGGCGCGCATCACGGCGCAGTACCTCGCCTACGTGGAAAAGTTGCGCGAACTGGATGTGAATGTCGCGGCCGAATTTATCTACATGGCGGCGGTGCTGATTCATATCAAGTCGAAGATGCTGCTGCCGCGCGATCCCGACGCGTTGGCCGGCGCAGAAGACGATCCCCGCGCGGAACTGGTTAACCGGCTGATCGAACACGAGAAGTTCAAGTCGGCGGCGCAGATGCTGCTGCAGAAACAGCAGATTGAAGATGCGGTCAGGTCCAATCCTTCGATCAAGGAATTCATGGACGCGGAGGGGACCGAGCCAGAAATGGCGGCCGACGTCATCGACCTGGTAAAAACTTTCCAGCAGATTCTGGAGCGCGCCCGCTCCCGCCCCATGCTCCAGGTGGACGAGGAGACAGTCACAGTCGGCGCAGATGATCGATTATCTGCAGCGGCGGCTCGCGCTGGAAGACCGGCCTCTTCGCCTGAAGCAAATTCTGCGCAACGTGAATTCGCGCTCGGCGCTGGTCTGCATGTTTCTCGCGCTGCTGGAAATGGTGCGGCTGCAGGCCATTCAGTTGCGGCAGGACCGGCTCTTCGGCGACATCTTGCTGCGCAAGCATACGGGATTTGACGCGATTGTGGCCGAGCAGGCTGTGGTGCGTGATGACTGGAAGTAAAGAGTGGTCTGGCTGAGTCGCAGGTCCGTCGTGCTGAGCCATTCGCCGATGAGTCGCTGCGCTACATTGCGATCGTTTTATTCTGAGTTGTGGGGCGCTTAATCATGAGTCTTAAAGCGAAACTCGAAGCCATTATTTACGCGGCGGAGACGCCGATCACGCTCGATCACATTGTCGAGTTGCTGAATGATACTGCGATCGCCGAAGGCGCAGACCGAAGACGAGGTCAAGTCACGGGTTCGCGTCGCGCTGGAGGAACTGATCGACGACTACTGCCGCCGCCCACCGCGGGATTGAGATCCGCCAGATCGCGGGTGGATATCGCATGTCCACCAAGCCTGAGCAGCATGACGTGGTCCGCGAATTTGCCAAAAGCCTGAAGCCGCCAATTCGCCTCTCTCTTCCCGCGCTGGAAACTCTGGCCGTGATCGCGTACAAGCAGCCGGTCACGGTGCCTGAGATCAGCGAGATTCGCGGCGTGGATTCGAGCGGAGTCATCGCCACGCTGCTGGATCGCAAACTGATCACTACTGCGGGACGGAAGGCGGTCATCGGCCGCCCGATTCTTTACAAGTCGACCAAGGAATTTCTGCTGCGCTTCGGCCTGAAGGATGTAAGCGAACTGCCCAGCATGGAGGAGTTTGAAAAGCTGGTGGCGGAGTCGTTCCAGAGCGAAATGCTGCCCCTGTCGGACGGCATGCGGAGGCGGAAAACGACATCTCCTGCCGAGTGCCGGCGCTTCGCAAATTGAGTCTGAAGGCGCGACTGCCGAGCCGGAGAGTGAGTTGGCCTCCTCCGAATCGCGCTCTGCCGGAGAAAATGATCCGGCCGCCTGAGCTGGTTGGCTTGAAGCGTCGACAGATTCCGCAGGGCGTAGTTCCCGCGCCATCAAGGTTATGGGGAGACACGTATTTCCTGCGCAGAAACGGCCCGTTTAAGCTAGCTTTTCTGCCTGAAGTCGTTCGCAAGACTTTGGTCTCGAAGATCTGGCGCGCACAGTACAATGGTTGAGCCGAGTACCGGCGCCATCTGCACATCGGTACCGACATCCAGACTTGAGTCAATTCCATGCCTGCTGAACGTCTGCAAAAGATCATCGCCGCCGCCGGAATCGCTTCTCGCCGCAAGGCGGAACAGCTTATTGCCGGCGGGCTGGTTTCGGTGAACGGGCAAGTGGTCACGGAACTGGGCAGCAAGGCCGACGCCGAGCGCGATCACATCCGGGTAAACGGCAAGTTGCTGCATGGCGCGCAGAAGTACGTCTATCTGCTGATGAACAAGCCCAAGGGATACATCACCGCGGTTAGCGATCCCGAGCGGCGGCCGACGGTGATGGATCTGCTTCGCGGCGTGGGCGTTCGAGTTTATCCGGTTGGACGACTCGATTACGCCAGTGAAGGCCTGCTGCTGCTCAGCAACGATGGAGAACTGGCGGCCGCACTCATGAAGGCCTCTTCTCACGTCCCCAAAACTTACCTGGTAAAAGTTGCCGGAACGCCTTCGGCCGACGGATTGGCCAAGCTGCGCTCCGGAGTTTTCATTCAATCCAAGGGCGGAAGAAGATCGAAGACAGCGCCCGCCAAGATTGAAGCCATTCGCGAGGCGGACAATCCCTGGTACGAAGTCACGCTGATCGAAGGCAAGAACCGGCAGATTCGGCGAATGTTCGAAGCGGTCGGCCATCACGTGGAGAAAATAAAGCGAGTGCGCTACGGGCCGCTGCAGCTGGACGTTCCTCCGGGAAAATTTCGCCATTTGACGGTTGAAGGAAGTTACCCGCCTGAAATCGGCCGTCAAAATGACTGGGGCATCGCCGACGGACGCACGGGCGGGACGCCCGCGCGTCTCACATTCAAATCATGATCAAACTGGATTCGAACGAGAATCCGTTTGGACCTTCGCCATCCGCCGTCAAGGCCATGCAGGCGGCGCTCGCCGACTGCAGCAGCTATCCGGATGACGATGCGTCCGCCCTCCGCCTCAAACTTGCCGAACATCACGGCGTAGAAATCGAACCAGATTCTCGTCTGCGGCGGGCTCACCGAGTTTCTGGGAATGCTGGCGCGAACGTTTTTGGGGACCGGCCTGAATGCGGTTACGAGCGAACGATCGTTCATCGTTTATCGCATGGCCACAGCAAGCGGCGAACGCCCAGTTGATCGAAGTTCCGATGCGCCAAGAACGGCTTTGATCTGACGCGCAATTGCCGCCGCGGTGAACAAGAATACCCGGATCATCTTTCTGGCGAATCCCAACAATCCAACCGGCACTCTTGTCACGTCGGATCAAGTTGACAGTTCCTGGAGCAAATTCCGGAACACGTCGTGGTGCGATTGACGAGGCCTACTACGAATTTGCCGCCGATTTCGCTGCGAAACGCGGCGTGAAGTATTCGCGTTCCCTGGATTACGTGCGCGAGGGGCGCAAAGTCGTAGTCTTGCGGACGTTTTCCAAAGTGCATGGGCTGGCCGGAGCGCGGGTCGGGTACGGCATCGCGTCCGCTCAGCTTATAGAGCGCATCTCTCGCCAGCGAGCGATGTATTGCGTCTCGAGCCTGGCGCAGGCTGGGGCACTTGGCGGCGCTCGACGATCAAGACCACATCTCGCAAAGCTGTCGAAAACAACACCGCGCAGTCGCGAGCGGCTGGTCGCCGGCAATTTCCGAACTCTGGGTATTCCGATGACCGAGACCTGGGCGAATTTCCTGTATTGCGAGGTGGGCCGGGATGCCGCGAATTTTGCCGAACAGCTGAAGGTCGAGGGAATCATGGTGCGCCCGCTGGGGCCATGGGGCGCTCCCCAAGCCATTCGCATCACGATTGGAACTCCCGAGCAAAATGACGCGCTATTGAAGGCGCTGAGGAAAATGAAGAATTCCTATGCTGCCGGAAAGCAAACAGCTCTCGTTGGCAGAAAGCAGGTCCCTCCACTGCGCTCGCTTTGCTTCGCTGCGGTCGGGATGACAGGCTTGATGAAATGCGGGTCTGACTGCCTATTTGCTCTTTGTCATTGGCAGTTGGGCGGCGCCGTACAATCCGGCGTCGCTGCCTAGCAGCGCCCGGGTAATGATCGTTCTGGTCGGGCCTTCGGAGTCGACCTGGCCTGAGGCGCCTCGCCCATCTGCAAGCGCAGAGCGTGGAGCGGTGGCCGCGTAGATCAGCGAGCGCTGCCGCAATTCTTCAAAGATGAATGGCGAAAACGCCTCCCACGCGCTGGAAACTCCGCCGCCCACAACGTACATCGGAAGATTGAACGCGTTCACCAGGTTGGCAATGCAGATCCCCAGCGCGCGTCCCACCCGGCCGAAGATTTTCCTGGCTTCCTCGTCTCCCTGGATGGCCAGGTTGTAAACCGCCTTGGCGTTGAATTCCGGATCGGAATTTGCGGCGCTGGCCAGTTCGGGCGCGCGGCCGGAGGCGATCGCCTCCTTCGCCATGCGGACCACCGCCGTGGCCGAGGCATACTGCTCGACGCATCCGCGGTTGCCGCAACCGACAAGGGGCCCCTCGGGCTCCACCGTCATGTGGCCGAACTCGCCGGCCATTCCGGTCATGCCGTGCCAGATGCGGCCTTCGAGCACGATTCCGCCGCCCACGCCGGTGCCCAGCGTCAGCATGATCATGTCGTCTACGTCTTTGGCCGCGCCCAACCACTTTTCACCCAGCGCCGCGACGTTGGCGTCGTTCTCGAGAATCACCCGCGTGCCCAGGAGTTGCTCGATTTGAGCTTGCACCGGAGATTCGGACCAGCCCGGCAAGTTGGGCGACTCGCGCAGCATGCCGGTCTTCATGTCAATGATGCCCGGCACTCCGATGCCGATTCCCTGCAGCGATCCGGCATCGCGGTATTTGACGGCGAGCACGACGAATCGCATCGCACATCTCGTGGATGACATGGTCTTTGCCCAGTGCGACCCGCGTACCGAGAGTGACTTTCTCCATCAGATCGCCTTGCTGGTTGACGGCGGCGATGCGGAGGTTGGTTCCGCCGAGATCGACACCGATGGAGAAGTTGGACATAGCGCGAGTAGCGTACCAAATTCCAGATTGCAGATTTCAGATTGTGGGTGCCGAGGTTGGCGACTCGGCGTCGCGCCCGAATTCGCCGGATCTAGGGCATTCGCGGTGGCGGGCGGGACTGCCCCCAGCGACAGCCGCCGGGACGGCGGCGCTACTTTTGACACTTCGGGCAATAGTGGCTGCTGCGGCCCGCGATCA
The DNA here is from genome assembly GCA_963812465.1 of Terriglobia bacterium. Taxonomy (GTDB): domain Bacteria; phylum Acidobacteriota; class Terriglobia; order Terriglobales; family Acidobacteriaceae; genus JAIQFF01. The sequence continues at coordinate 60,794 of CAWEVE010000030.1, forward strand.
CCACGCGCTTGATCGGGGTTTTGCAGACCAGGCAGGGTTCGCCTTCCCGGCCATAGACCCGGTGCTGCAGTTGAAAGAATCCCTCTTCGCCGTCGGCGTCCACGTAGTCGGAGACCGAGGAGCCGCCCAGCGAAATTGCCTCTCGCAGCACTTCCTGAAGGGCCAGCGTGAAGCCGTCGCAGATCCTCGCGCGTGAGCGACGCAGCTCGCCGCCGCGGCCGAATGCCGGCCGGAACAGAGACTCATCGGCGTAGATATTGCCCACGCCGCGCAACAGCTTCTGGTTCAGCAGGGCACTCTTGATGGGCGTCTTGCGGCCGCGGAACAGGCTTACGAATTGATCCAGCTCAACCTCAAGCGGCTCGGAGCCAGCCGCCTCGAAACCATGCGCCACACTCAGACGTCCGAAGCGCCGCGGATCGACGAAGCGCAATTCCCTGCCCGAGGCCAGCTTCACAACCGCGTGAGTGTGTTTTGCGATTTCACGCCGGGCTGGCAGACCAGCAGGCGCCCGTCATTCCCAGGTGAACGATCCACTGAGCGGTCGCTTGTGTCTCGGCTTGCGTGGGGCGGGCGCTTTCGCCCGCTGCTTTGCTGTTTGGCTTGAGCCTTTTCTGCCGCGAGCCTGCCTTGAGCTTTTCGCGGGCGAGGGCGCCCGCCGCCACACCGATCGGAGATCCAGATCAAGGACAATATGTTTTCCGACCCGGCGCACTCCGGCGATGCGCCGCCCGATTCGAGGGTCGCGGCGATCTCCGCCGCCGGAGGATTTCAGCGGCTCGGGCTTCGATCCCAGCCAGACTGACTCGATCACGTCCCCGGTGACCCGGCTGGCCAGGCCCCGGGCGATGGTTTCAACTTCAGGAAGTTCAGGCATGGAAACCAGTCTACAGTCGTCAGTCTTCCAGTCGTCAGCCAGAGCTGCTTAGCCTGCCGACTGAAGACCGACGACTGACGACTGCGCTTTCCGAATTGCTCATCCCCTGGCCGGCAGGTTATCATTATCGGTACACATCAGCCCCGTCTTTCCCTGCAATTCAATGTAACGAAGTTCTTCGCGGGCATAGAGTGTGTGCGACCCCGCAATGCGGCCGGGGCGGCCGCCATCCTGTTCCACGGAGTTTGCTTTGAAGAAGGGTAAGACTGCGGTCATCGTTGGTGCGCAGTGGGGCGACGAGGGCAAGGGCAAAATCGTCGACGTGCTCTCGGAAAATTTCTCGGTCGTGGCCCGCTATGCCGGCGGGCACAACGCCGGACACACCGTCATCATCAATGGGAAGAAATTCATTCTGCAGCTGGTGCCCTGCGGCATTTTGCGCTCCGGCTGCCGCAGCGTGATCGGCAACGGCGTGGTGCTTGACCCGGTGGCCTTCCTCAAGGAAGTCGCCGCGTTGCGCGAGACCGGCGTGAAAGTCGATGGCAGCCTGTTCGTCAGCAACCGCGCTCACGTGATCCTGCCTTACCATCGCATGATCGAACTGGCGTCGGAAAATGCTCCCGGGCGGGTAAAGATCGGCACCACCTCCCGCGGCATCGGTCCGGCTTACGAAGACAAGATGGGCCGGCGCGGGCTGCGCGTGGCGGACCTGCTCGATCTGAAACTTCTCCGGACTCACATCGAGAATGCCTGCCGCGAGAAAAACATGATCGCGCATGCGTTGTTCAACTCCGAGCCGCTCGATCCCGACAAGATGTATCAGGAATACGCCGAGGCCTCGGCGAAGGTGGCCCCGTTCGTGTGCGACACCGCCGCCCTGCTGAACCAGGCGCTGGCCCAGGGCGAGTCGATCATGTTCGAAGGCGCGCAGGGCACGATGCTCGACATCGATCATGGCACCTATCCCTTCGTGACCTCCTCCAGCGCCACTTCCGGCGGAGCGGTCATCGGAACCGGGGTCGCTCCGACCGCCATTGACACCGTGATCGGCGTGACCAAGGCTTACTGCACGCGGGTGGGCGGCGGACCGTTTCCCACCGAGGCTCTCGATGTCACGGGGCGACGTGCTGCGCGCCCGGGGCAACGAGTATGGCGCGGTGACGGGACGTCCGCGGCGCTGCGGCTGGCTCGATTTGCCACTGTTGCGTTACGCTGGCATGATTAACGGCATCTCCTGGCTGGTGGTCACCAAGCTGGACGTGCTGGATGAGATGGCCGAGATTCCGGTTTGCGTCGGTTACAAGATCAACGGCAAAGTGACCGACGGAAATTCCGGCGCACGCCAGCGGCTATGACGCGATCGAATGCATTTATCAGATGATGCCCGGGTGGCGCACTTCCACGCAAGGCATCACGCGAGTTGGAAGAGCTGCCCAAGGCGGCGCGCGAGTATCTGACTTTTCTGGAGAAGGAAAGCGGCGCGCGTGTCGGCATGGTTTCTACCGGGCCGGGGCGCGAGCAGACGATGGTGGTGGATGGCGTTCGCGGCAGAACTGCAGGAGCTTAACCGGAGCAGAAAGCCGGAGTAACGGCGAAAAATCTAGGGAACGGAGCGAGCGATGGTTGTCCTGGCGGTAACGTGGATGGCAAAAGTAAACCGGGAAGCGGAGGTGGCTGGAATCTTTTCCAAGCTCACCGAAGAGTCGCGCAAGGAACCCGGCTGCATCATGTACGTGGTGCACCGGCACAAGACCGAACCGCGCCGCTTCTTCATCTACGAGCAATACAAGGACGACGCTGCGCTCGAGGCCCACCGCGCCTCGCCTCATTTCCTGCAGTACGCCAAGAAGGAACTACCGAAAATCGCCGACCGCGTCGAGGGTCATCTCTACGCGCCGCTAAGCTGACATGTGCAGGCTGCTGCGCGGGCGGCCTCGCCCGCGTTTCGAAGCGTCACTTTCCCTTGTCCGCCATCAGCACTCCGCCGGAAGCGTAGCTTTCTTTCGACACTTCGTGGAAAGCCACCACGATGGCTTCGCGGCGAGCGCCTGCTTCTTCCACCATGGCGTCGGTAATGCGCTGCGCCAGCTTGCGTTTTTGATCGGCCGTGCGGCCGGTCAGCATGGTGACTTGCACCAATGGCATGGAAAGCGCTCTTGGCTGTCTGGCTTCTAGCTCAGCTATTCTCTATGGCGCCAGTTCGTATCCTGCGAAGAAGAAACTCAACTCAAATCGCGCGGTGTCATCGGCATCGGAGCCGTGAATCGCGTTGTACTCGATGCTGGTGGCCCACTTTTTGCGAATCGTGCCCTCTTCCGCGTTCGCCGGATTGGTGGCGCCCATCAGCTTGCGCAGATCGGCAATGGCGTTTTCTTTTTCCAGCGCCAAAGCCACAATGGGGCCGCTGGACATGAAGTCAGTCAGCGAATTGAAGAATGGCTTGCTGGCGTGGACGGCGTAAAACTGCTCCGCCTGATGTTTGGAGATTTCGAGCATTTTCATGCACAAAATGTTGAAGCCATTCTTTTCGAATTGTTCGATGATGTCGCCGATTGCGTGTTTGCGGACGGCGTCGGGTTTAACGATGGTCAGAGTGCGTTGAAGTGTTTTCATTGTTTGGTCGTGATTCTTTCAGTTCTCAGTTACTTGTTCCCAGTTCTCGGAACTTTCTACACTTTGGCAATTTCGGTCATCACGGCGGCCACGGTTTCGCCAATGTCGGCCGGCGATTTGGCTACGCGAATGCCCGCCGCTTCCATGGCTTTGATCTTTTCGGCAGCGGTCCCTTTGCCGCCGGAGATGATCGCGCCGGCATGCCCCATGCGTCGTCCCGGAGGCGCGGTTTGGCCGGCGATGAATCCGACCACCGGTTTCTTCATGTGCGTCTTCACGTACTCGGCCGCCGTTTCTTCGGCGTTGCCGCCGATCTCGCCAATCATCACTACCGCTTCGGTCTGCGGGTCGCGATTGAAGAGCTCGAGCGCGTCCAGAAAATTGGTTCCGATGATGGGATCGCCGCCGATGCCGATGGCAGTCGATTGCCCAATGCCGCGCGTGGTCAGCTGATACACGGCTTCGTAGGTGAGGGTCCCGGAGCGCGAGACGATTCCCACCGGGCCTTCTTTGTGAATCCGGGCCGGCATGATGCCGATCTTGCAATGTCCCGGCGAAATAATGCCCGGGCAATTGGGACCGATCAGCCGCGATCGCCGGTTTTGCAGAAACTCCCAGGCGCGAACCATGTCGAGAGTGGGAATGCCTTCGGTGATGCAGACGATCAATTCCAGCTCGGCGTCGGCGGCTTCCATGATCGCGTCGGCGGCGATAAGGCGGCGGCACGAAGATGACCGAGGTATCCGCCGCCGTCTTCGTCCACCGCCTCCTGCACCGTGTTGAAGATCGGCCAGCCTTCGTGGGTGGTGCCGCCTTTGCCGGGAGTGACTCCGCCGACAATCTGGGTTCCATACTCCGCGCAGGCTTTGGCGTGGAAGGTGCCTTCCCGCCCGGTCAGTCCCTGCACGATCACCCGCGTCGACTTATCTACCAGAATACTCATGGATTCGTCTCATGCCTCAAAACTGATTCAAGCGCAGAAATTGCTAAGCTGCGCTCGCCGCCGCCACTACTTTCTCCGCCGCGTCTTTCATGGTTTCGGCCACGATAAAATTCAAGCCTGACTGCTTCAGGATTTCGCGCCCGGCCTCGACGTTGGTGCCTTCCAGACGCAGAACGATCGGAAGCTGAATCTGAGTCTTCCTGGCGGCTTCGACCACGCCCGTCGCCAGCGTATCCACCCGCAGGATGCCGCCAAAAATATTGATCAGCACCGCTTTCACGTTCTTGTCGCTGAGCAGGATTTCGAAAGCGTGGGTCACCTGCTCGGCGTTGGCTCCGCCGCCCACATCCAGAAAGTTCGCCGGCATGCCGCCCGCGTATTTGATGATGTCCATAGTCGCCATGGCGAGACCGGCGCCGTTCACCATGCAGCCCACGTTCCCGTCGAGCTTGATGTAGTTCAAGCTGTATTTTGAGGCTTCCACTTCCAGCGGATCTTCTTCGGTGACGTCGCGCAGTTCGCGGAGGTCAGGATGGCGAAACATGGCGTTGTCATCGAAAGTTCATCTTGGCATCGAGCGCGAACAGGCGGCCATCCGTGCAAGTGATAAAGGGATTGATCTCCATCAGCGAGGAGTCGGTCTCTTCGAATGCCCGGTACAAGCCGGTCATGAACTGCACCGCCGGATTGATCTGCTGCGCCTTCAGTCCCAGCGCGAAAGCCAGTTTGCGAGCTTGAAAGGCTTCCAGGCCCATGCCGGGATCGATGTATTCCTTGAGGATGGCGGCGGGATTTTCCGCCGCGACCTGCTCGATTTCCATTCCGCCCGCCGCCGAGGCCATGAACACCGGGCGGGCCTGCGTGCGGTCAACCACGATTCCCAGGTAGAGTTCTTTCTCGATCGGCAGAGTTTCTTCGATCAGCAAGCGGCGTACGACGCGGCCTTCGGGTCCGGTCTGGTGCGTGACCAGCGTCATGCCGAGGATCTTGCCCGCAAGCTCGGCAGCTTCCTCGACCGACTTGGCAATTTTCACGCCGCCGCCCTTGCCGCGCCCGCCGGCATGGATTTGCGCCTTGACCACAACGCCGGTGGCGCCGGCGTCGAAAAGCTTCTGGGCCGCGGCTTCCGCCGCTTCGCGAGTTTCGGCCATTTCGCCCCGAGGCACCGCGACCCCGTACTTCTTCAGGATTCCCTTGGCCTGGTACTCATGAATTTTCATAATGATTCCTGACTGGACCTATCGGCAAAGCTCGGCTTGCAGCTTAGGGCAGCGGGTAGCAACGTTGATTCTATCGAAGGGTTGAGGAATAGGGCAAACGATATGGTTCTCGAGTAGCGGCTTCGGTTGAAACTCTTACTTCCGTGAAGCATCGAATAGACTACCGCGGGTCCGCACGGAAATCGGGCGACAATGCCCCGATCCGGATGCTCCCGAACTAGAACCACCGGACACAATTCAGGCATTGCTCGAGGCTCGCTTCGTCAAATGCTGCTGCAATGCTAGTCTTGTATCAGGCCCGATTCTAACATCCGACATGATCACTGACGCCCTGCAACGCATCGCCAACGACCGCGAATCGCTCACCCGCGAAGAGGCGCGGGCGGTCATGACCGAAGTTTTTTCGGGCAGCGCGACCGACGCACAGATCGCGGCCCTGCTGGTCGCTCTGCACATGAAAGGCGAAACCGTGGAAGAGATTGTGGGTTTCGCCGAGGCCATCCGCGCCGCCGCCGACCCTCTGCCAATTCACGAAGATTCCGCGGTCGATGTCAGCGGCACCGGGCGCGACGCGCTGGTGGACACCTGCGGCACCGGCGGCGACGCCAGCGGCACCTTTAACATATCCACCGCGACCGCGTTCGTGGTCGCTGGCGCCGGCGTGCGGGTGGCCAAGCATGGCAACCGCAGTCTCAGTTCCAAGTGCGGCTCGGCCGACGTGATGGAAGCTCTGGGGGTAAAGATCAGCTTGCCGTCCGCGGTTCTGGCGGCTTGTCTTGAAGAAGTTGGCATGGTGTTTCTTTTTGCGCCCGCCATGCATTCGGCGATGAAATATGTGCAGCCCGCCCGCCGCGAACTTCGCCTGCGCACCGTGTTCAATCTGCTGGGGCCGCTCACCAATCCGGCTCGGGCTTCGGCGCAGGTGGTGGGCGTATATTCGCTCGACCTGGTGGACAAACTGGCTGAGGCGCTCAGTATGTTGGGTCTGCATCGCGCCCTGGTGGTCCACGGACTGGACGGACTGGACGAGATCACGATCACCGGACCAACCCGCATCGCCGAAGTGCGCGAGGGAAAAGTGCGCAGTTACGAGGTCACGCCCGAGGAATTCGGCATAAAACGGGCTCGGCTTGAGGATATTTCCGGCGGCGACGCCACAGCCAACGCAGCCATCATTACCGAAGTTCTTGCCGGCAAGAAGTCACCCCGCCGGGATGTGGTACTGCTGAACGCGGCCGCGGCCCTGGTTGCTGCGGGAAAAGCCGACCATCTGGGAGACGCATTGCCGCTGGCGGCACAGTCGATCGACTCGGGTGCCGCCAGTGGGAAAATGAAGGCGCTGGTGGAGTTCACCAGCACATATATGTGAGGAATTCGGCGCCGGTTTAATCTGCCCGACCGCCAAGGTCTGTAAGTCCGACGCGCCGATTTTCAGGCTTTTTCTATCAAGGCTTCCAGCCGCAGCTTGGCCGCCCGCGCGGTCTCTCGCAGCAGCGGGTTCGAGTCGTTCAGGCATCGATCCAATTCACGTTCCAGAGATCTCATTCCGAACGCTCCGACGGCATAGGCGCCGCAGGACCTCAGCCAGGGATCGTCGCTGTTGACCAGAGCCGCCACGGCCTGTTCCTGATTCTCGATTTTGGCGTGGACCAGTCGCTTCGCCACGCGGGCCCGCTCGCTCACCGTGATCTTGCCGTCCAGCAAGGGCACCAGCATTTCCCGCAATTGGGACTTCAAGACGTTATCCAGAAATTCCAGCGCATTGTCGTGAACCGACACATTCTTGGACTGCAGACCGAGGTAGGCGCTGTGGATATCCAGATGGGGATAGAGCAAGCCCAGCAGGCGAAAGATGCGCTCCAACTCCTGTTGCATGGACTCGGTCAGGGCGCGCGCGACCGGGTCTTGACTGCCTTCCGGTACGCCCAGCTTGTCCAGAATCTGGTAGGACCGGTAGTGCCCAAGAATCTCGGCAGCCAGCACAGTCTCCAGGGTCTGGGCGTCGGTTTCGATCTCAGGGTGCAGGCGGCGGAGTTTGTTGAGGGCGCTGATGATGCGGAAGCGCAGGGTGGTATCGCTTTCCAGAAGGTTCTCCATCAGCACCTGGGCCGCTGCCGGCGTTCCGATCTTCACCAGGATGGAAGGGATTTCCCGCCGCGCTTCAATGCGATACCGACTGGTCGCCGAGATGGTCGCGCAACGCTCCCACGATCGTGTCTCCAAACTCGCCTAGAGCCTTGGCGGCTTCGGCGCGCAGCTCGTGATGGCCAGCCGGTCGAGCAGTTCGGGCACCAGCCGCCGCTTGCGCAGCTTGCCAACGGAATGGATGGCTTGCTGCACCACCGTGGTATCAGGATCGGCAAGCAGAGTCGAGAGCAAAGGATCGAAACGAGTCCGGCAACTCGCCCAGCAGGCGGGCAGCCTCGATCCGGTGCCGCTGCCGGCCCTCCCCGGGATCGCCGACCATCGTGGTTAGAATCTGCTGCGCAGCCTCGAGGATCTGGGTCTCGCCGGGTCGCGCCAAAAATGCCACGACCGCCGAGCTGACCGAGAAGTCGGCGAAGTCGCCTTCGTCCTGGATGAGTTCGAGCGGATCAACGTGCGCGTAGTGGGTAAGGTAAAGCAGAGCTTCGGTGCGCACGTTGAGATCGGGATCGCGTAACAGCGGTTCGATGTCTGCCCGCACCGTGGTGTCGCCGGATTCCGACAGAATGGTGATTGCCTTTTGCCGGACCTCGGGCGAGGGATGGCTCAGCAGGCCCCGGATTACAGGATGCGCAGCTCTTTGCCGCTCCACTTCAAACAGGCTCAGGGCGTAAAGAATCTCCTTGGGATCCGAAGCCGTAAGGTTGGTCGCCAGCAGCTCGGCGGTAGAACGGTCCAGCACCGAGGTTGAGACCTGTTCCACATCGACGCGATGCTGGCTGATGCTTTCCTTCAGGGTGGCAACGTATTCCTTGCGCACCACCGCAACCGCCACCAGCCACCCCTCACCAGCAGCAACGCAATCCAACTGACCTGGCGTGCCGACCAGTGCAGGGTGGTGGCGAAGATGAGAACCGTCAACCCGGACAAGCCGTCCCCCATGCGCCAGATCACGGTGTCGATGAACCATTTGACCTGTATCTTGAGCCGGGCAGGAAGGGGCAGGTAGAGCAACTCCGCGGTGGACTTGTCGAGGGAATAACGCAAGCGTCTGGTCGCAGCCTTTCAGCACAACCGCCGCGCTCAGGGTGCCAAAGGCCAGCAGGCCCGCCGAGCCCAGAAAAACCATGCTGGGAAGCACGAACAGTGCGGTGCCGATGCCGAACTTGCGCAGGAACCTGGTGGTCAACAGCAACTGGAACAGCAGCGAAAGTATGCCCGCATAAAAATAGAAGTTTCCGAAAAAGATCGCGATCGCATCTTTTTTGACCAGGGTTTGCTGCGCAATGGCCAGGAACTGCCAGCCGGTAAGCGTGGTCACGAGAGAAGAAATGCAGATCACGGCGGCGATGGCCCGCAGATAGGGCGAGGAGAACACCAGGCGCATGCTCTGGTGCAGATTCCGCGGGCCAGATTCGCCCGTACCCTCAGCGATTTCATGTCCTCCCGCGACCGCGGCTTGTCCCGCTGCGCCAGATCAGGATGACCAGCCCGGCGCAAATCAAGATGAAAAGCGCCATGCCCAGCAGCAGGCTCTCCGTGCCGAAACCTTGGTCATCGTCTTGGAGAAGTAGCCGGAAAAGATCCACCCTGCAACCCCGCCTCCGCCCACCATGCCGAACACGCGCTTGGCCTCCCGCGTGGTGAGGACGTAATTCGCCAGGGTCCAGATCTGGGTAGGAGCCAGAACCCCAAAAATCTTTACCCAGATGTAGAACGCCGGATAACAGCCAGAAAAGGCGGGAGTAGAAGTGGGCCAGCACCCAGAACATCGCGCAGTTGCTGGCAAAAAACAGCATGCTGCCTACCAGCAGGTTGCGCAAATGAACCCGCCGGGCGATCAGTACATATACGGCTACAACCAGGGTCACCAGCACCGCACTGGAAATGTCGGCGTAGGCAAGCTGCTTGGCCTGGAAGCGGGAGAGGAATAAGGCAGCCGCCAGCCACTCCGCCGATTTTGTAGGCGGTGATGACCAGGAACAGGGAGGAGCACAAAAGGGTGCCGCGCCCCAGATCTCCGGGGTGCACATTCAGGGCGCGCTCGATCCACCGTTTCATCGGCAGAAACCTCTTTCGTTGTTTCTCCTCTCATCTCGTCTCTTATTGCGTTGCCGCACTGGTTGCCGGACATATCGGGTATGGCGGGCAGGTTTGCCAGGGTTTCCGGCGTCATTGCTCCATTTGCCGTGGCACCATCTCCCGCCGCCGCAGTCCCGCCATTCGGAGGCGATCCGCCGGCGTCCACGAGCACTACCTGCTGATCCATATACTCGGCGATGAATTTTGTGCCGCCGCAGATTTCCAGAGCCGAGGCCCGACCCCCGGGATAGTAGCTGCTGAGCATGCCGGTATCGATCAGGAACACTTTGTTGTCAAAGCGGGGCCGGATGCGCCCTCCCTTCTGCACCGTGTGGCCGACCACAATGTGGGTCGCCTTGTAAGCACCCAGGATCTTGTCTACCTGCGGGCCGCCCTCTTCGTCAGTCCACTGAGTCGTAGCCGCGAAACCAGAACGGGCCATCGGGACGCATGGTGAGCCAGTCTTCGCGCTTCAGGAATTCCAGAATCCGGTTCTGGCGCTGATCGCTCGCCGATACTCGCGCCTTTCGCTCAGCGATGATTTCCGCCTGAAGCACGTTGTTGATTTCCTGCAGTGTAAAAAATGGCAGAATCAACTTTTGGTCCTGCAAATACTGCTTGCGCCGAATCGAAGGACTTGATTTCGTTGCGGACGCGGTCATTGATGGCGTCAAGTTTCATCTTGGCCACGTCGGGATGGATTCCCCCGTGCAGGAAAATATTTCCGCCAACTTGGGCCAGGGCCGAATGTCCGCGCAGCCACTTACCGTAGGTTCCTTTTGGACCAAGAGCTTCGCGCTGCTCGACGAAACCCAGGGGATGCCGCGCCATCCACTCCGCTTCAGTCAACTCCATGGGCTGGGGAAGCTCGGCCAGCAGTGCCTGGTGACTGCTGCTCCATTTCACGATACTCGTCATAGGCGGATTTCTGCCGCTGCGCGGAATTGCTGTCGGCAAAACTGGCGTAGTTCACCAGGGTGACGTAACGGAGATCGCCCATGATGTTCATCACTTCGTGATTGCCGAGCAGGCTCACCACCCGGCCGCCAGCCTGGCCAGCTTCGTTCTCGAGGGCCATCATCAGGTCCATGACCTGGCGGGGCTTGGGACCGCGATCCAGCAGGTCTCCGACCTGGACGAAGGTTGTCTTGCCGCCTGCCCAGTGGTTTTGTTTGTCGATAAGGCCGGTGCGCTGGAGAATGCCGACGAAGTCGTCAAAGTCGCCGTGAACATCGCCGATGGCGATCAATGAATCTGGTGGCGGCGGAGCTGGAGCCTTTGCCGGTCCCGCCCAGGCTACCGCAAGCAGGAGCAAGAGGACGGATATAAGGGAAAGGTAGGGCGCAACACGGACCGGGGGGCTGACCATTTCCTCTCCTGCCTCCTACAGCCAAGCCCTGCCGGATTTGAACCAAGACATTAAGTTCCGCAGGACGTCCTCTGTCGCGCTGCATCTTAGGCTGCCGACTTGAACAAGTCAACAACTGAGAACTCGCGCGGGGGAGCCAACCAAGCGGCAGAAGGCCGCCCGGCGGGCGGCCTTCATTGGCATCGAGTCACGGAAAACCGGGAACAACCCGGCAAAACTGCACCAGTCCCTTGCACTCACCATTTCGATTCGAATTGCGTGACCTCATATAGAGACCAGTAGATTACCTGCAATTCGTACCCGCTTACATGCCGGTGAGGCGTTTGGAGATCAGGGTGGCGTGGAGGACGCCGTTTTTGTCAAAGGTTCCCTTGCAGATCACCCGGTCGCCGTCTTTCACGTCGGCAGCAGTGATGTCGTTGACGTTCTTGTCGCCGTGCTTCTGACTTACCCATTTTGTCGAACTGTCGTACTGGACGGTTTTTTCCTCGCTCGTGCCCGCCTTGCGAACGGTCAGGGTGGACTTGTCTTTACTGCTCCGAATGATATGACCTTCCCAGCGCGCCTCGGCGGACATCTTGTCCATGGCAGGCGCGTCCTGCGCGAACACTGGCGTCGTCAGGGGAAAGGTGAGTGCGGCGGTGAGCAACAACAAGGGCAACTTCTTCAGCATGTGTTTCTCCTTAGTCCCGGCTAACCGGGAGATGTGATGAGTGGCCAAAAACAATAGACCTGAATACGCAAAAGAGCAAGCCACGTTCGAACCGAGCGGGTGAATCAGCGCTGCTATCACGCTCTTCGTGGCCGGGGGATTCAGTAGAGCACTTCGTTCTCACCTTTTTCAGCAATCAGCTTCTGGAACTGCGCCACAATCTTGTCCCGGCGCGACATCAGCGCTTTTACTTCGTTCTTGTTCAGATAGCGCTTGGTTTTTTCGGTCAGCTCGTTGCCGTCGAGCGTCTTCAGCTTCTCGAATAAATGCCGGTCGCAGCGGACCAGATCGTTGGGATCTTTGAGGGTGTCGTGGAGCCGGAATGCGCGGGTGAAATCTACCCTCCAGATCCTCCAGTTCTCGCCAATCAGCACGTTTGTCATGTTGGGATCCGCATCCCAGACCAACTGGTCCAGAACGCGAATCTTGTACATCTGATCGTTCCAGGCGTCCGGGTCCGGCGGCTTCAACCCCTGCTTGTGGCGTTCTACTTCGTCCATCTTCACCGGCAGCCACCAACTGAGGGAGCCGCTATCGCCGTGCCATTTGCGTTCGACATATACCGGCAGCATGTTTTCTATGCCAAGCATCTCAGTCAGAATATAAGCGGCGATGTTGTACTTGTACGAATCTACGAAGTTCAGCTCAGTGCCGCTTTGCATCTGGGCGCTGGCCTTGTGCTCATCGATCTTCTGGAAAGAACCGTCGTGAGTGATGGTGCCGTCGGTAAGCGTCAGCCGCCAGGGGTTTGTAATACCCTTCGAGGACTGCTTGGCATTCACTACTTTCGCGGTGAGAAGAAACTGCTTGATCTGGTCGTTGGTCAGATTGGGCTGGTCATCACCAAACGCAAAGAGCCCGCAAGTCAGGCACACTATCGCGGCAAGCATCAATTGCCGCCATCGCAGACGAATAATGTTCATCGAAGGCGCCCTCGCTAAACCGGGGGAAGTCTACTACTTTGCGGCCTTATTGGACAACCTAAAATAGCCCGGTCTGGGACAGCCGGCTGGGGCACGGGCGCCTTAAAGAGGCGCTTTTGATATATCGAATGGGAAAAGGCGTTCAAGGATTCCAGCAGGATTCCGCAGCGCCGTTGACGAAGGGATTGTTCTTTTTACTAACAAGGTCTATTGTTCTTTTGTTCTTGCGCACCACCACAGTCTTTCAGGAGGAGGAGGAAAGGTCACATGGGAAAAAGGGTACTCAGTCTATTATTCGCATCTGTACTTGCCTTCCCGCTGGCAACGGCGGCGTTTGCCCAGGATGCCCCGGCCATGGACAAGATGGCAAAGGAGGTACGCTGGGAGGGTAATGTCGTGAGAAGCAGTCCGGATAAGTCCACGCTGACCGTTCGTAAACTGGGTTCGACGAACGACGAGAGGACCATCCAGTACGATAGCTCAACCAAATGGGTCAGTCAGAAGCACGGTGACAAGACGGTCAACGACATTACTGCCGGCGACGTCAAGGACGGTGACCGCGTGATCTGCAAGGGCACCTGGGATAAGAGCGGCACACTGCACGCCACTCTGATTTCCAAGCGGCTCTCTCACTAGACGAGTTGGTCGCGTGGCAAAGTGGAACCGCTTCAAGAGCTTTTGGTATCGATCTCACTTCGTAACCGGATCGCGGAGCCTTCCCAGACTGGCTCCGCGTTCTGTCTAAGTATCTAATCGAGAATCGGAAACGTTCCGTGTCCGACCAATCTCCAGTGTCCCGCCAAGCAAAGACAACTAACAATTGTTGAGCGTCACCTCTAATTGGATCTTTACTATTGGAGAGATACTAGCGGGCTCGCGAAAGTTCCTTGCGGTTGTCGTCGGCGGTGGTGCGGTAGCAAGGCAGCAAGTCGCTTCTGTCCTTCCCACTCAATCCGGGAGAGTCGGCGGGGTGCTGCGAGTCGGGATGAGGATCGTTTTCCGGCCAGGTCATTTGCAGCAACGACTCATCGCAAGTCGAATCTCGCCTGACGTGGAGCCGAAGGACTTTAGAAGTGTCCAGGCCGTATTCCGACAGCCGGCGCTGATACGGAAGAGAAACGTAAACCAGTTTTATGAGCTGCGACTTGACCTTGTTCATCGCTTTTTCCGCGATGAAAACCTCATAGTTGGAAAAATAAGACGAACTCGGCAAGCGCCAGCGCCAATCCCACCAAGCGAATCGGCAACTCTTCGGTGGCCGGTTCGTGCGCGTTATCGGTCTCGGAGGTCGGTGACGACGCGCCCGCTCGATCTTCCATGGCCGAGGTTTGTGTCCCGTCGCCGGAGTTGCCGCCGCTACCCTGACCGCCTGCGCCGGGAGCTGGTGGAATGCCCTGTAAGCCAGTGCCGGACGCTGAGATCGATTGACCACCGCCGCCCGATCTCCCTGTGCCTTGCATCGACGGAGCCGGAGGCACGGCCTGCAAGCCGCCAGCAGAAAGCGAACCGGCTCGTCCCGCCCCGGCGGAGCTTCCTGCGCCTTGCGTGGACGGAGGCGGAGGAACGACCTGCATGCCCGCACTAGAGAAAGAACTCCCGCGTCCGGTTCCAGCGGAGTCGCCAGCGCCCTGAACCGAAGGAGGCGGAGGAACGACCTGTGAGCGCGGCACCGGACAGCGAGTTCCCGCGCCCATTGTTTCCGGCCCCGCTACCATCAATAAGAGTTCCGGCGCGCTGCACCGTCGGCGCCGGAGGTACGACGGAAGTACCAGGGAAACCCAGAATCGCCCGGGCCATGCCTGAGCCGGCGTGCTGTTCGCTCATCGGCAATCGCGGCGCTGGACCGACAACTTCGGAGTGACCGATGGTGAGGTCTCCCATGCCTCGAGTTGCGGCTTGCAACGCCGGGGCGGGCGCTACCGCTGCCGGTCTTAGGGAGTCCAGGCCGGAAGAGCCTAAGCCGGGTCGCCCAGAAATGCCTTTAACCTCGGCGGGAGGCGCAACGATCGAGGCTTGCGAAGCTTGCGGCAGGCCAAGCCGACGGGCCATCGTCTGGTTCACGTCCGGCGGTGGTGCCACGACCGAGTTGGGGCCTGCGGGTACGGTCAATTGCGAGCGCCCGGTGGCGGAAAATGGAATAGCGGGAAGCGCCGGATTGGCGGCCACGATATTGGGTCGCGCGGGCGCAGTGAGTTTGATGTCAGGCGCAGTGATGCTTCCCGGCCGACGCTCGGTCGCCACCTGAAGCGGGGATTGATGACCGGACCCAGGCTTTCCCTTTGACTTCCCATTGGCTGGCACTGGATGAGGGCGCGGCGGACTGCTCCGCAAGGCCGGAAAAGTGTCTGACGGCTGATAGTAGCTGATGTACGACCGGTCGAAGATTCTCCGTTGCGACGGTTCCGGCTGGGTCCACACCTGCGACAGGATCACCACGAACGCGACCATAATCACGTGGCACAGCAGGGATTCCAGGAACCACCACCAGGGAATTCTTGATTCAATGAAGACGTCCGGCCAGAAAGGCGCGGCGCTGCCTGCGGGGAGTGGAGGCGCGGACCGGCCGGCAAGGATCTCGGCCAGGTTCCGCACAAAGACGACGCGGCGTGGCTCCAGTTCAACCAGCAGAGTGAGCCCGGGGGTGGTGAGCTTCGGCGCGGCTTTCGGCTCGGGTTCGCCATACACGCGCTCCAGGCGCCGCATGTTCTCCCAGTCGTATTTGTACTCGGCGCCGCACAGCACGCAGCACTGGCGGTAGCCGCCGTCGGCGGCTCGATCGGGCCATACAAATTCGTGGGAGCAAAGCATTTAGGAGTTATCCGATCAGTATTTTCCCGGCCGCCGTTTGGCCACGAGGCAGACCGTACCACCATCATCCAACGGCATTTAGGGATTGGGTAGCTTACTTTGGTGCACGAGGACTCTAGTCGCCGATGCCTTCCCTATGTTACCCAAAACCGGCCGCAATTTTTGGATGGCTTACAGGGCTAGATGGCGAAGATTTGTTTGCGGTTGGTCTTGAAGACAGCTCAGAAAAGTGAGAAGTACATCGAAGCCGCCCTTAAAGGGTGCCTGATCAGCGGTGCCAGCTCCAGACCGGAGTTCCTTTGTCATCGCGGAAGACGAAGGTGTTGTTTCCCTTCACTACTTCGCGCGCCAGGATGAGGTCGGCGTCGCCTTGCTTGATTTTCGAACCAGAGATGGAGAGCTCGTCTCCCTTGCTGAAATCCATCCCCATGTCATCCAGGAAAGACTTGGGGCTGAGGAAGACGTTAATCGTATCCGCGCCGCTCTTCAGGGTCAGGTGAACCGCCTCTTTTTCGCTTCCCTTGGGCGGCATCTTCACTTCGTCGACAATTCCCTTAATTTTGGTTTCGGCGTGAAGGTCGTACTTGGGAGGAGCGCGATGGGTCTGGAGGTTTCTGGGCGGCTGCTGCTGCGACCAGAAGCAGAAGGGTGAAAAGGGCGGCTAGACAAACACTGCTGCGCCTCCAAACTTGGGGGCCGCATTCGGTTGAATGGATCACGGCTCCTCCTCTCCACGGAGGCGCCGGGACCGGAGATGCCTGCTTCCGATCTCCTTCGCCTAGGTAGGATGAAGCCTCAAGAACGAGCGTATCGTACACCCGGACAGGGCGGGGCGGGATGTCATTTTTGGTCCCGGTGCTGGGGTTCCGGTGCTGAGTTAACCACCAAGGACACGAAGGATCACGAAGGAAATCCTTCGTGTAACTTCGTGTCCTTGGTGGTTGATGCTTTTGCGTCCGTGGCTCTTAAGGACCAGTGATCTTGGCTTATGAAGAAGTGGAAACGGCGTGTCGGTCAGCCCGCTTGGCCTCGGCCGGAGAGTCGAGGCGGACCTCGCAAAGCTCGGCAATCAGGTTTGCCGCCCAGCGATAAATGTTTTGCTCCTTGACCACTTTGCGCAGACGTTGCATGCGGGCGGTCCGTTCTTCGGGCTCCATTTCCAGGGCGATAGCGGATGGCCTCAGCGGTGCGTTCGATATCGTAAGGATTCACCAGCACAGCGTCACGCAGCTCGCGCGCGGCCCCGGTAAAACGGCTGAGGATCAGAACTCCCTGTTCATCATCGCGAGCCGCGACAAACTCCTTGGCCACCAGGTTCATTCCATCATGCAAGGACGTGACCAGACAAACGTCCGCGCTCCGGTAGTAACGTTCAATCTCGGCGTGGCTGTGCTGCCGGTTCAGGAAGACAATCGGCTTCCACTTGCCGGTCTGAAAGCGCCAGTTAATGCGTTCGGATTCGGCTTCTACGTCGGCGAGGAAGTCGTGATAGCGCTTGATGTGGGTGCGGCTGGGAGCGCCAATCTGCACAAAGGTGAATTTCTCCCGATAGACAGGATATTTTTCCAGCATGCGCTCAATCGCCAGAAAGCGCTCCAGGATGCCCTTGGTGTAGTCGACGCGATCCACGCCCACTCCGAGGAACAGCGCCTCCACACCGGATTCCTGCAGCAGCGCTACCCGTTCCAGGTAAGCGTTCTGTTCAGGCTGGAACGCGAGCGGCCAGGGAACTTCCACGCTGATGGGAAATGGCTTCACCGCAGTGCGATGCGTCTTCGCGATTAACGGCAAAGTGGTCCCAGTCAATGCGTGATTCCAGGGTGCGATCCACAGTCTGCAGGAAGTTTGTGCAGTGCGACTGAATATGGAACCCGATCAGATCGGCGCCCAGCAGACCCTCCAATAACTCGCGCTGCCAGGGGCAGATTCCGAAAGTTTCCGGGTTCGGCCACGGGATATGCCAGAAAATGGCCACGCGCGCGTCCGGCCGCGCTTTTTTCACCAGGCGCGGCAATAGCGCAAAGTGGTAGTCCTGGACCAGGAGCACCGGCTGCTTCTGTGCCGGCCATCTCTTCCAGTACAGCTTTGGCAAACTTCACGTTGGCCTTGGCGTAGTGCTCCCAATCGGAGACGCGAAACATCGGCCGCGTGTGAGCGATATGGCAAAGGGGCCACAGGCCTTCGTTGGCGAAACCGTAGTAGTAGCCTTCTTCTTCCTCTTTCGTCAGCCAGACTCTTCGCAGCGTGTACTTGGGATCCTGAGGAGGGACACGCAGGCGGTCGTGGGCGTCCACGGTCTCCAGGTCTGCGTCGCCATTGCCGTGCGCCACCCAGGTTCCGTCGCAGGCGCACAGCACGGGCTGCAACGCGGTGACCAGTCCGCTGGCCGGAACAATGGCTTGCACCGTATTGCCTCGCCGAACGTGGCTGTAAGGGCTCGCGGTTGGAGACGACAAACAGGCGGCTGTTGCCAAGTTTGCCGCGCACGTGCACTGAAAGCCGCTCGGGTGTCCAGACCGATTCCCCGGCTTCGCGCAGTTGCGCTTCTTTCTCCGCGGCGGAGCGGGCGGCAGTCAGGCTCTCCGCCAGAGTCTCCATCTCTCGGGCCAGCGGTCGCAGCAAATCAAGATCGGGCATGGCGGCACGAATGCCGCCAGCTCTGCCGATCCGCAGAGCCTTCATCCACTGCGCCGCCCGCGCAATGGGGCCGGCAATGCTCCAGCGGACAATCAGGAGCGTGATCAACGCGATCAGAACCACCTGCACCAGAGCCCGCAAGAAAGTTTCGCGCCAAACCAGGGCGCTCTGCGCGTTGATGTAACTGGCGTCGTGCACGATGACCAGCTCACCCACAACCTGGTCCTGCTGGTGAAGGGGCAGCGCAAGAATATGTAATCACCCGCTTGCTCGGTGGACAAACTGACTCTGTTTCGCGTTCTGCGCGATGGCCTGGGGAACCGCGATGGACTCGAGGCTGCAGATCTTGGGTCAGGCCCGAGGATGCCGCGATGGGTTCCAGCTTCGCGTTGAAGACGGCGACTCCCGCCAGGTGCTCCCGGTTGCTGAACCGCTCGACTACGCGCTTGATGTCCTTAAGCGAACCCTTCTCCAGGCGCGGTTCAATGTTTCCGACGAGGCTCTCTCCGAGAACTTCCGCCCTGCGCTCCAACTCGTTGCGCAGGCCTTGCTTTTCTCTGCGGACCTCGTAGTACGCGGAGAACAGCGAAACCAGGGTCACGCCTACGATGAGCGAAATAATCAGGCGAACACTGAGCAGTCGCAAGTAAACTCCTGTCTTCCGTTAAGGACTCTCGGAGTCAATATTGTAAGCCAGTTCAGAGAATGCGGCTGGTCGCGATTCCAGCCAGATAAAAGCCTGCGGACCCTCGACTAAAGTGCCGTTTCGGCGGAACCTGAGATGCCCATTCCCTGGTGCAAGTTGCCAGCGGCTACAGGACTGGGTTGACCTGGGGAAGCTGGAAACAATAGGCTTTTCCGCAATCCGTCCTGTGATGGATAAGGGACAGAGGTTGTGAAAGACGGGATGATGAAGCTCGCGGGCTTTCTAATTTTTCTCTTATGTGCAGAGATATGCGCGGAGGTGCACGTTGCTGCACAGACAGCGGCGCCTCTTTCCGCCGACCTGGGACGTTATTACTTTACCTCGCCCGCCGCCGAGACTGCGGCCCGCGCCGATCTCGATGCCGCGCTGAAGCGCCTGGGCGCATTTAAGGGACAGCTCAATTCCGGATCGAATCTCCTCAAGGCGATGCGGGCACAGGAAGATGTGCTGAAAATCTATCGCAAGCACGACGGGTATCTCCATCTTCGTTGTTCGTTAAATCGGAAAGATCCCGGCGTGCGAAGCCGAAGGCCAACTCGAGTCGGAAGTGATGCGGCCACTGCATTCCTGAGCCCGGAAATTCTCGCGATTCCGGAAGACCGGCTGCAAGCTTTCTATGCCGCGGAAGCTGGCCTAAAGCCTTACAAGTTTGCCATCGAAGATATTCGACGCGAGGCCGCGCATGTGCTGCCTGGGCCTGAGGAAGCCTTGCTCGATGAATTTCGCCCCGAGATTGCGGACTGGCAATACGACTTGTATCAACAGATCGTGGCAGGTATTCCGTTCGGAACCGTGAAGACAGCAGCCGGTCCACTGGATATCATCCGGCAGCGCAATCTGCTGATGTCAAACGCCGACACGCGCGTACGTGAGGAGGCATTCAAACGACGGCTTGATGGATTCGCCAGCCGGCGCGACTTGCTGGCGTTTGCGTTGATCCAAACCGTAAAAGCGCAGAACGCGCTGGCTCGGGCGCATCACTATCCGGATGCGCCGGCGCGCAAGTACAGCAGCATGTACCTGGATCCGGCGCAGACTCGTGTCCTGCTGGCCGCGATGGCGCAGCACGGGGAAGTAGCGAAGCGATTCGAGAAGATCCTGGGCGATAACTTTCTTCGCGCCAATCACACCCAGTTTCAAGCGTGGGATGAATCGGCGCCTTCGCCGGACTTTGTTCTGCCCGTCACCTCACTGGCCGACGTCCCACACATTTTTCATGAAGCCTTCGCAGAATTAGGAGTTGAGTATCAGAAGGCTTTCGATGCGCTGGTGGACCCTGCCAGCGGACGCGCAGATATTGTGCCCGGAGGAGCCCCGGGCCGTTATTCCGGAGGTTTTTCCATCGGCTTCCCGGACAGCACCAGCATGCTTTTTCTTGGGCGCTACGACGGAACCTTTAAGGACCTGTCAGTGATCGCGCACGAAGGCGGCCATGCGACCCACCGCAGTCTGATGACGGCCAACCAGGTGCGTCCGCTCTATGCCGATGGACCGAGCTTTCTGTTTGAATCATTCGCGGCCTTCAATGAACTTGTCCTGGCGGACTATCTCGCCGGGCATGCGACAGATTCTGCGGCACGGCGCTTTTACCTTCAGAAATGGATGCAGATCAAAGGCCTGGACGCCTTCTATGGAGCCCAGGACGCAATCCTCGAACAGCAGATTTACGATGGCGTTGCGGCAGGCACGATTCGGGATGCTGATGGACTCGACAAGTTGACCCTACAGGTGGACGGGCAATTTTCGATTTTTCCTGCGACCACGCCGGAGCTGCGGAATCGCTGGGCGACGGTGTCTCTGATGTATGAGGACCCTTTGTACGATGTGAACTATGTCTATGGAGGGCTTCTGGCGCTGAAGTACTATCAGCTTTATACCGCCAACCGGGAGCAGTTTGTGCCGCGCTACACGGCACTACTGAAAAACGGCTTCGATGCTCCTCCCGCTGTCTTGCTGAAACAATTCTTGAATATCGACTTGTCCAGTCCTGCGCTCGTCCAGGACGATATCGATCTCTTGAACCGGCGCCTGGATCAGTTGGAGGCCAGCCCGTCCAATGTAAGAGGGGCTGACCCGTCATGTTTGTCAGTCCGCTGCCGACTCCTGTTTTTCGCCGTTGCCGGACGCGCTTTCCGTCTGGAATTGCGAGCCCAGAGTTCTTGCCACTGCAGTCAGATCCCGGGCAAGCGCATTCCGCCACCGGCCCACGGAATCCTGCGCCAACTCTTCCATGGTTTGACCGAAGGACAACAGCGCGGCTGCGACCTCGGTCTTCACCAGTTCAGAAACCGAAGCCTCGATTCCCTTCTGAACGACCTTCAACTTTCCGCATGCAGTGTCGAGTTGATTTCCAAGTTCCTTGGCGTTGCGCGTTCCCAGTTCTTTGAGAACCACGTCCACCGCGTGCTCGAGTTGAACGCGGGCGCCGGAGATTTGGTCGTTGGCCATTTGCGTCAGGCGCGTGTCCATATCTGATTCCAGCCGGCAGGCGGAATCATCCAAGCGCGCGATGCGGCTGCCCAGTCCGGTGACTTCGGTTTGCAGGCGGGACGACTCGGTTGCGACCGCAGCCTGCACTTTCTGCACCTCCCGCCGGTAGGCATCGTGCTCGTCGCCCAGACGTTCGCGTAAAGCCTGCAAACTGTCATGGCCCTGCCGTTCCAGGCGAGTTCCCGCTTCCAGTGCCTGCGCCTGGAATCGCTCCGCTCCGGCCTGGATATGCTGCGCAACTGTCTCCGCAATCTCCTCAGAGAGACTCTGGGCGCGCTGCTCGACAGTTTGCACCTGCTCGCCCACCTGCGCGCGAAATTCCTTCAAGGCTTCGGCAATCTTTTGCTGGATCACCGTCCTGGCTTCGCCGAATACCTGTTGTGACTGTTCTTTAGTTTGCTGCAGGACCTGTGTGCCCAGGTCATCGCGCAACCGGACCCACAACTTGTCTTCAACCTCGGGTGGAATGTGCGACAGCGATATTTCAAACTGGCTGCGCTTGGGCGCTCCCTTCGCCAGTTTTTCTTTGAGGTCCGCAACTTCCGCTTGCAGAGGCTCGACCATCTGCGCCACCAGCGCGCGTAAATCCTGATTGGCCGGTTGCTGATGGGTCTTTTCGGGGACGATTTTCAGCGTGGGCGACGTTCGTGAGAGCTGTGGTTCGATGGGCAACTCGAGAAGGCGCGCCCAATCTTCAGGACAAGATTTCAGTCCCCAGAAATTTTCCGGCCGATCTAATCTTGCGCCCAGTTGCCATCCCTGCCGCCCCGGCATCGGTTGACAGTCCACGACGTGAGCCATGGTGGCGCGGCCGCCCTTTCGCTGAAATTGCACGGGGACGCCGGCATCCAGCTTTGTGGGGGAAGACAGCACACAACCGTGCGCGCTGACCACCAAGGTCTCGCAAAGTTCAGAAAAGGGGGCCGCCGGTTCCAGGCTGGTGACGACGATTGGAAGGGTGATCGGTACTCTCGAACTACGCCGCACTGCGTTGCCAGAATTCGCACTCTGCATAGTTATCCCTCTTTCAAAGAGCCAGCCGCTCCGCGCGCATACAGGCTCGAAGTCCGCTCCCAATAAGGTAACCCAAGGTCCGGCGCTAGGCCCGTTCCAGTAGTTCCTGCCGCAGCCTTCCAGCGGTCAGTTACGTTACTCCTCCCTCGGTAACCGGGTAATGAGACCAGGCACTGGCCTTAATCCTGCTGGCGATGAACCAGAAACTAGGCTTGATTCAGAGTCTCTTAGGATAGGTTGGAAACATCATGGCAACGACGCACAATCACAAAGCAGAGACGACAGGCACATTCCTCCAACGGCTTTTTGAAGCATGCTGCCGGCACCGGTTCTCGTGGCCGCACAATGGGATTCACGGCCAGGCCTACCAGGTTTGCCTGCTCTGCGGAGCCGCGTACGCGTACGACTGCGCCTCCATGCGGCGAACCGGGCGCATGCCTTCGCCCATGGCTGGCGGATACCAGGAAAAGACTGCCGGCTAACCTTCAGGTGGATTCTGTGGTGTCGAACGCACGTCATCGAAGGCACGCCGGTGGCGGGCGCCTGTGGCAATCAACTTCTCGATGTTCTCTACCGACTGAATTCCGCCGCGGGCTCCGGCTGCGGTGCAGTTGAGCGCAGCAGCCGCACAGGCAAAATCAAGCTGACGCGCCACCGGCCAGCCTTGCAGAAGTCCATAGATAAATCCGGCGTGAAAAATATCGCCAGCGCCGGTAGTATCCAAAGGCTCAATACGAAAAGCAGTCGCGTAGTGGAACTGCGCGCCATCCCATGCCAGGACACCGTCTTGCCCAAGCGTGGCAGCGGTTAGACGGCAGCCGTATTGGCTTCGGACCGCCGGCAGCGATTTACGCAAATCCTCTTCACCGGCCAGCCGGCCAGGAATATCCCGGCTGGTGATGAGGTAGTCAACCTTCCCTATCAGCTCTTCCACTCCCGGATAGAGGTCATCCAGATCGGCGATGACGGGAATGCCGGCGGCTCGGGCCCAGCCCGCCGCCGCGACTGCAGCCGCAGTGTCGTGACCATCCACGTGAAGAGCGCGGGCATCGGTAATCCATTCCCGCCGGAGTTCGTCCGGACGGAGGGTCAAGCCGTGGTCGCGCTTCCACAGGACGGTGCGCTCGCCGGCATCGTCGACCAGGATGATCGCCTGCTGGCTTTCGCATCCTTCAGCCGTGAGCAGATGAGTTTCGACGCCGAGTCTGGCAAATTCCGCGCGATGAATTCTGGCCGCGCCGTCGTCACCGACCTTGCCGACGTAACGCGTCCGCAATCCCCATTGCTGGCACGCCGCCACCGCCGTCGCAACCTGGCCGCCCGGCAATATCTCCGCAGAGCGAATCTCGACTTTCGATCCCAGGGCGGGGTAATGCGGCAGGCGGATCAGAGTGTCGGTTGCGTTGAGCCCGACACCGACAAGGTCAACCGGGATGAGTCGTTCAGAAGATGATCTGTTCACAATTGGTTTAGTTGAAACGCGTGGTCCGCCACAGGGCAACGCCACATACAAGAAAGAGAACGAATGTTGCGGCGACCAGAAGCGCGGCTGGTCCCAAATGGAAAGACATCATGGGCGCCCGCGCCATGGTCGCGAACAGCACAAAGATGCTGGTGGCGCCGGCCACCAGGATCCAGTCCAGCAGACTGCGCGGCGGCCTGACTTCGCCGGCTGTTTGTTCTCCCTGCATGCGAGCTTCGACGAAATCTTCTGCGATGCTGTAGCGCCGGGACTCGCGGAGCGCGGCTTCTTTCCACTGCGCCTGTTCTTTGCCGCCAGCCGACGAAAAGGCGATGGCGCCGACGCCCAACATCATCAGGAGTGAACCTCCGACAACCTGCAGATAGGTGGAAGCGCCGCTGCCGCGCAATTCGCCGAAAACAAAAATTCCCCACAACAAACCCCAGAGCTGATTGGTGTTCGAAAGCGGAATTCCCCGGCTGATGCCTACGTACTTGGCGGCATATTGCTGGAAGACGTCGCCGATCACCCAGATGAATCCGCCCAGCATCAGCCAGAAAAGGACGTCCTTCGCTCTTATCAACTGTTGCCAAAGCGGGGTCAGGCCAAGATATCCAATGGCGAGAGCGGCCATCATGCCGAGTTCACCGAAGGTGAAGAATGTCACAAAAGAAAGTGGATTCATCCCGGACAAGTAAGCTTTGCGGTAGGGAATATACATCGTTCCCCAGAGAATTCCGGCGCCCAGTGCGGCCCAGACTCCGCGCAGCGAATGCGCGGCGGGCGCCTGGGTCGAAGATGCTACGGCGAGCAAAGTGGCGCCGACACACATGACCAGCGCGCCGCCGAGCTACTCCGGTCCAGCGGCGCCAACCGGCGTCGCGCAGTTCTTTAAAGAAAATAACTCCCCACAATATTCCCAGAAGGCTGTTCGAATTCCATAGCGGAAAAGCGATGCTCAGACCAATATCGCGGATGGCGAAAATGGTCATGGTATTGGCCACGGCCCACAGGCATCCAGCCAGAATCGCCCAGACAATCAGATGAGGAGTGCGGCGCAGATCGGCGCGGATGGACGACGTGCCCAGGATTAACGCTGGCAAACTCCAGCGCGCCAGAAAAACCCCGATCACCATGATGAGCGAAATGACGATCGGTGAGATCCCGACCGAGACCAGCTTGGTCGGCGCCTCGGCGGCTCCGAGCCAGGCTCCCGCGGCGAAGCCGGAGAGGACGCCCAACCGCTGCAGCTTTCGCGGACGCGAGTTTTCCCGAATCGCGGATTCAGCCCCAGGCGCCATGACAGATCGCATATTCCGCCGACGTTTTTAATGAATGGATTTTAGAAGAAGTAGTCCGCCGATCAAGACCGCGACGGGAACCCAGAAATGTACGTCGGTCAACACGTTCGTCAACCTGCTGCCGAGCCGATCGCCGTTATAAGTTTGTCGCATGTCTTCTTGATCTTCCGAAACCGCCGCCTCGCTGGCAAATCGAAGGCCGGCTACTTGAAAGCTTCAACGTGGACTGAGTGCGGCAGGCCGGCGGCATCGCCAGGCTCGAAGGCGGGGACGCTATCGCCGTAGAGCCGGCTCTGACCTTCCGCAAGTTCGGAAACTTCCCTGAACCCGGCCTTGCTCAAAACCTCGTCAAGATAGCTGACGTCAAAGGCAGTCCGGTGCTGGCCATCGCAAAACACGAAGTTGGAAAACCTGCCTCCCAGGGAATCGAAGTGCCGCGGAAAGTCGTCGTAGAACCAGTCGTGGCGTTTTTGCTGGAAGGCCAGAATGGCGTTGGACAAGCTGGGCACCACGATTCGCATCCCGCCTCCGGGTTTCAGAACTCGCGCGCACTCGCGCAACAGCTTGTCCAGTTCGTCGGGATAAAGGTGTTCGATCATATGGGTGGAATAGATCGAATCAACCGAACCAGTCGCAAAAGGAAGTCCACATCGGACGTCAAGCCAAACGTCGGTTTTCTGCAGCGGGTTGGCGTCAATGTTTACGAATCCGGGAAGATATTTGGTTCCGCATCCCAGGTGCAGATCGAGGCGGTGTCCGTTGGGCGAACGCGCCGAGTAGCTCAGGCGTTTCACCCAATAATTCGGCCAGGTTGCCTTGGCAATGAGAAGGAAACAAAGATCCTTATAGCGTTGATGGAGCACACTAACCTCAACCCGGAAATCGTGAGGCAATTGTAACAAGATCATGCGCGCGCAAACGCCGAGTGAGAACTGTCAACTGGCTCCGTGCTAACATGTGCGCGTTTTGGTTGTCACTCGCCTAAAAGACCCGATCGAGCACTACCGGAAACTTGCCGCTAGTGGTGATATTCAGGCGCTTTCCGGTCACGGCTTGGGCCCTGCGGTGATCAGCTTTGTAAATTCCAGAATCCTTAAAGCTCTTAAATGTGATCCGCCCGACGTGTTGTTGGACATTGGGTGCGGGGACGGCTCGCTGTTGAAATCGGCTGGTTGGGCGACACGCATCGGGATTGTGCCGACGGCCGAGGAACTGGGTCGATTGTGCCCACTCTATCCCGAGATACTTTTTCATGTAGGCCTCGCCCAAAGCCTCCCGCTCGAATCGGGAATTGCCTCAAAAATCGTGTGCAACGGCGTGCTCCTGCTGCTCGGCTCCGAAGCTTTGGTACGCTCCGCCCTCGGAGAAATTGCCCGAGTTGCAAAGCCTGGCGCTCTCATCTGGCTGGGAGAAATTCCCGTCGAGAACGAGTACGCCAAGTTTCACGTCTATCGCGGAGATTCCGTAGTCGGAATGTTGCTGCATCAGCGGCGGCACAAGGGGTTCCGAGTGTTTCTGTCCTACCTGCGCTCGGCGTTTCGTGGAACCCTTCAACTTGATTCCAGCCCAATGTTCTACGCGCGTCCCGAGCAATTCATTGCGATGGTCGAAGCGGCAGGATTGCAGGTTATCGATCACTTTAAGCATCGGCGCCTGGATGAATCTGGGGGCGAAATGGAGTCGCCCTACCGCTGGAATTACCTGGTTAAAAAACCCAATCACTCGAGCAGATAGGCGCTCCAGAACGCGGGTCAAGCGACTCTACCACTACGACGCGGGGGTTATCTCCACGGTTCTTTTCAGTTGTCCGCAGGCGGCGTAGATATCGCGGCCTCGGGGACGGCGAACAAACGCGGGCACGCCCGCGGTCATCAAAATATTCTGGAACTGCAGAACTCTCTGTTGGGCCGGGGTTCGGAAATCAATTCCGGGGCCGGGGTTCAGCGCGATGAGATTTACCTTCGCCCGCACACCTCGAATCAGTTCCACCAGTTCGCGGGCGTTCTCCGCCGAATCGTTGACTTCATCCAGCAGCACATACTCGAAGGTCAGCTTCTCCCGGTTGCGCAAAGGAAAATCGCGGGCCGCGGAAATCAATTTCTCGAGATTCCATTTGCGGTTAATGGGCATCAGCCGGGTCCGCAAGGCATCGTTTGACGCATTCAGCGAGATGGCAAGTTTGGGACGCACCGCCTCCGCCCCGAGATCGTAGATGCGGGGAACGATGCCGGCCGTGGACACGGTCATGCGCGACTCCGGGATGCCGACTCCCTCCACCAGAAGCCGCACAGCTTTCATGAAATTGTCGTAATTCAGGAAGGGCTCGCCCATTCCCATAAAGACCAGGTTGACGCGCGCATGGGGAGGAGAAACCTTTTGCTGGTTGAGTACGGCGCAGACCTGCCCGACAATTTCTCCAGCGGTAAGATTCCGCTTGATTCCGAGTAACGCCGTCAGACAGAACTGGCAATCGACCGCGCAACCGACCTGGCTGGAAACACAAATCGTGGCCCGATCCCAGGTGCGCCCTGCCAACTCCGCTTGATTGCCGGCTTCGGTTCCGTCGCCGGCTTCTCCGCCGTCGCCTTCGGGCATCCAGACGGTCTCGACGCTTTGTCCGTCGGCACAGGCCACCAGATAGCGCACCGTGCCGTCGCTGGAAACAAATTTCTTTTCAATGCCGGGAAGACCTACGGAGAATCCGCGCTCGGTGAGGCTGCGCCGGAAATCCTGGGGCAGGGTGGAAATCTGCTCGGCGCTCTCAACTCTCTGAGAGTAAAGCGCCTCGAACAGCTGGCGCGCCCGGTACGAGGGCTGGCCGAACTCCTCAACCAGCGACGCCAGCTCGGGAAGCTGGAGCCCTAAAAGCGAGTTTTGGATTGCTTGATCCATGCCTTCAATCCTGCCGCAACATCCGTTGATTGTAGAGGATATGCAAGGCGCCGGTGTAAGGGCCCGACCGAGCGGTCCGCCCTGCGGCACAATTTCCATGCAAGTTATTCATTCTAAATCACTAACGCTATATTCGCCGGAGTCAGCCAGGGTGTGCAACAATACTTGTGAGAGTTCACGGGGCCATTTGCCCCGGAACCGGTTGAAAGCAGCTCATGGTCCAGGAAGTTCGGAATATACGTCGCGAGGTCTTGCCCAACGGGCTGACCCTCATCACCGAGGAGATGGAGCACATTCGCTCCGCCTCGATCGGGATATGGGTCAAGACCGGGTCGCGCGATGAAGACCTGCAGTGGAACGGCATTTCCCATTTCATCGAGCACATGGTGTTCAAGGGTACGAAGCATCGCACCGCGGAGGAAATTGCGCGCCAGGTGGATTCCATCGGCGGCAACATGGACGCCTTCACCGCCAAGGAATGTATCTGCTTCAACGTCAAAGTGCTGGACGAGCATTTGCCTATCGCCATGGACGTGCTCAGCGACCTGGTGTTGAACCCGATCTTTGACGCGCAGGATATCGGACGCGAGCGGGGCGTGATTCTGGAAGAGATCAAGATGGATGAGGACAATCCGGACTATCTGGTCCATGAAATCTTCACCCAGAATTTCTGGAAGGATCATCCTCTGGGCAAGCCGATCCTGGGAACCAAAGACACGGTAAAGAAATTCGAACGCGATGCGGTGCGGGATTTCTACAAGCAGCGATTTGCTCCCGGCAACGTGATCATTTGTGCCGCCGGCCATCTGAAGCACGAACAATTCGTGGACCTGGTGGTCAAACATTTCGAGCATATGAAGCCCATGAAAAATGGCTTCCACAGCCCGGCAGCCGAAGATTGTGCCCCGCATCATCATGCGCAACAAGAAATCTCTGGAGCAGGTGCAGATCTGCGTGGGCGTGCCTTCGCATCCCATCGCGCACGAAAACCGGCATGCTTCCTACATCTTGAACACGTTGCTGGGTGGAGGCATGAGCTCGCGGCTATTCCAGAACATTCGCGAACGCCAGGGCCTGGCCTACGCGATTTACAGTGACCTGTCCCCGTACCGCGATACCGGATGCCTTTCGGTTTATGCCGGAACCTCGCGAGAGTCGGCGCGCAAAGTGGTGCAGTCGGTGGTCTCGGAGTTCCGCAAACTAAAAGCGGAACCGGTTCCCGAGGAAGAATTGCGCCGCTCCAAAGATCAGTTGAAAGGCAGCCTGATGCTGTCTCTGGAATCATCCACGGCGCGCATGTCCAACCTGGCTCGCCAGGAAATGTACTTCGATCACTTTTACGGTTTGGACGAACTCATCGAACGGATCGAAAGGGTCACGGTGGAAGAGTTAACCGTACTGGCCAACGAATTTTTCCAGACCGAGTCGATCGCCGTCACGGTGCTGGGAAATCTCAATGGCTTAAAGCTGACACGCGATCAACTGACCTGCTGAACTCTAAGCTTCAAGACAACCCGCTTCACGACAACCCGGTTGGTTAAACACGCTTCCTCCTGAAAGTTGCGCCTTCGTGGCCGGCGCTGCCCCTGACACTTTACCGCCCAACCCGCATCTAATTAGATAATTGTGCAGACCACCCATCGCGGTGATATTGCAAGAAGAGGGGTGGGCTGCAATGGATCGGAGGATGGTTATGGCGCAGGTGATCGAGTTTTACATTCCCGCAAGATTCAAACCGAAGGTGAAGTGGATACCTCCTGAACAGCGAGGAAAGATTATCGCGTTTCCGACTGACCTGAAAAAGTCAGCCTAAACAGAATTAACGCCCGGCCGCCTGGTGTAAAGGCCGGGCGTTTTCTTTTTCCGGCAGTTGGCAGGACTCAGTTGTCAGTGGTCAGGTTACCGACTGCACCATTACCGGGGCTGGTTTTGCTGGATTCACGGTAAATTTCAAGGCATACTATGCAGGCCCGTCCCGCACGGGCGGAGGCCCACGTCGTCATGCCCTTGCCGGAGGAGAATGAACTACCGGAGCTGAACTTCCCAGACGAGTCTGAACAAAAGCAGCGCCGTCAGATGCTTATCGCGCTGGCGCTTCTGCTCCTCGCGCTGATCCTGGTATTGGTGAAAGACCGCGAATTCTGGTTCCCTCCTGAGCCTGCTGCAGTATCAGAAGCAGAGCCGGTTGAACAGACTCCGTCCGATACGCCGGCGCAACCTCAAGGGTCGACCGCAACGACAAAGCCATCCGCCCCCGCGCACACCAAAGCCAAATCCCACCCTGCACCGCCGCCTGCGGCAGCGGAAAGCCCCGCACCGGCTTTGGCGCCGGTAGTTACGAGCCGCGCCGTGCTTCCTCCGCTGGAGGTTGAAGTAGTGGCGGGAGATGAGCACCGCACCATCCGGCCGGGCACGAACTCGGTGAAGGTGGATCTGCAACCCAGAACGCCGGTGACTCCCGAGGCCGCGCCTTCCGGAGTCAGGTGGAGTGGCTGATGCTACCGCGCGAGTTCACCTGTCCCCGGGAACGGCCGAGATCGTTTCACGGCCGGTTGAACCTAACTATCCCCTGCTGGCCAAGCAGATGAAAGTTCAGGGAGCGGTGGTGCTGGAAGCACTGATCGGACGCGACGGAAATATTCAGGATCTCCACATTTTGAGCGGGCCGGCAATTCTTTCCGCCGCGGCACGGGAAGCCGTGAAGCAATGGCGCTTCAAGCCGTATTTGCAGTCCGGCTCGGCAGTCGAAACCGAGGCCCGGATCACGGTAAATTTCACAATCTCAACTCAATAATCGGCGGCACAATAATTCGCCCGTAAAAATTTAACGGGCGTCCCGACTCTTTCGAGTCGCCGGACGCCCGGGCAGCCCTCCCCCAGAACTGCTCGTCAATAAAAATAGAGTGAAAGCCGCCGCGTGAAAATAGCACTCGCGTGCCAGCACCAACCACCAAGGTGCCAGACCTAGCGGAGTGCTCGCGGAGGGCACGGGATCGGTTGAAAGGTTTTCAGGAGAATGTTCAACCCGGTTCCCGCCATTCGCCTTGGCGGTATACAGAGCGGTATCGGCGGAGCGCACGAGTTCCTCTTCCCGGGCAAGATCGGGGCCACCGGCGTGTTGTGCCGCCAATCCGATGCTGATGGTCACGGGAATCGGTCCAGTACCGGTTTCGACCGGCTTTTCGGAGACGTAAACCCGCATCCGCTCGGCCGTGATCGCCAGATTTGAGGCCGTACACGCGGTCAAAACGGTCAGGAATTCCTCGCCTCCATAGCGGCCTACATAGTCGTAGTTCCTCACGGACTCCAGCAGACGCTGGGCTACCTCGCGCAACACAGCGTCTCCGGTCTGATGTCCGTAAGAATCGTTGATCTGCTTGAAGTGATCGAGATCCGCCATGATCACTCCGAGCGGCTCACCAATGCGCGCGCTGCGCTGGTTTTCCCGGTGCAGGAGATCCATGATCGCGCCACGATTCCAGAGGCCGGTCAGATGGTCATGCGCCGCCTCGAATTGCAGCTCGTTGTGAGCTTTCACCAATTCTCCCTGCAGTTCGAGAATTCGTTTGCCTGCCCGCACCCGGGCGCGCAGTTCATTTACGTCAAATGGCTTGGTCAGGTAGTCATCGGCTCCGGCCTCCAGGCCGGCGACAACATCTTCCTTGCTCCCTCTAGCGGTAAGCAGGAGCAAGTACTTATATGCACCCTGAGCCTGGTTGCGAATCTTGCGGCATAGTTCGATGCCGTCCAGGCCCGGCATCATCCAGTCCAGAATCGCCAGCCGGGGAGCATTCTCCTGTTGCAAGCGCCTTCCACGCGTCCAGGCCGTTTTCCACGGCTGTGACCTGAAAATTCCATTTCTGCAACCAGCTCTCGAGGATGCGGCGAAAGATGGGATCGTCCTCGGCGATCAACACGCTGTTGGGCAACCCCGACTTATTGCCGAGCGGGAGTTCCATGCCGTCCCCCGGCTGAAAAATATTCACAAGCTTGCTCCATCGGAATTTCTCAGGGCAATGTGCAGACTGGCCAATTCCCGTTCGAGGAAGGTAAATACTTCGGCGGCACGAGACAGAGTCTGCTGATGCCCCATATCCTCAAGCTCCTGAGCGGCTTGGGTTGCACCGGCAGCGCCCAGATAGCCCAATTCCCCTTTCAGATTGTGAGCGGCACGCATGGTTGCCTGGGCATCGGCGTCAGCGATGGCTTCGCGCAGCTTTTGCAGGTGCTTCGGCGATTCCTCCAGAAAAATCTGGCAAAGCTCCCGGAGAAGGTCCTCATCACCACCCAAACGCTTCAACGCCTCGGCTTTCTCCCAGATTGCCTGTCCCGAAGAATTCGCGCAGGAGGCAGGCTGTAAATCCGAGGAGGTGGAGCGTGAGCATTGAACACCGCCAAAAACCATTGGATTCATGAGGTACCGATCCACATTTGTCGTTCCCCCGCGCCTGTCTCCCCGGCTTCTGTCCGTCGCGGTTTTCCCCGGGATTCCCGCCCTGTGCGCGCAGCACAGAGGCACACCGGATTCTTCGGCGGGACCCGGAGTTTTCTTTAGCGAGCCACTTCTCCTGCGATCTGAACAACTTCGGGCAGACTGGATGACCGGAAAAGGCGGATGCCTGGTCAGCGTCTCCTTACGACCCGAAGAACAGGGGCTATTGGATTAATTTCCCACAAGCTTCGGGCTAAAGCCGGTAGCTAAACCGCCGATGACAAAGTTACGCGGACATTGGCGCCATCCTGTCCCCGGTTTTGGTTCGATTAAGCCGCTTGCACGGAAAGCCTTCCCCCGGCCTCAGGCCGCTGATTGGAAAAAGGAAAGCGTGCAACAGGGAGCGTAATTGATGAACTCGATTGGGACCGATATTTTGCTGGCGGAAGAAAGCCCGGAGGAGGCCGAAGTCACCATCCGCGCCCTGCGCCGCGAGGACATGGCCCATAACATTTTCGTCGCCAGGGATGGAGAACAGGCTCTTGACTTTATCTTCTGTCGCAGCAAATTTGCAGCGCGCTCTCCCGATCGTCCTCCCAAACTCATCCTGCTCGATTTGAAATTGCCCAGAGTAAATGGCCTCGAAGTTCTCAAGCAGCTCAAGGACGATCCCCGGACCAGGGCGATTCCTGCGGTCATCCTGACTTCTTCCCAGGAAGAAGGAGCCCTGGTTCGCAGCTACGATCTGGGAGCCAACAGCTATATCCAGAAACCAATTGATTTCGAACAGTTCGGTCGGACGATGAGGACTGTCGGTTTCTACTGGATGGTCATCAACCAGCTTCCAAGCGCGAATCAGGCCAGGAAATCAGCCGGACAAGGTGGGTCATGAGCGCAACCGGCACCAGAATGGGCGAAGAAGCTGGGAAATCCGTCGCCAGCAAACCCCAGCTTCACGTTTTGTTACTCGAAGGCGACTCCGCCGACCGGGAACTGATCCTGCGCGAACTGGCCAAGGGAGAATTCGAGATCACCAGTGACGTGGTCCAGACCGCGGAAGAGTTCCGGCAGCGAATTCGGGACCAACCCCCGGACGTGGTCCTGTCTGACTACAACCTGGGGCAATGGAGAGGCACCGAGGCCCTGGAGATTTTGCGGGAAGAAGGCCTGGACATCCCTTTGATTCTGGTGTCGGGGGCTCTTGGCGACGTGACCGCGGTGGAATGTATCAAGCAAGGGGTTACCGACTACGTACTCAAGGATTCACTGGCGCGGCTGTCGGTGGCATTGCGCGGCGCCTTGAAGGACAAGAAGTCGCGCGAAGAACGCCAACGAGCGCAAGAGTCATTGGCCCAGAAAGTCGAGGAACTGGCCCGGTCAAACCGCGATCTGGAACAGTTTGCCTACGTGGCCTCTCACGACTTGCAGGAGCCGCTGCGCATGGTGGCCGCCTACACCCAACTGCTGGGCGAACGTTATCGCGGCAAACTCGACGATCAGGCCGACAAGTACATCAACTACGCAGTGGACGGCGCCGAGCGCATGCAGAGCTTGATCCATGACCTGCTGGCTTTTTCCCGCGTGGGACGGCAGGAGACGGAGCTAAAGAACACCGATTGCAACGAGGTCGTCGGGGCCGCGCTGAAAGACCTGCAAGCCGCCATCAGTGAAAGCGGCGCCGTGGTAGAGCGTGAGCCCTTACCCTGGCTCAAGGCCAACGAGTCCCAACTGAAGCAAGTGTTCCAGAATCTCCTGGGGAATGCTTTGAAATTTCGTGGCTCCCAGACCCCGGTCATTCATATCTCGGCGCAGAGGCAGGGAACGGACTGGATATTTTCGGTGGCCGACAACGGTATCGGCATATCTACCGAAAACCTGGAAAGCGTCTTCATCATTTTCAACCGCTTGCATACCCGAACTGAATATCCCGGCAACGGAATCGGGCTGGCCATCTGCAAGAAGATCATTGAACGGCACGGGGGGAGGATCGAAGCCCTGCCCCGTGACGAGCGGCGGGACCATCCTCAGATTTGCTCTGCCGGCCGGAAGACCGGCTGACATCCAGGAATCCGCATGACCACGACCCTGGCTGAGATCCTCCTGGTGGAAGACAATCCCGCGGACCGGGACTTGACGATCGACGCACTGGCACACAGCCAGTGGCCCAGCAACATCAGCGCCGTCTCTGACGGAGCCGAGGCTCTGGCTTTTCTTCGCCGCGAAGGAAAGTATGCCGCTGCAACCCGTCCCAACCTGGTACTGCTGGACCTGAATTTACCGCGCAAGGATGGGCGGGCGGTTCTGGCGGATGTTAAATCAGATCCGGCCCTGCGCAGAATACCGGTTGTCATCTTCAGCACTTCCCAGGCCCCGCTTGACATCGAGCGCTGCTACGAGTTGAAAGCAAACAGTTACGTCAGCAAACCGTCCACCCTGCGGGATTGGATGGCGGCAGTGAAAGTAGTGAACGAGTTCTGGCTTGGCTGCGCCTGTCTGCCCCGCGAGGAGGAACAATGAATCACGGATCGAAGCACATCTTGTTGATTGAGGACAATCCGGGAGACGCAGACCTGATCGCTTGCGGCTGGTGGAGGCTCACTCCGACGTTCGAGTTTCCTGCGTAGACCGGCTCTCCACCGGGCTTGCTTCCATGCTGGTGGAAGCACCAGCCATGGTTCTGCTCGACCTGAACCTTCCCGACAGTCACGGCGCTGACACCTACCGCACCATTCTGAAAGAGGCTCCCAATGTGCCGGTGGTGGTGTTGTCCGGCCTGGATGATGAAGAGCTGGCAGTCAATGCGGTTCATCAAGGGGTGCAGGACTATCTGATCAAGGGGACTTTCGACAGCAAGCAACTGGCGCGCGCCATGCGCTACGCCATCGAACGTCAGGCGTTGCTGATGTCTCTCGACATGAGCCGGCGTCAGCAACTGCAATTCAAGAATGAGTTTCTTTCTCATGTTTCACACGAATTACGCACGCCCCTGGCCTGCATTCACCAATTCGTCTCGCTCATGCTCGATGGACTCGCGGGTAAGGTCATTCCCGAGCAGCGCGAGCATCTGGAAACGGTGTTCCGCAGCGTGAATCAGCTGCGAGCCATGATTACCGACCTGCTGGAGGCCACTCGCGCGGAATCGGGAAAAATCAGCATCGAACCCCGCGGAGTCGTGATTGGCGATCTGATTCGGGAAGCAGCCACCATGCTGCGGGCCAGCGCCCAGGAAAAAGGAATTTGCCTGGAAGCAGGATTGGATATCCGGATTCCGTTCGTTCTCGCCGACGCCACTCGCGTCCTGCAAGTGCTCACCAATCTTATCGACAATGCGATCAAGTTCACTCCCGCCGAAGGATCGGTCATGGTAAAGGCGCGCATGATGGAAGCGGATCCTGATTTCGTCTACATTTCCGTGGCCGATACCGGCCGGGGAGTTGAGCCGGAAGCCAAGAGCCTGATCTTTGAGCGCCTGTACCAGGATCCGAATTCGATCGACGATAGCCGCAAGGGTCTGGGGCTTGGACTATACATCGCGAAAGAACTGGTACAGCTGCACGGCGGGCGGATTTGGGTAGAGAGTCAACTCTCCCACGGCAGCACCTTTACTTTCACCCTGCCGCTGTTTTCGCTGGCGAAACTTTCTCTCGCCCATAATCACCTACCAGGGCCACTTGCGCGATTCGATTTCCGTGATCACGGTTGAGCTCGCGCCGAAGGTGCTGCCGTTTGCCGGCAACTGGCATGAAATCAGGCGACAGTGCTTGCAGATTATTCAACCCTGCATCCTGCGGGACAAAGACGCAGTGTTGCCGGCGCTGGGCGATAGCCCTGCGGGCGAGACCCTGCGGGTGGTAGTTTCCACCGATGAAGACGGAGCCAAAGTGGTGGCGGATCGCATTCGTGAGCGCCTGGAACGCTCCGATCCCTTGAAGACGAATTGCGTTTTCACGGTCTCATCCGTGGGATTGAAGTTATCGCAAGATCGGCAGCAGCCCCTGGAAATCGCTGTTCAGGAAGTTGC
The DNA here is from genome assembly GCA_963812465.1 of Terriglobia bacterium. Taxonomy (GTDB): domain Bacteria; phylum Acidobacteriota; class Terriglobia; order Terriglobales; family Acidobacteriaceae; genus JAIQFF01. The sequence continues at coordinate 97,441 of CAWEVE010000030.1, forward strand.
CGACAGCATTACCGAGATGAGCATGACGACGTTGCGCCGGCATCAAGCTTCGGCAAACTGATGGCAGAAACGCGGAATTGTTACACCGAAAACAGTAATCGAGGAAGCAAGGAGAGAAGAAATGGAAAAACCGAAAATCCTGATCGTTGACGATGATCCTGACCTGAGACGGGGTCTAAACCTGCGCTTGCGCGCCAACCACTTCGACACTGCCTACGCCACCGATGGCTTCTCGGCGATTGCCATGGCCCAAAAAGAGCGGCCTGATCTGATCATTCTCGATATCGGTCTGCCTGCGGGGGATGGATTCATTGTTCTCGACCGCCTGCAGCAGAGCGCGCAGCTCTCTTCCATCCCAGTCATTGTCCTGACTGCGAGAGATCCGCAGTACAACCGGGACCGCACATTAAAGGCTGGGGCATGCGCCTTCCTGCAGAAACCCGCCGATAATAACGAACTGCTGGACCTGATCCGCACCACGTTGAGTCCAGCCTGGCCGGGTACACCGATTGCAGCTCAGCCGGCTGGGTAAGCTGCGAACCCAGGTTCAGAGTCTGAGCCTGCTGCGCGCTTAGCGATCCGCCACTATCTGGCGGCCGAATCACGTATTGCGATGCCGCGGGTAAACTGCGTGCGCAAATGTTTGCGGTGTAGAGACGTAGCTTGCTACGTCTGGTTTGGTGCGGGAGACGTAGCAAGCTACGTCTCTACGTGAGTTGAGTTCCGAGTTCGTTCCGAGTTGGTTCCGCGCTCGTTCCGTCAACTTCTACAGCGGCGCTTCCCGGCCGCTACAGTGTAGTCCCGATTGTTCTCGCATCGGCGTGGTTGTAGCTTTGGCTGCGCAAGTGAACGATGCAGCAAAAAGGAGAACTCAATGGGAACTATTCTGATCATCATCCTGGTTTTGCTATTGCTCGGCGCTCTGCCGACCTGGCCATACAGCGGCAGTTGGGGCTACTACCCCAGCGGCGGGCTGGGACTGGTCCTGATCATCGTTGTGATCCTGGCGTTGAGCGGCAGGTTCTGAGAGAAGACGGATCACTTTTCGCTCTCTTTCGAGTGCAGCTCAATCAGGCGCTTGGTCATAATTACCAGGCCCAGAATCTGGGTCCACTCGGAGAGAATATTCCCGGTCACCTGGCCCCACTTCGATTCTGGGTCGGCGTGTTTATAGACGACGACCCAGGCAAGGCCGGTGATCAGCAAGAAGAGAGTGAGCGAATGATCCCTGATCTTTTCCCAAAGGGAAGCGCTCAGGTTTAATGGCGGCTTTCTACTTTCCGCCGAGCCTTGCTCGTACAGATATTTGGTGGCGAGTACGGTTACCACCACTCCCGACCAGTCCGCGATGGCATTTCCAAAAAAAGAGCCCCAGTGAGTTTTCGGATTACTGATCGAATAGAGAATGATCCAGAGAATCAGTATGGCGCTCGACGCAATGCTCAGCGAATGCTGGGCCAGGAATCCCCGTTTTTTGCCGGACTTCTTTTTTGTGTTTGCTGGCATTGGCTCTGACTTCTGATTTTCATCAAATAGAATCCCGAGTCTAACAGTTCGAACCTCGCGTTTTGGTAATCTGTGGGCGAGGTTCGAGCCCATCCCGTGACAATTTCATCACGCACGCAGGTCGGAATCGTGGGCGCGGGACCTGCCGGTCTTGTGCTTTCCCAACTTCTCCATCTTCAGGGAATCGAATCGGTCGTGGTTGAAAACCGGAGCCGGCAGTATGTCGAAGAACGGGTCCGCGCGGGCGTGTTGGAGCAAGGCACGGTGGACTTGCTCAGCGAGATCGGCGTGGGCGAACGGATGAAGCGGGAAGGGCTGGTTCACCACGGAATCGAATTACGCTTCAACGGACGCGGCCATCGCATCGATTTCGCGGAGTTGACGGGTGGGAAAGGAATCACCATCTATTCTCAGCATGAAGTCGTGAAGGATTTGACCAATGCGCGCCTCGCCGCGGGGGGCCAGGTTCTGTTCGAAGTAGAAGATGTCAGCGTGAGCGACTTCGATGGCATCACGCCAAAGATTCGATATCAGAAAGATGGCCAAGCCCACGAGTTGACTTGCGACTTCATTGCCGGATGCGACGGTTTTCACGGAATCTGCCGGCCCAGCATTCCTGCCGGCGTTCTCACCGAGTACGAACGCATCTATCCCTTTGGATGGCTTGGCATCCTGGCGGAAGCGCCTCCGTCTTCGAAAGAATTGATTTACACCTATCATGATCGCGGCTTCGCGCTGCTCAGCATGCGCACGGAAAGAATCAGCCGCCTGTACCTGCAATGCGATCCGGAGGAAGATCTCAGCCTGTGGCCTGACGAAAAAATCTGGAAGGAACTTCACACCCGCTTTGCCTCCGACGGATGGAAACTGACTGAAGGTCCGGTACTGCAAAAAGGAGTAACCGGGATGCGCAGTTTCGTGGTCGAGCCCATGCAGTACGGCCGGTTGTTTCTCGCCGGTGACTCGGCTCACATCGTGCCCCCGACAGGCGCCAAGGGTTTGAATCTCGCCATTGCGGATGTTCGGGTACTGGCGCGGGCGCTGGCGGACTTCTACGCCACACAACGCCAGGACCTGCTCAATCTCTACTCTCAGACTTGCTTGCGGCGCGTCTGGAAAGTACAACGTTTTTCCTGGTGGATGACTTCCATGCTGCATCGCTTTCCCGACGAAAACCCTTTTGACCGTCGCCGCCAGCTTGCGGAATTGGATTACGTCACCAGTTCGCGGGCGGCATCCCAAAGTCTGGCCGAAAATTATGTCGGTCTGCCGATGGAATGGTGAGTGACTGCTGCAATAGCAAAAGCCCGCCAGGCTGCTGCCCGGTGGGCTTTCTTGTTCTGCGTTGGCCAGCTTAGGCGGCTTTCTTCATCTGCCTGACCTTCGCCCAACGCGCCCTCTGCGCCGCGGCGATTTTCCTGCGGGCAGCTGCCGAAAGCGTTCTTCTGCGCGGTTTGGTGTAGGAACGTCCATTGTCCAACTTGCCCAACACTGAGAGAGCAGCGTCCACGTGTCTCAGTTGGTTGACCAAGCTGCTGCGTTCCACTCTTAATTGCGAGACTACTGACTCGAGTCCCTTCAGATTTGCCATGTATCCCCCTCAGCCATCTGATCTTAACAAAGAGTAAAAGGTGGAGTAGCTCTAAGGCGGGCAGTAACGTCCGGCAAGCAGAATCCGCGACATCCACTCGGCATGGGGCAGGCCTGAACGCAATAAATCTTTCGCTTCGCTCTCTACGTCGTACTCGACGCGGCGAATTGTGAGGCTGTCTCCCTCCATTACCAGATAAGCTGCGCGCGTATCTCCGTCGTAGGACTGGCTGACGCTGCCCGTATTCACCACCGTCATACCTTGCAAGCCGGCGTATGTACGGACAATGAATATGCCCGTAGACAACAATTTTGGCGCGAAGTGATTCATATGTAGTGTGCAGTTCGGCGTCACTGGCATTGGGCATGGGAGCCCTCCAGAGATCGCCGGGGCTGGCGTGAACCAGGGTAAAACTTTCCTGGGATTGCAAAGCAGGAAATCCTTCAAGCCAGCGCAAGCGTTCTTCACCAATGCTTGCAAGCGTGGGAGGGATGGTCTCCTCGACCATGGCGAGAATTGGCGCGAGTTTCGGCTGCGCGGCGGCGAATTCAGCCAGACGTTCGGGAGCCCAGAGCATTTCGTCTGTATTGCCGCGAACTCCTGGCCAACCGAGGGAGCGGATTTGATCGATGACCTCCGCCGGGTGAGCGCCGCCCGCGGCCAAGTCGCCGCCGTGGAAAACAATATCCGGCGCAACCTGCTGCAGGTCGGCGAGAACCGCCTGGAGGGCGCGCCGATTGCCGTGAACGTCGGATACGATTGCGACTCTCATTATGTATTGTCTGCCGCGCCGTTTGCGATAATAGGCGGGCGCGTGGCCGTTGCAGGTTCAGTCTATCGGCTTTGACGATCTCTAATCCAGGGTGCAAGGGCCTTGACTGGAGACAGAACGGGGATGGCATGACCGACGAAGCAAATAGCAGGAAAGATCAGAAGCTAGGCATGAATTGCCCGATTACCCGCCGTGATTTTCTCAACGGCGTGGCCCTGACGGCGGGCGGCATTCTGGCCGCGCCGCATTTATTGACTGCGCTCGATTCGCAAGCCTACGCCCCCGAGAAGGCGCCGGATTACTATCCGCCCGCCCTTATGGGAATGAGGGGAAACCACGATGGCACCTTCACCTTCGCGCACAAACTGCGCGACGGTAAATTCTCCAGCAGCGCGCCCACTGCGGAATCCACCGGCGAGACCTATGACCTGATTGTGGTCGGCGGCGGCATCAGCGGACTGGCGGCGGCCTACTTCTACCGCAAGACTGCCGGAAACGCCGCCCGCATTCTGATCCTCGACAATCACGATGATTTCGGCGGACATGCCAAGCGCAACGAGTTTCATGCCGGCGGGCGATTCCTGCTGAGCAACGGCGGCACGCAGTCGATCGAAAACCCGTCACGCTACAGTCCTGTTGCCAAGGGAGTTTTGAAAGAGCTCGGGATCGATACCAGGAAGTTCTACAAAGCCTACGATCAGAATTTGTATTCGTCCATGAAGCTGGGCACTGGCGTTTTTTTTGACCGGGAAACGTTTGGCGAGGATCGCTTCGTCGCCGGCATGGGTAAGGTCCCGTGGCCGAAATTTCTCGCAAGCGCTCCCCTTTCTGAAGCGGCGCGGCGTGATATTGCGCGCGTGTACACGGAAAAAGTGGACTATCTTCCAGACCTTTCGCCGGAGCAGAAACGCGCACGCCTGGCCAAGACCAGCTATGCCGATTTCCTCACCAGGATCGTCAAAGCCCATGAGGACATTCTTCCGTTCTTTCAAACCCGTACCCACGACTTGTGGGCAGTGGGCATTGATGCCGTCCCGGCGCTCTATTGCTACGAGTCCGGCGACGACTACGGCATGAGCTATCCAGGCTTTCAAGGGATGGATCTGGGACATGACCCCGAAGGAGAGGAAGAGGTTGAACCCTACATTTTTCATTTTCCCGACGGAAACGCTTCGGTCGCGCGCATGCTGGTGCGCTCGCTGATTCCGGGCTGCATGCCGGGCCACAGTATGGAAGATGTCGTCACTGCGCGGGCCGACTATAGCCGCCTGGATAATGCCGGGTCGCCGGTTCGCATTCGATTGAACAGCACCGCGGTCCACGTGCAACATTCAGGGCCCCCAGATTCCGCCCGCGAGGTTGAGGTCGCTTACATGCGCGGCGGAAAACTTCAGACAGTGCGAGGCAGGTCCTGCGTGCTGGCTTGTTACAACGGAATGATTCCGTATATTTGCCCCGAGCTTCCCAAGGAACAAAAGACCGCGCTTGCTTATGGCGTAAAAGCGCCGATGGTCTACACCCACGTCGCCATACGAAACTGGACATCATTCCAGAAGCTGGGAGTTCATCAGATCGTGGCGCCCGGAAGTTATCACTCTTATGTGGCTCTGGATTTTCCGGTGAGCCTGGGGCAGTACAAATTTCCGCGCCAGCCGGAAAATCCCATGGTTCTTTTCCTGCTGCGGGTTCCCTGCCAGCCCGGCATTCCGCAACGCGACCAGTTTCGTGCCGGACGCTACGAACTGATGGCAACGCCATTCGCAACTTTCGAGCGAAATATACGCGATCAATTGGCGAGAATGCTGAGTTCAGCTGGATTTGATCCCGCCCGTGACATCGAGGGCATTACGGTCAACCGATGGGCCCACGGCTACTCGTACGAGGGCAACTCGTTATTTGATCCGGACTGGGCCGAGGGCCAGCAGCCCTGGGTTCTGGGGCGAAAGCAATTTGGACAAATCGCTATCGCCAATTCTGACGCGGGCAATTCCGCCTACACCAATGTGGCGATCGATCAGGCTTATCGGGCAGTGCAGGAACTCACCGCTCGGCATTCGTAGCGCGATGAGTTTCGATCTTGGTCATTGAAAAGCTATTTGGTTGCGCCATCTTCTGGAATCAACTGATAGCTCACGAACGCCAGTTCCTTGCTGTCCGGGGACCAGGAAGGAACATTGATCGTGCCCTGCCCGCCAAAGAGTTGGGCCAACAGGGTGATTTTCCCGTTGGGCAAGGTATCGCCGGCTAACGGCATCAGACGAAGGACCACATCCTTATTCTCCGGATGTCCAGTGACGGTCTTGTCGTAGGAAAGAAATACCATCCACTTTCCATCGGGCGAGATGTGCGGAAACCAGTTGTTGAACTCATCAGAAGTAACCTGCTCCTGCTGGCTTCCGTCGGCCCGCATGCGCCAGATCTGCATCCTGCCGGTCCGTTCGGAATTGAAGTAGATGTACTTGCCGTCAGGCGAATACTCGGGGCCATCATCCAGACCCTTCGCCGTAGTCAGGCGCGTTTCTTCGGCTCCGGAACCTCCGGCAGCAGGTATCGTGTAGATATCGAAGTCGCCATTTCGCTGGCCGACAAAGGCCAGGGTCTTCCCATCCGGCGACCATCCGTGCCAGTACGAAGGTGAATTTTTGGTGATGCGGCGGGGCGTGCCGCCGCTGAGCGGCACAATATAGACGAGGGAGCGATGCTCTTCCTGCGACTGATCACTGATGGCGAGTTGTGTGCCGTCCGGCGAAATGCCGTGATCGTTGTTGCAGCGAATTGCGAAACCTGTGTCGATCACCTCGGGCTTGCCACCGGCCACCGGCACGCGCTCGATGCGGCCATTGCGGTTGAAGATGAAGGCGGCGCCATCGCGAGTCCAGTTCGGGGCTTCGAAGTGATCGGGCGCAATATAGATCACGCGCCGGTCACCGGTTTCGATTGGAACCACTTCCAGCGTGCTATACAAAGTTGACTTGCCGGTTGACGTGGATGGAGATGCCGCCAGATCGACTTTGAAAATACGGCGGTCTCTTCGACATTTTTGTCGTGAGAGCACACACCGATGCCCACATAGAAAGTTCCCTGAAGCGGCACGCGTAGCCATCCTCCAGCCACCTGCGGCTCGCCACCTGCATCCGCGGCCAGCGACATGTAGACGTAGTCGCCGCGCTTGGCGATGCGCAGCCGCTTCGGTGCGGAAATGTTCGACTGAATCTCTCGCGTGCGTCCGCCCTTTTCGTCGCGATATTGCAATGACGTCAGACCGCTCGCGTGCAACGCTACGTCGGCATAAGCGGAATCAACGTCCAGAGTCTGGCGAAATATCAGCACGGCTTTCTTGTGCGGGTTTCCGCCGAGGTTCGCGAAAGAGATATCGGCCGTCAACGTAACATCCCCTGAAACTTTCTTCCAGACAAATTGAAAGGCGTCGTCTGCGAGCCACATATCCCATCCGCCGCCGGTCACCGTGTAGTTCTGCTTCGATGCGTCGTACACCACAGAGCCGGGACGCAGGACGGTGCCGACATCGGTATGATCTTCGAACACGCCGAGCGGCTCGGTGGCCGGCGCCGCCCAGGAGCGGCTTGGCGCAAACCACAAAGAAGCAAAGAGCACGACGGTCAGCAAGATTATTTGCATTGCACGCACAGAGAAGCCTCCGTATCTTTAATTAAGACAGATTCATCGAGTCGAAATCGGCACTGTCGTGGAAGCCAGGTTCCATCCTCGAATCTCGAGCTTTGGCGGGCCATGCGCCGCGTTAGCCGGATAATCAATATCGACTGACTGCGTTTCGCCGGGCAACAGCGACACATAGTTATCGCTCAAGTAAGCGGGAAGGATACGGCTCCATCGGACGCAGTCTCGAGCGTGAGTTTATTGGCCAGCGCCGCGGATGTCCCGCGATTTTCGAGCTGGACCTGAATTCTTGATCTCATCGCCATCGTGCGTCGCAGTGGCAGATGTGGACAGCGATGGCGGCAGGCAGCCGGTTCAGCGGCCGATAGGGAGCCTCGCCGCCGCCCAGCCAGTACAAATTATCCGAAATCGCTTTGCCGGTTGCGTCACTCAAGGCCAGCTTGACGAAAACCATTCCGGTCGAAAGAAACGGAGCCAGTTCGAGTTTGAAACCAGGCGTCAGCGCGTTGGCGCCCACCTGCAGCTTCTGGGTGTTCTCGAAGCAGAAGTTTATTTTCCAGCGAATACACCCTGGCGCTGAGCGACTACATCTGGCATCGCAAGCGACTGTAGTGTTGATGACATCCACTTCGTAGTTCGAGAGATCGAGCTGGACATGAACCGGCTCGCAAGCTTTCTTGACCCCGTAGAAGGAAGCCTGGGTGTCGTAGTCGGAGCTGAGAATCTGCCAGCTCGAACTGGGCCAGGCGGGCTGCGTCATCCACAACAGGCGGCCGCTGTTGGGCGACCAGAGGTGCGCGTTGAAGCCCTCGAAGATAGCGCGATGCTCCACATAGTTGAGCATCTGCGCTTTGCGCTCGAAATCTTCCAGGTCGGTGGCCGCTCCAAATTCGGTTTCCAGTTCCTGCATGAATGGCGCGACATCGCCGTTACCGGCCTGGTGCCAGTCGTGATACGCCCAAGCGTCGCTGATCGGCCATTGGTCAGCTTTTGGAATCCAGTGGCGGAATCGATTCCAGCGTCGACAAGGACGGCACTCCCAGCTCCACCGAGAAGCCGCGATTGATTTCGTAGTAGGTTGCCGGGTTTTGAAACTTATAAGGGCCGCTATCCCGCAGGTTCACGCGATTCGAACTCGGCGAATAGTAGCGGGTACCGTCCAAACTCCTGAATCAGGCTCGCCAGGCCTTCATTGATGATGGGCTGCGGAACGCCTTCATTGCGTCCGCACCAGAGCGCGATCGAAGGATGGTTGCGAAAGCGCAGAATGGTGTCGCGCGCATTTTTCAGAAACAAGTCAGGATCTTGCGGCTCCAGGTTGTAGTCCTGCGTAGTGGCCCAGAAGTCGTTCCAGATCAGCTGGCCATACTTGTCCGCCAGATCGTAGAAGACTTCCTCGGTATTCTGGCCAACCCAGTTGCGAATGATATTGAGGTTGGCATCGCGATAGAGGCGGAAAAAAGGCTCGAGGTGTTCGCGAGAGACGCGTTTGCGAGAGTCGTCCATCCCCCAGTTGCCGCCACGGCAGGCGATTCTGACGCCATTGACCTTGATGATGAGGTCGGTAGCGCCCCGTGGAGTCCGCGAGGGCGAGCGACGTCTTCTACTCGTCGATGTTCTTCACGGCCGGCGAGGACTCGCCGCGCCGGAGTAAGCGAAGCCACCCATCCGTGCGGAATCTGCCGCATGCCTTCGTGGCTGACGTCAACAAGCTGTTCGCCTCTTTGCCGGGCCGCGGCAGGAGAAACTTCAACTCGCCGCAGATGGCCGGTCGAATCATAAAGGCTTAGCTCATAAGTGATCTCGCGAATGCCAAAATTAAATTCTTTGGTGTCCGATGCCCGGCCGGTAGAACTGAAGGTCAGTTTGAGGCGTGTACAGCTCGGGTTTGCCGTAGCCGTTGGGCCACCACAGCCGCGGATGCTGAACGGTGAGCTGGGAAAATTCCGCAGGCGCAAGCTTTACGGTGCTCTCGCCCGGCGGCAGGGTCACATTCTTCGTGACGCTAATTTCTCAAAGGAGGCGGTGACACTTCCCTGCACCGGCGCGTTCGAAAGATTGGTGAGCGGAACATCGATCTCAACATCAGCGCGGCTGGTGTCGGGAAGCGGAAGAGTAGTGATCACCTGCGGGTCGCCGATCCGCACCGCGCCGCTGGCGGAGAGAATGACGTCCTGCCACATCCCAGTGTTGCGATCGCGAATGGCAGGAATCCAGTCCCAGCCTTCGGTCGCCATGAACGTAGGTCCATCCAGGACCATGAGTTCCGCCATTTTCCCCGGGCCGGCTTTGATGGACTGCTCGTGCGGAATTCCCGGATGCGGCGGCGGAGAAATCCGCACCGCGAGCGCGTTCATGCGGCCGGGCTTCAGCAACTCGGTGACATCGAACGTGCCCCGGATAAAGGCGCCTTTGATATCGCCCAAACGCTGGCCGTTCAGCCAGACGACCGCCGCGTAGTTAATGCCGTTCAAGGTAAGCGTAAGATGACGGCCGATCGCAGACTTGGGCGCGGCAAATTCAGCTTCGATACCAGTAGTCCTGCTTGTTGAGCAGCTCGGGAATCGCGAGATTGTTCAAACCATAATCGGGATCGGGATAAACACCGCGATCCACCATCGTGGTTAGAACCGTGCCCGGAACGGTTGCCGGCCACCAATCTTTGGTATCGAAGCCGGCTTGCGGAGATGGCCGCGCCGTCCGCAGTAATTTTGGGCGCGGGCGTGAGCTTCCAACCGCCTTCGAGCACCCACTGATTTTCACCGCGCGGCTGCAAAGACGTGCGGGCAGGCAGGAAGCGCGCCGCGCGGCAGGAGAAGAAAAAGGCGCAGCGCTTCGCGGCAACGAAGCCGGATCCTGCGGCGCCCGGTAGCCCGCCTGTTCCCTGGTCTGGAGCGGCCAGGGCTTTGAACCTTCTTCGAACTCAATCAGCGACGGGTTCGGGAGCCTGCGCAGACAATTGGCGAATTTCCGCTTCAGTCAATGTGGTACGAAGAAGAGTCAGGTCAGCGATCCTGCCGCCAAAATGGTTGCGCCCCAGTTCCAGGGAAGATCGTCTGGCGCCATCTGTATATTCGGACCCACTCTTCCCAGTGCAAGCTTACCGCTTGCCACTTCCTGCCCGTCGCTGTAGAGATGCACGCGAGCGCCGTCGAAAGTAGCCGCCACAAAATGCCATTCCGCGGCGGACAGAGGCAGCGGTTGCGGCCAGGCCGTTATCTTCACCCATCCAGAAAATCAGCTTGCCGTCGCGAATGCCGAAGTATCGCGAATACTCTTCCAGAGGATTGCCGACGCCGGCCAGCAAAGTGGAAACCGGTTGAAGATCCTGCAGCTGAAACCAGCAATACAAGGACCACGGAGAATTCGCCTGGAACACGGCGTCGGTCGGGTTCTCCCGGTTTGGCGAGGCCATTCCCTCCCGGCCGGAACACGCCGCTATACGGACCGTAAGACGAAGGCGGAGGCGTTGACTGGGCATGCGAAACTCCGCAGCAAAACCAGACCAGGAAGCTCAGCGTCATCGTCATCGCCATTCTGGCGAGGAGAGCGATCTTAGGTGAATTCATGTCTTTCCAATCCAGAAAGGCCGAGCCCGAGGTCGTTCCTCAGGCTCGGCAAAGGATCGGATGACTAACTTAGCTGGCCCGCTCGGGATGAAACTTTTTCACCGCAAAAATTCCAAGCACGATGAAGAGCGCGAGAACCAGTAACTGGGCCACCAAAAACGGCGGCTCAGACTGCGTCGGAGCAAGTGCCTTCAGGGCGGGCACCTTCTCGAACCCCTGCACAACCAGGACGAAGACATTCAGATAGAGCGCCATCACAGCGGTGACCACGTAGATCCAACGCCACGCGCCCGCCATATGAAGTCCGTAGCGCGCCAGAATCGCAATCGCCAGCAACACCAGCGATATGAATTCCGACCTTGTGGGACGGCAGGAGGTGGTCGAAGGGGAATCCGAATCCGGTCACGCTCGTCAACACCGTGGTGATCAGGAATAGCGCCGTCCAGCCGTCGAGACGCTTGCCGGACAGGAGTCCGAATAGCACGACGAGTCCTGAGGCAATCCCCACCAGGCTGATCAGTACATGCACTAAGGTGAATGTCGAAAGACTCATACCGAGCATCATGTGTGCGTCCTTTCAGAAACGACGGAACCTACGACTCTTTGGCGGTAACTCGCTTGGAGTCGCTGCTCACCTTTATTTCGGGTAACGCGGCGGCGAGCGCAAACTAAATTGAGAGTCGCGATAAAGCAGGAGCGGTGATACGCTGAGAAAAACGGGGACATTATATATGACGACATCAAACCCAAGAAGCCACGATTCCACCAGCCCGCCGTTACCGGGTCATGGGCTTACCCGGCGAGAGTTCCTGGGAACGGCGGTGGGCACCACCGTTGTGAGCAGTCTGTTGCCGCGCGTGTGGGCGGCTGAAATCAGAAACGGAATTCCCTATCGCACTCTGGGAAACACCGGCGAGAATGTGTCGTGTATAGGGCTGGGCGGGTATCACCTTGGCATGCAGAGCGACGAGAACGAGAGTATCCGCATTATTCGCACTGGCCTCGACGAAGGCATCAACTTTCTGGATAACTGCTGGGACTACAACGGCGGTGAAAGCGAAGTCCGCATGGGGAAGGCATTGCGCGATGGATACCGGAAAAAAGCTTTCCTCATGACCAAGATTGACGCTCGTACCCGGAAGGGAGCGGCCCGGCAGATCGATGAGTCCCTGCGTCGCCTGCAGACCGAAACTATCGATCTGCTGCAGTTTCATGAAGTGATTCGCGACACCGACCCGGAACTCATTTTCGCGGCGAATGGCGGAATGGAGGCGGTCCTCGAGGCCAAACAGAAAGGGAAAGTGCGATACATCGGCTTCACTGGACACAAGAGCCCGGACATTCACCTCAAAATGCTGAACACGGCGTTCTCCCATGATTTCACCTTGAACTCAGTGCAGATGCCGCTGAATCTGATGGATGCCCACTACGAAAGCTTTGAAAAGAAAGTGCTGCCGGTATTGCTGAAGCACAACATCGGAGTGCTGGGCATGAAGCCGATGGGCGATGGTCTGATTCTCAAGAGCAAGACTGTCGAGCCGGTCGAGTGTCTCCAGTACGCGCTGACGCTCCCGACCAGCGTGGTGATTACCGGCTGCGATTCCATCCCCATTCTGCAACAGGCGCTGAAGGTAGCTCGGACGTTCAGTCCACTCACATCGGAGCAGGTTGCTGCTCTCCTGGCGAAGACCGCGCAAGCGGCACAGAAGGGGGACTACGAACTTTACAAGACATCCCACAACTTCGACGGGACATACCAGAATCCGCAGTGGCTCGACTGACGGGCCTTGCAGAGGGTCTCGGAGACAATTGCTCGTTGTGAGTTCGCCGAATAAATCCAACAGTGATATGGTGGCGTGCTTGAGTCACCTCCTGCTTAGCGCCATGCAAAGAATAATTGCCATCCTTATTCTGCTTGGAATCTCGCAATCCGCGACCGCCGCGGCCGCGCCCCGATGGCCGGCAAAGCAGGCCAACGATTGGTACACCGCTCAGCCATTCCTGGTTGGAAGCAATTTCATTCCCAGCACGGCGATCAACCAACTCGAGATGTGGCAGGCCGACACATTTGATCTGCCCACCATCGATCGTGAATTGGGATGGGCGGAGAACCTGGGCATGAACACCATGCGAGTGTTTCTGCACAACCTGCTATGGCAGCAGGATTCCGACGGCTTTCTCCGAAGAATGGAGCAATTCCTTCAGGTCGCGGAGAAGCACCATATTCGAATCGTCTTCGTGATTTTTGATTCGGTGTGGGACCCTCACCCCAAACTTGGCAAGCAGCGCGACCCCAAGCCGCACGTGCATAACTCAGGCTGGATGCAGGCTCCGGGCGCGGAGATTCTGCAGGACGAGTCTCGTTGGAACCGCGAGCTGAAGCCCTACGTCGTGGGAGTGATCGGACATTTTCGCGATGACCGGCGCGTTCTGATGTGGGACCTGATGAACGAACCGGACAATGAAAATGGCTCATACAAGGCGCAGGAGCTTCCGAACAAGGCAGAGGTGGCGCTGCGCCTGCTCAAGGAAGAATGGAACTGGGCTCGCTCCGTCCAGCCGTCACAGCCTCTGACCAGCGGAGTATGGAAAGACGATTGGTCAAGCGATGACAAACTGAGCGAGATGGCCAGCTTCCAACTGCAAAACTCCGACGTGATTACGTTTCACAGCTATGAACCTCCGGATGTGATGAAGCAGCGAATCGATTCGCTGCGCCGCTTTGGCCGTCCGATTATCTGTACGGAATACATGGCGCGGCCGCGAGGCAGCACATTCGCCTCAATTCTGCCGCTGTTGAAGAAAGAAAAAGTCGGCGCCTACAACTGGGGTTTCGTAAACGGAAAATCGCAAACCATCTATCCCTGGGATTCCTGGGACAAAACCTACACCGCCGAGCCCGCCAGTCTGGTTTCATGACATCTTCCGCAAGGATGGAACTCCGTACGACCCCGAGGAAGTAAAGCTGATCCGGCAGCTAACGCGATAGGCTTCAGCTCGAAGGCTCAAGCGCGCATCACCGCAGCCCTTGAGGAAGCAGCGGCCTAAGGTTCGACCGGAACATAAACATAGTCCGCTGCAACCAATTCCGCATTCGTCACTTCGGTACTGAGCTTGACTCGTTGCAGTCCGGCCTTCTTCTCCGGCTTGGCAAGAAACGTCAGCAGGTATTGATGCGTGAGCCGGTGCGCCAAATCATCCAGGTAAGGAACGAAAGAGACCGGAGCGCCGAAACCCAGATAGTATGCCTCGCCACCGGTTTGATCCGCGATCTGGGAAAGGTTGTTCTGCCCCCAGTTGGAGCGCCACAAGCTATGGCCGTAGTGGCCCACACCCGGCGTGTAAAGCGTGAAGATGATGATGCCAGCACGCTGGGCCTGTTCAATCGCGGAGTTTACAAAAGGGTCGTCAGGTCCGCTATTTCCGAGCCGGTCGATGCCGTCCGACACCATAAGTATTTCGTGCCGCACCGGGCTTTCAGGCCAACGCTTGATCAGGTCGACAAGAGAATCGTAGGGACTGGCAGATGCGCCGGCATTCCCCAGCGGAAGCCTTAGAGCTTTTGCCGCCAGAGCGTGGTCGTTGGTGAAGTTCTGTTGAATTTTTGTCACGCCGTTTTGCATATAACCGACACCGATCGCGGTGGTTGCCGGTTGCGAAGTGATGAACTGGCGCAAGTCCTCCAACTGTGAACCGAGGCTGGTGCTGGAAGCGTCGTCGATCAGGACAAATAGCTCGAGTCCGGCATGATCTCCCTGCCGTGCCACCCAGTCTGTGACCTTGTCCCGGTCGTGACCCTGATACACCATCACGTCTTCACGGCTGATTGCAGGCACCTCGGTGCCGTGATGTGCTTCCACGGTCACCACCATGTGTACCGGGACGCCAGTGGAGGAGGCAGCGTTCTGCGCTGCAAGCGGTCGTACACTGGCCGCGAGCACGGCCATTGCAAGAAGAGCCCCTAATAACTGAAAGCGGCATTTTTCCACAAATCCTCCTTGGCAGATCGTATCCGTTGTTGGCCTTAGGTCGCGCCGGAATTAAATTCTTGGCAAGAATGGCTCCTCAGGTAGGACTCGAACCTACAACCCTCCGGTTAACAGCCGGATGCTCTGCCATTGAGCTACTGAGGAGTGTTGTGGGACGCGTGAGAGCACGCGTCGCCTTGCGTTAACCTTATCTATACTAGCATCCGGACCGACTCGCTGAAAACTT
The DNA here is from genome assembly GCA_963812465.1 of Terriglobia bacterium. GTDB lineage: Bacteria > Acidobacteriota > Terriglobia > Terriglobales > Acidobacteriaceae > JAIQFF01. The sequence goes on from CAWEVE010000030.1 coordinate 112,733, forward strand.
CCCCGCGTTGTTTTTGATACCCTATTCATCCACATCGCTTGCGAGGTAATTATGCCAGGAGGATTTCGTTTGCTCTGGATCGTTGTTTGCCTGTCGCTGATGGCCGCCGTGGCTTTGGCAGGAGATGAATCGTCTTCCACCACGCCGTCGCCCGCCGGCCCGCCCAACGTGAAAGTGGATGTCGTCGAAGAGACCATTCATGGCCACAAGATCGCCGATCCGTATCGCTGGCTCGAGGATGCCAGTAGTGCGGACTCACAGGAATACGTGCGCCAGGAATTGGCTTACACGCGCAGTATTCTCGATCCGCTGCCCGGACGCGACCAGATCCATCAGCGCCTGGCGCAACTGCTTTCGACTGGAACTATCGGCACGCCGCAAATCGGCGGACCCTACATCTTCTACACTCGGCGCGAAGGCACACAGAACCAGCCCGTGCTGCTGGTGCGCGAAGGCGTTCACGGCAAAGATCGCGCCCTGGTGGACGCCAACCAGATGGCGGCCGATGGCACGGTCGCGCTGGACTGGTGGTTTCCCTCGGACGACGGCAAGTACGTGGCTTACGGCACCTCGGCCAGCGGCTCCGAAAACAGCACGCTGTACGTGATCGAAACCGCCACCGGCAAGCTGCTGCCCGACACCATTCCGCAAGCCCGCATCGCCCAGGTCGCCTGGAAAAAAGACAATTCCGGTTTCTACTACGGACGCAATCCCAAGAAGGGTGATGTGCCCGAGGGCGACGAAGTCTACTACTTGCACATCTTCTATCACACGCTCGGCGCCGACCCGGCCAAAGACCCGCTGATCTGGGGCGAGGGCCGCAAGAAAGAAGAAATCCTGGTTTCGCAATTGCCCGACGACGACGATCGCTGGCTGCTGCTCACCAGCTTTGAAGGCTCCGCCGGCAAGAACGAACTTTATCTGCAGGATTTGAAGGCGGGTACGCCGCCAGTCGAAATCACCAGCGGCAAGGATTTTCATTACAGCGGCGAAATTTTCCGGGGAAAGCTCTACCTCACCACCAACGAAGATGCGCCGCACTTCCATCTGTATGTAGTGGACGCAGCCAATCCTGTTCGCGCGAACTGGAAAGAAATCATTCCGTCCTCGGACGGCATTCTCAAGGGCACCGGAATTGTCGACGGAAAAATCCTGGCCACTTACGAGAAGAACGCCAGCTCGCAGCTCAAGGTGTTCGATCTCGACGGCAAACCGCTGGGCGACGTTGAACTCCCGGCCATCGGCTCGATCGAAGGAGTGGGCGGCCGCTGGGATCGCAAAGAAGCGTTCTTCGATTTCCAGTCTTTCACGGTTCCACCGTCCGTCTATCAGGTCGAGCTTGCCTCCCGCAAAACTTCGCTGTGGGACAAAGTCGCCACGCCCGGCATCGATCCCTCGCAGTATGAAGTTCGCCAGGTCTGGTACACCTCGAAGGACGGCACCAAGGTTCCGATGTTCGTCTTCCACAAAAAAGGAATACAGCTCAACGGCAAGAATCCCACGCTGCTCACCGGCTACGGCGGATTTAATGTGAGCCTCACGCCCACGTTTTCCGGCGCGCGCTATCTCTGGCTGGAACATGGCGGCGTGTTCGCGGTCGCCAATCTGCGCGGCGGCTCCGAGTTCGGCGAGCAGTGGCATCGCGCCGGCATGCTGGACAAGAAACAAAATGTTTTCGACGATTTCATCTCCGCCGGCGAGTTCCTGATCTCCGACAAGATTACCGACAAAGATCACCTGGCCATTCAGGGTGGCTCCAACGGCGGCCTGCTGATGGGCGCAGCGATCACCCAGCGTCCGGACCTGTTCCGCGCGGTCGTGTGCCAGGTTCCGCTGCTCGACATGCTGCGCTACCAGAATTTCCTGATCGCAAAATTCTGGGTTCCGGAATACGGCTCGTCCGAGGACGCTCAACAGTTCGACTGGCTCTACGCTTACTCGCCGTACCATCATGTGAAAGCGGGCACGGAATATCCCGCGATCATGTTCATGACTGCGGACAGCGACAGCCGCGTCGATCCCATGCACGCCAAGAAAATGGCCGCGCTGATGCAGGCCGAAGCCGCCAACGGCAAGAGCCGCGAGCGTCCAATCCTGCTGAGGATCGACACCAAAGCCGGCCACGGCCAAGGCAAGCCCATCGCCAAGCAGATTGAAGATCAGACCGATATTTATTCGTTCTTGTTTTGGCAGTTGGGAGTGAAGCCTTGAGCGGCAGGTTGCGGTAGTTGCTCGCGAGTTCCGCGGGGTAAAATACGGACGCGACTCTGCAAGAGGAGGCTTACGATATGCGCTCGAGAAACAGCCTTGGCGCAATTCTTATCGGAATCTTCATCGTCTTTGCCGGCACGGCGCCATCGGCGTCCGCTGCGCCGTCCGCCGATTCCTGTACGTTCCTCACTTCGGCCCAGGTCAGCGATGCCCTTGGCGTTCCGATGGCCGCTGGTTCGCACATTACCCCGACGTCCTTGAAAACCTGTACGTGGTCCCCATCTGGCGGTGGCACGAAGGAGGTCGGCGCCATCACCTTCACCCTGCAGACAGCAGATGAATACGAAGGCTGGGAAAAGAACGCTGCAGCAGATGATCGACATTGATGAAGGCGGAAAACAAAGCAGACGCGCCAGTCATCACGCCGGTCAGTGGCGTCGGGGATGAGGCCTTTTACCTGGACATGGCCAAAACCATGAGCCTCATCGTCAAGAAAGGCAACGGCGCATTCAAAATCGTCATTTACGGCGGCATGCCTACGCCCAAGAGACAGAGTGCGGAAAAGACTCTCGCGCTGCAAGTCCTCTCCAAAATGTGATGCAGAAGTCGATGCTGACCGGCCGCCGATTTCTTTTCCCGCTTGACCGATTGTCGACTAAATAAATAGAATTTATGAACTATCATGCGATGTTGTTGATCGGCAGCGGGGACGGATAGCCAAGTGGTAAGGCGTCGGCCTGCAAAGCCGATCATCGCGGGTTCGATTCCCGCTCCGTCCTCCAGTTTTTAGTCCGCTCGTTCCGGCCACCAGCCATCCCAAATTCAGAGGAGGTTTCCCTTGAGCAAAATCTTGACTGAGGTTCTCGAAGCCAACCGCAACTACGCCGCCGGCTTTGGCGAGAAGGCCAAGCTCGCCCTGCCGCCCGCCAAACGCATTGCCATTGTCACCTGCATGGACGCGCGGCTCGATCCCGCCAAGTTCGCCGGACTGGCCGAAGGCGATGCCCACATCATCCGCAACGCCGGCGGCCGCGCCAGCGACGATGCCATCCGCTCGCTGGTCATCAGTTACAAGCTTCTCGGCACCAACGAATTTTTCGTGATCCATCACACCGACTGCGGCATGTGTTTTTTTCCAACGAAGTGATGCGCGGATTGCTGGCCTCCAGCCTGGAAACAGCCCAGTTGACTCCGCAAGGCTTCCGCGACGTAGGCCGCGGCCCCGGCTCGCGCGAGGGAGAATACATCGACTGGCTGACCATAAAAGATCCCAACCAGGCCGTGATCGACGACGTAGCCCGCATCCGCAACCACCCGCTGGTGCCGAAGTCGATCTCGATCTACGGCTTCATCTACGACGTCCACAGCGGCAAACTGAACGAGGTAGAAGGCTCCCGCCAGGCCGGCAAAGCCGCCTAAAGAATCTCGACGAGGGTGTCGGGTGCCCCGTCCAAGCTCCGCTTGGGCGGGGTTTTTGTTTGATTGAAAAACTGGACCACCGCTGGGCGGAAGGACGCCGATCCCAAAAAGACAAAAGCCCCGAGCGGGTGCTCGAGGCTTAATACCGTGGTGTAACCTGTCCAGTCACACCCATTATAGAATGCCGCTCTCTGGGTCAAAGTACAAGGAGCGTGGACGGACAGTCGCCCCATCCCGTTCCTCGTATTTTGCGAAAGCCTACGTGTCGGGACTCGAAGTGCACCTTCTGGACAGGGTCACTTCGCACTACACGGACGATCGCCAACCTGGATGGCGACGGTGCGATATAATCCCAGTCTCTTTTCACGAACCAAAGGGTGGATGAGCGCCGCGGCTAAGACGTATGAGAACGTCGAGCACGGTGCCCCGTCCAAGCTCCGCTTGGCGGGGTTTTTGTTTGCCTTCATTGAAAAACTACCCATGCTGCGCCGGCACCGCCGCGTGATCCGGCGAGACGCCCATCGACTCCGCGCTGGCCTTCTCTTCCGAAATCAGAAGTCCGGCGAGAATGCAGGCCGCGCCCAATCCGGAGCGTCCGCCTAAACGTTCGCCCAGAAAAATAAATGACGTCAGCCAGGCAAACACCGGCTCCAGGGTAAAGATCAGCGCGGTGTGAGTCGCGGGCGTGAACTGCTGCGCCCACGCCTGGATGGCAAAGGCCAGCGCCAGGCTGAGGAACCCGGTAATCCCGATCCCCCACAGCACTCGCGGCGACCACACCACCGAAACCTTCTCCGCAACAGAAGTCGTAACGATCATCAGCAAAGCGGTGATGGCAACCTGCACCAGGGTGATCTGCTGCCAGCGATGGGCTTGCGTCGTGTGCTCGATAAAAATGATTTGAAAGGCAAACACCACGGCGGCGCCCAGGGTAAGCAGGTCGCCATGATTCATGCTGCGCAGGTTGAGCCCGGCGCCGGGCGATGCCGGAACCGTCAGCAGATACAATCCAACCAACGCCAGCACCACGCCCACGGAGGTCCAGCGATTGATGGCGCGCTTCCAGAACAACGCCAGAAACACCGGCACCAGCACCACCGAAACTCCAGTGAGGAAAGCGGATTTGGAGGGCGTCGTATATTTCAGCCCGACCGTCTGCAGTTCATTACCGATAAACAGGAACACGCCCACCAGGCAGCCGGCGCGCACCGCGCTCGCGGTAAGACGCGGAAGCTCGCGATAAAAAATCGCCGCCAGCACCACCGCCGCCAGGCTCATGCGCACCGCGTTAAAGAAGAGCGGAGAAATATCCGCCAGCGCATTCTTGATGACAACAAAATTCGATCCCCAGATCAGGGTGATCAGGACCAGAAGAATGTGCGCTTTAAGCGAGCGGGACACCGCTACAGAGTAGCAAACGAGAGAACCGGGCTGACCCCCTCCCATTTTTTGATGTTCGTTTTGCTTGAGGCTCCGCCCCGTTTCATGACGGCAGACATAGAACGGTGGAAGCACGAGAGAGCTATTTTCCTGGCTCCAACTCAAATCGGCAGGGTATAGATCAGGATGGAAAAACCCATTGCTAATTCCAACTGAACGGAACTGCTGGTTACGGAACTGGCTTCTCTTACGGCGTCGAAATTCAATTGAAAATTTGTTTGGGACTCCGCGATGACAAGCATCTGCTGGTCGCACCGCACAAGCACGCCACGAAGTATTACAGATATTCCGTATGACCAGATTTTGACTTCAAGCTGTTGGGAATTACTCTGCCATCCAGCCAAGATGGCGCGAACCGAGTCTAAAGATGCGGTCACTTTCGCTGTCCTAGTCCAGGATCACGGAATTGAAAAGGCATTCTATTCTCAGTCCAGTTGGAGATAAATCATCGTCCAGCCCTTTTACTACAAATCCTGCATCTCGCATTCCGCAGGTCACTTGGCCTCGTAAACTGTCTTTCCGCCGACCACCGTGCGCAGCACTTTGGTGCCAAGAATTTTCTCCGGCGCGACCGAAGTGATATCCCGGTCGAGGACCACCATGTCGGCCAGCATGCCGGGCGCCAGCGTTCCCTTCTCTTTTTCGGCGAACTCGGCGAACGCCGATCCCGTGGTGTAGGCGGCGATGGCCTGTTCGATGCTCAACTTCTGATCGGGATAGTATTCCGTCTTGCCGTCTTCGCTCTTGCGGGTGACCGCGGCGTACAGGCCACGGAAGGGCGTGACCGGTTCGACCGGATAATCGGTTCCGAAGGCCAGGGTCACTCCCTTCTTCAGGAACTCCGCCCAGGCGTAGGAATGCGCGCGCGCGCTTGGGGCCGAGGCGCGCCTCTGCCCAGTTCATGTCGGTGAGCAGATGATTGGGCTGCAGGGAGGCGATCACCTTCAGCTCCTTGAACTTCGCCACCTGCAACGGATTCGTGACTTGCGCGTGCTCGATGCGCAGGCGGAGGTCGCTGCCGCCGTTCGCCGCCTTCACTCCCTGCTCGCGCGCGGCTTGTTCGGCGGCCGCGAAAGCGTCCAGCGCCATCTGCACTCCCTTGTCGCCGATGGCGTGGAAACCGATCTGGAAGCCTGCATTCACGCGCTCTTTGGTCATTTGCGTGAGCTTGTCCTGCTCGTACTGAGGCAGGCCGGAATTATTCGGATCGTCGGCGTAAGGTTCGATCAGCGCGGCGGTGCGCGAACCCAGCGATCCATCCATGAAGCCCTTGAGCATGCCGGTATGCAGCATGCTGTCCGACTGGGGATGGGCGGCGCGATGAGCCTGCAGATTGCTTAGCTGATCGTTAAAGGCCATCCATTCGGAGATGCGCGCGGTCAGCTTTCCGCTGCGTTCGATCTCCTCGAGAATCTGGAAATCATCCCAGCTTAACTGCGCGTCTCCGGCGTCGGAATTGTCCTGCGCGGAAGTGATGCCCCACTGCGCCAGATCCTGCAAGGCGGCTTCGATAGCCTGTTGGCGACGGTCATGGTTCGCTTTGGGGATCACCGCGGCCACCGCGTCACGCGCGGTTTCGCGCAGAATGCCGGTGGCCTGGCCGGTGGAGTCGCGATCGATTTTGCCGCCTTCCGGATTCTTGCTGGCGACCGTGATGCTGGCCAACTGCAGCGCCCGGGTGTTAGCGACGGCGATGTGTCCATCCACGCGCTGCAGAAAGACGGGATGGTCGGTGGTGACTTCATCCACGTCCCAGCGGCTGGGCAGTTCTTTTACCGGCCACAAGGTTTCGTCCCAGCCGCCGCCGACAATCCATTCGCCCGGTCCGGCCGCCAGCACGTCGCTCGCGAATGCGCTCGCGAAACTCGGTCAAGGTTTTCACGCCGCCCAGTTCCACGGTCAAGCGCCGGAAGCCCGCGTTGGCCAGATGCATGTGAGCATCGTTGAATCCGGGCATTACAAAGTGCCCGCCCAGATCGACGACCGTGGTCTGCCGGGCCCTTCAGCTTGACGATTTCGTCGTCCCTGCCGATTGCGGCGACGCGGCCATCCCGGACGGCCATCGCTTCGGCGCGCGGGTTGGCATGGAACGAGGACAGGTCGGCGACTCCGGTGTAAATGTTGCCGTGCAGAAAAATGATGTCGGCCTTGGGTTGCGTGGGCAAGGTCTGCGCGGCCGCGATAGGAATCGCCGCCAACAAGAAAACTACGCCTGTCATGTTCATAGGGCCCTCCCGGCGAGACCGAGCAAAGTCAGCAGAATGCGCTTGAGTCCGAGTTCACGGCCGCTGCAGTCGAACCATTCCTGCAGAGTGTGGGCTCCGCCGCCGGTTCCGCCGCCGCCGATGGCGATGGCCTCGAGGCCGAGCGAGAGCGGGATATTCGCGTCGGTGGAAGCGCGCTGCACCTGGGCCGCGTTGCCCAGTTGCGCATCGACCGCTCGAATCACCTGCATGATGTGGGCCTTGGCATACAGTTCGCCGGCCGGGCGATTGCCGATCGCAACCAGTTCATGACTCAGCCCAAACGACCGTCGCGGCGAAGAGGAGCGCGCCTGCGTCGCCTGCGATTCCTCCTCGACGGCTTTGTCCAGAGCCTGGCGCAGCGCCCGCTCCAGGCGTTCCATTTCCGCCATCGATGTGGAACGGATATCCACGCGCATGCTGGCCGATTCCGGAATGGAGTTCACCGAGGTGCCGCCGCGAATCACGCCCACGTTGAACGTGGTCTTGGGCGAGGCGGGCACCGGAATTTGCGCGAAGGCCTGGATCGCCCGCGCCAGCACGACAATCGGATTGGGAGCGCCGAAATCGCTCCAGGAATGTCCGCCCGGGCCGCGCACGATGACCTCAAAACGGCGGCTGCCCAGAGCTTCGGCGACAATCGTGTCCGAACCGGCGCCATCGAGCACCAGGCTGTAGTGGATGGAATCTTTCCAGCGCGGGGAGGAAAAAATGTGGCGCATGCCGCGCAGATCGCCTTCGCCTTCTTCGCCGACATTGCCGATAAACAGCAGCGGCAGCGCGTGCCGGATGCCCGCCGCCTGCAGGACCGACGCAATGGCCAGCATCGCAGTCACGCCGGCGCCGTTGTCGGAAACTCCGGGCCCGTACAGGCGGCTGCCCTCCTGGCGGATATTCAGCGGCGTGCCGGCGGGAAAAACTGTGTCCAGGTGCGCGCTCAGCGTAACATAGCCGTGTCCGTATCCGGCATGCGTGCCGAAAACATTGCCCACTTCGTCGGTGTGGACCGGTTCGAGTCCAAGTTCCTTGAAATTTGCCGGCGAGCCAGGCGCCGCGAGCGCCTTCGCCAAAGGGCGGCGCTGCGATGCGGGCCAGCTCCAGTTGCCATTGCGCGAATTGCGGCTCCTGGGCGCGAAACCAGGTGAATGCCGAGCGCATTTCCGGCGATGCGCAAAGGTTGGACACTTCCTGCTGCACGCTGGGAAATAGCTCCGACACTTCGGTATGCGGTCTTGAGGGCATTGGCTGAATCAGTGGTCAGTCATTGTCAGTCGTGATCTTCAGAAAATTGAAGAGGTCTTCAGCGATTCATGATTCTTAATAAATTCTGTGATCAGTTGCTGGTCTCAGTTCTCAGTCGCGATGGATGGCGACTGATTTTTCATCTTACAATGCTGTGGGCGGAAGGTGGAGCTAGCATTTGATTACTGCTTGGAGGAGTTAACGCATTCCCGGATTTCCGGCTCGCTCAGGGTGTGGTCGGAGGCTTTGGCGCGATTGTAGATTCGTTCCACCACGTCGTCGGTTGCCGGCACGCCGTGGCGTTCCAGCCAGAACAGGACGTTCGACTTGCCGCTCATGGGCCCGATATCGATGATTTGCTCCAGCCCGAACATCTCCGAGGGCACGCCCGAGTAGACTGCGTTCGCCAGTTCGATATCTTTCTTCTTGTACGCTTTGATGACGGCCGCGGCGTGAACTCCGGTGGCGGTGCGGAACGCGTCCTCGCCCACTACCGGATAATTCGCCGGAATGGGCACTCCCGTGGCCTTCGACACTGCCTGGCAATATTCTTTCAGCTTGGTCAGGTCCTGCTCGGCCCAGGGCGAGATGCCCATCAGTTTCAGATTGACCAGCATCTGATCCATCTGCGTATTGCCGACGCGCTCGCCGATGCCCAGAGCGCAAGCGTGCACGCATTCCGCGCCCGCCATCAGCGCCGCCATGGAGTTCGCGATGGCCAGACCGCGGTCACAATGACCGTGCCAATCCACGCGAATCTGTTCACCCGAGGGCTTCACTACTTCCTCGATGACGAAACGCACGAGGGCGAAAGCTCCCATGGGCGTGGCGTGTCCGGCGGTGTCGCAAATCACGATGGCACGCGCGCCGCAACTGATCGCGGTCGAATAAAGACGCTTGACCATCTCCGGATCGCAGCGGGTCGTGTCTTCGGTCACGTACATCGATTCGAGGCCCAGCGAGACCGCGTATTTCACCGCCTTTTCCGTGGTCTCGAGCAGGAAATCATCGGTCCAGCCTTCGGTGTAGCGGCGGATCGGACTGGAGCCGATAAAGGTCGCGGCCTGGATGTTCAGCCCGGTGCGCTGCACGATTCCGGCGATGGGGCGGATGTCATTCTCATGAGTGCGGGCGGCGCAGTTGGCGCGAATCTTCATTTTGTGGCGGACGATTTCGTGGGCCAGGGCTTCACAATCCGCCACCGCGCGCGGCCCGGCGCCGGGCAGGCCGAGGTCGAGCGAGTTGATGCCGAGCGACTCCATGCAATGCAGGATTTGAATTTTTTCTTCGATGGAGGGATCGCGTACGGAAGGCGATTGCAGCCCGTCGCGCAGAGTCTCATCGTTAAGCAGCACCCGGCCGGCTGGCCGCAGCCGGGCAGCGTCCATCTGGTTCCAGTCGTAGATGAGTTCCGAGGCTTTCACGGCAATTTGGTTCTTGCTTCGCTACTTCTTGGGGGCGATGGTCAATCCGAATATCGAGGTCTGTCCCTGACCTGCCACGTTCAGGCCGCTGACCCCGTCCGGATTGGGCAGGTACAGCGTCTTGCAGTGTTCGCAACGATAGACTTCCGCATCCGGCCCCCAGGCTTTCTCGGCGTCGCCGCACGCCTGCTCGACCACATCCGTGGTGTAGAACCAGCGCTTCAGATGTCCGCCGCAGAACTTGCCCTTGGCGTCTTTCTCATTACAGGAGCGTTGCCCCGGCTTCTTGAATTTTACTTTGTGATGAGGAAGTTGCGGCGGAGCGGCTGTTGCGGTTTCGGTCGTGGCCAAAGGAACAGTCCTCGTTGCTGCGGCAAATGCGCCGCTGGATGCACGGTCTTCATTTTACTCGAAGGCGTTTCGGCGGGGCTACCCGACTTGATCACATCGATTCGCGATCACCGCGGACGTTTCGGCTTTCAGCGCGCCCACCGCTTTGACTGCGCCGCGCAGCCGCTGCGTCCATCGCCGAGCAAACTGCATATCGAGCAACCCCTCCATCTGGCGAGCGAAGGCGTTTCCGTAGCCGTACCACCAGACCTTTGCCATTCCCGGCAGGCGATCGGAATCCATATATTTCGTCCGGACCATCTCTTCGAGCCCCCAGCGGCCATGGGAGCGGCCGATGCCGCTTGCTTTCATTCCGCCGTGCGGCGCTTCGCTGATGCCGAAGCAGGAGAGCACATCATTCACCATCACGGTTCCGGCTTGAATGCGCCGGGCAATCGCCTCGCCACGACCTCGATCGCGGGTCCACACGCTGGCCGCCAGGCCGTATTCGGAATCGTTGGCCAGTCGGACCGCGTCGTCATCGCTGTCGAAAGGCATCACCGGCAGGACGGGCCCGAAGGTCTCTTCGCGCATGATGCGCATTTCCGGCGTCACATCCGCAAGCACGGTCGGCGCGTAGAAGTTCGGGCCTAACTCTGGCAGACGTTTCCCGCCCAGTAGAACGCGAGCGCCATGAGCGCGTGCATCTTCCACGTGCGATTCCACATTCAGCAACTGGCGTTCGTGGATCAGAGGCCCGACGTCGGTCTCCGGGTCCATGCCGTCTCCCACTCGCAACTGCCCGGTCTTGCGCACGCAAGCTTCGAGAAAAGTCTCGTACAGGCTGCGGTGTACGAAGCAGCGCTCGACCGAAAGGCAGGCCTGTCCCGCGTTCACGAATGCGCCCCAGACCGCGCCGCTGGAGGCAATTTCAACGTCCGCGTCGTCGAGCACCAGCATCGGATCTTTGCCGCCCAGCTCCAGCACCACCGGCAGCAGGCGCGGCAGCCGCGGCCTGGGCAATTCGCTTTCCGGTGGGAACGCTTCCGGTGAAGACCAACTTGTCGATTGAAGACGGGGGCGAAGCGAAGCACGGGGCAACGAAGTATCGACCGCGAAGCATCGGCTGCGAAGCATCGACCAGCGCAGCGCCGGTCGAACCGTCGCCAGTAATCACCTGGAAGATTTCCTTCGGCACACCCGCCTGGTGGAACAGCGACGCCAGCTCCATCGCGGTGAGTGAGGTAAATTCCGAGGGCTTCAGCACCACCGCGTTTCCTGCCACCAGCGCGGCCAGGCTTTCGGTTGCCGGAATCGAAAAGGGATAGTTCCATGGCGAAATGATTCCGATCACGCCATAGGGCTCGCGAAGCAGGCGTCCGGACTTGGCTTTCATCGCGAGATTGCCGTGCGGGACCGGTTCGTCGCGGAGCAACTGGTAAGCGTTCTCGATCAGGAAGCGGGCGGCATCGAGCACGACCAGCACTTCGGTGAGCAGGGCTTCAACGTAAGGCTTGCCGGCTTCGCGGGTCACGAGCTGTGCGACTTCGGATTTCTTCTGGTGCAGAAGATGCTGGAATTTCTGCAGGATCGCGATTCGCAGGCGTACGTCGAGCGATGCCCAAGTGGGCTGTGCAGCATGAGCGCGCGCCACCGCGGCATGGACTTCCGAAATCGATGCGCATTCGAACTCGCCAAGAGTCGCGCCGGTGGCGGGATTGACTGAGACCACTTTGCGGGCTGCGATTTGGACGTTGGCGGACATGCTATAGGCCCAAGCTTACGCGGGCGGGGGCGCCCGCGCCACACGGCCCGCGCCACACTGTCAGCAGCTCAGTATTCCACGCTTACCAGGTACAGGCCATTTGCCGGTGCGGTGGCGCCCGCGGCGGCGCGAGAGCGGGCTTCGAGAATCCGCGGCAAGTCGGACGGCTTCAGCGTGCCCTTACCCACCAGCAGGAACGTCCCGACCAGATTGCGCACCATGTGGTGCAGGAATCCGCTGCCGCGCACCGTATAGACAAATTCGTCGGCCTCGCGTTGCCAGGTGGAAAGAAAAACTTTCCTGACGTTGGAGGCGACCTCTTCCCGATCGCGCTCCGGATCAACGGCGGCGAACGAGGTGAAATCGTGCTCGCCCACAATCGAAGCGGCTACCTGTTGCATCGCAGATTCGTCCAACGGATAGGGATAATGCCAGACATAGCGTGCCAGGAAAGGCGGACAGATCGGCTCCTCGATACATTCGATAGCGGTAGGTCTTGGCTTGCGCGGATTTGCGAGCGTGAAATTCGGGCGGGGCCTCGATCGCCTCGAGCACGCGGATTGCGGCAGGCAGAACGTCATTCAGCGCGGTGACCAGATTATCCGCGGGAATGGGCGACTGGGTGGTGAAGGTGGCGACCTGGCCGAGGGCATGCACCCCGGCGTCGGTACGTCCGGAGCCTTGAGGCAAGACATTTTCGCCGGTCACCCGTCCAATGGCGGAGGCCAGTGTGCCCTGGATGGTGGCCGCCGCGGGCTGAATCTGCCATCCCGAGAACTCCGTCCCGTCATAGGCCAGGACCAATTTGAGATTGCGCATGTCGATTGTTTGGAGTCGTCGCGGTGTCGATTATCATCCAATCTGCTTGCAAATCTTTACAAAGTTTTACCGGCGGAGTGGACGATGCCAGCTCAAGTCAGGGCGGGGTCGTCAGCTATACTAATCTATTCATTTCGTGGCTCGGCTGGTGTGGCGGCGTGAGTTCGTCACAGATTGGCATTGGGCCACAATCAGGAGCGAAAGCACGAGTTGCGCCTCCGGACACAAAAAATGAAACCTGGGGCTCTCATTTTGCGTACCATCGCTTGACTTCGAGAGGCCTTTGCCGTTTTCACCACCAGCTTATGCAGGGAGAGAATCGAATGTTTTTGTCTGTTTTGCAGTGCGCCCTCCGGCGGACTCTTGCAGTTGTTCTGGCCGGCGCTTTGACCGCCACGGGTTGGGCCCAAACCGCAGCCCAGCCGGCTCAGCCGTTGCCCGAGGGCCCGCAACCGCAGCAAGCAGGGGTTCATCACCAAGGATGCCTACAAACCGCGTTCGCACTTCCCTGACCCGATTGGTCCGTACCGGTCGCAGAGCGTGGCGCCGCCCAACTTGAGCAATACGCCGCGAATCGAGCAGTTGATGCAGAACGGCAAGCTCATGCTCTCCATGAATGACGCGGTCGCGCTGGCCATGGAGAACAACCTTGATATCGCCATTCAGCGCTACAACCTGAACATTGCCGACACCGACGTTCTGCGCGCCGAGGCTGGCGCCAGCACGTTGGGCGTCAACAGCGGCACGGTTTCGGGCACGCCCGGCGGCGGTACGGGCGGCCTCAGCGGGTCGGTCGGCTCGGGCACTGGCGGCACCAGCGCAGGCTCCGGAGGCGCGGGAACCGGTGCTGGTGGATTGGTCAATTCCACCCTGGGCAGCGGCCCGGCCATCACCAGCTTCGATCCCATTCTTAGCGGCACGCTGCAGATGGATCGGGCGTTCACGCAATCGACCAGCATTTTCAGCCCCATCCCGGTGGCTAACCAGAACACCGGCACGGCGAACTTCAGCTATCTGCAAGGCTTCAAGACCGGCACCAACTTGTCGGTGGGATTCAACAACACCCATATCACTACTGATAATCCCACCGCCACTTACAGCCCCGCGCTTAGCTCAGGGTTTCAAGCCCGCTTCACTCAGCACTTGCTGCAGGGCTTCGGCTTTGCGCCGAATACGCGGTTTATCCGGATTGCCAAAAATAACCGCGAGATCTCCGACGTCGCCTTCCGGCTGCAGATCATCACCACGGTCGACCAGATCGAGAACATATATTGGGATCTGGTGTTCGCGTACGAAAACGTGAGAGTGCAGAATGAGTCTCTGGCTTTCGCCTCGAAGACTCTTTCCGACACCAAGAAGCAGGTGGAAATCGGAACTCTGGCGCCCATTGAAGTGGTTCGCGCCCAGAGCACCGTGGCCACCGATCAGCAGGCGCTGACCGTGGCCCAGACGAATCTGCAGTTGCAGCAGCTGTTGATGAAGAACGCGCTCAGCCGGACGCTGGTCGACCCCAGGCTGGCCGATGCGGACGTGATTCCAACTTCCACCATGCAGCTTCCGGAAACTGAGCCGGTGGTTCCGACGCAGGACCTGGTGAATGACGCGCTCAGCCATCGCGCCGAATTGGCGGAAGCGCGGATCAGCTTGACCAACACCGAAATCAGCAACAAGGCGGTCCGCAACGCGCTGCTGCCGAGTCTCGACCTCTTTGCCTACTACGGCGGGTCGGGCATCGGAGGCAATGTGGCCCTCCCCACCTGTACCGGTCCCAACACCGGTTTCGAAACCTGCTTTGATCCTACCCGTGCCGCGCCTCCGTTCCGGAATGGCGGCCCGGTCGGCTATGGCAACGCGCTGAGTCAACTGGTGGATTCCAGTTCGCCCGACAAGGGCGTGGGCTTGAGCCTGACCATTCCGTTGCGCAATCGGGTAGCCCAGGCTACGCAGATTCGGTCGGAACTGGAATATCGGCAGTCTCAGATGCGCCTGCAGCAGTTGGAAAATCAGGTTCGCATCGAAGTACGAAACGCCCAGTTCTCGGTGACGCAGAACCGGGCCAGCGTGGCCTCTGCCCAAGCCGCGGTTGACCTGGGCCACCAGTCGCTGGACGCGGAACAGAAGAAATACGCTCTGGGAGCTTCCACCACTACTCTGGTACTGCAGAACCAGAGCGCCCTGGCGCAAGCCGAATCGACTTTGGTGTCGGCGATGGCGGCGTACGAAAAAGCCCAGGTGGAACTGGATCGCGCCACCGGGCTTTTGCTCGACCATGCCGGAATCCTGATTTCCGACGCCGAGCGTGGCGAAGTGACGCGCATGCCGAATATTCCGTTCGTAGCTCCGCGGAAGGAAGTGCCAACCTCGGTGATGCAGCCGCAGGCAACGCCGGATACGCAGCCTCCGGCGCAGACACCGCCGCAGTAATCTGAACCAACCGCGCAGGGGCAGGTGTCCTCACCTGCCCTGCGTGAATCGCAAGGGTAACGAGCAAAGCCTGAGGCATCCACGCGGCCATTCCGCCGCGGCCGTCTCCCGGTTTATCCTCTCCGCGTGACGCTCTCCGTGGTTTTGATCACTTACAACGAAGAATCCAATCTGGCGCGCACGCTCGAAAGCGTGCGGCCGCTGGTGCGCGACGGGCAGGGCGAAATCATCGTCGTGGATTCGGGTTCGACCGACCGCACCGTGGAAATAGCGCGGTCGTTCGGCGCGAAGATCTTTTCGAGAACCTGGAAGGGCTACGCGGCGCAAAAGAATTCAGCGATCGAGAAGGCGACAGGCGACTGGATTCTGAGTCTGGACGCGGATGAGGAACTGTCAGCCCGGACCTGGCGGCGCAAATCCAGCGCGCAGCGACGAAACCACGACTATGGTCCTTTCGAGTGGAACGTGGCACCCGCGTTTGATGTTCGGTTCGAAGACTCGAACGGAAATCAGCCTTGCCGCTCGCCTTCT
Organism: Terriglobia bacterium; assembly: GCA_963812465.1. Lineage (GTDB taxonomy): Bacteria > Acidobacteriota > Terriglobia > Terriglobales > Acidobacteriaceae > JAIQFF01. The sequence goes on from CAWEVE010000030.1 coordinate 128,581, forward strand.
GGGTCACGCGGAAGAACTATTTCCTCGGTCGATGGATCAAACACGGAGGGCTTCTATCCCGATCGGAAGCTCCGCCTGTTCGCCGCGGGCGCGAGCCGTTTTCGACGAAAAGCGCGCGGTGCACGAAGACGCGTCAAACAAATCACAACACTGCGGTCGTACGAACTGGCTGCCTCCTTCACCACTCCTATCCGACGCTTTCCGACTACATCGATCACATGAACCGGTACTCTTCGCTGGGTGCGGAGATGCTTGTGGCCGAGGGGCGAACCGGATTCAGCGTGATCAACATCGCGATCCGGCCCTGGTTCACATTTGTCTACAACTATTTTTTTCGGCTGGGTTTCCTCGACGGCCGTGAGGGGCTGTTGCTGCATCTTTACCACGCGGTTTATGTTTCCTGGAAATACGCCAAAGCGTGGGAACTCGGACGCTCGCGCAAATCCTAACCGGCTCTGGTTCCGTCCGGGACGGGGCTTTCGGGCACTGCCAGCACCGGACGCACTCCATCGGCATATCCAATATCGAACAGCATCCCTTCCGACAATATGCCGCGCATTTTTCGCGGCTCCAGATTCAGCACAAATAGCGCCTGCCTGCCCTCGATCTCTCGCGGGTTGTTGCGTTCGGTTTTCAGGCCAGCGACGATGGTGCGTTCGTGATCGCCGAAGCTGACGCGAAGCTGCACCAGCTTGTCGGAGTTGGGCACGTCGGCCACGGAGAGAATCGTCCCCACGCGAACATCGATCTGATTCAGTACGTCCATGGAAATTACGGGCTTGATGGGAGCGGGCGTCATAACCCTAAAGATAACCACAGAGGACACAGAGGAACACAGGGAAAATTCTTATTATTTTCCTCAGTGATCCTCTGTGTCCTCTGTGGTTAAGTTTTTGTTAGTTTCTGCCGCACAAATTCGACGATCGGAGGCGTGACATATTCCGGGGGAGAGATACGAAACAAGGGCCGCCCCGCCACCGGCTTGAGCGAGAGATCGCGCCATGCCACCGGCTTTGCCTGCGTTCTCATGCAGGATGACGGCGTCGGCACGGTCGAGGAATTCCTGGGCTGACTTCTTGAAGTCCGCGGTGGCGGGGTCGAGAACGGTGAGATAGAGATCGGGACGGACGAATTTGAGAATGCTGTTCGACTCCAGAATCACGTTGCCCGATTCGGCCAGCTTGCGTCGAACCGTGGGCATGGCCTCCGCCAGGCGGCCCTGCTCAGTCCGCACCCACCAGGCGCGGACCGCCCCCGCCGCAAGAAAACGCGAGGTGTCACTTTCTCCGGAGCGGTCTTTCTCTTCCGAGATCGCCCATGAATGTGATCATCAGTCGCGCAGTGACATGGCTCTCCGTTGGCCGAGCAGACGCCGTGGCCATACTGCGTGATTTTCAGGGCCGTCCAGTTGTATTCCGGCAAAGCCGCGATCAGGCCTGCGACCACGCTGGTCTTGCCGACGCTGCGGGAGTGTCCGCCGATGACGATGAGGGGCATGGGTTAACTATGGTCGTTGGTCGTTGGTCTTTGGTCGTTGGCACTCGCCAACAGCTGTTCGGCGAACCAACAGCATGGTTTCGCCGAACGAGCCAAGCGACCAACGGCCAACGACTATTCCTTGACTATTCTTTCCTCGCCAGGCGCGCCAATGTCGCCAACTGCTTCAGATATTCACGCAACGGGCGTGCCGGGGTTCCCCAGAACGCGACTCCTTTTCCGCGTAATACTTTGTTGGGGAGAACGCCGCCTTGTCCGCCCAGCATCACTCCTTCTTCGATGCGGGCGTGCTCTCCGAGGCCAACCTGGCCGCCGAGCACAACATCTTTCTCGATGACGATGCTGCCGGAAAGACCGGCTTGCGCGGCGATCACGACATCCTCTCCGATCTGGCAGTTGTGGCCGACGTGGACCAGGTTGTCGATCTTGGAGCCGCGTCCGATGCGCGTGACTTCAAGGGCGCCGCGGTCAATGGTCGTGTTCGCGCCAATCTCGACGTCATCGCCGATTTCGAGGCGCCCTTGCTGGGGAAATTTTTCGTAATGTCCGGTCGCCTGGTCGCGGACGTAGCCGAAGCCGTCGCTGCCCAGCACCGCTCCGGCGTGAACGATCACGCGGTCGCCGAGTCGCGTGCCGGAGTAGACCGTGACATTGGGATACAGCTCGCAATCGCAGCCAACACTGACGCCCGCACCAATCACTGTGCCGGCGCCGATCCAAGTCTGATCGCCGATTGCAGCGCTTTCGCCGATCACGACCCGCTCCGCCACGGTCACATCTTTTCCCAGCCGTGCCGAAGCATGAACCTGCGCGCTGGGGTGAACGCCTGGCGGACGGTCGGGCGCGGAGCGAAGAAGCCTTGCCGCCCGCGCAAATGTCAGTTTGGGTTGGCGTGAAATCAGCAGAGGTTTTGAAGCTGGGCTTGCCCTCGGCGAACTTGCCCGCGATTACGGCAGCAGCGCGCGATTCAAGCGCAAGACTCAGATGCTTCTCGTCCTCGACAAACACCAGGTCTGCCGGCGTCGCCCGAGGAATGCTGGCGATTCCACTGACTTCAACCGCAGCGTCGCCAATAAGTTCCGCCTGCAGCGATTCGGCAATCGATCTCAGCGAGACCTTCATGGCATCTTTGTATACGTTTGGCGCGGGAAAGAAAAGCTGGTCTCGGCCGGCAGCGACTCCTAATTCGTCGAGCCACGAAGGCACGCGGAGTCGCACGAAGGTACGAATTCCGGGGGTTCCCTTCGTGTACCTTGGTGGCGTTCGTAATGCGATTGGGACAGCAGCCCGGGGCTAAAATATGGCATGGAGAAAAAGATTTTCTGGGTCAGCTTCACCGTGCTCGGGCTGGTGGCGGATTTCACTCTGCCCATCTGGTGGGCGCTGGGAGCGACTCTCCCGATCGCTTATGCGAGCTGGTGGATCGCGTATCGCAGCGATTGGTTTTGAAAGGCCGCTTCTAGCTTCTGGCTATCTAGCTGCACTCGCTGGCACTCGAACTTAGACGCCAGCAGCTAGTAGCTAGTAGCTAGAAGCTGCCTTTCAATACAACCCGGTTCTCCCGGAGGCCGCGTTTTCCAGCGTCGATGCACCCATAGCCACTGGTCGGGATAGCGGCGCACATAGTCTTCAATGATTTTCGTAAACAACTGAGTGTTGGCGACGATGTCCTCTTCGTCGTTGCCGGTGCGCACCAGGTTGACCGCGGGATCAAATCGCAGCCGGTATTTGCGCAGGGTGGGGTCCCAGATGGTGAAGCTGGGAACCACGGCAGCGTCGGTGCGCAACGCGATTCTGGCCAGTCCGCTGGCGGTACATGCCGGAATCCCGAAAAAATTCACGAATACGCCTTGCGGCGGGGTCATGTTGGTGTCCATCAGAATGCCCACGACTTCTCCCGCTTTCATGGCGGCGAGCAGGCCGCGCACGAAGTCATCTTTGTTCACCGTAGTGTTGCCGTGCATGGAGCGATAGCGCTGGATCAGGCGATCGAGATAGACGTTGTCCAGATTGCGCATCACGACGTGCATCGGATGACCGTGCAGGGAGTGCACAAAGGCGGAGAGTTCCCAGCCGCCAAAGTGAGCGGTGAGAAACAGGACGCCTTTGCCGCGGGCGAAGGCGCGCTCGTAGTTCTCAAAGCCGTCGTAGACGACCACCCGGCTGACATTTTCCAGCGTGTATCTGGGAAACTGGCAGACCTCGGCCAACTGACGGCCCAGCGAGGTGAATTCTCCGCGCAAAATGCGGGCACGCTCGCTGCGGCTTTTTTCCGGAAAGGCCAGGGCCAGGTTGCGCATGCCGACCCGCCGCAGACGCACATGCAGCAGGTAGACCAGCCAGGCCAGCGAAATGGCCGCCGCGCGCGCCAGCGGACGCGGCAACAGGCTCAGAGTCTTGATGAACGGCCACGCTAGCGCGTACTCGAGTCGCTGACGCATTCTGAGGGAAACTGGTGACGGTAGCAAGGGGGAAATTGGTTGTCAAACCCAGTGCGCGCAGCCGTAAGTGGCGCCAGAATCCGCTCCCTAGGACTCAGGCGCGGGCAGGCCAAGTCTCGCAGCGGCAACAACGAGTTTGTCGTTCGAATCGCCCTTTCGCCCACTCAGGATGGCGAGATTTTTTCGCCTACAGTTCGCGCTCTATTTGGCAGCGGCCGCGTCTTTGGCCCACTTGGCCAGCGTATTCAGGAACGGATAGCGCGTTCGGAGGAGGCTCGATGGTCCCGGTCAGCGACGTCTTGAAAGGCACCATGCGGCCGTAAAACTCGCGGGTCGCGTCCTTGTCCTGACCAATGGCGGCGCCGCTCAATTCCAGTCCGGCGAACAGTCCGCGAGCGCGGGAATAGCTGAGCACTTGCGCCCTCATTTTCCAGTCGGTATCGGCGGCCGCATGACGGCCCACCGGTCCGGCGGCCACGCTGGCGTCGGCGCCCAGTTTGAACTGGCTGCTGAGCAGGTTCTTCATGCCGTTATCGTTCATGATGAGCATGACCAGATCGACCGCCTGGGCGCCGATCTGCAGACCGAAGCTGCCGCCCTTGATGGTAAAGAACGCGGGCGCGCTCCAGCCCTTGGGCGTGCGGCAACTGGCGACGCCGCGTCCATAACGGGCGCCTACGATGAATCCGCCTTTGAGCATGGTGGGAACCACGGCCACGCATTCGGCCGATCCCAGCACCTCTTCGGGGATGCCCTGGTCGGGCGCGGATTCGATTTCTTCCAGCACGGTGCCGGCAGCTTTAATGCGGTCTTCGGCTTTGTTCTGGTCTTTATCGTGTCTTTGTCTGCGTCATCAGCAAACGCGGGAATGGCAAGACAGGCCACTACGCACAGAATCAGAAGTCTTTTCATTTTCCTGACTTTCGGGAGCTATTGGAATTTTGCCGCTAATTGATGGCACTGATTCTAGCGGATTTCGAGGAAGAACGGATGCGGGTGGAGGGAAAGGCATTGGGAAGAAGGCAAAAAAATCGGGGCTAGTAGCGGTGACCCTAAATCTCCGCTCCCAACCCCGTCTCCCAGGTTCTGTGGTAGGTGAAGCGAGTATGCGAGCTGGACGCCGAAAGCGACAAGATTACCTAGGTCATTGTCCTAAAGTAATCGATGCACGCTTGCGAGCAGCTTACTTCGCTGTGACCAGCGAGTGCGTGATGGCATGAACCGAAAGCGCGATGCGGTTCTGCACTCCCACTTTGCGCATCAAGCTTGGCCACATGAGCCTTGACGGTGCGTTCCTCGATCCCGAGGGCGGAGCCGATTTCCTTGTTGGAGCGGCCCGCCACCAGCATTTCCAGCACTTCCTTTTCCCGGTCGGTAAAGGTCACGCGGCCGGCGGGGAAAATACGTCCCGGAGCGGAGCTTACCCGCTCGATGAACATGGAAAGCACGCGCCGCGGAGCCCAGACCGATCCCTGGTTCACAATCCGGATCGCCTGCACAAACTCGGCCGGCGAGGCGGCTTCATCCACGTAGCCTTTGGCGCCGGAAGCAATAGCTTTCAAGATGGTTTCCTCGTCCATGCCGGAACCTGTCACAATGATGCGCAGGTCGGGGCGGCTGGCCTTAAGGCTGGCCATCAGATCAAACAGGTTCTGGCCGTTGCGGTTGCCCAGCAGGACCAGGTCGATATTGGGCAGATTTGCTGATATCGGGAAGCGACGCGGCGATGAGCTCGAAGTCCGTCTCGGAGTCAAACAGGGCCCGAAATCCCACGAAGCGTAGTGGATCGCTCTCCACTACAGCAAGACGGATGGCCGGTTTCTTTGCCGGTGAAGCCTTCATTGCGGTTGCAGCAGCAGCCTTCATAGGGTTCCCTGTTTGGTTTGAGAAGCTGATCTAGAATAGCTACATTTGCCCGGGATTAGAACAATTGGCATGCTTCCGGCGATTACGCCGGTAACATCGATAAGCATTCAAAAACGAGGCGAGTAACCACTCATGAGTAGACAGGAAAGCCTGGCGAACAGCATCCGGTGCGGGATTCTGGTGCAAGCAATATAAGACCGGTCTGGCGGAAACCTCGATGAAGACTGGCCCGCTGGACTGGAGTACTTATGCTCCTGGGTTCCCTGGCGGCCGGAGCGCAGACGACCTATCAACCCAAGTTCAAGGGTGACCCGGCGCGCTCGGAGTCGGAAGCTGCCGCCTTGGGCTACATGCGCACCGTGCTGCGAGCGCAGAAGCTCTACAAGAAGAAGAACGACAAATTTGCCACAGTCCCTGGCCGACCTGGTACACACCGGATCGTTCACCCAGCGCATGGTGAATCCGACCGCGGCGATTATTCCGTCGGCTTCAAGCCAAACAAAGACGGATTCGATCTGACCATGACTCCCAAACAACTCGATGCCGAGCACCGGTCGTTTTACGCGGACGAGGATGGCATCATCCACGGGGACGATCAGGGTCCCGCGAATGAGAAGTCTCCGGTCGTGAAGTGAGGCAGTTGTCCAGTGACGAGTTTCCAGTAATCAGTTCTGGTGACAGTTTTCAGTAACCAGTTTTCACAGTTCTCAGTTTCCGGTTTTCAGTCTTCAGGCGTGATTATCCGCCGGCCGAATCTCGGTTACTTTGCCGTCCCGGTAAGTAATCGTCATGGGCTTGCCGCCATTTGAATAGTGCGCGGTTTGCACCGAGGAATCGCTTCCACGATCGAGAACTCCCATCCCCAGCGCGAAATCCACCTGAAGCTGGTTCATTCCTGGCTTGACCTGGTGTTGATCGATGGCTTCCCAGATGTCCGGCGGCCAGTGTTTGTATAGTTCGTGCGGATCCTGGATGAAGAAATAATCGTCGGAGTAGATGCTGTAAGTGTTGTCGACCACCGAGCCGATGGAAACCGCGTAGGCTTTGCCATCCTGTTCGAAGACGGCCATGATCTGATGCACATGAGCGGAGTGAGGTGCGGTGTCGGTGACCACATCCTTGATGTCCAACTTCTGAATGGGAAGCAGCAATCCCGCTTCGTGAGAGAAGTCGGTGCGCTTTCGCGCCAGGTCATACGGATAGTAGGTGTGGTGGTAGCCTTCCCTGACCCATACCGGCTGCTGCGTCAGTTGCTTCGCCGACTTCACGTCGGAGGGATAAAGCTTCTTGGTAACGACGTAGTCGTCCGCGATTCAGGCCGGCGCCGGTTTGTTGGCCTTGGCCGCCTCCTCAGCTCGCTCTGAATAACGTTCGTAGACGATGTAGGCGGCACGAATCCCGGTCACCACGATCAGGGCGAGCAGCGCCAACTGGATTTTCCGCTTCGATTCTGGAGTCATGGAGTGTCTACCCCGAACACCGGGGGCACTGGGAAGTGTAAACTATCAATTCAGGCACTCTGTTGTCCTGATGAGTGCTTTTCGAGGAGAATCCATGGCGGCTGTCACCGAAGATGAAGTCATGAGCGCGCTGAAGCAGTGCTACGATCCGGAAATTCCGGTGAATATCGTCGATCTGGGCCTGATTTATGGCGTCCGCTTCGAACCCGCGCCCGAGGAGAAGCAGGATGTCACCGTGGAAATGACGCTGACGGCGCAGGGTTGTCCCTCCCATGTTCAGATCGGCGAGCAGGTGAAGGCGCGAGTCGAGCAGATGCCCGGAGTTCGCAACGCCACCGTGAACGTGGTATGGACTCCGCCCTGGACCCCGGAACGGTTGAGCCCGGACGCCCGCAAGACTCTGGGCATCGAGTGATTCAGCTGCGCAGCAGCGACTCGTACCAGCTTTGGACTGCGATCGCCCGCAGCTTCCGCCAGACGGTCTCCCACGCGCGACGCAACTTCAAGAAAATTGTTGCCGCGCTCGATGAAGTCAGGCATCCGCCTGCGAACTTCCTCGAATTTTTCCGGATATTCCGAGGCCAGCGTCGCCACACCAACCCCTGCCAGGATGATGCCGGCCGTCCACTTTCTTCTTCAGAAACAGGATTGTTCCCACACCTGCCGAACCGCCAATCAGAGCCACTTTCCAGTTTTCCATTCCGCCCTCCGCATGAACGCAATTGTACTCGCGTTACCTGCCGAATACTTTATACTGCCCAACTTGCCCCGGAGAACTTTGATGCTGAAACCTGCTCGCAGAACCAGGATTGCATTGGTTTTTTCTTTGCTGTTAGCCACGGCCGCGGCCCAACCCGAACCCCGCGCTCGTGATCTGGGCGTTCCCTTCGACGGCACACCCGGCCCATTCAACGCCATTACCGACGTCAAAGGCGTAGAAGTAGGACACACCACCCTGATTTCCGGTAGCGGCCCGCTGAAGGTAGGGGTGGGTCCGGTACGCACCGGAGTGACTGCGATTTTTCCCCGTGGCAAGGATTCCCTGGATGCCGTGTTCGGTGGCTGGTTCACCCTGAACGGCAACGGAGAGATGACCGGAACCACATGGCTGGAGGAGTCCGGCCTGCTGGACGGGCCGGTAATGATCACGAACACCCACAGCGTAGGCGTGGTGCGCGATGCGGAGATCGCATGGCGGATAAAGCGCGCGCCACCGGACGAGGAAGGCTATTCGTGGTCGCTGCCGGTGGTGGCCGAGACGGCCGACGATGATTTGAACGACATGAACGGCTTTCACGTGAAACCCGAACATGTTTTTCATGCGCTGGATACCGCGCATGGCGGGCCAGTGGAGGAAGGCAGCGTGGGCGGCGGCACGGGAATGATCTGCAACGAGTTCAAGGGAGGCATCGGGACCTCGTCGCGCGTGCTGGACGCCAAGTTCGGCGGCTACACGGTCGGAGTCCTGGTGCAATGCAACTACGGGCGCCGAAGCCAGTTGCGCATCGCCGGAGTCCCGGTAGGCCAGCGAGATTTCCGACCACGTGGTTCGCGACGAAGACATCGGATCGATCATCGTAGTCGTGGCCACGGACGCGCCCCTCATCCCGACCCAGTTGAAACGTGTGGCCCGACGAGTGTCGCTGGGGCTGGGCAGAGATGGAAGTTTTGCCTCGGACGGTTCGGGAGATATTTTCATCGCGTTCTCAACCGCCAACCCCGGCGTCAAGGGAGCGAAGGGTTTGCACCAGCTGACGATGCTTCCCAACCAGCGGCTGAATCCGATTTTCCTCGCCACCGTTCAGGCCACGGAAGAAGCGATAGTCAATGCCATGGTCGCGGCCAAGACGATGAAGGGGATTAACGATTTCGAGGTCATCGGCCTGCCCCACGATCGTCTGCGCGAAGTGCTGAAGAAGTACAACCGGCTGGTGAAGTAGAGCTGGGATTGTGTGGCGCGGGCGCCCTCGCCCGCGAAAGGTGTGGGCGCAAGACTCGAACAGGCTGGACAGGATCGCGTTAGAAACAGCGAACCAAATAGAACTGCGGAGCTTCGCTCCGCCTGGACGGGCGAGGGCGCCCGTCCCCACACAACCTTCTCCTCCCCACACAGTCTTTGGCTAGTAAATCGTATATCCCGGCGCTGGGGTGCGCAGATCCGGCTTCGATGCCATCAGCAGCAATGCACCAATCTTTTTGAATGCTCTCAGATCGGCGAGGCTGTGGAACGATTTCGTCTGATAGTCATCCGGCGTGGGCGTGTCGTCGGGAATTCGCCGGGATTCGACATTCTCGAAGGCGTGCTTCTTCAACAGCTCGACATACTCCGCCTCGGACCGCACGTGCACCGGCACTTTCAGCTTGTCCACCCATTGCAGCGAATAAGGATTGTCCCGGTATAAGTTGATCAGGATAAAAAGGCGGCCGTGTGGCGCCATGACGCGAAACAGTTCCGCCAGCGACCGGTCCTGATCGGGATAGTAATAAAACGACTCGACCGACAACACTTTGTCGAAGAAGTTTTCTTCCCAGGGAATCTGCTGCGCCGATCCCCACACGTACAGAATATTTTCGAAGTCTTTCGAAGCCGCGCGCGCCTGCCGGATCATCTCGTCGGAAACATCGAGACCAACCACCTGGCCAAAGCCCTCGGGCCCTTCTCCCACCAGTCGCGAGAGCAGGCGGGTGGCCCAGCCCGAGCCGCATCCCAGATCGAGCACGCGCTCGCCCGGGCCGGAGGTCCATCAGACGCAGGGTCTTCTCGGTGATGTCGAGATGATGGTTCTCCATCTTCTCGCCTTCACCGGCTTCTGCCCAGCGGTTGAATTCGTTTTGCAGCTTCTCGTCAGGAGTAGGGGCTTTTTCGGGCAATTGCTCTCCTTCGTGTAACTTCGTGTCCTTCGTGGTTGATGTCTTAAGGCATCAACCACGAAGGACACAAAGTTACACGAAGGATATGCTACATTGCCTTCCTCATGGCACCAAACCCGCAGCCGGAGCCTGACCCGGAGCCACTTTACTGCCCCCGGTGCGCCCAGGAAGTGACCGATCCGCTCACTTGCGGCGACTGCTCGGCCGTCATCTGCCGTCGCTGTGGAACTCCGCTGGAATCTCCCGACGAACTGGGGATGGGATAACCAATGAGCCTGCCCACGGTTTCTCCATCGGCCACCGCGAAAAATGATTCCCAGCCCAGCCTGGTTCGAGGACTATCGCTTCTCGACTCCGTGCTGTTGCTGGCGGGCGGCATTATCGGGTCTTCGATTTTTCTGACCGCCAAAGATATTGCAGGACCGCTTCCCCATCCGGTGCTGTTTCTGCTGGTCTGGGTGCTGGGCGGCGTGATTTCTCTGTGCGCTTGCGTCGCCTTCGCCGAACTGGGTTCGATGTTTCCGGATTCCGGGGGACAATACATTTACCTGCGTGAAGCTTACGGCGACCTGCCCGCGTTCCTTTACGGCTGGATGCTGTTCAGCGTTGCCAACGGCGGAACCATCGCCGCGCTTTCGGTCGCGTCGGCCGCATACCTGGGAGGAATTGTTCCCTTCATTTCGCAGGATCACGTGGTCTTTTCCGCCGCCGGCATCGTTCTTACCCGCGCTTCCGTGGTCGCCGTGATTGCCATCATCGTGGTTACGTGGATCAACGTGGTCGGACTGCGCTGGGGCACCATACTGCAGAATCTCGCCACCTGGGCGAAGTTCGCTGCTATGGCGGCATTTGTGATTCTGGGATTCGCCATCGGCAAGGGCGACTGGCATCACTTCGCTGCTCCCGGTCAGAGCCTGACTCTGGGATTGAGTCCCGGACAGTTGATCTCCGCCTTCGGGGTCGCCCTGATCGCAGTGTTCTGGGCTTATGACGGATGGGTCTACATCACCTGGGTTTCCGGAGAAGTGAAGGAACCGCGCCGCAATGTGCCCCTGGCGATGGTGCTGGGCGTGATTGTGGTCGGCGTCATTTACATGGCCATGAACATGACCTACGTCTACGCTCTGCCGCTCAGTGAGGTGGCAAAGCACGAGACTATCGCGCACGCCGCCGCCACCGCGCTGTTTTCTCCCGCGGCCGCAGTGTGGCTTTCGGCGCTGATTGCACTCTCCTGCTTCGGCGCAATGGCCAGTTGCACCATGAGCGGCGCCCGCGTTTATTACGCCATGGCCCGGGACGGGGCGTTCTTTCAAAAGATGGCGCAGGTCCATCCCAAGTGGCGCACGCCCGCATTCAGCCTGATCGGGCAAGGAATCTGGGGCGCAATCCTGACCGTCAGCGGCCGCTACGATCAGCTTTACACGTACGTAATGTTCGGCATGGTCCTGTCCTACACCATGACGGTGATCGGACTGTTTATTCTGCGCTGGAAGCGGCCGGATATTCCGCGCCCTTATCGCTGCACCGGATATCCCTGGCTGCCGGCGATTTATGTTTTGATCGGCGGCGCCTGGACGCTGAACACAATTGTCACGCGTCCCATGGAGTCTCTGGCGGGAACGCTGATTGTGCTGATCGGCGTGCCGGGATACCTGTACTGGAAGCGGATGAGCAGAAAGGTCGCTCAAAGTTCCTGATGAACCAACCTCATGCTGATCTTTAGTCCCGAAGCCTTTAGCGCGCTTGCGGCACGAACTATGGGAGAAATGCGAATCGCCCCGCGCTAGATCCTTCGCAAGCTCAGGATGACGCCGTATATCATATAAAGTTTTGACAGCCGTTCCGATTTTGCTGGCTCACGATCACCTGAACTTCCGTACAACAGAGTGGACGAAACCGGACACGCCTCCGACCCGATAACCCTGAGTGCCGCGGGCCAGTCCTCTGCCGATCCCGAAACTCCCAACCAGCCCAAGCGGGTCATGGGCTTCCGCGACCTCGTCCTGTTTTACGTGGTCACTGGCATCAGCCTGCGCTGGATCGCAACCGCCGCCGCCGCCGGGCCCAGTTCAATCGTCATCTGGATCGGAGCCTGGCTGGTTTTTTATATCCCTCTGGCTTTTTCGGTCGTGGAGCTGTCGTCGCGCTATCCCGATGAGGGCGGGCTTTACGTCTGGAGCAAGAAAGCGTTCGGAGATTTTTCCGGATTCATGTCGGCGTGGGCCTACTGGACCAGCAATCTCCCTTATTTCCCCGCCGTACTTTATTTCGCCGCCAGCAACATCATTTTCATGCGGCAGAGCGCGTGGGGACATCTCTCGAACAACGCCAACTTCTACATTATTTTCTCGGTGCTTACCTTGACCCTGGCCACGGTAGTCAACGTCGTCGGCCTGGATGTGGGCAAGTGGCTGCACAACCTGGGTGCGGTCGCGATGTGGATTCCGGCAGTGATCGTGATCGTGATGGGTGGAATCGCGTGGCACCGCTTTGGTTCGGCGAACGCATTCACGTTGCGCACCATGACGCCCAGCATTCACTTCAAGGACATCATTTTCTGGTCTCTGCTGGTGTTCGCCTTCGGAGGATGTGAAACCGGATCATTCCTGGGCGGGGAGATCAAGAATCCGCGGCGCACCATTCCCTGGGCAGTGTTCGTCGCGGGAATCACGGTGGCGTTCTGCTACATCATCGGAACTGTGGGCGTGCTGGTGGCACTGCCGTCGACCGAAGTCAGCAACCTGCAAGGTCTGGTGCAGGCGATCGCCAAAACCGTCGAGCGAGTCGGATACTACTGGACGCTGCCGTTGGCGGCGTTCCTGATTGCCCTGAGCAACGTCGGCGCGGCAGCCGCCTATCTGGCTGCGGTGGCGCGGTTGCCGTTCGTTGCCGGCATCGACCATTTTCTGCCGCCGGCGTTTGGCAGGCTGCATCCGCGATGGAAAACGCCCTGGGTCTCGCTGCTCATACAATATCTTGTCGGAATACTGTTTATCTTTCTTGGGCAGGCCGGAACCAACGTCAAAGGCGCCTACGATGTGCTCGCCAGCATGACCGTCATTGTTTATTTCATTCCCTATCTGTACGTGTTTGCCGCCATGATCAAATTGCAGCGCGAGCCCGCAGGGCCGGAGGTAATCCGGGTTCCAGGGCGGAAGCCTGTCGCCGTATTTATCTCCGTGATCGGACTGCTCACGACCACCGCCACAATCCTGCTGTCTGTCGTGCCTCCGGCCGATGACCCCAACAAGCCGCTGGCGGTTCTAAAGATCGTGGGGGGCACGGCGGCGCTGATGGCCGCGGGCGGCTGGATCTACCGGGGCGGAAAAAGAAAAAATATCACTCTGAAAGACTCCGTCCGAAGCTGACAGGAAGAGCTCAACGCTTCACCTTCGGGCGCTCCATTTCGAATCGCTCGGTAGTGCGAGTGTACTGCATCCCACCCATGCGCCCGACTAGATCAAGCGCCTCCGGGTTGATGCGCCCATCCTTCAGCACTTTCTCCTCAACATGCATTGAGACAATTTCGCCGATGACCAGGCTGCCACTCGGTGGCTTGCTGCCAAAATCGATGATTCGATAGGTCTTGCATTCAAAATTTATGGGAGATTCAGCAACCTGCGGAGGACGGACAATTTCCGATGGCCGAGTCGTCAGTTTTGCCAATTCAAACTCGTTCACCGCCGCCTCGTATTCTCCGCTGGTGACATTCATGGCAGCGGCCAACTCAAAAGTCACCAGATTGATTACAAACTCTCCGGTATCGCGAATGTTGCGCAAGGTGTCTTTGGGAGCGTGTCCGCTTTCCAGCGGCCGCAGTGCGGGGGCGAAGGCGAGAAGTGGAGGTTCACTCGAGACGCAGTTGAAAAAAGAAAAGGGAGCCAGATTGGGCTGTCCGTCCTTACTGAGCGTGGAAACCCACGCGATGGGACGCGGCACCACGGCTGTGATCAGCGCACGATAGAACTCACGATGAGGGACTTGCCCGGGACGCAGATTCATGGCGTCAGTCTACCGCACACTGGCGATTGCCCTGATCGTCGCAGCGTCGCGAAATTATTTCTCCAAATTATTTCCGTCGATTATCTTCTGCGACTATTTCTCGGCGACTATTTCCCCAGGAGATTCTTCCAGCGCTCCCACGATTCCTGACGTGCTTTCTTGTTCGCATCATTTGCGTCAGGCGCTTCGCCGGCGCGCATGAAGCCGTGTCCGGCGCCGTCATAGACCACTGGCTCGAACTTTTTCCCCGCCGCATTCATCTGCGCCGTGGTGTCAGGAAGCGTGGCATCAATTCGCGCATCGTTGCCGGCATAAAATCCATAGACCGGAGCCTTGATCCGGGTCATGGCATCTTTGTCCGGGGGCACGCCATAGAAGACAAAAGCCGCGGCCAGGTCGGGCCGATTGGTGGCGAAGCGGAAAGTTTGCCCGCCGCCCCAGCAGAAGCCTCCCACAAACAACTTGCCATTGGACGAGGGAAGCTTGTTGCCGTAGTCGGCAACGGCGTTGAGGTCGGCTGTGATCTGGTCAGGATTGAGATGGCTCACCGCTTCCGTCACCTTGTCCTGCGCAAAGTCGGAGGAGCGGCCGCCGTTCGGACCCATTCCCGAGAGCAGGTCGGGAGCGATGGCGATATAGCCGGCTGCGGCTACCTGGTCGGCAAGATCCTGGACCCAATCCGACATGCCAAAGATTTCGTGGATCAGAACTACCACCGGCCTCTTGTCCTTCGACTCGGGATAAACCACGAAAGTTTCAACCGAGCGGTCGTCATGCTTGACCGTGACCCATTCGCGATGCCGCGGAGATTTTTCCAACTGGGCGCGCGCCCAGTCCTGAGCCCAAACCGCCTGCGTGAGCAAAAGAATTAAGAGCAGACTGATGCGTTTCATGAATCCTTCTTTCTCAGGACCGCCGGAACGGCGGTCAGAAGCAGCCCATTTAGCAGGAATGATAATACGAAGGCGCGCCCATTCTGCGGTAAGCGTTTCGTCATCCTCATTGCAGGACAAGATCCGAATATTCCGGATGCTTCGCCAGATACGCGTGCACGGAAGGGCAAATCACATCCACTTTGAGGTTGTGTTCACGGGCCCATTGAAACGCGGTTTCCGCTAAAGAAGACGAAAGGCCGAGGCCGCGTAATTTATCCGGGATCTCGGTATGGATCAACCCCAACACTTTTCCCGCCAAACTATACTCCAGGTAGGCGACCTGGCCGTCCCGCTCGATTTCGAAGCGGCCGGTGATTACCTTTTCCTGCGGTTGCGGCTTACGGTTGCCAATTCCCCATGCCACCATTTTGAATGCTCTCTCTCAAGACGGAATCGTTGATGTGAATGGCGATGCCGATGTCACGAAATTACTGGTACTCGTTAGCGAATAGAGCTCTCTTTGATTCTATAACCCCACTCCGCTTCCCTGAAGGCGGTCATGCGCGGCGACATTGGGGCGGCGGGTATGCCAGTTCGTAGCTTGTTCGTACGCGTGCGCTAGCCGGAGGACGGTTGCTTTCCCGCCAGGGCGCTGCACTCAGCTGCAGCCCGATGGGCAGGCCTGCTTTGGTAAACCCGCATGGGACGGAAATCGTCGGCAGACCCGACAGATTGAATCGTCTAGCGTTGCGGAACATCAATCCATCGTTGGTCATGAGATCTTCAAATTTCGTCGGCAGCTCGCTGGCTTTCGGTGGCGGGATGGGAGTCGTCGGCGTCGCAATGACGTCTACCGAGAGAAGATTTTCGGAGCCTCGCGACGAAGTTGGTCCATCTTTAAACGGGCTTTGATGTATGCCGCCATGTCGATGGAGGTGCCGAGCTTCAATTTTGTGAGGGTGTCCGGCAAATAGAGGGCAGAGTGTTTTGCGATGTTTTCCAAATGGTAGTTGTATGCTTCAGATTGAATCACCGTCCTATCCGTGCTCACTTCGATGGTGACCTCGCTGATCTCGGCACCAAGCTTCGCTAGCTCCGTCAGAGCCTGCTCGGTTCCCTCTTTGACCTCGGGATCCAGCCCCGCATAAAAGAAGTCGCGCGGTATTCCGATCCGCATCCGTGCCCTCTCCTGAAGGGCCGTAGCAGCTGCGAAATCTTCCACCGGCATGTCATAACTGGTGACGTCCTTCGCGTCATATCCCGCAATTGCTTGTAGCATGATTGCCGCATCAAGAACGCCGCGTGTCATCGGCCCGATATGGTCCGCAGACCATGACACCGGTATTGCTCCCCGTGTGCTGACTCGGCCGTAGGTAGGCTTCAGACCTACAATTCCGCAGAATGACGCAGGCTGTCGAATGGAGCCGCCCGTGTCGGACCCGAGAGCACCGTAGCAGAGCCCGGCTGCGACCGCGGCACCAGAACCACCGGACGAACCGCCAGAAATGCGCTCCGTTGCCCATGGATTACACACGCGGCCAAAATATCCAGTCGCTTGCGTCGTGGGCCCGAACGCGAACTCGTGCATGTTCAGCTTGCCCAGGATGACGGCTCCGGCACCGCGAAGTCGCTCCACCACAAAAGCATCTTCTTTCGGGATACGATCCTTAAACAGAGCACTTCCAGCAGTGGTTCTCACGCCCGCGGTGTCGAACAAATCTTTGACGGCGATTGGAACCCCATGCAGTGGTCCCCTCCACACGCCTTGCTGCAGCTCAGATTCTGCCCGGTGGGCTTCCTGCAGTGCCGATTCTGCAGTTACCGTGATAAAGGCGTTGAGCAAGGGGTTGAGCGCCTCTATTCGAACCAGGCATGCGCGGGTTACTTCGACGGGGGAGACTTCCTTTTGTTTTAGCAGGGTTGCGATCTGGTTAAGATTCAGAGTTGTGAGATCGCCGGGAGTTGTTGCTCCCAACATATTTGGCATCAAAGCAGGTTCCGCATGCATGTAGTGCGCAGCTCCAAGTACTACGCTCGCCGCGCCCGCGAGCGTTGTCTTAAGAAAAGCGCGTCGTGAGCGGTCGGCGCGGCCTTGCGGCATGGCTCGAAATTTTATCATCGGACCGCCGAGGCATTAGAAGTTTGGTGGTCGCCGATAGGCGCGATCCAACGTGATGCGAGTGCGACATTTGAGCGTTCGTCTGTCAACGAAAACCTCATTGTGACCGCAAGCCTGTATCTGTCCCTTGGGGAGCGGAGCCTCCAACACGGTGCGGCCACTGCACGAACTGGAGATTCGTTTCTTCCGCAATTTCCAGCAGACGGTTGTACTTGGCAAGTCGCTCAGACTGGCGAATGGACCCGTTCTTGAACTGGTCGGCCTGCCATCCAACCGCAAGATCGGCCGCCCAGTTGTCTTCAGTTTCACCGCTCCGCACACTCAGTGTGACGGACCAATCCGCCGACCGTGCTTGCTTATAAGCAGCCAAAGCCTCGCTGAGTGTTCCAATCTGATTTACCTTGAGGAGCAGCGCATCGCACGCCTCAGCTTCAATGGCGCGCCTGATGCGCTCGGGATTTGTGCACAGGAGATCGTCGCCCAGAGTCAACGCCTTACCGGCGTTCGCCCGCCGAAGTTTCGGCCAATGCTCCCAGTCATCTTCCGACAAGCCATCTTCCACACTGAGAATCGGGAAACGTTCGAGCCAGTCTGCGATTTTCCTGATCATTCCATCGCTATCAAGAACGTCCGAATCGATTTCGTAGCGGTTGTTTCTATAGAAATGAGTGGAGGCCACGTCGACGCCCAGAAAAATATCTTTACCCGGCACATACCCCGCTCGTGCGATCGACTCCACCGCCATCGCAAACATCTCCTCGACTGTCCTGAAAGGAGGCGCCAGGCCACCTTCGTCCGCGGTGAGAAGACGCATCCCGTATTTCTTGAACATCAGCTCTGCAGCGGCGTGATAAACATCACTGGCTTGAACCAGCGCGTCATCGACGGTTTGTGCGGACATTGGAATAATCAGAACATCCTGAACCGACACCTGCTGCCCCGCATGCTTGCCGCCGCTAAAAAGATTGATCGTCAGACGAGGCAGTGCGCGAATCGGAGAACCAAGCATCTCGGCGAAGTGTCGATAAAGTGGCGTGCGCCGATATAAAGCAGATGCACGGGCGAAAGCCACGGACACGGCCAGGATGGTATTGGCCCCCAGTCGTGATTTCGTCGGAGTGCCATCGAGCGCGATCATCGTTCGGTCCAGGTCGCCTTGTTCCACGAACACGCGGCCAGCCAACTCACTGTTCAGCTCGTGGCCGATATTCGCGGCCGCACGGCGACAACCCCGTCCGCGATACCGCCTGGCATCGCCATCCCTCAGTTCAAAAGCCTCCGCTGTTCCGGTTGACGCGCCGGATGGGACGGAGGCCGAGCCCCGAAACCCCTCCTTCCAAGGTGCAGGTAGCCAGGACCGTGGGGTTGCCGCGGCTGTCTAGAATTTCGCGTCCTAACAGTTTCTCAATCTTGGGCATGGGCCTCGATCTTCTGGATAAATGCGGCAATTA
This sequence comes from Terriglobia bacterium, assembly GCA_963812465.1. Lineage (GTDB taxonomy): Bacteria > Acidobacteriota > Terriglobia > Terriglobales > Acidobacteriaceae > JAIQFF01. Next base: position 147,163 of record CAWEVE010000030.1, read on the forward strand.
AATGTTCGATTGTGGTGGGTGGGTTTGCGATGAGCTGCAAAGCAGCATCCTTTTGCCGAGTAGCTTCGTCGGCGGTCAAATACTCCAACGGCGATTTTCCGATCACTCGGGCAAGCAGGCAACCTAGAGTATGACGCACGGCCCGAGGCTCAATCCCATTCCAACCAAGCGGCGCAATTTCGTTGAAATATGCTCGCCAAAAAACCAAGGCCGCGTTGGCCAGGCTAGCGCGATGTTTTTGCAGGTGATTTGCTTTGCTGAGAAAGTGTGTCAGGCTGAATCCAACATCAAACGTTGGATCTCCGAAGTGCACAACCTCATAATCCAGAAGAATCAGTTTGCCCCGGTAAACAAGAGTATTCTTTGGACTGAAATCGCCGTGAACCAGGCTGAGTTTGTGGCGGAGAGTTTCCTCGGCCAATGCTTTTAGAAAACCGGCCGCCTCCGGACTTTGTTCGGCAGCATAGTAATAGTACGGTCCCAGCCGCAGGCTCTCGAAGTACGAGGTGTCTCCGAACTCTCTGCTGACGTCTCCCGCCGAATCTGCGGACTTGCGGTGGATAGTGCCGAGCAGAAATCCGAATTGTTCAAACTGATCCCGGATAATTCGCCCCGACAACAGGACCGACTTCCAGTTTTCGTGATCTAAGGGTATGGCTTCCATCGCCATCAGGTGATTCGCCGCATCTTCGAAAGTGAAGGACGGAGTCGTTCCGGAGGAGCCAGCCGGTTCAGCCACCGCAGCGCTCTTGCTTCTACTAGGATTCTGTCAGGACTGCTGAACCAATCAACGGTCACTCGCAATTTCTCTAACGCCTGTTTTACGACCCAACTACGGCCGTCAGCCCAGGTAACCTTTACGACGCGGTTCGAAACCCCTCCCGGCAGTTTGCTGAATGAAACAGGCTCGCCTTGTCCGACGTGCTTCGCCATGTAACAACGCAGCGCGTCAAAATTCTCTATATCAAGTTCCATTCGTCAGCCAAAACAGCGGGGTTGAACACATCTTGAGCCAGGGGAAACGGGAATCGCGCGCGATGATGGTGTTAATTTTTCCCGATTTGCTGATTTGCCAGTTTTTCCAACACCTGAACCAGGCCAGAGTGATCCCATCGGCCTCCGCCGGAAGCAACGGCGGAGTTGAAAAGCTCCTGGCATGTGGCTGTGTTGGGTAGCGACATGTTGAGTTTGCGCGCCCCCTCGAGCGCCAGATTCAAATCTTTTCGGTGCAATTCGATCCGGAATCCGGGTTCGAAGTTTCGCTTGATCATGCGCTCTCCGTGGATCTCCAAAATCTTCGACGAAGCAAAACCGCCGATAAGCGCCTGCCGGACTTTCGCCGGATCTGCGCCGGCTTTCGAAGCGAACAACAGCGCTTCACCGACAGCTTCTATCGTCAAAGCGACGATGATTTGGTTGGCCACTTTTGCCGTCTGGCCGTCCCCATTTCCGCCAACGAGAGTCACACTCTTGCCCATTTTTTCGAACAGAGGCCGCACTCGCTCGAAGGTTTCGGCTGGACCGCCAACCATAATCGCCAACGTACCTGCCCTGGCTCCGACCTGTCCGCCTGAGACTGGAGCGTCCAGATAACTGCACCCGGCCTTGCCGATACGCTGCGCGAAATCTTTGGTTGCAAGAGGCGAGATTGAGCTCATGTCGACCACAACCTTGCCCGGCGTGAGTCCTTCCGCGACTCCGCCCGCGCCAAAGAGCACCAGGTCGACATCGGGGGTATCCGGCAGCATCGTGATGATGATCTCCGATTTCCTGGCTACATCGGCGGCGGACGCACAAACCATCGCACCTTTCTTCACTAGTTCGTCAGGTACGGATGACCGAGTGTGGACGAACAGCTGGTAACCGCCGTCGATCAAATGTCCAGCCATCGGACTTCCCATAATGCCGAGCCCAATGAAACCGATGTTCTCCATGTCTGACTATTTCTCCTTGAGAAACCCTGAAAGAATCTCTACCGCAATAACCACATACGTGTCACAGCAGCGACCACCGGACTACTCGGGCCAGAGGAGGCTACCGCAACAGTTCAGGCTTTGACTGCTGAAGAACTTTGACCGCTAAAGAAGAAGGCTACCCTTCGTTTGGCGAATCAGAATATGGGTGATACGGCGACGGGCATGCCGGCTAGAAACATGGTTGCTACTGTGAGCGGGCTCTCAGCGTCGCAAGTACCGCGACTCTCGAGATTCGGCATTTCTCTGAACGGTTGCCGGTTTAGCTGTCAACCCCAGTGACCTGCTCCACGGAGGCGAGAGCGGTTTGTTCATTCTCTCGCTCTACTTTTTGGTCCCCTGCATGAGATTTGATAGACCCAGTAGGCATCTGGATTACAGAGATCAACCTCATCATGGCTGAGCGAATATGGTCAAGCATTAGTCTCTGAGCCGCCGCGCCATTGTGTGAAGACAGGGCTTCTATGATTTCATCGTGTTCGTGGGCGACTGCGGGAGAGTGTCTTCGCCAGTTCTCGAACCCGAAGTACATTTGCAAAAATCGCATGCGCGCCTGTAACTGCATATAGGCCCGCAGAAGCATCGGGTTATTCGAGTACTCTACGATGGATTCGTGGAACTCCTCGTTGATCTGGAGATGCTCGGCGAGAACAGGATGGTTATCATGTCCGAGGCGGTCATTCAACTTGCGAAGAACTGACGCCTTGGAAGCATCCATGCCTACTGCAGCCAGCTCACAGGCCTTTCCTTCCAATGCCAGCCGTAAGTGCAAAGCGTCCTCTACATCTTTCGGAGTGGCCCTGGCCACAAATGTACCCCTGCGGGGAACAATCTGAATGAGGCCTTCGACGGAAAGCCTCTGCAGTGCGTCATTCACCGGAGTCCGGCTGACTCCGAGCTGCTTCGAAACTGATCCGACATCCACTCTTTGCGCCGGCGCAAGTTCACCGGCGAGGATTTTGGATTTCAGGACGTCGTACGTCTCTCTGGCGACCGGCTGAAATTTCAGTTTTCGAAACACCATAGGGTTATGCTAGCACACAAATCTATTATTTCACCACCATTCTTTGGCGAAACAGGCCCCCAAAGCCAGTCCTGCGGCTTTCCGATTCAAGGTTTCTCGCATTCGCCCCCGCTCCGTATGCCAAAACTCAAAGATCCGTGAGCTGCTATCGAAAAAAATCATCAGCGGCAAAATTTGTTTTCGTCACTCTGTTCCTGGCGTCATATGAATGCCGAGAAACAGTACATGATCAGCATAAGAGAAAATTGGTGCGACTCGTCCAATGATGGTGCCCAGGCGCGCGTTGGCTTCGCGAAGTCCAGCATTGTCAATCCTTTTTGCCCAGCAAAATCGACGCAAATTCCGGCGGCTGCGTTACACTTCATAGATATGGCTTTGAAATGTATTATTATTAATTTTACGTAGGAGCGCTTCTCCCATATGCATAAATTTGACCCCAGCGATCTCAGAACCATCGGTGTCAAAATCTTCGTCGCGGCCGGCGTTGATGAATCAACGGCAACGGAATTGATGGATTCGTTGGTCCTCTCCAACTTGATGGGAGTCGATTCCCATGGAATTGTACGCATAGGCCAATACATAAATGCCTTGAAGACCGGTGCAATCGTGCCGGGCGCGCAACCGAAGATTACCCGTGAAAACGACGTCATCGTCTTACTGGACGGATGTAAGGGGTTTGGCCAGATTGTTTCCAAGAAGGCTATGCGCTTCGCGATAGAAAAGGCACGTCGCAATGGGATCGGAGTCACCTGCTTCACCAACGTTCACCACGTTGGCCGATTGGGTGAATTTGTTGCTATGGCGTCTGAAGAAAAAATGATTGGAATTATGTTCGTCAATGGGTCACGGCCGGGAGGACTGGTTGCTCCATTCGGAGCTCGACAACGCATGTTAGGAACCAACCCTCTGGCCTTTTCAATCCCTGCAGGCTCCTACCCTCCGCTCTTAGCAGACTTTGCCACCTCAACGGTCGCAGAAGGCAAGGTTCGTATCGCACATCGCAAGGGGGAAAAGGTCCCCGTCGGCTGGCTCCTCGACAAAGATGGAAAGCCAACTGACAACCCAAACGATTTGTATGATGGAGGCGCGATTACGACCTTTGGCGAATATAAAGGCTACGCTCTTTCCTTGCTAATAGAAGTCTTAGGGGGAATTTTGAGCGGTGGAGAAACTCCAATTTTCCCTGATTACAAGATGCTCAACAATGGGGTTCTTGCCATAGCAATTGAACCAACCTTCTTTCGTCCGCGTGAGGATTATTCGGCGGCGGTGGATTACCTTTTCATGCGGATAAAAACGGCGCTCCCAGCACTACACAGCAA
>CAWEVE010000031.1:0-160710 GCA_963812465.1 Terriglobia bacterium
TGGCGGATTTTGCAAAAGTGTCTCTGATCTTGCGGCGCCTGGTTGCGACGCTGGCGCTCGCGATTCTCCTGGCCTCTGTGACCGCCTGTTTCGACCAAGGGGCTGCCGGAGTTCTGTTCCTCCCGACGTGGGCAGCGTTGTTCTTCGGCTGGCCATATCTAAGCCGGAAGCTGAACTTCAATATCAATATTTCAAAAGCGCCACGGCCGCGTCCGAGGCGGTCGACGGCGTGGGGACGGGTCATCGTCACAGGCTTGGTCGCGTTTGGGATCGCGCTGCTTCCGGTCACGGATTTTTCTGCTGTGGCGGCGCCGCTGATTTGGATTGCCCTGTATTACGGATGGCCTGCATTGAGCCGTCAACTGCCGCTGCCAGAGTCGTGGAAGGTGAAGGCCCAATCTGACAGGGTTTCGTCTCCTCCGAAGCCCGGTTTCTGGCGCCTTCTCGGACGCGGGGCGCTCGCTATGCTCGGCATCGTCACAGTGATGGTGCTGCTTCCGGGGATGATGATGGCGCCGATCGCGCACAGCATGGGACGCGCTCGCAAGGTTCATGACTCCATCCGCGTCGGCATGACGGTGCCAGAAGTGGTTGATGCATCTCGGGATTGCGACCTTTTTGGTGCGGCCTCCGAATCAGTTAGCGACGACCATGCCGTCAGTGACAGTGTCCCCACAATGAGCCTCAGCCGGAACCGGGATGGGACCTACCGGGTCAATGGGGTTGCTCTGACCGAAACACAAGCCGCGGAGCGCCTGCAAGCCAAGCTGCACGACGGCTACCGCTGGCGCTCCAATTGCGTGTACGTCAACATGACTCCGATGCACGTTTCGTTCAGCGTGATCTTTGGACTCGATGGCCGCGTCGCCGAGGTGACGCCAGTGCACGGGTGGGACTGAAGCCTTCCTCCTTGCCATGAGAGAATTCGCGTGCCCTCCCTCGACAGCACGTGCCCGTGATTCCGGGAAAGGCCGAGTCACTGGATGCAAGTCGAGAAAGCAACAGTGCCTGCCCTTCGTCTTTTCACGGCACAACCGTGGGTGTCCTCCTTGTCAGTTGGCGTAAAATCGCGATTACACTCATTGACCCGATCCCGCCTTCCCTCCAGCCCGAAACTGTGACTGCAGACGGCACCGATAAGCAGGTAACTGTACCAGGCTTGTCCCGAAGGTAACTGTACAGTTGTTACATTCATCTGTATTCCAGACATGTAATGGTATTTCGTTCCCCAAGGAGCAACCATGTTGACGATCATCTGTGTCTACCTTGTTCTGCCGGCTGCCATCTGCGCGGCGGTCAGTGTTCGTAACATGATCTTTGGCGATGTCATCTAGGCTTTCACACCCTGCGTATCGGGGCAACTTGTTGATGTAGAAATCGCATTACATTCATTGGTATTCGGGGAGCCAAAACCGTAGCCAAGGTCATCAAATCCTGGCAGGAGGGTGACCAAAGATGTTTCACGTGCGTCAAGAGAATCTACCCTTTGTAGGTAGTTCGCACGAGTTTGTCGGAGCTGAGCAGGGCAACACTGGTGTTTCGGTGTTCCTGTTCAATGGGAAACCCGGATCGGGACCGGGTCCGCACCGACATCCCTATGACGAGATCCAGTTCATCCGTGAAGGTCGGGGTGTGTGGACAGTAAGCGGCAAAACCTTCGAGGGCAGCCCGGGAGACATCTTTGTCATCAAGGCTGGCGAGATCCACAGCTTCAAGGCGGTGGGTGATTCCCCACTGGTACAACTCGACGTTCACCTCAGTCCCCGCTTCATCCAAGAGAACCTTTAGAGCAGTGGCTTGCAGCGGCACAGCCCTCGGCACACCGGACACTCTTTGTCTTGGCGTCAACATGCGATTTCACGAACAAGTCCTCGGGCCCACCCTGCCCGGGAGAAGCTAGTTCGTTTAAACGCCTGGTTACAACAATTACGTTGGGTTAACCCGGCAACTTGGAACAATCTCGATCACCGTCTCTGACTTGGCTGTGGCCAGCCGATAACTGGAAGAAATCTACGTCCCGGAAGCAGATCAATTTGTCGCCGAAGGTACCCAAGCCATGCCGTCCACGCATTTTGTGAGCCGAATGGGCTCTTCCGCTTCGAATCTTTAAGATTCAGGACCTCCATCGTGCCGCCCTGGGGACAGGTCACGTGGCGCGTATGCAGTCTGGGCCAGCGCGAATTCTCCTGGGGTTGGTAGAACGGGCACATCTGGGGTGTCAAACGTTTTTGCAACTGCTCCAGTCGCCAGGTCGACGACGAATGAGCTTCCCATTCGAGTTAGCACGGAGCAATGTCCGTCTCTATGTGATTACGGAAAGGAACGTAGCCTCGGGAGGGAAATCGATCGGACGACCGCGTTGTTTGCAGTATCGATAACCCATTCACAACAGCAGCGCGCTAGGTTGAGTTCACTTGGACCAATCCCACAGGGCGGAAAACGAATGCCGAGCAACCTGTTACAATCCCCGTCCGAGGGGGACCAACATTGGCGAACTTATCTGGAATTATGAAGCAGTTGAAGCAAGGAACGTGATCGAGTACACCAACAGTTATCGGGATTGAATGCAGCACTGGAGGCTTTTGCGGGGGTCTACCGAAGGAACAACGGAACCAGTCCTCGCACGGAAAATATCAGCCAAAGGGCGAGCCAGCATCGCCGCCGCTCAGAGAGCACGCTGGGCGAAAGTCAAAGGGCAGAGAAGATCGTTCCAATTGCGAAGCCCAAACGAACGATGTCAGCGTCGGCTCGGCGCAAAATCGCAGCAGCACAACGGGCGAGATGGGCCAAGGTCAAGCGGGAGAAGAAAGCGGCTTGAAAGAGACGAAACCTGGTATACAATCACAGCGCTAAGTTTGATTCACCCGCAGTTGAAAGTCGGTACCGCCAACCAGCGTCACCCCTTCTCACCCGCAGCGACTCTTCTCAGCACAATTCAAAAAAGGAAATAGGAATATCAAATGGAACAAGGAACAGTAAAGTGGTTTAACGACGCCAAAGGCTACGGCTTCATCAGCCGTCAAACTGGCGAGGATGTCTTCGTGCATTTCTCCGCTATTCAGGCAGGCGGCTTCCGCAGCCTGCAAGAAGGGCAAGCGGTGCAGTTCGACGTGACCAAGGGCCCGAAGGGCTGGCAGGCTGAGAACGTTCAGGCAGTCTAAGTGGCAACCGAGCATGCCCGTTATCCGAAGGGATTTCGGGCATCTCTGTTTATCTTGGTGCTACCACTTCTCGGACTAAGCACCTGTACGGAAACCAGCTCCGGGCTGCACCGGGAGTTTTGGAGCGATTTGACAGCGTCTTCGGCCGTGAATCTCCCCATAACCAGGGCCAGCTTGCGATTGGGTGTCATTTGGATGGGTGTCAGATCAATCCGCTGCACGTATTCGGTGGCGCGAGTACTACCTCGATTCACTTTCACAACAAATTTTATGTTTTTCATGGTTTTTCATACAGACGCCTCAGATATTGCAAGGAGTTGAAGGAAGTTTTAACCACGCACGGACATCGCAATTCACCAGTGAATCGATCCTGGATTTCCCAGTTTCCATGAAGCCGACACCCAATCGCTCTTCTAAGGTAATTGGATTTCGGGTTACGGCAGATAAGAGCACACTCATGACCATCAAATGGAAGTCTGTCTCTCACGGAAACCCACGACAAGCCGACTGATTTCTCTGCAACTAGCATCTGACATCTCCTTCATCTTTCATGCTTCTGATTTCTGACGATCAAAGCCTCGCTGACTGCGTGACAACCGGCGCTCTATTTTTCGAGAACCGGGTCACACTCACCGCATTAAGAGACATGCCACACTCCAAGCAACATGCCTTGAATCGAGATGTGATCAATCCGCAAGACGGGCACATCCTCTGTGATCCGTACCCGGCGACCCGTGGTTTCAGCTTGCGAATCTTGTAGAGCAGCAGGATCGCCAACAGCGCAACAAGCAGACCGAAAGAAATACCAGTTGGGTTCATCAAGGTGCTCCTTTCCAAATGGGGAGGCGACATAAGCCGCCCCCATTTCTTTCGGCTAACTGCCGGTTTACGCGGCCTTGCCGGGAGCCTTGGCTTCGAGAGTCTTCTCGCCGCCTACGTTGACTTTGATCTGCTTGGGCTTGGCTTCGGCCTTCTTGGCGAGCTTGATCTTCAGCACGCCCTGGTTGTAGTCGGCGCTCACCTGTCCTGGGTCCACGGAGCTGGGCAGAGTGAACGAGCGGGTGAAGCTTCCGTATTGCCGCTCGACGCGACGGAAGTTCTCCTCTTTCTCTTCCTTCTCGATCTTGCGCTCGCCGTGGACGGTGAGGGTATTGTTGTCGATGCGGACATCAATGTCCTTTTCGTCGATGCCGGGGACTTCAAGCTTCAGAGTAATGTTGTGTTCGTCTTCGTAGATGTCCACCGGCGGTGCGAAGCTGGTGGTTGTCAATGCCTCTTCCGGGCCTTCGGGGCTATACGACTCACGGAAAAGACGATTCATGCGGTTCATGCGGTCTTGCATGGTGGAGAACTCACGGAGAGGTTCCCAACGGGTCAATAGTGTCATAACGCAGTTCCTCCTTGGGGAAATCTAAGAGGAAAAACTTCAGATGGGCTGACTTAGTTCAGGGAACCTGAAAGAGTAAGAAGAGGTAGCTTGCTCAATTACAATGCTAGGCTTGTGCGCTACCGTTGTCAAACACTCTCCGAACATTGCCCGCACTACATTCATAAATGCCTCAGAAGAAACAAAGACGAGGCGAGCTGGAGCATCCCGAGAAAGTTTTTGGCCCGACGTTGAAGAGCTGGGGGGCGGTGTGACTGCGGGGATTAGCATTTGACTTTTATCAACCGTCCCAGAGCGGCCCCATCGATTCGGCAAACCGGGGTCGCCTCATGCGGCAATCTCGCGGTTTTATTCATGCCCTTCCCATTTCTACCTGCCACATGCCCCCTGATATGATTTTGCGCAGTGCGGATTGATTGGTGTTTGCTGATCATGATTGACATCCACTCCCACATTCTTCCCGGCATCGACGACGGCTCGAAATCATGGGACATGACGCTTGCCATGTGCCGGTTAGCCGTGCAGGACGGTATCACGCACATCGTAACCACGCCGCACGCAGATGACACCTATTCCTACAGCCGCGACCGAGTGCGGGAGGTTCTCAACGAACTCTCTCAAAAAGTCGGTGACCAGCTTGGTTTTAGCATTGGGTGCGACTTTCACCTGTCATTTGACAACATTGAAGACGCGATCGCCCACCCTCACCGCTACACCATTGCCGCCAAGCAATACTTACTGGTCGAGCTCAGCGACTACGGGATGCCGCCGCAGGTGAGTGACGGTCTCTTTAAGCTTCAGTCGGCGGGTGTTGTGCCCATCATCACGCATCCCGAACGAAATGCCATTCTGCAGCGAGGGCCCGAACGTGTTTTGGAATGGGTGGACGCGGGGTACCTAGTCCAAGTGACCGCCTCAGCGATCACTGGTTTCTGGGGATCTACCGCTAAACGGGTGGCGATGTGGCTGCTGGAGCATGATGCGGTGCATGTGCTCGCCACCGATGCCCACGATGACAAGAATCGCCCACCGATTCTTTCGGAAGCTCGTGATGCGGTCTCGAAGCGCTTCGGCGCGGACTTTGCGCGTGCTCTCGTTTTAGACAATCCGGCAGCGATCGTCGCCGGCCAGCCACTGCCCATCCCGCGACACGCTCCAACACGAGACACTGAAACCAAAGAACGCGTGAAAAACGACAGAGGCAGAAGAGGTCCCTCTGCGAGCTAAGACTTGCTTAAAGATTCAACTTGCAAGCCTCACCAAAGTTCAGGGCTCGGCAGTTGTCAGCTTTCCCCATTATTGTTTACTTCTACTGACGTTTAGTTCTACCGACCGCTGCTGAGCTGGTGCAATTGTCGGCCATCATTCGAGCACCGCCGCTAACCCGTGGCCTGCGGTCGGCTCGTCCGCGAAAAGAGCGCTGAGGCAAAAGGAATGCTATTCTGCCCAGACTCAACCAAAGTTGAACTATGTCGCCATAGTCGCACGGGACGAAGACTCCGCTGAATCGCGGGGCTGCCGACTCGCCATAGCTCGAGTTAGCGGTCAACGGCCAATCCCTTCCAATCCATATGATCTGTACGGAGTATTGCTTATTCCTCGAGTGATTGTGCCGAGTTTTTGCAGCTTTGCACTGATTCCCTCTTTGATCCTTCAGCACCGAAAGGATGAAAACCGTTTGGACTTCCGTCCGTTCAGAGCATTGCACCCCGGCTCGTACATTTGCAGGATCAGACTCTAGCGGTCCTTCATAGCACTTCCCCCTTCGCATTCCCACGGTATGGCATCCACGGCCTAGTCGAGCGATCGACTTTCGGTGAAGGAAAAGCTTATGGTTAGAGTGCTGTTCGTGCCTTATGAGCAAACTATGTCTCAACAGTTCAGCCGGGCAGCTCGTAGAATCGGCATCGAGTCCGTGGCCTTTGGGCGAGGAGTCCCCCTAACAGCAGCGGTCCGATGAGACGCTGCGACTCTCTGATTTGAGCAAAAGGGGTTCGGAATGAGGCCTTTGAAAAACCCAGCCAAAAAACTAGTTTCCGACGGTCACCCGTGCTAATATGCGCCGATGCAACATAGGTCCCTCGTAATCGAAGAGGTGCCGGGGCTGCAAAATGGTCCGCATATCCTTCGCCTTAGCGGACCGCTCATTCTGACCACGCTGGCCGAATTCCAATCTAAAGCCCGGGCTGACCGATCGCACAACCTGGTCTTCGACTTTACCGACGTGCCATATGTAGACTCGGCGGGAATCGGTGCGCTGGTCGGAATCTATATCAGACACCAGAGAGACGAAAACGGTCTATCTCTAGTGGGGGTAAACGACCGCGTTCGTACTGCCCTGGAAATTGCCCATATTAGGCAATTTTTCCGGTTCTTCGATAACTTGAGCGAGGCCCAAGCCGAACGCGTCTCACCGTAAGAAGAATCACAGTTTTCGATTCTTCCGCCACTGGCGAACATACGAAAGACCCTGCCTCAGATCCCCGAGTAAATTCTCACCTTCACTGGCAATGTGAATGGGTTCTTTTTTCCGCGTTCCGTGCCAACCCAAGCGGTCAGTTCTTCGGGTGAGGCATAAACCGACCGGCCCTCGCGAGTGACCGGCATCCCGGCTTTTTGCCAGCGTTGAGCCACCGAGACGGTCTGGCCTAGGAATTCCGCAATCTTCGCCCAGCCCTTCAATACTTCACTCGTCGATTTTGACTTCGCTTTCGGCATCGCTCACAGTGCACAATCATACTAGGATCGAAGGGCCGGCAAGTCGACGAATCTAGCTCCGATAAGACTCTCAGAACAACGGCGCGGCGGGGTGAGTTCACGTTCGCGGTTCGGGCCGCGGCAGTCCACCATACATTGCGCAGTCTTGCTTGAAGATCTCTCCAAAATGAAAGACGACATACTCTCAACGAAACAGCGGTATTGCTGTGCGCGCGAGGGCGTGTTCGCGTTATATAGCAAGAGCGCTTCCAGCCGAAATTCACCGCTGGAAGATTGAGTAGAACTCCACGCTTTCTAACAGGCTGCTGAAAATCTACTCCTAATCCACAGCCGGTAGCGACCGTGAAATTGTAGCTTGGATAGAATTGGGAGGCTGGAGATGGCGACCGTGGGTGAGCTGCAGAATCTGCCGAAATGGCGCAGGCTTGTCCTGCTACTCGCGTCGTTTCTCGGACTGGTTGCCGGGCTGTGCACAGTCTTTGCGTTGGTGGTGACCGCGGCTCAGGGCTGGCAGGAACACGCCCACGGCGCAATGGCCGGAGGCAACGGCGCAGGTTCAGCGATGCGGCCTGGATATTTACATGCACAAGCCGGAGTCGTACTGGATCGATTGCAGCATCAGCTATATGGTTGGCGGGGAGGAAATTGTGTCCCACGTTATTCGCGCAGCACGCCGGCGCCACGACGGGTCATCTGGCAGTATCCGCCGGAGCAGTTCGAGAGGCTGCAAGAGTGGGTGGATGCGCATCCCGAGGGGACGCCGATCGCGGTGCATTACGACCCCGCAAACCACAGCAAGGCAGTTCTGGTGGCGACCGATATGCCGCTGGGTGGACCACGAACGCCGGGTAACTTGAGGCTGCTGGGAATCGCAGCGGCTGAGTTGCGTGGTACTGCTGGCGATCGCGCGAATCACACGGTCGCGATCCGCTGCGGTTAGGCGGAGGCGGTTAAAAGCCGCGCCTGTCCAAAACATTGCTGCTGATTCGAGTTTTTCAGCAGCCTGCTAGATTTACTGTACAATTCGTGCCGTTCCTCCCGATATCAAGATGAGCGCCATTTCTGCCGCCCCCGCGATGCCAAGCTATATCTCGCGTCTGTTCTCGCCCGAAAACCTTCCTAATATCGCGTTGGCGCTCGTCGGCATGGGTGGCATTGTAATCGCTGTTCTGACGTTGCTGGTCATCAAAAGGCAGACCCAAGCCCTAGTTGATGCCGAACGCGCCAGAGTATTCGTGAGTGCGTCAAGGTGTGAGGGGCGAGAGGCCGGGGAGGCGATGTTTACCTTACGAGCCACGAATTATGGAAAAATACCGGCCCGGGTAACTATGTACACATATGCGGAAGCCGCGCTCACAAATCCGGAAAAGGAGCTCCGACTGCCGCCTCAATATGGCGACTCTCTGTTGCGCAGTGAGAAAATTCTTGCGTTCGGAGATGCCCTCGAAATTGCGGTGTTTGATCCATTTTCCGAGGCTAATAAGCAAAAGTGGCAGGACGACGCCAAGTTCCGGGCGGTGATATTTGGCAGAGTCCAGTATCTGGATGGACACTCCGACGAGAAGAGAGAGACCCGATTCGCTTACAGGCATGTCAGGAGCAGGATGCCGGAAATTGGCGGCAACGTGACGCGCTGCGGGCCTGCCGAATACAACCGAAGCGACCTGCGAATTCGGCGGTGACGTTAGTTCTGGAAGTCAGGACACGAATTTACGGCTTTTTCGCTATGCGGCCTAACGCGACTTCTACAGACTTTAAAATCCTTCATCGGTTTCGATGGGGCTTTCCCTTACAGCAAATACTCGCTTGCTGGCAAAGCTGGAAGGGCATGCACGGAGCAGTTCATGTTTGGAGAGGGACGGTGGGCCCCTCCCCTCTCCTTCCCCCCCCCTCCCCCACTCCCTTCGGCCTCATCCCGGTTTCCTGGTTCCGGACGGTTACCCTTGTGGCGCATTGTTCAATTAGGCAGGGGAATTATAGTTCCGTCACACGGTGGAGGAGGGGAAATCGAAAGTGAGTCTAAGTCGCGGGATCAGCGTGCTAACGGGAACGCGGTCCCGCCAACCTTTCACAGACACAGTCGAAGGTCTGTCCGAGGGCCAAGAGGAGCGCGCCAGAAATCCAAGGCACTGAAAACTCCTGCTTCGCACTTCTCGAAAACACGATTGACACCGGACGAAACGAACTATTAGTGAGATCGCGTTTAGCTACTTGAGTGCCGAAGAAGCCTTCGCCGGCCTGACAAAAGAGGTACTCCAGGCGTGAAGGTGGGACCCCATCATCTATTTGCTTAATGTCTCTCGAGCTTTGTGCTGCCGGTCCGCGAAGTGGTTCCCCCGCCTGCTCCTGCGCTTTCGGCTGAGCCTGCTTCTTAACGGATTTGAATCCATCATTCAAAGCATAGGGTCGGGATCGAGACCAAGGATTTTCCATGATTTTCCCGTTCAGGGCCTGCCAACTTCCCTGGAACTTTGCCGTGCTTTGAGCTGAGCGGCTTCCCTTGAAAGTCTCGATCAGGGCGGACAAAGCTCAGGTGGACCAAATCCCAAACTGGATCGATGAAATTGTTGAAATAAGAGGCGAGAGGATGATGGACGCCTAAAAGGTCGTCAGGGCTTGGAGGGGCTCACGGGTGTTTTGGGGCTTCCGCCCTAGGATCAGTACCCACGTCGTTACTCCAACAATCGCTGCACCGCCTGCGATTAACGCCACTTTGGAGTCTAAGAACTGCCCGGATGAAGCGGGAACAGCTCCCGCAGTTTTCCTTTTTTTCTTCTTCTTATTCTTATCCGATTCGTCTGCCGTGGTCTGCTTTTGCGATTCGTCTATCGTAGTCTGCTGACCTTGCGCTAAGGTGGTGGTTCCGTTGCCGTCATCGAGCGTCAGATCGCCTTTTCTTGCAGCGATCTGAACTTTACCATCCAAATCGGTGACATCGAACTGCGTCCAAACGCTAGCTGCGGGTGTTACGGTAAGGTCGCCCGCGTGAGTTGCCATCCCTTTTGAAGTCGAGACAGCCACTCCTCCGTGCTGCAATATGACGGCATTGCTTTCAAATTGGACCTGCGAATCGGCAAGGACAATCAGACTCGAGCCGAGAGCGTTGATCTTGGCAACCGAACCTGCGGTGGTTTGTATCAGGTCACCGGAAAAGATGACCGACGATGCCGGAGAAGCGCTGCCATTCAGGCTGACCGTCCCTCCGCTGTAAAGCATGGCCCTGTCTGAATCCGCGGCAAACAGCGCGGTCGGCAGAACGATGGCCATGAGCAAGCACAGGATCCTAGAAACCAGACACTTTCGCACTGCTCGCGCTCCTGACACCGGGGTTAGTTGTGTGATCGTAGCCCGAAGCATCTGTCCCGTCAAGCTTTCTGCCCTTTCATCGGATTCCGTGCGGCTTTCTATGTTTGAGTGGAGAGGATTGGAAAAGAGCCGGTCTTTCTCCCTCCCCTCCCCTTTCCAATCCATCACCAACCAGTGAACGTTGAGCTCTGCAAGCGCAACCTTGATGACAACCTTTAGCTTTTGGCATTCATCCAAAAATGCGCTTAAGGGGGCATAGTGCCAAACGAGGAAATTGATCGGCTGCGATCTGTTCTAGCTCACGCCTACGAAAAGCGCCAGCCGCTCCTCTGGAGGTTAAATCTAGCGGTAAAGGATCGTGTTCGGTCGCCCTCTCCGAAGCCCGTTATCGAGGTTCTCAACATCGAGAAGGAGAAAGAGCCGCTTAACGGAGGAGTTGAATTCGAGTGCGCCCCCATATAACTACTGAGGGACGGAGGACCTTCGCGCTACACTAGATTGAGAGAGGTTCTGATCTCGTTGAGACCAATAGACCACGAATGTTGATAACCGAACGGGTCAAGGGCATCCCGGCAGAAGCTACCTGCAGCTCGTGCCCGGATACCATTTTCCGCACCGGCGAGGTTATTGGCGAAACGGCTGAAGAAGGCGAGCTCACACTCAAAGTTCTGTTCGACCACCATTTTCGAGCAGTCCACGAAGAAAAGCCCTCGACACATCGCTAAAAACTCCGAAATTATGACAAGCTAGCACCTACCCCGGTAGCATTGGAGTTCTCATGGTGACCCCGGTAACCGGAACCTGCTGAATTCTCCCAAAGAGCGCCCCAAAATCTGGGAATCTACTAGGTCTCGGCCATATGAGCGCGACATCAGCATGCTAAAATCTTGGAGCGAAAATCATTTCCCAAATGACGACTTCTCCGGTATCCACGACAAATCCCGTTTCTGAGCTGAAAAGCAAGATCGAACAGCGTCAGGCGCGGATCGCCATCATCGGTCTCGGTTACGTCGGTCTGCCCCTCGCCTTGCTGTACACCGAAGAGAAGTTTCGGGTTACCGGCTTCGACATCGATCAGCGCAAGGTCACGACCCTGACCCAGGGCGGTTCCTACATTGTCCGCATCCTGCCCGCCGAAATTCAGCAAGCCCGCTCGCAGGGTTCGAAGCGACCTCAGACTATGCGCGCCTGGGCGAGATGGACGCCATCATCATCTGTGTCCCGACCCCGCTGAACGAGTATCACGAACCCGACCTGAGCTACATCACGGACACGGCGAAGGCCATTGCTCCTCATCTGCGCGCGGGTCAGCTGGTGGTGCTCGAAAGCACGACTTATCCCGGGACCACCGAAGAGGTCATGGTCCCAATCCTCGAAAAAGGCAATAAACACGGTCTGAAGGCCGCCCGCAAAGGGGTCTCGACCGGACAGGAAATCTTCGTCGCCTTTTCGCCCGAGCGCGAAGATCCGGGCAATCGGACGGTGGCGCGGCGTGATATTCCGAAGGTAGTTGGCGGCCTCGATTCCCAGGCCAGTGACGCGGCAGCCTCGCTGTACGGAGCCATCTTCAATCGCGTGGTGCGGGTCTCATCGCCGGCAGCGGCCGAGATGACCAAGTTGCTGGAGAACATCTATCGCTGCGTGAACATCGCCCTGGTGAATGAACTGAAGCTGCTCTCGCTGCGCATGGGCCTCGACATCTGGGAGGTCATCGAAGCGGCGTCCACCAAACCCTTCGGGTTCCAGCCTTTTTATCCTGGCCCGGGCCTGGGTGGGCACTGCATCCCGGTCGATCCCTTTTATCTTTCGTGGAAGGCCAAGGAATGGGACTTCCGCACCCGCTTCATCGAACTGGCCGGCGAGATCAACATCGGCATGCCGTATCACGTGCTGGACTACGTGGCCAAGGCGCTGAATCAGCAGAAGAAGGCGCTGAATGGATCGAAGGTGCTGGTGTTGGGGCTGGCTTACAAGAAGGACATCGACGATCTGCGCGAATCGCCATCGCTGACCATCATCGAACTGCTGCAGAAAGAGGGAGCCGAGGTCAGCTATAACGACCCCTATTTTCCGACCGTGGGAAAGGGCCGCAAATACGACCTGCAAATGAAATGCGCCCCGCTGGATAATCTTGGCCAGTACGATTGCGTGCTGATCGTAACCGATCACTCCGATTACGATTACCAGCGCATCGTGCGCGAATCGCAACTGGTGGTTGATACCAGAAACGCCACCCGAGGGATTCAAAGTCCCAAGATCGTGCGCTGCTAGGACGCAGCCATTCTACGAACCGATTCGACGGACTGCCGCGCCGCCGCTTTTCCCGCAATGACACATACTACCCACCACTATGCAAAATTTTTCCTGCCGGGGCGCGGCCTTTGATACGCTATTTGCACACCAACCTAACCGGTTGCTGAAGAAGAGCTTTCTTCCCTCCCCTCAAGCCAAGAGTGGCTACATTCGTGCACTGGTAGGTTTGGAGGGAATAGTTCACGGCGGCCTGTCCTGCTGGCCGGTTCAGAAGTCTGGTCGCGGATGAGTCTTTAGGGCCATAGCCGTTCCCTGGGATATTTGCAAGAATTAAGATATTTACAGAAATAAGGCAGCGCCCTCGAGCGCGAGTACATCAAAACAGTACGCCCCCCGATCGGATCAGCATGATGCCAGAATTCTCCCAAAACGGCCCGTTCTCAATGCTTCCGTATCGGCGGCCGCCCTGGAAAGAGTTTGCGCTCACCATGGGCGTCCAGGGTCTGGCCTTGTTTCTCCTGGTCTGGCTGGGAGTCTTGAACATGGCGGTATTGGATCCGCCGACCCACGACTATCACTTCATTCGCCTGGTAGAGACTCCGCCGCCGGTACCCGTCGAACCGGCGCCGGTGAAAGATATTCCGCCTCCGCAGGTTGCGCGCGTAGAAACGCCGGAACCGGTGCAAGAAGTGCTTCGAGTGCCACCGCCCGAGATGCGCCCCAAGCCGCAGGTAGAGGAGACGCCGGTAGCTCCAAAAGTTGCCATCGCGACCACCAAGCCGGTGCCGCTGCCCCCGACTGCTCCGGTAATTCCGCGGCAATTAGTAAGAACTAATACTTTTTCTACTGGCAGCTCGGCCGTGCCCACGATTGCGGCAGCTCCGCAACATGTGCAGACCGGAGGTTTCGGCGATCCCAACGGAGTTCCAGCGCGCGAGAGCAATGGTAAAGCGGTAAATATCGCTCAGACGGGCCAATTCGAATTACCCACCGGACCCGGCTACGGCAACGGCACCGGGGGAGCGCAGGGCGTTCGCGGCGTCGTCGCCAGCACCGGTTTCGGCAATGGCGTAGCTACCGGCGATGGCAGTGGAAAGGTGAATACTTCGCGGGGCACGGTGCAAAAGAGCGGCTTCGGCGACACCGCGGCTGTCTCGGTCGCTCAAACTCGTCCCAAGGCGACGGACGATGGGGCCGGAAAAATGGTTCCCGCGGAGGTAGTCTTCAAGCCCACTCCGGCCTACACCACGGAAGCCAGAAACTTGCGTATCGAAGGCGAGGTCGTGCTTGAGGTGGTGTTCGAAGCTTCCGGCCGGCTGCGCATCGTGCGCGTAGTGCAGGGTCTCGGCCACGGTCTGGATGAATCTGCAGTCCACGCCGCGGAACAGATTCGCTTCAAGCCAGCCAAACGGGACGGACAACCATCCGATTACACCGCCCTGGTGCATATCGTGTTCCAGTTGGCTTAACCGATCCCAGTCCAGACGCAGTCCTTGAGCAACCAGGTTCTAGTTCGCACCGCTCTTGATTCGCGCGGCTTCGAACTCGTCACCCTTCTCCCATCCCACTAATTTGGGCGCGCTGGCGGCCTGCCATCCCAGGGCGAAACCAAAACGCGCCATGACCGCGTCGCCGGTGAAGTCCATGTCTGGATGATATTCGTCGCTGGGCTGGTGGTAGTGCTTCTGGGTGAACTCGTCCGCCTGTTGCATGCCCCAGGCCGCGTCATGGCCTTTGTACTTGATGCCTTCATTGATCGAAAACGCGGGAATGCCTACTCGCGCCAGGCTGAAATGATCGGAGCGATAGTAGTGTCCGGCTTCGGGGTGCGCATCCGGACGGATCGCCAGCCGAAATTCCGCGGCCAGCGCCTGCACTGTGGGATAGAAGGTGGTGCGCTCGGCGCCTGACACTTCCACTTCTTCCGGCGAGCCGAGAGGAGGGATATCGTCGTAATTCAAGTCGAGCGTGATTTTTCCGGCGGGAATCGGAGGATGTTTGCCCAGGTACTCGGATCCCAGCAGCCCCTGCTCCTCCGCGGTCACGGATGCAAACAGGACCGAGCGCCGCGGCTGCTGTCCGGCCGAAGCGAAGGTCTGCGCCAGTTCGAGCAGAATGCCACAGCCGGTGGCATTATCGTCGGCGCCGTTATAGATGTTGTCGCCGGGCATGTCAGGGCGAATGCCCAGATGGTCGTAGTGGGCGGTGTACATGACCGCTTCGGTCTTCAGTTTCGGATCGGAACCGGGCAGCATGGCGATTACATTGTTCGATTCAAACGGCCGAACTTTGCTGACCATGTGCGCCTGCAATTTCACCGGAAGGGTGACGGGATGAAAATCCCGGGAGCGGGCGTCGCTCATCATCTTGTCCAGATCCAGACCCGAGTCGGCCGCCAGTTGTTGAGCTACATCCAGGTGAATCCAGGCGGCGACTTTCAACTTGGGTGAACCGTCAAGCTTCAGATAAGACTTCTCGCCTGAGTTCGAGTTGCGCACCACTTCCCAGGGATAGCTGGCCATATCGGTTTTATGAATGAGAATCGCACCCACCGCGCCCATGCGGGCAGCTTCTTCATATTTGTAAACCCAGCGGCCGTAGTAGGTGAGCGCCTTGCCCTTGAAGAAATTGGGATCGTCGGAGGTGGGCTCGTTCACCAGCATCAGCAGAACTTTGCCCTTCACATCGACGCCCTTGTAATCGTCCCATTGATATTCAGGCGCCTGAATGCCGTAGCCGACGTAAACGATATCCGCGTTCACGGTTGATTCCGGCTGTTGAGTTTCATCGTGCGCGACGTAGTCGGTCAGTTGTTTCAGGTCCTTCGCCGAACCCTTCGCGGGCACGAGCGAAAAGGTGGTTTCCGGTGTAAGCGTGATGCCGACCATGGGAACCTTCTGCATGTAAGAACCGTTATCCCCGGCCGGCTTGAGTCCATCCAGCGCGAATTGCGTAGCAATGTATTCGGCGGCGATGTCGCCGCCACGCTGTCCGGTACCGCGGCCTTCGAGCAGATCGTGAGACAGGAAGCGCACGTGCGCGCGGATGCGCTCAGCTTCAATCTTCTGAAATGCTGCGACCGCGGCAGGCGGGAAATGAACCGAGGCGGTGGCGGAAATCGGGCGTTGGGATGAACTCTGGGCCCACACACCGTAGACCAGCAAGACCAGGGACAAGACGACCAGGCTGTTGCGCATGCTCCGAGGCTCCTCGTGCCGAATGAGAATGTGGAATGAGAACTTTGTATTGTACCGCGAAGCGACCGGAGCTCGTCCCGGACTTGGTTCCTTTGCCGGGAACGGTCAAGTCCTCCGCGCCGGACGACCACGTCGATTTTTTCTTGCCCGCGACCGCGGGCTAATTTTTCGATCCTCAACCGGCGCGAAAGTCAGCTACCTGCTCGTCGGGACGGAACAGAGTCTGGGCGCCGGTGCTCGGTATTCCGGCGGCTCGCTGATTGAATTCTTCCACATCTTTTCGTGACCAGCCGACGCTCGAGATTTCGATTTCGCCGTCCGGCGCAATCCAAAACAATGTAGGTACGTTCGTGAGCCCATAGGCGTTGGACACGGTATAGGTGTGAGTGTCGTCCAGGAGAACCGGAAAAGTCACACCATACTGCTTGAGGAACGCGGCGGTGTCTTTCTTCTCGTTCTGCGAAATGCCGACGATGGCGACATTCTTGTTTCCGTGTGCCTGATAGATTCGCTGCAGGAAAGGAAAAGCATATTGGCAGGTAGGGCAGGAGATTTTGAAAAATGCCAGTAAAACCGGCCCGCGGGCAAGCAGCTCGCGCAGTGAAAATTGCTTTCCGTCCATGCCTTGCAATGTAAAGTCTGGAGCCGTTGTTCCCGGATTCAAAGCCGCCATCGTGCGTCCTCCCATGTGTGCTGGTCATGCCGCGAACATTTGTCGCAGCCATTTCATCGGCCTTATCAGAGCCTCACTTTACTTAGATGACTTGCGCTGCGCCGAAGTATCTTCCTTGCCAACCCGGTTAATGGAAGCTGCCCTATGCGCTGGCTTTCCACCCACTGTCCGGCTGCAGCTTTGTGTGCACGGGTTCTCGATGACATGCACAACGTAATCGGTCACCGTGATGGAGTGCCGCAGAGTCAGTCCTGAGCGACCGCGATCCATTCGTTATCGTCATTGGGATTTCCGGCAGCTCCCACATGCCGGGCATCAAGGATAAGCGGTTCGAACGTTGCACCAGCCGAATCGAACTGCCGCGGCGATCGAGGGCGTAGCAGATTTCTCGCCGCTTCTGCCGCACCGCCCGCTTCGGCCGCTCACGAGTTCCGCGGGTCGCGCACAAGTCGTATACCGGACAAATCGAACACTGCGGTTGGCGAGGCAGGCATACGGTTGCGCCCAGTTCCATCATGGCCTGGTTGAAATCGCCGGGCCGGGCGCGGCTCAGCAAGGTTTCCGCAACGGACCAGTAATCTTTTTCTGCCGGCGCCGGCTTTGAATGCCCGCTCCAAAACCCGCTCGACATTTCCGTCCACCACCGCCGCCGGGATATTGAAAACGATGCTGGCAATTGCGGCTGCCGTATAACGTCCGATGCCGGGCAGGCTTCCGCAGTTCGGCGACGCTATCGGGAAATTGTCCCTGGCGCTGGTTGACGATCGTCTTCGCTGCGGCATGCAGCATGCGGGCGCGGCGATAATATCCCAGGCCGCTCCACGCCGCCAGCACCGAGGATTCGCGCGCCGCCGCCAGTTTCTGGACAGTAGGAAAGCGCTGCAGGAAGACGCGATAGTGCTCCAGCACTGCCGCCACCCGAGTCTGCTGCAGCATGATTTCCGAAAGCCAGACCCGGTAGGGATCGCGGTCTTGGCGCCAGGGCAAGTCGCGGGCGCTGCGGTCGTACCAGGCCAGCAGTCGCTGGCGCCACCGGCGTTGGACGGTAGCACCGGATTGCCGCCGAGTAAGCAAACCTATTTGTTCCCCGGCCCGAGCACGGAGTGGGCAATCTCCATCCATCCGGCCTTTTGTTTTTGCCAGACGGTCATCATCCGCACCGGGTCCGCAGGCAAAGGCTGGTCCGCAAATTTGCCCCGCATGGTGATGGCATAAGTCACGACCAGCGTGTCAGTGTTCAACTCAGTCTGAAGGTCGCCGAGGCTGAATTCGTCCAGTTGCAACTGCTTGAGATGGTCGAGCGCGGCAGTGCGGTCGAATCGGCCCTCCTGCGGCGTGAACGAAACATAGTTACTGGAAAGATGACGCTCTATTTCGTTCCATCGCTTGGCTTTTACTTCTTTCCAAAAACTGCGCTCCAGACCTTCGCCGCCCGTGGCGTCGTTAAAATTGCTGACTTCATGCTCGTGCCACAACGTACAACCGGCGAGCAGCATGGTTGCAGACAACACAATGACCGCCAGTCGATGGTTCATGAGCCGATTTTACAGGAGACGGCAGAAGCGCCGGAATTTGTGGCGTTTCCCGTAGCGCCGGCGTCCCGCCGGCTGTCCCGAGGGCGTCCCGCCCTCGGACCCGCCATGAACACGAGACTTCCATCTAGCTTCCCGCACACATATAGCTGATCACATCATTCCCGGTCCCTCGCACCGTAATGCTGCTCCCGGAGGCCGCCACCGCGTTGGCAGCATTGACCGCGGTCGTCTTGTCGCTCGCCGTGCATTGAAAACTGTCCGGCCCCTTAAACGGGGGATTGAAACCCTTCACGGTCGCTTCCCCGTGAGCCAGCGTCACGCTCCCAAAGAGGATTTGTCCTCCGGTGACCGCCGTGGCCGAACAAGCGGCGGTCGTGCCGCAAGCCTGCAGTTTGGGATGGTTGCTCACCGTGAGATTCGCCACGGGAGTACTGGAGGAAACCGTAAACGGCGCGGTCCCCTGACGGAACTGTCGATGTGAACGGAGAATTTGTGGTCACCGGAACTTTAAAGCTCTTCAGATTCGAAGTAAGCCGTTCCAGCCAGTTCTTCCCGTCCCCGACATTGCCGATGTAGCTGGATATCGATTTCGGCGCCCCCAGGCTGATGCCAATATTTTCCGGACCTCCGTCTCCATGGTCATATCCGATGAATGCGTCGTTCGCATCATTCGCCGGGCGGTTGTTCGCGGTCGCGACGGTCTTCTGGAAGTCGGAGTCGGAGAGCGTGATGATATGTCCGGGCCCGGTGCCCAGCGTAGAAAAATTCAGGCGGCCCTTGAGGTTGGTGCGACGTCCGGCGTCGGCATTGGGTTTTACCGCCAGCAGCAGCGCTCCCTGCTCGTAAAATGTGGAGGGCGCCATCGCGGAATAACAGCTCATCCACAGTGGAGTCCAGCTTCCCAGCGAATCGCAACTGGCGGCGATCAAAGCGGGCGCAGCCGTTCCCTGGACCGCGACAACATTGGCAGGAGCATTGTCCATCCAGGCTCGGGCGGCATCCAGCGCACTCCTGGAATCCTGATTCGAGCTCAGCACCAGGCTTCCGGGCCAGAAGTCGAGCAAGGGAAAATAGGACGGCGCTTCGACCTTGTACGACTGCAGCGCCGCCTGGTGGTCGGTGAAGGTACAAACTCCTTTGGAGCAAGCTGAAGCCCGCGAAACGTTAGTTGCAACAGCGTAGTTTCCAGTTCCGAAGGGCGCCTGCTCAAGCTGGTCCGCGACCGGAGTCAATCGCAAGAAGATCGAACGTGCCGGCGCCTGCAATGTCCGGTGTCGTCACCGTTATACTTCCCGACCCATTGGTCAGGGCACGGCCGGCATAGAGTGGATTCGAGGGTCCATACTTCGCATGACGGGCAACGATGTAGTAGCGGTAATCGGTCTTCCCCGTGTTCGCAAATTGCGGGACGTTGCCCAATGGCGCCTCGCCGCCCACAATCCTGACTCTTCCGCCTTGAGCAATCGCTCCCGCTTGCCCGATCTTGCCCATCGGATTCGTACAGTTGCCTACTTCCTGATAAACATTCTCCATGTTCGAATCCCACCATAGCCGCCACGCCTGATGCCGCCGCGCACTCCATATTGCGGGATACCCCTGGATGACGCTGTCGGAGATCCGCAAGGTATTGCCGCTCTGCCAGTCCACTCCGTTGCCGCGGCATTGCATGGAAATATTCAGATGTTTCAACCAACCGACCGCGGAGAATCCCCGGAAAGGCCCGGGCGCGGAGATCGCCGGGTTGCACACGGTAGCGTCGCAGCGAACGCCGCCAAGGCCCAGACTCGTATCCAGGCCGTCCAACAAGAACGACTCATCATCATCGACCTGCACGTAACTGCCAAATGTTCCGCCAGCCAGTGGAACCCGGGTGGAAACATTGAACAACCTGGTTTTTTGGGCGTTCACTTCGATGAAGGGTTTCTGGCCATCCTTGATGGTTGCGCGCCCGCGCGGACTGATCAGCGTAATATCCGCAAAAGCAGTGGCGCTCTTCGGATCCCCCACGAAGATGCAAAGTCGTTCATCCAGCACTCCACGATGGATCCCGAGAAATCCACGGTGATATTGGACGCGCGGATCGAGACCCGCGCGAACGCTTTCAATTCTCCCGGCGGAACAATCACGGTTCCGGATTGCGACACGCCGGTCGGGTTGGTCGGAACAAATCGTGCGGCGATCAACGCCTCTTGCAGTCCGCCCGAGGCGCTGGAAATCGTGTATCCCGCGCGATGCGCATTCGTGGTCGTAAACTGTAGGGTCCCGGGATGCCCGTCCCCGGCGCAGCTTCCGCCAGTGACTTTCACCGCCTCCGCAGTTCCCGACCCGCTGATGAGGATCCAATATTCCGGTTCGTTTCCCTTGACGCCTGCGGGACACGAGGTCAAGTTGACGGTCTTATTGCCGGGTTGACTTAAGTCCTCCCTCGGGCTGATCGACCAGCTGTACTCGGTTGCATACTTCGACACCTTTGCCGCCGGCGCTTGAGCGGACGCTGTAATTTGAAGACCGATTACGAAAATGCTGATTGGGAGAACTGAGAAATATTTCAAGAACTGGGTCATCGCGATCACCCTGCAAAGAAAAGTTGATTGAGGAAAAAGTATATGTAATCCGCGCTACGCCACCTAGCGGACGGGATATTACGAAATGAGCCAATGCAATTTTGGGCTGAAGACCGATGACTGAGGACCGACGACTGATGACTGCACCAGGGGTATCAACTGCAATGCTCCCCGATTGACCCTGAGTGGGATGCGGGGAATAATGGGCGGAACCGCCATCCGCGAGTGACGGATGCGCATTTTTTCGTCGTGACAGCTACACTGTCAGCATGAACGACTTCAACCGCAAGGTGGAGGACGCCTCCGCACGGGTAAATAAGTCCGTGGCCGAGGCCACCGAACGCATCGAGAAAGAGACAGCAGAATTCATTGCCTATCTCAACGACGAAGTAGTGCCGGCCGTTCGCCAGCACTCCACCAAGGCCCTGCGAGTGGCTTCCGAAAAGATGGCGAAGCTCGCCGATTACCTGGACGAAGCCAAGTCACCCCGCCGCTAGTCCCATCTCGGTTCGTTTCGATTCTGGCCATCGCTCTCACCGTGCTTGCCGGGGCAGGATGCGGAGGGAAAAAACAGTCCAAGGTCACGCCGCCCCCGGCGCCGCCGATGGTCGAACCCTCGATTGCAGCGGTTCCGGGCGGTTCCGGCAACGATCCCGCCAGCATCCCAGCGACCTGGATCGGCGCGGCCGGGCGGAGATCAAAAGCAGGAAAAAGTCGGACAGGCCGACACATCCATTTCCCTTCCAGACGGGAAACCCCTATCAGTCGAGACCGGCAAAGCCAGTTGGTACGGAGCCCCGTATCACAACCGCCGCAGCTCCAATGGCGAAATTTACGATATGAACGAGCTGACCGCGGCGCATCGCACTTTGCCGCTGGGCTCGACTGTCCGGGTGACCAACGTCAAGACCGGACATTCGACGGTCGTGCGAATCACCGATCGCGGTCCTTTCGTCGAAGGACGGATTGTCGATCTCTCGCTGGCGGCGGCTAAACAGGCAGACGTGTGGCAAGCGGGCGTGGCCCAGGTCAAGCTCGAGGTCTTGCGCATGCCGGTGCCGTCTGATCGCGGCGGGCGCTGGGCAGTGCAGATCGGTTCCTTCCGTCGCGAAGACGGCGCCAACGCCGTAGCCGACCGGCTCACGCGCCGATACAAGACCGCCAAAGTTTTGCGCTTCAGCAGCCCCGTAGGCGATTGGTGGGTGCGAGTCCGGGTGTTGCAGGATGACCGCAAACGCGCCGAGGAGATTGCCCGCGATACCCAGACGTCCGAGGGCAAGGTTTTTCTGGTCCGGCTGGATTAGTCGGCTGAACGATTAACGCAGTGCTTGTTCGTACCTTCGTAGTCCTAACTCCCTGTCATCCCGACCGGA
Organism: Terriglobia bacterium; assembly: GCA_963812465.1. Classification (GTDB taxonomy): domain Bacteria; phylum Acidobacteriota; class Terriglobia; order Terriglobales; family Acidobacteriaceae; genus JAIQFF01. Next base: position 22,168 of record CAWEVE010000031.1, read on the forward strand.
GCGAAGCGAAGCAAGCGCAGTGGAGGGACCTGCTTTCCCCACCGCGGGCAAATAGCATTGGCCGCCATCGTCTGTAAATGCAGAGGTCCTTCGTCGGGAACCCTTCGCGGAGCGAAGGGTTCCGCTTCCTCAGGATGACAGCCGTCGATGGGCGGCTGCCATGTTCATCCATCACAGACCTCTAACTTATTTCACCCCGCTTGCGCAGAAATGCCGGCACGTCGAGGTCTTCCTTCTCGAAGTTGGCAATCATGGCGTCGCGCAGGGTGTCGACCGCGATTCTTTCCGTGGGCTGCACCGCGATTTGCCGGGCGGGCGAGTGCTCCTCCATCACCATCGGAGGAGGCACAGGCTCGGGCAGATAGTCGGTCTCGGGTTCGGACACGTCTGATGAAATCACAAATCCGGTTCGCGATTCCGCCTGACGCCGCCTGAGGTCCGAGTCCTTGAATCCGGTGGCGATCACGGTGATCTTCACCGCGTCCTTGGCCTTTTCGTCCAGCACCGCGCCGAAGATGATGTTGGCATCTTCATGCGCCGCGCCCTGGATGATGCTGCAGGCCTGCTGCACTTCGGCCAGTTTCAGCGAGGTGGAACCCGTGATGTTGATGAGAATTCCGCGCGCTCCGTCGATTGCGCCGGCCTCGAGCAGCGGTGACGCGATGGCTTTTTGCGCGGCGTCGGTGGCGCGATGCGCCCCGCTCGCAGTGGCAGTGCCCATGACGGCATAACCCATGCCCGCCATGATGGCTTTCACGTCGGCAAAGTCGCGATTGATGATCCCCGGGAATGGTGATGATGTCCGAGATGCCCTGCACGCCTTGCCGCAGGATGTCGTCGGCGACGCGGAATGATTCGAAGAAGCCTGCGTCCTGAGCGACGGCCAGCAGCTTCTCATTGGGGATGACAATGGTGGTGTCCACCGAATCCATCAACTCGGAGATGCCGCGCTCCGCCTGCTGCATGCGGCGTTTGCCTTCAAAAGCAAACGGCTTGGTCACGACCGCAACCGTCAGCGCTCCCATCTCGCTGGCCAGGGACGCAATGATGGGCGCGGCTCCGGTACCGGTGCCGCCGCCCAGGCCGGCGGTGACGAATACCATGTCGGCGCCTTCGAGCGCCTCGATAATCTTGTCGGAATCTTCGAGCGCGGCTTTGCGCCCGACTTCGGGGTTCGCGCCCGCGCCCAGTCCATTAGTGAGTTTCACCCCGAGCTGGATCTTCATCGGGGCTCGGGACATTCGCAGCGCCTGCAGGTCGGTGTTGGCGACTACGAATTCGATCCCCTCCATGCCGGAGTCGATCATGCGGTTGACTGCGTTATTGCCGCCTCCACCCACGCCGATGACCTTGATTTTGGCGTCGTTGCGGGAATCTTCGTTAAAGCTGATGCGAATGTCGTTCTCTTTTTTCATGTCCGCCGCCTTCAGTTAAATTTGCCTGCTCTGTTGACCTTCTTCGTGCGTCGTCCGAAATCTCGACCGTAGCGCCGGCGTCCCGCCGGCTGTCGTGGGGGCGTCCCGCCCCCACTGTTTCGACCAATACGCCGAGGGCGGGACGCCCTCGGGACAGCCGGCAAGATGCCGGCGCTACAAAACCTAAGCACCCTTTCCCACGAACATTGCCTTCAACCTCGAACTCCAGCGATCGCTTTGAATTCCGCGTGCGATGCGGGCGCGGTGTCCGTAAAACACCATGCCAAGAACCGTTGCGTACTCCGGCTCGGCCAGCGTGGATGGCATTTTCGCCAGCGGCGCAGGCCAGGCGAGGCGCAGGGGCCGATGAAGCACGGACTCCGCGATCTCAAGAATGCCGGGCAGACGGCATCCACCTCCCGTAAGCACGATCCCACCCGCCACCAGTTCGAACATTCCGGCGTGGCGCAGATTGTCACGCAACATCTCAAAAAGTTCCCGGGCGCGCGGCTCAAGGATCTCCGCCACCATGCGCTGGGAAATCAGCCGCGAGGGACGATCTCCAACGGAAGGTACTTCGACTTCGTTGCCTTCCGGAATCAGAGTCACGATGGCGTTGCCATAAAGCCGTTTTATTTTTTCCGCCTCGGCGACCGGAGTGCAGAGCCCGACCGATAGATCGCTGGTGAAATGATCTCCGCCAATCGGAATCACCGCGGTGTGCGCCACGGCGCCTTCGTGAAAAACGATCAAGCTGGTCGACCCCGCGCCCAGGTCGGCCAGGCAGACGCCCAATTCGCGCTCGTCCACACGCAAGACCGCATCGGCGCAGGCCAGCGGCTCGAATACGGTATCGTCCACATGCACGCCCGCGCGATTGACGGCGGTGACGACATTCTGCATGGCGGTCGAAGCCACGGTGATCATATGGACGCGCACTTCGAGGCGGGCCGCCATCATGCCCAGCGGATCGTGCACGCCGGTCTGATCATCGAGAATGAATTCCTGGGGCAACAGGTGCAGAATTTCGCGGTCATCGGGGAGAGGAATGGCGCGGGCCTTGTCCACCGCGGCGCGAAGTTCCTCGCGGCCAATCTCACGCGCCCGCGCGCCGAAACTCAGGCCGCCATGGCTGTTGATTCCGCGCGCGTGCGCTCCGGCCATGCCCAGCAAGGCGTGTTCGACGGGCGCGCCGGCAGCGTCTTCCGCCTGCTCCACCGCCTTCTGGATGGAACTCACGGCCTTGTCCAGATCGACGATGACGCCTTTGCGCGAGCCGCGCGATTCCGCCACGCCGTGGCCGCGGTAACGCAAACCGCTGTCGGTGATTTCCGCGACCAACGCGCAGGTCTTGGCGCTGCCTACATCAATCGCGGTCAAAAGATGCTCGTGCTGATTCGCCATTCCTATTGTGGTTCCTCTCCCTTGGCAATTCCCGCACTTGGTTTTGCGGGCGCGGCAGCCACGGACTTTTGCCCGCTGTCGGTCTTTTTGCGCGGTTGCCGTTTTTGCTTTTGCCTTTGACCTGGCCAGGGCCTTGGCCTGACGAACGTTCGGTTTGTGATGTCGAGCCTTCGTGACTTTCCTGCTCGCTGGTTTGACTGGAATCGGTTTCGCCGGGGAAGTCTCCGCCGGCTTTACCGTGAAGGCCGGTGACGGCTTGGGAGCGGAAGTAATTCGAGTAATCAGCGCGGCCGGCTTGACTCCGGCCGCCATCGCTTTCTTGGCCGCGGCGGCGGAAAGCGGAGGCTGCTTGGCGGTTCCCTGCAAATCCGGATTGACGATGATCTGCCGGTCGTAGCGCAGGTCCACCGATTCCAGCTTGTCGAATTGCTGCTGCCAGTCGCGCACATGCGTGACATAAATCTTGTAACGCTCCAGATAGTTCGAGGATCCCAGGTGGACCAGCACTTCGCCGGCGCGATTGTTGGCCATGACCTTCACGTCGTCCGGATCGGAGAGGTCGATCTCGCTGAGGTCCTGGGAATAATGCGCTCCTCCGGAATCGAGCTGGCTGACAACGTCGTTATAGATTTTCATTCGCGCGGCGCGAGTCGAGGGCGGCTCGCCCGTATTCATCCCCACAATCACCGGGAAGGAATATTTCTTCTTGGCCGGCAATTCCATCAGGGTGCCGACTTCGTCGGTCAGAAGAACCCGGGAGCCTACGCGCGCGAACGCAACCGGAGTACGTTCGTGAATTTCAACCTTGAGCCGGTTGGGAATGAAGCGCATGACGCTGGCCGATTCCACCCAGGGAATCTGTTCCAGCTGAGCCTTTCGTTGCGCCAGGGGCACAAAGAAAATATTGCGGCCGATATCGCCGCCCATCACTTCCATCACCTGCGAATGGGCCACATTCTGCAAGCCGCTGATTTCGATGTCATCGCTGGATTCGACGCGGAAGCGCCAGGAGCGCTCTCCGTAGTGGTAAAGCGAGGCGACCGTGATTCCGCACAGGAACACGATGCCGAGCGCCACAGCGGCCCAGGTAAGGCGGGTGACAGTTTTCTTGGGAAGTGAACCGCGGCGGACGGAGACACGCTTCTGCACCCGCAGGAATGGAGGTTCCTGCTCCACGTCCAAGTCGAGCAGGCGCGCGTCATGCACTTCGTCGCGCCCGGCCTCGTTGGCCGATGGGTATGACTCTTCCTGCGAGATGGTGGGGCCGGATTTCCGCGCCATCAACTCAGGTCAATTGTCGACAGGGAACCGCTGAGCAAAATTACTATAACTGCTTTTAGCGATGAGAGATAGAAAAAATTGGAGAGTTTTGCACAGGGGAGTGCGAGACCTTCGTCTGTCGTCTGAGGTCTACGGACTCATATCGCCTCGGTCCGCGACTCTAGTAGGATTCGTCGGTTGAGGTTTCTGGCTGTCTCAGGGACGTCGATGACCAATTTCTCGCGCGGGCTCGCCATGAACTCACGAAAAGCCTGCTGCCTGACCTGAGCCCGAATTCTTTGCGCCTGTATTCGAGCCATTTCACCCTGGCGGCGAGCCACGGCGCCCTCGACGCAGGCCAATCGTGCCTGAGCCCGAACCGCGGAAATCTCGGCGCGCGCAAGCAGCCGGTTGCCGCCGTCCCGGTCGCCGAGATTGAGGTTGCGAAGATCGAGGTTGCCAAGATTTAGGTTGTCACCATCCAGCCGCATCGCCACCGCGCCCGCATAACGCGTTGCGGTCTCGGACGCGCGATCCAGCAACGAGAGCGATCCGTCGGCCAGGCGGTCCGCCCACCCGGTGTGTTCGCTGACAAATCCGTTCGCGACCCCGAGGGCTAGAACACAGACCGCCATCCAGTACATCGCTTTTTCGGAAGCCATATCTACCCCTTTTGCCCGTTAGACGGGTGGGGAGAGAAGTCGTTATCAGCTTTCTGATGTTTTGTGGTCTTTAGGGCAAAATTCGCTGGCGGATGGGGTTTCCGTTGTCGGTGGACGCAGCTCGCAGAAATCAGGCCACCTATTGACCGGCGGACGTGGCCACCACATCCCGCGCCTCAAGCTTTTCCAGAATCATCGGCCCCAGTTGAGACACGCTGCCGGCGCCCAGGGTCAGAATCATGTCTCCACTCTGGGCCACAGCCGCAGCCGAGGTAACTGCATCGGCAAACGAAGATACATAGGCTGCGGTGGGATTACCCTTATCGCGGATCAGCCGAGCCAGAACCTCGCCGCTAATTCCCTCGATGGGTGGCTCACTGGCAGCGTAAATGTCGAGCACGAAAAGGGAGTCGGCCTTGTCAAACGCGGTTGCGAACTCGTCCATGAGGTCCCGTGTACGGGTATAGCGGTGAGGCTGGAAGATCACATGGACTTTACGAAAACCACACTCGCGGGCTGCCGCCAGAGTGGCGCGAATTTCGGTAGGATGATGGCCGTAGTCGTCGATCACGCTGACCCCGGCCGATTTGCCACGCAACTGGAAGCGCCGGTCCACGCCGCGAAAGCTTTCCAGCGCCCCGCGAACGTCATCGGCCTTGATATCAAGACCGATCCCGACCGCAATCGCCGCAGTCGCATTCAGGACATTGTGTACTCCCGGAACATGCAGGCGGAATTCGCCGAGGTCGCGATCTCCGTAAGTGACGCGGAAGTGGCTGGTGGGCGTTCGCTCTGGCGGAATCGAAGGCAGATTTCCCCAGCTTGATGTGAAAATCCGAACCTCGCCGCGTCCCATAGGTCACCGTCCGGCGCCGAATTTGCGGAAACAGGCGGCGCAGCAGAGGATCGTCGTTGCATGCCACGACCACGCCGTAAAAAGGCACATGGTCCATGAACTCCAGAAATGCCCGCTTCACGTCGCGCATGTTGCGGTAGCAATCCATGTGCTCGCGATCGATGTTGGTGACCACGGCCAGCACAGGCGATAGTTTGAGGAACGAGCGGTCGCTTTCATCGGCTTCGGCCACCATGTATTCGGATTTGCCCAGACGCGCGTTGGAACCCATGGCGTCGACGCGCCCGCCGACCACGACAGTCGGATCAAGGCCTCCGGCGGCCAGGACGGCGGCGACCATCGAAGTCGTCGTAGTCTTGCCATGCATGCCAGCAATAGCGATGCCGTACTTCAGCCGCATCAGTTCCGCCAGCATCTCGGCGCGAGGGATGACCGGAATGTGCAGGCGGTGCGCTTCCACAACTTCAGCGTTCTCGCTGCACCACCGCCGAACTGGTGACCACCACTTCCGCGCCGGCGATGTTCTCCGCAGCGTGCCCTTCAAAAATGGTTGCGCCCAGCTCCGCCAGTCGATGGGTAACGGCAGAATTCTTCAGGTCAGATCCGGAAATCTTGTAGCCAAGGTTGAGCAGCACCTCGGCAATTCCACTCATGCCGATACCGCCGATGCCCACGAAATGAACGCGCTGAATCTTGGCAAACATGTCGAATCAGCTTCCGCTGCAGAAAACGAAGTCTAACCGTTTGTCATCCGGATGCCTAAACCCTTGTGATCATCCGGGGCCCAGACTCTTGTCACCTAAACCCTTGTCATCCTGACCTCTAAACCCTTGTCATCCTGAGCGCAGCAAACCGATTCGCTCGCGAATCGGTTTGCGAAGTCGAAGGACCCCTACCAACACGAACCCGTCGCATGCTCTCCCGGGCCCACAGACACTAAAAGACCTCCGGGCCACGCACCCGCGGCACTACAGGGATCCTTCGACTCCGTAGCTGCTTCGCTCCGCGAAGCAGCCCCTCCGCTCAGGATGACAGGTCTTGGCCGCGCCGTGGGCACGGCTCAGGACGACTCGTCTTCCACTCCCGCCAGCCGAGCCGCCATGGCCGCGATATCGCGCGGCCGCGTCCGGATGCGCCAGCTTTCTTGCTGCCTGGCTCATGCGCTGCAGCCGTCCCGGATCAGCCAGCAGTGCTGCCAGCGTATCCGCCAGCCACACCCGTTCCAGCCTGGTCTCTTCCGCAACTACGGCGGCGCCGGCGCGCTCCAGCGCCTGAGCGTTCACCCTCTGATGATCGTCGGCGGCTCGCGGAAAAGGAACGAAGACCGCCGGCTTGCCCGCGGCTGTGATTTCCGCAACGGTACTGGCGCCGGAACGGCACAAGATCAAATCCGCCCGCGCAAAAAAAGCCGGCATGTCCGTAATAAACGGATACACCTCGGCGGACGAGCCTGCCTTCTGGTATGCGGCCTGCGCGTCATTATAGTCACGCTCGCCGGTCTGATGGATGATGTGAATATCTGGCACCTGCTTCACCAGTTCTGGCAAACATTCAATCATCGCCTGGTTGATGGCATTCGCACCCTGACTTCCGCCGAAGACGAGCAAAGTTGGTTTATCGTTTCCCGTGGCCGTGCCGGCGATTTTGAAAAATGCGTCGCGAACCGGCACACCGGTGACCACGGCACGAGGAAAATATCGCGCGGTTTCCTGGAAGTGAACCGCCGCCGCGGAAACCATCCTGGCCACCACCCGATTGGCAAAGCCGGGCACGACGTTGGGCTCGAATGCCAGAGTTGGAATTCGTTTGAGAATGGCCGCCAGCATGGCCGGGCCGGAAGCGTATCCTCCCACTCCGATCACCACATCAGGAGCAAATTCAGAGAGGATGCGGCGCGCATCCCACACCGCCCGGGGAAGATCGAACAGAGTCTTTATCCGCGTTTTCAAACTTACCTTGTTCAATGCGCCCACCTGGACCAGTCGCAGAGGAAATCCAGCCGCGGGAACCAGACGATTCTCGATGCCTCGCGCCGTCCCGATGAACAAGACTTCGGCGCCGTATCGCTTTTGCAGTTCCTGGGCGATGGCGAGCGCAGGGATCACGTGTCCGCCGGTCCCTCCTCCCGCCAGGATTGCTCGCATGCTTCGACTATAAACCGGAAGTCGCGGTGGATGGCTGCAGCCAGTTGACGCTTTAGGAGCAGGCGGGCGCGGATGGCGCCGCCTGATTTTCTCTAAGCCCTTGATTCTCTCTAACCAAATCCCCGCCGGATACGTCTATCCTCGTACCATGTGCCGGAGGACTATGTCGTTATGAAAACGATCATCGCGTTTCTGCTTCTGTCCCTGCCGTTCCACGCCTACGCGGAAAACCCCAAGCCGACAACGCTGCGGGGCATACTGCTCGAGCAGTTGCGTACCACTCACAACGAGAAAGACTGGTTCGTGCCCATCAGCGTGGCGGTGGAGGGGCTCACGGCCGAGCAAGCCACCTGGAAAGATGGCAGCGGCAACCACTCCGTGGGACAACTCACCAACCACCTGCTGTTCTGGAACCGGCAGGAGCTGGCCAAGTTCACGGGCCAGCCGCCGGAAAAATTCAGCGGAAACAACGATGAGACTTTCAATAATTTTGACAGCAAGAAATGGAATGACACCGTAAAGCAACTCGACCAGGTGATGACCGACCTGGAAAAGTTCGTCGAAACCGCCGATGAAAAGAAGCTGGAGGCTTCGGCATCAGAGATCGCGCACATCGGAACCCACAACGCATATCACGTGGGGCAGATCGTTTTCGTCCGCAAGCTGCAAGGCTCATGGAACCCGGAGAAGGGCGTCAAGTAGGACTCTGGTGCTCGAAGTTTCCAGGTTGCGGTCGTTGCAGATTCGTCGTCTATTGAGCGCCTTCACCCGGTTTGCTACACTGCACCTCCTGAGGTGCTGCTGTGGCCGATAGTGCTCGCATCGCAATGCCGGCCTCTTCCCTGACCCTGGAGCGGTCTGCAACGAGGGTTGCCGCTGTTCCCTGGTATGTCTGGTCCACCGTGGTGGCGGTCACGTCGACTACGTTCGGCCTCTACTGGGACATCTCCTGGCACACCGGGATCGGACGAGACACGTTCTGGACTCCCGCTCACCTGGCCATTCAGTTCGGAGCCGTATTGACTGGCCTCTCCTGCGCATATCTGATTCTGCACACCACCTTCAGCGCCGACTCTGCGGCCAGAGAATCATCAGTGCGAATCTGGGGATTTCGCGGACCTCTGGGAGCGTTCATCGCTGCGTGGGGCGGATTCGCCATGCTCACCTCGGCGCCCTTTGATAACTGGTGGCACGATTCCTTCGGTCTTGATATCAAGATTTTGAGCCCGCCGCATGTGCTGCTTTTCATCGGAATCATCACTATGGGCCTGGGCGGGCTTGATTCTGATCGTGGGCCAGATGAACCGGTCTTCCGGCGAGGCGAAAAGCAAGTTGAACTGGCTGCTGCTGTACGTTGGTTCGTTGCTCTTTTGTCTGCTGTTCATGTTGGTCTACGAGTATCTCGGCGATAACACCTTGATGCACAGCGCGATCTTTTATCGCGTGGTGGGAATGATAGGTCCGTTTGGGTTGATCGGGATCGCGCGGGCTTCAGGACATCGCTGGGCGGCAACCATCGTTGCGAGTTTCTACACCATACTCTGGTTGGCTGGATTGTGGATCTTCCCTTTGTTTCCCGCGCAAGCCAAGCTGGGTCCGGTATTCACGCCGATCACGCACATGATTCCACTCGGGTTCCCTTTGCTGGTGATCCCCGGCGCCGTGGCGCTTGGATCTACGTCCTGAACCGGTTTTCTGCCCGCGGCAAGTTCGCGCTGGCCGCAATCGCAGGTTCGGCGTTTTTGGCGGTCATGCTGGTCGGTGCAGTGGCCATTTGGCAATTTCCTGAATTCGCCATGGGCGCGCAATGCGATCTTCGGAATGAATTATTTCGGATACTTCATGCGCCCATCCGATTACCACCTGGCGTGGGAATTTGCGCCGTACGAGAAAACGCGCGCAGAGTTCTGGATCGGAATGGGTATAGCGTTCGTGGCGCTCGATGATTTCCGCCCGCATCGGCCTGGCCTGGGGCGACTGGCTCAGGCGCATCCGACGCTAAAGTCGAGAAAGCCAGGCTGATGAAGAAGCTTATGCGGCTGATTGTCCGTGCCCTGCTCATTGCCTGCGTGTGCCTCGGCGCCCCGGCTCTCGCCCACGTCGGTAGCCCGGACGTTTTCTATGAAGGCGACGCTGGTCCCTATCATTTATTGATTACCGTGCGTCCGCCGGGGATGATCCCGGGAGTCGCCCAGGTGGAGATTCGCAGTACCACGGCGCCCATGAGCGCGGTCCAGGTGGTGCCGGTTTATCTGACCGCAAAAGATGCGGGCTTGCCTCCCACACCCGACCCTATGCAACCCGTGCCTGGCGATCCTCAGTCGTTCAGCGGCAAGGTCTGGCTGATGGCGTCCGGATCGTGGGAAGTACGCGTGCAGGCGGACGGACCTCAGGGTAAAGGTGAACTGGCGCTCCCGGTCCCCGCCTTCGCGCGCCGGACCTTGCCTATGCAGCGCGCCCTGGGCGGACTTCTCTTTGGCCTCATGCTTTTTCTTTCATTCGGCGTGGTTGCGATTGCAGGCGCGGCTGCCCGCGAGGGTCAACTGCAGCCCGGCGATTCAGAATCCGCAAAGAATAAACGGAACGGACGAATTGCCGTCGTGGTTACAGCACTGGTTGTAATCGCACTGCTGGCTCTGGGCAACTGGTGGTGGAACGTGGCCGCCGCCGATCTGGCGACTGGCATGCTCTACAAGGCGCCGCCGTTAACCGCTTCGTTGGATAAAGAGAACGGGCAACTGACGCTGCGCATGGCGGAGAATTTCTGGCATGAGCGTCGCAAGGATTCCTGGTCGATGCGGCTGGTGCCCGATCACGGCCACGTGATGCACCTTTTTCTACTGCGAACGCCGGGACTGGAACAGTTCTATCACCTGCACCCCGAACTGAATGCCGATGGCAGCTTTACGGTTTCCTTGCCGCATATTAGCGCTGGGCACTATCAGGTGTTCGCCGACATCGTTCGCGAATCGGGATTTCCCAGAAACCATGGTCACGGAGATCGACTTGCCGGAAGTGACGGGCAAGGTCCTGACCGGAGATGACTCGGTCGCAAGCGCGAGCGCAATCGCGGCATCTCCCGCGAGCGGCGCACAGGTTGCGCAACTGCCGGACGGCAGCCGCATGGTGTGGGAGCGTGATGGCACGCAGCCAGCGGTCGGAAAGCTGGGATGGTTTCGCTTTCGCGTGGAAGATAGCAACGGAAAGCCGGTGAATGATCTCGAACCTTACATGGGCATGGCGGGACACGCCGTGTTCGTTCGCTCGGATCGAAGCGTTTTTGCCCACGTGCATCCCGCGGGTTCGGTGCCGATGGCGGCCTTAGCGCTGGTGCAGAAAGATGTTAAGCCGATGGATATGGATGACATGGCATGGCTCATCCGGCAACGACGCCGGCCGAGGTCTCGTTTCCCTACGGATTTCCGCAGCCCGGCGACTATCGGATCTTCGTGCAGGTTAAGCGCAGCGGCCAGATCGAGACCGGAGTTTTTGACACCCGCATTGCCAATTGAAAATGAGAGAAATTCGGAGAGGCGCCGACTGCACCGGGTCTCAGCTCAGAATCCCGTCAGTCGGTTTGTTTGGTGATGTTCAGCAGCACTCCCACGCAGGCCAGCGTGACCAGCAGAGATGATCCTCCATACGACACGAAGGGCAGCGGAATGCCCTTGGTCGGCATGATTCCCAGCACCACGCTGATGTTGATGAAGGCTTGAACCACGACCATGCTGGTGATGCCGACGGCGAGCAGCCGGCCAAACATGTCCTGGGTGCGGAGCGCGGTTCGAACTCCGCGCCACAAAAATATTCCGAAAAGCAATAAGACCACCAGCGAACCCAGCAAGCCCAACTCCTCCGCGGTCACGGCGAAGATGAAGTCGGTGTGCGGTTCCGGCAGGTAGAAGAGTTTCTGCTTCCCTTCCATGAAGCCCAGTCCGGTGATCCCTCCGGTACTCACCGCAATCAGCGATTGAATGATGTGAAAACCTTTTCCCTGGGGATCCGAATATGGATTAACAAACGCCATGATGCGGTCCAGACGCCAGGCCACACGGAATATCAGAAAATAAAGCGGAATCACCGAGGCCAGGCAGGCATATCCCAGATAGCGCAGCTGCAAACCTGCCACAAACATAATGCAGGCGGTGATCGCGGCGCATGCGATCGCGGTGCCCAGGTCCGGTTGGAAAACGATCAGCGCCAGAAACATCAGCGTGGGCAGAATGGCGGGAAGCAGCGTGTTCCGCCAGTCATTCATGGAGTTGGTGCGATTTTCCAGATAGTAGGCCAGGAAAAGAATTACGGCGACCTTGGCCACTTCCGAGGGCTGGAATGAAAAGCCTCCGAAGTGTATCCAGCGGTGCGTGTTGTGGGCGCGATCGAGGAAGAAAACCGAAATCAGCAGCAGCGTAGTAGCGCCCAGCACCGAAAACACGACTGCGGGATGCTTGTAGCGGCGATAGTCCACCTTCATCGCCACCAGCATGGCCGCGATTCCGCCGGCGGCCCATCCCACCTGCCGCAGGAGAAAGTAATAACCCGATCCGTAGCGCTCTTTGGCCATGACCGCCGAGGCGCTGAATACCATCACCAGTCCCAGAAAAACCAGGATCAGAGTGACCGTAAACAGCCAGCCATCGACGCTTACGCGCTTTGCCATCGGAGGTTTATTTCACCACGGAGGCAAGGAGGCGCGCAGAGGAATGTCTGTGAATTTTGAAGAGCCTGTAACTATCTTGGTTCGAGGTGTAGGCGCGAGCGTCCTCGCTCGTGCAGGGTTGGCAAGGACCAAGATGAGAAGGTGCAGGCAAGCACGGGCGGGACGCCCGCGCCCACATTTACGCAACCGATTCAGGGAATGCGGGCGTTCGCCGCCAGTTCACCCACCACTTCCTTGAACACCCGCCCCCGGTGTTCATAATTCTGAAACTGGTCGAAGCTGGCGCAGGCTGGAGCCAGCAGAACAATGTCTCCTTCTTTCGCGGCCGCGGCGGCGTGCTTCACCGCCGTTTCGAGAGTTTCCGCGTGGTCAATTTCTGTCGCGCCTTTAATCTGCGACTCGATCTTCGCCGCCGCCGCACCGATCGTATAAACCCGCCGGACCCGTTGCCGCAGCAGGTCGTTCAGCAGCGTGTAGTCGCTGTCTTTATCCTTGCCGCCCAGAATGAGGTGAACATTTGCCGGGAACGACTCGAGCGCTTTGATGGTCGCATCCACGTTTGTGGCCTTGGAATCGTTGTAGTACTCGACCCCGCGAATCGTGGCGACGTACTCCAGCCGATGTTCCACCGCCTTAAAGCGGGTCACCGCTGTGCGGATCTGCTCCATCTCACAACCCAGAAGAGCGCCCACGCACACCGCGGCCAGCGTGTTCTCGACATTGTGGGCGCCTTTGAGCGGAATTTCGGAAGCCAACATAACCTCGCGTTGTCCCGGTTTATCGTGAAGTCGCGGATCGCGAAACAAAATCCGGCCATCACGAACGTAGGCGCCCTGCTTGACCTCTTCTTTGCGGCTGAACCAGAAAACTTCTGCGCGAGTACGGCGTGCGAGTTCCACGCAGGTGGGATCGTCGGCATTCAGCACCGCGAAATCGTCCGCTTGCTGATTCTCGAAGATGCGCGCCTTGGCGTCGGTGTAGGCCGCGAAGGTGCGGTGGCGGTCAAGGTGATCGGGAGTGATGTTAAGCACTACCGCGACCTTTGGACGAAATGTCTGAATCGTCTCCAACTGAAAGCTCGACACTTCGAGCACCACGACGGTGTCAGGCTTCGCCTGCTCCACCAGCGAGATTGCCGGGGTTCCGATATTGCCGCCGACCACGGTCGAAAAGCCGCCGGCAGCCACGATTTCGCCTGCGAGGGTTGTAGTCGTGGTCTTGCCGTTAGAACCCGTAATAGCGACGATGTTTTTGGGCAGGAACAGAGAGGCCAACTCGATTTCGCCGATCACCGGTTCGCCCAACGCGCGCGCCTGAACCAGCGGCGGCGAGTCGACAGGAACTCCAGGGCTGACCACGATGAGGTCTTGTCCGCGAAAAGTGCGCTCGCCGTGTCCGCCGGTCTCCACCGCGATGCCGTGGTCGAGCAGGACTGGAATGTCTTCTCCCAACTGATCTTGCGGCTTTGCGTCCGAGACGGTTACGCGAGCGCCGCGGGCCTGTAGAAACAAAGCCGAGGCCACGCCGGATCGGCCCAGGCCTACGACCAGCACGCGTTTGTTGGTGAGATTCATGAGGGGCAGCTTCTGGCTTCTGGCTACTCGCTTCTGGCATCGAGCCTCGTGGCCTTTGGCTAGGAGCTAGAAGCCAGCAGCCAGCTTTTATCTTAGCTTCAGTGTGGTCAGGGCGAACAGGGCAAACACCAGGGATCCAATCCAGAAGCGCACGATGATTTTTGATTCCGACCAGCCCAGCAATTCGAAATGATGGTGGAGCGGCGCCATCTTGAAGATACGTTTCTTGCGCAATTTGTATGACGCGACCTGCAGGATCACGGACACCGCTTCAATCACGAAGATGCCGCCGATGAAGGGCAGCAGAAGTTCCTGCTTGATCATGACCGCGACCGTGCCGATCGCGCCGCCGAGAGCCAGGGAACCGACGTCTCCCATGAAAACTTCGGCGGGATGGGCGTTGTACCACAAGAATCCAATCGCCGATCCGACCATGGCGCCGCAGAAAATCGTCAGTTCGCCCGCCAGCGGCATGCGTTGCAGTTCGAGGTAGGAAGAAAATGTGGCGTGACCGCTGACGTAGGTCAAAACCGCCAGCGCGCCCGCGGCGATGACCGTACACCCGATGGCCAGGCCGTCCAGTCCGTCGGTAAGATTTACTGCGTTGCTTGATCCGACGATCACCAGCACAACAAACGCGATAAATGGAAGGAAGGCCAGAGGCCAAAGCGCCGGATTGTTGACCAGACGTTCAATCACCAGGTCGGGATGAAACTGCTTCAGAAAAGGCACCAGCAGCCGGGTTGAATACATTCCGCGAGTCTGCATGGCGATCAGAGCCACGGCGATAAGGATGCTGGCCGCAATCTGCAATCCCAGTTTGGCCTTCGAGGTCAGGCCCAGATTCCGGCGGTTCACGACTTTAATGTAGTCGTCGGCAAATCCAATGGCGGCAAATGCGCAGGTGGAAAGCACTGCGATCCAGATGAAGCGATTGCTGAGGTCGGCCCACAACAAAGTTGGAACTACGATCGAAATGGCGATCAGCAGGCCGCCCATGGTGGGCGTACCGGCTTTCTTCTGATGAGCCTTGGGACCTTCTTCGCGGATGAACTGGCCGATCTGAAATTCGCGCAGGCGGTTGATGACGAGCGGGCCGACGATAAGTGCGGTGAAAAGCGCGGTGAGACTGGCGAAAGCTGTACGAAAAGTCAGATACCGGAAAATACGGAATGGCGGAAAGTAATGAAAAAGCTTCAGGTACAGCAGCCAGTAGAGCAATCAGCCTCCGTTTCGGGCTCCGGTCTTAAGTCGTCAGGATCGTTGTTTCAGCGGCCTTTGATTTGCTGACCACTGGCCTTTGCCGAGCGACAAGCGTCTCCAACGCCCGTTCCAGTTTCACGCCGCGTGACGCTTTCAGCAGGACGACATCGCCCTCGCGAGTTTCGCGCGCCAGCCACTCGCCCGCTTCTTCGGGGGTGGCCACGAACTCGGCCCGAATTCCAGCCTGCCTCGCAGCCTCGACCATCGCCTGGGCCAAGCCTCGCACTCCAAGCAGGACATCGATTCCCTTCTTTGCCATGTGCGCGCCGGATCGGCGATGCAGTTCTTCTCCGGCCGGGCCGAGTTCCAGCATCTCACCCGCAACCACAATTCTGCGCTTCGCCGGCATCGCAGCGAGCGTGTCAACCATCGCGTCCAGGGCTGTTGGATTGGAATTGTAGCAATCGTTGATGACTGTGATGTTGCCCAGTTGGACGACCGCCCCCCGTTTGTCCGCCGGGGCCAGAGTCGCCAGTGCGCCGGCCGCCTCGGAAAGGCTCAACCCTCGTTCCAGCCCCACCGCGACCGCCGCCAGCGAGTTATAGACGTTGTGTGTTCCGACCAGCGGCAAGGTCGCCCGCTCACGGCGGTCATCGACTACGACGTCGAACGCTGAACCCGCGGCGCCACGAGATTCGATATTCTCCGCCCGAACGTCGGCCGTCGAATGCAATCCGTACCGCACGACTTTTCCGCGAAAATCGCGGCCGAACTGGGAGACATATTCGTCATCGGCATTGAGCACGGCAATGCCATCGGCGGGCAGAGACTCGATCAGTTCGTACTTTGCCCGGGCGATTTCAGCCACCGAATTGAAGAATTCCAGGTGGACGGGGGCTACGTTCGTCACCACGCCAATCCCGGGCTGTGCGATTTTGGCCAGCGCCGCGATTTCTCCACGATGCGACATGCCCATCTCGATGACCGCTGCTTCGTGCTCCGGTTCAATTTTGAGCAGCATCAGCGGCAGGCCGAAATGATTATTGAAATTGCCCTCCGATTTCAGGACTCGAAATCGTGAAGAGAGCACGTGCGCAATGGCGTCTTTGGTGGTGGTCTTGCCGGTTGACCCGGTGATTCCCACCAGCGGCTTGCCCCACAGGCGGCGAACCGCAGCGCCCAGGGTTTGGAGAGCAACCAGAGTATCGTCCACGGCCAGCAGACCGGCTTTTGCCGGATATCGGGCCAGCGCGTCCCGCCGGACGACCGCGCCGACGGCGCCTTTTTCCAAAGCCTGCTGGACAAAATCGTGCCCGTCCATGCGCTCGCCCTTGACCGCGAAGAAAAGCGCCCCAGGTTGGATAGTGCGCGAATCGATGGAATAGGTCTGGGCGATCGCCTGGTGATCGAAATCGCCGGTAGCCGACAGGAACTCGGCGACCCTGGAAAGCGGAAGCTTCATCGCCGCTTCCCGGCGGCCGCGTTGGAGGACTTACAATCGAATCCCGTTTCCCGCAGTATCTTCTGCGCGACCTCCACATCGTCAAAAGGAATCGAGCCGGCCCGGGTTACCTGCACTTTTTCGTGGCCTTTGCCGGCGATGAGCACAATATCTCCGGGCTTGGCTTCGCAGAAAGCCAGAACGATTGCCGCTTTTCGGTCGGGCTCCGTTTTGTAGTTTGCGCCGGCGCGCTGCAAGCCGACCGTGGCGTCATTCATGATGGCCAGCGGGTCTTCGCTGCGCGGGTTGTCCGAGGTGAGCACTACGAAATCGCTCCCGCGCCCGGCGGCTTCGCCCATCAATGGTCGTTTCGCCCGATCGCGATCGCCTCCGCAGCCGAAAACTGTAATCACGCGGCCCTTTTGCCCGGCCTGCTGCACGAATTCTCGCGCCAGCGCGGTGAGGTTGCGCAGAGCATCATCGGTATGTGCGTAGTCAACCACCACCGTGAATGGCTGCTGGCAGTCCACGCGCTCGAACCTTCCCGGCACTTTAGCGAGGGACGCTATTCCTTTGGCAATCGCCTCCGTCGCGCACTTCCGCGCGATGGCCGCAGCTGCGGCTGCCAGCGTGTTGTACACGTTTACCTTGCCGATCAGCGGGGTAAAGAGCGGGATGGTCTGGTCAGGCGTGACCAGGTCAAATCTGGTTCCCCGTGGCGTGATCTCGACTTTCGCCGCATGGAAATCGCCCTTGGCAAGTCCGTAAGTGAAAACTTCGGAGCTCCGCTTCTTGCTGACCTTAACCAGTTTTTGGCCGTATTCGTCATCAATGTTGAGAACGGCGACTCGAGGCGCTTCCGTCCCGCAGCCCTCAAACAGGACCTGTTTGGAGGAAAAATATTCTTCCATGGTGTGGTGATAGTCGAGATGGTCCCGGGTCAGGTTGGTGAAGATGGCCACATCGAAGGGAATGCCAAATACGCGCTGCTGCTCCAATGCGTGCGAGGATACTTCCATCACCGCTTCGGTGGCGCCTTGTCCCAGGGCTTCGTTCAGAATGCGATTCAGTTCCAGGGCTTCCGGAGTGGTGTGCGGCGCGGGAAGGATTTTTCCTGCGACGTGATATTCGATGGTCCCGATCAGTGCGCTCTTGCGGTCCGATGCCGTCAGGATGGATTCCAGCAGAAAAGCGGTTGTACTTTTGCCGTTGGTGCCGGTGATGCCGGAGATGGCCAGCCGTTCTGCCGGCTTCTTGTAGAAGTTGGCGCTTAATCGCGCCAGGGCGCGGCGTCCATGCAGCACTTGTGCCCAGGCGACGCCTTCGCGTGGTTTCTCAGTCGCGGAGTCGGTGACGATGGCCACCGCGCCCGCGGCGATTGCCTGGTCGATGAATTTGTTTCCATCGCTCGATTCGCCGCGCATGGCCACGAACAGATCGCCCGGCTTTATTCGCCGCGAATCGTATTCCAACCCGCTGATCCCCGGGTTGCCGCTCTGGGCAAGTACTTCCGCGCCATACAGGACTTCAAGAAAAGTCATTTGATTGGATTCTAGTGCACGGGGCCCGGTAAACAAGTGTCATCCTGAGTAGCGCCGCACGTCCTCAGGCGCAGCGCATCCGGAACGGAACCGCGCTTAGGATGACAACTATGATTCTCAGCGTCCAAACTTCACGGTGACAGATGATCCCGACGCCACGTGCGCTCCCGGGGGCGGCGATTGCTCCCGAGCCAGTCCGCTCCCCACCGCATCCAGATCCAGCCCATTTTCCTGGGCCATTTCGATCGCCGCTCTCACGCTCTTGCCCAGAAATGTCGGCACCAGAATCCCGCCCTGCTCAACTTCCAGCACGACTGTGCCGCTGGATGGCAGGTGAGCCGGAAGCATTGTTCCTCCTGGCCGGTTTTCTTGCTGGCGCGGCTTGCTTTTGCTCCGGGGCGCCGGCGCGGGCTCTTGCTCACGCATCGCCGCCGGCACCACCACACTGGCTGCGACCTCTGGAGCGGGCTTCGCGGGCACAGGGGCGGGCTGCGGACTCGCCGCTGCCGCAACTTCCGCTGCACTCGAATCAGCCGTGTCTAAAGTGTCTCCCAGGCGGTCCGGTGATCCCTCTTCGATGTCCTGCTCCTTCACTTGCCGCTCCGCGAGAAGGAGCTGGCGGCTGACCGGCAGATCGACATCGTGCGGCGTGTGCAGGTATTCCAGCACCTGCTGCGTGACCCTCTGAAACACGGGCGCGGAAACCTGCCCGCCCTGGTGCAGACCGACTGCAGAATCGAGAATCACCGCGACAGTGATCGACGGATCGTTGATAGGAGCGAATCCGGCGAACGACGCCACATACTTGGTTCGGGAATACGTCCTGGTCGCGGGATCAAATTTCTGCGCCGTGCCGGTTTTTCCCGCCGAGCTGTAGCCCTCGAGAATCGCCTTCTTGCCGGTGCCGTGCAGCACCACGCCCTGCATCATCTGCTTCATCTGGGCCGCCGTCAGCGGCGATATCACCCGCCGCTGCGCGCCCGGATGAAAGGCGGCCATCTGCGGAGTAATGCCTCGGCGCGATGGTCCCCGCAACGATCCGCGGCGCCACCCAAACCCCATCATTGGCGATGGTCGAAACCATGGCCGCCAGTTGCAGCGGACTGATTCCGATCTCCTGGCCCATCGAGATCGCGCCGATGGAAACTTTCGACCAGCGACTTAGCGGTTTGGTCAGACCGCGCGTTTCGCCCGGCAATTCGATTCCGGTCTGCTGGCCGAAACCGAAGGCGCGAATGTATTTGTAGAACCGCTCTTCTCCCAGGCGCAAGCGCGATCTTGATTGCGCCCACGTCGCTGGACTCGCGCCAGGATGCCCGAGACCGGCAACAATCCATGCGGCTTGCTGTCGCGAATTCGCATGCCATTGATCACGATCGATCCCATCTGGCAGTCGAACACTTCATCGGGACGAGTCAATTTTTCTTCCAGCGCCGCCGATATGGTGACCAGCTTGAAGGTCGAACCGGGCTCATAGACATCGCTTACGGCGTGGTCTTTAAGTTTTTGCGGCGTGATTTCACGGGCAAGGTTGGGATTGAACGTCGGCCGGTTCGCCAGCGCCAGAATTTCTCCCGTATGCGGGTTTTCTACGACGATGGTGCCTGCTTCGGCGTGAGTCTGCTGCATCGCCGCTTCCAGTTCGCGCTCCGCGATGTACTGGATTTTTTCGTCGATGGTCAGGACGACATTCTCTCCCGGGTCCGGCTGTTTCTCGACGCTGCCAAACCATTTGCGGCGGGCGTCCACGGAAATCAGCATGCGTCCGGGCTTGCCGCGAAGTTCGTCGTCATCGGCGCGTTCGATGCCGCTCAGGCCTTCATCATCCATGCCCACATAGCCGAGCACCTGCGCGGCCAATTCGCGTTTGGGATAGAAGCGCTTGGATTCTTTCTGGAAATATATGCCGCGCAGATTCATCGACCGGATACGGTCGGCGGTTTCGGCGTCCGCCTTGCGCGCCACCCAGCAGAAAGTACGGGCGGCCTTGCACTTGGCCAGCAGTTCACGAGGATCGGCTTTGGTGATGCGCGAAACCAGCGAAATAGTTCCGGCCAGGTCGGGGATTTCCGCGGGCACCGCGAAAGCGGAATCCACCGCGATCGACATGGCCAGTTCGCGGCCGGCGCGGTCGTAGATGACTCCGCGCTTGGCGGCAACTTCCGTGGTGCGCTGCTGCTGGTGCTGGGCTCGCTGCTCGAAATCGCCGTAGCGGAAAATTTGCAGGTAGACCAGCCGCAGGCAGATGACCCCGGCCCAGAACAGCAGGATCGCTCCCAGCAGATAGATTCTTTTGTTCGCGCTGTTGCGGGGTGTGCTCGCCACCGTTTCGCCCCTTAGACAAGCATGGCGGCCCACGGTATGGGGAGCCGCCAAGTAAGCTTTTCGTAACGCCGGCGTCTCGCCGGCTGTCTGGCGGGCGTCCCGCCCGCCCATCGGGCCGGCCGGAGGCCGGCGCTACATTACCGTGCCGAAATCATTGAATCCGGCCTTACGCTGGCCAGTTCCGGCGTTGCCGAGTCCGGCAAGGTAGCATCCATATGCATCACTTGGCCGGCTTGCGGGGATTGCAGTCCCAGCTTGCGCGCCAGAGTGTCAATGCGCTCGGGATCGCGCAGCGATGCTTCTTCCAGCCGCAGGGCCCGGTTCATCTCCACCAATCCGTCGCGCTGCACTCGCAAGGTCTCGATCTTGTAGCCGTACTCAATCGCCCGGAAGTGTTGCCAGGCAAAAGTCATCACCAGCAAAAACAGACAGGCCAGAGCAATTCCAAACTGCCTCATCTCGCGGCTCTTCTGCGGATTTTCTACTTTCACCAGACGGGAGTTGTCGATCGGCCGGGAAAAATAAATTTCCGGGGTTCCGGTCCAACTGTTTCTGGGCCGCATGACTGGAGATACGCTCCGCGCCGCCGTCGCCATTTATGCCACCCCTGCCAGACTGGAGTCGAGTTGTGCGACTTCCTGCTGCGCCACCGAATACCAGTAAGCAAGTTTTTCTTCCTGGGAGCGGTTGTCCAGCAAGTGTAGTGGGCGAGCATCGGCGCGGGCTTCCGTCCGCTCCACCGTGGCAATCAACTGATCGATCAATGTTCCTGTAGTACATCTATGGCCTCCGTTCTACCTTCCCGTCTCTCCGGGACGGCACCGAGAGAAGGTAGAGAGTTGTGTTTCGCCCTTGTTTTAGAGAGGACGATGCCGTCCCGGAACTTTTATCCCGGCCCATCCGTCAACGGCTGCACCGGGTCCCTGGCTGGTTTTCCAGGGGTAAACTTTTTAGCGCCGACTTTTTCGCCGGCTGTAGGCGGGCGTCCCGCCCGCCCGGCCGGCCGGAGGCCGGCGCTACTCAAATCTTTTCCGCCGCCCGCATCTTGGCGCTGCGCGAGCGCGGATTGCGATCCATCTCTTCTTCCCCGGCGGTCACTGGCTTTTTCGTCAGCAACTTGTAGTGACCCTGCTTCGCGCCTTCGCGGAAGGCATCTTTCACGATGCGGTCCTCCAGCGAGTGGAAACTGATGATCACTATCCTTCCGCCCGGTTTCAGCACTTGCGGGGCTGCTTTCAGCAACTCCCGCAGGTCGTCCAGTTCATGGTTTACGAAGATTCGGAGTGCCTGGAAAGTTCGCGTCGCGGGATGAATTCTTCTTTCCGCCTGATTCATTGGCCGGGCCGCGGCCGATACCACATCTGCAAGTTCCGCAGTTGTACGTATTGGCCGCGACCGGACAATGGCTCTGGCGATTCTCCGCGACCTCCTTTCCTCACCGAATTCGTAAATCAGGTTGGCGAGTGTGACCTCGTCGACCTCATTTACCACTTGTTCGGCGGTGGGCCCGGCTTGCGTATTCATTCGCATGTCGAGCGCTCCTTCCGCCTGAAAACTGAAGCCCCGCGATGGTGTGTCCAACTGCAGGCTGCTTACGCCGAGGTCGGCCAGCAGTCCGTCGGCTGACGCCGCTGGGAACCGCTTTCCGATCTCCGCGAAAGAACCTTGCAGCAGAGTTACCTCAGGCCAATCCCTCCCCCCCGGAAGAAATCAGCCTGACGCGGGCCTCATCCAGCGCCGCCGGATCTTTATCGAGCCCAATCAAATGTCCCGGTGCGCCGAGGCGTTTTGCGATTTCTAAACTGTGCCCGCCCAGGCCCACCGTAGCGTCGATATAAGTCCCGCCACGCTTGATAGCTAAAAAGTCGATCGCTTCTTTTAAAAGAACCGGGACATGGCCAGTCTTGCTTCCACCATGCCCACCCCGCTCGGGGGTGTTTGTTAAACCCTCGTCCACTAGATGCCCAGATCGTCGAGCGTCTTCTCATCCTCAGGCGTGAACGGTTGCTCCTCGATCTCCGTGCGGTACGCTTCCAGGTTGCGAACTACGAGATGGGTCAGATTGCCGGTCACCGCGACTTCGCCCTTGAGCTGCGCCGCTTCCCGCAACAACTGCGGCAGCAGCAGCCGCCCCTGACCATCCATCTCGACCATCTGCCCGTAGTAGTTCACCCGGTCCAGAAACTTTTTCTTCGTAGGATTGAAGGTGGAGAGCCCGGCCAGCTTCTGCTCGATCCGCTCCCATTCCTCGAAGGGATACACTTGGCCAACCTTGCCATCCAGGCTGGTGATGTAGAATTTCTCGTTGTACTTCTCGTCGATCACCCGCTTGAATTCCGCGGGGACTTTGAGCCGTCCCTTTTCGTCGACGCGAGTTGGGTGATTGCCGCGAAACATATGCATTAGCCCTGAGGGGCTGAAATCTGTTGTGTACTTGTGCTGCCACAGCGAGGGAGGTCAAAGCGATCAAAATGCCGGTTATTTCGGGTTCGTTCGGGCTGTTTTTCGGGGGGTCAGCTGCAAAATCCACTGGCACCTCTCAAAGTTTTACTAACTGCCCACGACCACTACCGTCTCGACCACTTTGTACCACATTTGTCCACATCCTACGCCTAAAGCATTTGTTGTCAATGAGAAAGTTGTAGGTCGCTAGGGGAGCGAATGAGGTCTTTTCGAAAGCGCGATACCTTGTAGCTAACTGACTTGATGACCACAATAGATAGCGTTTAGGGGTTTGGTTCTGCGGGCGTTACCCGATTGCTTTACAATCCGCACGTTGTCTGCTCAGTGCAAATCCTGTGGAAAATCTGGTTCAGAACCGCAAATAACAGCGCCCGGGCCGGACGGGACTCGAACAGATCCAAATCCGACTTTGAGATGTGATTGACGACGCAACAGGCAGGACGAGCAGGTTCAATTCGAGCAGTGGGTACCGGCTGCGATCGAGCACGTATTTCTCTTCTTCGCCAATCCTCGCAATCTGCCCGGCATCATGCCCCAGAGACACGAACCGAACTGGTCCATCTGAAGCTGGTGCCGCCTCCGCCTTCGGCTCTCGAAGAGTACAACCATCGACCGCAATCTACTGGCCGGCGCCGGCTCCGAGATTGTGACCTCGTTTCGGGTGTTTCCCTTTCTTCCCTTTCGCGCGGAATGGGTAGCCGAGATCACTGAATTCGAATGGAACCACCACTTCGCCGACATGCAAAAGAAGGGGCCGTTCAAAAGCTTTCACCATCGCCACGAACTTGTCGCAGAGACGAGGAATGGCGTCAACGGAACCGTGGTACGTGATCGGATCACATACGAATTAGGATTCGGCCTGCTGGGTAAGCTGGCACAAAGATTTTTCGTGAGTCGACAGTTGCGGCGGACATTCGAATATCGGCAGCAGGCGTTAGAAAGGCTGTTGCCGGAGGGAGGGGCTGCGTAGGGACAGGTCTCCGATACGTCGCACAGTTTCGTGACGAACTGCCTATCGGCTGGGCTCGACCACGACGGCGGTCCCGTAGGCCAGCACTTCGGTCACTCCCTGCATCACCTCGGTGGCGTCGTAACGGGCGCCCACGACGGCATTCCCGCCCAATTCCGCCGAGTGCTGCAGCATGAGATCGAAAGCTTCGGCGCGGGTTTTCTCGCACAAGTTGGTGAGAAGGGTAATATTGCCGCCGAGAATGGTTTGCAGGCTGGCTCCGATGGTGCCGAAAATCGACCGCGAACGCACTACGATCCCGCGCACCACGCCCAGCGTGCGCACCACGCGGAAGCCGTCGAGTTCGAATTGTGTAGTCACCATGTTGTGGGCAACCATTCGCCCGTGCGCGCCATAGCTTGTGGCCATCGAGTTCATCCTTCCTCCGGGAAGTCAGAGTGCATCTTCGTCTTAACTTCTTAGCGCTTTGCAGTTACTATACCTATTCCAGTTGCGCGCTAATCACAAAATCCTGCTCGGCAGTGTCGTACTGAACACGGAGAACATTTGGCTTGCAGCAGACCTGGCAATCTTCCACATAAGACTGTGTGCGCCCGGCGGACTCATCGACCGCCGTCACGTTCCACTCGCCACAACCGGCGCATTGAAAGCCTGTTTCCATTCAGCTTCTATTTTCAATTTTTTGACTGTTGCTTGCCAATGGAAGATCGAAGACCCCTATAATGTCCGTTCCTGATTCGCCTGGAGGATTCATGCTTTCAAGACGCCGCTTTCTGCAGACCGGCACGATCGCCGCCGGCGCAAGCCTTGCCGCATTGCCATCGTCGCTCAGCGCTGAAGAAGCGTGCCCTCCCCTGCCGCCTTCCATCGCCAGTTTGAAATCCATGAAAGATCAGGCTAAGCCCATCAGCGCTGACGAAAGAACCGCGCGACAGGAGAAGGCGCGCCAGCTTATGCAGGCCAACCAACTCGACGCGATCATGCTGACTGGAGGGCACCTCGCTCAATTACTTCACCGGAGTGCAGTGGTGGGGAGGCGAGCGCCTGTTCGCCGTTGGTCTTGCCGGCTAAAGGGCGCGCGCTCTGCGTATGTCCCGCATTTGAAGAAGGCCGTGCCCGCGAGCAACTGGCCGCTACTCCCGAGGGCAAGAATGCCGACGTGCGCACCTGGCAGGAAGATCAGAATCCCTACCAACTGCTGGCGGAGGGATTGAAAGACCTCTCGATCTCCTCCGGCACGCTTGGGATGGAAGAGACCGTGCGCTTCGTTTTCAGCGCTGGACTTGGAAAAGCCGCGCCTCAATTAAAGATCGTGAGCGGAACCCCGGTGACCGCGGGCTGCCGCATGATCAAGACCGAACACGAACTTGAGCTGATGAGACTGGCCTGCAAGATCACGTGGACGGCCTATCAGGCGGCGTACCTGGCGCTGCACGAAGGCACGACCCAGGCGCAAATCGAGAAACTGATCATGGCGGCATATGAGCAGCAGGGTTTCCCCCGCCGAGGTGAGCATCAACATCGATGCGGGTTCGTCGTTCCCGCACGGCTCGAAGGTCCCGCAGTCCATTCATGAAGGCACGCTGGTGATGTTGGATGACGGCTGCACCGTCGAAGGATACCAATCTGATATCACTCGCACGTTCGTCTTAGGCAAAGCGTCGGACAAGATGAAGCGGGTGTTTGACATTGTCCATCGTGCGCAAGCCGCCGCACTGAGCACGGCCCGGCCCGGCGTGGAATGCCAGGCGGTAGATGCCGCCGCGCGCAAGGTGATTACCGACGCGGGCTACGGGCCGGACTACAAGTTCTTCACTCACCGGCTAGGCCACGGCATGGGAATGGATGGACACGAGTGGCCCTACCTGGTGCGAGGCAACACCACTCTGCTCGCCCGCAACATGACCTTCAGCGACGAACCCGGCATCTACATTCCGGGTGAATTCGGCGTGCGCCTCGAGGACGACATGCACATCACTGAAAATGGCGCAGAGCTGTTCACGCCGCAGAGCCCGTCGCTGGAGGATCCCTTCGGCAAGGCGTAAGTAAATTCCTGTCGTCAAACAACTGTCATCCTGAGCGGAGCGAGCCGATTCGCTTGCGAATCGGCTTGGCGGAGTCGAAGGACCCCTACGCGCACCAGAACTTTTCAGTCGCAATCTTATTAGGCGCTAAATGTCTGCGCCGCGCAGCCTCACTCTGGCTATAGGGGTCCTTCGACTGCGTGGCCCCTTCGCTTTGCGAAGGAGCCACTCCGCTCAGGATGACACTACGCTTCTGGGACCGGCGGACAGCCGTTGAAGCTGAGCAGGTAGGTGTTTCCGATGTAGCCCAGGTATTTGATTCCGATCTGGCTGGTGAAAAAGCCGTCTGCGGTCATCTCGCGGAGAAATGCGAAGAATTCCACGCCCTGGCTCAGGCTGGGATCCTTTTCGGCGTTCTTCGCATACGCGATCGCGTCGAGAATTTGCTTCTGCTGCTCCGGAGTGCAGTCGAGATAGGTCTTCCCATATCGATCGGCGCACACTCCATCGAGCCACATCAGACCGCCGCCAAGTTTCAACTGATAGTTCGGATTCTCGCTGGTAAGAAGATCGATGAACTCCGGCGCTCCGGCCTCGATAGCGCCGCCGGATTCGGAATCGGCTGGAATGATCGTCTGGCAAAGCGTTTGCAGGGTTTTGTACTGCTGCGGCGGAAAGAATTTCGGAGTGTAACTGCCGGCTGGGCTCGTGTTTTTTTCGGACGCGATCATGTGGTGCGCGTATTCAGCCGCTTCCGCCGGGATCACCCGCAGCACGGAACTGGCTACCACGCCCATGGTCAGCGACTTCAAAATGTCGCGGCGCGAGACCGATTTGGTCGCCATATTTACAAACTTCCCTTCTTGGCCTGATCGAGCAGATATTCAGAGGCTCGCCATGACAGCGCCATGATGGTCAGCGTCGGATTCTTGTCCGGATTGGTGACAAAGGCTGCGGCATCGGTAACGAACACGTTCTTGACGTCATGGGCCTGGCAGTATTTGTTCAGCACGGAAGTCTTCGGATTGTTCCCCATTCGCGCCGTACCCAGCTCGTGAATGATGACGCCTCCGTCCGCTATGCCGTAAGGATTGGGCCCGCCGGGTTTCGCCCGGCTCATGAATTTTCCGCCTGCCGCTTCCACGATCGTCGCGAAAGGTTTCTTGCATGTCCTTCGCCATTTTGATTTCGTTCTCGCTCCATTGAAAGTGGAAACGCAGCACCGGAATGCCCCATTGATCGACCACTTCGGGGATCGAGATCGCAATAACTTTTCTCGTTAGGAATCATTTCGCCGCGGCCGGCAAAACCAATGAAGGTACCGTACATAGCTTCGACAGCGCTGCTTGAGTGAAGCACCGTAACCTTCGTAGCGCTCGCAGACTCCGTCGAATTCACCCACGCCCGGCATGCCGCGGCCACCGCCGAATTCGATGTGGTATCCGCGGAGGAAGTCATTCTTGCGATCAAACTTCCACCAGGGCATGTACATATGCATGCCGCCGACGCCATCGTGATTGTGCGGCGGCATTTTCTCCAGTTGCGGAAAATATCCGCCGGCGGAACTTCCTACCGAGTCGGTCAGGTAGCGTCCCACTGCGCCGGAAGAATTAGCCAGCCCGTCGGGAAAAAGAGTCGAGCGTGAGTTGAGCAGCAGGCGGGCAGATTCACAGGCGCTCGCGGCTACCATGAACGCTTTGGCATGCACGCGTTTCTCGCTACGGGTAGCTTTGTCGATATAAGAAACTGCTTCGGCCTTGCCGTCATTTCCCACAACGATTTCGCGGGCCATCGCCCCAGTGATCAGCGTGAACCGGCCCGTAGCTTGCGCCGGCGGAATCATGACCTGACTGGAACTGAAGTTGGAAGCAGTGAGGCAACCGCGGCCGCATTGCCCGCAGTAGTGGCAGGCGGCGCGCCCATTCAGTGGCTTGGTCAGAATCGCCATCCTCGAAGGCACACAAAGAATATTCAGTTTGTCGCAGGCCTTCTTGACGATGGTTTCGGTGCAGCGCGGAGGCGGCGGCGGTAAAAAAACTCCGTCGGGCGCGCTGGAAATATTTTCCTTGGTTCCGAAGACGCCGATGTAGGACTCTACTTTGTCATAGTAAGGAGCCACTTCCTCATACGTGATGGGCCAGTCGTCGCCCATGCCGTCGGTGGAGCGGGACCTGAAGTCCACCGGCGCGAAACGCAGAGCAATCCGCCCCCAGTGATTGGTGCGCCCGCCGACAATGCGGGAGCGAAACCAGTGGAATTGCGATCCTGGCGCGGACGTGTAAGGTTCGCCCTCGATCTCCCAGGCGCCGTTGGGCGCCATGAATTCATCGCCCACTTCATGCTCGAGTTTGCCGCCGACGCCAACGCCGCGATGAGGAAGCTGGTAGGGCCAGACGTGTTCCTTAAAGTCTTTCTCCGGATTCAGCGCCGGGCCGGCTTCGAGCATGACAACATTCAAGCCGCCTTCGGTAAGCACTTTCGCGGCGGTACCGCCGGCTGCGCCTGATCCGATGATGCAGACGTCATAGATTTTCGGCGAACGAACAACCTGAGGCATCAAGTTCTCCCGCACGCGGTTAGAAGAATCGGCTAAAACTGCAGCTTCGACAAATACTCGTAGCTTATTTTGATACTTTGAAACGGATCCTTGGGATGATCGTGTTCCACGAAATAGTGCTTTATTCCGGCTTTGTCCGATTGTCGGAGGATGAGCTTCCAGTCGATGATTCCGCTGCCCACTTCAGTCATTTCCGGGAGGGAGTCGCCGAAATTTTGTCCGCCTGACGCATCCACTTTCGGAATTTTCGTCAAATCTTTGACGTGAACCAGCGGGAAGCGGCCAGGATATTTCTTGAAATACTTCAGCGGATCCTGTCCGCCGACTTCGATCCAGCACAGATCCAGTTCCATCTTCACCAGCTTGGGATCGCACTCTTCCAGCAGAATGTCGTAAGGAAGTTTTCCGTTCACCGGCGCAAACTCAAACCAATGATTGTGGTATGCGAACTGGATTCCAGCCTTCTGGCTGGCTTCCCGGCACGATTGAACGTTTCGGCGGCGCGCTTCCAACCGTCAGGGCCTTTGCGAACATCATCATCAATGTAGGGATTAACCAGATATTCGTTCCCAATGATGTGCGCCGCATCGAGCACGCCCGGCCAGTCCGCTCCCAGGCTCTTGTAAGGCACGTGCGCCGATGGACCGGTCAGCCCATGCCGGTCCAGCATGGCCCGCACTTCCTGCGGAGTATGGCCGTCGTATCCGGCAAACTCGACTTCGCGATAACCGATTTCCGCGATCTTGGCCAGCTTGCCTTCAAAGTCGTCCTTCATCACTTCCCGAACGGTGTACATCTGGACGCCGACTTTCGCAATTCTGTGAGTCTCGGCCGCCCACGCAAACTTACCGGCCAGCACGGTTGCGGCGCTCATCGTACCCAGGAAAGTTCGTCGGTCCATAATCAGATTTCTCCTTGTTTCATTTGAGAAACAGCGTAATCGCAGGCCCGCGCGGTGAGAGCCATGTAGGTCAGCGACGGATTGACGCACGACGAAGACGCCATGCATGCGCCATCGGTTACAAAAAGGTTTTTCGCGTCGTGCGCCTGATTGTGACTGTTGAGCACAGACGTCTTGGGATCGCGCCCCATCCGCGCGGTGCCCATCTCGTGAATGGTCAGGCCGGGAGCGTTGTCCTCGACGATCGGCTCGATGTCTCTGGCGCCGGCGGCCGAGAGCATTTCCGAGGCTGTAATCGACATATCTTTCAGCAGGGCGCGCTCATTTTCCCGCCACGCGCAACTGATCTTGATCGTGGGAACTCCCCAGGCGTCAACTCTTTCCTTGTCGATGGCGATGAAGTTTTCGTGATTGGGCAGACATTCGCCGAAGCCATAGAAAGAAAGCGTCCATGGTCCGGGACGGCTGAGCGCATGCTTGAAATTGGCGCCGAATCCGCGCATCTCCACGCCGCGCTCCCATTTCGCGCGACTGGCGCCTCCCTGAAAACCGTATCCGCGAAGCAGGAACGGATGCTTCTGTTTCACGTTGCGGAAGCGCGGAACATAAATTCCGTTAGGACGGTTTCCCAGAGAGATGTGATCCTCGTTCCCTGGAATGCGGCCGCTGGCGCCTCCGCCCATGCAGTGGTCCATCACGTTGTGGCCCAGCTCGCCGCTGGAATTAGCCAGCCCGTTGGGAAATTCCGGAGTGGCGGAGTTCAGCAGGATGCGCGCCGACTCCAGCGCCGAGGCGCACAGGAAAACAATGCGGCCCCGAAACTCGATAGCGATCGCGCGATTGCCCGTCGATGATCGCGCACGCCAGTGACTTTCCGGGTTTTGGAATCGAAAATCAGGCTATGCACGACGCTGTGCGGCCGCACCGTCACTTTTCCCGTCGTCAGTGCCGCCGGCAGAGTTGAATTCAGGCTGCTGAAATAAGAGCGAGTAATGCAGCCGCGCGCACACGGCCCACAATAATGACAGGGCGCCCGGCCGTTATGGCGTTCGGTGAGAATGGCGGTTCTGCCGATCGTCATGAGGCGCTCGCCGGGAAAATACTTGGCGATAGCGTCCTTCGCCACCAGTTCCGCACAATTCAATTCCATCGGGGGCAAGAAATGGCCGTCGGGCAGTTGCGGCAGGCCCTCGTTTTTCCCGGAAACGCCGATGAAATCTTCCACGTGGTCGTACCAGGGAGCGATGTCCTGATAACGAATCGGCCAGTCCACGCCGATACCCTCACGCAGGTTGGCCTCAAAGTCGAGATCACTCCAGCGGTAGGATTGACGTCCCCAGATAATTGACCGGCCACCTACCTGGCGGCCGCGAATCCACGCGAACGGCTTGCCGGTTTCCGTGGTGTAGGGATTCTGTTTGTCGTTGACGAAAAACTTGCTGTTCCACTCATCCAACCCGGTAGAGGTCTGCTGCACGGCCTGGTTTTCGTCCACCCTCTTGCGGTCGCCCATGCCGCGATAGCGCACTTCCCACTCGGGCACGTGCTCGGCGTAGTCCGTGTCTGGATCGATTGGTCTTCCAGCTTCGAGTACGAGCGTTTCCAGCCCTTTTTCGCCTAGCTCTTTCGCAGCCCAGCCTCCGGTAATTCCCGAGCCCACGATAATTGCGTCATAAGTTTTCGTTGCCATGCCTATTTCGCAGCCTCCTCTTCCAGAGGGACGCAACCGGCGTGGCGTGACGGAATAATCTCCCCGTGCAGTTCCTGCTCAAATCCGATCTGGGATGTGTAATAGCCCACCAGCGTGAGTTGCTTGATCATGAAAAAGAAGATCTTCTCCGGCGGGCGGTTGCGCCGCCTTCGCCTCATTTCAGGCTCAGCTCGGGCAGCAGCCACCTCGTCATCCAACGCCTGAAGAATTTCGATTTGCTGCTTCTCTCCGCAATCAACAAAGTCCTTGCTGAAAAGATCCCGCGCTTGAGCGTCCACATCGGCCAGTCCGGTCAGGAATGTCGACTTCTCCTCCTCGTCGTACCATTCCGTGAGAATCAGGTCGATGAACTCGTTCACCCGCGCGGCCTTTGCGCCCGGAGTGTCGGTCTGCGGAATAATGAGCTCGCTGATGGTGGTGACTGTGGCGTTCTGGTGTGGGTTCAGCGTCTTCAGGACGGGTTGCGCGGGCAGTTGATCATGCACCGCCTGAAAGAGTGAAAACGCCTCTCGTGACAGCAGAGGCAGAGTGGCAGCAGAGGCTAGGAGCCGTAAAGCCTGACGTCTATGCATCCTTACTCCCGAAAAAGGTCAGCTTGGGCAGCTTACGCCGGAGCGGAAAGCAAGGTCAACGTTTAACGCGCGGTGCAGCCCCCAGCAACCAGTCCGCCCGGCATGGGAGTTGACTGAAGGCTGAAAGCTGAGGGCTGAAAGCTGCCGCGCCCTACGTTGTCCCCAGCAATTCATTCCTCACATTTTTCAGCACGTACAGCGCGCGTTCCACGCCAACTTCGCCGGAAAGAATCGGGTCTTCATTCTCGACGCTGAAAATACCCTGATACCCGACTTCCATATAGGCTCGCATAATTTCTTTCCATGTGCCCGCGCTATGGCCGTAGCCCACCGCGCGAAACGTTTCCGAGGCCTGGGGAAGATCGCTTTTTTCGAAGGCGAAATTCAGGACGCCGTATCTGTCCACATTGTTTTTGTAGAACGTCGTGTCCTTCATGTGCGCGTGGAAAATCGCGCCCTGCTTGCCCAGCATGCGGATCACTTCCACGGCATCGCACTGCTGCCAGAAAAGATGACTGAGATCGCAGTTGGCCCCGATCTCCTCGCCCACGGCCTCGCGCAGCTTCAGCAGCGTCATGGGGTTATAGACCACAAAATTCGGATGCATCTCCAGCGCGATCTTGTGGATTCCGTGTTCGCGGGCAAACTTGGCCGCGTCCTTCCAGTACGGAATTACTTTCTCTTTCCACTGCCAATCGAGCATCTTGCCGTACTCGGGAGGCCAACGATAGGTAATCCAGTTGGGCATAGTGTCGGCCGGGCTGCCGCCGGGGCAACCGGAAAAACCCACAATCACAGTCACGCCCAGGCGCTCGGCCAGCAACACGGTGCGCCGGAAGGTTTCCGCATCGCGCGCTGCGACGGCGGGATCGGGAGAAACCGGATTTCCATGACAGCTGAGCGTGGCCACCTGAATGCCGCGATCGTTAAATTTTTTCTTCCAGGCGCGGGCCTTGCCTTCATCCTCCAGCAACTCCTTCACCGGGCAATGGGCTGAATTGGGATATCCGCCGGTTCCAATCTCGACCGCCTCCACGCCCCAGCCGGCGAACTTGTCGATCATTTCGTCGGTGGACAGATTCGGAAATGCCGGATCAAATACTCCGATCGGAATCTTGCGCAAAGCGCCGGGCGAAGTGGGTCGTTCGCCAGCCTGCGATGCCGCATTTAATGCCGACGCGGATCGCGGCGCCGCAACAGCGGCGGCCAGAATGCCGGTTGTGGTAAGAAAATCTCTTCGGCTGCGGGAGTGAAGTACGGGCTTCTGATCCATGGAGTTTCCCCTGAGCAGTCAGGTTATCGATTTCTTAATGGACTTCGGCTGCGCGAGCATTATACGCATGCGGCCGAGGACCAAAACATAAACCTGAATTCTTACTATGTCATCCCGAGCGCCGTCTCGAGCCGCGCTGGCGCGGCAAGAGCAAGTCGAGGAACCCCTACCCTTTTTACACGCCTGATCAGCGAGTAGGGGTCCTTCGACTGCGTGAGATGTTTCGCAAGCGAAGCACTCGCTTCGCTCAGGATGACTCCTGCCTGAAACGGTTGACAAGAACGCCGCTTTCCAACATGCTTTTGTGCCCGATGAGAAAGCTGCGGAAAATCAAGCGTCCGGGTCCAGTCATGAGCCCCTCGGCTCGAATCACCCTCTTGAGCCCGAAACGTCAACAGATCATTCGTCCCGCTTTTGAACGGCCGCGCGAGTTCGTTCTGATGAGTGTGCGCGCTTTGGCGCTGCGATTGGGCACCGATCCAGCGACCATGATCCGGATTGTGCGGGGCATGCAGTTCGATTCTTACCGCGAGTTTCAGCACTACGTTCACGAACTTTCCATCGCGCACGCGACTTCTCTGGATACGATGCAAACCGGTCCCACGGGAAAGTCCGCCATTTCGGTTCAGGCGCGAGCCTCGCTCGACCAGGACATGAAGAATATGAATCGCCTGGTTCACAGCCTGGATCCGCAACGGATCGCGGCGCTGGTCCGGCGCCTGTACTCTGCCCGGCATGTCGTGCTGCTGGGCGGCGATCTGGCGGCCAACCTGGTGAAGTTTCTGGAGCACCTGCTCATCATCCTGGGGCTCCCTGTCACCAGCGCAACTTCGCCCGCCGAAGTCGTGCATAAAGTTCGGCTGCTCGGCAAACAGGATCTGGTGATTGCGGTCAGCTATGGCCGCGGTCTTCGGCAAACCGTGGAAGGACTTCGCCAGGCCCGCGCCAACGGCGCGCATTGCGTCGGAATCACCAATACCCTGATCTCTCCCATCGGTCAGTTCGCTCATGAGTCTTTTCTCACTGGCATCGAAACGCCTTCGTTCGGATCGTCGTATGTGGCGCCCATGGCCTTGTTCAACGTGATCGTGGTGGCCTGTGCCAATCACCGCCGCTCGCGAACTCTTACCTTGATGAAGCAGTTGGAGGAGGAGCAGCGCCACGGATTCCGCTGGTACGAATCATGAAGTCCGGGGTCCGGATTAGCTTTCAGGCTTTCATCCTTACTCTCATCATCGCCGCGGGTTCTGCGTTCGCCGTCGAGCCGCCCTCGCCACCCGCCTACAACATACGCATGGAAGATTCGTGGATTCCAATGAAGGACGGCGTGCGTCTGGCGGTCAAGTTGTACATGCCGGACGGGGCCAAGATGAATGAGAAGTTTCCCGCCGTGCTGGAGTATCACCCTTATCGAAAGGATGATGCGACCGCCGAGCGCGACTACGAACTGTATTCTTATTTTGCCCGCCGCGGATACGTTTGCGCCCGCGTCGACATCCGCGGCTTTGGCAACAGCGAGGGCGTGCCCACGGATCGCGAATACTCCGAGCAGGAACAACTCGACGGCTTGCAGATCATTTCCTGGCTGGCGCACCAGCCGTGGTCGAACGGCAATGTGGGAATGATGGGCATCTCCTGGAGCGGGTTCAACTCTCTGCAGATGGCGATGCGTCATCCCCCGGAACTCAAGGCGATCATCGCGGTCGCCGCTACCGCAGAGCTCTTCCACGACGATGTGCATTACATCGACGGCATGGCGCACGTCGACGAGTTCGAGTTGAACATGGACATGGCGCCCGGCATCACCGGCGCTCCCAACTACACGCTCGACGAAAAAGTTCTAGGCCCTCGCTTCGACGCGCCGCCCTGGTCGCTTCTTTATCTCAAACATCAGCACGACGGCCCCTTCTGGCGGAGTCCGGTGCGTCCCTACAGCGAGATCAAAATTCCCTGCTTTCTTATCGGCGGCATGCTCGACGGCTATCGCGACAGTATTCCTGACATGCTCGAACAAACCCAAGCGCCGCTGAAAGCGATCATCGGCCCGTGGAATCACACCTTCCCTCATGATGCCGTTCCCGGCCCACAAATCGAGTGGCGCGATCAGGCGGTGCGCTGGTGGGACTACTGGCTCAAGGGAAAAGATACGGGAGTGCTGCAGGATCCGAAGCTGATCGTCTATATGCAGCACTGGCATCCGCCCGATCCGAATCTGGAAAATGTACCCGGAGAATGGCGTCGCGAAGATAGCTGGCCGCCGCGCGGCGTTAAGCCGGCTACACTTTTTCTACAACCCAATCACGCGCTGGCAGATTCTCCATCGCCAGAGGACATCCATCAGCTGAAATATGTTCCCTCAGTTGGCGTGGAGGCCGGCTTCTGGTGGGGTGAATTGCTCAGCGATCCGCGGCCCGTGGACGCATTCAGCCTGGTCTACGATTCCGCGCCACTCCAGGAAGAGATCGCGATTCTCGGCGACCCTCACGCTTTTCTGCAGGCTTCGTCCACGGCGCCCCTTGCCGATTGGTTCGCGCGCCTGTCAGACGTCGCTCCCGACGGAACTGTCACCCAGATTACCGGCGCAGGATTGAACGGCGCACAACGCGATTCCATGCGCGGTTCCATGCGCGGTTCCATGAAAGACCCGCACGATCTCGAGCCGGGCAAGGTGTATCCCCTCGATATTACGATGCACCTCACCTCGTGGGTTTTCCCTAAGGGCCATCGCATTCGCGTGGCTATCTCGAACGCGTTGTGGCCGATGGTGCTGCCCACGCCTTATGCGATGACCACGTCGCTTCAACTGGGAGGAAGTAACGGCTCACGTCTGATCCTGCCGGTGGTTCCCTTGAAAGGGGCGTCAGTTCCCGCATTCGCGGCGCCGCAGCCCTCCGAGACACGCAAGGACATCACAAGCGTAGGCTATCCCTGGCCCGGCGAATGGACTCTGGAGCGTGATGAGGCGAACCACAAGGCCACGGTTCGCTGGCGCGGCAAGGCGGAAACCAACTATCCCTGGGGAAAAGAAACTGACTTCGAGAGCTTAACTTACAACGCCGACGACGCCCACCCGGAGATCAGCGCGGTTCATGGCGAAGCCGAAAGTATCTTCGCTTTGCAGGGCCGTGAACTCAGGTGGCGCGGACATCTCTCCGTAACCACCGACCAGAAAAATTTCTACTACAAGTACACGCGGGAATTATTGAAAGACGGTCAGATGGTGAAGCAGAAAACCTGGGAAGAAACGATTCCACGAGACCACCAATGAAACTTTAAGTTCCCTGTCATCGAACTTTAAGTTCCTGTCATCGAACCCTATTCTGTCATCCCGAGCGCAGTCTCTCGCCGCGCTGGCGCGGCGAGAGCAAGTCGAGGGACCCCTACCTCACCACGCACTCATCAGCTCATAGGGGTCCTTCGACTCCGTAAGTGCTTCGCGAAGCGAAGCACTTACTCCGCTCAGGATGACAGGGATCTACTGCTTGTAAACTTTTCCTTCTTTCATCACAAACTGCACGTGTTCCAGCACGCTGATGTCCTGCAAAGGATCGCCGTTGACCGCAATCACATCCGCAGACCGGCCCGGCTTGATATCGCCGACGAGATCGGAGTGCCCCAGCAGGTCGGCGGCGTTTGTCGTGGCAGCCTGGATGGCCTGCATCGGGGTCATCCCATATCTGACCATAAAGGCAAACTGCCGGACGCTGCGATCGTAAGGACAAACGCCGGCGTCGGTCCCGAACGACATCTTCACTCCGGCATTTACCGCCTTGCGGAAATTTCTCCGGTGAAGCTCGCCCAGTTCGGCATCGTGCTGCAGAAAATCCTTGGGAATTTTTCCCAGCCTGCCCGCTTCCTGGATGCATTCTTCATCGTAGATATCCATATCGAGATAGGTGCCGTGCTGCTTGGCCAGCGCGATGCCCTCATCATCGATCATGGTGGCGTGCTCGATCGAGGCCACTCCCGCCCGGATCGCATTCTTGATGCCTTCGGGAGAGTGCGCATGCGCTGCCACGCGCAGTCCGAAGTGACTGGCCTCATCCACTGCGGCTTGCAATTCTTCCGGAGTGAACTCCTGCGATTTCGGATTGCTGCCGTGGGTCAGCACGGCTCCGCTGGAGAGCACCTTGATGTGGTCCGCGCCGTCGTGGACCAACTGGCGAATCTTCTGCCGCACTTCCCAGGGGCTGTCGGCCTGTCCGTAGCGCAGATCCCAGGGCAGGGTGATGTCCGGCGCCAGTCCGGTCATGGCGCCGGCGCCGCCGGTGATGGTGATATAAGCTCCGGCCACATACATCCGTGGGCCTTCGATGAAGCCGTGGGCGATCGCATCCCGCATGGCAACATCGTTCAACGCGCGGTAAACGCCAACGTCGCGCACCGTCGTGAAGCCTTCTCTTAGAAATGTCCGCGCGTTGGGAACGGACTCAAAGGCTACCTGCGCCGCTGTTTTCTTCAATTGCGAAAAGGGATCGCCATCGTCGGTAGGACCGTCCGCCAGGTGAGTGTGGCAATCGATCAGACCGGGCAATACGGTCATCTGCGAGAGGTCAATAACTTTCGCGTCCGATGGAATCGTAAGCCCCTTGCCGACCGCTTCAATCTTGTTATCGCGGATAAGAATGACCTGATCCTGGAGCATCGTACCCGCCTGCGGATCGACCAGGCGTCCGGCCTTAATCGCGGTTACCTGGGCCGCGGCTCCTGCGGCACACCACAGCCAAGCTCCCAGCGCTAGTGCGAGAGTCCTCTTCAAAGTTTCACCTCGGTTCGGAGTTTATGTGGACAGTTTCGCGCGACAGTCATGTGCGACAGAATTCAATCGGCAGATAGTCGATGTAGATTCGTCGATCTGCAAAACTTTCAATCCGCTGCAATGGCGGCCGTGTTGAGACCACTCTTTAAATCCGCAGCCAGCAGCCGATGAAACAGATGCTCCCCGGCTTCGCGACGCACTGACAGCCGGCCGGCGCCGTAAGCGCGCGACTTCAGCCCGCGCTGCACCGCCTCGCAGATTCCCAAATCTTCTTCCTGCACTCGCGCGCCTACAGCTACGCTCTGCTCGTTGTACTGCCGGCGCGCTTCGCTGGTATCGCCAAAGTAGAAATCGAAAATCACATGACAATGATCGACGTCGACCGGCAGCACCAGGTTCGTGTCCATGTAGCCTTCATAGCAATTGATCATCAGATTGGGATATTGCCAGAAGTACCAGGCGCGATCGCCCTGCCGAGTGGAGGAAGTCGCGGCATCCTCATTTCCGGCCACCATGGGACTCGATTGCAGGCAATAACGGTCTTCGTTCTCGATGGTGTATTCCTTGTAGTCGAGCACCGAATTCAGGCCCTTGTGCAGGTGCGGCACGTGATATCCGCCGTCGAGGTAGTTGTCCACGAAGACTTTCCAGTTGCAGTGGATGTCGTAGGTGCGGCGGTCGAAATAATGCAGCTTACTGACGCCGAGCGGCGCCACGCGCTTGACCAGTCCACCCAGAAACTGTTGCAGCGGCGCTGATTGCGGATCGAGATTCACAAAAACAAATTTCTCCCAGGTTTCGGTTTTCACCGGCACCAGGCCGTTCTGTTGACGCTCAAAGTTCTTGCACGCCATCGAATTCCGGCATTCCTTTCAGCGAACCGTCCAACCCGTAGTTCCATCCGTGATACGGACAATGCAGGATGGAAGCCTGTCCACACGGCTCGGTCACCACCGCGGCCGCGTGATGCCGGCACACGTTGTAGAAACCACGCAGCACGCCGTCGTTGCCTCGCACCACCACAATGGGTTCGCCGGCGACGCTGGCGGTCACGAACTGGCCCGGCTTTTCCACCTGTTCGACCCGTCCCACCAATTGCCAGGTCTTGCTGAAAACTGTCTGCGCCTCGAGTTCCGCGATTCGCGGATCGACGTACCAGGGCCCGGGGATGGTCGCCGCATCCGCCAACGCAGCCTTGTCGTCGTAGCGGGAAAGAATTTCCTGGACTGACATTTTTCCGTTCATGCCCCGATTGCCCTCTTCAGCACATCCAGAAACTGGGTAATGCGCGCGTCCTTCTTCTCCTGCGGATCGCCCTGGCGGCGGAATAATCCGGGATCCAGTTCTTCGGTGAGCAGCGCATCCTGGAAACGCTCCATGGTCCAATCCAGGATGGAGACCATCATCTCCTGGTCCATCGCCGCGAGAAGTTCGCCGCGCTGCAGTCCGTAGCGCACAAAGGCGACGGTGCCGTATGGATCTTCCGCCATCAGGAAGCGGTTGATCTCGCGCTTGAGCGTAAGGTCGGTTCCATAATTTCCCAGCAGCGAGACTCGGTACGGAATCCAGTCCTCGTGCAACAGATGTTCGGTGCGCACCAGCCAATAGCGCAAGACTTCGAAGAATCCCCGCTCCCGCACATCGGCCGGGGCATCGA
This sequence comes from Terriglobia bacterium, assembly GCA_963812465.1. GTDB lineage: Bacteria > Acidobacteriota > Terriglobia > Terriglobales > Acidobacteriaceae > JAIQFF01. Next base: position 61,540 of record CAWEVE010000031.1, read on the forward strand.
GATAACGCGGGAAAGAACGAACCGCCTTCTTGTAGACTTCGAAAAACAAGCCATCCTTGCTGCCGAAGTGTTGGAAGATCGATCCCTTGGCGATACCAAGCGCCGCGGCGATGTCCCCGACGCGGGCGGCATGGTAGCCCTGTTCGGCAAAATGCCGCATGGCGGCGTCAATGATCTTGGTCCGTTTGCCTTCGGAACGTGGCCGCGGCGGCATGCTGCGGTAGCGCGGGGGAGAGACAACGCTGCTTCCAATTCCACTCATATCTGACCTCAAGTCATAAGACTCTACAGAATTCTGGGATGATTTTCAATTCTATTTAACAAGGAGATACGGTAATGTATGTTGCTCTAGAGCAACTAGAGTGAGTGCAGGTCACAACAACGTGCCGCCTTCGTCTTCAACAATTTATGACGCCGTGGTAGTCGGCGGCGGCCACAATGGTCTGACGGCGGCGGCGTATCTGGCCCGTGCCGGACTTTCGACCCTGGTGCTCGAACGCCGGGACATTGTAGGCGGTTGCTGTGTCACCGAAGAAATCGCGCCCGGTTGCCGTGTCTCCACCACTTCTTATATCGCGAGCATGCTGCGGCCGGAAGTAATTTCCGACTTGCATCTCGGCCAACATGGATTGCGCATGGTTCCCTGCGATCCCGCCATCCAGGTTCCCTTCCCGGATGGTCACGTCGTGCCCTGGTGGGCCGATCGCGAGCGGGCCAAGGCGGAATTTAAAAAGATTTCCGCCCGGGACGCCGAAACTTTCGTTCGGGTCGATGACCAACTGAAAAAACTGGCTCGCTACCTGCAACCTTTCTTCATGGAACCGCCGCCGGAGATCGACACCCGAAGCATGCGCGGTTGGAGCGATCTGTTTCGTGTAGGCACGAAATTCCGCGGCATCTCCAGCGATGAAGTTTCACAGCTTATTTCCTTCCTGACCGGAAGCCTGGGCGAATTTCTCGACCACAACTATGAGACCGAGAAAATGAAGACCATGTTTCTGGCCAACAACGTTTATGGCAAACATGGAGGGCCTTATCAGCCCGGGACCGCCATCGGCTTGCTCTTTCATCTGCTGAGCGGCGGCGAGCACGAACTGCAAGGTTTTTTCGGACACGTCATGGGCGGCATGGGCGCCATCACCCAGGCCCTGGCTGCCGCCGGACGAAAACTGGGAGTCGAAATCCGCACTTCCGCGCCGGTGGCCCAGATCGACGTGCGGGAAGGCCGCGCGCGCGGCGTAGTGCTCGAAGATGGCACCGAGATTCGCGCTCGCATCGTGCTCTCTAACGCCGATCCCAAACGCACTTTTCTGAAAATGGTTGCAGCCTCAGAGTTGCCCGGCGAGTTTCTGCATTCCATTCGCGGCATCAAGATGGATGGCCCGTGCGCCAAAGTCAATCTTGTGCTCGACGAGGAACCTCGCTTCACCGGCACTTCTCCCGACGCGACCCCACTCGAGCGCACTTTCTACACCCTGGTTCCTTCGCTTGCGTTCGCCGAGCGTTGTTACGATATCGCCAAGTTCGGCGACATCCCCGAAGAACTCTGGGTGGATTGCGTGGTCTCGTCCAATGCCGACGCTTCTCTCGCCCCTCCGGGCAAGCACATCCTGACCTGCTTCGTGCAATACGTTCCCTATCGCCTGCGGGAAAGCAATTGGGATGACCAGCGCGAACTTCTGGGAAATCGCGTAGTCAGGAAAATTGCCGAATACGCCCCCAATGTCCCCAATGCGGTGGTGGCGCGCCAGGTACTCACCCCGCTCGACCTGGAACGCACCTATGGGCTGACTGAGGGAAATATTTTTCACGGCGATCTTCGCCTCGAGCAACTCTTTTTTATGCGGCCGGTTTCAGGATGGTCGCAGTACCGCACTCCCATCGATGGCTTGTACCTATGCGGTGCAGGCGCGCATCCCGGCGGCGGCGTGACCGGAGCACCCGGACACAACGCCGCGCACCAGGTGCTGCGAGACTGGAAAAAGGGACGCTTGAAAGAGGCTGCCGCATGAAGAACGGCAACTCCCGAGCGGATTCCCGAATAACGACGGCCGACTTCGTTATTCTCGGCGCTGGCGTAATGGGCGCGTCAATTGCGTTCCATCTCGCGAAACGGAAGGCGGGAAAAATTGTAGTCATCGATAAGGGCCATGTCGGTCAGGGAGGCAGTGGCCGTTCTTCCGCTCTCATCCGCATGCATTACAGCTATCCGCCCGAGGTTCAGTTCGCCCTGATCAGCCTGCACATGTTCAAGAACTGGCGCGAAACGGTCGGCGAAGAAGGAGACTTCCGCAAAACCGGCTTTGTGCGCATCGTCCATCCCGGCGAAACCGAACGCCTGAAACAGAACGTACAAATGCAGCGAGAGCTCGGCGTCAACGTCAAGCTCATCGATCGGGTCGAACTCAAAGAACTGGAGCCGGACTGGAACGTCGACGAAGTCGAACTGGCCGCCTACGAACCTGATTCAGGTTACGGTGACGGCGCCGGCGTGGCCAATGATTTTCTCACCCGCGCCCGCGACCTCGGAGTTACATACTTGCCCAGGAAGCATGCGTCGCTTCGGGTGCAAGGGGAACGCGTGCTCGGCGTTGGCATCCTCGGCGACGGTACGCAGCACGGAGAAATTTCGGCGCCGGTGGTCGTGGCCGCCACTGGCCCCTGGACGCGGCCGTTATTCGACCAGATAGGAATCGACCTTCCCATCGAGACTGAGTATCACCAGGTGGCGATTCTGAAGAACGCGCCGGACATGAAAGGCGGCGGTTGCGCCTGCATTGACTCAGTGACCGCAACCTATTTTCGCTCCGATGCTCACGATAAATTTCTGATTGGAGACTTTTACGGCCAGCGTGGCGCCGACCCCGACAATTTTCCCCAGCGCGCATCCGATGACGGTCTGGAAGAAATCATCGAGCGCGCCTGCCGCCGGGTCCCGAAGCTGGAGAACGCCGAAGTGATGCGCGGGGTCACCGGAGTTTATGACATGACGCCGGATTCGCGTCCGCTGTTGGGCAAGATCCCCGGCGTGGACGGGCTTTACATTTGCGCCGGGTTTTCCGGCATGGGGTTCAAGATTTCCCCAGCCATCGGTCTGGTAATGTCAGAACTGCTGTTGGATGGACGTGGCAAGTCAGTGGACATAAGTGCGTTTTGCCCCGGTCGATTTCGCGGCCGGCAAGGCCATACAAGGCCGAGTATGAGTACAAGGACGATTAGTAGTTGCCGACGTCATCGGAACGGCTGTCATGAGCAGAGCATCTTCGCGAACCGCACAGCCTGTAAGACGGCGGAGCTACAAGACAATAAGGAGCACACATGGCGAAGAAAAAAGGCATCCTCGAGCGTCTCAAAGAAGGTCCGGTCCTGGGCGATGGCGGCTATCTGCTGGAACTGGAAAAGCGCGGCTGGGTGCGGGCAGGTCCGTTTACTCCCGAGGTTGCCCTGCTCTATCCCGACGCCCTCCGGGAATTACACATCGAGTTCCGCGAAGCTGGCGCCGATGTCCTGCAGGCGCTGACCTTCTATGCGAGCCGCGACAAGCTGGCAACCGTCGGCCTGGAGAACCAGCTCGAAGACCTCAACCGCGCCGCCGTCAGGATCGCGCGCGAAGTTGCCGGCGACAAGTGCCTGGTGGCGGGCAATCTCAGCCTTACCTGGATGTATGAACCCAACAGCCCTGCCGCCGCGGATAAGGTGCGCAAGACCTTTGACGAACAACTGGCGGTGCAAGTGGAAGAGGGAGTCGACTTCATCATCGGCGAAACTTTTTCCTGGCTGGGCGAAGCCCTGATCTGCGTGGAGCGCGCGAAAAAGACAGGCCTGCCAGTGATGGTGACCGTCTGTTTCGAAAACAAGGAAGAGACTCTGGAGGGCAAGTCGGCCGCAGAAGCCGCCAAGACGCTGCTTGATGCCGGGGCGGACATCGTCGGTGTAAATTGCCTGCGCCCTCCCGTGCACATGCTCGGAGCCATGGAACAGATGCGCAAAGCAGTTTCCGGCTACCTGGCCTGCCAACCCGTTGCCTATCGCACACCGAAAGACAAGCCCGACTTCACCAGTCTGCCCGAGTTCCCGCTGGCGCTCGATCCCCTGCAGTTGACCCGGAAGGAAATGGGCGATTATGCGGTCAACGCACGCGACATGGGAATCAACTACATCGGCTCCTGCTGCGGCTCGGTCGCCATCCATGTTCGGGAGATGGCGCGTGCCCTCGGCAAGCTCTCCGCAGATGCCAGGGTCTGGAAAAAAGGCGGCGAGAAACCAATGTCAGCCTACGAGTATTACGGACACGATGAAGTGGCCTTAAAAAAACACTGAGTCGAGGCGAAAGACGCACCTCAAAAACAAAAAAAGACGGCCAGCCACCCGGCTGGCCGCAGCATTGGGAAGAAACAGGCTAAGGGAAACGCTGCCAACTACCACACAACATTAGGTCCCGGGACCAACCATCGGAACGGGCCAGCAGCGGCTGCCCGTCCGTTGTTGAACCAAGGCTATGGCCTTGCCAAGACCCAGTTGTCACAGCCAGTTCATCGAATTGTCATTTTCTTGTTAAGTCCGAGGCGCCGGGGCGCAGGGAAAGACGCGCTCCGAGGGTGGCCCACTCAAGCCCGTCTTTGGCTTGAGTGGGACTCTGTTAGGCGTGGCTTTTCTTAGGCAAAGCTAAGGCCGGTCGTAGGCCGGATTGTCCGGCGCCGATGCCGGATAATCCTGGCCGTACAGGTTCTTGTGCTCGGCCGGCAAATTGGTTTCGGTGATGCGGAGCACTCCAAGGGTGGACGTGGCATCCGAAATCGTGACCTCCCGCGTCAGCGTCCTCAAGGTTTCGGGCAGCGCAGATTCATGCCAGATTCGAAGCGTGTATTTGCCGGAGGGCACGTTCGCAATCACGATCTGGCCATGCTGATCCGAGATGCCGTAGTAGGGCGTGTCCAGCGCCACCACCACCGCGCTCATCTCCGCATGAATATTGCAGAAGATGTAGGAGATTCCCGGTTTGTCAAAGTGCACGTCCCGCGTGCTGCCGGCTTCGTAGAGACCGAGATCGAAGCGCTTGCCCTCGAATAGCGAGAAGACATTGTGAAAAAAGGGATCGTGGTTGGGAAACGCGACCACCGAGCCCACGGGCACAACCAGCAGATGCGGCTCGAAAGTTTTGTTCCGCTGCACCAGTCGCGGATGCTGCGCCTGGTGCAATGCCATGGGCTGGACCGTTCCCTCTGCCGGGGTTAGCCAGACCACGACGTTAGCCGCCTCGTGCTGCTCGGCGGATTTTTCGCCATTCACCAGAGCCACCCGCGCCGTGAGAGTCACTTCCTGCGCGGCAGACGAATGCAGCGCATAACGCTACAACTCCCACCCATCCGAAATGAAAGGCGATCGGCTTCATGATCAGAACAGGATTCCCATCATCAGATTCACCTGCTCGGCGGTCGGACTTCCCAAATCGATGTCGAACGTCCTGAGGTGACGGTACTCACCCGAAAAAAGCAGGTCTGAGCGCGGCCGGTAAATAAAATTCGCCAAAGCGCTGCGATTTTGCAGCAACACTGCCGGGAAATATCCGGGGCTGATCGGATATCCCCTGACATCGCCGGCATATGGACTGTCGACGCCGAAAGCGCCGTTAAACTCCAGTTTGTTGGTGGCCCTGATTTTTATCTGCGACCATCCGCCCACCGAGTTCAGAGGCTGCAAATGCTGGTACGGATTGGGATCGCCGGTGAATAGCACGCTCCGGCCTACTCCGCCACCCAGTCCGCCGATGGCGCGGCCGCGATAGAACTCGCCACTGAGTGTGACACGCGATGCCAGTGGAATATTCCAGTCCGTCATCCCCGCCCAGCCGTCCACATGGTTGTTGAAGATCCAGTTCTGGCGGCTGTAATAACCGGCCGTGCCCAGGGTCAGTGGCATGCCAAAAACGTTCCGGGTCCAGGACACTCGTGCTGCGTAGGCCGGCTGGCCGGTATTTTCTCCCGCTAGCGCCCCACGCTCGTTGCTTCCGGACGACGGCACTTCGCCAGTGACGTTATCCATGATGCCGCCCTGCAGAGTGATTCTCTGTCCATTCGAAAGCTCGAAGCGATGCTCCACTCGCACTTGCGGAATCCATCCCCAAAGATTGCCGGCATACCGAACGCCGGAACCGCAAGAGAAGCAAACGAAGTCGGCGAGAGCGGAGAGACGAAAGCGTTGTCTTGTCCCGCTATGATTGAAGTATTGGTCCAATCCATCCGCATAGTGGCGGTGCGCAACCGGACCAATCCAAAATTCACCCCATCAGGGATATTGGCAAATCCTCCGGAGAAGTCGACCTGCACGTTGCCGGTCGTCTTTGCTCCCGCCAACTGCGGGCCGAATACTTCCAACCCGATCTCCGACTGACGCAGACTCGCGCCCAACGTCTGGCCTGACGCACTGGCGTTCGGCGGGATTGCCCAGGTGGGAAAATCCTGATTGTCCACGTTTCCGTGGTTGCTAAAAATATTGAACAACACAATGCCCGAAAGCCGGACCCGATATTTCGACGCCGCCTCGATCTTTGTCTGGTTTTGATCGTTGATCTTGCTGTTCAGCAGCTGCGAAGATTCTTCCAGAGATGCGACGCGGTCCTCCAGGGGCGGTGTCTGCGAGCTTGAAACGCCGCTGGTGGCAGCCGCGCCAGCGGCAGTCCCCTCGGGAGGCGTTGCCGAGCTTTGCGTCGCCTGAAGCTGCTTTCGCAATTGCTCAGTCTCGGCGCGATATTCACCGGCTTCCGAACGCAGCTCCACCACCGCGGTGCGCAATTCCCGCACTTCTTCCTGGAGTTCGCGGACAGCGGCGGTCATGGCATCGGTTGGTTGCGCCGCCGGCGTGTTCGCCGCTTGCGCCCATCCCAGAATACTTCCGGCGAGGAGAAACGATCCCATGGCTCCGACTTTTATGATGCGGACAGGCAAACCAACCTTATGCTTCACAATTCGCCTCCCGAAGAAATCTCTGATTCTGATTCTGATCCTGACGAAGAGATTCCTGAAGCCTCTGACGATACAGATCAGCCGCCCAGGAGGCTCTGGACTCGTGAATACGAAAATAGATAGAAATCCTACTCCGACTGCGACTTCTCCGTCCGAGCCAGCGGGGTTTGTCCGGGCTGGCCCCGTTGCCGGTTTCCGGAAACATCGTCAGAGATTGCAGTGAGCGGAAGAAACAGCCGGAAGACCGTCCCCTCGGCGGATGTTTTCTCCACGGTGACATCGCCGCCGTGGTCCTGCACAATCTTCTGCACCACCGTAAGTCCCAGACCGGTTCCGTTCTCCTTGCCATGACTGATGAAGGGCTCGAAAAGTTGACCGCGAATCGATTCCGGTATGCCGCGTCCGTTGTCGCTGACCCGAATCTCGACTCCGCCTTGCACTTCGGTGAGGCCCAGGTCGATGATCCGCCTCCTCCGGGCACGACCGCCTCACAGGCGTTCAGCAGCAGGTTGTAGAGAGCGCGCTCCAGTTTCTTGGGATCAAACCATCCCGAACTGTTGCCTTCCTGGCTGACGGTAATCCGTACCTGATGAAATTCCGGATGCGCGCGGATGGCCTGCAGCAACCCGCTCCACCGAGTCTCTGACGTTGCCATACGTCGGCCGCAAAGATTCGCGGGTGCGCGAGAACTCCAGCAGCGAGTCGATGAGATCGGTCATCTGATTCACCGCGACGCGAACTTCCTGGTAAAGCTCTTCCCGCTGCTCGGAAGAAAGCCGGCTTTCGCATAGAAATTCCGCATTGGCCACGATGGCCGCCAGCGAGTGGCGCAGATCGTGCGAGATGGAACTGGCCATGCGCCCGATGGTGGCCAGCCGCTCCGCCTCCAGCAATTCCTGTTGCGTCTTCCGCAGGCTGGAGCGCATGCGATTGAACGCGCCGGTTACTTCGGCGGCCTCATCGCCGCCGCGAGCATCCAGCGCATAAGTAAAGTCGCCCTTTTCCAGCGCCCGTACACCTTCAACCAGATTGCCCAGCGGACGGGTGAAGGTGTGCGAAATGAAAAACACCAGCGCGCTGCCGACCAGCACCGCGGCCAGCCCAGGGCCAGCAGCAGGCGATTCAGACTGTCGAGAAACGCGGTGGCCTGATCGTAGGACTTGAGAACGCTCAGGCGCACCGAAGGATTTTTCGCTCCGGCGAGTTCGAGCGAAGTGATCAGGAAGCGCTCGTCTCCCAGTTGAATTTCTTCCGGCCCGGCAGCTCCGGAAGGCGACTGCAGAGCTCCTTGCCGATTCAGTTCGGCTTCCTGCACCGGCGTCAAAGTGGTTTTCACAATCGAATCGCCGTAACAGAAGGCCACCTGGCTGGCGGCAATCCGGCTGACTTGCGAGGCCACGCGATCGTCGATTTCGTGGCCGATCACCAGAAATCCCAGCAGCCGGTTTTCCGCCGCCGCGCCGAAATAGATGGGCTTGAGAAAGACTTCGTAGAGATGCTGGCCGCCAAACCACCAGTGCGCCGAGGCTCTCGTCGCTCACAGCTCTTGGCAAACGACTCTTGCGCCATCTCGCGGGTAAGACCGGGAGAGGCGGTGTGCAGGGCCACGACCCGTCCGGTGCGGTCGGCCAGAACGAAAAGATCGCTGCCCGCCAGCCGCCACAGATCGCTGGACGCATCCTGGATGGTGGCTTCGTGCTGCGTGGTCATCAACGCCCGCAGGTTGGGCAGGTCGGCCAGCAGATCGGCCGAGTGGGTCAGCGTGAGTTCGCGCTCTCGCTGGAAGTTCTGGAAGGTGCTGACGGAATTTTGCAGGTCGGCAAAGATTTCCTTCTTTACCTGTTTTTGTACGCTATGCCGCACCAGCAGAAGGCTGGTGCAGGTAAGGCCGGCTGAAATCAGCAGCATGGAGAGCAGAAACTTGGTGCGCATCCGAAGTTTCAGCATGCCCATCTCCCCTGCTGCCGGGCCGCTTCCAGCCCGGATCACGGCACAAATTTATAGCCCATGCCGTGAACTGTCCGGAAGTGTACCGGATTGGCCGGGTCTTTCTCCAACTTCTGCCGCAGCTTCAGAATGTGATTGTCCACGGTGCGGGTGGAAGGATAATTCTGGTAACCCCAAACTTCATTCAGCAACTCATCGCGCGAAATCACTCGCTCAGCATTTTGCACCATGAACTTCAGAGTCTTGAACTCCTGGGCGGTAAGTTGAACGGCTCTGGCCGTCGCGGATGACTTCCATCTTGGTGAAATCCGCTGAGATGCCGTCGAACGTGATGGCATCGCTGCTGCCGGTCCGCGTGGTGCGCCGCAGCGCCGCCCGCACCCGGGCCAGCAGCTCGCGCGGGCTGAAGGGCTTGGTCACATAGTCGTCGGCGCCCAACTCCAGCAGCAATACTTTGTCGGAGACGTCGCTGGCTGCGCTCAGCACGATCACCGGAAGAGTCGGCGCCTGCTGCTTGATTTCCCGGCAGACATCCCGTCCCGACATGGCGGGCAGTCGAAGATCGAGCACCACTGCCGACGGGGTGGCTGCACGATACGCTCCAGCGCCGACTTCCCGTCCCCGCTGATCTCGACCGCAAATCCTTCCGCCTCGAACAGGCGCTTGAGCGCCTTCTGCACGGCGCGATCATCTTCCACGACCAGAATCCGTTCCATCGGCCTCCCCAGAATGAGAGAATCACCGAAGCTGGGCACCAGTCGGCCACGCTGCAAGGGCCGAATTGCGGCTTCCTTCCAGTCTCATCATCTGCTGCTCCGCATTCAACCTGTCCAAGCAGGGGAATACCACTCAAGATTACTACCAGTCGGCTGAGAGTTACGATTTGGAGTACTTTGTTGACAATCTTTTTACAACTGGCCGGGCCGCGCTAGAGGGGCTTTGGCAAGCCGCGAGATGCGAGCCGCTTACAGCCAAGGCGTTCTTATGCAGGCCTGACGGCACGCTCCACACTCTTTCCGGCCTCGGTGAACCAAGGGGCTGCGCGCTTTCTGACCGCCACTACTTCTATTCAGCGACGAACAGGTTCTCGGCGAAAGGCCACTCCTGGTCGATCCACTGTGCCTTGCAGAAAAAGCCTGTATCTTTGGCGATCTGGAATAGTTCCTCGGGACAGTACTTGTGGCTGCTTTCCGTCCAGATCGTTTCACCCTCGTCGAACCGGACCTTCAGACCCGCCCTATGGATCGTTACCGTCTGATTTCGCCTGGACCGCAAATGCATTTCCACGCTGCGCTCTTCCGGATTGAACCTGGCGAGCATGCTCGAACTGTTCCAGAACGAACTCGCCGTCGAGTTCGCGATTGATGCGGGCGAGAAGGTTCAGGTTGAAAGCCGCGGTCACTCCCAGCGGATCGGCATAGGCGGCCAGCAACTGCGGAATGGGCTTTTCCAGGTCGGTGCCGAGTAACAGAGAATCGCCGGGCTGCAGGATCGCCGCACCTCCCGAAGAAATTTCGCAGCCGCCGGCCGATCGAAGTTTCCGATGGTGCTCCCCAGAAACAACACCAGCAGGTTCTGCCCGTCCCGGCGCCGGGCCGCCACTTCCACCAGGCCGTCGAGGTATTCGCGCTCGAAGCCCACAATGCTCATGCTTTCGATGTCGCCCAGTTCGCGCTCGCACATGGCCAGCGCGGTGGGAGAAATCTCGATCGGAAAGTAAGAGATGTGCTGGCGCCGGCAAAATGCCTTCAGCAGCCAGCGCGTCTTCTTGCCGCTGCCGCTGCCCAATTCCGCCACCGCTACCGGACCCGGAACCTGGTCCGCAATTTCATCCGCGTGCCGCCGCAGCAGGCGCTCGTCCGCGCGGGTGAGCCCGTACTGGGGAAGAACACTGATGACTTCGAACAATGCCGATCCGACATCGTCATAAAGATATTTCGACAGCAATTCTTTTTGTCCGTTGCGGGTGAGTCCGGCGCGCACGTCGGCGGCAAATTCCACCACCGGATCGGCGGTAATGGCGTGGGTCAGCATGAAATGTCCCTTGTGATTCATCTAATTCCTCACGCAGCGGAATCCCGCGTAGACGTACTGGTAGTGCGGCTGAAACCAATTACGGAAAGACCGGCGAAGCATGCAGGCCGCGGTGCGGGCGCTGCCACCCTTCATGACGTAAGTGCTGCCCATCGAAGAAATTGGCGGAATAGCCGGGATAAAACGAGAATGGCTCAAATCCTGGGAATGGACCGAACGGCGTCGACTGTCCACTCCCATCCGTTTCCTATCAGGTCAGCAACGCCAAACGCGCTCTGGCCCTGAGGAAAAGCTCCAACCGGCGTGGGATCCCAGCGCTCGAAATCGAAATTCCCCAGCCTCCGGTTGGGGGCTTCATTCCCCCAGGGAAACTGGCGCTCGCGGTCCCTCCGGCGTGCCGTATGCGGCTCGATGCCATTGTGCTTCGGTCGGCAGAGATTTTCCGGCCCAACGCGCATATGCGCTGGCTTCCGCGTGACTCACATATACCGGCCAGTCGAGCGGCAGGGGAATATCCTCAAACATGGTCCGATAGCGCCACTCGCCGTTCGCCTGATGCCAGAAAACCGGATGTGAAATGTTCGTGCTCCGTCTTCCAGTTCCAATCCGCATCGCTCCAGAGCGCCCGGTTCTCATAGCCCTCCGCATTTATGAACTGGAGATACTCGCGGTTGGTTACTTCAAACTGATCGATGGAAAATGCGGGCACTGTACGGTGTGTGTTTCGTACTCGTTGTCCCAGCCAAAAATGTCGCGTTGATCGCGCGCGAAATTCCGAGCGTCGCCGAGCCCTGCGGGAATCTCCACCATTCTCGGCGTAACCGGTCGCATGACCAGTTCCGGCGTACGCGGCTTTGGCACTTTCTTGTCGTGTGGCAACTGGTGCAGCATGTAGGCCAGCGTCTCCGCGTGCATGAGCCGGTGCTCGATCGCCACGTTCAGCAGCTGAGTGGAGGAAAATTCTTCGAGCTTGCGATGTCGCCGCGACGGCAGCCAGGCCCCCATCGATCGCCTGACGAGCCTGGCGACATAGTCGCGCACTTGTGCCAGGGAAGGCCAGTCCGCGGGTTGGTCCGAGGGCAGTCCTCCGTCGACCGGATCGATTCCGAAGGCAAAGAGGTTGTCGAATTCGGAATGGAAACTGGTTCGACCGAGAACCCGCTCTCGCAGCAGGTTCCAGTCAAACGCCTCCAGATGGCCGACATAAAAAATAATGCGGTGCCGCTCCGGAATCGGACGTTCGTAAAGGAACTCGGGCTTGACCTGTTCGAACAGCCGGTCGGTCTGGAGCCGAGCCTGATCGAGACGCGCAAGCAGTTCCTGCTGGACTTCGTTCTGGCTTTGCGTAGCAAGCATTGCGGCCTCCTGATCGGGTGAGTGAACGGTTTATGGGCCATGCAAGGTACGGAAGCCGCAGGCTCTATTGAGATGTATCGGGGCTGAGAAAGTTGCTCGCTTTTTTAGCTCGAAGATTCTAGTCGAAGCCAATATTGACGGGCAATCTGAAGGAAGGAGGTCGCTGTACGCTTGAAAGTCGCAAGACGCTGGAATGTAGGAAAAGGCCTTAGACCAGCGCGGCCTGGTACTCCTCGTATGCGCCTTTGAAGTCGGTGATTTGATGGCTGCCCTCGAAGTGCCAGATCCGGGTGGCCACTTCATCGATCAGGTCCTCGTCATGCGTCACCAGCAACACGGTTCCCTGATAGCGCTGCAGCGCGATATTGAGCGCGTTGATCGATTCCAGGTCCAGGTGGTTGGTGGGTTCGTCGAACACCAGCACGTTCGGCTTTTGCAGCATCAGCTTGCAGAACATCAGGCGCGCGGCTTCTCCGCCGGAAAGAACTTCGGTGCGCTTGTCGCCATCTTCGCGCGGAAACAGCATCTGTCCCAGCAAGCCGCGAATTTCTTCGTGCGAGCGCCGCGGGTCCCACTGATGCAGCCACTCGAACGCGGTCATTCCGGGCTGGATCAGCGCCTTGTGATCCTGGGCGAAATATCCGACCGCGGCTTCGTGTCCCCAGATGACCTTTCCGTCGGTTAGAAATGGGCCGTCATATCCGCTGGTCTTGCGCAGCTCAGCCTCCGGAATGGTGGGCGAGTTGGCCAGCAGCGCATTCACCAGCGTCGTCTTGCCGGCGCCGTTGCGGCCCATCAGCGCGATCTTCTCGCCGCGCATCACGCTGGCGGTGAAGCTGCGAATCACCTCGGTGTCGCCGTACGACTTGGTCAACGCCTTCGAGTTCCAGAATGTGTTTGCCCGACGGACGCTTCTGTTCGAACTTCAAGTAAGGGCGCTGAATGTTCGACCTCGCCAGCTCGGTGACCTGCAGGCGCTCCACTTCCTTGCGCCGCGACTGCACCTGGCTGGAGCGGGTGCCGGCGGAGAAGCGCGCGATGAACTCGTTCAGCTGGGAAATCTTCTTTTCGCGCTGCGCGTTCTGCGATTCGATCTGCGAGCGAATCTGCGTCTTGGCCACCACCATGTCGTCGTAAGTGCCGGTGTAGGTGATGATGGTTTCGTAATCGATGTCGGCGATGTGGGTGCAAACCCGGTTCAGGAAATGGCGATCGTGCGAGATGACGATCACCACGCCGTCATACTGATTCAGAAAACCCTGCAGCCAGTGGATCGAATCAAGATCGAGGTAGTTCGTCGGCTCGTCGAGCAGCAGCGCCTGGGGATGTCCGAAGAGCGCCTGCGCCAGCAGCACGCGAACTTTTTGTCCGCCTTGCAACTCGCCCATCTTTCGCTCGTGCAGCGCGTCGGGAATATCGAGGCCTTGCAGCAGAATCGCCGCGTCGCTCTCCGCGCTGTAGCCATCTTCCTCGCCGACGATGCCTTCCAGTTCGCCCAGTTTCATGCCATCGGCGTCGGTCATCTCCGGCTTGGCGTAGATGTTGTCGCGCTCTTCCATGGCCGCCCACAGCCGCTTGTTGCCCATAATGACGGTATCGAGCACGCGATATTTGTCGAAGGCGAACTGGTCCTGGCTCAACACGCCCAGCTTTCTCGGACGCACCACCGTGCCCTTCTGCGGCTCCAGTTCGCCGGTCAGCAGGTTCATGAAAGTGGACTTGCCGGCGCCATTCGGCCCGGTCAGGCCGTAGCGCTTCCCCGGCGTAAAGGCGGTGGAGACTTCGTCGAACAGAACTTTAGCGCCGTAGCGCATGGACACATTACTTACTGAAATCATGGCTTTTACGGGAACTGCGGGAAATTGCCCAAAGGGCGGGGACGCAACTTCTCTATTAAGAATATCACGAGCGATTGCTATCTGTTGCGTTGGACCTCGTAGTCCTTCGGCATGGGGCAGTGATGGTTATTGGTAATTCGTAATCGGCAAACAGCCTGGGCCAAAATCGCGAGTAGAAATGCTCCGCACGAATGGGCCATTGCCCGACTGCCAACGACGGAGTAACAGAGTGCTAATCAGTTTTGCGCGTCACGGAGATGACAATGGCTGGCGATCTTTTCCTGCTTGTTGGGATTGCGGGCCTCTGCCTTGGAATGCGGGAATTCGCTCTCGGTCTGGGCGGATTTGATGAAGTCGTTAGCATCATTCACGACTTCGGAAGGAAAGTGAAATGGCACTGGCAAGGCATGAATGACATGCACGCGGTTACCGGAACGCTGCTCACGGCGGCCGGCGCGATCTCTACCTTCGCCGGACTCTGGTTACGGCTGAGGGTGAGATGAGACGCGGCCCCAACGCCTCGCCAAATGTATTGTTGAACTCGTTCATACAATCGGTTGATATGTTGTGATGTTTAATCCGGCAAGACATAAGTCGTATACGCTTTTTGGAAATCACCACGCGCTCACGATTTGAATCCTGAAATCTCCTGCCTTTTTGCGCGCTACAACAATTCTTGCGAGGTCGCTGTGTGCTGAGATTGTTATGCGAGAGCAAACGATCGTGACTCTCCGTCGTGCAGACAAGTTAGTTCTTGCCCGAGAAATGTTTGCCCCAGCAGTCGCGCCCTAGAGCTGTTCCTGGAACGCCCGCACGGGATCAACCAAACACAACAACCCATCCTTGTCCTCCGACGGCAGAATTGCGATCCATCACCGCGCGCAGACGAACACCGCTTTTCGTGGAGATGGAATTGCACCCAACCAGGTTGGTCCAAACCTAATTCAACAACTGTTGCGAGGGTGTCTATGAAAGTTTCACGGCTTCTTCTTGTGCTGGTGGTTTTTGCTCTAACTTGCCCGCTGTGGGCCCAGAATACGGGCTCCATCAGCGGCGTGGTCACTGATCCGAGCGGCGCCGTGGTGGATGGCGCCTCCGTGACCGTTACCAACCAGGGCACCAACCTGACCCGTACCGTCACCACGAATTCGTCGGGCTTTTATTCGGTGACCAATCTGGTGCCGGGTTCGTATACGGTGATGGTCGAAAAGTCAGGCTTCAGGCCGGTAAAGATTGCCAACACCCAGTTGACCGTCGCTCAGGCCTTGGCGCTCGATGCCAAGCTCTCGGTGGGCGCGCAAGAGCAGACTGTCGAAGTGAACGGCCAGCAGGTTGCGCCGATCGAAACCGAATCAAATCAACTGAGCACCCTGATCGACAGCAAGACCATCGTCGATCTTCCGCTCTTGACTCGCAATCCTTATGAACTGGTGTTGTTGTCGCCGGGCGCGATTCAAACCAACGACGCAATTCCGGTCGGTGGCTTTTCCGTGAATGGCTCCAGAGACCGCAACAACAACTTCCTGCTCGACGGCGTGGATAACAACGATACCGGCGTCCCCGGCGCTCCCAACGGCATTGTCGCCATCAATCCGGATTCGACACAGGAATTCCGCGTCATCACCAATGACTTCAATGCTGAATACGGACGCAATACCGGCGCAATCGTCGATATCGTTACTCGAGGCGGAACAAATCAATTTCACGGCGACGCTTATTGGTTCGGACGCTACAACGCCCTGGGCGCGCGCAACTTCTTTAATCGCGATCCAGACCCGCAGGACCCGTATGTCCGCAATCAGTTCGGCTACTCCATCGGCGGACCGATCATCAAGAATCGCACTTTCTTTTTCATCAACAACGAGTATCAGAGATACCGGACGACTCTTACCGCGTCGTCGACCGTTCCCACGGCAGCCTTTGACTCGGGATTCTTTACTACTCCGGATGGACAGCAAGTCGACCTGAGAACCGCCGCTTCACCGGGAAACTTGACCGGCATGGGCCTGGACCCGACCATCGCGAAAGTTCTGCAACTGTTACCGGCTCCGAATGCGGGAGCCGTTATTCCCGGGATTACCGGCACGCTGAACTTTCCCAGTCCGGACAATCTAAATGCCTATACCTGGACGGCGAAAATCGATCACAAAATTTCAGAGAAGCATCAACTGGCGCTGCGCTATGCCTACAACTATTCGAAGGACTCAAATCCCTTCCACTCTGAAACTGCCCCGGGCCTCGATGCCATCGCCAGTTCCGGGAACACGCATGGCGTCTTTGCCGGTCTGACTTCAACCTTGAAGAACACCCTGGTCAACGACTTCAAGTTCGGATGGAATAAACTCTCGGACGGATTTTTCAGCAACTGCACCAAGTCTCTGGACGCAATCACAGGCACGGACTCGTTCGGGGACGGCAGGGACTTTGGCGCTCCTGACGCGACTCTCGGGGTCGCACCTCTGTCCGTAATTGGTTGCAACGGACTCTTCGATTCCGCCGGCCAGTCCGGCAATCGGGGCACCACCAGCTACTCTGACTCCATCACCTGGGTCAAGGGAAATCACACCATCAAGTTCGGCGGAGATTTCCGCTACATTCACTCCACCGGAGACAATAACTTCGATTCGCGCGATGCTCTGGGCTTCAACCGTTTCGCCCTCGGAGGCACCCCGGCCACCAACATCGACCCGACTAACATTGATGCCGGAACCTTCCAGGCCATCCAGGACCTTTCATGGATGCTGGTAGGCGGGACCGCCACTGAATTCCAGGCCCAATTCTTTAATAAGACCGGAACTCGCGTTCCAACCGACAACAAGACCTTCATTCAGCATGAGTATGACGGATTTGTACAGGACACCTGGAAGGTATTCAGCAACTTCACTTTGAACTTTGGCCTGCGCTACCAGTTCGACGGAGTTCCCTTCGAAAAAGGCGGCAACTTCTCCAACCTGCTGGCGAATGCCGATACCGCTGGACCGTTCGATCTCACCATCGTCGGACCGGGCACGGGAAAACAGATGTACAACGACGATTACAAAGATATCGAGCCCCGGTTCGGTTTTGCCTGGGATCCCTTCAAGAATGGCAACACCTCGATCCGCGCCGGCTATGGAATATTCCATGACCGGATTTTCGATAACCTCTTCGGCAATGCGCGCTCCAATGCGCCGTTCCAGGGACAGGTTTCGAATCTTTTTAATGATCCGGTTACTCCGGAAAACATTCCCTTCACCTCCGCCTTGCCGCCCGGCACCCATTTCGTGAATGGCGATTTTGCGACTCTCACTCTGCTGGACCCGAATATCAAAATGCCGGCCAGCCAAAACTGGAACGTCGGCATCCAGCGCAAATTGCCGCATGATCTGGTTTTCGAGGCGGATTATGTGGGCGCGCACGCCACCCACGTGATTCGGCTTCTCGACGCCGTTCCGCCCGATCCACGCCTGGTGCAGATAGCCATCGCGGATTGCGTGGCCAATGGAGGCTGCGCTCCCGGCGATCCGGATGGAGTGATCAGCAACGGCACTCTCTACACCGGAATACCGGGTATCGCGCCGCCGGCGATCCTCAACACCGCCATTCAATCGCCGGGCTTTTTCCCGCCCACGAGCATTACCAGAACGAATGCGGACTCGAATTACCATGCGCTCCAGGCAAAGGTGAACAAACAGTTCTCCCACGGCCTGCAGTTGGGCGCCGCCTACACCTGGTCGCATGCGCTGGATGATTCGAACGATCCCTTGACCCCGGAGGCTGGCACCGGCAGCTTCCCGGTCGATTCGCTTAATCCCAACCTGACCTCGCGGGGAAACTCGGACAACGATATCCGCCACCGCGCGGTGGTCGACTTCTCCTACCAGTTGCCATTCGGAAAAGGCCAGGCCTATCTTTCGGGTGGATTCATGGGACGAGCGCTCGAAGGCATCCAGTTGGCGGGAATCATCAGCGCACAGACCGGACATCCCTATTCGATCTACACACCTCTGGATAACGGCCGCAACGGCGTCGGCAGCTTCTCCTACCCCGATGTCATCGGAAATCCGATTATCGGAGGCCCCAGCATCAATGCTGACGGAAACGTCCTGCACTGGCGCCTCGAACAACGCCGCATTCAGCAGCACTTTCCTGGGACACATTGGCGACGCCGGGCGCAACCAGTTCTATGGCCCGAACTACACCAATGCGGACATCTCGCTCGTGAAGAACATGGCGCTGAACGAGCGCTTCAAGGTCCAGATTCGGTCCGAGTTCTTCAACATACTGAATCACCCGCAGTTCCAGCAGCCCGGCCATTTCGTCGGACAGTCGACTCTGGGGCTTTCCACGGCTACTTTAATTCGGTCGGACGGCACCACCTCAGCCCGCCAGATTCAGCTGGCGATGAAGTTGATTTTCTAGGACAGAAGTCCGGATTGGTCCACTGGGTGCCCCACCTCTCGCCGCGGTTGCGAGAGGTGGGTTTTTTGTTGTGAGGTTGAAGGGTCTGGCGCGAGTTTCGAGACCGGGAAAGTTCCCTCGACGGGTCCTTGCCGTCCGAGGTCCTTC
This sequence comes from Terriglobia bacterium, assembly GCA_963812465.1. Taxonomy (GTDB): domain Bacteria; phylum Acidobacteriota; class Terriglobia; order Terriglobales; family Acidobacteriaceae; genus JAIQFF01. Next base: position 80,225 of record CAWEVE010000031.1, read on the forward strand.
GACTACGTGGCTGCTTCGCTTAGCGAACGCAGCCCCTCCGCTCGGAGGACTTCGGACGACAAGGTCACTCCGGAGAGTCGCAACGGTCGCCCTAAAAGCTGCGCGATTTTCTTGCGCGCCTGCAAAGCGCCTCTGGGTTATGCTTGAAATTGAATATGCCATGCCCCGCCCTGCCTCCGCGAGATCAGCAATTAATTCAGATCGTCAACGCTCGCGCTCGCAGACGCTTTCCAGAAGAGCAGCAAGTGGCTGGCGTGCAAGCCCGGGTGCTCGCAGTGCTGCCACGGAGTCTTTGCCATCAATCAGCTCGACGCCATCCGGTTGCGCCGGGGATTGGCGGAACTTGAAGCGCACGATCCTGAGCGGGCTGCGGGCATTCGTAAACGGGCGCTGGATACGGTCGCGCGGCTCTCCGAGGACTATCCCGGCGATCCGGTGACCGGCGTGCTGGACGAAGACGATACCGACGAAGCCTCTAAACGGTGGGACGATTTCGCCAACGCCGAGCCTTGCCCGGTTCTCGATCCCGCGACCGGGAGATGTGAACTTTACGAATCGCGCCCGGTAATTTGCCGCACATTTGGTCCCGCGATGAAGACGGACGGGGACCTGGGGCATTGCGAGCTGTGCTTCGTAGGGGCCACGCGAAGAAGAAGTAGCCGCGCATGAGATGCATCCCGACCCCGACAATCTCGAGGCCGCCCTGGTAGAAGAGTTGCAGAAAACGACGGGCGAATGCGGGGAAACAACGATTGCGTTCGCGCTGGTGAGGTAGAAGCAGCAATTGGCAATTGGCAATAGGCAATTAGCATCAAGGACTTGCAGACACCCTAATGTAAGAAACGTGTCTTAAAGCGTAGCCTGGGTTCTTGCCAATCGCCAAGTGCCAATTGCCAATTGCTGCCTCCCTCAGCCCTTCTTTTTCTCCAGCTCACTCCAGCGTCGGTAAAGCTCGTCTACCTTGGCCTGGGCTTCGTCCATTTCTGGTGGGCGATCACAAGGCGCGGGCCGTCACTGGCGATTGCCGGATCTTCGAGTTGGGCCCGTTTGGCTTGCAGCAGCTCTTCGGCCTGCGGCGACGCGCTGCTCAATGCTGCCGTATTCGCGCGCTTCCAGATACGAAAGCTTGGTCTTTGCCGGCGATCGGCTCGGCAGAAGCTGCAGCCCGCGGGTTCAAACGCGCGCGTCGCCTTCGCCTGCTGCTTGCGTTCAGCCTGCCACACCTCCCATTGCGAGTAGTCGGCAAAACTCTCGGCGCCTCCTTGTCCATCCAGGCCCAGCACGATCGTGGATACGCGATCGAGCATGTAGCGATCATGCGTGACCAGAACCAGCGAGCCGCGAAACTCGAGCAGGCTCTCCTCCAGTATTTCGAGCGTCGGGATGTCGAGATCGTTGGTAGGCTCATCCAGCAGAAGAACGTCGGCGGGCTGAAGCATGAGCTGCGCGATCAGGACTCGCGCCCGCTCGCCTCCGGAAAGCCGCTCCACCGGCTGGTTGAGCTGCTCGCTGGTGAACAGAAATCTCGCCGCCCACGAGGCCACGTGGATCACCCGGTCCTGATAAATCACCGAATCGCCCTCCGGAGCCAGGGCGCGGCGCAGAGTCACATTGGAATCGAGCTCGCGGGTCTGGTCGAAGTAGACGATGCGCAGCCAGTCGGCGCGGCGAATCTCCCCGCCGGCCGGGGACAACTCTCCGCGCAACAGCCGCAGCAACGTGGTCTTGCCGCTGCCATTCGGTCCCACCAATCCCACCCGCATCCCGGCGGTGATGACGAAATTGAGCTTCGTCGAAGAGCGTCGCGATCGCCGATCTGGTAAGCGACATCTTCCAGTTCGATCAGCCGCTTGGTCTTGCGATCGCTCGCCGAAAAATCGATTTGCGCTGTCGCGGTCCGGGTTCTGGCATTCAGGTCGGCGAGATCGCCCATCAACTCATTGGCTTTGCCGATGCGCGCCTTGGATTTCCGGGTCCGGGCTTTGGCCCCGCGACGCAGCCACTCAATCTCGTTGTGAACCAGATTTTCCAGCGCTTCCTGACGCTTGGACTGCGCGTGCAGAAATTCTTCCTTCTTCTCCAGGAAGGTGCTGTAGTTTCCCCGCACGCGGAGCATTCCGTCGGGATAGACCCGGCTCAGTTCGGCCATGTCGGTGGCGACGTTCTCCAGAAAATAGCGGTCGTGACTCACAATCACGCTGGCGAATGCCGCTTCTTCGAGCAAGCCTTCCAGCCACTCGATTCCCGCCAGGTCCAGATGATTGGTAGGTTCGTCCAGCAGCAGGATGTCCGGCGCCTGCACCAGCGCCTCGACAATGGCCAGCCGTTTCTGCCAGCCTCCGGAGAGCGCGGCGGCTTCTGCTTCCAGATCTTCAAAACCGGCGCGGCCAAGGGTTTCGGCAAAGCGGGTTCCGCGCTCCGTCTGGTGTACTTTGGCGCGCTCCAGAGCGTTCTCGGCCACCGATCGCACCGTGGCTCCGGACTCAAATTTCGAGTCCTGCTCCACGTAGCTGACCCGAAGCCGCTTGCGGAAGGCTATTTCTCCGTCATCGGGAACCTCGGTGCCGGCCAGAATGCGCAGCAGCGTGGACTTGCCGGAGCCGTTCGGGCCGATGAGCCCGATGCGGTCGCCTTCCGAGACGGTGAAAGACACATTCTGAAAGAGCGGATTCGCTCCGAAGGCTTTCGAGATTCCCTGGGCATTGATGATCGGCGGCAACGGCTGGCGGTCTCCTGAAGTCTCTTTGAAGATTATCAGGAAACGAGAGGTGGCGCACCGCAGCCTGCTTTGCGTCCTTTGCGATCTTTGCGGTTTAAAGCTTTTACCGCAAAGGTCGCAAAGAACGCAAAGTAATCTCCAATCACTTCACGAACGTCAGTCCGTGGGGCACGGCGTGGGGAAAAACGTAGGCGTAGAGCATGACGATCACTCCGACGATGGCGCCAAGCGCAACCGAGTGCCACACCACGAAGCGGAAAATGACGCCTTCATTCCCCACCTGATCGGTGGCCGCAGTCGCGATGGTGATGGATTGCGCGTCCACCATCTTGCCCATCACGCCGCCGGCGCTGTTGGCCGCGCACATCAGAACGGGATCGATGCCGAGTTGCTGCGAGGTGATACGTTGCAGGCTTCCGAACAGCGCATTGGAAGAAGTATCGCTTCCGGTGAGCGCAACCCCGAGCCAGCCCAGGAAAGTCCCGAAGAACGGATAGGCCCAGCCGGTGCGGGTAAAAGCCAGGCCCAGCACGGCATCCAGCCCGGAATAGCGGGTCACGTAACCCAGGCCGAGCATGAACGAGATGGCGATCATCGCCAGGCGCATGCGCACCAGCGTGCGCCAGAAAATCTTCGCCAGCCGCACCGGCGTCAGACCAAGCAGCAGTCCCGAAACAATCGCGGCGAAAAAGCAGCCTGTTCCCGTCGCCGAGAGCCAGTTGAAGTCGTATCGCGCAGCCTCGGGAGTGGGCTTGGCTACCACCGGGGCGGTGCGATAGATCGCATTGTGCAAATAGGGCACATCCCAGCCAGGCGGGCCGGGCCGGACCTTGCCAGGGCGCGTCGGCCATCACCACCCTGAAAGCGGGAGTGGTCGCCTGGTTCATTGCCAGCTTGACCGAAGGAAGGCCCCAGACCAGAACGAAAAGCGACAAGATCGCGAACGGCGTCCAGGCTTTCAGAACTTTCGCGAGCGGGTAGGAACGGACTTGCACTTTTCCATCGAAATTCGCTGCCGCCCATTCGCCTCCCAACTGGTCAGCGATGCCTTCGGCGGAAGGCGCAGAGATGGCTCGGCGCTTCGTCGTAATCGAACCGCCAGATTTTTCTTCGGCTTCCAGAAGCGCAGAAAGACAACCGTGGCAACGATCGAAACCACGGCTCCCGACGATATCCACCAGGCTGCTGTCCACGTAGTTCGACCAGAAAAATTGGGTCAGAGCAAAGGAAACGCCGACCACCAAGATGGCGGGAAAGATTTCAAACGTTTCCCGCCAGCTCACCATGGTGCGTACCAGCCAGAAGGGGACAATATCGCGGTGAAAGGCAGAATGCGGCCGATGGTTGCGCTCAGATCCGATTCCGGCAGTCCGCAGACGGCAGCGAGAGTATGGACAGGAACTCCGACGCTTCCCCAGGCCACCGGCGCCGTGTTGGCAATCAGATTCAGCGCCGCCGCATGAAAGGGCCTGAAGCCCAGTCCGATCATGAAGGCGCCGGCGATGGCGACCGGCGCGCCGAATCCCGCTGCGCCTTCAATGAACGCGCCGAAACAGAATGCCACCAGCAGAACCTGCAGCCGGCGGTCGGCGGTGATTCCGGCGACCGATTCCTTCATGATTTCGAACTGACCGGTTTCGACAGAAATGTCGTAGAGATAGACCGCCGCCAGCACGATCCAGGCAATCTTCAGCAACCCGAAGGCGACTCCGTAGCCGAAACTCATCGCCGCCAGGAGCGGCGGCATGCTGAAGAATATGACCGCGACGGCTGCCGCCGTCACCGCGCCCGCGATGGCGCACCAGTGCGGCTTGACCTTCACGCCAACCAGCAATCCGAACAGGACAAGAATAGGCAGCGTGGCCACCAGCGTGGAAAGCCACCAGCGGCCGAAAGGGTCGTAGACCTGGGTCCAGTGCATGGGGCTTTTACTTTCAGCAATTGGCAATTAGCAATTGGCACTTGGGACATCCTGCCAAAGACCCCACCCTATTTCGCAAAGGGCGCGAAATAGAGTGGGGCACCCTCGCGTCTCATCGCTTAGCCTCTCATCTCTTCCGCCAAAGCGAGTCTTGAGGCTAATTGCCAAGTGCCAATTGCCAAATGCTGTTCCTCATTCCAGCTCGCTGGCACATCCACATACGAACGGTCCAGCGCGGCGATGGATGGGCATCCCAGCAGCCTGAGCGTGCGTTCCACGTCAGCTCGCAGGATTTCAAGAGCGCGAGCGACGCCGGCATGGCCCGCGGCGGATAGGCCATACGCATACGCGCGCCCGCACAGAACGGCGCGAGCCCCCAGGCAAATGGCTTTGACGATGTCGGTGCCGCGGCGAACTCCGCCGTCCATCAGCACTTCAACCTGTCCGTTTACGGCGGCCACGACTTCCGGCAGCGCTCTCAAAGAGGCGCGAACGCCGTCGAGCTGGCGCCCGCCATGATTGGAAACCACCACGGCGCCGGCGCCTGCGTCGACTGCGCGTCGAGCGTCTTCGCCGGTGAGAACGCCCTTGATGACGATCGGGCCAGGCCAAAGATTGCGGATCCATTTCAAGTCTTCCCAGGTCATCGCCGCGCTGGCCAGCGCCGCGCTGACGTCGACCAGTTCCATCGGTCCCTTGCCCGGGATCACCACGTTCGGCAGCTTCGACAAACCACCATCACGCAGGAAGCTGACAATCCAGCCCGGCCGGGCGATCATTTGCGGAAGGAACGGAATCTTTTCCAGCAGGTTTCCGCTCATCAGTTCTTTCATGCCGTTGCGGAAGTCGCGCTCGCGCAGTCCAGCCACCGGAGTGTCAATAGTGACGACCAGGGCGGCACAGCCTGCGACCCGGGCGCGTTCGATGATGGCTTCGGAAGCCTCCCGGCCGCCCATCAAATAGAGCTGGAAGCAGACCGGCCCGGAGGAAGCTGCCTTGACGTCTTCCACCCGGTGGCCGGAGATCGTGGAGAGAATGTAGGCGGTACCAGCCAGGCCCGCCGCCCGGGCGGCGCCGGCTTCGCCGTCGGGATGCATCAGGCGGCTGTAGCCTACGGGGGCCAGCAAGGCTGGGAAAGAAACATCGAAGCCCAGCACGCGGGTTCGCAAATCAATTCGGCCAGGGCTACCGCATGACGCGGGCGGAAGGTGACGTCATCGAACACGCGGCAATTCTCACGCAGCGTGACTTCGCCATCGGCGCCGCCGTCCAGGTAATCAAAAACCGGCCGCGGAAGCCTTTGCTGGGCCAAGGGCCGGAAATCGTCAATACAGATGACATGGGGAGATGCGACTTTACGTGCCGCTCTGGTCATTTGCTATTCCGTACGGCTGCTGCACCAAAACACGCGATTATACAGAAGAACCATGTAGGGACAGATGACGGACATCTGTCCCTGCGTGGTCAGTGGCTGGTAATCGGTGGATCGGCAATTCGTGGTTCATCGTCCCTTGTGCGAAGCCGCAGCCTGGGCGAAACTTGTCCCCGCCCGCTCTCCGGTGCGCGCGAGAATTCCTGCTGAATGGAGTTTTTTATGCGTGGCAGTTGGCCAACAATTGGTTTCCTATTCTTGTTTCTTTCCTTTTCGCTGGCACAGGACCAACCGGCTCCAGGCACGTCCTCGGCGCCCGCAGGGAAGCCCGGCGCCGCGGAGCAGACCAAGCCCGCGTCCAGGCACCGCCCAACGATCGGGGTGGCGCTCGAAGGCGGCGGCGCGCTCGGCCTGGCGCACATCGGCGTGCTGCAATGGTTCGAGGACCATCACATTCCCATCGATTACGTCGCCGGCACCAGCATGGGCGGCCTGGTGGGAGGACTTTATGCCAGCGGCAAAACCCCTCAGCAACTGCACGAACTAGTGAAGGCGCAGAATTGGGATGTGATCCTGGGCGGCGCAATCCCTTACGAGGATCTGTCCTTCCGCAGAAAAGAGGACAAGGTCGCGTTTCCCAATTCGATCCTGTTGGGGCTGCGTAGGGGCTCGCCCTGCCCGGCGGACTGAACGCTGGCCAGCAGATCAGCCTCTTGATCGATCGCGAAACCCTGCCTTACTCGGGTGTGAAGTCTTTCGACGATCTGCCTATTCCCTTCCGCTGCGTCGCCACCGACCTGGTGACCGGGAAGCAGGCGGTATTCAAGGATGGATCGCTCTCCACCGCCATGCGCGCGACCATGGCCATTCCCGGACTGTTTTCTCCCGTCCGCGATTCGGAACATGTTTACGTCGATGGCGGCCTGGTGGGCAATATGCCGACCGACGTGGTGCGGGCCATGGGCGCCGATATCGTGATCGGCGTCCACCTCGAAACCTCTCCGGCCGAGGCCGACAAGATTCAGTCGCTCTTCTCCATCCTCGGGCCGCTCGATCGATGTGGTCGTTGCCGGAAAACGAAATCCGCGGGTTGGCCAATGCGGACCTGGTGGTCAAGGTGGAATTGCAGGAATTCAGCTCGCTCGAGTACAGAAGGCGGACGCAATTATCCAGAAGGGCATCGAAGCCGCCACCCAGAAGTCAGCAACTGCTTGAGCCCTATTCCCTGGATGACGCCGCCTGGACAGCCTACCTGGATCGCCGAAACGCGCGCTTGCAAGGCGACGTACCCGTTCCGCAGTTTGTGAAGGTGGAAGGAACGACTCCGGAAGCGGAGGTAAATCTGGAGCGCTTCCTGAACTCCGAGGTCGGCAAACCGATCGACAAGGACAGCCTGGAAGGCCTGCTGACCCGGCTGACCGGAATCGGCCGCTACGATACTGCCGGATACCAGATCACGCAGCAGGACGGGCAAGTTGGACTGCTGGTCACCATGCACCAGAAAATTTACGCTCCGCCCTTACTTCAACTGGGTTTTGAAGTGGACGGATCGGAGAGCGCCGACGTCGACTTCACCTTCGCCAGTCGTCTTACGCTGCTCGATGTCGCGGGATACCGGTCGGAATTGCGCACCGACTTGATTTTCGGCAGCACCTATGGCATCGACAGTGAGCTCTACCGGCCCTTCTCGCCGGCGAGCAAGTGGTTCTTTGCGCCCCACGCCTCCGCCAGAAACACCAATTTCAAGATTTACCGGAAGAGCGATCCACTGGCGGAATACCGGTTTACCAGTGCGTATGTCGGCGGCGACATTGGCTACGGGTTCAGCCGCTTCAGCGAAATACGCCTGGGCTACGACGTGGGAACGCTCGACGCACGGCTGCGCCTGGGCACCGCCGGAATTCGCCTCTATTTCCGGACGAACCGGCGCCACACGTTTGCACTACCTGATGGACCACACGGATGATCCCGTGATCCCGCGACGCGGGGTTGGCATCGAGTCAACATTTCGCTGGTACGACACCAGCCCGGGCGCAACCAACAGCTTTCCGGTGATGGACGCGCAGGGTGGAATATTTCCGTCCCATCACCAGACCGGCGTCATTGTTCGTGGTCAGCGAGGGTGGCACCACCTTTGGCGTAACCCAGAACGGCTATCCGCAGTTCTTTCTCGGTGGCCCATCGCGGCTTAGCGCTTACGGCACCAACGAACTGTTTGGCGACCAGTACTATTACTTCCGCACCGGTTATCTGCACGATCTATGGACCCTGCCGCCGCTTGCGGGCAAGAAAGTTTATGCCATCGGCAGCTTTGAATTCGGCAAGATGTATGGCTTCCCCGCCGAAAGCGGATTCCCTAATGACGTCGCCGCAGGCGTCCTGGCAGAAACTGCGGTAGGACCTTTGATTTTAGGGGCAAGTTGGGGAGACAGCGGACATCGCAAGTGGTTCTTCCAGCTAGGCCGGGTGTTCTAGGTACTGGACGGGTCCGGCGTAGAGACGTAGCTTGCTACGTCTCGCTTTTTCTCCTTGTCCTGGTAGACGTAGCAAGCTACGTCTCTGCCAGGGAAGAATCAATCCTGTTTCTTGGTCGTGTGCTCCGGGTCGGCCTCGATCGTGACTTCCACGGGGGCGCCCGGCTTCAAGGCCACCTCCTTACCATTTTCATCTTTCAAAACGTTGTCGATCCGAATCTCCCGATAGAGGTCTTCGCCGCCTTCAACTGCGATTTGGGCCTTTTCCGGCAGACTGGGGTGGGCCGGCTTGATGATCTTTTCGACGGTTCCCGCCAGCGTCGTACTCGGCTTTTCGTTCTGGTCAGATGAAATTTCGCTCATAATTTAGCCTTGGTCAGAGAGTTCAGTGCCTCCGCAGCGACTAGTGAGTATACAGACTTCGCGGGGAGTGGACAGTAATGATGCCCAAAAAGGTCTGGGGGCTGCTACGGGGAAACCCCGTATCGCCATAATTCGGACAAATTCGGAATTATGCCTTCGACAAACGCACGCCGCAATAAATCTAGTATTTCTCACATCGGTAACAAGTTCTGGCTCAACACTTTAGGCGCGCGAGTACCTATTGCCAAGTGCATGTTACTGAGGATGTTCCGCTTAGGCCTTGGGCGGTTGCGGTGATTGTGGCAGTTGCCGCCCCGCCACAAGTAAAGTTACAGACTACAGTAGTACTATTCTGGATAAAGTCCCCGACTGCGACACAGGCGTCGGTTGTTTTCCATTGGACATTGGTAGGGATCTGACCATTGCTCAACGCTGCCTGCAACACCACCGTTGTATAGGTCCCGCTTTCAAAGTCCGTGAAAATGCTTGCCGTAGCAGGTTGCACGCTAAGGGATGGTGTCCCCATATTTCCCCCGCCGCAGCCCAATGCAAGCGAGTCAAGGAGAATCAGTGTCACAATTGCTAAGAAAGATCGCGTCATGAACGAGCAACCTAGCGCCACCTTATTGGGTTTGTCAAAGCATATTCCGAACAAATTCCTTGACCCCGCCTCCTTTCCCCGCTAAATTACATAGTTCCACGGACATATAGGGACGGTTTGCCGCCCCCAGTACCTCCGCCGACAATTGGGACCGGATCCGAATCAGAGAAACTTTCGGCTTAGGCGGAGCATCTATACAAGTAGCCAGAGCATTTCCCGTTCAACCCATAAGAATTGAAGGACTTATATCTTTGGCTGGGACCTGCCCTGTCGTGCAAAAGTAGGAATTCTGCCGAATTTGTGGAGTCAGGAGAAAGAATAATGAAGCGCTCTGATCGCGTGTTTGATGCTTTACATACTTTGCGGAACCGGTATATGCTCTGTCAGCTTGCATCGAAGGCTACCCGTAAGTTTCACAAGCCCAATACCAGAATCCAGGAGACCATGAACGAGGTCCTGGACCGGATTGCAAGCTCGGAGCGGCAGTCGGTTCTGTCCGAGCCGGAACATTTCGCTGAGGCACAACGGCGGGCTGCTTAGTTTAGCCCGCCTCCTGCCCCGCCGATGGATCCTTCTCTGTTGTGTACCCCCCTTTGAAAAATCCTCTCGTAGGTGATTGATGACCATTGCTGAACTCAAAGAAAAAAATATTACCGAGCTAACCAAGATCGCCCGATCTTTGGACTTGCCGGGAGCTAGTGGATTACGAAAGCAAGACCTGATTTTCAAGATTCTTCAAGCCCAGAGCGAAAAAGAAGGCCACATTTTTGCCGAAGGCGTGCTGGAAATTCTGCCTGACGGCTACGGTTTTTTGCGCTCGCCGGACTACAACTATCTGCCCGGCCCCGACGATATTTACGTTTCCCCGTCGCAGATTCGCAAGTTTGACCTCAAGACCGGAGACACCATCAGCGGCCAGGTTCGTCCGCCGCACGAGGGCGAGAAGTACTTCGCCCTGGTCAAGATCGAAGCGGTCAACTTCGAATCGCCGGAAGAAGCGCGCAACAAGATTCTGTTCGACAACCTGACGCCGCTCTATCCGCAGGAGCGCCTGAAGCTTGAAACCACGCGCGAAAATGTCAGCGCCCGGGTGATGGATTTACTCACCCCGCTGGGCAAAGGACAGCGCGGCCTGATCGTTTCTCCGCCCCGCGCCGGCAAGACCATGCTGCTGCAGAACGTGGCGAATTCCATCACCACCAACCATCCGGAAGTTGTCCTGATGGTTCTGCTGATCGATGAACGCCCGGAAGAAGTTACTGACATGCAGCGGTCAGTCAAAGGCGAAGTGATTTCTTCGACCTTCGACGAACCCGCGGCGCGGCACGTGCAAGTCGCGGAAATGGTGATCGAGAAGGCCAAGCGCCTGGTCGAGCATAAGCGCGACGTTGTCATTCTGCTGGATTCGATTACGCGCCTGGCGCGAGCCTACAACACCATCGTTCCGCCCAGCGGCAAAGTGTTGTCAGGCGGCGTGGATTCGAATGCGTTGCAGCGTCCCAAACGCTTCTTCGGTTCGGCCCGCAACATCGAAGAAGGCGGATCGTTGACCATCATTGCCACGGCGCTGATCGACACCGGATCGCGCATGGATGACGTGATCTTCGAAGAATTCAAAGGCACCGGCAACTCGGAAATCATCCTTGACCGCAAACTGGTAGACAAGCGCACCTTCCCGGCCATCGACATTCAGCGCTCTGGCACCCGCAAGGAAGAGCTGTTGATCCCGAAGGAAGACTTGACCCGCATCTGGGTGCTGCGCAAAGTGCTGAATCCGCTGTCACCGGTGGAAGCGATGGAACTTCTGATCGAGCGTCTCGCCAAGGCCCAGACCAATGGCGAGTTCCTGGCCAAGATGAGCTCGCTGTAAGGACAAAAAATGTGGGCGCGGGCGTCCCGCCCGTGCTCGGTTTTGAAATTGTCTGCGCCCTCCAGGTTGCAATTCCATAGCCGGAAGGGCACGACTTCAGTCGTGCGACAGAATGCATCACAGAAGCGGCTTCAGCCGCTGGGGTTCGCTTCTGCCTGCCGTAACATCGCCGCACCAAAAGATCAGAAACTGGGCGGACTCGCTGGTCCAAAAGGCAAACCTCAGGCGCTAAAGCGCAGGGCTCGCTGCCAGTTGTTGGCACGACGAAGTCGGCCCTTCCCGCGCAATCCAGGCCTGCATGAGCGGGACGCCCATATGGAACGTATAATGTTCAAATTTTTCGCCTTTCGAGGTGATCGTGCGATTCCAGTCGCTTTCATCGATGGTTCTATGCCTCGTGCTCGGGTTCGTGCTCGCATCCGCACCGCCTTCGCTATCGCAGGGGAACAATACTGTTCTGCAGAATCCTCCGCTTGACCAGAAGCCCGAGCCGGGCAGACGATCCGCGTCTGAGGATGGAAAGAGACATGGCCAAGCGGGCGAACCTGGCGCGCCAGGCCGACCTCAAACGCGATACCGATAAGCTGGTCAAGCTGACCACCGAACTGAAGGACTACGTGGATAAGACCAACGAGGGCGTGCTTTCCGTCGATGTGGTCAAGAAGGCGAGGAGATCGAAAAGCTCGCGCACAGCGTGAAGGACAAGATGAAGGGAGGCTATTGAGCGGCAGTGTCATCCTAGAGCGAATTGTCATCCTGAGCGAAAGCCTGCCATTCGCTTGCGAATGGCAGGATGAAGTCGAAGGACCCCTACGTGCTTCACAGTTGCGTTGCGGAAAATCGCAGAGCCACGTGCCCACCAGCACCCCCAGTATCGTTAGGCGGTAGAGGTCCTTCGACTACGCAGCGGCTTCGCTTTGCGAAGCCGCCACTCCGCTCAGGATGACAGTTATCGGGCCGCGATTGGCTCCTTCACAATGCGCATCCCGTAGAACGAGCGGTACACGAAGAAGAAGGAAACCAGAAAAAATCCCAGGGCCAGCTCATGGCTGAAATTGCTGCTGGTTTCTGCGGTCAATTTCACCGCCAGCTCCACGGCCAGCAGTCCGAACAGCGTGGTGAATTTGATTACCGGGTTCAAGGCTACCGATGAAGTGTCTTTGAACGGATCACCCACCGTATCGCCGACGACGGTGGCATCGTGCAGGGGCGTGCCTTTCTGTTTCAGCTCGACTTCCACAATCTTCTTGGCGTTGTCCCAGGCGCCGCCGGCATTGGCCATGAAGATCGCCTGGTAGAGGCCGAAGATAGCGATCGAGATCAGGTATCCGATAAAGAAGAACGGTTCGACAAACGCAAACGCCAGAGTGGCAAAAAATACCGCCAGGAAAATATTGAACATTCCCTTTCTGAGCGTACTTGGTGCAGATTTCAACCACTTTCTTGCTGTCGGCGACGGAAGCTTTCACCACTCCTTCGAGCTTGATGTTGGCTTTGATGAATTCCACCGCCCGATACGCCCCCGTGGTTACCGCTTGTGTAGAGGCGCCGGTAAACCAGTAAATCATCGCGCCCCCGGTAATTAGACCAAGCATAAAAGGCGCGTGCAGAAGTGAAAGGTTGTTCACGTTTTCGGTGAGCCCCCTGGTGAGCGCCATGATGATGGAGAAGATCATCGTGGTGGCGCCGACCACCGCGGTTCCGATCAGTACTGGTTTGGCGGTAGCTTTGAAGGTGTTGCCGGCGCCGTCGTTCTCTTCCAGCAAATCTTTGGCGCGCTCAAAGTTTACGTCGATGTTGAAATCTTTCTTGAGCTCCTGCTTGATGTTGGGAACCTGCTCGATCAGCGACAACTCATAAACTGACTGCGCGTTGTCGGTCACAGGTCCGTAGGAATCGACCGCAATCGTAACCGGACCCATGCCCAGAAAGCCGAATGCCACCAGGCCAAAGGCAAACACCGGAGCCGCGACCATCAGCCCATCAAGTCCCAGAGTGCTGAAGTAGTATCCGACCGACATCAGCGCCACCATCGAAAGCCCGAGATAGTAGGCAGAGAAATTTCCCGCCACGAAGCCGGACAAGATTCCCAGCGACGCGCCACCCTCGTTCGCGGAAGTCACGACTTCCCTTACGTGCCGCGACTCGGTCGAGGTAAATACTTTTACTAACTCGGGAATGATGGCTCCCGCCAGCGTGCCGCAAGAAATGATCGTGGCCAGCTTCCACCACTGCGTCGTATCCCCGCCAAGATTCGGGACGATAACCGCGGAAATGACATACGTGACCGCAACGGAAATCAGCGAAGTGAGCCAGACCAGCCAGGTCAGGGGCGTCTCGAAATTCATTTTGTCGGCAGTGCCAAACCGCGCCTTGGCAATGGCGCCATTGATGAAGTAAGCCACCGCGCTCGACACCAGCATGGCAATGCGCATCACGAAAATCCATACCAGCAGTTGCACCTGCACGGTCGGCTCTTTCACGCCCAGCAGGATGAAAGTGATCAGGGCGACGCCGGTGACGCCGTAGGTTTCGAATCCGTCGGCGGAGGGTCCCACCGAATCACCCGCATTGTCGCCGGTGCAGTCGGCAATGACGCCAGGGTTGCGCGCGTCGTCTTCCTTGATCTTGAAGACGATCTTCATCAGGTCGGCGCCGATGTCGGCAATCTTGGTGAAGATGCCGCCGGCGATGCGCAGCGCGGCCGCGCCCAGCGATTCGCCAATGGCAAAACCGATGAAGCAGGGCCCGGCGTAGTCGGCGGGAATAAACAGCAGAATAAAGAGCATGAGCAGCAGTTCGACGCTGATCAGCATCATGCCGATGCTCATCCCGGCCTGCAGCGGAATGTTGTAGATGGGATAAGGCTTGCCCGCGAGACCGGCGAAAGCGGTACGGGAGTTGGCGAAGGTGTTCACCCGAATGCCGAACCATGCCACTCCGTAACTTCCCGCAATACCGACCAGGCTGAAAATCAGAATGATCGGCAAGGTGACGGCGATCGGCTTATCCGGCACGGGAGACAGCACGCCGAAATAAAGCACGATCACGACCGCGATGAACAGCCACAGGATCAGAAGAAATTTTCCCTGGGTAATCAGATAGGTCTTGCAGGTCTCATAAATAAGTTCGGAGATCTCGCGCATGACGCGATGTACCGGCATGTTCCTGCAGCCGGGTGTAAATGACCAGCCCGAAACCCAGGCCAAAGATACAAAACAGAATGCCCACCATGAGTAAGCGGTGACCGTCAATTCCGAGGAACAATACCTGGGAGAGATCGGGAAGCTTCAGGCTGGCTTCTCCGCCGACTTCATGAGCCGTTTGGGCGAAGGCGGCGGTGGCGCCGAAACTAAGGACGGCAAGCGCGGCTACTACCGTCTTCATTATTACTAGCGTTGATGTTTGGGCGAATTGGCATCCTTCGGACACAGCTTTCGCCAGCCAGGTGCGCATAGGAATTCCTCCGGTATGAAGACTATTTCGGGACCATCACGTGTTTAGGCACTGCCGCCCGGCGAACAGCACCAACCGGACGCTCTTATTAAGAGCGCCGGGGAGCGCATTGCCGGAGTTCCGAACACGCTTCCACTACACGGCTTGAACAGGAGTGTTGAGCTTGGCCGCGTCGGATGTTTTGCACCGCAGAGGCCGCCGGTTTGACGCTGAACTTGCCGCCGGAGGCCCGATACAAAACCAGCTTTTATAGCATGTTAGGGGGGGTTGGTCAAACGGGTAGATCCTGTGGCGCGGGCGCCCCCGCCCGCGGTTTTTGACTTTGACGGTAGCGTCACGCGGGCGAGGGCGCCCGCGCCACACAAGAAATCCATAACCCCTTATGCCCAGAACGTCCGGTCCAACGTCCGGTACTGAATGGCTTCGGCGATGTGTTTGGGCTCGATTGCAGGGGCGCCTTCGAGGTCGGCCACGGTGCGGGCCACTTTCAGGATGCGGTCGTGGGCGCGGGCGGTCATGCCATGTTGGGTCATGGCACGTTCCAGCAGGCGTTCGCAGTCGGCGGAAAGCTCGCAGGAGGCACGGATGTGGCGCGGCGCCATCTGGGCATTGCAGTAGAGCCGCGAGCGAGATGACGCAAACCTTTGCAACTGGATTTCCCGTGCCCGCATCACCCGCTCCCGAATTTTGGCGGAGCTTTCCGGTTCGTTCCCTGCTCGCAGCTCTTTATAGTTCACTGCCGGAACATCAATATGGATGTCGATGCGGTCGAGCAACGGCCCGGAGATCTTTCCCATGTAGCGCTGAATCATGGGCTGGGTGCAATGGCACTCGCGGGAGCGGTCATTAAAATAGCCGCAAGGACAGGGATTCATCGCGGCCGCCAGCATGAAGCGCGCGGGGAAGGTCAACGACATCGAGGCCCGCGCGATGCACACGGTGCCGTCCTCCAAAGGTTGGCGCATGACTTCCAGAACATTGCGCGGGAATTCAGGCAGCTCATCCAGAAACAACACGCCGTTGTGAGCCAGCGAAACTTCGCCCGGCCGAGGCACGGCGCCTCCTCCGATGAGCCCGGCGTCGGAAATGGTGTGATGGGGCGATCGAAAAGGCCGCACTCCCACCAGCCCCGCGCCGGCATCGAGCACGCCAGCCACGCTGTGTATCTTGGTGGTTTCCAGGGCTTCTTCAAAACTAAATGGAGGCAGGATCGTCGGCATGCGTTTGGCCAGCATGGTCTTGCCCGAACCCGGAGGGCCGATCATCAGGATGTTATGGCCGCCGGCGCAGGCAACCTCCAAAGCGCGCTTGGCGGTGTGCTGGCCACGCACATCCTTGAAGTCGACCGCATAATGCTGCGCCTCACTGAGCAGCGTGTCGCTGTCGACCTTCAGCGGCGAAATTCCGTTGCCGGTGTTTACGAAGCGAATAACATCGAGCAGCGATCGCACAGGATAGACCTCGACGCCGCCCACCATGGCGGCTTCGCGCGCGTTCAGTTCCGGCACGATCAGCCGGGAAATTTTCTTGCCGCGAGCTTCTATCGCGATCGGCAACGCGCCTCGCACTCCACGAATGCCGCCATCCAGCGAGAGTTCGCCGACGAAAAGACAATCAGGGACTTCCTTCTTGTTCAGGCCTCCGTAGGCGCCCAGAATTCCCAGCGCCATGGGCAGGTCGAATCCCGAACCCTCTTTGCGGATGTCGGCAGGCGCCAGATTGATGGTGATATGGGTGGAAGGAATGTCGTAGCCGCAATTTTTCAGCGCGGCGCGGACGCGGTCGCGGCTTTCCCGCACTGCGGCGTCGGGGAGTCCGACGGTATGAAAATGGTCTTCAGTGGTCTTGATGCCGGAAACATCCACCTCAACCTCGATGATGCTGGCATCAACGCCATACACCGCTGCGCTGAAGGTTTTATAGAGCATGAGGTTGCGTGAGCGTAACCGGGCGGCTCAGGTACACCACATCCTGGCCGATCATCTCGACCAATGAAGACCAGCCGCTGACTGCATATGTTGAAACTGACGATACCCGGCTGCCTGGTGAATCAACGGTGATGGCTGTCACCCCGGCGAGTGACGGACAAACATGATCGCCGGACAAACATGATGCGCGTCGCCATAACAGGCCCGTGATGTTACGGGCTGGCCGGAATCAAGTTGCCCAACATGCCTTTCCGTTGTATGGGGTCTGGTCGTGAACTACGATTCAGCTACGTCCCGTGAATCCGGCGGGGCGAATAACCCTGTCCCTGGACCGAGCCCGGTAGGTATGGCGGAACCCGACAAACCCGAAGGTCCAGCCCGGCCTCCCGGACATTTAGAAAAGGAAGAAGCCCGGCTGTGGCGGCTTGCCCTCGCATTTCTCGTCCTTCTCGCTACCGGCCTGGCTGCGCTTTCCTGGGAACGCCTCGAGAGCCTTCCTTATCATCTTGGAGCGATTCCCATAGGACTTCTGGTGCTGGCGATCCTGTTCGCCGCATACGCCTACGGGCGTCGCCGTGAAGTCTCGGAACTCAAGCACCTGCTCGACGATCTGCACGACCGTTCCGGCGTTGCTCCTTCCGATCAGCAACTCGATCAACTCAGCCAGGTGATTCAGCGCTCCCAACGGAGTTTCAAGGAGCTGATCGACTCGTTCGATGACGTGGCCTTTGCCTGCTCGCTCGATGGCACCTTGAGAACGGTCAATCGCCGCGTCACCCAGATGCTGGCACTCCCCTACGCGGAGGTTGTGGGACACAAGATCGACGAGTTTGTGCAGGAACCGCTGCGGAGAGAAGTGGAAACCGGCTTGCCCCGGTTTCTCGAAAAGCGTCGCTGGTCGGGTCTGGTCCGGATTCAACTGAAAAGCAGCACCCGCTCACTTTACTTTGACTGCGTGTTGAACGCGATCGTCAAGAGCGACGAGGTAGTGGGTATCAGCGCCCTGGCCCGTGATGTCACCGAAGAGCGCGAGAAGGAACGCCGCTTCACCGAGCTTTTTGAAACCTTGCAGGAAGGCGTGTATTTCAGCACGCCGGAGGGCAAGCTGCTTGACGCCAACCCGGCGCTGATTCAAATGCTAGGCTGCAGCAGCCGGGACGAACTCTTGTCACTGGATCCGAGCGCCCTCAACGTGGATCCGGCCAGAGCGCCGTGCTGGGCAGGAACATCCGATGATCGCGCCGGGAGCGAGCGCAGCCGGGAACTCACGCTTCGACGAAAAGACGGAACGACCGGAGTTTTTCTGGACCGGTCGCGCGCCGTCTGGGATAGCGCCGGCAAGATCATCCGCTACCAGGGCACGCTCGTGGACGTCACCGAGCGCCGCAAGATGGAAAAAGCGCTTCGCCGGCAGGAGGAGTTTCAACGTTACCTGCTGGAGAGTTTCCCCGACCTGATCCTGGTGATCGATCTGGAGGGGCGATACAGCTTTGTCAGCTCCCGTGTCCGCGAACTTCTCGGCCGCACTCCTGCGGATCTGCTGGGGAAGAAAGTCGACGACGCGGAGCAGGAGCAATCTCCGGAGTTTCTTGCTCTTTATCATGATGTGAGCACCGGCGCAAAAAAATTCGGCTTCTGCGAGTTTGGCGTCAGGCATCGTGACGGAAGTTGGCGGACCATGCGCGCCAACGCCAGCCCTCTGTTCGACGCCGAGGAAAAATCGAGTGGCGTGATCGTCTCGGTCCGCGACATCACCGTGGAAAAGAAGCTGGAACAGCAAATCATTCAGAGCGAGCGGCTGGCCGCCATGGGGCAAATGATCGGAGGATTCGCCCACGAACTGAACAATCCCCTGACCAGCATCATGGGCGTCTCTGAACTCCTGCAGGAAGGCGAGCAGGACGAATCCAGGCGCAGGCATCTGGCGATGTTGCAACAGCAGTCCCGGCGAGCCGCGGACATCGTGCAGAACCTGATGTATTTCTCGCGGCCGCCCGCTCCCGGGAAGAGGGCCCATCAACCTGAATGAACTGGTGCAGCGCACTCTGCATCTGCACGCCTACTCATTGCGCAAAAACAATATTACGGTGGATTTCATCCCCGAAGCCTCGCTGCCGAATGTGACCGGCGACTCGCATCAGCTGATGCAGATTTTCCTGAACCTGATTCTGAACGCCGAACAGGCGATACGCGAGGCGCGGGATCGCGGCACGCTGAGGATTCGGATGGAAAACAATGTCAGCTCGGTTATCGTCACGTTTCAGGATGACGGGCCCGGCATCCCGCCGAAGTGCTGCCGAACATTTTCGATCCGTTCTACACCACCAAACGCCCAGGACGCGGCACAGGCCTCGGCCTGAGCATCTGCAAAGCAATTTTGCGAGAGCACGGTGGAGAGATCGAAGCCAGCTCCGGCCCAGGAGGTGGCGCAGTGTTCCGGGTCACGCTGCCGGTGCAAGGGCCGGCCTCACCGACAGCGTAGTTGATTTTCTTCGCGAGCTTTGCGCCGTTTGCGGTTAAAAGTTTAGTTCTACCTCTCAACCGCCATAGCCACCGCATTCCCGCCACCCAAACAAAGCGCCGCAATACCGCGATGCACATCGCGTCGCGAATCATCTCGTAGATGAGCGTGACCAGCACGCGAGCGCCGCTGGCCCCAATCGGATGTCCAATAGCGACCGCTCCGCCGTTCACGTTGACCTTGTTTGGGTCAAGCCCCAGCTCGCGCATCACGCCCAGCGCCTGCACCGAAAATGCCTCGTTCAGTTCGTAGAGATCCACGTCTTCATTTTTCCAGCCTGTCTTCTCCCAGATCTTCCGAACCGCATCCACCGGCGCCATCATGACCCACTTGGGATCGATCCCGCTGGTCGCCTGGGCCACGATGCGCACCAGCGGCTGCGCGCCCAGTTCTCGCGCCCGGCTCGCGCTGGTGACCACGACCGCGGCCGCTCCGTCATTCACCCCGGGAGCGTTCCCCGCCGTCACCGTGCCATCTTTCTTGAACGCCGGCTTCAGCGAGCGCAGCACTTCAATGGTCGTGTCTTCGCGAGGCGATTCGTCCTTATCGAAAATTACCGGGGCCCCGCCTTTTTTCTTCGCCGGGAGCTCGACCGGGACGATCTGCGATTTGAAGCGGCATTCCTTGATCGCCGCCAACGCCTTGCGATGAGAGTTGAGCGCGTACTCATCCTGCTCCTCGCGCGTGATGCCATATTTCTCCGCCACGTTCTCCCCGGTGACGCCCATGTGATAGTCGTTGTAAATATCCCACAGCCCATCGTTCACCATGGAGTCGACGATCTGCGCGTTGCCCAGACGATATCCCTTGCGCGCCTGCGGCAGAAGATAGGGAGCGTTGGTCATCGATTCCATGCCGCCCGCGACCACGATGGAACTGTTTTCCGTTTGTATCGCTTGCGCCGCGAGTGCCACCGCTTTGAGTCCGGAACCACAAACCTTGTTGACGGTCATGGCACCCACTTCCGGAGGCAGTCCGCCGAAGATTGCAGCCTGACGAGCGGGATTTTGTCCCAGTCCGGCGGAGACAACGTTGCCCATGATGCATTCGTCGACAAGTTTGGGATCGAGATTGGCGCGCTTCACTGCCTCGCGCACCACGATCGCGCCCAACTGCGTGGCGCTCAGATCGGACAGACTGCCCTGAAATTTTCCCACCGGCGTACGGCAGCCGGAGATGATGACAACCTCGTCGTTAGCAGCCATTTATATGCTCCCGCGATGATTTCTGCAATTCCAATTATAGATGCGCGCGGCGGGAAAATATCGTAATTCGCGGACTGACAACCTGCATTTTCTGCGATCGGCGATTGCGCCTTCTTGATCCGGCAAAAGTCAGAGACCAGAGCCCGCACGAAGTATTTCGTGACGAAAAAAACTTCGCCGGCGTTGCTCCTGAGTCGCGAAATTTTCTTCTCCGATGACTCTCTGGTGACTTTGGTGCACGGGTCGCATGCGCGTGACAGCATCATTTTTTTCTTGACATCACTTTTTATTGACTCTATACATTCAATAAGTTGCAACTGAGCACCGTTGCATAGCAGTCCATGAAAAATGGAAGGGAGAATAGAAACCATGGCAACCAAGAAAAAGGCAAAGAAGAAAAAGAAGCACTAAGAGAAGTATCAGCAAAGCAGCAAACCGGGGACGCGGAAGCGTCCCCTAAGTTTTTCTGGCAGAAGTTTCCACTCTTCGCAAGAACCCGCTCTGTCATCCTGAGCGGAGCAATACGATTCGCTTGCGAATCGTATTGCGCAGTCGAAGGACCCCTACCCGCTCAGAGACCTTCATCTCATGGCTCTTCTCGCCGAGAGGAAACAGACGCACCATCGCTCCGAATTGGCTATAGGGGTCCTTCGACTGCGTAGCTGCTTCGCGAAGCGAAGCAGCCACTCCGCTCAGGATGACATAGCTTTTTCGGTGGCTTTACTTTGCGGCAGAGGTTCCTGCAGACGTTTCTCGGTGGCAGGACAAAGATTGCGATAGGCGCAGAATCTGCAGTAGAAGCCGGGCTTGGGATCGAAGTTTCCCGCCGCGATATTTTCCGCGACCTTCAGTCACCCGGCTCCTGGCTTCGTTCAGTTGAAAGTCGCTGCGGCTGAGTGACCACCGGACTGTTTCCTTCCAGGTTGTAGAGCACGAGATGATCGGCTCGATATCCCCACTTCTCGCGCGCCGCCAGGGCATAGATGGAAAGCTGCAGACTTTCGTCGGAATCTTCCTGCGATTGCGCCTTTCCGGTCTTGTAGTCGGTGATCACGACCCCGCCGCCGGCAGTCTCGTCGATGCGGTCGATGCGACCCACAACTTTTATGTCGCCCACCTTCACATCGAAGTACTCTTCGGTATGAAGCACCGTGGGCGCGGCGATCGCCGGAATGCGGCCAGAAAATCCTGCAATTGCAGAATGCCTTGCGCCTGAGTAGAGGTCATGCTGATAGTGGTCCTGAATGCCGGCGCCAGGCAAGATCGTCGCGAAAGAACTGGATCACGGCTTCATCTGTCCATCTGGCGCTGGGCGCGAACCGAGTTGTAGAAAGCCAGCAGCACCCGGTGTATGACTCCGCCATATTGCATCGCGGCCGGAACTTCGCCCGGGATTTTCCATTCGCGCTCCAGCTTGAACTGCAGCGGACAGGTTTCGTAGGTCTGAATCGCGCTGGCGCTCAGCCTTGCCGACAGGTCGGAAGCCGGCGGCAGGTGACAGCCATTCGCTGGTGCGGGTCATGCCGGCCGGGCCGGCTGCCTCGGCAAACATGTCGGTCTGAAAGCCGCGGGGCTGGCCTGGCACCAGCCAGCGGCCAAGCAAGCTCGAGTCTTTCAGAAGATCGCGCAGGAAACCGGGAGGGCTGGGATCTTTGCCCGACACCCTGCTTGGCATAGATGGTCAGCGAATCCCGCGCCCGGGTCATGGCCACGTAAAACAGCCGCCGCTCTTCCTGCCGTGCACAGTTCCTTGTCATCGTCCTGGGCAACGGACGCCGGGTCGTGCAGTTCGCGGGGAAATTCGAGCAGCGGCTCCTTGTAAGGCGACGGAAAAGACGGCGAACTCGCGCGCAGGATGAAAACGTGAGCGAACTCAAGCCCCTTTGCGGCATGCGCGGTCATGAGCCGGACCGCATTGTCATCCTTCGAAGCCAGGGGGATGACCCCGCCGGCCTCGCGAAAATATTCCAGGTAGTCGAGCAGCTCGCCGATCTCTCCGGTCTTGGTGATCGGCTTTCTCCTCCCATGCGCTGATGAACTCGAGCACCGGCATTCAGCGCACGCGAAGCGCGATCCAGGAGAAAACTTCGCACGACCACATCCACCGCCGCGCGGCCGCGGGCATCTGGCGGCGGCAATTTCTCGCGAGTCTGTCGCACGCGCTCCAGCACCGCCGGGCCGCCCTCGATCTGGGAGAGCACCAGCGCGATCGCGGATGCGCCGGCGTCGCGCGGCAGCGCCTTGATTCCCGCACGCAGCTTTTCGGGATCAATGGCGAATTGCGGCAGGGCCGCGACTCGAAACAGGCTGGCGCCGTCCGCGTCGGAGACAACCGCGCCCAGGCAGGCGAAAAGGTCGCGTGCTTCGGGCATATCCATGCACGTCCATGTTCTCGATGGAGAACGGAATGCCCTGGCTGGCCAGCTCCGCGGCCAACTGATCGCGATGAGAGTGGGTGCGGTAGAGCACGGCGCAGTCGCTCCACTGCGCGCCGCGTCTTGCGCTGCCAATCGCGCAGCGCCGCGACCAGTTCGGTGCACTCGAAATCCTTCGCCGATCAGCACCACCGCCTCGACCGGAACGCGCGGCAGCGGTTTGCCTTCTCGCGCCGCATCTTCTTCCCGGGCTGAGATCAGGACCGAGCGCTGATACGGTCGAACCGAGTCCCCGTTCCGCGCAAAGACATTCGGATTTTTGGAGATCAAGCGCGAAGGCGCTGTGCAGAATGGGCGATAGTCGAACGCCGATTCTTTTCCAACTTCACCAGGCTGACGCCGGGAAAGTGCCGCTGAAAGAGAACGAATGCGGCGCTCGAGGCTCCGCGGAAACGATAGATCGCCTGGTCCGGATCGCCCACCGCAAAAACGTTGCGCTCTTCCCCTGCCAGCAGCTGCAGGACTTTCACCTGGGCAAAGTTACGTCCTGAAATTCGTCCACCAGGATGAAGCGGCTGCGCGCCCGGAGTTCTTCGTTGCCCTCCTGCAACAGTTGGTAGGCGTGGGTGATCATGTGGCCGAAGGTTCCCAGGTTGTCTTCCCGCAGCATCCGCTCCACGGTGGTAAATACGCTGGCGATTTCGCGGCAACGTCCCAGAACTTCTTCGTCGGAGACCTCGTCCGCATCCTTCGATTTGGTCACGCGCGGGATGGGCAGTTCCCCGCGTTCCAGTCGCTGCACGTATTCCTGGTATTTCTCCGGGCCGACCAGTTCGTCGTGGCAGTGCTGCATGAATTTGAGCAGGTCGTCCAGAAACTTGCCCACGCTGGCGGCGCGGACAAAATATTTCAGGTTCAGTTCGCGAAGGCGCCGGCGCAGGTAAATCCAAAGATCCTTTTCGTCGAGCACGCCGAACTTCTTGCCATTTTCGCGCGAGCAGTCGTTGCAATACTCATGAAAGGTCGCAATCCGCAAGCGCGGACAGGTCGGTGCCGCGCAATTCTTCCTCGCACCCGTTGGCGCATTTCCTGCGCCGCATTTTTGGTATAGGTGACGGCGAGAATTTCGTCGGGACGGGCATGGCCCTCGCGGACCAGGCGGGCGATGCGCCTGGTAAGGACAGTGGTCTTCCCCGTACCTGCGCCGGCGATGACCAGCATGGGCCCGTGGACGTGTTCGATGGCTTCCCGCTGGCGCTCGTCAGGCTCGAACGCCCGGGGCTTCAGAGGCTCGGGGACGAGAAATGGATTTTGCGACTGCCACTTTTGCAGGAGCATATCAGAGAAGCATGAGGATTTTTCTGAGGAGAATCTTATTGCAGTTCCGCGAGCGCAACAGCGATCGCCGCGATGGCCGCAGTTTCAGCCCGCAGAATCGTATTGCCCAGGGACGCCGCAATCCAGCCCGGCCTCGCCGAAAGACTGCGAGCTCCGGTTTCTGTCCAGCCACCCTCCGGGCCGAATGCCAGAGTCACTTCATCGATCGGGCTCTGTGTTTGCAGCGCGTCTTTCAACATTACCTGCTCTTCCGATTCGGCCAGCACGATGCGCGTGCCGCCGGGCAGCAGTCACGGCCTCCTTAAGCTTATCGGCTGCGAGATTTCCGGGGGCGACGGCTCGCCGCGATTGCTCTGAAGCCTGCCGCGCGATCCGCTGCCAGCGCTCCACCCGCTTCGCCGCCGCAGTGGCAAGATGCGCTTCGGTGCGCTGGGCAATCACTGGAACAATGCGGGCGGCGCCCAGCTCCACACACTTCTCGATCGCCCATTCCATGCGATCGAACTTGAAGATGGAAAGCAGCAGAGTGAGCTTGGGCATGGCGACGGCGGGAACGATCTCGCCCAGTTCAAATTCGACCCGGCCGTCGGCAATGCTGGCGATGCGGCCGCGGCGGACATTTTCAGCGGTTGCGATATCGAATTCCTGTCCGACACGCCCCCGCAGCACCTGCGCCAGATGATCGGCATGAGACCCCACCAAAGCCGCACGATTGCCGGAAACTTCGTCGGCGATCCAGCGGCGGCGGGTCATAGGATGTACGAAATCAACCTGAAGTTCTCATCCTAAACGCTGTCATCCTGAGCGAAGTAATCCATTCGCTTGCGAACGGAATTGCGAAGTCGAAGGACCCCTACACCTTTTCGAACGTCAGCGTGTAAGCGAAATTGCTCGGAGGCGTCTGAAGCGTTCGCCGCGAAGCAGAACGATTCGCTCAGGACGACAGGCAGTATCCCTACCCGAAGATGTCTTTCACCTTGCCCAGCAGGGTGCGGCGTTGCGGCTTGTTTTCCACCTGGGTCATTCCTTCGAGTTCCTGCAACAACTCGCGCTGCCGTTTGTTCAGCTTGCCCGGAGTCTGCACCCGCACTTCGACGAACAGATCGCCCTTGCCGTGGCCATTGAGCACGGGCACGCCTTTGCCGCGAATGCGCAACGTGGTGCCCGACTGCGTCCCGTCCGGCACTTTCAGAACGTGTTCGCCTTCCAGCGTGGGGACTTTGATTTCCGTCCCCAGCGCCGCCTGCGTAAACGAGATCGGAATCACGCAGTGCAGATCGTTTCCCTCGCGCTCAAAAAATGGATGCTCCTTCACGTGCAGAACAACGTACAAGATCGCCCGCCGGACCGCCGTGAAGGCCGCCCTCGCCGAATCCGGTAAAGCGAATGCGGGTTCCGTCTTCCACGCCTGCGGGAATTTTGGCGTCCACCGTCCTCTGCCGCAGCACCCGGCCCTCGCCTTTGCACTTGGCGCAAGGATCGGTAATCACGCTGCCCGTGCCCTGGCAGGTGGGGCAGGTGCGCGCGATGCTGAAGAATCCCTGCTGATAGCGAACCTGTCCCCGGCCATTGCAGGAGCGGCAAGTGACCGGCGCTTTGCCCGGCGCCGCGCCCGAGCCTCTGGCACTCTTCGCAGGTTTCGTGGCGGCGCACCGTGACTTTGGTCTCGGTGCCGAAGACCGCTTCTTCGAATTCCAGGGTGAGTCTTCGCGCAGATCGGCGCCGCGCTGGGTGCGGCTGCGCTTGCGCGTTCCCCCGCCAAAAATATCGCCCAAGCCAAAGAAGTCGCCGAAAATGTCGCCCAGATCGGTGGCATCGAAGCCCTGCGCTCCGCCACCTCCGCCGACGCCGGCGTGGCCGAAGCGGTCGTAGACGGCGCGCTTCTCGCCGTCCGCCAGGATGGCATAGGCTTCGCTGCATTCTTTGAATTTTTCTTCCGCGTCGGGATTATTGGGATTGCGGTCGGGATGAAACTGCAGCGCCAGCTTGCGATAGGCGCTCTTGATCTCCTGCTCGGTGGCGGCGCGGGCGACGCCCAGCACTTCGTAGTAATCGCGTTTTACGTTGCTGGTCAGAATGGTCTTTCCCAAATCCTTTCAGTTGAATTCGCGTTGAGTGTCAGTGCTTAGGAGTTGCGTCGCGACCCTCACCATGGCGGGACGCAGCAGCCGGTCCTTCAACTTGTAGCCACGCTGCAACTCGTCGAGCACATGATGATCCTCGGCCTCGCTGGTGTCCACCATTTCGATGGCTTCGTGAAGATGGGGATCGAAGGGCTCACCCTTGGCCGGGATCGGGCGCAGTCCCAGCTTCACCAGCGCATCCTGCAATTGCTTGTAGATGAGTTCGACTCCGCTGCGAAATTCCGTCTTGTCCGCTGGCGCTGGTCTGCAGCGCGCGCTCGAAGCTGTCCAGCGTGGGCAGAAGTGCCTTCACCGCATCGGCCAGCGCATACTCGCGGAACTCCTGTTGCTCGCGGGCCGCGCGCTTGCGCGCGTTTTCGAATTCGGCCTGCAAGCCGCGCCAGCCGGTCGACCAGCGAATCGCGCTCCGCCTTCAGTTTGTCGAACTCAGCCTTCCCGCCCTCGCCTGCGGCCGGAGCAGCGCTGCCGAACTCGCCATCCTCGCGTGGTGTCATCCGCCGCCGGCAGTTCGTGCTCCGCATCCAGTTCCGAGTTCGACTCGGATTTTCCGTTTCCTCTTGCCATAGCCATCACTCAGATTCGTTCAGGATCTTGTCAAACAGACGTGCGATATAGGAAACCGCCGTCATGGTGTGCTGGTAATCGATGCGCGTGGGCCCAATCACCGCCAGCGATCCCATCACTTCGTCGCCCACTCGCGCCGGCGCGCCGATCAGCACGAAATTCCGCATGGAGGGCAGGGCCTCGTCCAGCCCGATCACCACCCGTACCGCTTCCTGCTTGGCGTCGAGATACGCGCCCAGCAGCTCGACGATCTTCTGCTTCTCTTCCAGAGTCTGCAGCAACTCCTGCAAGCGCTGGCGGTCCTGCTCGCCGGTTACCAGATTGGATGCTCCTTCCACAAAAACGACTTGCGCGTTCTCGTCGGCGGCCAGCGCGCCCTGCCGGTAGAGTTGTTCCACCGAAGTCATCAGCCGGTCATATTCGCTGCGCTCCTGCTCCAGCCGGCGCGCCAGTTCGGCCCGCATTGCCTCCATGGTCCAGCCGCGAAAATTCTCGTTGATGAAGCGCGCGGCCGCGTCCAGATCGGCCTGCGGAAGATCCAGCCGCAGCACCCGATCCCGCACCAGGCCCGACCGCGTCACCAGCACCGCCAAAACTTTCTGATCGCCCAGCCGGGAAAAGTACACATGCTCGAGCGCATTCTTCGGCCCGCCGATGGCCACCGTTATGCCCACATTGTGCGAGATCAGGGAGAGCACATGCGAGGTGCGCTCCATGAATTCCTGCACATCGGAAATGCCGTGCAGCGAATCCTGAATGATGCCCTGGTCTTCCTGCGAAAGGCTCGCCTGGCCCGTAAGTTGCTCAACGTAATAGCGATACGCTTCCGTACTCGGCACCCGGCCGGCGGAAGTATGGGGCTGCTCCAGGAATCCGGCATCCGCCAGGTCGGCCATCACATTGCGGATCGTGGCCGGACTCAGTCCTTCGTTATTGGAGCGCGCCAGGGTACGCGAACCCACCGGCTCCCCCGTGGCAATAAAGGTCTCCACAATGGCGGTCAGGATCTCTCGTTCGCGCTCCCCGATCGGTGGCCCAGATGGCATATTAAGTACTTTTGATCCAGAAGCTTAGATCGATGTTACGACAATACCCCAGTTTTGATTCTAGGAAGGTCCGCCGCCCCTGTCAAGCGTTAGCACTCTCGACCTAAGAATGCTAATACTTGACCTTGTTCCGGCCCTGACTTAGTTTGGTGCGACTTCGCACCGATGCCGCACATAACAAAGGTGAAGCGCTGCCCACTCTCGCCGATGGTTGCTGAAGGTCTTGCTGAACCTGGTGGGTCGCCTTGGCGGGACGAGTACTCTTGCCGGCTGGTTCCCTTTCCTGAAATCCACTTCTGCGAATATGCTCAGGCAGATCTGCAAGAACAAGACAGGCCACCAAAAGATGCAAACAAAAGTGACGACACAAGCTAAAACTCATATCGCTGTGATCGGAGCGGGCGCGTTCGGAGGATGGACCGCTCTTTATCTGTTGCGCCGGGGCGCGCAAGTGACTTTATTGGACGCCTGGGGTCCGGGCAACTCCCGCGCGTCGTCGGGCGGCGAGACTCGCGTGATCCGCGGGACCTACGGTCCGAATCAGCCTTACACAAAGATGGCGGCGCGCGCGACGCAACTGTGGAAAGAGAACGAGCAGCGCTGGAACCTGAAGCTTCTTGCACCAGATCGGCGTGCTGTGGATGGTTGCCGCTGGCGACGATCAGTTCGAGCGCGGATCTTTGCCGCCGCTGCGCGACGCCGGAATTCCCTACCAGGAGTTGTCCCTCCAGGAACTGTCGCGACGCTGGCCGCAGATCAATCTCGAAGGCGTGCATTGGGGAATCTACGAACCCGAGGGCGGCTATCTGACTGCGCGCGTTGCGTGCCAGGCGGTGCTGGACGGATTTCTGGCGGAGGGCGGCGAGTACAAGCAACTGGCGGTCTTGCCGCGCGATCTCGAAGAGAGCAAATGGGACGGATTGCCACTTTCCGATGGCTCGAAACTCACTGCCGATCAATACGTCTTCGCCTGCGGACCGTGGCTGGGGAAACTTTTTCCTGAAACCATTGGCCAGCGCGTTCGCCCCACCCGGCAGGAAGTATTCTTCTTCGGCACTCCCGCCGGCGATGATCGCTTCACCGATGCCAAGTTGCCGGTGTGGGCGGACCATCGCGATAAATTCATGTACGGCATTCCCGGCAATCAGGGCAGGGGCTTCAAGATTGCCGACGATACTCGCGGCCCGGAATTTGATCCGACATCGGGCGAACGAACCGTCAGTGCCGAAGGGCTCAAGTCGGCCGAGACTATATCGCCTTCCGCTTTCCCGCGCTGAAAGATGCGCCGCTGCTGGAGTCGCGCGTCTGCCAGTATGAGAACAGCCCGGACAACAATTTCATCGTCGATCGCCATCCCCGGCACGAAAATGTTTGGCTGCTGGGCGGAGGCTCCGGCCACGGCTTCAAGCATGGTCCGGCGCTGGGCGAGATGGTGGCGGGATTGGTGCTTGAGCACAAAGATCCTGACGCGTTGTTCAGGCTGAGCAGGTTCAGCAAGTAAGATCGGCCACAGGGAGAAATTATGGGAAAGCTCGAAGGCAAGATTGCAGTCATCACCGGAGCAACATCCGGGTTGGCCTTGGCGACAGCGAAGCTCTTTGTCGCTGAAGGCGCATACGTTTTCATTACCGGCCGGCGGCAGGAGCAACTCGACAAGGCCGTGAAAGAAATCGGCAAGAACGTCACCGGCGTTCAGGGCGATGCGGGCAGCTTGCCTGACCTCGATCGTCTCTACGAAAAAGTTAAGGCCGAGAAGGGCCGGGTCGATGTCCTCTATGCCAGCGCCGGCATCGGCGAATTCAACGTGCCCCTCGGCTCAATCACCGAAGCTGGTTTCGACAAAACTTTCAACGTCAATGTCAGGGGCACGCTCTTTACCGTGCAGAAGGCTTTGCCGCTGATGCCGGATGGCGGATCGATCATCATGACCGGCTCCATCGCCAGCGTGAAAGGGTTCGAAGGCTTGAGCGTCTACAGCGCCACCAAGGCAGCGGTCCGCTCCTTCGCGCGCTCCTGGACGGTCGACTTGAAGGCGCGGAACATTCGGGTGAACGTCATCAGTCCCGGGACGATCGACACCGGCGTGTTTGTCGGAGTTCCGAAGGAGGTCAAGGATCAGTTCGTCGCCGTGATCCCGATGGGTCGGATTGGCCAGCCGCATGAAATTGCTGCGGCCGCACTCTTCCTGGCGTCGGACGATTCCAGTTTCGTAACCGGGATCGAGCTGTTTGTCGATGGCGGGACAGCGCAGATCTAATCGGTGTGTTCCAGCTGAAAACAGATTGCTATTGAATCTGGATGACGCTCTCGCCGGCGTTGACTTGATTTCGTCCACGCGCGTCACAACTTTGCGGGCAAAGTCGTAAAGCGATTTTGCGGGCGCGGAGTCCTCTCCGGCGAGCACCGTGGGCTGGCCGCCGTCGCTGGCTTTGCGGATGGCGGGATCAAGCTGCACTGCTCCCAGATAGGCCACGCCAAACTGGCTCGCCGTTTTTTCCGCGCCGCCGCGGGAGAAAATATCGGTCTCCTGGTGGCAGTGCGGGACAGACGAAGTAGCTCATGTTCTCGACCATGCCCACTAGATCCACCTTCATCTGGCGGAACATTTCGATGGCCTTGCGCGCATCCTGCAGAGAAACATCGGAGGGCGTGGAAACCACGATCGCGCCGGTGAGCGGAACGGTCTGAATCAGCGACAGCGCCACGTCTCCCGTGCCCGGAGGCAAATCCACGACCAGATAGTCGAGCTCTCCCCAGACCACCGAGCCCAGAAACTGCTTGATGATGGAATGCAGCATGGGGCCGCGCCAGATCAGCGGCTTGTCGCCCGGATTCAGAAATCCTACCGAGATCACTTTGAGGCCGTGACGCTTCGAGCGGCTCGATGCGGTTGTCGCCGAGAACCTTGGGCTGCGCGTTGATGCCGAGCATCAGCGGCACATTGGGACCATAGACGTCGGCATCGAGCAATCCGACCTTGTGTCC
The DNA here is from genome assembly GCA_963812465.1 of Terriglobia bacterium. Lineage (GTDB taxonomy): Bacteria > Acidobacteriota > Terriglobia > Terriglobales > Acidobacteriaceae > JAIQFF01. The sequence goes on from CAWEVE010000031.1 coordinate 111,107, forward strand.
CAGCTTGGATAAAACGATCGCCAGATTGACCGCCAGCGTCGTCTTCCCCACTCCGCCTTTGCCCGAACCAACGGCGATGATCGCGCCCACTCCGGGCAGAGGCTGCGGGGAAGGTGGTTGCGGTTGCTGTCCGGGACGTGGGGGAAGAGGAGTACTCATGAGTCTGATTATACGTGAGGCAGCGGACTAGCTATCAGGTCGTCAGCTGTCAGTTTTCAGTATCCCAGATTCAGGCGCAGTTACCGGCGGTCGCAATGCAATGCTGATTGCTAATTGCAGTGCCGTTAACGTTCCAGTGCGCGCTTGCGTTCCATTTCCAGCCGCCTGATCTCGCGCCTGCGGCCCGGCATCTTCGTAGCGGCGCCTTTGCTCATCGGTTTCAGGAACGACCGGAGGAACCGGGAGATGGCGGCCGGCGGCATCTACCGCAACAAACGTCAGGTAGGCGGAGCTCACGTGCTCGCAATGATCGTGAATGTAGTTCTCCACCCAGACTTTCACTCCGACTTCCATCGAAGTGCGGTACACACGATTCACCGACGAGCGCAGGATGACCAGGTCGCCGACGTGCACCGGAACCTTGAAGTCGAGATGATCGATGGAAGCGGTCACCACATAATTGCGCGAGTGACGGTGCGCGGCCATGGCGGCGGCCAGGTCGATCCAGTGCATCAGGCGTCCGCCCAGCAGAGCGCCCAGCACGTTGGAATCGTTGGGCAGGACAATTTCAGCCATCTCTGACTGCGAGTCCCGGACCGGCCGGGGCAATGCCAGATCTTCGCTCTGGGTCATGAGTTTTCGCTCGGTATTGAGTCGGTCACTGGCGGACTGAATTCTACGCTGCAAATAGGACTGAACGTAACACTCCAGCATCTTCTGGATGCGCGGATCGGAATGCGGCGAAGAGATCCACTGCTTCCGGTCGACGTCATATTCCAGCGTGCCGTGATTCGCGGGACGATGGCCGGTCTCGCATACAAACCACAGAAGCAGTCGCGAACCCTGATCGCGGGCAACCGAGAAGCGGACCGCATCGCAATCGCGCTCGACCGGCAGACGCGAACACTTCGCGGCATATCCCAGATTGCAGAATTCGTGCAGCTCTTCGTCGGAAGGCTGGGCGCCTTCGTGGCCGGGCGCGGAACAATGGCCGTCCCACCCGCCTCCTAAAGGCAAGCGCGAAGGATGCAGCCAGGCGCCGTCCAATTTCTGCACCGGCATGAAAAAGGGACACGCCAAGTTGAAGTTCTCCGTGGTTGAGTGATGGCCATTGTACCCATCGCACGCCGGCTCGCCAGATATCGAAGATCGCGAAGGACGGCGTGCAGGATTCTTGCGAAGGAAGCATCGCGGACGAGTCGCCCGCGGCCATCACGTGCTGTAGTAGTCTCGTAGCTGTAGCTAAGAGCCAGGAGCCAGAAGCTAGAAGCTGATTTATGGACCGCATCGCATTGCTCAACGAAGTTCTCTCGCAGAATCCCGCGGACGCCTTCGCCCGCTACGGCCTGGCAATGGAGTATTCGAACTCTGGAGAGGTCGAACGGGCGCTGGAAGAGTTTGGCAAGCTGTTGGCGACGCATCCTGACTACACTGCCGGCTATTTCATGGCGGCCCAGACCCTGGCGAAAGCCGAGCGCACGGAAGAAGCCAGGAAAATGCTGGCGGACGGCATTGCGTCGGCCAAGAAAACCGGCAACGGCCACGCCCAGTCGGAGATGGAAGGCATGCTGGCGGAACTGAGCTAGAGGTTCTTTGCGCTGAGCCTCTGCGTAAGAGTCGCAACTGCGCAAGGCTCTTCATTCCACCCGCCGCGCCATTTTCACCATCGTCCGTTCCACCAGGCCCGGAAACAACTGATAGACCTTGATGGCAGGATGCATGGTCCAGGGCACAACCACTTCCCTCTTCTGCTTCAGATATCCGCGCAGCACGGCGCGGGCCACGCGCTCGGCACTGATTCCGCGGACCGACGGACGGCCTTACCGTCTTGGCTTCGCTCCCTTTGATGGCATTGGCGCTGAAATCGGTGCGCACGTATCCCGGACACACCGTCATCACATGGATACCCGAGCCTTTCAGTTCCACGTCTCGCCGCTTTGCCGAAAGCGTTCATGGCAAATTTGGTGGCGCTGTAAACGGAGTGAAACGGAAGCGGAATGTGTCCGGCAACGCTCGAGATATTGATAATCGTTCCCGAGCCTTGCTGCTTCATCACCGCCAGCGCAGCCTGCATGCAGGCGACCGTCCCGAAGAAATTGGTGTCGAAGGTTTCGCGGCAGGCGGTCATGTCGACGTCAGCGGCCGTATCCATCAGTCCGTGCCCGGCGTTGTTGATCCAGACATCGATGCGCTGAAAGTGGTGCAGGGTGAGGCTGACGACGCGGTCGATTTCTTCGCGGTTGCGGACGTCGCAGGAAAGCGCCAGAGTCTGTTCGGTGTGGCCGATGCGCCCGCGGGCAGCTTCGGCGCGCGCCGGCATCGCGCGAGAGCAGCACGACGCTGCGCGCCCTGGTCGGCAAAAAGCTTGGCAATGGCTTCTCCGATGCCCATCGAAGCGCCGGTGATCACCACCACTTTTCCCGAGACCTCTATCTTGCTGGAGTTCATCTTGCGTTTCGTTCCATCTGTACTTTGCGGCCATCGTAACTTCGTCCTTCGCGGTCAAAATCTTTAACCGCAAAGGACGCTAGAATGCTGCGAACGACTGAAATCCGACGATTCTCGCCATCGAATCACGCGGGGCGTACAATCGAGAAATTCTACCCGCACTCGCCGGGAACATTTTGGAGTCTTTGCGTGAGCCTTCTCCCGCTGTTTCCGCTGGATCTGGTGCTGTTCCCGGGCACTCCCCTGCCCCTGCACATTTTTGAGCCGCGCTACAGAGAAATGATCTCCGAATGTCTGGACCGGAAGAAATCGTTTGGCGTCGTCCGGGCCAAAGAGGAAGGAGTCGCTGAGATCGGCTGCACAGCAGAGATTATCACCGTTGCCAAGAAATATCCCGACGGGCGCATGGATATCATGACCGAGGGACGCGAGCGCTTCGAGGTCATGCAGGTCAACCAGGAGCGGTCGTTTCTGCAGGCGGAGGTGCTCTACCTGCAGGACGAGCCGGGCGAGAGCCACGCGCGGAGGAGATTGCGCAGGCGGTGAAACTGCAGGGAGAGATCGTCGAACTGGCCGGATCCGACCTGCCAGACCCTTCCGGAGATCGACAGCTCCGCAACTTTCTTTCAATCTGGTCGGACCGCTTCCGCTCGATCTCGATTTCAAGCAGACCCTGCTGGGGATGAAATCAGAAGCGGAGCGCATGCAAGCGGTCATTTCCTACTTCGAGGCCATCCTGCCGAATTTGCGGCGCACGGTGCGGGTGCGGCAGAAGGCCGGCGGCAACGGCCACGTTCATTAGCAGCGGCTCAGGCAATCAGTGACTCGCGGCAGAGCCTCTCAAGGACTGGTCGATCGAGCCGGCCCCAGTCGTCCTGTCGGCGCCATTCTTCAACGGCGTATAATCCGAGCAGAAGCTGTTTCCATTGGGGGTTTTCCATCATGAGTCTGCCGCGGACGCTCGGCGAATTGCGCCACAGTCCTTTTAGCGAACAACGGCTGAGTACCCGGCGCGTGAAGGACGAAATGCGCGACAACCTGATCGTGAAACTGCGTCAGGGTGGCCCTATTTTCCCCGGCATCGTCGGATACGACGACACGGTCGTGCCGCAGATCGTCAACGCAATTCTCTCGCGTCATAATTTCATTCTGCTGGGACTGCGCGGCCAGGCCAAAAGCCGCATCCTGCGCGCCCTGACCTCATTGCTCGATCCGCAGGTGCCCTACGTCGCCGGCTGCGAGATTCACGACAATCCCTACGCGCCCATTTGCCGCCGCTGCCAGCGAAGAGATCGCGAAGCTCGGCGACAACACGCCGATTGCGTATCTCACGCCGGAACAGCGCTACGTGGAAAAGCTGGCCACGCCCGACGTCACCATCGCCGACCTGATCGGCGACATCGATCCCATCAAGGCGGCGCGCGGCGGGCACGAACTCAGCAGCGAATACACCGTGCACTACGGATTGCTGCCTCGCGCCAATCACGGCATCTTCGCCATCAACGAACTGCCCGACCTGGCGGGAAAAATTCAGGTGGGCCTGTTCAACATCATGCAGGAAGGCGATGTGCAGATTAAGGGATACCCCATTCGCCTGCCGCTCGATGTCGCGCTGGTGTTCAGCGCCAACCCGGAAGATTACACGGCGCGCGGCAAGATCATCACGCCGCTGAAAGACCGCATCGGCTCGGAAATTCGCACCCACTATCCCGCCACCGTCGAAGAGGGCATCACCATCACGGCCCAGGAATCGTGGACGCAGCGCAACGGCCACAAACTGCACTTGCCGAAATATGTGCAGGAGGTCATCGAGCGCATCGCTTTCGCGGCCCGCGAAGACAAGAAGATCGACAAGCGCTCCGGCGTCAGCCAGCGCCTGCCGATTTCGTGCCATGGAGAATGTGATTTCGAACGCCGAGCGCCGGGCCATCCATCAGGAGGAAAAGCTGGTGGTGCCGCGCATCGCCGACGTTTACGCCGCCATGCCCGCCATCACCGGCAAGCTGGAACTGGAATACGAAGGCGAGATGAAGGGCGCCGACCACGTCAGCCGCGAACTGATTCGCGCCGCCGTGGCCAAAACTCACGACGCGATATTTCAAAGGCGTGGACATGCAGCAGATCGTGCAATGGTTCGACCTGGGCGGAGAAATTCAACTGGCGGACACCGCCAGCGCCGCCGAAGCTCTGCCGTCACTGCGCGGCATCCAGGGATTGATGGAAAAGACGGTCAAGGTCGGCGTCGGCCCCAAGGACAGTCCAGAAGTCCAGGTTTCGGCGGCTGAATTTATTCTCGAAGGCCTGCACGCGCACAAGCGCATCGGCCGCAACGAAGAACGCGTCTTCACCGCCGGAGAGAAGCAACCCAAGCCGGCCGAAAAGCCCTTCGAGCGCGAGGAACTGCCGTTTCGCGGACGCAGGCCGTATAACTAGTCGTCAGTCGTCGGCCGTTCGGTCGTTGGCACCACGATTGCAGCACTGTTGGTCTTGGCCAACGACCAAAGGCCAAGGACCAACGACTGCTTTCTTATGAAACGCATCCGCTACAGCAAATACGTTCCCGACCCAGCCGGCGAAATGAGCATGGAAGACCTGCTCAGCGCTCTCTCTGACTATCTGCTGCAGAGCGGCTTCCAGAACTACATGTTCTACGACATGCCCGAGGGCGAGCAGACCCTCGACGATCTGCGCCGCGCCATCGAACAGGCATTGCTGGAAGGAGATCTGCTGGACGAGGAAATGCAGCGAACGGCTGCGCCAGATGCAGATGGATGGAACGCTCGACGAACTGATCGAGCAACTGATCGAGCGCATGGAGCAGGAAGACTACATCAGCGTCGACGAGCCGCACGATCCTTCGCAGCGATCGAGCGTTGGCGGACAAACCGGCGAGGCCCAGCAGGCCAAATTTGAAATCACCGACAAGAGCCTGGATTTTCTCGGCTTCAAAACGCTGCGCGATCTGATGGGATCGCTGGGAAAATCCAGCTTCGGCCGCCATGACACCCGCGACCTGGCCACCGGCATCGAGGCCAGCGGCGCATCCCGGCCCTACGAATTCGGCGACACGCTCAACCTCGATATCACGGCCACGCTCTCCAGCGCCATCCAGCGCGAAGGTCTGACGCTGCCGCTGAACATCGAGTACTCCGACCTGCAGGTGCATCAGTGCGAGTACCAGTCTTCCTGCGCGACCGTGCTCATGCTCGATTGCTCGCACTCGATGATTCTCTATGGCGAAGACCGCTTCACCCCGGCCAAGAAAGTCGCCATGGCGCTTTCGCACCTGATCCGGACGCAATATCCCGGCGACTCGCTTTCGCTGGTCCTGTTTCACGATTCGGCGGAAGAAGTTCCGCTGTCGCAATTGGCGCGAGTGAAAGTCGGCCCGTACTACACCAACACGCGGGAAGGCCTGCGGCTGGCGCAGCGCGTCCTGCAGCGGCAGCGCAAGGACATGAAGCAGATCGTGATGATCACCGACGGCAAGCCTTCCGCCCTGACGCTGGAAGATGGGCGCATCTACAAAAATGCCTTCGGCCTCGATCCCATGGTGGTGAGCCAGACGCTCGAGGAAGTTTCCAAATGCAAGCGGGCCGGAGTCATGATCAATACCTTCATGCTGGCGTCTGATTACGGACTGGTGCAGTTCGTGCAGAAAGTCACTGAGATGTGCCGCGGCAAAGCCTACTTCACCACGCCTTACACGCTGGGGCAATATCTGCTGATGGACTACATGTCGCGGAAGACCAAGACCATTCACTGACGCTGGCGATCTTGACTGACTTCGGATGTTAAAACGCAGTTGCTGAGTTATCAGTTCTCAGTTGTCAGTTCTCGGATCTCAGTTCTTCAGCTTTTGTAATCTCTCCTACTGCTCGGTGCGCGTGATCGATGGCGCAATCGGTGTAGGCGTAGGCGCCGGCGTCGGCATTGGCGATTGCGATCCTTCCAAAGGGTTTGCGGGCCACCTCGCAGGGCGTCTCTCCGCCTTCCAGCCAGAATTTATCCCAGAGCGAGTTGTATTCGTAGGCGTAGCCGTGGGGCCAGCGATTCACGGTGATGGCCGTGATGTCGTTCGCCGGATCGAAGCCTCCCGGCCCTACCACTCGGGCCAACTGCTCGCGGATATTTCGCTCCATGGTTTCAAACGTCGTGGTGAAGAGTTCCACCCGGCCCAGAAGGTGCTGGTCGCGCGCCGGACGGCCGGGCTTGCACGGCGTCTTCATCATGTGGACGACGATCGGCTCTTCCGGTTTCCGCGAGCATTCGTAGCCGCCGATGCTTACCGGCAAATCCAGGTTCATGTGGGAGTGATATCCGGCCGGCGCATAGATCGAGTTGGCGCCCAGCTTCTGGAAAGCCTTCCAGTTCCGGATGAGCGACGTTGGTGTAGAGCAACGGAACCTTGGCCGCCGACGACAGCGCTTCTTTCTGCTTGTCCGGCAACTGCTCGCAGATGTAGGGAATGACCACGTGCCAGCAAGCCAGGATGCAATGCGCGGCCTGCACCGTGTACACTTTGCCGCCGCGCGCGTATGCGATTTCCACTTCCTTGGCGCTGGCGGGATCTCCCTGATGCTTCACTCGCACCGCCGTGCTGTTCAAGCGGATGCGCACCGGAGAGTTCTCCTGATCAAGCCTGGCATAGTTGGCTCGCGCCATGACCACGTCGGTGGCGGAGTTGCCCGGAATTGCCTGCGGAATCAACTTGCGCACCAGCAGGCGCGCGATGGAAGCGTTGCCATCGGGAAAATGGAAAAAGTATTTCTCGGCTTCTTCGTTGGGGATGGCATCGCGGTTCATGCCTTTGCCCGGACGCAGGATCGAGATTCATGCCGGCGAAGCCCGGCGCTCCCATGCCCCATGCGTCCTGCGCGGACACCGCGTCAAATCCAACGCCGAACAAGGGTTGCGGCATGGCCTGAAACAGTTTCACCACTTCGGGACTGACTTTGACCACGTCGGTCAAGAAAGCTGTTGTAGCTCATGCGGGCGAGGCGGGCTTTTTTCTCGTCCGAGCTCAGGCCGGGCAGATAGTCTTTCTTCTCGGTGACCAGGCGTTCGTAGTCTGCCTTGGCCTGGTCGGAAAGCGGAGCCTCTTTCAGGAACGTTTCCAGCGCGTGGGCTCGCACTTTGTCGTCTTCGCTCTCGCCGCCAACGCGCGGCATGCGGATTGATCGACCAGCCGTCGGCGCCGAAAGTTTCCTTGTCGAAAAAGATTTTCGGGGTCAGGCCAAAGGAGCGGTACAGATCTTCTGTTCACGTACTTGGAATAAGAAGGAACATCAATCCCCAGTTCTTCGATCAGGCTCTTGGCCACGGCGCTGTACGGGGCCGGGCTTTCGATGGAAAACGTTCCGCCAAAGCCCAGCATGGTGCGCTGGGCGGAGTGGAACTCGTTGCGCTTGGCGTGTCCGCCGAAGTCGTCGTGATTGTCGAGAATCAGGACGCGCGCCTTCGGTCCTGCAACCTTGCGAAAGAAATGCGCGGCGGAGAGTCCGCTGATGCCGCCGCCCACCACCACCAGATCGTAGGATTCTCCGGTATCGACCGGCGTTCCAGCCTGGTCCCAGAAAGTGCCGTCGCGCAGGCTGTGGGCCGCTTCAAACGATCCGGGATGGCTGCCGCGAAGTCCGGTCAAAGCCGGAGGATAGTAGTCGGGCGATTTCTCCCGGCCGGCCTGCATATCGGCAGCGGCAAGCAAGTCGGAAGGAAGCATGGCCGCGCCGACGGTGAGTGCGACTCCGTTCAGGAAATCACGCCGCGTGATGCCGCGACCCATCCCCAATTCTCGATCTTTCGGATGCTCATCGTTCCCAGGACTTCTCGTCGGGGCTCCTCATGAGGTTTGATGCGATGAGCGCGTTCTCAGCAGACAGAGCTGGTCGGAGCGTAGTTTGCGACGAACGCTGACAGTCACGCCGGTCAACGTCATCCGTTAGACTGGTCGCGGAGTTCGCGCGATTCAGCTGCTGCTTTCCGTCTTCTTAACCGCCGACTCCGCTCCCTGGAACCCAATGCGGCTGTGGGTGCCGTCGCAGAATGGTTTGTTCACCGATCCGCCGCAACGGCAGAGAGAAAATGCCGGCTTGCCGGTCAGGTCATACTTGTTGCCATCGGCGTCGACCAGTTCGATCGAGCCTTCGGGATCTTCCACCCGATACGGACCGTTCTTTCGAACCGTAATTTTAACTGCAGCCATGAGGCCTCCCGTGTTCGATATGAAGTAGCAGAAAGATAGCAGCTTTCAGGGCAGCTTTCAGCTCGTCAGCTGTCAGCTCTGCAGCTGTCAGTCAACCACGGCAGCATCAAATGTGAGCTGAAGCTGAGAGCTGATAGCTGATAGCTGAATCTACGCCGCTGCCCACTTCGTCTGCAGCAGGTTGCCGATAGAGTTCGAGATATTGGTCGATCATGCGTTTGGAAGTAAAGCACTCGCGGGCCCGTTGATAGGCGCGATTGCCGTAGGTGCGGCACAGGTCCCGCTGTTCACTCAGGCGGCGGATCGCCGATGCCAGACTGGCGGCATCGTTTTCGCGGAAGTAAAGAGCGGCGTCGCCCCATATTTCGCGGAACGCAGGAATGTCGTTGGCGACAATGGCGCAGCGGGAGAATGCGGCTTCGACCGCCGCCATGTCGAAGGGTTCATAGCGCGAGGTGGCGGCATAAATCGAGGCCCGGCTGTAAAGCGTGCGCAGCTGCGCTTCGGTCTGCGGGCCCTTCAGCGCGACATTGATCTCATCGATCGAAAGTTTGACATCGGCGCGTATCGGAATCCTGGCGGGACCGTGGACCGGCGTGTCGGATCCCACGATGCAGACCGGAAGAGGATGGGTGTGCTGGGTCAGCAGCGAGATCTGCTTGCCCGCATCCAACAGCCGGCCCACCGCCAGCACGGAATCATCCTTGCCCACGTAGGGATTGAAGAAAATCGGATTGCGTCCGTTATAGATAACGGTGTCGTGCCGCGCCCGGGTGTAGCAGTCGCGGACCGTGTCCCGCATCCAGACCGAAGGGGCCACCACGACACTGGCCGTCGGCCAAGCCCGCGAGTGACAACTTCCCGATACCAGTGCAGCCAGCGGTCCTGCTTTGGGCTCCCGCCCGTGCACCGCCCGCCACCAGGTGATCAGGTCGCCATGCGCCACCACCACCCGCGGCACCGCAACCGGAAGGCTGCCGTAGCACAACTGGTTCAGGTGAAGCACGTCGGGTTTCAGCTCTTTTACCAGCGCGGTCAGATACGCCGAGGAATCTTTAAGATCTTGCTGGCCTTCCTGCATCCAATCCAGGCGAAACGCCGTGGGACGGTATTCCAGGCCATGCAGGTTATCCATCCACGAGGTCTGCTGAGGCAGAGGGATTTCGCCGAAGCTCACCAGGGTGACGCGCAACCCGCGACTGACCAGTCCGGAGACCAGTTCGCGGGTGTAGGTCCAAGTACCACTCAAAGTGTCGGCGGTAACCAGAACGTGCACGAATGTCCCCTGGGAGAGCGCGGAAAGCCAGTAAAGACGGGCGACTCCGCGCTTCTTTCTGCTGCGTCATTGTAGTGCGGGAAGGAAGGCTCGAACAGGATTTTCGGGAGGGATTGTCATGTGCGCAAAATTGCTGCGCAAACGGTGAGTGCGCAAAAGGTTGCACTTGAAGTCGGCGCGTGGACCGTGATTCGCGAATTCCGCATGTGGAGCGCTTCAACGTCCGCATCAGCGTCGCGGAGGACTTTACCTCAGGGCCGACTTCCGTCGCATCCCTGCACTCTCTCAGGAGCCTTCGAGCTTGAGGCGCATCTCCTGAGCAAGCTCGTGGACGGTGCGCATCCTGACTCTCGGCTCCACTTTGAAGATCAGGAACTTGCAGCGCCATTTCGCAGGAGAGCAACAGCGCGGTGATCGTGCTCTTGAGTTCGTTTCGCAGAGCCTGCTGTACTTCTTGCCGCATCAGCAGGACTTCCTTCTTGTGCCGATGCAGAGCGGCGCGCAGTTCGCGCGCGACCCGGTCCATGCCGTTGATGGCGAAGTTCACGTGCACCGGAACGGCCGTCCCAATATGTTCCAGCACCATGTCGCTTTCGACCGGCTCGGTTTCGAGGAATGCCTGATCGATGAGAACGGCGACATATTCCCGGGCGCGAAGCTGGGCCAGCGCCTGCGACGAGAGTCGCAGCCACATGAGTTTCTTCGGAGGTGACCTGTTGAATCGCCTGCGCGCAACCTCGAGCTTTTGCGGAAGGCGTAACCACCAGCAACATGACAGTGTCTCCTGCACGTTCCCGGCCCCTCGCCGACATCTTTCTTGACCATTGCGTTCATATCAAAGCCTTCTCTGGCTCGTTGACGACCCGGGAATTACGCTGCCAGACCACCCCGCGAGTGGACCAGTCTCAGGCCGATCCACTCAGGAACTCGTGGTCACCCGCACTTGTACGGGCTCACCGCCTCACGGAGCCGTAACGATATTGCTATCCAGCGTGATCGCGCCATTGCGAGCCAGTGCTCTACCTATGAGCGTAGCCCCGGTTTTCAGCGTGATCGATTGCAGCGACATGATGCTCCCCTTGAACATTGAGTTCGTCCCCAGAGTCGCGGAGCTGCCGGTCTGCCAGAAGACATTTTTGGCTTGGGCGTTTCCTGCAAGAATCACCTGCGTACTGCCGATCGTCGTGAGCGTCGACCCACCTGGAAGATGAAAACGGCATTCGCGTCTCCCTGCGCATCGAGCGTCACGTTCCCGGCCGATAACATGACCGTGCTCGAGGTCTTATACAGGCCGGGAGTAAAAGTCAGGCCGCTCATATCTCCAGGCAGAACCGCTCCGCCCGGTCAATCCGGCGGTATAGATGTAGGCCGTGGTCGCATCGACTTCGGCCTGCGCCGCTGTCGGATCGGTAATGTGCATCACCGCCGGCGGAGTCAGGGTTCCAGGCGGAAAGCCGGTGACCGCGCTTCCCGGACTTAGTCCCAGATCGGCGCCCGTAATGATTGTCGGGCCGGTGTTGGTCACGGTGGAGCCGGCCAGAGCTTCGAAATTCGCCGCCGAGGCCAAAGGCACGAGCGGCGTTTGACAGGCCGCGGCAGCCGTCGTAAACCCCCAGGCAAAGCTGCTGGCCAGAGGATTGCCCGAAATGTCCTGAGCTCCGGTGGTAATGGTCGCAGTATAGGCCGTGCCCAGCGCCAGAGCGCTGGACGGGGTGAAGATCGCCACCCGGCTGGGCGCATCGTAGGTGACCTGTCCCGTCACCGAAGCCGCGCCCGGTCCGGTCAAAGTGAAGGTGGTGCCATTGATGGTCGAAGGATTCATCGCCGCGCCAAAGGTGGCGACAGCGATGGTGTTGTTGCATACCCCGTTCGTGCCGTCCGGCGGGCCGACGGAAATCACGCTGGGCGGGCCGGGCTGACACGTCGTGCTGCCGGTGGTGAAACTGAACACGTCGTTACTCGCGAGCGCGTCGCCAGACATGTCTTTGGCTCCGGTCGTGATCGTGGCGGTGTAAAGCGTGCTCAGGGCGAGCGTGGCCGAGGGCGTAAAGATCGCGGTCTTGCTTGACGCATCGTAGGTAACTTGCCCGGGCACGGAGACTGAGCCCGGTCCGGTCAATATAAAGGTCGCGCCATCGATCGACGACGCGTTCATCGCCGTGCTGAAGGTGGCGGTGACAAGTGCGTTGGGACAGGCTCCGTCACCGCCATTCGGAGGAATCGCGGAAACAACCGTGGGCGAAGCCGTGCCCGAATTGCTGCCATTCTTGTTCCCATCGCTGCATCCAGCACCGAATACCAGTAGCAGGAACGCTGCGAACCAGATGGTTTGAATTCTCTCTTTGCGCGTACCAAGTTTGCGCGTACTAAGCATAAGCGCCGCCTTTTCTTTCCAAATTTGATCGCAGATTAATTGCCAGGGCGATCTGTCGAATCGCCTGTGCCCGCTCGGAGAAATCAGCAACCGTGGTCACAAGCAGCACGACGATATGTATTGCAAGTTCGGAGCCGCGGAGGGTGTCGATGAAAATAGACGGGTTAGTGTGGGTTGACGCAGGCTTGCTCTTCCCAGGGCGGGAGGATGGTTCAGAATCGGGAGGAAAGTGGGAATACGCCTTCGGGAATAAGTCACGGACCGGCAGTCATCTCGTTCTTCCCACCAACAGGCTGCATGATGGGGTTTTGGGGCGCTCTCGTCGAAAATCCGGTCACAGTCTGCGGCCCTACCAGAGCCGACGCCAACCAAATACCCCATCGCAATGAAATATTTTGTAAGGTATTGGCCCCGGCCGAGACTACCTCAAATGAACGGAAAATGAGGCTTGGAGAGGCAGGCTTAGCTTGGAAGCGGGTTCGGAACCAAATCGCGAGTTTGCGGATACGATACCCGCACATGAGCCCGCGCTTAGCCCGCGCTCAGGCCCCCGCTTAAGATAGAAGCCAGCAATCTTGTGAGCGAGAACCTCCGCGACACCACCGAAGACCGGTTCAACCGCATCATGCGCGAGTACGGGCCGGCGTTGTCACGCCTCGCCTTCGGCTACGAGAAAGTGGCGGGCGCGCGCGAAGAATTGACCCAGGAGATTGCGCTGGCAGTCTGGCAGGCCCTGCCGCACTTCCGCGGAGATTGCTCGGAACGCACCTTCGTATATCGCATCGCTCACAATCGGGGGCTGACCCACGTCTGCAGACGGCAGCCCGCTCATCAGCCGCTGGATGAACTGCCGGTCGTGCTGGAGCCGGTTGATCCCAGACCGCATCCCGAAGAGCAGGTGGCGCTAACACATCAGCGTGACCGGCTGCGATCGGCAATTCAGCGCCTGCCTCTGGCCTACCGGCAAGTGGTCATGCTGATGCTGGAGGAACTTCCTCATGCCGAGATTGCCGAAGTGCTTGGGATCACGGAAAGCAATGTTGCAGTACGTCTGAATCGGGCCAGAAAGGCGCTGAAGGAAGCATTGGAGGAGCGCTCGTGAGCAACGATACCGAGCTCGAGATCTGGCGGCAGGAGTGGCGCGATCAAACCGAGCCTCTGCCCGAACTCAAGAAAAAGATCAAACGGCAAAATCTGCGAACCGCTGCGGCGATACTCGCGATCGGCGTGTGCCTGGCGGTCTCGACTTCAGTGGCGTTGAAGACTCGAAGTCCCTTCATGGCCGGCCTCGCCGCTGGTATTGCCTTCGCGAGCGTCTTTATGGGCGGCTATGCCTGGTGGGTCCGGCGGGGAGCGTGGAAGCCAACCGCGCAAACCACGCTGGCCTATGCGGAACTTCGTTCATAGGAGAGCCATCGCCAGGGCGCGAATCGTGCGCTTCGCGTTTTACTTTCTGCTGATCGCTACTGTGCTGCTGGCGGGTTTTGTGGCGTGGAACTGGAAGAATTTTCATGCAAGAGACGGGGTGATAATCGCGGCGATGACGGTGGAACTATTTTTCATGAAGCACTTCGGAGAGCGCAAGCAACGCGAAATCGAAGCCACCAGGAAGTTGATCGACGACCTGAAGTAATCGCTAGAAGTAAGAGGTAAGAGGCAAAAAGGGAAGACCTAAAGACGTAAGACTTAAAGAAAGACAGGTGCCGCAACCATGCATATTCTATCGATCGTCATTGACATCATTCTCGCAGGCTATGTGACCTGGGAGGTGCTTCGGTTTGGTCCACAGTATCGCCAACTCAAGCAGGACATAGCCAACGGCGACACGCCATGCGCGCACCCGTGTGTATCAGAAGGCCATCGTTTTCGAATGGGTCAGCGCCCTGCTGGCGCTGCTTGCCCTTGGATTTGACTGGAGCAAACTGAATCCCAAATCCCTGGCCCTCGAGGGCACTCGATGGATGCAAGCCTGGCAGGGGGGCTGACCGGCGGCTTTGAATGGGGCGGGCTGGCCGGGGTATTTATCGGACTGGTATTGGGGACCGTCGCCATCGTCATCGCCCGGATCAGATCCAACCGGCGCGGCGCCCCACCTGCGACTGCCCCTGTGCGCAAGTGGCGCAAGCTCTTGCCCGATTTCTCCGCCTTGATTCCAACCACGACTCAGCGAAAGACTTATCTGGGCAGCCGTGGCCATCAGCGCCGGCATCTGCGAGGAGATTGTCTTTCGGGGATGGTTGTTGTCCACGCTGCATAGCGCGTTGCGTCTGGATGGAACCGCATTGGTCCTGGTGGCGGCCGTGCTCTTTGGGCTGGCGCACTCCTATCAGGGAATCACCGGCATGATCCTTACTGCATTTGCCGGAGCGGTATTCTGCGGACTCTACGTCGCAACCGGATCGCTGCTGGTGCCCATCGCGCTGCACATCCTGGTCGACTTGCGCTTCGCCGTCTTGCCCGCGCCTCGAACCCAGAACCCGCGGACTATCTATGCATGACGGCTTAGAGTGCTCTCTTCCAATCGTGAATTCTAGTCCTGGGCGACATACTCCTTCAGCTTGCGGTAGAGCGTGGTCTTGCCGATCCCCAGCATTCGGGCCGCCAGCAGCTTGTCGCCGTTTAACTGCGCAATCGTGCTCAGGATGGTTTGCTTCTCCAGTTCCGCCATGGGCAGGATCTTGGAGCTTCCCGTTGCCTTCCGTGCGACATGGCTGGGAACACCATGGATCGCGCTGGGCAAGTCTCCCACCTGAATCACCGGTCCGGAAGTAAAGGCACACGCTCGCTCCAGGCAGTTTTCCAGTTCGCGAACGTTGCCGGGCCAGTCGTAGGCAAGCAGAGCCTTCATGGCGTCGTCGTTCAGAGTGCGCTCGTGTCCCGACGCTCGTGACAGCCGCTCCAGGAAATAGCTGGTCAGCAGCGGAATATCCTGCCGCCGCTCGCGCAGCGGCGGAATTTTCAGGCTCAGCACATTGAGCCGGAAATAAAGATCCCGGCGAAAAGTTCCCTGGGCCACCGCCTGCTCCAGATCGCGATTGGTTGCCGCCAGAATCCTCACGTTGATGGGAATCCGCTTGGTGCTGCCCACCGGACGAATCTCGCGCTCCTGAATCGACCGCAGCAGCTTGGCCTGAAGATCGACCGGAAGTTCGCCGACTTCGTCCAGAAATACCGTGCCGCCTTCCGCGATCGCGAGCAAGCCGTCGCGGGATTGCACCGCTCCGGTGAACGCTCCTTTGACATAGCCGAACAATTCGCTTTCGATCAGCGTGGGAACCAGCGAGCCGCAGTCCACCGGAATGAACGGCTTGTCCCGGAAGGGCCCGGAGAAATGGATGGAGCGGGCCACCATCTCTTTTCCCGTCCCGCTTTCGCCCAGGATCAGCACCGGATGCGTACTATGCGCCGCTTTGGCGATGATGCGATATAGCTTTTCCATCTCCGGCGCCCGGCCCACGATGCTGCCGAAACCCATCTTGGACTTGATCTTCTCGCGCAGCGTCCGGTTTTCCGTCTTCAACCGCAGATGGCCCGCCACCCGCTCCAGCAGCAGCCTGAGTTCTTCCATGCTGAAAGGCTTGGTCACGTAGTCATAGGCGCCATTCTTCATGGCCTGTACCGCCGACTGAACCGTGCCGTATCCGGTAATGACCACGATGACGGTATCCGGCTTGCGCTGGCCGATCTGATGCAGAGCCTCCAGTCCACCCGCACCCGGCAATTTCAGGTCGAGCAGCACGACGTCGATGTTCTGCGAGTCGAGCATGCGATAGGCATGTTCGGCGGAGTCCGCCACCGCAGTGTTGAAGCCAAGCGATTGTGCCACTTCGCGGCAGACTTCCCGGATGGCGCGTTCGTCGTCCACGATCAGGAGATTCAGGAAGTTCGCTCCTTCGATCTGGGCAGGAGTGGGGGCGCTGAGTGCAGCTGTGGTCATAAGAAATCACCTCGTTATTTTCGAATCGGCTGAAGTGCAATCGGATGAAGTGCAATCGGATGAAGTGGAATCGGATTCGTTGAATCGGATCTCGTAGTACCGGACGCCGTTCCCGCAGAGACTCGCGGCAGAAGCAGCGAAATCCGCGTACCTCTTCCCGGCTCGCTCTCGGCCAGGATGGTTCCGCCATGCAGCTTCGCCAGCCGGCGAGCGCGTGGCCAGCCCCAGGCCGTTGCCTCGGCCGTTTTCCTTGGTGGTGAAGAAAGGCTCAAAGGCACGACCCAGAGTTTCGGCGTCCATGCCGGAACCGGTGTCGCTCACCGCCAACTCGACGCAGGGCACAAGTTGCGGCGCTTGCTCCGGGCCGGCGGGAAGGTAGCCAGTGCAGTTCCGGGTGGTGAGCAGTGATCTGGCCGCCATCGGGCATGGCGTCACGCGCATTGAGCACCAGGTTCAGCAGGATCTGCTGCACCTGCGCCGGGTCCATTCTCACCGAGCCGAGATCGCCAGCCAGCGACTTGTGTAAGAACGATATTTTCGCCGATCAGTCGGGTCAGCAGGCCTTCGACGCCGGTCACCACATCATTCAAGGCGAACACGTTCAAGTCTTCGACGGACGGGCGAGCGACGGCGAGCAACTGCTGCACCAGCTCTGCGCCCTGTTCGCCGGCGCTGCGCATCTCCTGCGCGTGATGGCGGGAACGGCTGTCCTTCTCCAGTTCGCCGATCAGCAGGTCGCAGTAAAGCATGAGGCCGGTCAGCAGATTGTTGAAGTCGTGAGCCACTCCGCCCACCAGCCGGCCGACATTCTCCAGCCTTTGCGATTCGCGCAGCCGCTTCTCGATTTGCTTCTGCCCGCTGACATCGCGTGCGCTGACGACCTGCAAAATTCTTCCCACGCACGCGCAAGCCGTCGCAAGAAATCTGAAGATGCAGGCTGGTGCCATCTTGCCGCACGTGCGCAAATTCTCCCGCTGGACAAATCTCCACTTCCGTCATTCGGTTCGCACGGTTGCGCCACGAAGAGCGTTCTCAGGGATAAATTCTTCGAGCATCCGTCCCTGAAGTTGCGATGGATCGTGCATACTCAAACACGCGCGCCCAGGCCGGATTGGCGTAAAGCACGCTTCCGCCTTCGACAATCGCCAGACTCTCGGGAAGGGCTTCGATCGCGGCATACAACAAGGCTGGATCGGGGGACTGCGGAGCTGGTCGGCCGGGGCTGCGCGAGCTGCGTTCAATCAGACTCCCTCAAACGAAAGCATTAGCCAGAAGTGTGTTTTGGGAAAGCACCAAATGGGTTCGGGAACCATGTCGAAAGGCGTATCCCCTCCCAAATCGGGAAATCTGGAGCGACAAAACTCCCGGGCTATCAGGCTCTCCATTTTGGGAAGTCTAGGCGGGAGCGGGCAAAGTGCTAAGGGCAGCGGTCACAGCAAGGCTGTGACGGAAGAACATTGCCGCTTTTGAGCATCTCGAATGCGCCCGACGGAGTGGCGCGCGCAGCGTCCCGAAGGGACGCCTGACAATAGCCCGGCGTTTCAACGCCGGGACCGGCAGATATGGATTCCGTCCCGTAGGGACGGCTGAAATGAACAACTCACATCGCGAGCGGCAAAGGCTGGGCCAAACGAAAAGTCAGACGTCTTTCCGCGGAAACTCCCACATCCTTGTTCTCATTCGAGTGATCCGCTCCGATTCCTGCCGTGGTCGAAGCCCCAGTAACGGTTCCCTGAAGGCTCCCGCCCAGACCGCTGCTTGATACTTTGCTGATCGAGCACCGTGTCCACCGGCCTTCCGCCGATCGGCGTTCTGGAAGCAGGGTCGAACTCTGCTCGTGACGCGAGTTGCGCTTCACGAAAATGCTCGAGGTCTGTATGGGAAAAGACTGGCCATTGAAGGAAAACGCGGTCAGAGCCAGACGCATGTAGCCTGATTCCTGAAGTTCGCCGGCAGCCTGCGCGTCCAGCACTTTGCCGGTCACGTTGGCGCCCCGGGGAGCCACCACCTTGCCGTGAACGACGATGGGTTCGTCCAACACCGCTTCGAATGAATCGCCGGGCCGTGAGGTCGCGCTGGAGAGAGGCGTTCGCAGACGAACCGAGAGCGGGGTTCCGGCAGGAATTGCAGTGGGAGTCAGGGAGCCGGTCGGAAAAATTCCGCCTTTGTCGGATGTGGCTTCAAAGGGCAAATGCTGGTCGGTGTTCGCCGTCTCTTCAGCGGTCGGCATGGCTTCGTGCTGCGCGCAACCCGCCAGAATAAGAGCTGACGAACACCACGAAGAGCACGGCGGCGTTCCGCCAACTGCCGTCCGACGACTTCATAAGACAATCCTGCCGTGCACCGACTCTTCCTGACAAGTCGCAAGAGGGATGCCATTGTCGAAGGCCGATTTGTCAGTCAGTTAGCAGTGCGGCATTCCCGACCGTGTACTTTTTGCGGGTAATTTGGTCACCTGCCGAAGACTTCGTCCGAGGCGCAGAAGCAAGTCTCTGTGGTTTTACTTCGTGGACCTTCGTGCCCTTAGTGGTTCATGCCTTTGGGCCTTACAGTGTTGAAGAGCCTGTGTAAACGGGGTTGAGTTATACTCATTCGCTTTCTGGAAGCCCATTAATAAGCGCGAGGAAATACTGTGAATGAGCACCCGTCGCCGGAATCTATTTTGCAGGTGGGCCTGGGATTTTGGCCCTCCAAGGTCCTGCTGAGCGCGGTGGAGATGGAGTTGTTCACCGATCTGGCCAAAGGTCCGCAGTCCCTGGAGAGCATCCAGGGCCGGCTAGGACTGCATCCGCGCGCCGCCCGCGATTTCCTGGACAGCCTGGTTGCGCTGGGATTTCTGCTGCGCGCCGGCGGCAGAGTATTCCAACACTCCGGCCACCGATACCTTCCTCGACAAACACAAGCCCTCCTACATCGGCGGCATCCTCGAAATGGCGAACCTTCGCCTATACGGCTTCTGGAGTCACCTCACCGAAGCGCTGCGAACCGGCCTGCCGCAGAACGAAGCCCGCAGCGGCGGTGTGCCTATATTTGAGGCTCTCTATGCCGATCCGGCGCGCCTGAAGTCGTTTCTGGCAGCGATGACCGGCATCAGCCACGGCGCAAACTGGCCATCGCCTCGAAATTTCCCTGGGCCGGCTACAAGACCTTCGCCGACGTCGGCACGGCGCAGGGCGATCTGGCGGTGCAGATCGCTCTGGCCAATCCCCACTTGTCGGGGATCGGCTTTGACCTGGCCGAGGTCGGGCCCATCTTTGAGGAATATGTGAAGAAGAACAGCGTCGCCGACCGCCTGCGCTTTGTCGCCGGCAGCTTTTTCGAGCAGCCGCTTCCCAAGGCCGACGTGATTCTGATGGGCCACATCCTGCACGATTGGGGACTCGATGACAAGCGCATGCTGATCCGTAAAGCCTACGAGGCCGTGCCCGAGGGCGGCGCTCTGATCGTCTACGAAAGCATCATCGACGACGACCGCTCAAAGAACGCGTTTGGTCTGATGATGAGCCTCAACATGCTGATTGAAACCCCTGCCGGATTCGACTACACCGGCGCCGACTGCCAGGGCTGGATGAAAGAAGCCGGCTTCCGCGAGACGCGGGTCGAGCACCTGGTGGGTCCGGACTCGATGGTGATCGGCATTCGCTAGGGATCGGGTGGTCAGGTTTCGAGCATTCGGTGCGGCCGACGCACACCAGTGTTCTGAGAACTGGGAACCAAAAACTAAAAACTGGTTCTTAAAACAAAGCTGCGCTCGGCCTGGACGGGTTCCTTCGACTTCGCCCAGGGCAGGCTCCGACCCGTCCCTACACGGGCGTCCTGCACGGGCTTTTCAACATGGGCATGTAAAAAAACAAGGAGCCGGTTAACCCGGCTCCTTCGTCAATTGACTGCTGTTTGGTTTTGGCGGCTCGCTAGTTGGACGAGCTTCCGAAACCGGCCGAGGCGCTCTCGGCTTCGTTCTCGGGCTGGACGATCACGCCATCAAACGGGGTTGCGCCCACGAAGCGCCCGCGGACAACGCTGATGCGGCGCAGCGGGTATCCCGAATCGGGTCCGCGATGCCAGCTGCGGCCGTTGTCCTTGCTCTCGAACACCACGCCAGTGGCCGTGCTGGTAGCCAGACAGACGCTTCCGGCCCTGGTCGTAGGCGATCGAGCTGATGTTCTTGTCGGGAATACCGTTCACCACGTGCTCCCAGGTCGCTCCGGAATCGGAGACTGCGGAAAGCGCCTTCCCGGGAGGCTACCAGAATCTCCCTTCGGGAGTAAGCGTCACGCCGTGAATGCTGGTGATGTAGGAGGACAAGCGGCGCCTGCTGCCAGCGTCGTTCCCGCAGTTGTTCGAATAGAGAACGTTGGTGCGAGTGGCGGCAACAACCAGGTCGCCTTCGGACTCGACTGAGACGAAATCGGTCTTGCCCAGCACCGGACCGCCGGTCCAGGTCTTGCCCTGGTCCGAGCTGATGAACAATCCGGCTGCCGGTAGCCGCCAGCCAGCGCTTGGGTGTGACTTCGATATCGCTCACGCGCGCATCCAGGACGGAGCGAACCACAACTGCGGGCGTCTTTACCGCCTTCGCCGCCTTCTTCCCTTTCGCCTCTTCACCAGGCGTGCCGGAGTCTTCTCGGCCACGATGTTGTTGATCGGACGCCACTGGGTGGCATTGCGATCGAGCAGGAACATGCCTTTGTTGGTGCCGGCGATCAGCGCGCCGTTGGAGGCCTGCTGCAGACGCGAAAACATCGCGTCCGCCCAGGCCCGCGCTCTTCTGCTGCCAGCTCTGGCCGCCGTCGCGGGTGGAGAAAACTCCGCCCCACTCGCGGTCGTTGACCACGCCCACGAGCATGGAGTTGGGATCGTTCTTGTCCGCCAGAATCGAGCTCACATAGCGGTGAGTGTAGCCGTGATTGGAGGCCGCGAAAGCTCTGCGCCCCGTCTGTCGCTGGCCAGAACGCCGCTGCGGTCGGTCGCCAGCAGCACCCGGCTGGAATTGCGCGGATCCACCAGCACATCGTTCACCACGACTTCGGAATTGGTCACGTGCTTCCAGGTCTTGCCACCGTCGATGAGTCTTCCACAGGCCTTCGGTGGTTCCCGCATACACGGTCGCCGGATTGCTCGGGTCCTGCTTCAGCACGCGGGTACGGCGCGCGGAAAACGGAATGCCCTGCAGCTTGTGGAACAGGTCGCCCGCGCTTTCGCTCTTGTAGATTCCGGAGCAGGCGCTGGCGTAAACCACGGAAGGATTGGTGGAGTCCACGATCACCGAGAACACATCCGAGTCATCGATCATGCCCTTGTTGATGTGGTGCCAGTTGGCGCCGCCGTCGTCCGTCTTCCAGGCCAGGTGCCAGGTGCCGGCGTAAACCACGTCCGGATTCTTGGGATCGATGGCGATGGACTCGATATTCTTGATTTCGGCGCTGGGAGGAGAAATCTTCTCCCAGCTGTTGCCGCCATTCTTGGTGCGGAAAACACCATCCAGCGCGCCGGCTACCAGGACGTTGGAATCGGACGGCCGAGATGGCCATGGCGCGAACCGATTTTCCATGCATGCCAGGCAGGGCTTCCCAGTTATTGCCGCCGTCATGCGAGCGATACACATCGCCGGCCTGCTGATTCTCGACGCTCCAGGCAGAAACAAAAATGTGTTTGGGGTTCTGGGGATCGATGGCGATGTGATCGAGCACATTGTCATCGCCGCCCAGGTGGGCCAGCCGCGCCCAGCTATGTCCGCCATCGTTGGAACGAAAAGAGTGCCGGTGCTGGTGCCGAGGTAAATCCGGTCGGGATTCTTCGGGTCGAAATTCAGACTCCGGACATCGCCTCCATCAGGCCCCAGGGCGGTCCACTGACCGGCCCAGAGGGTGGTGACGGAGAACATGGCAACAACCAATGTAATCAATGACTTACGGGAAAGCATCCGAATCGCACGTGAAATCATAGGTAACTTTTCCCCTAGCGAAAAATTATGCGCTTGCGGGTGAGATTGACAGCGTAACACGCGGTTATCAAGTTACTGAAGGCCAGACAAAAAAGGGCCGGTCGAGTACGAAACTCGGCCGGCCGTGGTTTTCGCAACTGTCATTGCGCCTTGGGTTTAGCCGCCTTCTTCTTGGCTGCAGCCGGGTGATCCGGAACCGCTTTCACCATCGACTCATCCACCACCGTCGGTTCCTTCGAACCCGAGAAGGTTGCACCGGCCGGAACCACCCAGTACTCGGCGGTCTTGGTGCCGGCGCCACCCGTACGTACCTCAATCCGGCTGGCATCGATGGCTTGCTTGGCTTCGCCACCTGACAGATATGCCTTGGAATTGACGGCGCGTTCGGCGGCCAGGTTCTTGCGTTTCTCGCCGGGCTCAGCGTTGCCAACAATGACCAGCTTGGAGTCAGGATCATGCTGCAGCCGCTGGGCCACATCGTCCAGTACGGCCTTGCAGGTGTTGTCCACGCGCCACGGCTTTACCTTGTTGGGGAATTCGCACTCGCTCAGCTTGCTGGCTTGCGGCGGCGGTGGCGGCGGAATTTCCACGGTCACCTGAGCCGAAGCCGGGCGCGGTCAGGCCACGAGAATCGGTACAGGTTGCGCTCACCGTGATGGGACCAGCCGCGGCTCCGGTGGTGTTGAGGGTGGCGGTGCCGCCGTCGCCGGAGACGCTGCCACCGCTTGCGGTCCAGCTGCTGACCGTGACCGGTACATTGTCCGGACTGGTGCAGGTGCAGGTCACGGTCGACCGGCGTGCCCGTCTGAACCGAGGCCGGATTGGCCGAGCAGGACATGGTCGGCGGATTCTTCGGCGGTTCTTTCACCGTGAAGTTCGCGGTGCAACTGGTCTCGCCGCCCTTCTTCATTTTGGGATCGGTGACGTGAGCGGTAACTGTGTAACTTCCCCCAGCCACTCCGTTGGTGTCGATGCGTGGCGGTGTTGTCCTTGCTGGTAACTTTTCCGCCGGTGCTGTTCCAGCTGTAGCTCAAGGTGTGCTTGGGATTGAAATTGGTAGCGCTGGCCGTGGCGGTGATGGGCTCACCCACCATAACTTCGCTGGGCTGGACCGAGCAACTCGCCGCCGGAACCGCAGCGTGACGGATAGCCAAAGCCCAGAACCAGACCGGTGCGCAGCCGAACTCCGCTCAAACTGCGGACGCCGCAAGTCCGGAAAGGCCGGGATCAACTTCGTCGGCAAAGTTGTGATCCGCCCACACCCAATCGGCTTCGAACAACCGGAGCGAAAGGTGCTTTTCCAGACGTTCAGATCCATGCCGCCGCCGAGGATCGCGCCGATGCCGTTGCTCGAAGCCACCGCGGCACGGTCAAGCCGGTTGTAGCCCAGCAAGGTGTGAACGAAGAAGATCACGCCTTCACTGCGCCAGGCGAGACGAGGTCCGATGGAAACAGTATTCTCCGATCCAAACTTATTCTTGTTGCCGCCGTAGTCGGCGTCAGTCCAAGATAGCGGAGTAGAAGTTGTAGGTAGAACTGGCGCCTGCGCCCTGGGGAATGTCACCCATGTTTTGCCCGACCGGCGCGGCCGGTGGATGAAAAGGAGCCGGCACCGTGGCACCTGGATGCAGCCATTGATAGCCGACAAAGAAATCTACTTTGGGGTGGCTTCATCTTGTGCCATTGCGGAAGCGGAAATCAAGCACAGCGACGAGCGCAACCCACAAAGCGGCGGACAATAATCGAGCAGCGCCTCTACCACGACGAAGTGACATGCAATCCTCCAGAACCTTTGCAAACAATTTTTGCATCCACGCTATGAGATGCTAAGGGAAGACTGGGCCCGCGTGGTAAGCCATACCTGCTGAGATATGGGCAATGATTTTACCCCAGCGAAAGGTCAAATCAATCGACTTATGGACCAAATTAACACCTGTCATAACCCGTCAAACTTTCTCAGATTGATACTCTTAGGTTGAATACTTCAAGCTCTCGGTCACCTGAGAGCCGTAGCAGGCTAATGCGTTACCGTCAACGAATCTCCGTACCAGCGGAATGCACCGGGGAAACCCCGGCCCGGCTTGCAGCCGGGCCGGAAAGCCTCAATAATGGCTGGCAGACTATGAACCACGAAAAAGTGCTGATCGTCGAGGATGAAGAAAACGAGCGGACCGGTCTGGCCGAACTGATCATCGGCTGGGGCTATCGGGCCGAGACCGCAGGTGATGGCGCGGAAGGGCTGGAAAAGGTTACCTCCTGGGCGCCTTCCATCGTGGTCACCGACATGAAGATGCCGCGCATGGGCGGACTGGAATTACTGGAAAAGCTGGCCACCGACGCCCAAACCATGGCGGTGATCGTCGTGACCGCGCAAGGAACCATCGACAGCGCCGTGCAGGCGATGCGCATGGGCGCCTATGACTACATCACTAAGCCCATCGACACCAACCGGCTGCGGACAATCCTGCAAAATGCTTCGGCGCTGCTGGGCACCCGCGCTGAACTCGAGGTCACACGCCGTAAATTGCGTGACGCAGGTTCGCTGGGAAGCCTGATTGGCTCTTCCAAGAAAATGCAGGAGATCTTCCATCTCATCGAGATGGTTGCGCCCAGC
This sequence comes from Terriglobia bacterium, assembly GCA_963812465.1. GTDB lineage: Bacteria > Acidobacteriota > Terriglobia > Terriglobales > Acidobacteriaceae > JAIQFF01. The sequence continues at coordinate 136,064 of CAWEVE010000031.1, forward strand.
ACGGCCTCGGTGCTGATTACTGGAGCCAGCGGAACCGGCAAGGAACTGGTAGCGCGCACGGTGCACGAACTCAGCCCGCGGCGGAACAAGCCTTTCGTGCCGATTAACTGTGCCGCCATTCCGGAAACGCTTGATCGAGAGCGAAATATTCGGTCACGAAAAAGGCGCATTCACCGGAGCGCTGGAGCGGCGTACCGGATGTTTTGAACTGGCGGAAGGTGGAACCCTGCTGCTCGATGAGATCGGCGAGATGCCGGTGGCCACGCAAGCCAAACTGCTGCGCGTGCTCGAGGACAGCAAGTTGCGCCGGCTGGGCAGCAAAGTGGAGACCACGGTCGATGTCCGCGTTCTGGCCGCAACCAACAAGGTTCCCGAGGAAGCCGTGGCGCGAGGCGAGTTGCGCAACGATCTTTATTATCGACTCAACGTTTTCAACATCCACATGCCCCCGCTGCGCGAGCATAAAGAAGACGTCCCTGAACTGGTCCAGGCATTGCTGACCGACATGAATCACAAGCACGGACGAAAAGTCGGCGGGGTGAGCGAGGCGGTGCTGAACGCGTTTCAGAACTACTCCTGGCCGGGCAATGTCCGCGAAATGCGCAATACCCTGGAGCGCGCCATCATCGTTTGCGATGGCGCGGTTGTGGAAACCAAGCATCTGCCACCCGGGTTTCGGGCAATCCAGCCTGCGCAGTTCGGACGAAGATGGAGACACCGTGCGTCTGGGAGTGGGCACCACAGTCGAGGAGGCCGAGAAACGGCTGATTCTGAAAACGCTGGAATCCACCAATAACAACAAGACTCGCGCGGCGGAGATTCTGGGCATCAGCCTGAAAACTCTGCACAACAAACTCAAGGAGTATGGCAACGCGACCGCCGACGCGGCTTTGGCGCGGGAAGAGTAGCTGCAGCAATTAGCAATTGGCAATTAGCACTTGGCGACTAGCCCAATCTTCCGAGGTTATTGCCAGCTTGTTGATCGCTGCGATGTCGCGGCGTTTGGTGAAACGGAATTGAACCAGTTTTCAGTTGTTAGTGGACAGTTGTCAGTTTTTGGCGATGTGCTAAATGCTAATTGCTAAGTGCTAATTGCTGCCTTTCAACCATGCGCCGAAAAACCAAAATCGTACTGGCCATTACTTTCATGGTCGCCGCGCTGGTATTGGGCTTTTCCTATATCTATATTTCCGAACTGCTGCGGCAGCGGGTGACGACGGCGCGCGAATCGGCGGCGCAGCTCACTTCAAATCTTGCCTATCTGGCAGCGAACGCCGCCCCCGACCTGAGCAGCACAAAGGTGGACACTTCAAATCCGGAAGCCATGCGCCGTGCGGTTGCCTACTATCTGGGCACGGATCGCGATCTCAATAATTTTCTGGAGTCTGTGGTGGGCACATGGCCCATCATTTACGACGCCGCCATCGTCGACAGCGATGGCAAGGCCATCCTCCATACCAATCCCGATCTGGTGGGAAAAGTGGTTCCCAACCGGCCCGATTTCCAGATGGTGGAGAACGCCAGTTTTCGTCGTCAGTTTCGCATGGTGTACAACCCGCCCACGGTGTATGACGTGCGCATCCCGCTGCAGTTGGATGGGGCCCGCTTCGGCAGCATTCGCGTGGGCGTATCCACCGTCTTCCTGAAGAACGAATTGACTCCCCGGTTGCGGCAGGCCGTGGTCTTCTCCAGTATCGCGATCTTGCTTTCGCTGATACTGGCGGCCGGACTCTCTCATCTGGCGTTAGGTCCGCTGGAGCAGATCAGCCGCAGTCTGGACAGCGTCACCGGCGGCAACGGGGAAGGCAACGGCGAACCCGAGTCCGGCCACGACGAATACGGACTGGTCAGCCTGAAGATTGCTCATCTGGGACGCCAGATGCGCGATGCAAAAGAGATTTTCTCCGCCCTGAAAGACAACGTGGACCAGATCATGGGCAATCTGCAGGACGGCCTGATGCTTTTCACCCGCGACTCGCGGGTGGTGCTGGTGAGCGCATCGGTGGAACGTTTTCTGGGCCGTCCGCGGCGGGAACTGCTGGGCCGGCAGGCTCGGGAAGTTTTTTCCACCGAGTCGGCGCTGGGCGCCATGATTTTGCAGGCATTCGACCGGAGGAGCCCGATCCCGCAGCGCGAAATCGAGTTTCCCAGCGGAAAGCGAGTGCAAATCTCGCTCGACTTCATCCAGGAAAAAGGAACCCAGATCGGGGCGCTGCTGACCATGCGCGACGCCGAATCGGTGCGCCGCATCGAGGACGAAATCGAAATGTCGCGCCGGCTTTCCGCCAACGGACGCATTACGCGCGGCGTCGCTCACGAGGTGAAGAACCCGATCAACGCGATCGTTCTGCACTTGCAGTTGCTGCAGGGCAAGCTGCGACAGGTTGATCCCGACACGCGCCGCCACATGGACATTATCGGCAGCGAAATCCACCGCCTGGATCGCGTCGTGCAGATCCTGGTGGATTTCACCCGGCCGCGCGATCTGCATCTGGAAGAGACCGACCTGCGCCGTTTGCTCGAAGATGGAGCAGCACTGGCCGGACCCGATGCCGGACGTCACGGCGTGACCGTGACCTGTGAGCTTCCGTCGCAGCCGCTGATGGTGAAGGTGGACACTGACTTCATCAAGCAGGCCATTCTCAATGTCGTTCTCAACGGAGTTCAGGTGATGCCGAACGGAGGCCGTCTGACGATCTCGGCCCGCCGCGAAGACGACATGGTGGTGACGGAAATTCGCGACCAGGGCGGCGGCATTGCTCCGGATGTTCAGGACAAGATTTTTGAGCTGTACTTCACCACCAAAAAAGGTGGGACTGGCATCGGACTGGCGCAGACGTACCAGATATTGCAATGGCACTACGGTTCGGTTGACTTCGAGTCAGTCGAAGGAGAAGGAACGACCTTTCGCCTGCGCCTGCCGCTGGTCCAGGCTCGCTCCGATTCTCTTCGCGAAGCGGCGACTCGAGGCTAGAGCGCGCTCATCATTTTCTGACGACGATTGCAGGGTGCAAACCTCAGCACCGAAAAGTAAAATCTCCAGTGTGTCGTGACGGCATTTCAACGCATCACACTTTATTGAACATGTATCTGGCCGTTATTCTCGGATTCTGCGCACTGACTTCGCCTGCCGCGGCGACGGTTGTGCGTCCTGCTGCAATCATCGCGATCGACGTCGCGATCAACAACGCGTTCGATCGCTCGCAGGACCCGCCGCAAACCGACTCTTCGCCATCCGGTTCGACGCAAGGATCTTCGCAGGACACCTCCGCGCAGCCGGGCTCGGCGGCGCCGGATTCGCAGAAACCTGCTTCGGAAAAAACTGGTTCGGAACAACCGTCAGCACCCGCCGCTCAAGTGGATGCAACCAAACCGAAACCCCAAGCCACCAACCAGAAACGCCGGCGCCGCAAGCCCGCCGCCACTGCGACCGCTTCAACCCCGGAGAAAAAGGTGGTACGAAATGGCGGGACCACGGACCCAGCGGTGCAGCTTGCTCCCGGCGTGAGCGACGAGCAAGCCTCACGCGAGCGGCAGAGCACGAGCCAGTTGCTATCCACCACGGACACCAACTTGAAGCAGATTTCCGCCCGCCAGCTAAGCGCCAGCCAGCAGGAAAGCGTAAGTCAAATTCGTAAGTACATGGAGCAAGCCAAGGAGGCGGAAGCAGCCGGAGACGTACAGCGCGCTCAAAATCTGGCGTCCAAGGCGCTGATGTTGTCGGATGATTTGGCGAAGCATTGAGGTAAAAGGCATTGTCATCCTGAGCGGTGCCGCGTTGTCATCCTGAGCGGAGGCGAGATCATTCGCTTGCGAATGATCTCGCGGAGTCGAAGGATCCCTGCCGCCATCTAGTTTTCGCGGTACTTGAGATAGTCCCCCTGACCGGTCCTTGCCGTCCGAGATCCTTCGACTGCGCGGCTGCTTCGCTTCGCGAAGCAGCCCCTCCGCTCAGGATGACAATCGCGACAGAATGACAATCGCGACTAGAATGACGGGCCGGCGAGAATGACGGCCGAGATGACGGGCTATCCAGAATGATGGCCCGCCCGGCGACGCCCGACGCGATTCGGTCTATTTGCCCTTGGCGCGAGCCGCATTCACTTTGGCCAGCAGATCCTGCGAGAGCGGTTGCACCGGGCTGGGAATTTTTGCGGCTTCCATCAGGGTGTCGCGGGCTTCGTTCACCCGGCTGAGTTTGGCGTAGGCATATCCCAGGCGGTAGAGCGCAATCGCGTACTGCTGATCGTCCAGTCCTTTGAGCAAGCCCGGCGGCCGACTTCAGTTCCGGAATGGCTGCCGCGGTTTTATCCTGCTTCATGTAGGCGTAGCCCAAGGTGGAGTGCGCGACTCCGGCGGAGAGTTTGCGGGTGCGGTCGGCGTCGGGAGCATCGGCCTTGGCAACCGTGATTGCTTTCTGGGAGTACGTTACAGCCTTTCCCACGCTTCCCGGCTTGGGGTCGTCGACGTAGGCGCCGGCCAGCAGCAACAAGGTCGGCAGGCTGTTGGGATTTGTTGCCAGGACTTTTTCACCGTAAGAAATCACCCGCGCCGAATCTTTTAGTTCCGCAAGAGACATCATGGCGTAGGACGTCACTGATTCGTCAAAGCGCGAATTGGGAAAAGCCGGGGTGAAACGCTCAATGTCAGCCATGCGCGTTCGGGGGTCTTTTTCTTCGGCGATCACGTTGTAGGCAGCGGCTTCCAGGAACTCGTAAGAACTCTTGGCCGAGCTCTTGGACTCCTCCACGTGGTTGGCGAAGTCCTGATCGCTCATGCCTTCCGGCTTGGCGGATTTCCCGATGGAGTTGTAGACTTCGCCGCCGCGCACCGCATAGTCGAACATCTTGGCATTGTTCTTCATCTGCTGGGCGATGCTGGTCTGGGAAACGAGAATGTCGAGGCTATGGGGCGCGCTGGCCAGAGCCTTGTCGCCGTAGTCGAGGGCTTTGGGAAAATCGCTGATGCTCTGGTAGTACTGCGAAACCTCCCAGTTCCCGTAGGCCACCGCCACGCGGATTCGACGCGAACTGCTGCAGGAAATCCTGGTACATGACTAACTTCTTTTGCGGATCGGGCTCTTTGGCGATGGCCTGAATCCCCTGATCTTCGGGCGTGCCCGCGGGAATGATGAGATTTTCTATTTGCGCGTGGAGCAGAAAGGGGAGAGAGCAAGACGATCGACGCAACGCGAAAGAGACCGCAGTTCATACGTCACCTCCGCCGGTGAACGGGAGACTTCATGGGCTCCCGGCAGCGCGAATGCTAGCTCCGAAGCGGAATTCCTGCAAGTTGATTTTGTCGCTTCCCAGAGGGAATCGCCGATTTCCGCTCCATGGCGCGTGATGCTATTCTGCTTTCAGGACGCCCTACATTTCATACGGAGATGCCCAGTACACAGTTGATGAGCGTGCCGTCTGCAACCACCCAAATGCGGCCTGAAAGCGCCACGGCCACTGCTGCCGAGGACAACGGACGCGTCTCGGTGATCGTGCCTATCTACAACGAAGTGGCTCACGTCGAAGAACTTCTGCAAGCCATCGAAGCGTCTCCGGTGCGAAAGGAAATCATCATCGTGGATGATGGTTCGACCGACGGCACCCGGGAAAAGCTGCATGCGTTGCCGGCGGACGACCACCTGACTGTCATTTTTCATGAGAAGAATTGCGGCAAGGGAGCGGCGATCCGCACCGGTCTGCAATATGCGCGCGGCGAATACGTGCTGATTCAGGATTCCGACCTGGAGTACGATCCCCAGGATTATCCCGCGCTGCTGCGGCCCTTGGAAGAAGGACAAGGCAAACGTCGTTTACGGCGTGCGTCCCGACCGGCCGGAGAGAGGATTGCGCTTTTATCTGGGCGCCAAGCTTCTCACTCACCTGACGAATCTGCTGTACGGGGCCGGCATCCACGACGAGGCTACCTGCTACAAAGTGTTTCGACGTTCCCTGCTGCAAAGCATTCCACTCGAGTGCCAGCGCTTCGAATTCTGTCCGGAGGTGACCGCCAAATTCTGCCGTATGGGAGAGAAGATATGGGAAGTCCCGGTCGCCTACGCGCCGCGCGATGCCGAGCAGGGAAAGAAAATCCGGCATTCCGATGGCTGGCTGGCAATCTGGACGCTCATTCATCTCCGCTTCGCCCGGCGCCGCCGGCTGCTCCGGCTGCGGGAGCAACAGGTTGACACTCCACCCTTCCCCGTCGCATTCTCCCGCCTGCCACCCCGTTGAACCCGAATCAGCCAGTCGCGCCACCCCCAACCTCGACCCCAGAGCCGAAGCCTCCCGCAAGAGAAAAGATTCGCAGATCACTGTTGTGGATGGTGGTGATCTCTCTGGGATTGCAGGTGGCGGCGATCGGCATCTTTCATCAATATCGCTTTCGTCCAGGGGAAGATCATTTCGCCTTCGGCTGGGAGATGGGGCGCGTGGGCCGATCGATTGCCCTGGGCCAGGGCTTCAGCAATCCCTACGGTGATTCGACCGGACCGAGCGCATGGGAGCCGCCACTTTATCCCTTCCTGATCGGCGGCGTGTTCAAGGTTTTCGGAATTTACTCCACCGCCTCGGCCTGGGTTCTGCTGACCATCAATAGTTTGTTTACCGCCCTGACTTCGATTCCCATATTTTTCATCGCAAGAAAGACGATGGGAGAGAAGGTGGCGATGTGGTCAGCCTGGACATGGGCTCTGTTTCCCTACTTCATGTACTGGTCGATCCATTGGGTATTCGACACGACTCTGGGACCGCTGCTGTTGTGCCTGATTTTTCTCGTCTCCCTGGAAATGGAGGAATGGAACGGGTGGAAGGGCTGGGCGATTTACGGAATGCTGTGGGGCTTCGGAGCGTTATCCAATCCTTCGATGCTGGCTTTCCTTCCTTTCTCCGGACTTTGGATCTGGTATCGCAGGCACCGGCGCGGCCTGCCATCCTTCGCCGGGGTGGTGCTGGCGTCGGTTGTCTTCTTCGCTTGCCTGACCCCGTGGCTGGCCCGCAACTACCGGGTATTCGGAAAATTTGTTTTCATTCGCGACGACTTCGGCCTGCAATTTCGCTTAGGTAACGGACCGTCTGCCGACGGCCGGCTGATGGCCTATCTTCAGCCCAACCTGAACATTCTGGAGTTTGAGAAATTCCGGCGCCTGGGTGAACTGGCCTACGCGGAAGAGTGCAAGCGCCAGGCGTTTGCATGGATCCGTGAGAATCCGGGCCGCTTTGCGGTCGTGAGTCTGAAGAGATTCGTCTATTACTGGGCTGGCGTCCCGAAAGAAAGCAACGGAACCCTGCCGGTTGATTTTCGCGATTCGCTGTTCCTGGCTTCCTCGGTGCTGGCAATTTGGGGATTGGCCAGAGCGCTCAGAAAAAAGAAACCCGGCGCCATGCTGTTCCTGCTCCTGGTGCTTTCGTATCCCACAACCTATTACTTTATTTTTCCGCACGCCCGCTACCGCCATCCTATCGAGCCGGAATTGCTTATTCTGGCCGTGTATTTGATTTCAGAAGCCCGCAATGTAGATGCAGTTCAGCCTTCCTAGCGATACTTGACTGAATCGAGTTCTTTGCGTCCTTTGCGTTCTTTGCGGTTAAAAGCCTTCACCGCAAAGATCGCAAAGGACGCAAAGAAAACCGAACCTGTTGCGCTACTCCTGCACGTTGGCGAGCCTTTCTTGATCGTTTACATTTAATTATGCGCAACATTCTGCAGAAGCGGGCGCTGCGGTACGTCTTCGCCGCCAACATGATCTCCATGCTGGGCAGCGGGATGAATTCCGCCGCGGTTGCCTGGTACATTCTGCAGGCCACTCATTCGGAAGTCGCGCTGGGAACATTTGCCGTGCTGCAAACTCTCCCCGCCATGCTGATGCTGCCCTTCACCGGCGTTCTGATTGACCGCGAAGACCGGCGCCGGCTGGTCATGATGCTGGACGCAATCCGCGCCGTCATCATCCTCGCGGTTTCGATCCTGGCGTTTGCCGGCAAGGTAAAAGTCTGGGAACTGTACCTGATGAACACGCTGGTCGCGGCCGGCTTCTGGATGTTCTGGCCAACCATTACCGCGCTCATCCAGGAATTGACGCCGGGAGAAGAGTTCGTCCATGCCAACACTTTTCTGCTGGCGGGAATTCAGGGAGGCTGGCTGATTGCCGGGTCGATCGTTGGATTCGTCTACAACCACATCGGCCTGGGCGGAGTGTTGCTGATCGACTTCTCCACTTACCTGGCATCTTTCCTGCTGTACCTCGGGAGTGCGCAAGGGACGCCACGTGGTGCCGCGGCCGGCGGAACTGCGGGCGGATATTGTTGCAGCAGAAACAACGGTGGAGCGATTTTTCCGCGAGATGCGCGAAGGCATCGACTTTCTGCGCGGTCACCGCTCCGTGGTCACTCTGGGAATCAGCTGGGCGCTTTTTCTGGGCGCGATGCTGACCGGTGTGGTCGTAACCGCGCCGTTGAGCGACAACGTATTCCACGCCGGAGCCGTCGGCTACGGCTGGCTGAACGCCGGCTGGGGCACAGGCGCATTCCTCAGCGTGCTGTATGCGCCGCAGCTCATTGCGTCTCTGGGCGCGCGACGCTCGATTGCGATTTCCATGGGCTTGCTGGCGATCGCGATGACCGTAGCTCCGCTCTCTCCCTGGCTGGCGATTGCGGTGGCGATTTACGCCATCATGGGTTCCGGTCGCGGCGTGAGTGGCGTGGCCATGAACACCAGCATCATGGAGCAGGTGCCGCAACACTTTATGGGTCGGGTGCAGAACACCTTCTACTTCGCCGGAACGCTGTTGCAAATCATTCTGGGATTTCTGGTGGGCGCGGTTGCCCAGTGGAATCTGGTTGCAGGCTTCTCCATCATCGGCATGGTGTATGCCGTCGCTTTCGTCACCGCCATCTGGCCGGTTAGGACGGTGCCAGTACTGCAAGCCAGTGTGAAAAATTGACGAATTGAAGGATTTGCGAATTGACGGATTTTGAATCCGAAAATTCTGAAATTCGACAATTCGACAATCTCCCAAGCTCGCTGTGGCAAGTTCGCCGCTCCGACTGTTATGCTTTCCCTTCAAAATTGAGGAGAATGCAATGTCATCCAGCCTCGAAGGTCGAATTGCGGTGGTCTTCGGAGTCGCCAACAAACGATCCATCGCGTGGTCGATCGCCCAGGGACTGCATCAGGCAGGCGCCAGACTGGCGATCACCTACCAGAACGAACGCCTGGAAATGGAAGCCAAAGAACTGATTCTTTCGCTGCCGGGTGCGGAAGCTTACATGTGCGACGTGTCCGACGACGCGGCCATCGATCGGCTGTTCGCCAACTCAAAGAGCGCTACGGCAAACTGCACGTGCTGGTGCACAGCGTGGCGTTCGCTCCCGCCGAGGCTTTGAAAAGCGACTTCGTCGCCACTTCGCGTGAGAGTTTTCGCGTTGCGCACGACGTCAGCGTGTATTCGCTGGTGGCCCTTGCCCGGGCCGCGGCGCCTCTGATGGAAGACGGCGGCAGCATTATCACCATGACCTATTACGGAGCGCGAGCGGGTTGTGCCCCGCTACAACGTGATGGGCGTAGCCAAAGCCGCGCTGGAATGCACGGTACGTTATCTTGCTTACGATCTGGGCAAGAAGAATATCCGGGTCAACGCCATCTCGGCTGGCCCGATCAAAACGCTGGCCGCTCGCGGCATCGGCGATCTGGGTGCAGATGCTGAAGGCGCATGCCGAGCGGGCTCCGTTGCAACGGAACGTGGATGTGAACGAAGTGGGCTCGACTGGGGTGTTTCTGGCTTCGGACGCCAGTTCCGGCATTACCGGCGAAGTGATCTACGTGGATTGCGGTTACAACATCATGGGATTTTAGTACGTCTTGCTTAGTTCTTAGTTGTTAGTTCTCGGTTCTCAGTTGTTCGTTTTCAGTTCGTGTTTCTTCTTCAATTTGCGCCGGATGTCGGGCCAGAATTCTTTCAGCATGATCGTGATGGTGTCGTAACCCACCTGCGACCCCCAAACCTCGGCGGTGTTGGATATAGTTCGATCGCTTCGGGGATGGTAGCTATAGGTGGAAATGCCGGCCGAAATCGCGCTTCCGAAAACCTCCGAAAAATTAAACTCCTTGCGTCCGGAATCAGAACGGGTAATCAGGATTCGGGTTGCCGAATAAGTTGCACGGTGCAAGAATCCCCCCTGCCCCATCTGGTAGTAACGAGGATCCTGGTGGAGCACCGAGGCCAGAACGGCTCCAGTCATGAAGTTCTCGATGGTGCCATCGGCAAACGCCGATCCAAAACGTTTGCCGTACCCCTCCCATCCCTGGCCGTAGCCAGGTTCGCTGTTTTCCGCCTGGCTTATGCCTGCAAGTGCGGCGTACCAGGGAATCTGGACGTAATCGAACGCGCCCCTGGCGACTATCTTGAATTTTTGTCCAGCGGTGAGAGGTGGCGCCTGAGCGCCGTTCTCCAGGGTCAGGAAATTTGGCAAGGCAAAGAAGAGCCGGTCCTTGGACGAGGTGGCATCAGACGAGCCGGCATCCGCCTGGCCCTTCTTGTTTTCAGTGCCCGCATTTCCTGATTGTGGCGGGGCTGAACCGGATGAAGAAGGAGAAGGCGCACTGGCGGGTTGGGCCGGTTGGGACGAGGTTTGCGCTGCGCACATGGCAGCACACAAGATCAGGCAGGCAAGTCCAACTTCAGGGGTTTTCAATTTTATTTGGCTCCAAATCCAGCGAAATAAAACACTTGCCCGAGCTGCGGCTCACCCAGTGGTTAGTTGGATCTTGCGCGCATCTTCCCCCAGCCGCTCCAGGACAATTTCCATGTCCTGTTCCTGCCTCAAGTGTGGGAACTTCTCTCCCCACTCTATCAGGAGAATGGCTGTTGTCGGCGATGAGGTCGTCGAGTCCCAGGGTTTCCAGTTGGCGCGGAGTATCAACCCGATATAGATCAATATGATAAAGCGTGACTTGGGGACCGCGGTATTCGTGGATCAGGGTGAAGGTTGGACTGGTGACCTCTTGCGCCGATGCGGCCTTGAAGGCTTCGGCGATGCCCTTGACCAGGGTGGTCTTGCCGGCGCCCAGGTCGCCTCGCAGCACTACCAGCTTGGGTGGCGTAAGCATTCCAGCCAGAGAGCGGCCGAGGGCGATGGTCTCTTCGGCTGAATGGGTGATGAATTCCTGTTTCGCCATGCTGGTTGAAAATCGAGCGACCAGTATAGCGATTCTTTTTCTGGGGCGAACGCGGTGGCGATGAATGGTTAGTTCCGAAGAGACGTAGCCTGCTACGTCTGCGTTCGTGGACGGGAGAGGTAGCAAGCTACGTCTCTACGCGAGATCTCAGAGCGTTTTCAGGCCGGACCACTGGCTCGAGCGAATTCCCTGAAAACTTCGGTCGGCCACGGAATCGACCGCCATGCGCAAGGCGCGGTGATCGTTATCGCCGAGCGCGACGAAGCGGAAGGGTTGCAAGGATCCTTCGCTGGCAGCCCGAACTGGGGTGAGCATTTCGGCCATGCCTCGGACCGGGCCACCCTGCAGATGAAAGGCAACTTCGACGAAATCGCCCTGGGTCAGAGACCGGGCAAGGCGCAACAGGCCGCCAGTAACGGAAATGGTTTGAAGTTTAGCTTTGGCGCGCTGACCGTCTTCCAGCATGACGAGTGCGGGAATGGAACCACCAACTTGAATACGCGGAGAGCGGCGCTGCGGGTGCACTTGGGGGAAGTGAGTCATGACCACCCACTATCCCACGGTCCGCTGGCGGCGGACAGGTTACGAAAGGCACAAGCCCGATCGAAAAATCAGCAGTCAATTAAATCTCTTCCCATCAAGCGGATGGGGTTATCGGCGGTTTTCCGTAGCGCTCGATCGGCGCTTGCCGGCCGGTTCAGGAGGCCCGGCTGTCGCGTTTGCAGATCCCTCCACGCCTCTGCGTGACAACCTCGCCGCGACTCTCATGAGCTGCAAACGTCGATCGGCCTACGTCCACAGGTGATCTTTTCGTCCCGCGCGCCTTCGCTGAGGATGCAGTTGCTGCTGCGCGAAATCAGCAAGCGGAGGGGCGATGAGCCAGGAAGTTTTATCTGGGACGTTGGTCGGCGAGGCAGTTCGTGAGGAACGGGATACCACAATCACAGGTTCGGAGCCCGAGCTTCAGAAGAGCATCTCCTCAGAAGAGGCGTTGCGGCATCGGCATGTCCGTGAAAAATCCGCCGGCGAACCTCCCGGCGACCCGTTGTGGGTGGTTGCACTTCGCGGCGTGGCCATGTTGGCCGCCATTCTGATGCCGCTTTTCGCCATTGTCCTGCAACTCGACCGGACAATGATGGTTACCTACGAATCGCGGTCCCGATGGGCGGTAGGCGCGGGGCTTTGGGCAATATTCGCAGTCTGGATCATATTGGACAAGGGAATGGCCAGCATGCTGGAGCCCATGCAAAGAAATCCTGCCACGGCATGGTTGCTGCTCGGACTGGGGAATCTCGGTGTTGCCGTCTGGGCGCTGAGTTTTCTGGCGTCCGTGAGTCGTTGATCGGGTGGCATTTCGTAGTGGGCAAATCACGACTAATCCGAGTAAACCTTCCCTCCCGCTTCGCGCCCGGCCCCAGCTGAAAACGATCAGCCGCCGATCGCAACCAGGGACTTCTGCGCCGCTTGCCGGGTTCGACGGAACGCCTCCGGCAAACCACTTAGCAAATCGGTCGCAACCAGCGAGTGCTCGCCCATGCTCTCGCGCGCCACGTCCCCGGCCAGACCGTGAAGATGGACTGCTGCGATCACCGCCTCGGCAATGCGGTCTGGATTCTGGGCGATCAGTCCTGCCACCATCCCGGTCAAAATGTCGCCCGTGCCTCCGGTCGCCATGCCGGGATTTCCGGTCGCGTTCACCCAGACTGTGCCATCGGGTTGGGCGATCAGAGTTCGGTGGCCCTTGAGGACCACAATCAGATCATGTTCCCGGGCAAAGTTGCGCGCGACGTTGAGTCGGTCGTGCTGTATGGCGGGAATGGTGGACCCGGTTAGCCGCGCCATTTCTCCGGGATGCGGGGTGATGACCAGTTGGCCCGCGCTGCCTTTCAACTCGGCTGCACGATTCTCGAATGCATTCAGGCCATCCGCATCCAGAACCATGGGAAGTTTGTATTTTTTGACTACGCCGCGAACGAACTCTGCGGTCTCAGGGTCGCGAGAAATTCCCGGGCCGACGGCAAGCACGGTTTTTCGTTCGGTCAAGGCGTCCATGCTTCCGAGCTGCAGTGCCCGCATGGAAATGCTGCCGGCGGCGGTTTCCTCGAGAGGTTCGGTCATCAGCTCAGGATGAAAGCCCGCTACCGTCGCCAGCACCGATTTCGCGGTGGCCACCGTGGACAGGCCCGCGCCCGCGCGCAGGACTGCCATCCCTGCCATCGCCGCGGCCCCGGCTTTGCCGATCGATCCTCCAAGAACCAGCACGTGGCCGAAGCTTCCCTTGTTCGCCGCTCGCGGCCGTGGACCGATCAGCGGCGCCACGTCACGCGCGGTAATCAGGTTGAGTTGCAGCGAGGAGACAATCGCCTCCTCCGGCGAACCGATCGGCGAAATCACCGTCGGCCCAGTCGTCAGCATGCCGAAAATATGAGCAGGACGGGGCGCGGTAAAGGTGACGACAGCATCGGCTCTGGCGACAGCGCCAACCTGCTCGCCCATCACGTCCGCGTCGGCGCCCGAGGGAATATCGACAGCCACCACGGGTGCGGAGCTGCGTTCAGCATCGCGATGGCTTCGGCATATAGCCCGCTGACCGGCGGACGGAATCCGGTGCCGAGGATGGCGTCGATCAGAACATCCGCGTCGAATACCGCACGAGCTGGTTCAGTCTTCAGTTGTTCTGGTGAAGGAACGATGACAGGCGCGATCGGCAAGTCTGGTGAACATCTCCGCCGCGTCGCCGCGGAGTTCGGCGTGCTCGGCCAGTAGCAGAATACGAACTTCTTTGCCGGCCTGGTGCAGCTTGCGAGCGGCTACGAATCCGTCTCCGCCATTATTTCCCTTTCCGCAAATTACCCCGATACGCTTGGCCGAGGGGTACTGCGATAGCGACGAACTCAGCCACCGCGGTGCCCGCATTTTCCATGAGGGTCAGCGAGGGAACGCCGAAGCGCTCGCTGGTGACGCGATCAATGTCCCGCATTTCGGCGGCAGTGACGATTTTCATAGGCAGTTGCTGGTAGCGTTGGTCTTGGTCGTTGGCCGTCGCCCATTGGTTTTCGTAGCGCCGGCGTCTCGCCGGCTGTCCGGAGGGCATCTTGCCCTCCGGGGGCGGCGGGACGCCGCCGACAGCCGCCGGGACGGCGGCGCTACGAAAACCAGAGTTATCAGATTTCTAAATACTTACGTCAGAGCCCACGCGGAATGAGACGTTAACGCCAAGGCGGAGTGGCCAACGACCAACGACTAACGACCAGCGACTAACAACTATTTCCCGGACTTTAACGCCTGCACTTTGCTGTGCTTCTGGCCGTAGGTGAAATACACGACCAAACCAATCGCCAGCCAGATGATGAGGCGGGCCCAGTTGATCCAGCCCAGCCGGTACATCATGTAGCCGTTAAATATGACGCCGAGGATTGGCACCAACGGAACCCAGGGCGTGCGGAAGGGGCGGGCTTGATCGGGGTCGGTGCGACGCAGCAGTATTACCGCGATGCACACGATCACAAATGCCAGCAACGTTCCGATATTCACCATCTTGCCGATATCGTCGATCGGCACCAGACTTCCCACCACGGCAGCCAGCAATCCCACCAGGATGGTGTTCTTCCACGGAGTGCGCCACTTGGGGTGGATGTCGGCAAAGAATTTCCTGGGCAGCAGGCCGTCGTTGGCCATGGAGTAAAGAACGCGAGTCTGGCCGAGGAGCATCACCAGCATCACACTGGTGAGTCCGGCGAGCGCGCCCAGAGTGATGATGTGCGAGGCGCCGACCAGGCCGCGATCCAGGAAGGCGCGGGCGATGGGCGCTTCGATGTTCACTTCACGCCACGGCACCATGCCGGTCAGCACGGCAGCCACGGCGATGTAGAGCACCGTGCAGATCAGCAGAGAAGCGATAATTCCGATGGGCAGATCGCGCTGCGGGTTCTTGGCTTCCTGCGCGGTGGTAGAGACGGCATCAAATCCGATGTAAGCAAAGAAAATGTACGCGGCCCCGGCCCCGATTCCGGAGAAGCCCATGGGCGCGAACGTCGCCCAGTCTCCGCCCCAGTTGCTGGCGCTGACGTAGCGAAAGCCCAGGCCGATTACGAACAGCACAACCGCAACCTTGATCACGACGATGGTGGCGTTGAAGCGCGCGCTCTCTTTGATCCCAATCACGAGAATGGCGGTGATGACCAGGGCAATCACGAAAGCGGGCAGGTTCCAGCCAACTTCGACTCCGAATATTTTGGGGGCATCCAACAAATCATGCGCTCCCTGCATGAGTTGCGGTGAATGCGCGGTGACGATTTCACCAACCCGGTTGAGGAAGGCCTGAGTACCTGGGACCAGGGAAGCATCGGAAGCCTGCGCCATCTGCCGGGCGACGATATTTTCCGCAGCGCGCAATCCCGTCCAGTGGTCGTAAGCCAGCCAGAGCGGCATCTTGATATGGAAAATATCGAGCAACTCGATGAAGTGATTCGACCAGCCTGACGACACGGTGCTGGCGCCCATGGCGTATTCGAGCGTCAGGTCCCAACCGATGATCCAGGCGAACAGTTCGCCCAGCGTCGCGTAGGCATAGGTGTAGGCGCTGCCGGCCAGGGGAATCATGGCGGCAAATTCGGCGTAACAAAGAGCCGCGAAGGCGCATCCCAGTCCTGATACGACGAAAGAGAGCATCAGGCCCGGCCCGGCGTAATGTGCGCCCAACCCGGAGAGCACGAAGATGCCCGCGCCAATGACCGCGCCGACGCCCAGAGCGGTGAGTTGAAAAGGTCCGAGCGTCCGCTTCAGGCTGTTCTCGCCGGTTTCGCCGGCTTCCGCCAAAAGCAGGTTCAGGGGCTTTCTAGCCCAGAGATTTGCCATCCCTAAGTTTCTCCTTCGCGTCTTGAAGCTACATGTCATCCTGAGCGGAGTGAGTTTGCTCGCTAGCGAGCGAACTTACGAAGTCGAAGGACCCCTATAGCCTGCACTAATGCCGCCCCCAGGGGTCCTTCGACTGCATGGAAACTTCGCGAAGCGAAGTTTCCACTCCGCTCAGGATGACACTTCCGAACTCCGCGACCACAAGAAATACACCGGAATCCCCAGCAGAACGATAATCAGTCCTGGCCAGGTGTACTGCGGTTTGTAGCGTAATAGTACGACATCGATAAATAAAGCCATCACAATATAAATTGCCGGCAGCACCGGATAACCGATCGCACGATACGGGCGTTCCGCGTTGGGACGCGTGCGGCGCAGCACGAACAATCCAAAAATGGTGAGGATATAAAACACCAGCACGGCGAAGATGATGTAGTCGAGCAGTTGTCCGTAACTGCCGGAGACGCACAGGATGCAGGTCCAGACCATCTGCACCATCAGTGAGATGGCGGGAGTTTTGTAATTGGGATGCAATTTCGCAACGCTCTTGAAAAATAGCCCATCCTTGGCCATGGCGTAGTAGACGCGCGAGCCCGCCAGGATCAAGCCATTGCAGCAACCGAAGGTCGAAAGCATGATGGCGATAGCCATCAGCGTTCCGCCGGTTGCGCCCAGCATCTGGGACATGACTGCGGTCCCGACGCGGTCTTCGGTGGCGTACTTGATGCCGCGTTCGAGGATGGTCACTCCGGCCGGATTGCCATCCAGCGGAAGGCTGGTCAGGTAAATAAAATTGCATGCCACATAGAGCGCAATGACTACGCCCGTGCCCAAGGCCAGCGACAGCGGCAGGTTGCGGCTGGGATTCTTCACTTCCCCGGCGGTGAAGGTCACGTTGTTCCAGGCATCGGCGGAAAACAGCGAGCCCACCTGGGCTACGGCGAGGATGGTCAACGTACCCACAAGCACCATCGGACCACCGACTCCCACCTGTACCGCATGCTGAGCGCCCAGGCCCGCGTTTTGCCAGAAGTGTCCGTTAAAGTTTGCCGCGATCGCCTGGGCGTTGCGCCCGATCAGCAGTCCCAGAAGGACCAGACCCAATAATGCGGAAACTTTGGCAGCGGTAAAAACATTCTGAATCATCGCTCCGGTCTTCAGGCCGAAGATGTTGATCACCGAAAGCGCCACCACTACCAGGATGGCCACCAGATTCTGCGTGCTCAATCCGGTCTCCATGTTTCCGAGAACCATGGGACCAATGTGGATGGGCGGAACTTTCCAGAAGTGGACGATCCAGTTCGACGAGGAAATTGACGGAAAGAAAATGCCCAGGAACTTTCCGAACGCCACTCCGACGGCGGCGATGGTGCCGGTCTGAATCACCAGGAAGAGCGTCCAGCCGTAGAGAAATCCCCAGAGCGGCCCGAGCGACTCCCTGAGGTAGACGTACTGTCCGCCGGCGCGCGGCATCATCGCGGCGAGCTCGCCATAACTCAAGGCGCCGACGATGGTCAGGAAGCCGGTAACCAGCCAGGCCCCGATGAGCAGTGCGGGCGAGTTGACCTCGCGGCTGATTTCCGCGGAGACGATAAAAATGCCGGAGCCAATCATGGAGCCCATAACCAGCATGGTGGCGCTGGTCAGGCCCAGACCCTTTACTAATTCTTTATCCTGGCGGCTGTGGAGATCCCAGTCGCTGACGGCGGCCGCTGTGGTTGGCTTAGTCTCGGTACTCACAGCCCTCCTAGAGGTTTGTGTGGCCCATGTGGCTTGTTGCTTTGTGCGGTCGCGGGCGACTCGCCCGCGAAGCCAGCGCTTCGACTTTATCCCAATATCCGGAAAAATTCCTCTGCTGATTTGCGTGGCTCCCGTAACAAGTCAGATATCACCGCAACTGCGTCGGCGCCCGCCGCAATCACCGTCGCTGCAGTTAGCCCGGGTAATGCCTCCGATCGCCACTAGTGGCTTGCGGGTTAACCCTCTGGCCTGGCGTACTCCATCAAGGCCAATCACGGGATCAGGATTTGCCTTGCTTCCGGTGGCGAACACCGGACCGATGGCGAGATAGTTTGCGGTCGTCTTGTCGGCTTCGGCGAGTTGGTTGGGATTGTGGGTTGAGACTCCCAGCCAGCGCAGATCGCCGATCACTTTGCGGACGCCTTCGGGCGAGAGATCGTCTTGTCCCACGTGGACGCCGTCGAACTCAGCGGCGACGCAGAGGTCGGCACGGTCGTTCATGATCAGCTTGGCGGAGTTCGGCCAGATGGCGTCTTAGTTCGCCGGGCTTGCTCAAGCGTCTGACGGGCGTTTCCGGATTTGTTGCGATATTGCAGCAGGGTGACTCCGCCGGCGATGAGTTCACTGGCGGAACGAACAAAGCGCCTTCGTATCTGGGAAAGATGAGGCGTCGAGAATGGGGTAAAGCCGGGGCAGAGAAATCATGGTCGAAAATCATGGATAAAACAGCGAACCTCAGCGGCTAAAGCCGCGCTCTCTATCGGCGCGATTGCGGCACGACTGAAGTCGTGCCCTTCCCGGTCGTGGCGCTTCGAAACCTGAGTACGTGAGACTCGGACCGCATCGCGAAGCTACGAGACCGATGTTATGAAACCCGAGCCGCATTGCGAATCTCGAGGCCCGCGGACTCGAGACTCGGGCCGCATCGCGAAGCTTCGAGATAAGAAAATATGAACCCAAACCAGAAACTCGAAGCATGAGGCTCGAACGTGAGCCTCGAGCCTGCGAGACTCGGAAGCGGAAATCGAGCGGGAAGGGCACGACTTCAGTCGTGCCGCAAGCCGCCGCACACGCGCGGCTTCAGCCGCTGGGGTTTGCCGTTTCATCCCGGAGACGCTTTTACTCGCGCTTACCTTTTTGCCGCCACTTGCGGTTTTCCATGTTCCGCCGGCTTTTCCTTATTGCTTTCGCCAGGAATCTTTCGATGAAGGTGGTATCCACTCTGCCGGCGCGGAAATCGGGATCAGCCAGAATTCTACGGTGCAACGGAATCGTCGTGTAAATGCCCTCGATGATGAACATCTCGAGGGCGCGCGCCATACGGGAAACCGCTTCCGCGCGGTCTTTGCCGCGCACGATCAGCTTGGCGATCAGGGAATCGTAATAAGGCGGGATTACGCCTTCGGCATAAGCCGCGGTGTCGATGCGGACTCCGGTGCCGCCAGGAGGATTGAAAGTGGTGATCCTGCCGGCCGAGGGCGTGAACTTTTCCGGATGCTCGGCGTTGATGCGGCATTCGATGGCGTGTCCGCGATGCAGGACCGGTCCGTGCAGGACATTTTCCAGGCGTTCGCCCGCGGCCAGCAAGATCTGGCTCTTGACCAGGTCAACGTCGGTGACCATTTCCGTGACCGGATGTTCCACCTGGATGCGGGTGTTCATCTCGATGAAGTAGAGCTTGCGGTCTTCATCCATGAGGAACTCGATGGTGCCTGCGTTCACGTAGCCAATCTCGGAAAGGGTGGTGCACAGCACCTGGCCGATCTGGTCACGCAGTTCGGGCGACATTTGCGTGGACGGCGATTCTTCCAGCAGCTTCTGGTGCCGTCGCTGGATGGAGCACTCGCGCTCGCCCAGGCTGACTACGTTGCCGTACTGATCGGCGAGGATCTGAAACTCGATGTGCCGCGGGCGCTCCACGAATTTTTCCATGTAGAGATCGCCGTTGCCGAAGGCGGCCGCCGCTTCCGACGATGCTGCCTTGAACAATCCCGGGAAGCTCTTCTTCGCTGCGCACGATGCGCATGCCGCGTCCGCCGCCGCCCGCCGACGCCTTGATGATGACCGGGAATCCGACCTGCCTCGCCCACTCCAGGGCTTCGCCATCGCTGGCCAGAATCCCTTCCGACCCCGGCAGAATCGGCACGCCTGCCCGCTTCATGGCCGCGCGCGCTTTTTCTTTTTCGCCCATCAGCCGGGTGATTTCCGGCGGCGGTCCGATGAACTTGATGTTGCAGGTTTCGGCGACTTCCGCGAAGTTGGCATTTTCGGCCAGCAGGCCATAGCCGGGATGGATGGCATCCACGTTGGCGATTTCCGCGGCGCTGATCACGGTACGGGATGTTGAGATAGCTCTGCGCCAGTTGCGGCGGGCCGATGCAGATGGCTTCGTCGGCGAAGCGGACGTGAAGCGAGTTGCGGTCAGCTTCGCTGTAGATGGCTACGGTGCGGATGCCCAGTTCCTTGCAGGCACAAATCACCCGCAGGGCAATCTCTCCGCGATTCGCAATCAGGATTTTCTTGAACATTGGGTAGATCGATGCGGCAAAGACCACGTGGGGACAGCCGCCCTCGGCTGTCCGGCGGAGCAACGCTCCGCTATTCTGATTCCCGGCAAAGCTGTCGAGCGTGGCTCGACTGGACAGCCGAGGGCGGCTGTCCCCACGCGATTACTTTCTGGGGCGAATGGCAAACAGCTCCTGCCCGTATTCGATGGGCGCGTTATTCGCGACCAGTTTTTTCACGATCTCGCCGGCCACGTCAGACTCGATTTCGTTCATCAACTTCATGGCTTCCACAATGCAGAGAATCTGACCCGCCTCCACCACGTCGCCGGGTTTCACAAATGGCGGCGAGCCGGGCGAGGGCGATTCGTAGAACGTGCCGACGATGGGCGAATGGACGATGTGTATCCCTTCTTCTGGCGCGCGGAGCGGCGGCGACCGCCGGAGGAGGCGCGGCCGGTGGGCTGGCGGCTGCGGGCGATGTCCCCAGTTCCGGAGAAGGAGCGGGCGCGGGGTGTACGGTAAAAAAGCGAGCGTCCGCCGGGGCCGAAGCGACAGGCTCACTCCCGCGCTTGATCTTTACCTTGACGTCGCCGCGCTCCAGTTCGAACTCGGCGATATCCTTCTCGATTAAGAACTCGATGAGTTCCTTTAGTTCTTTCTGATTCATCGTATGGGGTGGGACCGACTTCTACTTCATTTGTGCGTCCGCCGGAAAGGCGCACAAACTGCCGGATCACTTTCCGGTGTCTGGCCTAGTGTCCGGTGACAATCGCTTCAAATCGTGACAAGTTCCTTGCTGGTGGGTGTCAAAACTTCGCACCCGCGCTCCGTGACCACAACCATATCTTCGATCCGCACGCCCCACTTGCCGGCGATGTAAACGCCGGGCTCCACAGTAATGACCATGCCTGGCTGCAGGATCTCGGTTTGCCCAGCCGCCACGCGCGGGGCCTCGTGAATTTCCAAGCCTACGCCATGCCCGGTGGAGTGCGTGAAATACTTACCTAAACCACTATTTTGCAATGACTTACGGGCTACTCGATCGACTTCGCCGACGCTCACTCCCGGCCTTACGGCATCAACTGCGGCCTGCTGCGCTTCCTTCACCGCCTGGTACGCCGCTCGCGCCTTCGCAGACGGTCGACCCACGTGCACGGTGCGGGTCATGTCTGAACAATAACGGGTGAGTATAACACCGAAGTCGCAGACCACGAATCCCCGCCGTGGCACGACGGCATCTGAAGCCCGGCCGTGGGGCAATGCCGAGCGCTTTCCGGAAGCAATGATGGTGGGAAACGACATGGCTTCCGCCCCCGCTTTGCGCGCCCGGTATTCCATTTCGGCCGCTACCTCAGTTTCTTTCACTCCGGGACGAATCACTTCGAGGGCGCGCTCGAACAGGCCGGCGCCCAGACGGCAGGCTGCCCGGATGCGTTGAATCTCTTCCGCGTCTTTTACCATGCGGGCGCGCTCGACCAGCGGCGGCGCTTCGCGCAAGCGGATTTTCGATGGCAGAATGCGGGCGAGCTGGGTCCGTGCCGCCACGGTCATGTGCTCACCTTCAATTCCGGCCCGAAGATGAGACACTTTGCCGCGGCCTTGTTTTGCGCTGAATGCGGCCAGCCATTCGGCCGCCGCCGTTAGCGGGGCTTTGGGAGCGATGACGATTTGCGCCCCTTGCACTTCGGTGCGGGCCTGGTCGGTGTAGCGGCCGTCGGTAAAGAAAACGCTGCCGGCTTCGGTGACGACCAGCGACGCCGGCGCTGCCGCTGAATCCACAGAGATAGAGAATATTGGGAAGATGGGTGACCAGCAGCGCGTCCAGTCGATGGGTGGAAAGAGAATTTTGCAGACGCCGCTGCCGGCCTCTATGGTCCATATCAGGAGTTTAGCAAGTGGGCGGCGTGGAGGTCATTGCGGGTCAGCCGGCCGAGGGGCGAAAGCGCCGACAACACTTTTGTGGTGTGCCCCAAACCTGGGCTACAATCGAAACCCATTTGGAGGAGACAATAAAATGCTGAAGAGGAGTATCAAGACCGTTTTGGTTGTCGTCACCCTGCTGTTTGCGACCACTATCTCAATATTCGCCCAGACATCCCAGCCGCCCGCAGCACAAGAGGCGGACGCACAATCGAATAGCATTTCGGACCAAGACATCGAAATGCTACGAAAGGATTTACGCGCACAGCGGAAGGAGATTACCGCACAAACTGTGAATCTGACCGCCGACGAGGCCACCAAGTTCTGGCCTATTTTTGACCAATACAGGCAGGAAGCTATCAAACCAAATGACCAACGCTGGGCCCTGATCAAGGATTACGCAGCGAACTACAATACGATGACCGATGCACAGGCCCAGGACTACATCAAGAGATCGACGGACGTTGAGCAGCAACTCATTGCATTGCGAATGAAGTATGTTCCGGTGTTTGAGAAGGTGATCTCGCCAAAGAAGACGGCGTTGTGGTACCAGATTGACCGTCGCATCGACCTTCTTATCAGCTTGCAACTGTCCGCCCGGATTCCCATGGTCGATACAAGCAGGTAATCTGACGACGACGGAGGAGATGTGCATGACTAAGTGCAATCGAGCCCCGATTTTCATCTTCCGCCTCCTGTTCACCGTGGTCTTGGTTTCGGCATTGGTTGTCGGACAACAAACCCCGACGAATCCACTTCCTCATAACGACGAGTTCGTAAAACGCGACGGCGCGCGGCTGACGCTGGGCGGCGAGACATTCCGCTACAGCGGCCCCAACATCGAGTGGCTCGGCCTCGAAGCCTATGGCCCGCTCGATTCCATGGGCCCGCGCTATCCCAGCCATTTTGAAGTGGATGACGCCATGGACACCGCCAAGGCCATGGGCGCTCGCGTCATTCGTTCACAGACGCTGGGCGACAGCATCGGTTGTCGGGAGTGCATCGAGCCTAAGCTGGGCGAGTTCAATCCCGAGGCGTTCCAGCACATTGACTATGCGATCAAGGCCGCGCACGACCGAGAACTGCGGTTGATCTTCACTCTTGTAGGCGACTGCGCCAACTGCGAACTGGGCGGCGCGGGCGAGTACTCCAAGGACACGGGCCCGGCAGGCATCAAAGGGTTCTTCACCGATCCCAAGATCATTGCCCGGTTTGAGGAGCACATCGCGGCTCTGTTGAACCACAAGAACTCGCTGACCGGCATAGCATACAAAGACGACCCGACAATCCTGGCCTGGGAAAACTGCAATGCATGCGGAATCTTGGTGGCCTTCACCGATCCGGGCGTGAGCTTGACGCCTTACGTGGCCTGGGTCGATACGATCGGCAGCTTTATCAGATCGATCGACAAGAAGCACCTTTACGAGGACAATACGGCGTTCTTCTTCTTTGACAAGACAGGCGCCGCGCTGGAGACAAAGACCCCCGACATCATCACCGCGGAGTACTACCCGCACTGGGACGCCGTCTTCAATTTGGGCGAGAAGACAACGGCGGAAACCTTCCCGAAACACGCCGCATTGGTGACGGGTCACGGCAAGGTTTACGTGGTGAATGAGTTCGGCTGGGACAACACCGACTGGGCGACTCCGCAGGATCTGGAAAAGGTTCTGACAACGATGAAGAACGAGCCGAAGATCTCGGGAGATCTTTTCTGGGCGCTGCAAGCACACGTGGATGAATTCGGCTGGCAGCCAATTCCCGCCAATGTGCCGAACAAGGAATACTCGCTGCGCAGCGAGAGCGGCCAGTGGTGGGCGCTCTACTATGGCGGCATCAATACGCTCATTATGTCGAAAGAAGACATGGCTGCCCGTGCTGAACTGTTGCGGACACACGCCTTCGAGATCGCTGGCCTTCCCGTGCCTCCGCATGCCATTCCACCAGCGCCGGCGGTGACCACCAAGGGCCTCGGGCTAGTGGCCTGGCGTGGTTCGGCCGGTGCGGTTAACTATTCCATTGAGCGCCAGGCTGCGCCTGGAGCTCCGTGGGAAAAGATCTGCGACAAGTGCGCGACAGACGCAGATACGCCGTGGATCGATCCCAAACCCGTCCAAGCTCTCTTCGGCGTCCACTATCGCGTGACCGCGTACAACGCCGACGGGAAACCCAGCGCCCCTTCCGCCGAGCGCTAGAATTTGTCGTAGTAGTGCCGTACTACCAGATCGCGCGCGAAGGCATTCGTCTTCTGCCTGGGTGTTGGAAAATTACGGCGAAAATAGACGACGTCCATGACAGCGAGTTGACCTTCGCGCTGCAAGTTCGCTACCCAATCGGATATTCCATCGGAATCATTACAGCTCATCGACCGGGTTGTGGAACGAAAGCGCCGGGGAAGATCTTCCTTGTTGGAAAAATCCCCATAGAACTCATTAACCCCATTGAGCGGGT
>CAWEVE010000032.1:0-13548 GCA_963812465.1 Terriglobia bacterium
ACGCAGATTACTGATCAAACGCGAAAATCCGGCTCCAATCGTTTTTCATACTCACAACGACCCAACCGCGTTGCCTGGCCTCAGTCATGAGCGCATCACTGAACCTGCCGACCTTGGATTGCGCTCCGTAGTCGTACTCGCGGACGGCGTCATCGTGATGCACCAGCAGCATGAGGCGCGCTCCGTCGCCGCCCTGGGTGTACTCGAGCATCTGCTGATCGCCATCGGAGTTGCCAAATGTGATGGTCGGCCGCTGTCCAATCATCAAATGTATCCACTCGGCCTTTCCTGCCCGGTCGGCGATCAGCAGGACCTTGGGTGATTTCGTCAGAATCGCCTTGCCGTTGGAGGCATAAGCGTAGTTCGTCTCCCCTGCCGAACCGATTACCTGCTCTACGGGAATGCCATAGACCTGATCCGAGTAAGCGCGCACGAAGTCCTGTTCATCGCCGGTGACGATATAGGTTTTGTATCCGTTCGAGCGAAGCAATCGCATTACTTCCAGCATCGGTTGATAAATCAGTTCAGTATAGGGACGGTTGAAGCGCGGATGCTTCGCGGTGGCGATCCAATCCTTTACCATCACTTGAAATTGCTCGACCGTCATTCCGGTGTGGGTGGCGACCAGGATTTTTTCCAGGTCGACCGAGCTGAGCGTCGCGATTCTTGCCCAGTTCTCCGAGAGAACGGTTTTGAAGGGCTCAACCGTTTTCAGCTTCGGATTTTTGGCCGCCAATGTCTTTACCTGGGCGAACGCGAACACCCACTGCGGATAGATGGGCTGCTCGACCCAAGTGGTGCCGTCCTGGTCGAAGGCGGCGATGCGTTGTTCGGGCGGAACGAACTTCGGATTGGAGGAGTCTGTCGTCGCCTGTACAAACTGCAGAATCGCCTGCTTCGCCGGGCCGTCATTCCAGGAGGGTAGCGGGTCGGTCTGGGCAAATGCGCAGGTGACGAACAGCAGGACGGAGCACAGGACGGCGTTCATTGCGCCGGGGCGGATTCTACGACTGCCCGTCAAGAAAGTCATTGAGCGTCTCCCACTGGGATCCGAGCGAGCAGGACCTATGCCTGCTCGCGAGCACCCGACGGAAGGCGGAATTGTAGCAGTTGCGTGCCCGAGTTCGACGCAAGCGCTGAACGCGCCCAAGCGGCTGGCCGATCGGCTAGTCCTCGACAAATGATTTCAACCTGGAGAGCGCGTGATCCCACTGCTGGGAAACGGAATCCAGATACTTCTTCATTTCTTCAATCGGCTGCGGATCGAATTCGAAGCGCCTCTCGCGTCCCGCCCGAACACAGCGCACGATTCGCACTCTCTCCAGCACTCGAAGATGTTTGGTAATGGCCTGCCGAGTCAGTTTTGATCCCTCGGTCAACTGAGAGATCGAATAGGGTTGGCCACCAGAGAGCTTGGCCAACAGCAGCAGGCGGGTCTCATCGCCGAGCGCGGCAAAGATGGGCGCACGCGGCCGTTTGGCAGCCGGGCGACTATGACTTTTGGGTGACATGGTTCTCGATATTCTTCATTTGCTCGGCCCAACCGCCATCATTCATGCGGAAGGCTTCGGGGCGGCGGTCGCTGGGAATCTTGTCGAAGCCGGACTCGGTAACGACCAGCAGTGTGCCGTTCGCGATCTTCTCCAACCTGAATTCGACGAGCGTGGGCGTCTCCTTGGAATAATCCTTTTTAGGATCGACCGCGTAGGGATGCCAGGTGAAGGAGAAAAGCCGTTCGGGCTCCAGTTTCTGCACCACAACCTCCCATTGCAGATGCTCGTAACCGGGATAGGTGACCTGGCCCCGCGAGATCTCGCCGGGTACGAAAGGGCCATCCACTTTCACGCGAAACCACTGGCCAAATTCGCGGTAATCGGTCAGCGCGCGCCAGACTCGCGAAAGGGGCGCTTTGAGTTCGATCCTCTTTTCAATACGGTTATTCATCTTCCGCAACCTCCAGGTTGCATATTACTGCGAGGAAGAGATAAAAAGCAACCGTACGGTTGCATTTCTTCGAGTAGGCTTTTCGACCGGAGATCACTTGGGCTGCGTTGCGAGGGGACAGAACTGACGGTACACTGAGTGCCGTTTTCGAGGACTCACACTATTTTATGGCCAGACTGTCCAACCAGCGAGTTTTCATCTCTCATATTCTTCCGCCGTTGATCTCCCTGACTTTCGTTGCTCTGATAGCGGGCTTTTTGATGGGCACGACAGCCTGCGCCGCCGAGGAATTGACCAGCCAGCCGGTGTCGGTCACGGTGAATGCAAGGGATGGATCATACGAACTCGGCACCCATGCCGGTCAGATTGTGCTGAGAGCGCGTGCTGGGGCGCAGGTTGACCACCAGTGGTTGCGCTCAAGCGACTACCCGCGGCGGCAAGCGGCGGAGTCTGGATTCAACGATGAGCTTGGATCGGGCCACCAGATGACGGTGACTTGCAGCGGCCTGGATGGCAAACCCGACCTGACTTATATATTGCAGATTTACGATCAGCATCCCTACGGCACCATCCAGGTAAAGCTGCAGAACAATACGGGGAAAGAAATAACCGTGCAGGCCATCCGGACTCTGGAGGCGATTGGTGAGCCCGTCCTCAATCTGGGTGGTCCGCCATCGGACGATCGAGTCCTGTCGGACAGCTTCAGTGAAGACCGGCCGGACATGGTGATTTACGACCTGGGCGCGGCGCCGGGCGGAATGCATCGTGGCGCGGGCAGCCAGCTCATTTACAACCGGCAGAGCAAACAGAGTTTATTCCTGGGAGCGCTTACGTCCGACCGGTTCCTTACTCTGCTGCACCTTAAAGCTGAGGCTGCGGGCGCGGACAGGAAGATAGCTTCGTACACTGTCGATTCGACAGGGACGACGGAGATCCAGAAAGAATTCGATTTGAAGAATTCTCCCCCCGACGACCAGGTCGAATTAAGTCTTCCTCTCACGCCCAAGGAAGAAATTACGTCCGAGCGACTGATGTTCGCAGCCGGACCCGACTACCACCATCAGCTGCTGGCCTACGGAGATGCGGTTCGGCGGCTGCATCATGCGCGTG
The DNA here is from genome assembly GCA_963812465.1 of Terriglobia bacterium. Classification (GTDB taxonomy): domain Bacteria; phylum Acidobacteriota; class Terriglobia; order Terriglobales; family Acidobacteriaceae; genus JAIQFF01. Next base: position 3,055 of record CAWEVE010000032.1, read on the forward strand.
TCTCAAGCGCCACTCCGATCGGATGGTGGAGTTGGACCGCCTACTACGGCGCCATCAACCAGGGTGAGACCCTGGCGAACGCCGACTGGCAGGCGGAACATTTGAAGTCGCTGGGTTACAAATATTTGCAAATTGACGAAGGCTACCAGTATGCCCGGGGAGAATACACGACCACCAACGCGACTCAATTCCCGGACGGATTACGCTTCGTCGGACATTACATTACCGCAGCGGGACTGACCCTGGGCATCTGGACCGCGCCGTTCGAAGTTACGCGTCGAGCCTGGGTTTACGAGCACCACAAGGAATGGCTGGTACACAACGCCAGGGGCGAGCCCATCTCGATGGGACGCGTATGGAAACAGGATTCAGATGAGCTTTACACGCTGGATACAACTCATCCCGGCGCGCAGGATTATCTGCGCCAGACTTACAAGACGCTCGTCCGCGAATGGGGAGTGCGATTCATCAAGCTGGACTTTATGGATACCACGGCCATCGAAGGGTATCACTATCGACCGAACACAACGGCTATGGAAGCCCAGCGCATCGGCTTGCAGATCATTCGTGAAACGGTGGGCGATGACGTGCTCCTGGACAAGGACGGCAGCCCGATGCTCAACGCGGTAGGCCTGGTAGATACGGGCAGAGTCTCGGCCGATAGTGGACATAGTTTTGAGATCACCAGGAGCGCGGAGCCCGGCATTGCTGCCCGCTTCTACATGCACCGGAATTTTTTCGTCAACGATCCCGACGCTTTCATGGTCACGAACAAATACGTCGTCGAGGGCGAGGACACCCAGCCTTCGCTCTCCCTGGGCGCGGCGCAGGCTTCCATCGCACTCTCGGCGGTATCGGGCGGTATGTTTGAAATTGGGGACGACATGCTGGTGCTGGGATCGGAAAAAGAGCGGATGGCGCTGGTGGAGAACCGGGATCTGCTGAATATGGCCAAAGTGGGGCGAGTCCACACGCCAGTTGATCTGATGTCGTACGAACCCGAAGATGAACAGCCGAGTGTTTTCTTTCTTCGGCAAAGCAATCGCCAGTCCATGCTGACGATTTTCAATTGGACGAATCGCGTGCGCTCACACGCGCTGAAGCTTGCAGACCTGGGACTCCCCGCCAGCCATTCGTTTGTGGCAAGCGATGTTCTCGCGGCAGAAAAAGAGGCGGCGACCATTTCCCTCGATGGGGGCGCGGTACGGATTGAGAACCAGGCGCCACAATCCGTTCGGATGATCAAGATCATCGATCGCAGCGTTGCCGAGGCTGCGCCGACGATCACGGCTAAGGTGCCCTCGACGGCAACTGCTGGTGAGACGATCATTTTCTCGGCGCAGTCCGGGGCCGATGGAGTGCCGGCAGTTGAGTATCACTGGAATTTTGGGGACGGCACGAGCGCGGATGGCCCGGAGGTTGTCCACGCTTACACCCGGGCCGGGGACTTTGAGGTGCGGCTGACCGTCGACGGTCTGGATGGTGTGCCGGCACAGCAGGCGTTTTCGATCAGGGTCACGGGTAATTTAAGCGCAACGCCGCAGCTCACTGACAATCGGCGATTCGTAGAACCAACTGAGCGGTGAGCGATTCTTGGGCCGCGTTTAAAAGATGAAGGCTAGTCCATCTACGATTCCTGTCACCCACCCTTTTCGCACAGTACGCGAAAGAGGGTGGGGCACCCGCTGCGGGGATCTCTCCACAAGGCGCTGGAATTTCTAATCGCAGGCTTTGCATTTGGCGACGATGAGGGTCATGTCGTCGTACTGTTCGGCGGGGCTGAAGCTCTGGACTTCGCTTACGATGGCCGCCAGCAAGTCGCTTGAAGATAGTTTCCGATGGCGACGCAATGCATCGCACAGGCGCTGCTCTCCGAATTCTTCCTCCGCGGCGTTGAAGGACTCGGTGATGCCATCGGTGTAGAGAGCCATCGCGTCGCCGGGGAGAAGTTGGCATTCGCTGATCGAGCAATCCCATTCTTTAAAGAGCCCCAGGACGGTGGACGTGGAATCCAGCCGCTCCAGAGAATCGTCGCCGCGAAGCAACAGCCCGCAGAGGTGTCCGCAGTTGGCGTAGCGGAGGCGCTGTGCCCGGTCGTCGTATTCGGCAAAGAAGAGCGTGGCGTAGGAACTGTCGGTCGTGTTGTCGTAGAACAACTGGTTGACCGAGCGCAGCAGGCGTTGCGGGTCGTCCAAACAGAGGATGCACTGGCTGCGCAGATTTGCCTGCAGGTTCGCCATCAGGAGAGCGCCGGCAATTCCCTTTCCTGAGATGTCCCCCAGCACCAGTCCCAGCCGTTCCCCACCCAGATTGAGGAAGTCGTAGTAGTCGCCCCCGACCTGGCGAGCCTGAATGCAGACGCCGGCGTAGTCGAGGGTTCGCAGGGGCGGAAAAGTCTGGGGAAAAAGTCTGGCCTGCACCCGCTTGGCGATATCCAGCTCGTGAGCCGCACGGCGTTCGGATTCCCGCCTCTCCGCGGCGGCCCGCCGTTTGGCTTCTACCGCCTGGGTCATCTCGTCGAAACTGACCAGCGCGAAGGAATTTTTATCGATGTCTTCAAAGCGGGTGAACACTCCGCCCCAGACCGGCGTTTGCTTCCCCAGCAGCAACGGCGCGGTATTTCCCGACCCATCAGCCGACTGCTTTTCATACTTGACACGACGCAGCCGGGGAACGTGACGAAAACGAACTCCACGTCGTCGCCACTGGCTGTAGGTGGCCACTACATCTTCAGACACAAAAGCCACCGGGCTGGGCTGGCCGATCAGCTTGTACTCGTCGGACTCGGGATCGGGTGCAATCAGGGTAAGGACCGCCGTGCCGTGGGGAGGTGAAACGCCCACCCAGCGTTGCCCGGACTGCAGGCGGACGTCAAAGGCCAGGCTGAATCCAAGTTGATCCACGTAAAATCGCAGGCTTCGATCCTGGTCGCGAACGAAAACGTTAACGGCGTATACGCCGAGGTAGGGGTTCTCGCGACCCTCGGGTGAGGCGGGTTGGTCCGCCAGACCGAATGTAGGGGAGCTGACCATGGCGGCTATTATAAGACCACAAAACAGTCCGGTCAGACTGCGGAATCAACTTCGAGAGTTATGCCCGTCCTCGCGGCCTATGTAAGATAGTCCTTCATCACGAGTGCGCGAACCCGACTTAAGACCTGGAGCCGATCATGCCTACAGCAATTCTTCTTTCGCTGGCGCTTGCTGCCGTGTTTCTCGCTTTGCCCAGGCGCTGTGGCGGCGTCGCCTCAGTCGCAGTCAGCCGCGTCCGTCAGCTCCCCGCATCTGCAGGCAAACGGTGTGGAGATGGAGTCCAACGGGGTTCACCTGAAGATAACTGCTTTGCGGGATGATGTTCTCCGCGTGCGTTACTGGCGCGGCAGTTCCGAGCCGGAGGATGCGAGTTGGGCGGTGCTGCCGGAGGCTCGCAGGAGTTCCGCGAAGGTTGCTGCTCTTGCCGATCACCCAGGATTCACCACCGCAGCTTTGCGGGTAGAGGTCGATCCACGCAACCTGAGCGTTACGGTGCGCGATAAAGACGGCAATCTGCTTCAGCAGGACAGCTCCCCAATTGAGTTTCACGATGCCGGTTTTGAGCTGTCGCAGTCCATGTCTCCCAACGCGCACTACTTCGGCCTGGGCGATAAAGCCGGTTCGTTCGACCGGCGTGAAGGAAGCTTTACGCTTTGGAACACTGACGCCTACGGCTTCCAGGAGTCGACTGATCCGCTCTACAAGGCGATTCCCTTCTTCATGACCTACGATTCGGGGCGGGCTATTGGCACGTTGCTGGATAACACCTGGCGAACGCATTTCGATTTCGGCCGGACTCGAGCCAACACGCTGGTGATGGGCGCGGCGGGTGGGCCGATCGATTATTACTTTCTCTACGGGCCTTCTGCCAAGCAGGTGTTGAGCACATATGCATGGCTGACCGGTCCGACCCCTCTGCCTCCTCTGTGGTCGTTTGGGTTTCAGCAGTCCCGCTATGGCTACATGACGCGGGCGCGCGTGGAGGAAGTTGCGAAGCGGTTGCGGGACGATCACATTCCAGCGGACGCGATCTATCTCGACATCGACTATCAGGACCGCAACCGTCCGTTCACCGTGGACCCGGAGAGATTTCCGGATATGCCGGGGCTGGTCCGCAAGTTGCACGATGAAGATCTGCACGTCGTTGCCATCACCGATCTGCATATTGCGCAGGCGCCAAATCAGAACTATGCGCCGTATGACAGCGGTATCGCACAGGACCGCTTCGTTCACAATCCAGATGGCTCGGTTTACTCCGGCAAGGTGTGGCCGGGCGACAGCGTGTTTCCGGATTTCACGCAGCAGGCAACGCGCGCGTGGTGGGGCACGCTGTACCGCGACTTCGTTCAAATCGGGATCGATGGCTTCTGGAATGACATGAACGAGCCTGCCATCTTCGTGACGAAAACCAAGACCATGCCCGAGGATGTGCAACATCGCATCGATGAACCTGGTTTCCGCAGCCGCACCGCGACCCATGCGGAGATCCACAACGTGTATGGCATGGAGAACGCGCGAGCCACGGCAGAAGGGCTGCTGACTTTGCGTCCGAACGAGCGGCCGTTCGTGCTTACGCGCGCCGCTTATGCCGGAAGCCAGCGCTACGCGGCAACCTGGACGGGAGACAATTCGTCGTCGTGGAATCATCTGCGGCTTACGACGTTCATGCTGAAGAACCTGGGACTGAGCGGATTTTCGTTTGCGGGTGCGGACGTTGGCGGCTTCGCCGGAAATCCTTCGCCGGAGTTGCTTACCAAGTGGATCGAGATCGCAGCGTTCCAGCCCATTGATCGCGATCATACGGAAAAGGGCACGGCCGATCAGGAAGTCTGGGTACACGGTCCAGAGCAAGAGGCGATTCGCCGCCGCTTCATCGAAGAACGCTATCGTTTGCTGCCGTACCTGTACACCACGGCAGAGGACAACATGCGCAGCGGCTTGCCGATCGTGCGACCGCTGTTTCTCGAATTTCCCGACGCGCTTCCCGACAAACACCCCATGGACATCGACCCGTTGACGGCCAACGAATTCCTCGTCGGACCCGATCTGCTGATCGCGCCACCACCAATCATCGAGCAAACGGTTGCTTACGCGGTTCAACTTCCCAGCGCCGGCTGGTACGACTACTGGACAGGCAAGCGCGTTGAAGGTAAGACCGTCGTGTCCGCAGCCACCGGTGTGCAACCTGAAAGCGGCGTGGTCTCGCAGGTGACGGCAGTGACGGTGACACCTCAACTGGCGGAATTGCCGGTCTATGTGCGGCCCGGAACAATCCTGCCGTATGCTCCGCTGACGCAGAGCACGCGGCAGCAACCCAGCGGCGCGCTTACTCTGCGGGTGTATCCCGGCCCGGATTGTCGTGGCTCGTTTTATCTGGATGACGGTCACTCCTTCGCTTACCGGCAGGGGGCGTTCCTGCGAATGCAGTTTTCCTGTGAAACGCGGTCGGACGGCGGGGTTGCTCTGCGACTGGGAGCGCACGAAGGCACCTATCCGGCGTGGTGGTCGCAGTTGCACATTGAAATCCATGGCATGGGAGCAGATCACAAGTCGGTTCACTTGAATGGACAGCCTGTTCCGGCGGCGCTGCACGATGAAACTCTGGATTTCTCAGTTGCGGACGATGGCCATGGGAAGGATCTGACAATCGATTGATTTGGCCGACATCATCCGATCGAACTCGACAGAGCGCAAATTCAATCGCGGCGCGGAGTCTTCTTTGACCCTTTTTTCTTCGCGCCTTTACTCTTCGACTTCTTATTCTTTTCAACTCTGAGTTTCCATGCTGTCTGCAGCGCGCCCGTCAATACGTCCTCGCTCGCTTGCGCCAGGCGGATATGAGTCGCGCCCATTCTTCCCCATCCTCCTGAAATAGGCAGGAAGACTTCTGGCGCCTCTCCGACGAAATCGGCCTGCTGCTCGGGCGTGAGCATCAGATTTCCGTAACCCTGTTTTTGGGAGGCGAGCGTCGCGAAAATTCTTCCTCCCACGCGGAAATCGGGCGCGCCCATGTGCGAGCTTTCTTCCGCTCCTTCGAGGCTCAGAGCAATGCGACGGAAATCCGAGGCCTTCATCATGATCACTCCTGACACTGGTGCATATTAACGCGATGCAGTCTTATCCGCACGAGTGCGGCCCTGGACTTGATCCTCTCCGCTCCGTTCGATGGCGGCGTTCACTTCGCCTCGGCAAGACACTTTCCCCGCGTCGATGGCAGGCGCCGCACACGGCGACGAGGGTTTCCATCCTAGCTCATCAATCGCTCGGAGCATCAGCCGCCCACAGAACGAGGAACGCGTTCCCAAAGGAGCGGAAACAAATTCACGGTTTCCTGGCTGTGAGATTAAGCCGCCAGTAGTCCAGGAGGAATGGAGGGTCATCCTTCGCCGCCTGGTCAGCCAAGTCTGAGACATATTGTTCGCGCAGGTCCTCATCGGGCAGGCGTTCGAGGTGAGTGCGGACGATTACCGTTTTTACAAACTCGAAATAGTGGCGGCGATCGTCGAGGAGGGTGGGGGCTGCTTCGAGATTAGTCTCGACCTCAACGAAGCCGGCGCGTCGTAGCGTGGCTGCCGCAGCTTCGGCATTTTGGTAGAGCCAGGGTGATGGGAAAGTCGCTACAAACGGGGCGAATTTTGGAGACTCAGCGAGAACTTCCATGCGCGTTTTCAGGCGAGCCAGGTTAGGACCGCCGCCGCATTGCGCCTGTAACCAGCCTCCGGGACGGAGCGACTCGAACAACCCGCGAAACAGGCGATCGTGATCCAGAACCCAATGGAAGGCAGCGGTGCTGACGATGCCATCAAAAGCGGCGGTGAACGGGAGGTCGAGCAGATCAGCGGCGACCACCTGCGCTTGCTCGCCGAACTTCGGTCGCAAGTATTCGCGGGCAGAGCGCGCCATGTTTTGTGAAACGTCGAGCGCGACTACTCGTCCCTTCGGCAGGGCCTGCAGTAGATCGGCGGTAAGGCGGCCCGTTCCTGCACCGGCATCGAGAACCAATTCGTCGCCGCGCAGCTTCAGACGGGCGAGGACCTTCTTGCCCCAACCGACCTGCGGTTGAGAGAGGCGGTGGTATTCGGAGGAATTCCACTCACGAGCGGGATTTGGAGATGGGGTCATCGCGGCCAGTTCAGATTGCCGCCAGCGCCTGGTCAAGATCGTCCATGATGTCTTCCACGTTTTCGATTCCTACCGAAATGCGAACCAGGCCGTCGGTGATGCCGATCTCTTTTCTTCCTTTTTTTCCCAGCGCGGCGTGAGTCATGGTGGCGGGGTGCGAGATCAGGGTTTCAACTCCTCCCAGCGACTCGGCCAGGGAGCACAGACGAACTTTCTTCAGCATTTTTTTGGCGTTCGCCAGCGATCCAGTCTCGAAGGTAATCATCGAGCCAAAGCCGGTCATCTGGCGATGAGCCAGGTCGTGCTGCGGCGTGCTCCGCGAGACCGGGATAGAAGACCCGTCTTACCTTTTTGTGACGCGCCAGGAACTCCGCAATGACGCGGCCGCTGCGATCGTGTTGTTCCATGCGAACGGCAAGCGTCTTGACGCCGCGCAATACCAGCCAGCATTCGAATGGAGAAAGAATGGCTCCGGCGGCTTTCTGTACAAAAGCCAGTTTGTCAGCCTGCTGTTGGGTGGTGCAAACCACGACGCCGCCCAGCCCATCGCTGTGTCCGTTGAGGAATTTCGTGGTGGAGTGCACCACCATGTCGGCTCCGAACCAGATCGGCTGCTGGAAGTAGGGCGACATGAAAGTGTTGTCCACGACCAACTCCACTTTTTTGCGGCGGCATATCTGGCTGACGGCCCCGATATCGGTGAGAGACATCAGCGGGTTGGTGGGGGTCTCAACATAGACCATGCGGGTATTTTTTCGGATGGCGCGTTCTACGTTTCGCGCGTCCGAGGTGTCGACGTAGGTGAATTTCATTCCAAAATTTGCCAGGACCTGGTTGAAAAGACGGGGCACGCCCCCGTAAAGATCGTTGCCGCAAACCACGTGGTCGCCGGACTTGTACATGGTGCAGATGGCGTTGATCGCGGCCATGCCGCTGGCGAAGACACGAGAGGCGATGCCGCCTTCGAGCATTGCCAGATTTTCTTCCAGGCGAGTGCGGGTGGGATTGGAAACGCGCGCGTATTCGTATCCTTTATTCTTGCCGAGTTCCTGCTGGACGTAGGTGGAAGTCGGGTAGATGGGGACTGAAACCGCCCCGGTTTCAGGGTCGGGATATTGGCCGGCGTGAATGGCTTTGGTGGCGAAACCTGGTTGTTTGTTCTTGGGCATGAGTGACGTTTTCAGTTTTCAGCTTTCAGCTTTCGGTTTTCGGCTTTCAGTTTTCGGTTTCTTACGTCTTAGTCTTCGGTTTTGAGTTTGAGATTTTCGGTTGTTTGATTTGTCAGTTTTCAGTTTTTAGTTCGCAGTTCTCAGAGTCTGGATTTGCTGACGGCTGACGGCTGAAAGCTGATAGCTGGCCTTCTCAAATTCCGCCTTCAAAGATTTTTTTCGAGAGATAGCGCTCGGCGGAATCGGGGATCATCGTCACTACCCGCTTTCCCGGACCCAACCGGCGGGCAATCTGCAGGGAAGCAAAAACGTTGGCGCCGCCACTGGAGCCGGATAACACTCCTTCGCGCGCTGCCAGGGTCTTTACCATGGCGAAAGCGTCGGCGTCGGTGACCATTAAAACTTCATCGCATACGGAAGGGTCGAAGTTGCCCGGGATAAAGCTGGCGCCGATGCCCTCTACCTTGTGTGGGCCGGGCTTTCCGCCGCCCAGAACCGAGCCTTGCGTTTCCACCGCGTAAGCTAGCACCCTGGGCAGACGTTCCTTCAAGAAGCGAGCCACGCCAGTAAAAGTTCCGGCGGTGCCGGAGCCAATCACCAGCGCGTCAATGCGGCCTTCCATCTGCTCAAAAATTTCCGGGGCTGTAGTGCGGTAGTGGTAGTCGGGATTGGCAGGATTGTCGAACTGGCTGGCCATGAACGCGTCCGGATTGCTCGCCACCAACTCATTGGCGCGGCGGATTGCGCCTAGCATTCCTTCGGCATCTGGCGTGCGAATCACTTCGGCTCCCAGGGCTCGCATGATCGCGACTTTCTCTCGGAGAATCTTTCGGGAACAAAAAGCACGACCTTGTAGCCGCGTTGCACACCGATCAGGGCGAGACCGATGCCCGTGTTGCCGGCGGTGGCTTCGACAATTGTCCCGCCGGGCTTGAGGCGGCCTTCTTTTTCGGCGCTCAGGATGATGCCGCTGGCGGCGCGGTCCTTCACGCTTCCACCCGGATTCAGGTATTCGAGCTTGGCGTAAACACGGCGGCCAGCCGGAGGGAGCCAGCTTTTTTAGGCGCAGGATCGAAGTGGCCGACCAGTTGGGAGATGTCGTCAGTGACGCGCAAGCAGAAGCTCGGTGGTCTCTGGGCGCACCCTACAGGGTACGAAAGCCCGGCGGAGCGTCAATGAGTCGTGAGCACTTGGCAATCACAATCCGCTTAAAAGAGTCATGGCACGTGATTTGCTCATGACAAATCCCAAGTGCCTGGAAGCTGCGGTTCTTCAATTCCCGCCGCCGGCGGCTTGTTCCTGGCCGGCGTAGTAGCCGCTGCGGGTACGGACGGTGAGCTTGTGGTATCCGGGGGCGCGGGCATCGACACGGATGGTGCGATATCCGCCGGCGGTCTTGGGAAGGCGGGCTTGTAGCCGATGGTGTATTGGTTGCGAATGTCGTGGGCGACAGCTTTGCTGATCGGGTCCACTTCGTCCAGAGTGCGGGGGAAAAAGGCGATGCCTCCGGTGCTCTCGGAAATGGTTTGCAGCGCCCGTGGGCTCGCCTCTGCCCTCCTCCCCAAGAATTCCAATAGTGTATACGGTGGGCCCGTTTTCCTCCTGCAACATGCGGACAGCCTGCTCCAGGATTCGCGGCTGGCATCGTCTTCGCCGTCGGTGACGACAAAGAGTATTTTCTTCTGCAGTTTGCCGTGTTTTTTCAGCTCATCGGCCGAGGCCACCACAGCGTCGTACAGCGCGGTACCGCCGCGGGTCTCGTATTTCTCCAGAGCCCTGCATCAGATTGATGTTGTTGGTGAAGGCCTGATCGAGAAAATATTCGTCGCTGAAATTCACCACGAAGACTTCATCCTGAGGATTGCTGGCTCGGACCAGATTGAGCGCTGCTTTGTCACGTTGTCCCGCTTTTCGCGCATCGAGCCGGAGTTGTCGATCACAATCCCGAGCGAAATGGGAACTGCTTCATGGCGGAACGAAGTGATGGTCTGGGGTTTGCCGTCCTCGAATACAGTGAAGGCATTCGGGTCGAAATTGGTGATGATGCGCTTCTTATCGTCGATAACCGTGGCGTGCAGCAGAACTTCCTGCACGTCGGCTCGGAAAACGAAGGTACCGGAATCGCCTCCTGGCTCCTGACCGGGGGGCGGTGCCGAAGACGGGGATGCGCC